>NZ_JNLF01000005.1:557500-907500 GCF_000702965.1 Butyrivibrio sp. AE2032 | reverse complement strand
ATTCCTGTACTACCGATACTCGTTATGAGAGAGGCGGGGACGCAGGAGGATAGCCGGAGCGCGCTGCAGGAAATGCGCGTCCAAGCGATGAGGATAGGGAAGTAGTTAAGTACGCTTCCTGTTTCCGGGTCGTGATGGGGAGGGAACTATAAGTACCGAAGCCGGTGATTTCACACTGACGAGAAAAGCCGCTATCCAGAGTAATGGTACCCGTACCGCAAACCGACACAGGTGGATGAGGAGAGAATCCTAAGACGAGCGGGAGAAGCGTTGTTAAGGAACTCGGCAAATTAACCCCGTAAGTTCGCAATAAGGGGAGCCTCGGTAGCGATACCAGGCCGCAGATAAATGGCCCAAGCAACTGTTTACCAAAAACACAGGTCTCCGCTAAATCGTAAGATGAGGTATGGGGGCTGACGCCTGCCCGGTGCTGGAAGGTCACGGGAATCCGTCAGAGCAATCGAAGCGGTGAACTTAAGCCCCAGTAAACGGCGGCCGTAACTATAACGGTCCTAAGGTAGCGAAATTCCTTGTCAGGTAAGTTCTGACCCGCACGAATGGCGTAATGATTTGGGCACTGTCTCGACAACGTACCCGGTGAAATTGTAGTACTTGTGAAGATGCAAGTTACCCGCGACAAGACGAAAAGACCCCATGGAGCTTCACTGTAGATTGTTACTGGGATTCGATATTGTCTGTAGAGGATAGGTGGGAGACATTGAAGCACCGGCGTCAGCTGATGTGGAGTCAACCTTGGAATACCACCCTGGCGATATTGGGTCTCTAACCTGGAGCCGTAATCCGGTTCGGGGACAATGGCAGTCGGACAGTTTGACTGGGGCGGTCGCCTCCAAAAAGGTAACGGAGGCGTCCAAAGGTCACCTCAGTACGGTTGGAAACCGTGCGACGAGTGCAAAGGCATAAGGTGGCTTAACTGCGAGACAGACAGGTCGAGCAGGTACGAAAGTAGGGCTTAGTGATCCGGCGGTAGAAAGTGGAATTGCCGTCGCTCAACGGATAAAAGTTACCCTGGGGATAACAGGCTGATCTCCCCCAAGAGTTCACATCGACGGGGAGGTTTGGCACCTCGATGTCGGCTCATCACATCCTGGGGCTGAATTAGGTCCCAAGGGTTCGGCTGTTCGCCGATTAAAGTGGTACGCGAGCTGGGTTCAGAACGTCGTGAGACAGTTCGGTCTCTATCTATCGTGGGCGTAGGAAATTTGAGGGGCGCTGTCCTTAGTACGAGAGGACCGGGATGGACAAACCTCTGGTGTACCAGTTGTTCTGCCAAGAGCACAGCTGGGTAGCTATGTTTGGATTGGATAAACGCTGAAAGCATCTAAGTGTGAAACCAACCCCGAGATGAGATTTCCCTCTTTTGATAAGGTCACTGGAAGACTACCAGTTGATAGGCCGGGCGTGTAAGTGGTGAGAGCCATTCAGCTTACCGGTACTAATGACCGAAGACTTGACCACACAAGGTTATGTAATTTCAAGTCTTTATCTAAGACACATATTTGAGAGGATTCTTCAATTCTCGCTTCTTTCTTGAAGTTAGTTTTCTTTGCAGTCCTGAGGGTATAAGACTCTCGACCATTCCGGTGGTGATTGCGGTGAGGCCACACCTGTTCCCATTCCGAACACAGAAGTTAAGCTCACTGGCGTCGACAATACTCGGCTGGCAACGGCCCGGGAAGATAGATTGCTGCCGGATTATATAAGTCCCTTCGCGAACAAACGCGGAGGGACTTTTTCGTTGTAATATTTTGAAAAAAATAGTCCATAAAAATGTAATATTACAATTTACATAAAATCGATTATTGGTAAAATAAAAAAGTAATTTCATTTATCCATGTCTTTAGGTGAGGTGTGAATATGGCAAAGATCCTGATAATCGATGACGATAAAGCGGTTGTAGATTCGACTGCTGATATGCTCAAATCCTTTGAGTTTACTGTAATTACCGCCACTGACGGTAAGAAGGGATTTGAACTTGCGGACATCGAGAGACCTGATGTTATCATCCTTGACTGGATGATGCCCGGATACAGCGGAATGCAGTTCATCAAGGACTACAGGGATCAGGGTTACAAAACCCCCGTTCTGTTCCTCACCGCTAAGGGCGGACTGTCACAGTATCAGGTAGAGGCACTCCGTGCCGGCGCGGATGACTATGTCTCCAAGCCTTATGAACCCATGATCCTGGTCGAGAAGCTAAGAGCCATGATCAGACGTATCGAATACAGCAACAAGCCTCACGGGGCTGAAGGCAATAAGCATGAATACTGCGGAGGCGAGCTCATCATCGACGGTGATGCCATGCAGGCATATAAGTACGATCAGAGCTGCGACCTTACGAACAGGGAGTTCCAGCTCCTGCTCTATCTCGAGCAGAACATGGGACGCGTATGTTCCAGATCAGAACTCTTAAAGCAGGTCTGGAAATTCGATTTCTTAGGTGACGAGAGAACTGTCGACGTTACGATCAAGCGTACAAGACAGAAGATCGAGCCTGATCAGAAGAACTTCAAATACATCCTTACGAGAAGAGGCTTCGGCTATTTCTTCCCTAATGATCTGGAGTGATCTTGCACTATTTAGCTGTCTCAATATTAGAACAGGCGTTTAAGAACCCGGTAATACTCGTGGTCCTGGGTTTGATATTGATACTCCTTGGCATCCTTGCAGGGTATCTTATCGGCAATACCACGCTGCAGTCAAAAGTTACGGGCAATATTGATAATCTCGAACGCGACAAAGTTATACAGAAGGCGGTGCTCGACACTGTCGGTCTTGGCATTGCCGTATACGATTCAAAGGGTGCGCTCTTCTGCAACGAGACCATCTTCAGGCTCCCCGACTTCTTAAAGGGCGGTCTTCCGAAGGATCTCAATACTTTCCTTGAGACATTCGACAACGGAAACCAGCTCAAGTCAAACTATATCTTAAGCCTCGAGAACGGCGTCAATCTCATAAGAGTTAACTATATCAACAACAGAAGGATCTATGAGATCAAGATAATCAGAAGACCGGCCCAGCCAGATTCGAAGTTCTTCGGAAGCGAAGAGATGAATATCGTCATCGTCGACGACATCACGCAGATCAGGGATGACGAGAGACGTCAGAAGGATCTGGCTGCCAATGTCTCGCACGAGCTCAAGACACCTCTCACATCGGTAAAGAATTCAGTATTCTCCATCAGGAGGGCATGCCAGGAAGGCAATGTTCCGACTAGAGAGGAACTCCTTGTCTGGAGCGGAAGGATCGAGGAAAATTCCGTCAGGATGCAGGATATCGTGGACGATTTCCTTGTTCTCTCGCAGTGCTCACATACGAGCAGGATGGAGATCTTCGACATCAGGGATGCCGTTGCGGCGGCTTATGCCAATGTCCAGGATTATCCGGGCGCTTCAAATGTCAGGTTTACGATGCCCGACGATAACGTATATCCGCTGCTCTACGGTAATTCAAAGCTCATCGTAAGGACCATCGTCAACCTTCTTACCAATGCCATCAAGTACATCGGCTTTGACGGCAAGAAGGTTCAGGACCAGATCCACATAAGCATCTCGGTAATCGACGACAGAGTTGCCGTTCAGGTTGACGACAACGGAAGAGGCATTCCGGCAAAGGACATAGACCATCTTTTCGAGAGGTTCTACAGAGTCGACAATTCCGGAAACAGGGAAGTAGGCGGTTCGGGAATAGGTCTTGCGATCGCAAAAGAGATAGCGGACATGCACGACGGCGTAATAAGCGTCACTTCGACCTTCGGTCAGGGCGCAACGTTCATATTGAGCCTGCCTACGGGAAAGACAGTATTTGACGGCGTTTACAGCGATGCAAAGGCCGGCATTATCAGTGATAAACCGCTCTACAGGGCAGCAGCATACTTCCTGGGACTCCAGGAGGGCGAGGCCGTAAGATCCCTGGGCTATAAGGATCTCGAGCAGCTTGTTGACGATTTCGAGGTGATTCCCGACACAGAGGTTCCTTCGAAGGACAAGGCTCTCACAAAACTCCTGGCTTCATTCGGCAACGACAGATTCGAAGAACTCAAGGAAGAACTCTTCTATGTTGAGGATTTCTTTGAAGAGGACGGTCCGGTAACGGGTCTTGAACCCGAGAGTGCCATGGAGACGACGATCGAAGAGGTTCCCGTCTCGGCAGTGGTCAGTGAGCCGATACCGCCCATGGCAGAACAGCTTTCGATGCCGATCGAGCAGATCATGCAGCCTGAGCAGGCTCCTTCAGCCGCAGTTCAGGTGCCTTCCGCACCCGAGATGCCGCAGATCCGTCCCGCGCCCGCAGTCAATCCGGTTCCGCAGGCAGTCCCCGCAGGTCAGACAGTGCCGCAACCAGCGCCGCAGCCCGTTCAGCAGACGATCCCGCAGACGGCATTTCAGCCTGTACAGCAGGCCCAGCCCGTTCAGGCTCCTGATTCACCGGTGATACATCCCACCGCAATGACAGGCGAGGTTCCCCAGATGCAGCCAATGACCGAAGCTGAGGCTCAGCTGGCAAGGGAAGAAGAGGCCAGACTGCAGGCAAAAGAAGAGGCAAGAAAGCTCTTGACACAGCCCGTTGTTCAGATAAGTGCCGAACAAAGGAAGACTGTATCGCAATTAAATCGTGAATCTCGCGAAAAACGAGTAATACACCCAATTGGAGCGCCAAAAAGGTATAATAATAAGAGTGCAGATTCAGAGGGCGGGAAAGATGCCAAGGAAGAGCCCCGCCAGGATAAGAGTGACATAGCGGTCAAATCATCGCTCAAGAAGATACTTGACGATTCCGGTCCGCGCAAGTGAGTTGGAGAGTTGATGGATCAGAATAACGGCAGCGTAGGTAAGACATACGCTTATGAGATAAAGGGCGGTACGCCCCTTAAAGGCGATATAGAGATCAGCGGCAGTAAAAATGCCGCTCTCGGCGTCATAGCCGCATCGATTATGGTCGACGGCGTATGCACATTGGAGAACGTCCCGGACATTCTGGACGTCCACGTAATGTTCGATCTTTTGAGGTCCCTCGGTGCGAAAGTTGACGCACTTGATAACCACACATACAGGATCGACCCTACCAGTATCAATACATTCAGGGCCTCCGGTCCGCTCGTATCCAGGATCAGGGCATCCTACTATCTCATGGGTGCTCTTCTCGGAAGGTGCGGCAAAGCTTCCATAAGGCTTCCCGGAGGATGCAATTTCGGACAGCGCCCCATTGACCTTCACCTCAAGGCTTTCCAGCTCATGGGTGCGAAGGGTGCCAGGCCCTCAGATATCAACAGCGGTATCGTAAATCTCGAGGCAGATCCCCTGCACGGAGCAAGGATCTATCTTGATATCGTAAGCGTCGGCGCGACGATCAATGCCATGCTCGCAGCATGCAAGGCCCAGGGCAAGACGGAGATCATCAATGCAGCCAAAGAGCCGCACATCGTTGACGTTGCGAACTTCCTGAACTCGATGGGTGCGCACATCAAGGGTGCAGGTACCGACATAATCAAGATCACAGGTGTTCCGGTACTCCCGGGCAACTTCACATATTCTATAATCCCCGACCAGATCGAAGCCGGCACATACATGATCGCCGCTGCGGTCACCAACGGCGATGTTACCATCCATAACCTGATCCCTACCCACATGGAGCCGCTGTCTGCAAAGATGCGCGAAATGGGTTACCAGATCGAGGAAGGTGACGAATCGATCAGGGTATTCAGATATAACTACGACGAGGAAGTCTATCCCACAAGCGTCAAGACTTCACCTTATCCCGGGTTCCCGACGGACCTTCAGCCCCAGACCGTGGTGCTCCTCTGCTCGGCAGACGGACAGAGCCGCATGCACGAGAACGTCTGGCAGAACAGGTTCCAGTATGTTCCCGAGCTCGCGAAGATGGGCGCCAACATCAACGTCTATGAGCGTATTGCCTGGGTAAACGGCAAGACCGGTTTCAGGGGCGCGACCGTTGAAGCCACGGACTTAAGAGCAGGTGCGGCACTTGTCTGCGCAGCTCTGGAGGCGGAAGGCACGACCTATATCATGAATGCCCAGAGGATCGACAGAGGCTACGAACACATTGTCCAGAAGCTGAGAGATCTCGGTGCCACCATTTCGAGAGTCAATCATACTCCCGAGTACGGTGAAGAGGACACCGAAGCATGACGGGTCCGGACAGGATCGTCCCGCTTTATTCTTCCAGCAGCGGCAATTCGACACTCATAAAATCACGCGGAACCTATATCCTCATCGACTGCGGCATGAGCTGCAAGATGATGACCAAAGCGCTAGTCTCATGCGGTGTATATCCTGAAGACGTCAGCGCGATATTCCTTACGCACAGACACACGGACCACGTCAACGGCGTCCCCGTGTTTTCGCGGAAATACCACACTCCGATCTACGGCACCAGGGCTACTCTGGCCATTCTGGACAATCTCAGCTCACCCGTCACGGAGATAGAGGAAAACGGTATCGTTCAGCTCGAGAACGGCCCGGAAGTAAGGGCTTTCCCGACACCTCACGACGTTAACGGTTCTGTCTGCTACCGCATAATCAATCCGGAGACAAAGAATTCCTTTGCGGTAATGACCGACCTCGGACGAATGAATGACGGCATGAAGGGTTTTGCGAGTTCCAGTGACGTCATCCTCCTGGAATCGAATTACGATCCGTACATGCTCGAGAACGGGGAATATCCCTGGCCGCTCAAGCAGAGGATATCGGGCGGTCACGGCCACATCAGCAATCCTGAATCTGCCGAAGTTGCCGAGTTCTTCATTAAGAACGGCACGAAAAAGTTCATCCTGGGTCACTTATCGCCCCATAACAACACGCCTGACATCGCAAGGAAAACATTCACCACTATCCTTGCGGACAGAGGACTTGTCGAGAATATCGACTATGAGGTAAAGATCGCCAAAAAGGACGTTCCGTCAGAAGGTTATGTCTTATGAAGATAATCGTGGTATGCCCGGGAAAGCTCAAGGACAAGTGGCTTAAGGACGGTATCGACGAATACAAAAAGCGCCTGTCGCGCTTTGCGACACTTGATTTCATCGAAGTCGCTGACTGCCCGGATTCCGTACCCGTAAATGACGCCCTGAAAAAAGAGGGCGAACTCATCCTGTCGCACATCAAGCCGGGTGAGATAGTCTGGGCGATGGATCTTGGCGGCGAGAATGTCACTTCAGAAAAGCTTTCTTCTTACCTTGTTTCCGACATCGAAAAGGGCGGCGGCACTTTGAAGATCGTAATAGGCGGGAGCAACGGTATCTCGCCTGAAGTCCGCGCAAGAGCCGACCGCCGCATCTGCTTCGGCAACATCACCCTTACACATCTCATGACAAGGCTTATCCTCTCAGAGCAGCTCTACCGCGGATTTAAGATCGCCAAGGGCGAGAAATACCACAAGTAATAATCCTAAGATTTATATATCAACATTTTGTTAAATGAGGCGCATGCCTCATCTTCTTATGCTATTCGGTGCTAGAATCGAAATATCGATATTTTAAGGAGGTGTCTAAATGCGTAAAAGATTTAAACTCTTCAGTTGTGTACTGGCAGTGGTAATGATAATGATGTCTTTTTCAGCGATCGTTGCGGCTGACGGTGCAGCGAAAGTGCTGGAAGGTGAAACAGATTATTATTCTTACCAATTATGGGATGACGGTGGTCTGGTGATCTTGCCGCATAGTTTTTATGGCAATATAGATCTCAATCTGCTCGATTTTGATGCGTTATTAGAAAAAACTCCAAGGGCTATGCGGAGACTGTATATTGAGGATAAGCTAGTTTCATCAGGACCAAGTATCCGAAGCTATACTATCAACGGCAACGGCTGTATTGCCAGTTATATTTCTTTCAGTTGTTTTAGTGATGTTGATGCTGTTTCGTTAAGGTTCAACGGTTTTCCGAATGCTACTTTCGAGAGCTTCCGTTTGCCTGAAAATGTTGACTGCAGCGTCACATTGGACCCGGAACTTGAGGAAATAACTGTTCCTAAAGGCAATTTCTATCTGACAGGTGATAAGGTAAAGAAGGCTATTATCGAAGACGGTACGGAGATAATAGAATCACTGTCCGGCTGTACGGCTCTTACGGAAGTCGTCATACCAAACAGCGTTACCTATCTTCAGTACAACTGCTTTTTGGGTTGTACCAGCCTTAAATCTATTGATCTCCCTGATTCCATAGACACGATCAAGGCGAGTTCTTTTGCGGAAACCGGTCTTGAATCGATAAAGATACCTTCAGCTGTTGAAAGTGTTGATACATATGTGTTCCGTGACTGTAAAGCTCTAAAGACTGTTTCCATTCCCGGAAAGGTGACTGAAATAAGCTATTATGCTTTTGACGGCTGCAAAGCAATTAAGGATGTTTATTACGATGGTACAGAAGCGCAGTGGAATAGTATTAAAGTCACTGACCAGAAGGGAAAGACATTGAAGGATGTATTCGGCGATGCCACGATCCATTATAAGGATGAAAAACAGACCGGATGGGTACAGGAAGGCAAATGGTGGAAGTACTTCGATGAGAACGGAGATCCGGTAAAGAGCGATTGGCTTCAGTTAAAAGGCAAGTGGTATTACTTTAACGAAGAAGGATACATGGCTTTTGATTTCACAAAGATCGGCAATGACACGTATTACTTCAAGGATTCCGGTGAGATGGTAACAGGCTGGTTCCGTTATGGTATTAACTGGCATTACTTCAACACTAACGGAAAGATGGCAACAGGCTGGAAGTCCATTGGCGGCAAGTGGTATTTCTTCAATAATGAACCTGACTATAAAGCTTCCGGCATCATGCTCACAGGCTGGCAGCAGCTCGGCGGCAAGTGGTATTACTTTGATCCCGTAAACGGGGACATGAAGACCGGCTGGCAGAAGATCAGCGGCAAGTGGTACTACATGAAGTCTGACGGTGCAATGGTCAAAGGCTGGCAGTCCCTCGGCGGAAAATGGTATTACTTCAACGGCAACGGTGACATGGCAACAGGCTGGAAGGCCATCAGCGGCAAGTGGTATTACATGGATCCTGCAAACGGCGACATGAAGACAGGCTGGCTGAAGCTCGGCAGCAGCTGGTATTATCTGAAGTCATCCGGTGAGATGGCTACGGGCAAGGTCGATATCGGCGGAAAGACATATGAGTTCAGCAACTCGGGTGTCTGGAAGGGCTGATAACTTAAAGCCATAGAACTTAATTGAATCACAGGGCGCACTTTCTGCCGGACAGGCAGAGGGTGCGCTTTTTCAGTCAGAACAGGCAGTTTCTGTTCAAAAGAAACCCATATATACAGGCATTCTATCAACATTTTGTTAAATGAGGTTATGACACCCTTTAAAGATTTTTGAGCGGTGCTAGAATCAAAATATCTATTTCCCAAGGAGGTGTTTTAATGCGTAAAAGTTTAAAACTCTTTTGTTCGGTTTTGGCAGCGGTAATGATGCTGTCAGTATTCTCGGTTGTAGCTTTTGCAGACTCGAGCGGACCGCAGACCTATAACTGGAATATTGATTCTGATGGAATAATGACGATCAACATACCGGCATCTGGCAGAAGGTTTTCTTTTTTTCAGGATGAGGACCTGTGTGCTGCCATCCCTGAAGCAAAGGTAATTAAGTTTGATATTTCGGATTATTATGCTGAAACAGAAGGTTTGTATATTTCCGGCAGTGGATTGGATTTCAAGGATGTTGATATTCTGGTCTATTCAGGTTCAGCCAAACACATATATGACTGCAATCTTTACAGCTTCAACGGGGTAAAAAGTATCAGTTTTTCTGATAATATCACTGTAGAATATATCTATTTGAGATATATGGATATGTCTTCCATTGATTCTTTTGGAAGTATCAAGCCTAAAGAACTGATAGTCTGGAACTGTACTGAACTTACAGAAGTAAATATCCCTTCAGGTATTAAGTATATATCATTCAGGAATTGTAAGAATCTTTCAAAGGTTGCCATTCCGGATAGTGTTACCAGTTTGGAATACAGTGCTTTCAGAGATTGCGAGGCACTTAAATCTATAGTGCTTCCGGATTCTGTCGAATCGATCGATTCGTATGCTTTCATGGATTCCGGATTGGAGTCGATCAAGATCCCGTCAAAAGTAGCCGAGATAAGCAATGGTACGTTTGCGAATTGTACGAAGCTCAGGAGCATTACCATTCCTGAGACTGTTGAGCGCGTAAGTCCGAGTGCATTCTCAGGTTGTTCCGCATTAAAGAACGTATACTACGAAGGCACGGAAGCCCAGTGGAATAAGATCGAAGTCGATCCTTCCGGCAAGACTTTGAAGGAAGTCTTCAACAATGCCACTATCCACTTCAATGGCGAAGTCCTGACGGGCTGGGTCAAGGATGGCGACTTCTGGATGTACTACAAAGAGGACGGAAATCCGGTAAAGAACGACTGGCTTCAGTTAAACGGCAAGTGGTATCACTTCAATGAAGAAGGCTACATGGCATTTGACTTCACGAAGATCGGAAACGACACGTATTATTTCAAGACATCCGGTGAGATGGTAACAGGCTGGCTCAACCAGGGAAAATACTGGTATTACCTGAATACCAACGGCAAGATGGCAACAGGCTGGAAGTCCATAGGCGGCAAGTGGTACTTCTTCCAGAATGATCCCGCCGATAAACCTTCCGGCATCATGCTCACGGGCTGGCAGAAGATCGACGGCAAGTGGTACTACATGGATTCCGTAAACGGTGACATGAAGACAGGCTGGCAGCCGATCGGAGGCAAATGGTATTACCTGAAGTCCGACGGTGTTATGGTCACGGGCTGGTTGCAGCTTGGAAACACATGGTATTATCTGAAGTCTGACGGTGCTATGGTTACCGGCTGGCAGCAGATCGGAGGAAAGTGGTATTACTTCAATGCAAACGGCGACATGAAGACAGGCTGGCTGCAGCTCGGAAGCAAGTGGTATTACCTCAAATCATCAGGCGAGATGGCTACCGGCAAGCTCGAAATCGGCGGAAAGACATATGAGTTCAGCAACTCGGGTGTCTGGAAGGGCTGATTTCCTTAAGTAAACAGTTATCTATTCAGATCACATGGCGCACTTTCTGCCGGGCAGGCAGAGGGTGCGCTTTTTCAGTCAGAACAGGCAGTTTCTGTTCAAAAGAAACCCATATATACAGGCATTCTATCAACATTTTGTTAAATGAGGTTATGACACCCTTTAAAGATTTTTGAGCGGTGCTAGAATCAAAATATCTATTTCCCAAGGAGGTGTTTTAATGCGTAAAAGTTTAAAACTCTTTTGTTCGGTTTTGGCAGCGGTAATGATGCTGTCAGTATTCTCTGCGATAGTTGCTGCAGATTCTACGATCACCGCATCCGGCAGCAGTGATGCTTTTGACTGGCAGCTTGTTGATGATGAAGAACTGATCGTTACTTGCCATCAAAGCCAAATCTCTCTGAACATCGCTAAGAATTTCGGCAATGATTTTGATTATGACAAACTTAATGAACTTAGGAGTAAAGTTAAAACGGTAATCTTCAAGATCGGTGAAGGCAATCTTAGCAGGTATGATCTCATCGGTGGATATGACGATTATAATGTCGCAACAACAATTTCCATATCAGGTCCAGACGATTACTCTTTGGAGTCGCTTACTATATCCGGTTTCCCCAAGGCTGAAGCCTTAACTTTTCCGAAAGGTCTGAAGGTTGGTTCCTTAACCCTGAGAATGGGAGATAATAAGCACTCCGGAGGATTGGGTACGCTTGACGTATTGAACGATATTTCATTTGACAAATGCAAAATCAGCCGGAATGAGAACATGAAAAATATAAGTGTTCCGGCATCGATCAATGAGATAATCTTTGAACGTTGTTATATGGAGAATGCTGTCATTGAATCGGGCAGGGAAAAAGTGGGTTCCTGTATGTTTTGGAGCTGCTGGAAACTAGCTGATGTTACGATTCCGAATACTGTTACCTCGATTGAATATGCGGCATTCTTTAACTGCCGGAATCTTGAAACTATAGACATTCCCGATTCTGTCAGCAGCATCGGTCCGCATGCTTTTGCCTGGTCGGGATTAAAAGAGGTTTCGATTCCTTCAGGCGTAACCTATATTGAATATAAGACATTTGATCTTTGTGAGAAACTAAAAACCGTTTCTATACCTGAAAGTGTGGAATGTATAGATGCGGATGCGTTCACCGGCTGTAAATCTCTGACGGACGTATACTACGAAGGCACGGAAGCCCAGTGGAATAAGATCGAAGTCGATCCTGATGGCAAGACTTTGAAGGAAGTCTTCAACAATGCCACTATCCACTTCAATGGCGAAGTCAAGAAAGGCTGGGTCAAGGATGGCGACTTCTGGATGTACTACAAAGAGGACGGAAATCCGGTAAAGAACGACTGGCTGCAGTTGAACGGCAAGTGGTATCACTTCAATGAAGAAGGCTACATGGCTTTTGACTTCACGAAGATCGGAAACGACACGTATTATTTCAAGACATCCGGTGAGATGGTAACAGGCTGGCTCAACCATGGAAAATACTGGTATTACCTGAATACCAACGGCAAGATGGCAACAGGCTGGAAGTCCATAGGCGGCAAGTGGTATTTCTTCCAGAATGAACCTGACTATAAGCCCTCCGGCATCATGCTCACGGGCTGGCAGAAGATCGACGGCAAGTGGTACTACATGGATTCCGTAAACGGTGACATGAAGACAGGCTGGCAGCCGATCGGAGGCAAATGGTATTACCTGAAGTCCGACGGTGTTATGGTCACGGGCTGGTTGCAGCTTGGAAACACATGGTATTATCTGAAGTCTGACGGTGCCATGGTCACCGGCTGGCAGCAGATCGGCGGCAAGTGGTATTATCTCGATCCTTCAAACGGCGACATGAAGACAGGCTGGCTGCAGCTCGGAAGCAAGTGGTATTACCTCAAATCATCAGGCGAGATGGCTACGGGCAAGCTCGAGATCGGCGGAAAGATGAGCGAATTCGACGGCAACGGTGTCTGGAAGGGATACGTTTCTTAATATTTGTTTTTCGCGATTAACAACGGCGCACCTGATGCTTGAATGGGCAGAGGGTGCGCTTCTTTTATACTGGCTGCTGTCTGGTGACAATAATTATCTGTAGTGTTTTTCGATCAGTGCGTCAAGTGTCGTAAGATCGAGCGGATTCTCATCGGATTCGAATGTGAGGAAAAGTCTGTCTCCCAGGATAATGCCTTCATGGCTGTAATCGTTGATCCTCTTAAGTAATGGCCCCGTATATTTCGGATCACCCATCTTGCCACAATGCTCGTGGTATACAAGCTTTAGATCGCTGAGTCTGAGGATAGTGAAATCGGGGTGTATTATTTCATCTCCGACAAGGAGCGGACACTCATATCTGTAGGGGATACCTTTTGTCCAAAGTCTGTCGGCAATTATCACCTCTGACTTCGATCTTACACGTTCACCCCTTATCGTAAAGAATGCGCTCTCGCTTTTATTGAAAGGTTTCCGTTTATAACTTGCCTCAAGCCATTCTTTCACATCCTGAATATTGCCTGTTACTATGGGCCTGGCATACCTGCGTCTTTCTTCAGGAAGGGCATCGTATAGATCCTCGATAACATTTCGAGGATAAGACCTGATGACAGATCTTAATTTTGTCGATTCCTTTCTGGCTGTTTCCAATGCTTTTTGTACATACTCTTTTTGGATAAGCTGCCTGATCAGTTCATCATCGTCTTGACTCAGGTATTTCTTTTTAGAGTCTTCTCCCAGCAGAAAATAATGCACCCCGCCGTTATGATGACCATAAGTTATCTTGCCATCAGGAAATGCAGCAAGCTTTTCTTCTAGCGAACTTATCGTGTCGGTAAGCAATTTCTCTCTGGCAATCATGCTTTCGATAAGGCGAATAGGCATAATCAGGCTCCTTTCAGAATCGTGTTTTTATTATAGGAAGCGTTATGCCAGTCTGGGGGACAAATTGTGCCAGAAGAGAAAAAGCGGGCGAAAATTGAGACTATACGGAGGTCGTGAGACTAGTCTCAATTTTTTGATGCTTTTTTTGATCAACTTCATTGCTTTTTGCTGACTGCGTTTTTGATTAACATCATCTGATTTTACTGGCTGTGTTTTGATCGACATCATCTTTTTACTGACTACTACGTCTGTCGTACTATGTTCTGATTTTCGATTTTTCGTTTTTAGAACATACTTTTTCGAAAAAAGTATGTTCTGGATTTCAAAAATCGCATTTTAGAACTACTTGTGCAAAGAAGGAAAGACTTGAGAGAATTAGCGCACGTCGCGTTCCAAACACAATTCTTTATTCGACTAAAGAAAATGCTTGACATATCTCTTATGCACAATTATAATCCTTTAGTCGACTAAAGAGTCGGTGGAAATGACACATTAAAGTCATTTGCCCTGTGTACCTGTGGCAAGTACAATAAGGAAGATAATAAAGATGGAGAAAATATATGGGTAATAAGTATTACACGCCGGACGGTTTCAACGATCAGTTTCCGGGGATATGCGGATTTAAGAGGGAGCTCGAATCGAGGCTCCGCACTCTGTTCCTGCTGAACGGCTATGAAGAGATCGAGACTCCCGGAGTCGAGTATTTTGACGTATACAAGGAATTCGTCGAGGAAGAGGAACTCTATAAGTTCACGGACAGCAACGGCAGGCTTCTGTGCAACCGTTACGACGGCACCATTCCCACAGTAAGGTTCTGCGCGGGAAGGAACGATACGCTTCCGGTGCGCTATTCATATATCGAGAACATGTACAGAGCAGGCAAGCAGGGCGGCGGAAAGCTTTCCGGCTTTACCCAGGGCGGCATCGAGCTTTTGGGTGCAGGCGGCGCAAAGTCCGACGCTGAAGTCCTTGCCATTGCCATTAAGTCCGCTCTTGAGATCGGCATCACCGATCTTCAGGTATCGATCGGTCAGGTCAAGTTCTATAAGGGACTCATGAGACAGCTCGGCATCGGCGCGGAAGAGCAGGTAAAGATCAAGAACGCGATCGCAAACAGGGACACCGTTACTCTTGAGAAGCTCGACATCAGCAAAGAGGACAAAGAGACTCTGCAGATGCTGACCGAGGCAGGCGGCACTTATGATACGATCGACCAGATCCTGCCGAGGATCACTGATGAGGGCGCAAAGGAAGCTTTGGGCAACCTCAAGGAGATCCTGGACATAATGGAAAGATACGGTTTCCTCAAGTATGTATCAGTAGACCTGGGCCTCATCGAGAGCATCGACTATTACACGGGAATGGTCTTCAAGGGCTACACTTATGAGGTCGGTTTCCCGATAATGTCGGGCGGACGTTATGACGACGTCGCCAAATCATTCGGCAAGAGCATTGAAGCCGTCGGTTTCTCGATCTCTCTGACGCTGTCGATCACGGCGCTCATGAGACAGGAGAAGTACAGCCCGGCTAAGGGCGCGACGGTAATAGTCGGAGGAGATTTCGAAGCTGCGACCGTTACGGCCGAAGCTCTGAGAGCGGAAGGAACACCCGCGATCGTTGACACAACGGGAATGGATGAAGAAGCTCTCAACAACTATGCAAGCGAAAAGGGGATAGAGACAGTTATGTTTATGGACGGAGGTAATGCCTGATGCTTACGATAGCTTTACCCAAAGGCAGACTTGCCGACCAGACACTGGATCTGATGGAAAAGGCAGGATACGACGTATCCGCAGCAAGGGATAAATCGAGGAAGCTCATACTTGAGGACAAGGATGCGGGCTTAAGGTTCATCCTCTCCAAGCCTTCCGATGTTCCCACTTATGTTGAGTACGGCGCAGCCGATATCGGCGTTGTCGGAAAGGACACGCTCCTCGAAGAGGGAAGGCAGCTTTATGAAGTACTCGATCTCGGACTGGGAAAGTGCAGGATGTGCGTAGCGGGTCCCGCCGAACTCAAGGATAAACTCGATGAGATCCCCAATAAGAGAGTCGGAACCAAGTATCCGAACATCACGAGAAATTATTTCGAGGGCGTAAGGAATGAGAGCGTCGAGATAATAAAGCTCAACGGCTCCGTTGAACTCGCTCCTCTTACGGGACTTGCGGAAGTGATCGTCGACATCGTTGAGTCGGGAAGAACTCTTTATGAGAACGGCCTCGACGTGCTCGAGACGGTTGCGGATATCTCCGCAAGACTGGTCGTAAACCGTGTTTCGATGAAGATGAAGGAAGAAGAGATCAAGCCGATGATCGCAAGGCTCAAGGTGGCACTTGCAGAAGAGCATTCGGGCGAGATCCATTGATGCCGGCGAAGATTCAGGACTGCAGGTGCAGTCAAAAAGACGGCAGAAACATTCACTCGAGATTACAGAAAAGAAGATTACATAGGGGGTAATTTATGCGCTGTAAATTGATCGAAGGCACACAAGAGAACCTTAAGGCAACGGTTACGAGTCTCGGCGTAAGAGGCAAGATGGACTTAAAGCCCGTTATCACGGTGGTCCAGGACGTAATCGACGACATCAGAGAGAACGGCGATGAGGCCCTTCTCAAATACACAGAGAAATTCGACAAGGTAAAGCTCACGGCAGACCAGCTGAGAGTTACAGAGAAGGAGATCGAAGACGCCATCGCATCTGTCGATCCCGAGCTCCTGACGGTCATGAAAAAGGCCGCTTCCAACATCAGGAGATTCCACGAGGAGCAGAAGGAACACGGCTTCATGATGGACTGCGGCAAGGGATCCAAGATCGGCGTCCGCGTAAGGCCCATCTCGATCGCCGGCATCTATGTTCCGGGCGGTACGGCACCTCTGCCGTCAACAGTACTGATGGACGTTATCCCGGCTTCCGTTGCGGGAGTCGAGAGGATCGTTTTCGCGACACCTCCGAGAAAGGACGGAACCATCGCTCCCGTTATCCTCGCTGCAGCTTCCATTGCGGGCGCTACCGAGATTTACAGGATGGGCGGTTCGCAGGCGATCGCCGCGATGGCTTACGGTACGGAGACGGTGCCCAGAGTAGACAAGATCTGCGGCCCCGGCAACATCTACGTCAATACGGCTAAGAGACTGGTCTTCGGACAGGTAGACATCGATATGTTCGCGGGTCCTTCGGAGATCCTCATAATCGCGGACAAGACCGCAAATCCGGATTTCGTTGCTGCGGACATGCTCTCGCAGGCTGAACACGACAAGATGGCGTCAGCCATTGTCCTCACCGATTCGAGAGAACTCGCCGAGAAGATCCTGGAGTGCGCTGACAGGAGATCCGAGATGGCTGACCGCAAGGAGATACTTGTAAAGTCCATGGAGGATTACTGCGCCATCATCGTTTGCGACAGTCTGGATACCGCGATCGATTTCTCGGAAGAGATCGCTCCCGAGCACCTGGAACTCTGTGTTGAGAATCCAGAGCTGCTCTCCAACAAGATCAACAACTGCGGTGCGATGTTCCTGGGCAATTATTCACCCGAACCTCTGGGAGATTATTTCGCTGGACCGAACCACACTCTTCCGACTTCCGGAACGGCAAGATTCTTCTCGCCTCTCAACACCGGTGATTTCTACAAGAAGATGAGCGTCATCAACTACAACGAGGAGATGCTCAGAGACGTATATAAGGACGTGGCGGCATTTGCCGACAGCGAAGGACTTTCCTGTCACGCCGCTGCCGTAAGAGCAAGATTCGAGGACTGAACACATTGAGTAAATATTGGAACAAACTGATAAATGACATAGAGCCTTACGTTGCCGGCGAGCAGCCCAAGCCGGGTCAGAAGGTGATAAAGCTCAACACAAATGAGAATCCTTATCCGCCGACACCCAAGGTCAGGGAGGCGCTCGAAAAGTTTAACCTCGCCGACTTAAGGCTCTATCCCGATACGAACTCGACCGACGTCATAAAGGCTGCTGCCGCATTTGACGGAGTATCGGAAGAAAACATATTCTGCGGAAACGGCTCTGACGAAGTGCTCGCCATCTGCTTTCAGACATTCTTCGAGAAAAAGGCGCTGACGGGACTTCCCGTGCTGATGCCGGATTACAGTTACAGCTTCTATCCGGTCTTTTCGGAGTTCTACGACTTAAGAAGGAAGACCATTCCTTTGAAGGAGGACTTCAGGCTCGATCCGGATGATTACATCGGCGTGCCGAACTGCGGCATCGTTTTCGCGAATCCGAACGCGCCGACTTCAAGGGCGATCGCCGTTGAGGACTGCTCGAGGATAGCAGAGGCGAATCCCGATTCCGTGGTAATAGTCGATGAGGCATATGTGGCTTTCGAAGAGAACTACGAGTCGGCCGTATCGCTGATAGGAAAGTATAAGAACATCTGCGTGGTAAGGACGCTCTCGAAAGCGTTCTCGCTCGCCGGGATAAGGCTCGGGTACGCCGTTGCGGACAAAGAACTGATCGAGGGCCTCAGAAGGGCAAGGGATTCGTTCAATTCATATCCCGTCGACCGTCTCGCACAGAAGGTCGCTGAGGCGGCACTCCTGGACACCGGTTACTACAACGAGACGCGTGCGAAGATAATCGCCACGAGAACATGGGTCGAAAAGGAACTTAAGGAGCTCGGCTTTACCATGCCGCCGTCTTCCTCAAACTTCGTTTTCGCAAAACCGCCCGTCGATTGCGGAGCACTGTACCAAAATCTCCGCAGTAAGGGTATACTTGTAAGATATTTTAATAAACCCGTGCTGAAGGACTATCTCAGGATAACGATAGGTACGGATGAAGAGATGACTGAACTCTTGAAAGCGATAAGAGAGGAGATCAAAGATGCCGAGAACAGCTGAGATCGCAAGGAAGACAAAAGAGACCGACATCAAGGTCAGGATCGATCTTGACGGCAATGGCGCGAATAACATCGATACGGGTATCGGTTTCTTCGACCACATGCTCACGGCTCTCAGCAAGCACTCCGGCATAGACATGGACATCTCCTGCAAGGGCGACCTCAACGTCGATGCACATCATTCCGTTGAGGATGTCGGCATCGTCCTGGGTCAGGCTCTTAAGGAAGCTTTGGGAGACAAGGTCGGCATCAGACGCTACGGTTCCGCTTCCATCCCGATGGATGAGGCTCTGGGCACATGTTCTTTGGACATCTCAGGCAGGGCTTTCCTGGTCTTCGAATGTGATTTCGCTGGCGACTTCTGCGGAACGATGGATACACAGCTCTTCGAGGAATTCTTCAGGAGCTTCGCGTTCAACGCAGGCATCACGCTGCACATCGCATGCCCTTACGGCGCGAACGACCACCACAAGGCAGAGGCGATGTTCAAGGCTCTTGCGAGAGCTTTGAGGGAAGCAACCGAGACTGACCCCAGATTTGCAGGTCAGGTCATCTCGACAAAAGGCGCATTATAATTTTTGGAGGACATATAAATGCTTATCAAGGATACTGATTTTATCGATCAGCCGATGCTCTCAAAGGGCAAGGTAAGAAACATCTACGATCTGGGAGATTCACTCCTTCTGGTCGTTACTGACAGGATCTCGGCTTTCGACGTTATCTTCGACGAACTGATCCCCGACAAGGGCAGAGTTCTTTCATCGATCTCCGAGTTCTGGTTTGATTTCACTAAGGACATCATCCCGAACCACGTCATCACCACAGATGTTTCCAAGTATCCTATGGGCTTCGACAAGTATAAGGAAGAACTCCAGGGCAGATCAATGCTCGTTAAGAAGGCGAAGATGCTTCCCGCAGAATGCATCGTAAGAGGCTATCTCGAAGGTTCCGCACTTAAGGAATACAAGGCATCCGGTACAGTCGGCGGCATCAAGATGCCTGAGGGCATGGTCCAGGGCGACAAGCTCCCCGAGCCTTTATTCACACCTTCCACGAAGGCTGACGAAGGCCACGACATCAACATCACATACGAGCAGCTGGTCGACCTCATCGGCGAGGCAGACGCTTCAGCATTAAGAGACGCATCCCTTGCTCTCTATAAAAAGGTTTCCGAGTATGCGCTCACGAAGGGCCTCATCCTTGCAGACACCAAGTTCGAGTTCGGTAAGATCGACGGCGTTCTTACCGTATGCGACGAGATGTTCACACCTGACTCTTCGAGATTCTGGGATGCAGCAGAGTATGAGCCCGGCCACGCGCAGAAGAGCTTCGACAAGCAGTTCCTCAGAGAGTGGCTCGAGACACTGGATTGGGACAAGACATATCCCGCTCCGCATCTGCCTCAGGAGATCATCGACAAGACTGCAGAAAAGTATCGTGAGTGCTACTCACGCATAACGGGAAAGGAAATCTGATCCTTTGATAGCTGTAATAGACTACGGAATGGGCAATCTGGGCTCTGTCGAGAAAGCGTTAAAGTATATCGGCAGTGACTGTGTCATCACATCTGACGCGGATGTGATCGCCGATGCTTCGGGAGTTATCCTTCCCGGCGTCGGAAGCTATGGCCCCGCGATGGATCAGCTGGCTGACAGGGATCTCATAAATCCCATTTTCGATGCCGTATATTCAGGCAAACCTTTCCTCGGCATCTGCCTGGGAATGCAGCTCCTGCTCGAAGGTTCCGAAGAGAACGTCATCGAGCGAAGGGAGACTAAGGGCGTTGTATCGGGTCTGGGGATCATCCCGGGCTTTGTAAGAAGGTTTCCCGAGAGCGGCCTCAAGGTTCCGCAGATGGGCTGGAACAACCTGACCGACGTAACGGGCAGGCTTCTTACCGAAGGCGACTATGTGTATTTCGTACACTCATACTACTGCCAGTTGGGCGACGCGCATGACAACGCGGCCAATACCGAATACGGTATCAAATACTGTGCCTCTTTCGAGCACGAAAACATCTTCGGCATGCAGTTCCATCCCGAAAAGAGCGGCGATGCAGGACTCAGGATCCTCCAGAAATTTACGGCGGAGACAAGATTATGATCATATTACCCGCAATAGATCTGATCGGCGGCAAGTGCGTAAGGCTCAGACAGGGCAGATACGACGACGTCACGGTCTATAACGATTCACCCATTGACCAGGCTTTCATGTTCAAGGAAGCAGGCGCCACATGGATCCATGTGGTAGACCTCGACGCGGCAAAGTCAGGCGTGCCCGAGAACCATGAGATCATTAAAGAGATCTCCGTAAAGACCGGCCTCAAGGTCGATACGGGCGGCGGCATCCGCAACATGGACACTCTCGCCAAATGGATAGAAGAATACGGCGTTTCAAGAGCAGTGCTCGGAACGGCCGCGGTAAAGGACCCCGAGTTCACCAGACGTGCGATAGAGCGTTTCGGCGACAAGGTGGCTATCGGCATCGATGCCCACTCAGGATTCGTATCGGTGGACGGATGGACGTCCGATTCCGAGCTCAAGGCGGTTGATTTCGCCCTGAAGTGCAAGGAGATAGGCGCAAAGACCGTCGTGTTTACCGACATCGCTAGAGACGGCATGCTCACCGGTCCCGCCGTTGAAGCTACAAAGGAAATGGTTGAGGCTACGGGCCTCGACGTAATAGCCTCAGGCGGCATCGGCTCAAATGAGGACGTTGAACTGATAAGAACATCTGGCTGTGCGGGTGTCATCATCGGCAAAGCCATATATGAAGGAAAGGTGGATCTGGCGAAATGCTTACAAAACGTATAATCCCGTGCCTTGACGTCAAGGACGGAAGAGTCGTTAAGGGTGTTAACTTCGTATCCTTAAGGGATGCGGGCGATCCTGTCGAGTGCGCCAAGACATATAACCTTTCCGGTGCGGACGAACTTGTATTCCTAGACATTACCGCAACCCTTGAAGCAAGGAACACGACTGTCGAGATGGCAAGAAGAGTCGCAAACGAGATATTCATCCCTTTTACCATCGGAGGCGGCATCAGGACCGTTGAAGACATAAGGGAACTCCTCAACGCGGGAGCAGACAAGGTATCGCTCAATTCCGCTGCGGTAAAGAATCCGGGATTCGTAAAGGAAGCTTCGGAGATCTTCGGTTCGCAGTGCATCGTCTGCGCCATCGACGTAAAGAGCAGGGAGACGGGATTCCCGTCAGGATATGAGGTCGTAATTGCCGGCGGCACAAAGCCCACGGGCCTTGATGCGCTCGAATGGGCCCAGAAGGCAGTATCCCTCGGTGCCGGAGAGATCCTCCTGACATCGATGGACAAGGACGGAACGAAGTCCGGCTACGACAACATGATCACGTCGCTTATCTCCGAGAGTGTCGGAGTTCCGGTCATCGCTTCGGGCGGTGCGGGAACGATGCAGGATTTTGCCGACGCCATCAACATAGGCAAGGCTGACGCAGTGCTCGCGGCTAGCCTTTTCCATTTCGGTGAGATCGAGATAAAGGACCTCAAGGATTTCCTCGAAAAAGAGGGCATCCCGGTAAGGAGAGTCACATGACGGAAAAGCTCGATCCCAAATATATGTGGGAGCACATGAAGAAGAATTCGGACGGTCTGGTCCCTGCGATCACTCAGGATCATGAGACCGGCGAAGTCCTCATGATGGCCTATATGAACGAAGAGGCATTCTGCCTCACGTGCGAGACGGGTATAATGCATTATTACTCGAGATCGCGCAAGTCCCAGTGGATGAAGGGCGAGACCTCGGGACACATACAGAAGGTGATCTCATGCAGCATCGACTGCGACAGGGACACTCTTCTTTATAAGATCGACCAGACCGGTGCAGCCTGCCATACAGGCAACAGGTCATGTTTTTACACGCCGCTGGGTGATTGGGATCCCTCAGGCGACAAGGAGGAATGACAGATGGATATCATGAAGGAACTTTACAGCGTTATCACCGACCGTAAGCAGCATCCCGTAGAGGGTTCTTATACAAACTACCTTTTCGACAAGGGAACAGATAAGATCTCCAAGAAGCTCGGAGAAGAGGCCGTTGAGGTCGTCATCGCAGCTTCGCAGAGGGACAAGAAAGAGATCGTCGGCGAGATCGCTGATCTTCAGTACCACCTTCTCGTACTCATGGTCGACCAGGGCATTACGCTCGATGATGTCGAGACCGAATTAAGGTCGCGCAGAGGCTGATACGGACCAAAAGGGAAGCTCTTTATAAATTATGGGCGCTCCCGTATATTTTCGTTGACTTTTCACCCCGGGGTGTGATACAATCTTCGCGCTAGACCGTTCAGGTCTTGTTTTTAGTTGCGCGGAAATTGGCGCGAAGGACGCTAAAGTCCTTGCAACACAACGTTTTGGAGGTATTTGTACCATGGCAAAGGCCGGAGCTCGTGATAAGCTGACTCTCGCATGCACAGAGTGTAAGCAGAGAAACTATCAGACATACAAGAACAAGAAGAACAATACAGAGAGATTAGAGCTCAAAAAGTATTGCCCCTTCTGCCGTAAGCACACAATTCACAGAGAATCCAAGTAATTCTCAGTTAAGGACTTTAAGATGGCTGATAACAAAGGTAACATTTTCAAGCGCCTGGGCAAGAAGGTCTCCGATGTTTTTGCAGAGTTGAAGCGCGTAACCTGGCCTACGGGAGAGAAGCTCGCCAAGACTGCAGCTGTCGTTCTCCTGGTCATCGTATTCTTCGCTGTCTACCTTACATTGATCGGTAACGGCGGACGCTGGATCCTCGATAAGGTAGGATTCTACGATATAGTCGAGACGACTGCTACGACAGAGGCAACAGAGGCTGAACCTGTTGAGACAGAGGCAGCAGCTGAGACTGTTGAGGAGACTGAGCCTGCTGAGGGCTAAGCTTGATTTAGGAGTATATAAATGCCGGAAAATAATGAAGCCCAGTGGTATATAATCCATACCTTCGGCGGATATGAGAAGAAGGTTAAGACTTCCATAGAGAATTATGCCAAGGCTCAGGGGATGGAAGACATCATCCAGGAGGTCTATCTTCCGACAGATATCGTTGTTGAGACCAAGAACGGTAAGCGCAAGGAAGTTGAGAAGCTGAGATTCCCCAGCTATATCTTCCTCAAGCTCGTCTTCGGCAATAACGATAAGGTCGACAAGGATCTGTGGTTCAGGATCCGTAATACAAACGGTGTTACGGGATTCGTATCACCCGATCCCAACAAGCCCACTCCGATGACGGATGAGGACTTGATCAAGATGGGTCTCATCGTACCTACGACTGTTGAGGTTGATTACCGCATCGGCGATCTGATCATCATCACAGACGGACCCTTTAAGGACAGCAAGGCTGTCGTTAAGGATATCAATGAAGAGAAGCAGCAGGTTACCGTTACGGTATCAATGTTCGGACGCGAGACACCTGTTACGCTCGACTTCATCAAGGTAAGAAAAGTTTAAGTTAAGTTTATTGAAGGTCCTGTTAAAGGGACCTCTGATAATAGAAAAATTTTATTTGGGAGGTGGCCAATATGGCTAAAAAAGTCACAGGTTATGTAAAGCTTCAGATACCTGCAGGCAAAGCAACACCCGCGCCGCCGGTCGGACCAGCTCTTGGACAGCACGGTATCAACATCGCGCAGTTTGTCAAAGAGTTTAATGAGAGAACAGCTAAGGACGCAGGTCTCATCATTCCTGTAATCATTACAGTTTATGCTGACCGTACGTTCACGTTCATCACGAAGACTCCGCCGGTACCGGTACTTCTTAAGAAGACCGCTAAGATCGAGAAGGCTTCGGGTAGACCTAATGTAGATAAGGTTGCAACAGTTACATGGGAAGATTGCCTCAAGATCGCTGAGATCAAGATGCCTGACGTTAACGCAGCAGACGTAGAAGCTTGCGCAAGAATGGTTGCAGGTACAGCACGTTCCATGGGAATCGTTGTAAAGCAGTAAGAAAGGAGAATAGAGCATGAAAAAAGGCAAGAGATATGTTGAGCTCGCAAAGCTCGTAGACAGATCCGTACTCTATGATCCTTCTGATGCAGCTAAGCTTGTCTGCGAGACAGGTAAGGCTAAGTTCGATGAGACCGTAGAGCTTCACGTAAGACTCGGTGTTGACTCCAGACACGCTGACCAGCAGGTCAGAGGTGCTGTAGTTCTTCCTCACGGTACAGGCCGTTCCAAGAGAGTTTTGGTACTCGCTAAGGGCCCCAAGGCTGATGAGGGTAAGGAAGCAGGCGCAGAGTTCGTTGGTGACGACGATATGATCGATAAGATCCAGAAAGAGAACTGGTTCGATTTCGATGTCATCATTGCTACACCTGACATGATGGGTAAGCTCGGTAAGTTAGGTAAGGTTTTGGGTCCTAAGGGATTGATGCCTAACCCTAAGGCCGGCACAGTTACAATGGACATCACCAAGGCTGTTAACGAAGTAAAGGCCGGTAAGATCGAGTACAGGCTCGACAAGTCCAACATCATTCACTGCCCCGTAGGCAAGGTTTCTTTCGGTCCCGAGAAGATCGAGGAGAACATTAAGGCTCTGATGGAAGCTATCATCAAGGCTAAGCCTGCTGCAGCTAAGGGTCAGTACATCAAGAACTGCTCCATCGCTTCAACGATGGGCCCCGGAATCAAGATCAACGCTACAAAGTTCTCTTGATCCAAAACTAACAATTAATTACTTTCCTGCCATAGACAGCGGGTGAGGTTGTTGCAATACAGTCTCTGAAATGTCCGGGTCATCCGGGCGGCCGGCCGAGGAAGGAACTATCGATTCATAGCGGATTGATCAGTCCCCCTTGGTTTACCTGTCAGGTACCCAGGGGGGTTTTTAATAGAAATAAAACAAGGAGGAAAAACCAATATGCCCAGTGAAAAGATTCTGGCAGCTAAGCAGAAGCGTGTTGATGACCTCTCTTCTGAACTGAAGGGCGCAACAACTTATGTATTTGTTGCTACACGCGGACTTACTGTAGCTCAGGACACAGAGATGCGTGCAGAGCTCCGTAAGGCAGGCGTTAAGTTCGAGGTCATCAAGAACACAGTCTTAAGACGTGTTTTTGCAGAGCTTGGCTATGAAGGACTTGATGAAGTATTCAAGGGACCTACAGCAGTAGGATACTCTGAAGACATCATCGCTCCGGCAAAGATCCTTGCTAAATACAGCAAAGATATCGAGCCTATGGAGATCAAGGGCGGTATCATCGACGGCAAAGTTGCTTCACTTGATGAAGTTAATGCTTTGGCTCAGGTACCCGATCCGGAGACACTCCAGACACAGGTTGCTTATTCTGTACTCTTCCCTATTACGAAGCTCGCTATGCTCGTAAAGGCAGTCGCAGAAAAGAAGCAGGAAGAAGGCGGCGAAGCTGCTCCCGCAGCTGAAGCAGAAGCACCCGCAGCTGAGGCACCCGCTGAAGAAGCTGCAGCACCCGCGGAAACACCCGCAGAGTAATTAGCTAAATTTTTACAGGAGGAAACTTAAAATGGCTAGTGAGAAAGTTACAAGCATTCTTGAAGAAATTAAGGGTCTCTCAGTTATCGAGCTTTTCGATCTTGAGAAGGCTATCGAAGAGGAATTCGGCGTATCCGCAGCAGCAGTAGTTGCTTCTGCAGGTGCAGGCGCTGGCGCTGGCGCAGCTGCAGTTGAGCAGACAGAGTTCACAGTTATGCTCAAGAGCTTCGGCGATTCCAAGATGGGCGTTATCAAGGCAGTTAAGGATGTTCTTGGTATGGGCCTTAAGGAAGCTAAGGAACTCGTTGAGAAGGCACCTGTTGCCCTCAAGGAGAACGTTTCCAAGGAAGAGGCTGATGACCTCATGAAGAAGCTTGATGGTTGCGGCGCTGAGCTCGAGCTCAAGTAATTCTTAATCACTTTAGAATCGTGACTTAATATGAGCTGTCTGCTGTATTGCAGGCAGCTCATTTTTCTTTTATATTATTACTGTAATGGGGAAACGGAAAAGAAGGTGTTGACGGTAAGGAACATAAGACAGAATGGTTCTGACTCGCTGATGTGACCGTCACTTTCAATTAACTTTTGCTGTTAACGCAGTTTGCCCGTAAACAGGCAGGCTGCGTTTTTGTTGGTCAGGAATATAAAAAGATAAAGGAGTAGCGCTTTTGACAGGAGCCGTACATGAGACTCGAGAACGACAAGGAATTCAATTTCCTCTTTGAGGAGGAATATAAGAAGATACCGTGGATCTTCAGATGGAGCCAGAAACGCTTTATCGGAGCACTCATATTCATGGGTGTATGTTTCGTTGCAGCCATGATCTTTTTGGGACTTTTCAATGATTCTGCCGAGTATGTAACGTTACCTTCGTTCGGCGGATATGAGATGGGATTTAACGATTACAACTATGCTTTCCTTATCGCCATGATAATCTGCTTTGCTGTCATAGCTGTTATGGCCGCATGGATGGTGCTCTCCAAGCTTTTGGAGAACAGAGCCTTCAAGAAAGCGACTGAACTCAATAACATGATTTTCCTGACCGAACGCCACAGGGTGGAGATGGAGTGGCAGAAGTGGAAGATGGAGAACAGGGATTACTGATAAAAAGAGTTCCCACTTTTTACTATTTCTATTGACTTTGAATCTTTGAGTGGATATAATTTCAAAGCAACTTTTATGGCGGCATAGCTCAGTTGGCCAGAGCGTCCGGTTCATACCCGGCAGGTCGTAGGTTCGAATCCCACTGCCGCTACCATAAAAGGCCCGTTGGTCAACCGGCTAAGACGTCGCCCTTTCACGGCGGAGTAACGAGTTCAACTCTCGTACGGGTCACCAATGGTACCATAGCCAAGTGGTAAGGCATGGGTCTGCAAAACCCTGATCCCCAGTTCAAATCTGGGTGGTACCTCCAAAATAGCGTCGTTTTGTTTTCTTACAAAGCGACGCTTTTTTTGATTTAACAATCAGAGTAAAATAGTTGCGTTAAAGACAAGGACGGTTTGGGAGAATAGCTTAATGAGAGAAGACATCAGGGAATTACTTAAGAGATACGACGAGATCGGTGCATTGATCCTCGAGCAGAAGCTCGATGAGTTCGGCGACAAGCTCGACCAGAAGCCTGACGGCGTCGACGATGCGACATATGAGGAATACATCCAGCGCCTCGCAAAGGAAGAGACCGACGAGGCCACATTTAAGCTCGAGAACGAGCCCGACGAGAGACTCGGCGGCAGATCGATGAGACAGATCTGGGACGAGATGGGTTTCGAGGAGAAGACCGAAGCACTGGAATACAGCGCGCTCAATCTCGACAGGGGCGTTCCGCTCTCCCTGGCTGCGAGCATTGCGACCGAACCCGGCGACATGGTAAGGGATTACTGCGGCAGGGTGATAGGCGAGTGCGCATGGACCGAGGAAGAGATGGGCGATGCCGACGATATTTTCGAGATGCAGTTCCAGAAGGCTATCGCATGCTTTGAAGTGCTGATCGAGATGAAGGAGCCCTGCTTCGTCAAGGCAGTCTTAGACCGTTATCTGAGCTACGGACAGACCAAGGCTTTCGTTGCCGAGTCCATAGCGAAATATGTTGAGGCCTTCCCCGAAGTATCCGAGCCGTTCCTCATCGATCTCATCGAGAGCAATACGGAAGACGGTCTTGAGGGACCTTATGAGGACTGCGTGATAATGCTCACGGCGATCGGCCAGGAGCACAGGACCGAGGAGATCTATCAGACCTTAAGGCACGCATTCAGATACATGACGAACAAGATATATGCGGTCATCTGCCTTGCCGACTACGGCGACGACAGGGCCGTGCCGATGTTCAAGAACTATATCAACCGTAATCAGAAAGAGATCTCGAGAGAGCTGTTCTACGAGATGATGTCCGCCATCCAGAAACTCGGTGGCGACATCTCCGACATCCAGGATCCTTTCGGTGATTTCACGAAGAAAAAGGGCACGGAATAATGGCATTTAAGTATGCGCGGTCAGCGAAGCTCGAGAAGCTCCTCGCCATATTAAGGGATTACTCGGAGAGTGATAAGATCCTTTTCGGCCAGCAGAATGCCGGTCACATCGGCGTGTCCATAAATGCCGTTGACGGCTCCGAATCCGACTGCAAGAACCTCTGCGGCAGCCACCCCGCGATCGTGGGTGTCGACACGCTCAGCTTTTTGGGCTACGAGGGCAAGATGAACGATCTCATAATGGTCGTCAGGAACATGAGAAGACAGGGCCTCATCATAACGCTGTCTTCGCATATGCCTAACTTCTCACTGGGCGGCGAAGAGTTCTACGATTATTCGCCGAACATAACCGAAGGCGACTGCGGCAGACGCATTATGCCCGGCGGTGACCTCAATGCGAAATACCGCCGCTTCCTCGACATGATCGCCGAATTCGCATCGGCCTGCGTCGATGTCGAAGGCGAGAAGATCCCCATGATCTTCCGTCCGTTCCACGAATGCAACGGCAGCTGGTTCTGGTGGGGAAAGGACTTTCTCACTGATGAGGAATACATTGATCTTTTCAGATATACGGTCGATTATCTGCTCGGCGAAAAGGGTGTCGACAACCTCGCCGTCTGCTATTCGCCCAACGGTGTCATAGCGAACGAGAAGGAGTTCCTGGCAAGGTATCCGGGTGACGAATACGTCGATATCCTGGGTCTTGATCTTTACCACGACAAGCCGCACAAGGGAGACGGCTTCCACCACAAGCTCTCCACGTCTCTTGATGTTATATATAACGTTGCGAAAGCACGCGGCAAGATATCAGCTCTGACCGAGATCGGCTACCGTTCTCTCGAGACTGAGAACGGATATTTCGAGGGCCTTGCGCCGGCAGGCAACACGATAAAGGACTGGTTTACCTCAACGCTCGATACCATCACGTCCACGGAAGGCGGCAGGCGCATAGCGTATATGCTCGTTTGGGCCAACTTCTCCGACACGCAGTTCTGGCTTCCTTTTGTGACTGACGATTTCAGGCACGAGATGTGTGATGATTTCATAAAGTTCGCGGAAGACAAGCGGATCAAGATGGCGCCCGTGTTTGATTTTGAGGATAGTGTCTGATAATATTCTCTTGTTCTGAATAATTGCGGGTTTAACTCAGTTGGTAGAGTGTCAGCTTCCCAAGCTGAATGTCGCGAGTTCGAGCCTCGTAACCCGCTCCAGTAGATGACGGCTGTCTCATAAGCGATGGACTTCGCTGGTGAGGCGGCTGTTTTTGTTTCGGGAACGGACATGTTTGCCGTGGGCACGTGAGCATCGCGAAAACACTTCCAGTCGAAAACTTCGCTCCAGTTATTTTTTCGCGCGAAAAAGTGTAAAATAAATTTATACCAAAACCCAAGGAGGATTTTACCATGCAGAAATATGTATGCTCTTTTTGCGGCTACGAATATGATCCCGAGATCGGTGATCCCGACAGCGGAATCGCACCCGGCACAGCTTTTGAGGATATCCCGGATGATTGGAAATGTCCTGTTTGCGGTGTAGGCAAGGAAAATTTCGAACCCGCATAATCTGAGTTGAATTTAATTGCGCGGGTCCGGCAAGGTCAGTTGATAGCACCTGCCGGCCCGCGTTGTTTTCGAATAACATGGCTGAAAAAGAAAAAACGGTATCCAGAGAAAATACGATAGTTAAGACCGGCATCATAGGGATCGTGGCAAATGTTTTGCTTGCGTCCTTCAAGGCGCTGGTGGGCGTTGCTGTCCACTCGACGGCAATGGTCCTTGACGCCGTCAACAACTTCAGTGACGTGCTGTCGTCGGTAGTAACTATCATCGGCACCAAGATAGCTTCCAAGAAACCCGACAAGAAGCACCCGCTGGGCCACGGCAGAGTCGAGTATCTCTCGCAGATGATCATCGCGGCGTTGATCATATATGCCGGTATCACAGCGCTCTGGGAATCTATCAAGAAGATCATCGAACCGGTCGCGGCAGAACACTCCGCGGTATCGCTCGCGGTAATCTCGGTCGCCATCGTAGTAAAGATCTTCCTGGGACTCTATGTCCGGAAAAAGGGCAAGTCCGTCAGATCGGATCTTCTCATCTCTTCGGGCACGGATGCTCTTTTTGACGCCATACTATCGACCGCGGTGCTCATCTCGGCCATCATCCTGATGCTGACAGGGATCAACATCGAAGCGTTCGTCAGCGTCGTAATCTCGTTCTTCATCTTCAAGGCAGGCGTCGAGATCATCGTTGAAGCGATCGACGACATGCTCGGCCACAGGGTCGAGGGCGAGTACACCAGGAAGGTCAAGGAATGCGTTCTCACGTTCCCTGAAGTCCATGGCGCTTACGACATAGTCCTTCACAACTACGGCCCCGACAAGTATCTCGGCTCGCTGCATATCGAGGTCGACGATACCATGACCGCCGACCGCATCGACACGCTGACAAGAAACATCAGTGCCAAAGTCTATGAGAACACGGGGATAATCCTTACGGCCGTCGGCATCTATTCGCGCAATTCTTCCGATGAGAAGCTCATGAAGATGCGCGAGCAGATCACCGAACTCGTCGTCGACCACAGACACATCCTCCAGCTCCACGGCTTCTATGTCGATGAGGAGAAGAAGCGCATCACATTTGACGTTGTCGTTGATTTCGATGAGGAGGACAGGGAAGGACTCATCGCCCACATAATCGGCGACGTAAAGGAAGCACTGCCCGAATACGACGTAGTGGTCGCGATCGACAGCGACATCAGCGACCAGTAAATACAGCCGAAGTCGGCATAAGCGGCAGGTAAATCGTGTCCGGAACCCGCTGTTCTGCAGGGTTTTGCGTAGTTTCGCGAAAAAAAGTGCCGGCAGCGAAAATTCCTTGTTGACAAAAACAAGGCTCGACCATATAATAATCAGGCACGCGGGATTAACTCAGTGGTAGAGTGTCACCTTGCCAAGGTGAAAGTCGCGAGTCCGAATCTCGTATCCCGCTCCACTTAATGAACTGTCTCATACGAGGCAGTTTTTTTATGCCTGAATTTGGGAAAGCACATCTGGTTGTTGCTGCGACTGATTCCGTTTATTACGAAGCACGTCCGGCCTATACTACGATTGACGTACTATGTTCTGATTTTCGTTTTTTTGATTTTAGAACATACTTTTTCGAAAAAAGTATGTTCAAATTTTCAAAAAATCGATTTTAGAACTACTTCGTACAGGCGGGTAGGCGAAATGATGAGCTGGCGGGCAGACGGCGTGCGTGCCGCGACCCATTTACCGTCTTTAAAACGCGCCTGGATTATTGTATATTTATACTATCAATAGAATTTGAAATCCCCGGAGGTATCTCAAGTGAAGGGTATTATTCTCGCTGCAGGAAAAGGCACACGTCTTTATCCGATCACAAAGCCGGTTTGCAAGCCGCTGCTTCCAGTTTACGACAAGCCGATGATCTACTATCCGCTCTCCGTTCTTATGGAGGCAGGCATCAAGGATATCCTTGTCATCACACCGCCGGATGATACCAAGCCGTTCGTCGATCTTTTGGGCGACGGATCGCATCTCGGCATTAAGATCCAGTATCTTGAGCAGAAGGTGCAGCGCGGTATCGCTGATGCGTTCATCATCGCGAAAGACTTTATCGGCACCGATTCCGTCTGCCTCGCACTGGGCGACAATATCTTCTACGGACCTTTCTTCAGACGTAAGCTGAGACTTGCAGGACAGCAGGGCGAAGGCGCAGTTATCTTCGGTTACTATGTTGCGGATCCCCGAGCGTTCGGCGTAGTCGAGTTCGATTCCGAGGGCAGGGCTGTTTCCATCGAGGAGAAGCCCAGACACCCGAAGTCAAACTATATCGTTCCGGGTCTGTATTTCTACGACAATGAGGTCGTTGATATCGCGAGCAAGATCGAGCCTTCCGCAAGAGGCGAGCTCGAGATCACTTCCGTAAACGAGGAGTACCTCAAGAGGGGCAATCTCCACGTCATTCCGCTGGGCAAGGAGTTCTCATGGTTTGACGCCGGCAACCCGGACAGCCTTTACGAGGCTGCAGGCCAGATTAGGGCCGCACAGAGATCCGGACGCATGATCGGATGCTTAGAGGAGATCGCTTGGCACAACAGATGGATCGAGAAGGACCAGTTCATTGAGATCGCACGTTCAATGGACAAGACGGACTATGGTCAGTATCTTGCTTCCCTGGGCGAGGACATCTGAGGCTTCTGTTCAGGCGAAGTGACAGGCTTTGCGCCGCGTTCGTTTTTCGAAAAGATAATGCTATAATTGACATATGTCGTTAACGCGGCATATGTCATTTTTTTGGAGGCTGTTAAATGCCGAGACCCGTAAAAGTCAGGAGAGTCTGTGAGGAGCCCAAGTTCACGCGGTTTGCGCCGGTCGGTGCGGGCAAGTTTGACGCGGAGGTCCTCACGATAGAAGAATACGAAGTTATCCGTCACGTCGACTATCAGAAGATGACGCACGAGGAGTGCGCGCTGCAGATGGCTATCTCGAGGACGACCGTGACCGAGATCTACGAGACTGCCAGGCACAAGATCGCGGATGCCCTGATAAACGGCAAGGTGCTGTGCATCGAAGGCGGCAATTACAGGGTGTGCGAAGGCGGCGAATGCTGTGCGGACGGCTGCCGTTCGTGCGACGGCACATCGTGTGGAGAAGGCGGGGCTGACGCGGACGCGTAATAACACGGATCTCACGCGGATGCGGAATAAAAGATGCCGGCATCCCGTTCCTGATTACTAATTCGTGACGAATTCCGGACTTTATAGTAAAAGCGGCATGCATTGTGAGATAATCATATCAGAAACATAGGAAGGAGATCAGTTATGGCTGAGATCGTAGTAAATGACAGTAACTTTGAATCGGAGGTCCTCGCGAGCGAGCTCCCCGTTCTTGTGGATTTCTGGGCTGAATGGTGCGGTCCCTGCAGGATGCTCGGACCCGTTATCGAATCGATCGCCGAGAAATACGAAGGCAAACTCAAGGTCTGCAAGATCAATGTTGACGAGGCAATGGAAACAGCCGAGAAGTACATGATCTCCAGCATTCCCGCAGTCAAGTTCTTTAAGGGCGGCGAGGTCGTAAACGAGTCCATCGGATTCGTTCCCCAGGCAAAGCTCGAGCAGATCATCGACAGCATAGTCTGACGGCTCGAAATATCAGACGCAACTAAATCAGTTCATCAAAAATCCCGGCTTCACGTGTTGAAGTCCGGGATCATTTCATTTCCCGACGAGTCGTATTCCTGGATAAAAGCGTTGTCCTGGCCTTTTGAAGCAAGGTAATCGGCCAGCGTCCCGCATGTCCTTTTCGAAGGGCGCTCAGCGAGCCTGCCGGTGCACGAGGGCATCGGAGTGTACTGGCTCATGAGGCTTATATAGATGGCGTTACCGTATCTCGATGTCAGGTAATCGAGTACGTGCTTGGAATCGAAAAGCCCGCCCGGCAATATCAGGTGCCTTACTATGACGCCTTTCTTTATCAGTCCGTCATCGCCCAGTACGACGGGTCCCGTTTGTCTTACCATCTCATCTACCGCACTGCAGCAGACGGAGAAGTAGTCCGGTGCGTGAGAGTATTCGGACGAGAATCTGGATGAGAAGTATTTCATGTCGGGCATGTATACATCGACAAGTCCGTCGAAAAGTCTGAGCGTTGATACGAGATCGTACCCGGAGCAGTTGACCGCGACGGGGATCTTCAGGCCCGAAGCTTTCGCCTTTTCGAGAGAGGCGGCAACGGCAGGGGCGAAGTGCATGGGCGTAACGAGATTTATGTTGTTGGCGCCCTTTTCCTGAAGCTCGAGATAAGCGGTGCAGAGCGCACCGGCGTCCATCTGCAGGCCGTGTCCCGTCGGTCCTCTCGATATCAGATGGTTCTGGCAGAATACGCAGCCCAGACTGCAGCCTTCGAAGAAGACCGTACCGCTTCCGGCGGTGCCGGAGATGATGGGTTCCTCGCCGTAGTGGAGCTTTATGAGGTTTACGACAGGGGTTGCAGGCATCCTGCAAAAGCCGGTCTTCCCGGACGTCCTGTCGGCTCCGCATTTCCGCGGGCAGAGATTGCAGTTGGCAAATAAATCTTCCATATCAGCGCTATTTTACTACGAATGGCAGGCGTCCGTTGTTTTTTGGCAGGCGTCCGTTGTTTTTATATCCAAACGCAGAGAAATTTCGAAGGGTAAATTACAGACATTTTACCTCATATCTGTTCGGCGTCGTGGTGATAAAATCTATTCATGGCCATACATGAAGAATGCGGAATTTTTGGAATTCACGGAAGCGCTGACTGCGCGAGTGATGTTTATTACGGGCTTTTCAGTCTTCAGCACAGAGGACAGGAGAGCTGCGGTATCGCCACAAATGATGACGCGGCAATAGAATGCGTCAAGGGTATGGGACTTGTCGGAGATGTTTTATCACATGAAAAGATAAGTAATCTCAAAGGCGATATAGCCATCGGCCACGTAAGATATTCTACTTCGGGCGGGAGCGTCCCGGAGAACGCACAACCTATCGTCACTCAGTATTCCAAGGGAACGCTTTCCATCGCACATAACGGAAATCTCACCAATGCCGATAGTCTCAAGAAAGAGCTTGAAGACAAGGGTGCCATATTTCACACGACTACCGATTCGGAGGTAATTGCTTACCTTATCGCGAGCAAGAGGTCCTCGACTCCTTCGGTTGAAGAAGCCGTCAAGGAAGTAATGGGTATCATCAAGGGCGGATATGCGCTCCTGGTCATGAGCCCCAGGAAACTTATCGCTGCCAGAGATCCGTATGGCTTGAAGCCGCTCGTCATGGGCAAGCTCGATGACGCGGTTATATTCTGTTCCGAGACGTGCGCGCTTGAGGCCGTCGGAGCGGAGTTCATAAGAGACATAGCGCCCGGCGAGATAGTCGTCGTAGAGAGCGGAGAGATCAGATCGGTCGATTCCGGCATCCGGCGCAATATGAAGAAGTGCATCTTCGAGTACATTTATTTCGCGAGACCCGACTCTGTAATAGACGGCATATCCGTTGCAGAGGCGAGAAGGAACGCCGGCAGGATCCTTGCCAGAAAGCATCCCTGCGACTGCGACATCGTAATAGGCGTTCCCGAATCGGGCATTGACGCCGCGCTGGGTTTCTCGGCCGAATCAGGCATTCCGTACGAGAAGGGATTCGTCAAGAATTCCTACGTAGGAAGGACCTTCATCAAGCCCTCTCAGGAGCAGCGCAAACAGGCCGTCAAGATCAAGCTCAACCCAATCTCTTCCGTCGTCCGCGGCAAGAGAGTAGTTATAATTGACGACTCGATCGTCAGAGGAAACACGATCGCCAATCAGGTAAACATGCTGAGGAACGCGGGAGCCACTGAGGTCCATGTAAGGATCAGCTCGCCGCCGTTCATGCATCCGTGCTATTACGGAACGGACGTGCCTGACGAGGAGCATCTTATCGCCTGCATTCACACAATCCCCGAGATTTGTGGCATAATAGGCGCTGATTCACTGGGTTATCTTGAGCCCTCTGATCTTGATGTGATGCTGGGCGGCGATGATTTCAGATATTGCGATGCCTGCTTCACCGGCAACTACCCGGAACGATGAAAGGGCTCGGAAATGTCACACGCGGAGTTCCCTCAAAAGGGACGCGATAGAGCGAAAGTAAGGTCTGCTGACGCCGCAGTTTTTAAAGCGGTGGAGCACGAAGCCGCGCTCGAAAGAGAAGCTCAGAAAAGACAAACGGCCACTCACGCGGGCAGCCCCAGACAGGTAAGAAAAGCTCCCGTAACCATCCGTGCACCCAGGCGTGAAAGTACACCGAAGAGCGGGAAACCATCTTCCAAACGATACAGAAAAACAAGAAAAGAAGCAGCTTCATACGGCATAAAGAGAAGGGCGAAATTCACTACTCCGCTGCTCATATTCCTGCTTTTGGAGATACTCGTCTCGATCGTTGCGGTAGGCGCGTACACCATCTACAACGAAGACACCGAGATGATCGTACGCGAGCATACGATAGAGGCTGGTTCGACCGCGGATGTCGGAATGTATATCACCGGCGAACCGAGGTTCCCGGATTACGTATCGTGCAATCTCGATTTCGCGACCATCAATTACACCATACCCCAGACGATAAGATTCACGATCAGGATGTACGGCACGAACTTCCCGTGCGTGCTCGAGATCGTGGACACCACTGCGCCCGTCGCTGAAGGTATTCCGCAGAGCATGTTCTCGGTCGATGAGATCCCGCCGGTCGAAGAGTGCATCACGAATATCTTTGACCTGAACGACGTTACCGTCGAATGGGATTATCTGCCGGACATCACGATGGGCGGCAACCTCACGGCCAAAGCGAAGGTAACCGATTCGTCTGGAAATGTTACCATCGTGAACGTTCCTCTGACTGTAATAAGAGACAGCGTTGCGCCGGTTATCGAAGGCTGTGAAGACATCGAGACATACATCGGAGACCCGATAAAATACAGGGAGAACGTTACCGTCACGGACGACATCGACAATAACCCGACGCTCGAGATCGACACGAGCCAGGTCGACATGGACGAGCCCGGCACATACGTGGTCACATACAGGGCGACCGACTTCACCGGCAACGTATCCGAAGTCGACATCAGTCTCACGCTGCACAAGAAACCGTCGACATATGTCGAGCCTGAGGTTGTCTACGAAGAAGCGAAAAAGATCCTGGACAAGATCACGGACGAGGACATGACCGACATGGAAAAGGCTCTCCAGATCACGTGGTGGGTAAGATATAACGTCTATTATATTTCGAACAGCGACGACTCATCATGGACAAGAGCCGCCTACGACGCGCTCGTCAAGCGCAACGGCAACTGCTACAACTACGCGATGTGCGCGAAGGCACTTTTCGACGTCGCGGGTATCGAGAACATGATCATCGTAAGAGATCCTTACATACACAATCCACACTACTGGAACTACATCAACATCGACGGCCAGTGGTACCACTGCGATTCGACTCCGAGGATCGGTTACGACAGTTATTTCTTCATGTACACGACCAAGGAACTGAAGAATTTTTGGCATAACGGCTGGAACGGGTATAATTTCCCTGAGGACAGTTATCCCGAGTCAGCGACGGAATCTGTCCAGAGCAGGATAAGTTACAGCGGACACAAGATAAAGAATTGATATGAAGAAGACTCAGAACGGCCAGGATCAGATGCCACGCCAGCGGAATGCCAACTCATCCGCGGCCGGCAGGACTACCGGTAACGCCGTTCAGCAGAATGCGTCTCAAAGGCAAATGCAAAGAGGTCCTCAGCAGCCGCAAAGAACATCGCAGATGACGTCCCGGCAGCAGGGTCAGAGGGCTGCGCAAACTGTGCAGAGAACACCGCAGCAGGTTCAGAGAACGCAACAAGTGCAGAGAACACCGCAGCAAGGTCAGAGAACGCAACAAGTGCAGAGAGCGTCTCAGCGACCGGTTCAGAGAACTGACCGGTCACAGCAAAGACAGGCGCCCGCGAACGCGAAGAAACCTGTTCAGAAGACGGCCGTACCTTCATACAATTTCATTAAGCCGCTCTTGATAGCGGTCGCGGCATTGCTCGTCATACTCGCCGGTGTCAGGGGATATCTTTTCTTCAAGGACGAGAACGGACTTCTGAAAAATGAAGTCACGATAGAAGCGGGGTCGGCAAAGCCTGAACTGAGCATGTTTTTCGAGCAGGAGCCGGCGATACCGGGACTTGTTTCGAGCAATCTGGATTTTGATTCCGTGAATACAGCCTTGCCGCAGACCATCAATTTCAATATCAGCATCTACGGAAAGAACAACGCCTGCAAACTTATAATCGCGGACACGGTGCCGCCTGCCGGAACGGGGATCGCGCAGAGCATCTTTGCTTGTGACGCACTGCCTGACGCGGCCGGTTGCGTGACAGGAATAGAAGACATAACCGACGTCACTGTCTCCTGGAAAGACGTGCCCGACATGTCGGCCGGAGGGAGTTTCATCGTCTCCGCGCTGCTCACTGACGGATGCGGAAACGAGACCGTCGTGGGTGTTCCTTTCGAGGTGACCAAAGACTCCTCGGCACCCGTGATCGAAGGCGCGCAGGACCTTCAGTACTACATCGGAGACACGGTGTCCTACAGGAACGGCATCAGTGTCACCGACGATTATGACACCGCTCCGTCTCTCGAGATCAACACCGACAATGTCATCCTCACTGAGGAAGGCACATATGAAGTCGTATACACGGCGAGGGATTTTTCGGGCAACGAGGCGAGCGAGACTGTCAGCATAAAGGTCGAAAAAAAGCCCGAGGGATATGTCGAACCCGAAGTCGTTTATGCGGCCGCGAAAGAGATCCTTGACGAGATCACCGAGCCCGGCATGACCGAGGAGGAGATCGCGCTCCAGATCGTCTGGTGGTGCCGCTACAACATTCACTTCATCTTAAGGACATACAGCAATTCGTGGACCGAGGCCGCCTACAATGCGTTCAAGACCCGCACCGGAAACTGTTTTTCGACTGCTTATGCGGTGAAGGCGCTCCTGGACGTCGCCGGCATCGAAAACATGATCATAGAGAGATACCCGTACGAGACCGCCACGCACTTCTGGAATTACGTGAAGCTGGACGGCCAGTGGTATCACTGCGACGCAACCTGGCGCGAGGGCTACGACAGCTATTTCTTCATGTACACGACAAAGGAACTTTTAGACTTCTGGCAGGGCGGCTGGAACGGCTTCCAGTTCAAGCAGGACAAGTTCCCCGAGAGCGCCACCAAGTCTGTGCAGAGCAGGATCGATTACAAGAACCACACGTTCAAGGATGAGTGAGCTCAGATCTGTCAAAACTCACTTCGGCAAGCAAGTTTCTCGCAAGTTTGTTATAATTCTTAAATAAGAAAAACTAGGGGAGCATAATGTGACGCCTGTACTCTATCTTGTCATTCCGTGCTATAACGAAGAGCAGGTCCTGCCGCTTACGAGCGGCAAGTTCAAGGCTAAGCTCGATGAGCTTGTTTCGGCAGGCAAGATCGCAGGCAACAGCCGCGTCATGTTCGTCAATGACGGCAGCAAGGATACGACGTGGGACATCCTGACTTCGCTCTGTGAAGAGGATGAGCGTTATGCGGCTATCTCCCTTTCGCGCAACAGGGGGCATCAGAATGCGCTCGTTGCGGGGCTCATGGAAGCCAAGAAACACGCCGACATCACGATCTCGATGGACTGCGACGGGCAGGACGACATCAATGCCATAGGGCAGATGGTCGATGAGTATGCCAAGGGCAATGAGATCGTTTACGGAGTCAGGAACGACAGGTCTACGGACTCGTGGTTCAAGAGGTCTTCGGCAAGGTCATATTACAGATTCCTTAAGGGCATGGGCGTCGACATCATTCCCGACCATGCCGATTACAGGCTCATGAGCGCGAGGGTGCTCGATGCGCTGGAAGGATACGGGGAGGTCAATCTCTTCCTGAGAGGCATCATCCCGCAGCTCGGGTTTAAGCAGTCCGTCGTCTACTATTCAAGAGCCGAGAGGGAAGCGGGGAAGACTCATTATCCGCTCTCGAAAATGACCGCGCTCGCGATCGACGGAGTCACATCGTTCTCGGTAAGGCCGCTCAGGATCATAACTTTGCTGGGTCTTATTGTGGCTTTTTTGAGTTTTATCGGTATTATCTACGTATTGGTCTCGGTCATCTCGGGATATGTCGTTGACGGTTGGGCATCGACCACGTGTATACTGTGCTTTGTCTCAGGCATACAGATGATCAGCTTGGGTGTCATCGGCGAATACATCGGCAAGATCTATCTCGAGACAAAACAGCGACCGCGCTACATAGTAAGTGAGAAGAAAAACATCCCGGAGGAGTAACCCATGGATATACTTTATATCGTTATGCCCGCATACAACGAAGAGGAAAACATCCTTGATGTAGTCACGTCCTGGTATCCGATCCTTGAAGGCAAGGATCCCGCGTCAAGGCTCGTGATCGCAGACAGCGGAAGCGTAGACAGAACGCATGATCTCCTCGAGGATTTCAAGAAGGATCATCCCCAGCTCGAGATCTTATCCGACACGGGCAAGCAGCACGGACCCAAGGTCATCGCGCTTTACGACTATGCCATCAAGCAGGGCGCCGACTATATCTTCCAGACCGACTCCGACGGACAGACGCTTCCTTCTGAGTTCGACGGTTTCTGGCAGATGCGGAAAGGCTACAGGGCCATTTTCGGGCACAGGGCCGTAAGAGGCGACGGCAAGTCCAGGGCTTTCGTTGAGAAGGTCGTATGCTTCCTCCTCAAGTGCTATTTCCACGTCAAGGTACCGGATGCGAACGCGCCTTTCCGTCTCATGGACGCCAAGACCGTTGCCAAGTATCTGCCCAAGCTCGACAAGGATTACAACCTGCCGAACATCATGATGACCACTTATTTCGTACATTACGGTGAGGAGTGCACATTCCGCGAGGTCACGTTCAGACCGCGCCAGGGCGGCACCAACTCCATCAATATCAAGAAGATCGTTAAGATCGGCTGGAAGGCATTGGGAGACTTCCGCCGCCTTAAGAAGGCAATGTAATGGCAGGAAGTCCGAAAGAAGGATCCAAGACCGCAAAAAAGATCATCACGGCGCTGGTTTTGCTGGCGCTCTCTTTTGCCATCCTCTGGTTCGTCCAAAGGCTCTTCATGCCCAAGTATCAGGTAGGCGTCATAGAGGGCTCCTTTACCGAAGAGTATTACAAGGAGAAGGTCCCGCATGATGTCATCATTTTCGGCGACTGCGACGCGTACGAGAGCTATTCGCCTGTCAAAATGTATGAGGAATACGGCATCTCCGCCTATATCAGAGGCTCGGGCGAGCAGTACATCAACCAGTCCTACTATCTTCTGAAGGACGTTCTCAGGACCGAGACGCCAAAGGTCGTCGTCCTGTCGGTCCACAACCTCCAGCACGATGTTCCGCGCAACGAGGCCTACAACCGCATGACACTGGACGGAATGCGCTGGTCCAAAGACAAGGTCGACGCGATCAATTCCTCAATGACGAAGGACGAGACTTTCGCATCCTATGTGTTCCCGATCCTGCGCTATCACGACAGGTGGAGCGAGCTCACGAAGACCGATTTTAAGCATGTGTTCTCGAAAGACATAACCTCGCACAACGGCTACTATATGCGCTGCGACGTCAAGCCGATGGGCAAGCTCCCGCCGGCAAAGCCGCTCCTGAATTACCGCTTCGGCGACAATGCAATGTCCTATCTCGACAAGATCCGCGTGCTCTGCGAAGAGAACGGCATAGAGCTCATCCTCGTAAGGGCGCCGATCGACTACGGATGGTATGAGAAGTGGGACGAGAACGTCGAAAACTACGCGGCGCAGTACGGCCTCACTTACATCAATTTCTGCAACTACAAAGAAGAGATTGGCCTTGATATGAGCGTCGACACATACGACGCCGGCGTCCATCTGAACATCTACGGCGCCGAGAAGCTCAGTACGTATTTCGGGCAGTATCTGGTCGACAATTACGACCTCACGGACTATCGCGAAGTGCCAGCCGTCGCTGCCGAGTACGAGAAGGACATCGAGTTCTACAACTTCATGCGTGACGACCAGCTCCGCGAGATCGAGCAGTACGGCGAGCTCAAGAGCTACGGCGCGAACGCGATCGAGAACTGAGAACTTTTGGCACACATTCAAAAGCTGCTCTAATACCCCCTAAAAGCCTCAAAATCTCTTTAATAATATAATTAGGCATTTTTCAGTAAAAAATACGGGCATTTTCACTCATTTTTGTCGTACCCGAGTTATATGCTTGGTGTATTATATTCTAGTTGTTTACACGTATAAGTATGGAGGATGTTCGAAATATGAAGTTTACCAAAGTTGCAGCTCTTATCTTGAGCCTCAGCGTAGCCGGAATGAGCGTTGCTGCCTGCTCCAATGAGCCGGAGCCTGTTTCTTCCGACATCAATATAATCTCAACACAGAGCCAGAGCAGCATGGTTGCCACGGCGCCCAGCGCGTACGTTGACCCCAACGCAGAGTCTGAGAACTTTGTTTTCACATACAGCGGTTATAATTTCGTCGTCAACACGGTCCTGGATGAATCCCAGCTGCCTGACGATTATGACGTATTCCAGCAGGCTTCCTGCGCAGGTCAGGGTCTTGCAAGCCACTATGAGTTCAAGGGCGGTTCTTTCTGGGTAGAGCTTTATCCCGGTGCGGATTCGATCTACACGATCCAGATCCTTGACGATACGGTTACGACCGCAGAGGGCGTTTACATCGGAAACACTCTCGATCAGGTCAAGGCGGCATACGGCGAGCCTTCCATCTCTTCCGAGGCAGTTGTCGTTTACGAGAAGGGAAGCTCACAGCTCTGGTTCGGCCTTGACGAGAACAACGTCGTTAATCAGATCATGTATTTCGGAATCTGATAAGGACAATTTCAGAACAAGATCAGACGATTGATAAAAAGCGGAAAACAAGTACTGACGAGTGCTAAATGAGCGGTAAGAAAGTAGGAAAGAAGAAAAGATTCAGCATACTGAAGTTCCTGGGAATAGTGGTGCTTCCGCTAATCGCAGGCGGCTTCGTTGGCGCATACGCAGCTTACTACTTCTATACCGACACCATCGCATACATAGATCATTCATGTCTTTCAGAAGTCAGCATCGAGTATGGTCATCCGATCACGCTCGATTGCTTTTTTATGAAGATACCGCCGAACACCAGGTTCATCACCAATGTTGACCTCATCGATCCCGGCATGCTCGCATCCTACGACATCGCGATCGACTGCGGCGGACACGTCGTTCATTCGATCCTTAATGTCGTAGACCGCACGGCTCCCACTGGAAAGCCCGTTCCGGTCGCAATGTATACGGGGGAGGCACCCGCACCCGAGTCGCTCGTAACGGACATCTTCGACATGACTGCCGTTACCTGCTCTTACGACGGCGGCACGCCGGACCTTTCGAAAGGCGGAAAGTATGAGATAGGCGTAAAGCTTACCGACTCAAACGGAAACTCCTCCGTTGTAGGCGTTCCTTTCAATGTCATCGAGGACAATGAGGGCCCCGCCATCTACGGACCGCACGATATTGACGTTATGGTCGGCACGGAAACCATCTCCTACAGGGAAGGCATAATGGTTACCGACAATTACGCCGAGAATCCCGAGCTTTCCATAGACAATTCAAAGGTCAACCTCAGCATCGTAGGCGACTATCCGCTGGTCTACAGGGCAACGGACGATGTCGGAAACACGACTGAGATCACCGTTTACGTACATGTCATCCCGATCGCAAATGCCGGACAGTCTTCCGAAGTCACACAGGCTTACGTTGAGGACGCTTACAGGATGGCAAGAGAGATCAATGCACAGATCCTGGACGAGGATGACACTGATGTCGAGAAGGCGATGAAGATCTTCTACTGGGTACACAAGAACATCGCTTTCATCCTGCGTACGCCTTCTTACGAGAACTGGGCAGTCGCAGCCATCAACACATTTACCAAGAGATATTCTTCCTGCTACGGAACATGGTCGGTATGCAAGGCCATGCTCGACGTGGAGGGAATAGAGAATATCTGCGTTGTCAGAGAACGCAAGAACTCATGGGACAACTTCCATTACTGGGCGCTGGTCAGGCTTAACGGCGAGTGGTACCATTGCGACGCGCAGAAGTACTTCAACGACTATACGCCCAAGGGATATTTCTGCTTCATGATGACCGATGCGGAGATCAAGAACGCTCCGACCGATCACAATTTCGCGAAGGATGAATATCCCGAGAGATCAACAACGTCGGTTCAGAAATACATCAATGTTTATTCCGGGAAGATCTTATCGGGCTTCCCTTATAATGAGTGATAATATGGGTACTAATACATTTGGGGAATTTGTAGGAAAAGGAAACGAAAAAATGGAAAAGAAGATGAAGATCATGCTTCTTTGCGCCAGCATCTGCCTTGTCGTACTGATCGCCGTGGCAGCATGTGTGTTCTTTAATGACGGCAATGAAGCAGCAGTCAAAAATGACGTAATTATCGAGGCCGGCACCCCGATAACACTTGAGGCGTTCTTCGATGACGTTCCGGTCGGAGCCGAGTTCATGACAGATATCTCGGGCATCGACACGAAGATCCCTGCGGTATATCAGCTCAAGATCCGTTACGGACGTAATGAAGCTGATGTCGTCGTAAGGATTGAAGACCACACGCCTCCGACGGGAGAGGCCGTTCCCATGACGGTCTACAGTAACTGGAAGATGCCTGAGGCATCCGAGTGCGTTACCAACCTCTCCGATCTGTCCGGCATCGCCAAGATCGAGTATCAGGAAGGTGCGCCCAAGTTCACGGACAGCGGCACATACGACGTGTCTATCCTCGTAACGGATGTGTACGGCAACAGCACTGTCATCAAGGTGCCGTTCACCATCATCAACGACACTACGCCTCCGGTAATCACGGGACTTCATGAGCTCACTCTCGAGGGCAACCCCGACTCGCTCGATTATTTCACGGGTATAACGGTTACCGACGACTACGATCCCGAGCCTGTTCTCAAGATCGACGATTCACAGGTCGACTTTACAAAGGCCGGAACCTATCCTCTCATATACATGGCTGTCGACAAGGCCGGAAATATCGGAAAAGCTGAGACGACGCTCACCATCAAGATGCCCGAGGAAGCCAAGAACGAGACCGGCAACAACAAGGACGACAGCGCTACTTACGATGTAGGTGACGGCGATCCTTATGCACTCGCCAGAAAGGTCATGAAGAACCTTTACGGCAGCAACGATGTCGAGACGGCAAGGAACATCTTTAACTGGGTACACAATACGCTGTGGTTCAGACTCCTGAGCGGAACCCGTACTTACGAGAATGCGGCATACAGAGGCTTCACCAAGCATAACGGCGACTGCTACGTTTATTACGCATGCTGCAAGATGCTCCTCGACGAGGCAGGCATCCCGAACATGAGAGTCGACCGTTATCCGAGATATAACGGCAACATCCACTACTGGCTCCTCGTTAAGCTCAACGGCGAATGGTATCACTGCGATGCAACGGAAGGTTACAGCGACCACCCCGGCATCTGGTTCATGTGCACCGACGCCGAGATCAACGACAGATATCACCAGTTCAACGGTTCGCTCTATCCGATGCGTGCCGGCGGCTCGAAGGACTACAAGCCTTCTGATACGCCTACACCTACGCAGACGCTGACTCCGACACCTACTCCGAGTCCGTCGGTATCTGCAACTCCGACACCCGGTGCCGAGACTTCACAGACGCCGACTCCGACGCCTGCGGCAACGGTAACGTCCACGCCTGTGCCGACTCCCGGCGCAACGGATACTCCGACACCGGTACCGCCGACTCCCACGGAAGAGGTAAAGGCCACGGATACACCCACGCCTGTTCCCACGGAGGAAGTAAAGCCTACCGATACGCCCACACCTGTCCCGACGACTCAGGAAGAGCAGGGCGGCGGTGAAGGCGGCGAAGGCGGTGAAGGCGGAGATACCTGAGGTAACCGTCAGATGACAAACGTTCGGGATACCATAGTCCCGGACGCCAGCGTTTAGAGCATTTTCGTTTGAGGCGTAAGGCGCCCGAACATTTGGAATATGTATAAACTACTTGGAAAAATAGGTGCATTCATATATTGTGCTGCGATCATTGCGGCATCTGTATATTTCACGATCAGGGATGCCGATAAGAACCTTATAAGAGAGGTCACGATAGAGGCCGGCAACGGGTTCCACATCAGTGATTTCTTTGTTGACTGCCCGGAAGACGCCAGGTTCGAGAGCGACATCTCGGGCATCGACACGAACATCCCCGCAGTCTATAAGCTCAAGGTCTTTTACGGTGAGGCATTCGAAAAGGATGTCACATTAAGGATCGAGGATCACACGGCTCCCGTCGGCGTTGCCATCCCCCAGCAGTTCTACTGCGGCTGGAAGATGCCTGAAGCATCTGACTGCGTCGGTTATCTCTACGACCTCTCGGGCATCGCAAAGATAGAGTACAGGGACGGTGTTCCGAACTTCACCGGGGGCGGTGTTTTCGATGTGGCTGTCGTGGTAACTGATGTCTACGGAAACAGCAAAGAGATAATGGTGCCTTTCACCATGATCGATGACCACCAGGCGCCTGTAATCAAGGGCGTACATGATCTCGAGGTCGGGGAAGACATACACGATCTCGACCTTTTCGCAGGAATAACCGTAACAGACGATTACGATGACGATCCTGTATTAAAGGTCGACGATTCGCACGTCAACTATACCAAGGACGGCGAATACTACATCATCTATTCGGCCATCGACAAGGCCGGAAACATCCGCACCGTGAAGGCAAAGATCACGGTCACCATAGAGGCCCCGACTGAAGAGACAGGTGAGGGCGGCAGAGGATACATCACTGCCGAGGGCGGCGGAGATCCCTATTCGCTTGCTTCAAGCGTAATGTCCGGCCTCTGGCGCGGTTCGGACGTTGAGACCGCAAGGGCGATCTTCAACTGGGTCCATTCGAACATCTACTACATGAACGTCAGGGGTTCATTGACCTATGAGAGCGCCGCTTATCTCGGCTTCAGCAGGCGCGCGGGAGACTGCTACGTCTTCTACAGCTGCGCGAAAATGCTTCTCGACTGCGCCGGCATCCCCAACATGATGGTCAAAAGATATCCCGTCACGACAAACGGCCACTACTGGAATCTCGTTAAGCTCAACGGCGAGTGGTATCACTGCGACGCAACGAAATTCTTGAACCATCCGGGCGTTTATTTCATGTGCACGGACGATCAGATAAACGACAGTTTCCACCAGTACAACGGTTCGCTCTATCCGATGCGTGCCGGCGGATCCAAGTACTACAAGCCTTCGGACACGCCGACTCCCACACCGACGAACACGCCGACGAACACGCCGACGGCGACACCGGTACCTTCTGTCACGAACACACCGGTGCCGACTGCAACGAACACGCCGACGCCTACGGTAAAGCCTACAGTCAAGCCGACTGTAACTCCGACGGTCAAACCGACCGTGACGAATACGCCCACGCCGAAGCCGACCACGGGTGTGACGGTAACACCGTCTGCAACTCCGACATCAACTGTTGCCCCGACGGTAACGACTGTGCCTTCGGATACGCCTGCTCCGACGCCTGTAACGCCGACGGATGCGCCCGAACCGACAGCTGCAGATACCGATACTCCGACACCGACGCCGGAATCTGTCGAAGAAAATGAGCAAAAAAGTAATGAATAATTTCTTATAAGGTATTAAAATATTAAGTTGGATAGAGAAATCAGGGTAGATATGAGAAAAGTTTTCGTTATAGAGGCAGCAGGGGAAGCTGCGGGGAAAGAGACAGGGAAAAGGATAATAGGAAAGCATTTGCGGGGATAAGAGAAAATGCATAACTTTATGGGAAAAGTCGGAGCAGTCGTATACTGCACCGCGATCATCACGGCGTCGGTGGCCTTTACGATAAAAGACGCCGATTCGAACCTCAACAGGACAGTGGTTATCGAGGCAGGCTCGAACATCAAGGTAGAGGATTTCTTCAAAGAGTGTCCGAAGGACGCCAAATTCGTGACCGACACTTCTGTGATCGACACGAACATTCCGGCTGTCTACAAGCTCAAGGTCTTCTATGATGAGGCTTTTGAGAAGGACGTCACGCTGAAGATCGAAGACCACACCGCGCCCAAAGGCATAGCGCTGCCGAAGAACCAATATGCGAGCCTTCCGTGGCCGGATGCGTCAGAATGCGTCGGGTGTCTCTATGACCTCTCGGGAATCGCCAAGATAGAGTATCTGAACGGTACGCCGACCTATGAATACACGGGCGACTACATGGTGCCCGTCGTCATCACCGACTGGTACGACAACAAGACGGTCATCAACGTTCCCTTCCATGTTACCGACGACCACAACGCGCCGCTCTTCTACGGCATACACGACATCACGATCGGAAGCTCCGAAGACGCAGTTATCGATTACTATTCCGGCATCACCTGGAAGGATGATTACGATGAGGAACCCAAGGTCGTCGTCGACACGTCGAAAGTCAGGATGGGTGAGCCCGGTTCTTACGTTATCACGTATAAAGCAGTGGACGAGGCCGGCAACATCAGGAAGCAGGACGCGACCGTGACCATCAAGGAAGAGACCTTCGAGGAAGGCGTAAAGGGCGGCGGAACATCCTGGGACACACCGGTCCACAAGGAGGTCTACAGGATCGCCGAAGAACTCGTCTCGCAGCTTAGAGGCAGGAACGAGACCGAGACCGCCAAGAACATCTATAACTGGGTACATTCCAACGTATTCTATGTCTCGGTCAAGGAGACCCAGACTTTCGAAGAAGCCGCTTTGAGAGGCTTTACCAAACATAACGGCGACTGCTTCAACTATTACGCGACCTGCAAGATCCTTTTGGATACGGCAGGCATCGAAAACATGATGGTAGTAAGATTCCCTATCCAGCACAACGGTCATTACTGGAATCTCGTAAAAATGGACGGAGAGTGGTATCATTGTGATTCGACGCTGTTCGATTATCACTGGGAGGTATTCTTCAAGTGTACCGACAAGGAGATAGGCGACGGCCACCACAGATTTGACGGATCTATGCTTCCTGTAAGATCAGGCGGCGTTCCCGAATATATTACTGATCAGGAAAAGACTGACAACATCTAAATAAGATAGTAGGAGAAAAAAGATGAAGAAAACAAAGATCATCACGGCAACAATCGGTTTATGCGTCGCAGCATCCCTTTTCGCAGGATGCAGCAACGGTTCAACGGGAGAGACAGCTCAGGCTTCACGTCTTGAAGGCGGCCAGACACAGATCTCCGTAGAGGTTACACAGGCTACGAGCGCAGTAACCGGCGACGTTTACAAGTTCACTTACAAGGGATATGACATCATCCCCGGTCAGGATGCCACAGCTCTGCTCGCATCTCTGGGCGATGCTGAGGACATCTTCTCCGCGGCATCATGTGCAGGCCAGGGTCTGGCTACCGCTTACACATATCCCGAGTTCGTTCTCTATACATATGAGGAAAACGGCCAGGAACTCATCGACGGTATCGAGATCGAGAATCCCCTCACTGACTGTGACGGCGTTCACGTAGGCGACAAGATAGAGGTAGCTAAGGCCACATTCGGCACACCTGTTCAGGAAGACGACTACGGCATCCTTTACACGGCAGGCAACACAGGCATCCAGATCAACACGGACGGTGCGGGCACCATCGTTGCCATCACATACAGAAGAGTCCTCGATTAATGGCGAAAAAAGGCGAATTTCGAAGAATTTAAGAGAATTCTTAAAGTTTTTTCTGCAAAATCGTTGACAACCCGACTTCATGCGGTTATTATATGCAGGCTTGCTCTTGGGCAGGCCTGTTCTTTTTGCTTATTAAAGCATGCGGAATAAAACAAGAATCAATGAATTTCAAGGAGAAAGACACATGGGTACATATGTTGCAACCAAGGATTCAATAGAAAGGAAATGGCTCGTTATCGACGCTGAGGGCATGGTTCTCGGACGTTTGGCATCTGAGGTTGCCAAGCTCTTAAGAGGTAAGCACAAGCCCACTTATACTCCTTTCCTTGATACCGGAGATAATGTAATCGTAATCAACGCTTCCAAGGTAGTTCTTACCGGTAAGAAGCTCGACGATAAGATCTATCGTCATCACTCTGGTTTCCCGGGTGGAATGAAGGAGATCGACTATCGCACATTGATGGCAAAGAATCCTGAGAAGGCTGTTGAGCTCGCAGTTAAGGGCATGCTCCCCAAGAACTCACTCGGCCGTCAGATGTTCAGAAAGCTTCACGTTTATGCCGGCCCCGAGCACGAGCAGGCAGCTCAGAAGCCTGAAGTTTACACATTCTAATCGGAGGACTACTGATAATGGCAGCAAAGAAAACTAGCAGCAAAGTATATTATTACGGCACAGGCCGTCGTAAGGACGCAGTAGCAGCCGTTCGTCTGGTTCCCGGTAAGGGCAAGATCACGATCAACGGCAAGGATATCGACGACTACTTTGGTCTTGATACTCTTAAGCTCATCGTTCGTCAGCCTCTCGCAGCTACACAGACAGAGGACAAGTTCGACATTATCGTTAAGGCAGTAGGCGGCGGAATCTCCGGCCAGGCTGGTGCCATCCGTCACGGTATTGCAAGAGCTCTCGTTGAAGCTGATGAGGAGAGCTACAAGGCAGTTCTCAAAGAGAACGGATTCCTCACACGTGACGCACGTATGAAGGAAAGAAAGAAGCCGGGTCTCAAGAAGGCAAGAAAGGCATCCCAGTTCTCAAAGCGTTAATCGGAAGTTTATTTCGGTTTTACTGCGAAACTACAAAGACCGTCCCTCGTGGGCGGTCTTTTTTCGTGCCCGAAAATGGTACAAATGGGTGATACAAAATCAAATCAAGTTTATATATAGTGTGAAGCGTGGGGAGTGCATGTCTTAATTACTTGAGATCCCGCATAGTGTTTCCTGAAGGAGGATAGAAAATGATCAGCAACAAGATTAAAATTGCAGGGTTATTAAGCCTCGCAACAGCGATTCTGCTGGGCACACAGGTTTCCGCAGCACAGGTTCCTGATCCGTATGCCGGAATAAAAATCAGATCAGACTTTGAGTATGATAAAGCTGATGAGTTAGAGTACGATGAACTCTATCATGTTCAATTAAGTGATAAAAACAATGATGTTGACCTTTACAGATTTGTTCCCAGAGCAACAGGAAACTATACGATCTACATAAGCAATATGAGTGCAGATTTCTTAATAGGAATAATAGACTATGAGAATTTTGAGAATACCGGAGAAGATATCTTCTGGTATTGCAAAACAGATGAAAGCGATCCGGACAATTATGATTTTGTGAAAGGAAAAACTTACTATATCCTTGCATGGACTTTAAAAAGTGATGCTGCAGCAGATTTTGATCTTGCGCTTATCGATTATGAAGGTGAAGGGAATCCTTATGCCGGTTGGAGACGAATGGACGGCTACTGGTGCTATATGTATGAAAATTATAACTATGCAGAAGGCTGGACGAAAATCGGTGGTAAGTGGTATTTCTTCAATGAAGATAAAGAGATGCAGACCGGTTGGATCAAGGACAGCGGCAAGTGGTATTATTTCACGCCTTCGGGAGTCATGACAACCGGCTGGCAGCAGATCTCCGGCAAGTGGTATTTCTTTAACGGCAGCGGCGCGATGGTAACGGGCTGGCAACAGATCTCCGGTAAGTGGTATTTCTTCAACGGCAGCGGCGCGATGGTCACAGGCTGGCAGCAGATCTCCGGCAAGTGGTATTTCTTTAACGGCAGCGGCGTTATGGTTACGGGCTGGCAGCAGATCTCAGGTAAGTGGTATTACTTTAACAACAGCGGTGCGATGGCTACCGGATGGCTCAAGCTTTCGGGCAAGTGGTATTACCTGGATCCTTCCTCCGGCGCGATGGTCACGGGTACAAAGACAATCGACGGAAAGGCATACAACTTTGACAGCAATGGAGTTTGTCAGAATCCCTGATCCGGTATAATTTTAGCTTTTCGGGGCTGCCTCAAGATGCAGGTAACTGCGGTCTTGGGGCAGTTGTTTATTTGCGTGGTCTGCTTGAAAAGGTGGAAGGTATCGTAAATGACAACTTCTCATGGATTCCGATACCGTCCACAGCAGATATCGTTATTGAGATTTTTCTTCCGAAAACGATACCTTTGATCTTCCACTGATATCGTTTTAGAAGTTTTTTCCTAAAAACGATATCTTTGATCTCCCGCAGATATCGTTATTGAAGACTTTTTCCTGAAAACGATATCTTTGATCTCCCGCAGATATCGTTATTGAAGACTTTTTCCTGAAAACGATATCGTAGCTTTACTTGCAGGCGATTTTATCCCAATCCGTGAATTATTGTCTCCGAGGGATAATTTTCAGAGGTGAATTTATCCCAAAAGTTTAAATATGCTTCACTTGGGATAATTTGCGGTCCGAGTTTTATCCCAAATCGCAAGAAACCCTCATCTTGGGATAATTTCGAGCTCAATTTTTATCCTAAAGTCTCGAAAAGCAATTAAGAGGGATAATTTCAGCAGCGTTTTATCCCAAAGTCTCGAAAACTACCCCAACGGGATAATTTCATCACTTTGCGTCACGCATCTCCCGAAAACAGCTCTCAATGATATGCTTCCTTTAAATTGTAACTATAACACAGTGGTGTTATAGCATCTTATTAGGGGAGGGACCGATATGAACAACGGATTTAAAGAAGCATTAAATGACAGCGGAATGTCGATGTACAGCCTGGCCAAGCAGACGGCTGTTCCTTATACAACGATCAACAGACTGGTAAATGAGAGATTAAGCATAAACAACTGTAATGCGGGAGCTGTCTTTAAGATAGCTTCGGCTTTGGGCGTGCGTATGGAAGACCTGATGAACAACGAGCAGGTCTACACGCTCGATGAGATTGCGGAACTGATAGCCCCGGTTGCAGAGAAGCACAACATTCCCAGAGTGTATATTTTCGGCTCCTATGCAAGAGGTGAAGCCACTGCTGACAGTGATGTGGATCTGATGATAGAAGTTGGTGATCTGCATGGACTTGAGGTAATGGGGGCACTTGAAGATTTTAAAACTGTTCTGAAAAAGCCGGTCGATCTGATCACTACCAGATCGCTGACTCAAGACAGAACACAACAATATTCAAAGATATTCATTAAAAACTTGGAAAAGGAGAAGATGGTTATTTATGGATAAGTACGTATCGATCGAAGAATAAAGCTCTAATAATCGAATAATCTGCACCCGCTTTGCTATTTGTCCTCTTTGAATGTAGAATTACTACGCAAAGGAAGGACAGGCATGATCACATTCAAGACGACATCTCCGGAACAGACTGAGAGCTTCGGCAGGGAACTGGCGGAGTCACTTATCGGCGGCGACGTTATCGCGCTGACAGGTGATCTCGGTGCCGGGAAGACGTGCCTTACCAGAGGCATTGCCGCAGGACTTGGATCGGTGTCGCATGTGTCGAGTCCGACATTTACCATCGTAAACGAGTATGAGGGCGGAAGGCTGATGCTGTTCCATTTCGATACTTACAGGCTCTCGGGACCGGAAGATTTCCTGATGAGCGGACTGGACGAGTATTTCTTCAGGAACGGTGTGTGTGTCATTGAGTGGAGCGACATTATAGACGAACTCCTGCCTGATGATTCCATAAGGATGACGATAACGGGAGACGGCAATACCAGGACATTCAATGTGGAGTGTTCGGATAAGCATGCCGGATATATCAAGGAAGCTGCGGAAAAAGCCGGAGCGGAGATCATTGAGTGAGAGATAACAGAGCGGAGATCGAAGAATGAAACTTCTGGTTTGTGATACATCAAATTCAAACTGCAGTGCCGGCGTTTTTGAGGACGGCAAGGAGATCTGCTATGAGCTCTCTTTCGAGACGCTGACGCATTCCGAGACGTTCATGCCGCTGGTCCACAGAGTCATGACGAAGGCGGGCATAAAGCATGAAGATCTCGACGGTTATGCCGTTACGGTCGGCCCCGGATCTTTCACGGGCATAAGGATCGGCCTCGCTGCGGTAAAAGGAATGGCGCTCGCGGCTGGAAAGAAATGCATTGCCGTATCGTCGACGGAGGCACTCGCGAGGTCGTGCGAGAACGCGACGATGACGCCTAAGTCCGAGACGCTGATAGTGCCCGCGATAGACGCGAGAAACAACAGGGTGTTCGCACAGGCCGCAGAGGACGACACGCTGAAAGCGCTCCTTCCCGAGGACGCATACGATGCGGATGCTCTGGTTGCAAAGATAGAGAAGATACCTGAAGTCATATACGGCGCAAGGCACCAGATACTTGTGGTCGGAAGCGGTGCGACAGTCATGAAGAAGGCTTTTGAGAAGGCATCTTCCAAACTCAACATATACTATGCGCCCGGCGCGGCTATAATGCCGAAGGGTGTTGCGCTCGCGGCGTTTGCGGGCGGTGAACTTACCGATGCCAGAGACATCAAGGCATCTTACTGTGCGGTGTCACAGGCCGAGAGGCTGAAAAAAGCATGACAGGACTTCTGATAAGGGAAGCGCTTCCGGAAGACATAGACAGCATAATGGAACTCGAGAAGGGCTCGATCGTACACCCCTGGGCGCGCTCTGAATTCGAGGATCTGATCAGTAATAGCAACAAGCTCTGCCTCGTCGCGGAGTCCGATGAAAAGGTCGTCTGCTATATCGGCGCGGAGACAGTACTGGACGAATGCAACATAGGAAACATCGTGACTGACAAAGTGTACAGAGGCAGGGGTTTTGCAACGGAACTCATGAGCGCTCTGATGGACGAACTTACCAAAAGAGGCATCGCGAAGGTGTTCCTCGAAGTCGAGCATGACAACGTTCCTGCGCTCGCACTGTATGAGAAACAGGGCTTTGAAAGATACGGGCAAAGGCGCGGTTATTACGGACCCGGCAAAGATGCCGTCCTGATGTGCAAAGACCTCTAGTTGTCAGATTTTACAAAAGGTTTTGTCAAAACCCATTCATTTGGGGTAAATAGTCGAAATTAGTCTGAACGGCCTTTTTCAGGTTGATTTTCAAAGACCTCAAAAATATACTTATGACGTATTTAACGAGGGGTGTACCTGTTTATGACTAAAGAAAAGATCGTATTTGATTGTGAAGATGCTCTGCAGATGAAGGCCGTTGCGGTCATGATCCAGAAGGCATCCCAGTACCACAGCACAATCTATATCGTCCGCAGCGGCAGAAGAGCCAATGCGAAGAGCCTTTTAGGCGTTATGTCCCTCGGGATCGAGAACGGCGCCGAGATCGAGATAGAAGCTAACGGCGACGATGAGAAGGAAGCTTGCGAAGCGCTCATCTCACACCTTAAGAATCCTAAGATCGCTGTGTAATGCCCGCCGGTAAATTCGACGCAAGGCTGGACACAGTCCCTTTAAGCCCCGGAGTGTACCTTATGAAGGACTCTTCGGGCTGTGTTATTTATGTAGGAAAAGCAAAGAAACTCAGGAACAGGTTAAAGAGCTATTTCGGAGGCGGAACGATATCTTCTCCGAAGGTCAGGGCGATGGTGTCGCATGTGGCTGACTTTGAATACACTGTCGTCGGCTCCGAGCCTGAGGCGCTCCTCCTGGAAAACAATCTCATCAAGCGGTATCAGCCCAAATACAACATCCTGCTAAGAGATGACAAGGGCTATCCTTATATCTGCGTCACTTTGAATGAAGCATATCCGAGAGTCTTCAAGGCTTTCAGACCCGATCCGGAAGCCCGGAAAAAGGGCGCGAAATACTACGGCCCATACATGGGTTCCGACTGCTTCGAAGTGCTCAAGGCGATCAACGACATATTCCCCTTAAAGCGCTGCAAGAAGGTCTTCCCGAGAGACATCGGAAAGGAAAGACCGTGCCTTAACTATCACATCGGAAAGTGCATGGCACCATGTCTCGGAACCGTCAGCAATGAGGATTACAGGGCGATGGTCGAACAGATCGTGCAGTTTTTCGAAGGCAAATACGACGGCATCGAAAAGGACATAAAAGCGCAGATGGAGGAGTGCTCAGCCAATCTCGAATTCGAGAAGGCGGGCGCCTTAAGGGACAGGCTCTACGCGCTCCGCGCGATAAGGCAGAACCAGAGGGTATACCTGGAGATCGAGCGCGACGTCGATGCGATAGGTCTTTACTCAGACTGCGGCGAGACGTGCGTCAGAAAACTCGAACTGAGGCAGGGAAGGATCGTCGGTTCATCGACGTATTTCTTTGCCGGCGAAGAAGCCGACAAAGAAGAGATCCTGAAGAATTTCATTATGCAGTATTACGAGGAAGCGCCGTTCATTCCGCCGCTCATACTCGTACCTTTCAAGATGGAGGAGGATGATCTCGAAGTCATCGAGAAGACTCTCACGGAAAAGCTGGGGAAAAACTGCAGGCTCCATGTCGCCGAGCGCGGCGAACTCCGTGAACTCAAAGATCTCGCGAACTCCAACGCGCGCGAGATGATGGTGCGCCGTATTTTGAGAGGCGGCAACGCGAACGCCGATCCGTCGGTACCTTTGAGGTATCTCGAAGAACTGCTCGGCGCTCCCGAAGGTTCCATCTCGAGAGCGGAATCTTTCGATATCTCGAACCTGGGAAATGACGACATCTGCGCAGGCATGGTCGTCTTCAAGGACGGCAGGGCTGACAGGCAATCCTACAGGCTCTTTAAGATGAAGCGGGTCGAATCGCAGGATGACTACCAGTCGATGAGGGAGACGCTCGAAAGAAGGTTCAAACATAACGAGGAAGACGGATTCAAGTATCCGGACATCATTCTCGTCGACGGCGGCAAGGGCCAGCTCGAGGCGGTCGCTTCCGTCGTAAGGGGAATGGAAGGAACGGAAAATATCTATCTCGCCGGAATGGTGAAGAACGATCACCACAAGACGGCGGGCATCGTTTTCGAGGACGGGCGCGAGATAAGGCTCGAGGGAAGGCAGCTCACCGACAGCGAGATGGGACTTCTGAGGTTCCTCACAACGGTGCAGAACGAGGTGCACAGATTCGCGATCTCATATCAGCACAAACTCGCCGGCAAGCGCAACATCAGATACAAGCTCGAGAACATCGAAGGGATAGGTCCTGCCAAGCGCAAGATTCTGCTCGCACATTTTGGTACAATAAAAGCCGTGGAAAATGCTTCCGTCGAGGAACTCAAGGAAGCGAAAGGCATTTCGGAGAAGGACGCCGAAGCCGTATATCAGTATTTTCACAGGGAGTCTTGATGGCGATTTACGCATTGGCAGATCTGCATCTGTCCCTGAGCATACCCGACAAATCGATGGAGGTTTTCGGGTCATCGTGGGGTGATTATATCCTCAGGGTCAGGGAAAACTGGGAGAACATGGTCACCGCGTCGGATACGGTGCTGATCCCGGGCGATATCTCATGGGCGACATACATAGATCAGGCCGAAGAGGATTTCAGGTTCTTGTCAGAACTTCCCGGGCGGAAGCTCCTCTGCCGCGGAAACCATGACTATTGGTGGACCACGATCAAGAAGATGGAAGAGTTCTTCGCAGAGAAAGGTTTTACCAATATTGAGCTCGTAAGGACCAACGTGGTTGAGGCTGACGGTTGCCTGATATCGGGCACAAGAGGCTGGATGATAGAATCCAAAGAGAGCATCGAAGGGTCCGACAACAAAAAGATCTACGAGCGCGAGAGACTCAGGATAAAGATGTGCGTTGACATGCTTGCCGAAGCTGATCCGGAGCACACGAAAAAACGCATCCTTATGATCCACTATCCGCCGGTTACGGCGAACAGGGGCTTTACCGAATACGCCGACATGATAGCCGGAGGCGGTGTCGACATCTGCGTTTACGGGCACCTTCACGGGACGGCCCACAGGAAGGCTTTCGAGGGCGATTACAACGGCACAAGGTTTATCTGTGCCGCTGCAGATTACGTCAATTTCAAACCGGTGAGGATCGTATGAAACTGTCAGGACTGAAGAGTTATTTGAGCAAACCCTCGAGAGCGGTCATCGCATCTCTTATCCTGACTGCCATGGCTGTCCTTTTGATGTTTGTTTTCAAACCGGTATTCCCGGAAAAGACTGCTATATATGCACCTCAGAGTCCGGTAGGCTCGCTTGATGTCGGACCCGGAGAGAGCATAACAGTTAAGTTTAAATCCTTTACCGTGTTCGATTCGCTCAGCGTGTCCTTATTTCCTGATTCACCTTCCATGACATACGATGCGAAGGTCAATAAACTTGACGACGAGGATTACGTCCTCACGATGACGAATACAGGTGATGACGTGCTGAAAGTCATGCTCGAGGCTCCAAAGATCTACGGCGCGATCGAGCAGCAGGAAGGCGGCGGCACCGTTGACATTGCCGTTTACAAGAAGGGAAGTCCCGGAAGCAACATCTTTGCTTTTGTAACGCTCTTTACCGCGTTGTTCGTCTTTTTCACGAGTTTTGCATATCTGACTGACAATCTGACACCATCGAAATTCTATCTCATAGGCGCCGTGACTTTGGGCCTGGGTGTTTATCCCATACTGTTCCCGGCATGGTGCTCTCACGATGCGGATGCCCATTTCCAGGCTGCGTACAGATTCTCGAATTTCCTGCTCGGCAAGGGCGGCGGCTGGACCGCAAGACAGTGCGACGTAGATTTCTTCAGGGGATCATGGAAGAACTTTGTCTTCGAAGGCGGCTACAGGCCTGACCCGTCGAATGAGATGTATCTTCCAACTGTGCTGAACAACAAGATGTTCGTCTCCGCCGATAAGACCGCCATGGTCACATCTGACGGCGGCGATTACGCATACATGGTCTTTTACAGCATATTCAACTATCTGCCGCTGTCAGCGGGGATGGCTTTAGGAAGGCTCATCAATCTCTCGCCGATGTACATGATCCATCTGGCAAGATACATCCAGGGCGCGCTGTTCGTGTTCCTTACATGGCGTGCGATAAAGAGGGTAAAGTCCGAGAATGTCCAGTATCTGCTGACGTTTGTCTCGCTCTTCCCGATGTCCCTGGCTTACCTTACGGCATTCAGCTACGACGGCGCGGTGCTGACATATGTCATCTGCGGCATAGCGATGCTCTTCTGCTTCGCTGAAGATGAGGAATTCTGGAAGAAGGGAAACATTATCGAGAGTCTTATCTGGTTCTTCCTTATCGGAAGCGTAAAGGGCGGCGCTTACGTGATCATGATCCCGATGGTCTTCATGCTCCTGAGAAAGCCCCTAAAGGATAAGAAGAACCTCCTGCCTGTATTGTTCACGGTTGCAGCTTTTACGGGACTTGTATTCAGCGATGTGCTCCTCAAGCCGAGAGGCGAGGAACTCTTCCAGCTAAAGGGCGGCGCGGATTTCTATGAGACGAGCTTTGCGTATAAGCACCCTTTCAGTTATCTCGTGATGTGCGTTTCGACACTCTTTGCATTCTCGGGTGAGATAATAACCGACAGCGCCGGAAGATCCGAAGGCTGGAACGAGGCAGTCATACCGGGAATCATCATCGTGCTCATGATAGCAGGAATGTATCTTGCGGTATTTGCATCGAAGAAGGTCATGAAGGTCACGAAAACGCAGGCAGTCTCATTTATATTGGCATGCGTTCTCCTTCTTTTGTGCGCCCCCGCGATGCTCTTAAAGGATACCCCACTCGATTATTCGCTGATAATGGGCGTGCAGGGCAGATACTTCAGGCCTATGGTGCCTCTTGTCGTGATGCTGTTTGCGGGACTGGCTGAACTTATAGCAAAGAAACTCGAAAAGAAGAGCATCGAACAGATCTCTTCGAAGGCGGGGATCATAAAGGGGACGGGACTGATCCTTTTCGCCGCAACATCAGTGGCATCCGTTATAGCCATGTTGAGCCTTTATCTCGGCAGGTGAAAATAGCGCCCGAAAAAATTTTTCGAGTCCGCAAACGTAATGAATAAAGGTATTTGCGGGACAGATAAATTTTCTTTGATAGACATCTTTATATATATAATATATAATACTTCAGAGCCTAAGCATGGGGATATTCCCTTATGCGGCGGCTCTTTTTTGTCTATATCTTCATCAGAGGTAATCACATGGCATACTCGATGACAGGCTTCGGCCGCGGCGAGAAGGTTTTTGACACCAGAAAATACAATATCGAGATCAAATCCGTTAATTCGAGATTCTGCGACATCTCCATAAGAATGCCCAGGATGTTCAATTATCTTGACGGTGACATCCGCCGCATTATCACGGACAGGCTCTTAAGAGGAAAGATCGACGTCTTCGTAAACTACGAGGACCAGGGTGAGGCAGGCCAGACAGTCACGGTCAATTCCGGTCTGGCGAAGGAATACTCGGAAGCCGCAAAGGCAATAAGCGCGGTAACCGGCAGGGAAGATGATTTCGGCGTGTCCAGGATCGCCCTGATGCAGGATGTCATGAGCGTCACGCAGAATGAGATCGATGAGGAGGCAGCTTCCAAAGAACTTCTCGAGACACTGAATCTTGCGGTAGACGGCATGCTCGCCATGAGGAAGAGAGAGGGCGATAACCTTGTAGCTTCCATCCTCTCGAAGATAGATTCGCTCGAGGCACTGAGAGCGGAAGTCGTAACCAGATCCCCTTTGGTCATCGAAGCATATAAGGCCAAGCTCACGAACAGGATCAACGAGATCCTTACGAGCGACCAGAGGGAATTCTACGACGATAACCGTCTTGCGGCAGAAGTCGCTATCTTCGCCGACAAGTGTGCGATAGATGAGGAGATGGCAAGACTGTCATCACATTTCTCACAGGCTAGAAAGATCCTTGCCGAAGAGGGCTCCGTCGGAAAGAAGATGGACTTCCTCGTACAGGAGATCAACCGCGAGGTCAACACGACCGGCAGCAAGGCAAATGACATAGAGATCACTTCCGGAGTCCTCTCGATGAAGAACATCGTCGAGGAGATCAGGGAACAGATCCAGAATCTCGTATAACGGAAGGTTGGTCAGATGGCATCAGGATTTATCGACATCGGCTTCGGCAACATAGCACAGGCGTCACGCATAATCTGCGTCGCCGCAGCAGAGTCTTCACCCGTAAGGCGCATGATGCAGGATTCGAAGGACAGGGGAATGCTCGTCGACTGCTGCGCGGGAAAGAAGTGCAAGTCGGTAATAGTAACGGACAGCGGCCTTGTGCTCACATCGGCACTCGCCACTTCAGAGATAAAGGAGATGCTGGAATGAGTGAATTCAGAGGATTGATCGTTGCCGTATCAGGTCCTTCGGGAGTCGGCAAGGGCACAGTGCTCGCAAGAGTCGAAGAGCTCCTTGAGCAGGCAAATCCCGGAAGCGTGGGTCATTCGATATCTGTAACGACCAGAGCACCGAGAGGACAGGAAAAAGACGGCGTCGAATACTACTTCAGGACTACGGAAGAATTCGAGCAGATGATAAAGGACGGAAAGATCGTAGAGTACGACAAGTACGTCGACAATTACTACGGAACACCGTCTGAGCCTCTGGCAGAGATGGTCGGAAAAGGACAGGACGTTCTTTTCGACATCACGATAGAAGGAAGCCTTGCGCTTAACCGCAAGTTCGATGTGGACACGGTCACGATATTCATCCTTCCCCCTTCGATGGAAGAGCTCGAGAACAGACTGAGGGGCAGAGGCACCGAGACCGAAGAGAAGATAAAGAAAAGGCTCGAGCAGGCAAGATGCGAGATAAAGCGTGCGGGTGAATTCGAATACCTGGTAACGAACGACGATCTTGAGAAGGCAGCAAGAGAGATACTTGCGATAATCACCGCTGAAAAGCTTAAGGCTTCGAAGAATATAAAAGCAGTTAAAGAACTTGAATAAAAGGAGAAGAGAGGTAAGAAAATGTTAACAGATCCTTCAATCGAGAAACTCAAAGAAAAATCTGCAAGCCCTTACGACCTTACGGTACTCGTAAGCAAGCGTGCCAGAGAACTCACAGACGGCGCACAGCCGATGATCGACGATGCCAATGCGGCAAATGTCGTATCTCTTGCATGCCGTGAAGTTGCAGCCGACAAGGTTGTAGCCGTAAAGGGCGATGTCGAGGATGAGGCAGTCATCCCGATCACAAGAGAAGAGAAGATCAGAAGAAGAGAAGAAGCCGAGAACAAGAGAAAGATGATGGAAGAAGAGAGAGCCGAGAGGATGTCTGTTGCAGGCGGCCTCAACTCCAAGGGTCTTGATGATCTCATCGATGCGCTTGCAGGCGGCGAGCCCTCTGACGAGGAATTTGTTGAAGGCGAGTCCGAGGACGAGCCCGAAGACGAGGAATAATCGCAAAGGGAGAATTAGTACAGTATGGCAGTAGAAAAAACAATGGATAAGATAGTCTCTCTTGCAAAGAACAGAGGCTTCGTATATCCCGGTTCTGACATCTACGGCGGTCTCGCAAATTCATGGGACTACGGCCCGTTAGGTGTTCAGCTTAAGAATAACGTTAAGGCAGCATGGTGGAAGAAATTCGTTCAGGAGAGTCCTTACAATGTAGGACTCGATGCTGCGATCATCATGAACCCCAAGACATGGGTAGCTTCAGGCCACGTAGGCGGATTCTCGGATCCTCTCATCGACTGCAAGCAGTGCAAGGCGCGTCAGAGAGCAGACAACCTCGTTGAGGACTGGAACAAGGAGAACGGAATCGATAACGTACCTGTTGAGGGTATGAGTCCTGAAGAGATGGTAGCTTACATCAGAGAGAAGAACATTCCCTGCCCGGTATGCGGCGGCCACAACTTCACAGACATCCGTAAGTTCAACCTCATGTTCAAGACATTCATCGGCGTTACCGAGGATTCAACTTCTGAGGTTTACTTAAGACCTGAGACGGCACAGGGTATATTTGTTAACTTCGCAAATGTTCAGCGTTCTTCCAGAAAGAAGATCCCGTTCGGCATCTGCCAGATCGGTAAGTCTTTCAGAAACGAGATCACGCCCGGCAACTTCATCTTCAGAACACGTGAGTTCGAGCAGATGGAATTGGAGTTCTTCTGCGAACCCGGCACAGACCTTGAGTGGTTTGATTACTGGAAGACATTCTGCCATGACTGGCTGATCAACCTCGGCATCAAGGAGTCTGAACTCCGTACAAGAGACCACGCTAAGGAAGAGCTCGCTTTCTATTCCAGAGCAACGACAGACTTCGAGTTTGCTTTCCCGTTCACTGACTGGGGCGAACTCTGGGGCATCGCTGACCGTACAGACTACGATCTCAAGCAGCATATGGAATTCTCAAAGCAGGATCTCACATATTTCGATCCCGCTAAGAACGAGAAGTATGTTCCTTACGTTATCGAGCCTTCGCTCGGTGCTGACCGTGTAACTCTCGCTTTCCTCTGCTCTGCTTACGACGAGGAGGAGCTCGAAGGCGGCGATGTAAGAACAGTCATGCATTTCCATCCGTTCCTCGCGCCCATCAAGATCGGTGTGCTTCCTCTTTCCGCTAAGCTCACGGACAAGGCTCAGCCCATTTTCGAGTCGCTCTCGAAAAAGTACATGTGCGAGCTCGACGACCGTCAGAGCATCGGTAAGCGCTACAGAAGACAGGACGAGATCGGTACTCCTTACTGCGTAGTTTACGATTTCGATTCTGAGACGGACGGATGCGTTACGATCAGGGAAAGAGACTCCATGAAGAATGTCGAGTACGAACCCGGAAACATCAGATTCCCGATCGACAAACTCGATGAATTTTTCTCAGATAAGTTCGATTTTTAAAGACCTTATCTGATAAAATAAACTGATAAGTTTTTAGCAGGCTAAAAAGCCTAATGAGAAACAAAATTGAAACCAATAAATGAAAGGCGGATAAAAGAATGACAAAGTACGTTTACCTGTTCACCGAAGGCAACGGAAACATGCGCGAACTCCTCGGAGGTAAGGGCGCTAACCTTGCTGAGATGACAAACATCGGTCTTCCTGTTCCTCAGGGATTCACGATCAGCACAGAGGCTTGCACAAAGTACTACGAAGACGGCCGTCAGATCAATGACGAGATCATGAGTCAGGTCATGGAGTACATCGTAAAGCTCGAAGAGATCACAGGCAAGAAGTTTGGTGATCTCGAGAACCCGCTCCTCGTATCCGTAAGATCCGGTGCAAGAGCTTCCATGCCGGGTATGATGGACACGATCCTCAACCTCGGTCTCAACGAGCAGGTTGTTGACGTTATCGCAACAAAGTCCGGAAATCCCAGATGGGCATGGGACTGCTACAGAAGATTCATCCAGATGTATTCCGACGTCGTTATGGAAGTCGGCAAGAAATATTTCGAAGAGCTCATCGACAAGATGAAGGCTGACAGAGGAGTTACACAGGACGTTGAGCTCACAGCTGACGACCTCAAGGAACTCGCTTCACAGTTCAAGGCTGAGTACAAGGCAAAGATCGGTTCCGATTTCCCTACAGATCCTAAGGAACAGCTCGTAGGCGCAATCAAGGCCGTATTCAGATCATGGGACAACCCGAGAGCAAACGTTTACAGAAGAGACAACGATATCCCTTATTCATGGGGTACGGCAGTTAACGTTCAGTCCATGGCATTCGGTAACATGGGTGACGACTGCGGTACAGGCGTTGCTTTCACACGTGACCCTGCCACAGGTGAGAAGGGCCTCTTCGGTGAGTTCCTTACAAACGCACAGGGCGAGGACGTTGTTGCAGGCGTTCGCACTCCTATGAAGATCGCTGAGATGGAGCAGAAGTTCCCTGAAGCATTCGCTCAGTTCGTAACAGTTTGCGAGACACTCGAAAAGCACTACAGAGACATGCAGGACATGGAGTTCACAGTTGAGCACGGTAAGCTCTACATGCTCCAGACAAGAAACGGTAAGAGAACAGCTCAGGCTGCCATGAAGATCGCTTGCGACCTGGTTGACGAAGGTATGAGAACACCTGAGGAAGCAGTTGCAATGATCGATCCCAGAAACCTCGACACACTCCTTCACCCTCAGTTCGATCCCGCTGCCCTCAAGGCTGCAGAAGCAATCGGTAAGGGCCTTGGCGCTTCTCCGGGAGCTGCTTGCGGTAAGATCGTATTCACAGCTGACGATGCAGTTGCTTGGCACGACAGAGGAGAGAAGGTAGTCCTCGTAAGACTCGAGACATCTCCTGAAGATATCACAGGCATGAAGGCTGCTGAGGGTATCCTCACAGTACGTGGCGGTATGACATCACACGCTGCAGTTGTTGCACGTGGTATGGGTGAGTGCTGCGTATCCGGATGCGGCGAGATCGCTATGGACGAAGCTAACAAGAAGTTCACTCTTGCTGGCAAGACATTCCAGGAAGGCGACATCATCTCCCTCGACGGTTCCACAGGTAAGATCTACGACGGCGCTATCCCTCAGGTTGACGCTGATCCTAACAATGGTTACTTCGGCCGCATCATGAAGTGGGCTGACGAGTTCAAGAGACTCGAAGTACGTACAAATGCTGATACACCTAACGATGCCAAGAAGGCTCGTGAGCTCGGTGCTGAAGGTATCGGTCTCTGCCGTACAGAGCACATGTTCTTCGGTGAAGGCAGAATCGATGCATTCCGTGAGATGATCTGCTCCGATACAGTTGAGGAGCGTGAGGCTGCTCTCGAAGTTATCCTTCCTATGCAGCAGTCCGACTTCGAAGCTCTCTATGAAGCTCTCGAGGGACATCCCGTTACTATCAGATTCCTTGACCCGCCGCTCCACGAATTCGTTCCTACAGAAGAGGCTGACATCAAGGCATTAGCTGACAAGAAGGGCAAGTCTGTTGAAGACATCAAGACATTGATCGCTTCACTCCACGAGTTCAACCCCATGATGGGTCACAGAGGATGCCGTCTCGCAGTTACATATCCTGAGATCGCAAAGATGCAGACAAGAGCAGTTATCCGCGCTGCTATCAACGTCAATGCTAAGCATCCCGATTGGAACGTAACACCTGAGATCATGATCCCTCTCGTATGCGAGATCAAGGAGCTCGTAAACGTTAAGAAGGTTGTCGTTGCAGTTGCTGACGAAGAGATCAAGGCTGCAGGCGTTGACATGGGCTACAAGGTAGGCACCATGATCGAGATCCCGAGAGCTGCTCTCACAGCTGACGAGATCGCTAAGGAAGCTGAGTTCTTCTGCTTCGGTACAAACGACCTTACACAGATGACATTCGGTTTCTCCAGAGACGACGCAGGCAAGTTCCTCACAGCTTACTATGAGTCAAAGATCTTCGAGTCCGATCCGTTCGCCAGGTTAGACCAGAACGGCGTTGGTAAGCTCATGAAGATGGCTATCGAGAACGGTAAGGCAGTACGTCCTGACCTCCACCTCGGTATCTGCGGCGAGCACGGCGGTGACCCGACATCCGTAGAGTTCTGCGATGAGATCGGCCTTGACTATGTATCCTGCTCACCTTTCCGTGTACCGATTGCAAGACTTGCTGCTGCACAGGCTGCTATAAAGCATAAGGCTTGATCGATAATTAACTTTAAGCAATAAAGCATGGAGCTATCTCAAAGTAAATGAGGTAGCTCCATTTTTTTGGAAACGTGACTGAAGTCATACACGAGGAGCCATGAAGTGGCTCATAAAAATGTAAATCTTGTTGAAAAGTGGCTCATAAAAATGTAAGATTGGAATAAAAGTGGCTCATAAAAATGTTGGCCGTCGTTGATTTCTTTGTTGGAGTGAAGCTGTTGGAGGGCTCTAATTATGTATTTGAAGCGCAAAGCAGATGAATATTTGGAGGCTTGGTATAAGAATCCGGACAGAAAGCCTCTCATTGTTAAAGGTGCGCGCCAAGTTGGAAAGACTAAAACAATTAGAGAATTTGCCGGCAAACACTACGATAGCATTATAGAAATAAACTTCTTTACACATCCGAATTATAAGGGAATAACTGAAGCGGGATATTCAGTTTCTGATATTGTTAAGATCATAACGAGGATCAATCCTGAGATTAAGATCGTACCAGGTAAGACGCTTATCTTCTTTGATGAGATTCAGAGTTTTCCTGAAATCACAACATCGCTTAAGTTTTTTAAGGAGGATGGGAGATTTGATGTTATATGTTCGGGATCACTCTTGGGGGTGAATTACAACAGAATCGACAGTATCAGCGTCGGATATAAGACTGATTATGATATGCGCTCTATGGATTTTGAAGAATTCCTTTGGGCTAAAGGTTATGGCAATGACGTAATTGGGGAGATGTTAAATCACATGGTTTCCGGAGCGGCATTCACTAGTGTTGAGAATGATCTATATTCTAATCTTTTCATCGAATTCTGTATGCTAGGCGGTATGCCGGAGATTGTTGCTTCATATATTGAGAAGGAATCTTTTGAAGGCAGTCTCGTTCTTCAAAAGCAACTGCTTAATGACTATGAGAGTGATATCCGCAAGTATTCAGAGGGATTAGATCAAGCCAGAATTGTAAGTGTTTTCAGGTCTATTCCAGCGCAACTTGCCAAAGAGAACAAGAAGTTCCAGTTCAGGAAAGTAAGAGAAGGCGGTCGTTCCAAAGACTACATGGGATGCGTAGATTGGCTTAAAGATGCGGGAATTGTAAATGTGTGCAATTGTCTGTCTTTCCCTGAGCTGCCACTAAAGGGTAACGAAGATCCAAGCAAATTTAAAGTATATATGGCTGATACGGGACTTTTGGTTGCTTCTGTTGATCCTGAAGCACAGACTGATCTAAGGGCCAATAAAAATCTAGGTATCTATAAGGGTGCTCTATATGAGAATTTCGCAGCCGAAGCTCTGGTGAAGCAAGGTTATGATTTATACTATTACAAGCGCGAGAATTCCACTTTGGAAGAGGATTTCTTTGTAAGGTCTGCTGATGATCTAATTCCTGTTGAGATCAAGTCGGGAAATGATCAGTCGAAGTCAATGAAAGAACTGATCAATAATGATAATTATCCGGATATAAAATACGGCATCAAATTTATATCCGGTAAAATAGGTATTACTGATAAGGTGAAAACATTCCCTCACTTCTGTATGTTTTTGTTAAAAAGATATATCGAAGAGACTACATGACATAATAGGCAGTAAATTGGCCCTTCAGGCTGCTGTATATCATCAGTAACTTTGATGAACCGGCTCTCTTGCCGGTTTTATTTTGTGTGACCGGAAACCATTTTTAGACAATTTCTTCCATTTGTCCTAAATGTGCAATCTGTTACGTCTAACCCGAAGCGGTTTATGCTATACTCCACGAAAGAAAATGGTTGATGGCAGCGGAAGGGAGGGCTGTTTTTGAAGATCGATCCGACAGTAAAAAAAGAGACAATATATGTATGTGTTGTCACTCTGATACTCAGCATGCTGATGGAATCGGTATTCCTGATCTTAAGGCAGTGGCATCTTACTGTTCTGCTCGGAAATCTTGTAGGAGCAGGCACAGGCATCCTTAATTTCTTCCTTCTGGGCCTGTCTGTTCAAAAAGCAGTCAAAAACGAGGAAACGAGGGCAAAAGAGATCCTTCGTGCATCCCATGCCCTGAGATACGCGCTAATGGTTATTCTTGTACTGATAGCCATACTTATCCCGTCCGTATTTAATATGTGGGCTACACTGATATCCCTGCTTTTTGCGACCATCGCTGTCTATACGAGAGCAATATTCAATAAAGATAAGAAAACCGGTACAGCTTCTGCGCCGGCTGCTGCAGATAATGCTGATAACGGAGGGGACGGGGAAGAATGAGCATAGTGTTCCTTATTCTCAGCATCCTCTCGATGGCGGCCGCCATAGCCGTTAAGGTTATGTTTGTCCCTGCATCTGACGGTATCGACATATCGGGTGCACATGTATTCTTTACCATCAAAATGCCGATACAGGATCTCCCGATAACTGAAGCACAGGTCAATTCCTGGTGTGTGATCCTTGCAGTTCTGTTCCTGTGCCTTTTTCTTACGACGGGTCTAAAGACACGTAACATATCCGTAAGGCAGATGGTCGCAGAATGGATCGTGGAGAAGGTGACAGGTCTTGTAAGGACAAACATGGGAGAATACTTTGAAGGTTTTGCTCCTTTTATAGCTGCGATCTTAGGATTATCAGGTTTTTCGAGCCTCTCATCGCTTTTGGGACTCTTCCCGCCGACATCCGACATCAATATCATCGCCGGCTGGGCAATACTGGTATTCTTCCTGATCACATACTATAAGATGAAGGCCGGCCCCTGGATCTATCTTAAGAGTTTCGGTCAGCCACAGCCTCTCCTGGCTCCTCTTAATATCATCAGTGAGGTTGCCACTCCGATATCCATGGCATTCAGACATTACGGAAATGTCTTATCCGGTTCGATAATTTCGGTGCTCATAGCAGTGGGACTCACCAAATTGTCTAACAGCCTGTTCTCATTCCTGCCGGGAGCACTTGCCGACTTCCCTTATCTGAGGATCGGTATTCCGGCTGTACTGTCGATTTATTTTGATCTGTTCTCAGGATGTCTCCAGGCGTTTATCTTCGCCATTCTTACCATGCTGTATGTGGCAGGCGGTTTCCCTGCTGAGGAATATGCCGCAAGGAAAAAGAGAAGACAGGAACGCGTTGCAGCCAAAGCCGCACGTTCACAGACCGCTGGAAAGCATGCGGATAATTAATATATAAACAACATACGGAGGTATTTAAATATGTTGGAACTTGCAATCGGAATCATCTTAGGAGGATGCGCTCTTGGTGCCGGCTGCGCCATGATTGCCGGTATCGGTCCTGGTATCGGAGAGGGACATGCAGTTGCTAAGGCCTGCGAAGCTATCGGCAGACAGCCTGAGTGCAAAGGTGATGTTACTTCAACAATGCTCATGGGATGCGCTGTTGCAGAGACAACGGGTCTTTATGCGCTCGTTATCGCCATCCTCTTGATCTTTGTTGCACCGGGAAGATTCGTGGATCTTCTCATGACTACGATCGGCGGCTGAAACGGAGTCTGACACATGCAGGATCTGGATATTATTTCAGTAAATATCTGGCATATAGTCATCTCGCTCGCCAATCTCGTAATACTCTTCCTTATACTCAAAAAGCTTCTTTTCAAGCCTGTAAAGAAGATCGTTGATAAGAGGCAGAAAGAAATCGAGTCTGAGTATAAAAAGGCTGAGAAGACGCAGGCTGAGGCTGATGCGATAAAGGCTGAATGGGAAGGTAAGATGGCAACAGCGGAAGCTGAGGCCGATAAGATCATAAGTGATGCAGTCGAACGTGCGGACAGCCGTAACGAGGTCATGCTCTATGAGTCCCGTGAGAAAGCTGATCAGATCATCCGTAAGGCAAAGGCCGATATCGAACGTGAGAGGAAAGATGCAAGAGAAACGATCAAGAAAGAGATCGTTGACGTATCTCAGACCCTTTCCGAGCAGATCATCGGACGCGAGATCAACATGGATGACCATCGTGACCTGATAGATAAAGCCATTGATAAGATAGGTGAAGAGCAGTGACTAATGTAGGAAGAGAATATGCGATCGCATTATTCGAAGCCGCCTATGAGGACGGTTCACTGGATGCTGTAAGAGAAGATCTTACAGAAATCAGAAAGCTCCTTAAAAAGGAGCCGGATTACATCTCTTTCCTGATGAATCCGGGAATCCCCAAGGAAGAGAGGCTCGATTCATTATCCGAAGCTTTCGAGGATAATGTCGAAGACCTTCTGTATTCATTCCTTGCGGTAATGGTCACAAATAACCATATGAACGAATTCTTCACTGCTGCGAAAGAATTCGAAGGGATGTATGAAGACTATAAGAAGATCAGTTTTGCCGTTATTACCAGTGCGGTCAAACTGACTGATGAGGAAAAGAGAAAGATCGTGACACGCTTAAGAAAGGTTACCGGCAAAGTCATCTCGCCCATATATAAGGTCGATGAATCGATCATCGGCGGAATTACCGTAACCTGTGACGGAAAGTTCTTTGACGGAAGCGTTGTCAGGAACCTTAAGAACATAAAGGAAGTGATATCGTAAATGACAGGAAAACCTGAAGAAATAAGCAATATCATTAAAGAGCAGATCCGCAATTACAAGACCCGTGTCGATATGGGTGAAGTCGGAACTGTTGTATTGGTCGGTGACGGCATTGCCTCCGTATACGGACTCCGCAACTGCATGTCAACAGAACTTCTGGAATTCGAAGACGGTTCAGTCGGACTAGCCCAGAATCTTGAGAATGACACTGTCTCGGTTGCGATACTTTCCGATAAGTACGATATCAGGGAAGGAACAAAGGTTAAGCGTACAGGAACGGTTCTCTCGATCCCTGTAGGCGAGAGTTTCTTAGGAAGAGTAGTAAATCCTCTGGGTGAGCCTATTGACGGCAAAGGTCCTATCTTCGGTGAAGCCAGAAGACCTGTTGAGGCTGAGGCTCCCGGCATTATCGAGAGACAGAGCGTATCAACACCTCTGCAGACCGGTATCAAAGCCATTGACTCCATGATCCCGATCGGACGCGGCCAGCGAGAGCTCATCATCGGTGACCGTCAGACAGGTAAGACCGAGATCGCAATCGATACGATAATCAATCAGAAAGACAAGAATGTCATCTGTATATACGTTGCCATTGGCCAGAAAGCTACATCAGTCGTATCCCTGGTCGCTGATCTCGTAAGAGAAGGCGCAATGGCATATACGATCGTTGTGTCTGCAACTGCCGCTGAGAGTGCACCGGTCCAGTACATAGCTCCTTATTCGGGTTGTGCCATGGCTGAGTATTTCAGAGAGCAGGGCAAAGACGTTCTCATCATTTACGATGACCTGTCAAAGCACGCTGTCGCATACAGAGCTCTGTCACTTCTTATCAGGAGACCTCCGGGAAGAGAAGCTTATCCGGGCGATGTATTCTATCTGCATTCAAGACTTCTTGAGCGTGCGGCATGTGTTTCACCGGAATTCGGCGGCGGTTCCATTACCGCGCTCCCTATTGTCGAGACACAGGCAGGTGACGTATCCGCCTATATCCCGACAAATGTTATCTCCATCACTGACGGACAGATCTTCCTTGAGACAGAGATGTTCCACAGCGGCATTATTCCTGCGATAAATCCGGGTATCTCAGTATCCAGAGTCGGAGGATCTGCGCAGGTCAAGGCTATGAAGAAGGTTTCCGGCGAGTTAAAGCTTTTGTACTCGCAGTACCGCGAACTTCAGGCTTTCGCGCAGTTCGGTTCGGATCTTGATGCTGATACACGCGCAAGACTTCATCTTGGCGAACGTATCGTGGAAGTGTTAAAGCAGGACCGTAATGCACCGGTTCCTGTCGGAGGCCAGGTTGGAATCATCTATGCGGTAATCAACGGTTATCTCAACGATGTTGCACTTGATGATATCAAGGATTATCAGGAACGTCTGTATGAGAAACTCGATCACGAGCATAAAGCCTGGATGGTAAGGATCAGCCAGGGATCCTGGACTGAAGAAGATGAAGAGGAGCTTAAGGGCGTCCTTAACAGGATGAACAGGAAATAAGACATGGGCAAGGATATAAAGTCTTTAAGGACCAGGATCAAGAGTTTTGATTCCACATTGCATCTTACGGGTGCAATGGGTCTTGTTGCTTCATCAAAGATAAAACGCGCATATGATGCCATGGCTGCCGGCCGTGAATATTCAGCTGCCATATCTGATGTTACGAAGAGACTTGCTTCATGTCCTGAATGCAGTAAGAGTCCTTATTTCGGCATTAACCGTCCCAAGCCGGAAGAAGATACTGAAGATGGTTCTGTCTCTGCAAAGAGTTTTACAAGACTTATCATAATAGCCGGTGACAGAGGACTTTGCGGCGGATATAACGCCAATATTTTCAGGACTGTAAGGGATATGGAATATGTTGACATCCATCCTGTCGGAAAGAGGGCCTTTGCGAGATACCGTCCTGAGACTGAAGAGGAACTGAACGATGATGAGGAGCCTTTATATCAGTCTTCTGAATACTATACATATGAGGAAGCCGAGGCTGAAGCAAAGCTCTGCTGCGAGGATTTCCTTGCGGGAAAGATCGACCGTGTCGGTATCGTATATAACAGATATGTGTCGATAATCAGCCAGGAACCGGACGTTTTCTGGATCCTTCCGATGGAGAGAGGAACGGAAAGATGTGTTGATACGGGTGTTTTCGAGCCGTCACCTGAGGAACTGTTCGGGAATATCGTTTTGAAGTATTTTGCAGCCAAATTATATGCACTCGTAAAAGAGAGTTTTGCGTGTGAGGTCGCTGCGAGAAGAATGGCGATGGACAGCGCTAAGAAGAATGCACAGCAGATGATCGATGATCTGACGCTTGAATATAACAGAGCCCGTCAGGGTACGATTACTCAGGAGATCACTGAGATCGTAGCCGGTGCGGGAAAGTAGGAGGTTCGTAATGGACAGTAATAAAGGAATGGTCGCGCAGGTAATGGGCCCTGTCGTGGACGTAAGGTTCGCTGAAGGGCGTCTGCCTCCGATCAACAATGCTCTCGAGATCATGATAGGCGAGAGACGTCTCGTGGTCGAGGTCGCCCAACATATAGGAGACAGTACGGCAAGATGCATCGCAATGTCTTCTACTGACGGTCTTAAGAGAGACTCCGAAGCAATCGATACAGGTAAGCCTATAAGCGTTCCTGTTGGACGTGAGACACTGGGAAGAATATTCAATGTCCTGGGTGAGCCTACTGACTTAAAGCCGGCACCGGCAAATGCTCCCCGTTGGGACATTCACAGACCTGCGCCCGAATATGCTAATCTCTCATCAAATAAAGAGATCCTCGAGACCGGAATCAAGGTTATCGACCTTTTGTGCCCTTATTCCAAAGGCGGTAAGATCGGTCTGTTCGGAGGTGCGGGAGTAGGTAAGACCGTGCTTATCATGGAACTTATCAACAATATCGCCAAAGAGCACGGCGGCCTTTCCGTTTTCACCGGTGTAGGCGAGCGTACACGTGAAGGAAATGATCTGTTCAATGAGATGAAGCAGTCAGGAGTTCTTGATAAGACCGCCCTGGTATATGGTCAGATGAATGAACCGCCGGGAGCACGAATGCGTGTTGCTCTGTCAGGCCTTACAATGGCTGAATACTTCAGAGATAACGAGGGCCAGGATGTGCTCCTGTTTATCGACAATATCTTCAGATTCACGCAGGCAGGTTCGGAGGTGTCAGCACTTCTCGGAAGAATGCCTTCAGCTGTAGGATATCAGCCAACACTCGCTAATGAGATGGGTGCTCTGCAGGAGAGGATCACCTCGACCGTAAACGGATCCATCACATCTGTCCAGGCTGTATATGTTCCTGCGGATGACCTGACCGACCCTGCGCCGGCAACGACATTCGCACATCTTGATGCCACTACGGTATTGTCCAGAAGCATCGCTTCACAGGGTATCTATCCTGCCGTTGATCCTTTGGAATCCACGAGCCGCATCCTGTCACCTGAGGTCCTTGGCAGGGATCACTATGAGACTGCAAAGGAAGTTCAGCGTATTATCCAGCGTTATACGGAACTCATGGATATCATCGCGATCATGGGTCTTGATGAGTTGTCAGATGAAGATAAGGTGCTGGTAGAACGTGCGCGTAAGATACAGAGATTCTTATCACAGCCTTTCCATGTATCCGAGAAGTTTACCGGTATCGAAGGCACATATGTGCCGCTGTCTGAGACCATCCGCGGTTTCCGCGAGATCATAGAGGGTAAGCACGATGATCTTCCCGAATCGGCATTCCTCTTCGTCGGAACGATCGATGAGGCTGTGGAAAAAGCTGCAAAAAGCGGTAAGAAGTAATGAAAACATTTGAACTCAAAGTCATAACGCCGAAGGGCGCTGTTATCGACAAACAGGTATCAGGTCTTTATCTCCGCGGCAGTGAAGGTGATCTTGCCATATTTGCAGGACACATACCTTTTGTAACAGCTGTCCGTGAAGGCAAGTGCACCATAGTCTACGATGATGCATCAGATGATACTGAAGCGGAGATCGGAGCAGGTATGCTCAATGTTACCCGTGATAATGTAACGCTTATTACCGAGACATGGAAAGCTTGAGCTGATTTTAATAAAATCCTGAAAAGAAACCTGCTAACAAAAATCAATAGCCAGTTTACAAATAAACAGATAGCAGATTTAAGCATGGCAAACAGATTTTGATATAGTCAGACTGTAATGTTAGAAGGTTTTTCACACAATTATTCTAACAATAAACGGGCCCTTCGGGACCCGTTTTCTTTTGCAATAAGATAGGGGCTATCTCTTTTGTTTTGAGACAGCCCTTGTTGGTTTATGTTAACGGTTATGTCAGACTTCGCCGACCGAACCGCTCTTGTAGATAAATTTCTCTCCGGAATGGGCAGCAGAGTAAGCCTTTGCAGATTCAAACACTGCTTTCGCCCTGTTTAACTGTTCGATGTTATCCTCATCAAGGATACTGCAGATTTCTGATATGCCCTCGTTATTGAAACGGTTAAGGCCTGAATCAAGTTTTCCTGCACCATCGCGGAGAAGGAGGATCCCTTTAGTGAATTCGGGAATGCTGTCCTGAAGAGTAACGATACCATTGTAGAGTTCCGTTGCTCCGCTGCTCAATCTGTCCGCACCGTCTGCCAACTGTACGGCACCGCTCTTAAGGGCAGAAGCACCCTGAGCACACTGGTCAACTCCGTCGGTATAGCTCTTAAGACCGATATAGAAAGTATTGTAACTGTCCAAAGATGCCTTAAGAGAGATAAGACTCTGGGCGCCTTCAGATGCTGCTGTTAACTTGGACTGTACGGTATCACTTGCCATGGCCTCGCTGATGGCTTTGTCGATCTGCTCATCGGTGTTCTTATCTATCAGTGCCTTGATCTCGTCACCGGACATCTGCTCATCAACTTTTTCCGCGATCAATGCCTGAACGGCATCGCCGGACATCTGGATATCAGTCTGTTCTGATACTGCCTGACGTATCTGTTCACTGTCTTTCTGCAGTTCCACCTGTTCGCTGATCATTGCTTTGATCTCGTCTGATTCCATCTGTTCATTTACTTTGGCATCAATAAGTGAACATATCTCCTCTGTGGCCATCTGCTGCTCTATTGCATTGTTTATCTCAGTTTTCGTGCTGTCATCCAGAGCATCGAAAGTGTCTTCGTCCAGACCTTCTGCAGCCAATACCTGAGATCTGACCTGATCTTTTACTGCAGATGTTACCTGCAGTGTGACCTGTGATCTGACAGCTGATGTAACCTGATCTGTTACTGCCGGCTCTGCCTGCTCCCAGACAGCATTTTCGACCTGTGATTCAACTTCGGCTCTAACTGCTTCGGTTACTCTTGAGGTGATATTATCTTTAACGGCACTTTCTACCAACGCATGAATCTCGGCTCTTTTTGCTTCGACTGCAGCCGTGACTTCGGATAAAGCCTGTGTATATACGGCGTTGTCATCAAGGGAAGAAATCAATGAGTTTAATTCTTCCTGATAGTTATCGATGGTGAGGTCAGGACAATCAAGACCCGCATCACGGATCTGCTTGGTTGCTGTGTCGAGCAGTGCATTGAAAACCTGTACTGCGCCGCCGACGATATCATCACTGTATGAAGATAATTCATTAAGACCTGAACTTAATGAGTCAGCGCCTGCGCTTAGATCGTTTGCGCCTTTATCAAGTTCAACGGTGCCGTTCTTTAATTCCAGTGCACCGTCCGCGAGTTTATCAGTTCCGTCTGACAGTTTGCCGCATCCGTCGTAAAGTGTGTCAAGGCCGCCGCAGAGAGCATCGGAGCCGTCGAGGAGCTGTTTCATTCCATCTGAGAGCTTATCTGCTGATCCGCTCAGTTTTTCCGTATCTATATCAACATCATCTGTAATGTCGAATTCCGAGAGAAGATCCGGCATTGCGACAGACATTGTCATATCGAGTGCAAAATCTTCCACATCAGCGGTGATCTCCACATAATCCGTGAGTTTGTCTTCTATTTCTTTGATGTTATCGTTTGAACTGTCAGGATCTATCGCATCCTTAAATCCCGGGACGGCAAGGCCTACTACAAAGAATCTGCTGCCGTCATCAGTAACCTTGCCTGAGTTTACGGTGACATTGGAGAATTTTTCCTTATCGAGAACCATTCCAGACATCATGGTGACGGGAACTGTGATCTCTTCGGTCTTACCGTTGATGCTGATATTTGTTTTGACATGGTTGTCATAATCAAAACGGATGGTAACCTTTCCGCTCTTGCCTGCAAGATCTTCAGGCTTTATCCGATTGCCGTTAAGGTAATAACTGATCTTTACGCTGACGGGGATATCGGATTCTTCGCATCCGCTGAGCTCTTTAATGTTTCCTTCAGCATCGGAGATCACATAGAATGTCTCGCTGGTATTAACGGGTTTTCCGAAGTCGCCTGAATATGCGATCGTACTTGTGCCGTATTTGGCTATCGGATCAGCATCTTTGACATCATCCGTGGTGAATGCGCATCCGGCGATGTTTGCCGACATGGTCATTACAAGTAATAATGACAATGCTTTTTTCTTATCAATATTGTTTTTCATATTAATATGCCTCCTGATGTTTAACTTTTACTTTTTTATTCATTCCCAACGTTGTCGCGCATATGACTCTGTCAAAGACATAGAGCAGCGGAGGGAGTATCAGTATTACCGCGAGGACGGAGATAACGGCACCTCTTGCCATCAGCATGCACATGCTGCTGATTATGTCTATTTCAGAGTAAACTGCTACTCCGAATGTCGCTGCGAAAAGTCCTGAACCGGATACCAGAATCGACGGGATCGAAGTATAGAGCGCGGTGTGTACTGCTGTCTTTTTATCCTGCCCTCTGATCCTCTCGTTCTTATAACGTGTCGTCATGAGGATCGCATAGTCAACGGTCGCTCCCAACTGGATGGTGCTTATGCATATCGGCGCGATGAACGGCAGGCTCTGACCAAGATAGTGGGGAAGACCTAAGTTGATGAATATCGCGAATTCGATGACGGATATAAGTATCATCGGAAGGCTTATGCTCTTTTCTGCGAATGCGATGATGATGAAGATGGCGACGATGGATATTATGTTGACGACTCTGAAGTCCTTATCGGTAGTCTCGATCATATCCTTCATGCAGGGTGCTTCACCTATAAGCATTCCGGTGGGATCGTAATGCTTTAATATCATGTTCAGATTATCTATCTGATTGTTTACCTGATCTCCGGCTACTTTATATTCGGAGTTGATAAGGAACAGTTCCCATTTATCGTTCTCGAGGACACTCTTTAAGGAGTCCGGAATAATGTCTGAAGGAACGTCAGAACCTAACAGGCTCTCGAATCCGAGTATTGTTTTGACACCGTTAACTTTTTCCATCTCACGGATCATCTCTCTCTTGGTTCCTTCATCCAGAGAAGAGTCGACCAGGATCATGTGTGTTGAAGCGATATCATACTCGTCACGGAGTTTGGAATTCGCGATAACATATTCCATGTCTTTGGGAAGGCATTCGCCCATGTCATAGTAAACTTCATTCTCCGTCTTTTTGTAACCGTAGAATGCAGGCGGGATAAGAAGCGCGAAAACAATGAGAAATACAGGGAACACCTTGATCAGGTGTCCGGCAAACTTTCGTGTGTCTGGAATAAGGGAACGGTGTGATACTTTGCTTAACGGTTTATCCAGCATCAGTATCAGAGCAGGGAGGACCGTAACGCATCCGATGACTCCTAATATGACACCCTTGGCCATGACGATGCCGAGATCGCGTCCCATCGTGAAAGTCATGAAGCATAGCGCCACAAATCCCGCAACGGTCGTAACCGAACTTCCCAATACGGAAGTCAATGTCTCATTGATAGCCTGAGCCATTGCTGCTTTGTGGTCTTGGTTCAGGGTTAACTGTTCATTGTAGCTGTGCCAGAGGAATACCGAGTAATCCATTGTTACTGCAAGCTGCAGTACGGCAGACAGCGCTTTTGTGATGTAACTTACCTCACCGAAAAAGTAATTGCTTCCGAGGTTTAAAAGTATCATCATTCCTATGGATGCCAGGAATATGAGAGGTATCAGCCAGTTATCCAGCAATAAGATCATTGCTGCAAGAGCGAGAACTACTGCAATGCCGACATATATCGGCTCTTCTTTCTCGCACAGATCCTTAAGATCTGTGACAAGGGCTGACATGCCTGCCACAAAACACTGTTTTCCGCAGATGCCGCGGATCTCACGTATGGCATCCATGGTAAGATCATCAGACGTCGATGTGTCAAAGAAGACAGCCATCATAGTTGAATTGTCTGTGTTAAAAGCGTTATAGAGTCTGTCCGGCAGCATTTCCATAGGAACTGACATGTCTGCAAAAGAATCGTACCAGACAACAGAATCAACATGATCGACCTGTTCGATCTCAGCCTTTAACCGGCTGACATCTTCAGGAGCCATGTCCTCCAATATGATCATAGAGAATGCGCCTTTACCAAAATTGGATAAGAGTTCGTTCTGGCCCTTAACTGTTTCCATGTCTTCCGGAAGGTAGTTGAGCATATCATAGTTGATACGCGTGTTTACCATACCGAGTACGGCGGGAATCATTAACAGTAATGTCAGGATCAGTACCGGGACACGGTACTTAACGATAATCTTTCCCGTTTTCATTCACGTTACTTCCTTTCTTGCGGGCATTAGCCCTTTATCGATTGGAAGTATCGTATTTATTTCATACGGAATGAATGGTCATTAGACCGTGAGTATACAAAAATCAGACATTTTGCGTTTTTTGTTCGAAAACCGGTCAGGTGTTTTTGGCTCTGTCGAGCATCATCTCGGCAACACCCGAACGGAGTTCCAGAAATCTGATGAGTCTGTCACGTTCATTGGTCTTCATGCCGCGGTTGATCCATCCCATAACTTTGCCGAAGCATTCATCTTCATAAGCGTGAAGGATTATCATGCGGTCTTCTTCTGATATATCGTCAGCTTTGAAGAGTGCTTTTCCGTATTCTGAGATAACATATTCGCATATGCGCCAGAGATGCAGCTCAAAGAGTGCTCTGTCTGCCGAACTGCAGACATGCCATATTATCTTTCTGTTCTGTTCAGCGAATTCCATGATAGCGAGCATGGCTGAATTGATTGAATCAACAGAAGGGTACCTGGCGATCAGTTCATCCGCTTTCTGTTCCACGATGTATTCTATAAGAGCCGGAATATCTTCAAAATGGTAGTAAAAAGTATTACGGTTGATATTACATTGATCAACTATGTTCTGAACGGTGATCTTGCTGACCGGTTCGTTCTCCAATAAAGTCATGAAAGCATCACAAATATATTGTTTTGTTCTGACTGCCATGATGAGCACCTCTGTTTTTTATTAATTATAATACAGAAAAAAAGTCTTATGTGTCTACTTTCAGAAATGAATCAGGACAAAATATATCACCGGTGTCTACCGGCAGAAAAAGAATTAAAGAAATATTTTTGGTGTCACTTTTATTGACAGGTACAAATCAGCTTTGTGCTTTTGACAAAACACGTCGAAAGCAATTTGTATTTTTGACAAAAATGCTTATTATTACATTGTGTTTTTGACAGCAGCCTTAACGCCGGCGGCATATATGAGAATGCGGTTGCCCAACAACTGAAAGCCTCCGGTTTTGAAATCTATTACTACAATTCCAACCGACTTGGCGAACTTCGATGCATTATAAGAAAGGCGGAAAGAGCCTTCAAGGCGGAGTTTGGAATACAGATCACCTGCCCATTCACGTATCTCGAGATTCCAGCTTTGTTCAGAGCAAAAGAGCGGCTGGCCGATCAGGTCTTTAGCTTTGATGCTCTTTTTCTTTGAAAGAGGATGGCTGTTCAGCATAACGGCGCCCCAGCGGTCAGTGGACGGAAACGGAAGATACTCGTATTTTTCTCTGTTTGAAAGCATCAGGATTATCCACAAAACGGTGAAAAGATAAAGAAGTTCGTTGAAGAGATTTCCGGGAAGTAATAATTTATCTTTTTTAATCTTCGAAAGGCATAAAAACCTGCTAACAAAAATCAATAGCCAGTTTACAAATAAACAGATAGCAGATTTAAGTATGGCAAACAGACCGGTTGATTCCGGTCTGTTTTTCTTTTATGCGACTATTGAAGTTGGACGATTAAAAATGAGTATAAGGACTGATTCCTTGCCTGATTGGTTTATTTTATTGAACTTAAACTGGCAAAATTAACTGGGCTCGCAATGGCTATTTTAAGCGGGCTCAACAACTTTACCCGGATGATATAATTATCATGTCTGAGGGAGCGATCCCTTAGAAAAACAGCAGGATAATAAACTGTTATGAAATGACCTTCGTCAAGTAGTATTTTTTCTTCATATCAATACCTTTCATCTAACAACATTTGGAAAGAGCCAATATAACAGTCTCCGACAAGTAGCCACTCTGTTATTCGTGGATTGGTTACCGACAGGCTAATGGTTTCGTCGAGAGCCTTGCTATCTAAGATCGTGGATCACCTGATCAGGTGCGCACATAGTTCGTCCGCAACTGGCTCAACCGTCATGTGTTTTTGGCTCCTTCCAAATATCGTCAGCTATGTTTCTCATTAAGCTACCCTTTCTTCAATGTTATCTGTCATCATTCCCCAAACAAAACAGGCAAGTTCTCTTGCTATGGCTGCTATCGCGACATTTTTCTTCTTTCCATGCCGTATCAACCTATAGTACTTACTGCGCATTCGGTTGTTTGCCCTATCTGCGTACGATATAACTTGAACACTGTTTCCTTGTTGGCGTTTTTTCAAGTCCTTTGATTTGTACCCGATATTACCTTTACATATTCCCCAAGCAGCTTCTACAAGAAGCCTTCGCAGATTACTGTTCCCTGCCTTGGTGATCCCAAGTCGATTTATCTTATCGGAGCTTGAATGTTCACCTGGTGCCAGACCAAGATATGCTGCATAAGCATTACCCTTTGCAAATCTTTTGAAATCTCCAGTCTCAACTATCAGAGATAATGCGACATGTGTTTTAACACCAATAAAACAACCGAGTTTCTTTACCTTATCCGCATACTTTTCCTGTGCAGCTATTTCCTCGATGCGAGTGTCGTATTTTTCTATCTTGTCAGTCAATTCAAAATATGTGGCCATATACTCATCAAGAGTTTCCTGATATAAAGGTGGCAGTTTTATTGCTGATAGCCAGTCCAAATGCATCTGAGTCCATTTACCTTGAGGATAGTAGTATCCGTGACGAAGACAGAATGCGTTTATCTGTTGCTTGATTTTTTTCAGGGCAAGTTTATGGTCATCACGCATTCGCAGGTATTCCTTCACGGAATCGTCATCTTCTGTAGGAATATACACAGGATGGTATCCGCCATACGATAGGCATTGTGCAATCATTAATGCATCTCGTTTATCTGTTTTAGTCCTCTTTCCTTGTTGGGTAAGCATCGTAGTAGGGGCCAAGATTACGCATTTGACACCTGCGGAAGTAAGCTGATTGTACAAGGTATATCCCAAGCATCCCGCTTCGTATCCGCATTCAATGTCATAGGTATCGTAAGGATCAAGTTTCTGTTTCACTTTCTCTATAAACATCAATATGTTCTTATAATCCGGTGCGACCTGAATTTTGGCATAGATCCTATCGTCAGCTCCGAATACAGGTTCCATTGCGCATAAGGTGTAATTTGTGCTGTGGACATCCATTCCTATCTTTAGTATTCTGTTCATAGTGACCTCCTTTGTATGTGGTAAATCCCATAGCTTTAGCATCAACTTTAAGCATATAGGTAAATCCACGATGCTACAAATGTGAGGTCATTTCATATTATCTAAGACAAATCGGGATCTGTAGAGACTTGAGGTTTTCCGGTGAAGAAACTGACAGAGAATATGATTCGTTGGGCTGAAAGCAAACTTGGCAGCACAGAATATGCAGGTTGGTGTCTTGCGTTTATCGAGGACTATTTGGCAATCGAAAAGTTAACAGCTCTGACCGGAGATCATCCGGAATATCTGGGCTGGGTGACGCTCAAACGTGTGTTGGATCAAAAACCATATTAGGGACGTGGCAGGGAATAAAAATCTCGTACAAGACAGTTGGGAGAAGTGGGATGCATATTGTCAAAGCAGAGGAAAATCAGATAGAAAAAATCGTAGATATGTCTGTCAGAGCTTTTGAAACAGATGTAAATGTTGGCGGAGTAAAAGGAGACTGTCCGCCTGAATTTGATTCAGTGGAATGGCATAAACAAATGGCCCGGGAAGGGCATTTGTATCAGGCAATGATAGGAAAAGATCTGGTAGGGGCAGCCATTTTATTCCAGGATGAAACAAATAACAGCGTATACATTGGCAGGATATTTATTGACAGCATCTATCATAGAAAAGGTTACGGAATTCTTTTGATGGAATGCATAGAAAAGGAATATCCATGTGCTGCTGAGTTTAATCTGGATACTCCATGTTGGAATGAGCGGACAAATGCTTTTTACAAAAGATTAGGTTATCGTATCATAAAAACTGAGGATGGATTCGTCTTTTACCGGAAAAGAAAAAGTGAACCCGATCAGGAATGCTGATAGTCTATAAAAATCATCAGTTATAAAGGCTTAACTAAACAATGATCAACAGGATGATGAAAGACAGCGGCAATAAGGCTTATATCAAGGATCTGGGACGCCTTGACCAAAGCGCATTGTCATCTGAAATAACAACGATCTCAGATGTGAGTTACATAGCTGATGATGACCCCGAACAAACGCTGGACATATATTTCCGTAACGATGGCATTGTTAAGCCGGTACTGATAGATATTCACGGCGGGGGCTTCATCTCACACGATAAGAAGATAGACGGCGTGTTTGCCAATGTGATGGCACAGAACGGCTTTGTGGTCTTTGCGCTGAATTACAGGCTGGCATATCCGGAATATACTGTTTTTGACCAGATAGAGGATATAGATAAAGCCACGCGCTGGATATATAAAAATGCTTCCTCATATGAAGGCGACGCAGGTGATCTGTACCTTGCAGGTCATTCGTCTGGCGGCGTAAATGCCGTCGCTGAAAGTTTGCTGAGTATTTCGCCGGATATGCTTTCTGATTACGGATTCGAGAAGAGGGACTATATGTATAATGGTCTGCTGCTTGATTGCGGACTTATGCATTTCTATAAGAACAGTGTTGCATATAATGGAATGCGAGGCATGGTCTTCCCGAAAAGGTATAAGAACGACGTGCGTTACAGGCATCTGGTGTTTGCGGAAAACAGCGAAATAAGCAGGCTCCCGAAGACTGTGATCATTACTAATGAGTCTGATGAATTGAAAGATATGTCACTTTATTTCGACGGGCTGTTGAAGAACAGAAATGTTGAACATATACTTTTCGAAAACGGTTCGAAAGGACATATGGGAGTGATCTTTGAGCCTAAAGCCGACGGGATGAGACTGTTAGGTGAAGTGTCGGAGTATTTGAAAGGATAGCAGTACTGTAAATCGTCAAGATAAATAACTTAGGTAAATCAGAATTTGCAGGGAGAATCATTTTGAGAAAAGGAATACACATCTTATATTTTATTACTGTCGTAACAAGTGCTTTAGTGGGACTTTGGCATTTCTTTGTTCCGTGGATGTTTCAATGGTATGATTATCTCCCGACACAATATGAGAATCTTATAGTGGGGATAGATTATACCAACTATTGTTTTTCATTGTTGCTCTTTGGATTAAGCCTTATGCTTATATTTTTAGGTAAAAGAGCGTTAGCCATGAATCGTGAAGTGATTTATTTCTATTTTTTCCTCACAGTGGTCTGGATATTCAGAGCGTGTCTTGCCAGCTTTATTGAACCATGGCCGCTGCAGCCGATCCCTGCAGCTGCGATCGGACAGTTAGTTGCTTCAGATGTATTGGCGGTAATGATGATAGTGGTTAGTGTATGTTTCATTAAAGAACTTCGACATAAATAAGCAGATTCAGTTTTGTCGTGATGTTAGGAATCAGCAGTTATTTCTTTTGAGGATACGCACGGTATCCGTCAAATAATGGAGCTGTCTCAACATTGAGTTTCACCAAAACGTCACGAAAATGCTCACTTTCGTGACGTTTATTTGTAAATGATCCAACGATTCCATTAATCTATTCTAATTGTTTGAAAAAACAGCCTTCAATTGTTATCATAAATTAAACGCGTTCAATAATAGGAGAGGCATATGAAAAAGACTTCACGGACGGGGCTTTATCTGATCCTGATCGTATTATGTGTAATCGGTGCAATAGCAGGAAGTTTCTTTGATCTTCCTGTATCGAAGGCGCTCTATTTGGGAGATTCTCTTCCTGCAAAGATAATCAGCTTTTCTACAGTCATTATCTTTTTTGAGTCATGCATTTTATTCTTGGGAGTTCTATTCAGGCAGTTGTGGGTAAGGTACAACCGGATTTCGCGCAGAGTGATCATAGGTCTGATCTTTTCTTATCTTTTCTGTTCGACTGCGACTTTGGGTGGTGCTAAGATACTGAATGATCCTTTGATTGCGGGGCGTTATTCTGATCTGGCAGGCACTTTGTGGGGCAGCTTCATCGTCGGCTCTGTATTCTGCATTACTGTCTTTTTGTTCGGATTTTTTATAAACGGCAACAGATATGATGCTGATAAGATAAAAGTACTGATCAGACTTATATTAGTCTTTACTATAGGCTTCTTGATTGCACACTATCTGAACTGCATGATCGATCGTCAGTCCTATTCATTGCTCATAGCAGAAGGAAACCTGGAAGGCTATATGCCTTGGTACAGCCTTCCTAAAGGCAGCAGGCTCCTGATGTCATTGTCAGATCTCATATCCGCACACCAAGGCTCCTTTGTCAGCAGTCATGCTTTATATGCAGTCCTGTTTATAATCATATTTCCGTCGTATTCGCTTGTGTTTCCTGCATTAAAGAAGTTTGAGAAGCATTTGATTGTGCTTGCAGGAATCATATCTGTAACAGTGATCCTGATAAGAATGTTGTCGGGAAATAATTATCTGACTGATATATCATTCGCCGCACTATACAGCTTGAAATTCTGCATGTCTTATAATGGCGTCGAAAAGACGAAAAAGGCCGGTAAATTGGCTTCGCGGTTCCATATCGTATAATGGTATGAAATATCATCAGTAATATGAATGGGGAAAAGAATGGAAAGTTGTGATTGGTGCAACCTATCTGAAAAAGACAAACAGTTCCAGGTGTACGAGGGTAGATTATGGTTTGTTTTCCTTTCAGATGAACAGGATTATATTGGACGATGCATTTTGGTATTAAAGCGACATTGCAATTCAATGTCTGAGATGACAGATGATGAATGGGAAGAACTTCGCAATCTGGTTTGTAAAGTGGAGACATGTTTAAAGGCTGTTTTAGGAGCAACGCTATTTAATTGGAGTTGCCTGATGAATGATTTCTATAAGGAGGCAGCTCCTGATCCTCATCTGCATATTCACGTAAGGCCGAGATATGATAAGCCCGTAATACTTAACGGGAGCACTTATACTGACAGCGAGTTTGGCCATCATTATGCGTTGAAAAAGAGCGGGGATATATCCCCTGAAGATAAGGAAGAAGTGTTTATTCGACTAAAAGAATGGCTGAATCGCTAAATTCCGAATATTCTTAACTACATAAACGAAGTCCCCGGAGATGTGAGCTCCGGGGACTTTATTTTTCTGTTTTTGTTTTGCTTAATGAGGAATATCCAAGTAAAATCTAAATGAAATTGCATATTCGATGGGACTGCCAAGCCCGATAGATGTATCAGTTTAGTATCGTGAAAGGAGCAAACGGTATGAATAAGCTAATAGAAGAAAAGGCAAACAGCGTTTTAAAGCTTATGGATGAAAAGAAAGAAGAGTTCAAGGATGCCAAGGAAATGAAGGAACTTATCGATTATATCGATTGCACGAGGGTTGATGTAGTACTGAGATTCCACGCAGATGATCTTGATGAGGGATGGCTTAAAGCAGTCGAAGCCGACATCAGTAGGCTCGAACGTTCGTGTAAGGGAAGGGCAGGTCTTCTGGCCCCGAAAGACCAGGAAGCTTACGACAACTTCAGGAAATTTTTCCTGGGACCGTGCGATCTTCCGCCGGAAGTGCAATAAATACAAGGCAGATAAAGGGACCTGAGATTGGTATCCCGCTTCCAGGACAGAATCCATAAAGGAAGTTATCTTACTGCTTTCAGTGAATTATACAGAGGGCTTTGGAATGAGAATTCCGGCCCTCTTTCTTTGTTATTCAACATGGCTTATCAAATGTGTTGATTAATCAACGGAACGGCTAAGCATTACTGATTGTTTGATGTAATGCCGCCAGTGATAATGAAGCCATAAAACAAAGCATTATCAACAGGAGGACTACAAAAATGAAAAACACAGATATGACTGAGCTCGATATGTTTCAGCTCGATACGGTAAACGGCGGTACTATAGGTCAGGTAACCTGTGACAGCGAACTTCTTCACAAACTTGGTCTTATGGATGAGGAGTTCCTGACCGCTGAGGTTATGTTCGACTGGACAAACTGTTCTGACAAGGTCGATAAAGCCTGGGCAAAGATCGGTATTACTTGTGACAGTTATTATAACTACAACAATTATTACTATTATCAAGGCAAGGGCATTTCCTGGAATGAAGCACAAAAGATCGCAAAAGACAAAATGATCCAGGGACCTAAGATCGGCCCTTTACACGCATGACGCAAACCACGGCTAAAATCACGGCTGCTGCCGTGGTTTTAACCTGCTTTTTGAAGTTTTGAATTCAAACCTCGGCTAAAACCCCGGTACACGCTGGGGTTTTAACCGTGCTTTTCGATAATGAAGTGTCTCAAGTCTGAGTAATGCAGCTCGGCTTTAAAATGATTCGGCAATTATTGATGCTGCTCTTTTTCGAAAATTATTCGGCAACTATGCGGCAGTGCCGAATCATTTGCCGTATTTTTCGAGCACTAACTTGGAAAAATCTTGCAAAAATAAGGCAGAGCCGAAACTCTGCCGATTTTTTTAAGCCCTGAAAATGCCATGAACACATTCCTGTGCCAATGAGCAATGCAGGCTGGCACTGTCGATTAGTAAACATTACGATGCCGAAATGTTGAATTCAGACAGATTTTCTGCAGGTAGATGTATACTGTAACAGGGGTGCATATGCGTAACGAAGACATCATTGAGATAAATAAGAATTACTGGAACGGACATGCGGATCTCTGGTTCGGAACGACCGCGCTGCCAAAGTACGGCGTCTGCTTTCCGACGGAGGATGACCTTAATCTTTTCGGTGACGTGAGCGGTGCAAAGATGCTCGAAATATGCTGCGGGAGCGGTCACTCTCTGCTCTACAACGCGGCGAGAGGCGCGGGCGAATTATGGGGCATCGATCTGTCTCAAAAACAGCTGGACAACGCCTCGAAACTTCTGGATGAAAACGGATACAGGGCAAAGCTGATATGCGCGAAGATGGAAGAGGATATAGACATCCCGAAGCAGTATTTCGACTTTGTATATTCTATCTACGGCATCGGCTGGACCACGGATCTGCAGGGAACCTTAGACAGGATCGCCTCATATCTGAAGAAGGACGGCATATTCATCTTCAGCTGGCATCACCCGCTGCATTACTGCATCGCATGGTCATGTGACGAACGGAAAGATGTCTTTGAGGATGATAAGTTCGTGATGACGAAGAGTTATTTCGATGAGTCTTATTTTACGATGCCCGTTCATGACAGCGAGATCGTCCTGCGCAACCGGAAGATGTCCACTTACATTAACGCTCTGGCTAAAGCGGGGTTCTTCATCGAGCAGTTCATTGAGGCGAGCGATACGGGAGCGGCGGATGCGGCGGACGTGAGTGATAAAAGGGTCAGAAAGGCCGGGATGCTGCCGATCTCATTCTGCATAAAAGCCAGGAAGATGTGAGATGTTATAATCTTATAAGGATGCGATCTGTTGAAGATCACGTTAGTGTTTATGGGGGATAACAGGTGCAGCAACTGATACTGCAGGCGCGGATAGGGATCTCAGGATACATCAGGATCTGACGGACTGGAGGGATAGATATGGGAAGACATTATCACAAGGCGATACCGATGAGGCCTGCTTATGATGAAAAACTCATCAGCTTTTCGTCATCTTTGGGAGATGCCATATGCAAAGGCAAGCCCATTCCTTATGCGGATAATGATGTCACATATATGCTCGATCTGCAGCATAAACGCATAAAAGAAAAGAATATCGAGATGGATTATGAAGTCTTTAAGTGGACCAATGATTCAGGTTTAGGAAATGCTTTCTTTGATGGAGAGGTCTGGTATGACGAGCATTATATAAGCACCGTGGGATTATCATTTCTCGGGATCAAAAGACGGATCAGGAAAGATGATCAGGTGATTTACCAGGATAAGCACAGGCGTGATTTTTACGCGACGATCACGAATATCATCTCAGGCTCTCAGCCTGATGACGACAGTTATGTCTGCCCGAACTGCAGTGCCGTCAGCACGATATCAGAACTGATAAACGGATGCCCTTACTGCGGAACACAGTACAAGATGGACGATCTTTTCCCGAAGATCACCGGCTATTATTTCTTCGATTCGCTCCGCTTGACAAAGAAGCAGGTGCTGATAGGCTGGCCCGTATGCACGGCTGCCTGCGCTCTTTTCGTATTGTTTTGCCGTCCTCTTATTGAATCTATTCCGGATGTCGCGGAGATCTTGCAGAGCTATTCTGATCCCGGCTATGCCGCATTCATACTCTATGGTCCGATAGCATGCATTGTTTGGGGAGGCTTTTTCTTCCTGCTCCTGCATTTGCTGTCCAAGTTAGCCAAAGTGATCGTCGACAGCGGGAGGATGGGTACTGCTAAATCCAGAGAGCACTTTGAACAAAGGATGCAGAATATAACTCCAGGTTTTTCTTTTGAGTATTTTAAGAACAAGGCGATATCTCTGATCAAGACGGCCGTTTATTCCAAGGATGAGAGCGAGCTTCTCTGCTACAAAGGAGAACCGCTTCCCTCTGAATTCAAGGATATTATCGATCTGAATTATGCCGGAACTTTCGGCCTTAAGGAATTTAACGAAGAAGACGGTATCATCTCGGTAATGACAAAATCGTATTTCGACGTGCTCTCCATAAAAGATAACACGGTAAGCCTGACACAACCTGTCATCAGCGCGACTTTCCGGAGAAGGACGGACATACCTGTCGACCTGAACTTCTCGATGACCAAGATCAACTGCCCCGCTTGTGCCAGGAGCTTCAATCCCGTTAAGAACAAGTTCTGCCCCAGCTGCGGCAAGGAATACGAACTGATCTCCGATGACTGGGTACTGGTAGATCTGAAGATGGAGAAGTGACCGGATGATCTGCGAAAAAAACGGCGGTTTTAGCGCGTTTTTTAAGTCGCGAACGATACAGCAAAAAAATCTTAAAAATTTTTTTCTCGACCAGCGAACAATTCGCATCTGTTAATCGTTAAGTAGATAGATGCGGATAGAAAGAAGGCAAAAGAGATGACCAGAGAAGAACTCGAGCAGATCTACAATGACGCTTATAAAGCCGTCTACTGGACAGCCATGTCACTCCTCAAGAATGAGGCTGACGCTGAAGATATCGTCCAGGATTCGTTTATCGCATTCATTGAATCTTATCCGGATATCAAGGATACGACAAAGGCAACCGCGTTATTGAAAAAGATCGCTGCAAACAAGTGTCTTGACCGCATTAAGCTTGCGAAAACAGATACTGTTGATGAAGAGTTCTTTGAAGACGTTGAAGCAGTCCCTGAAGATTTCCTTCCCGATTCCATAGTCGAATCGGAAGATGCAAGAAGGATCATCATGGATATCATCGAAAACTCATTGTCTGAGGATATAAGGAGAACACTTATCCTGTTCTACTTTGATGAGATGAGCACCAGAGAGATAGCTGAAGCGCTTGGCGTTCCGGAAGGAACAGTCCGCCGTCGTCTTAACTTTGCCAGAAACAAAATCAAGAAGGAGGTCGAGAAGTATGAAAAAGATAACAAGACGAAGTTGTTCGGTATGGCTCTGCCGTTCCTGAGCAAGCTTTTCATGAAAGAAGCCGAGCAGGTGCCTTTCAAGGCAATGCCCGCAAAACTTATATCTCTGTCCGCATCAGCACAGGCTTCCCATGCGGGAGCCGCAACAAAGATCGCTGCCTCAGCAGCAAAGAAAGGAACAGGGATAATGATCAACAAATATGTAGTCGGAGGCATAGCCTCAGCAGTTGCCGTAGGAGTTACAGCCGTAATCGTTCTGAATATAGTAAACAAGCCGGGTAGACCGCCTGAGACAGCTGAATCCACAGTGAACTCAGAGAATGAGGAAGTGAAGGATACATCTGTGAATACCGGCAGATCAACATCCAGAACTACTGACGGAAAAGGGTATTATGATGACGATGATGAAGCATATTACTACGTTCAGGATATGACTCCTGAAGAGATAGCGGATCTTTGTGTCTACTATTATGACAGTGCTCATAAATGCCCGGCGGACAACGTTGGCGAGTTTGAGCAATATCTTCTGGTAAAGCCGTATAAATTCAAGATAGACGATGATCACGATTCGGCGTATGCCTATTATTCGTCATATGTCAGAGACGGGATCGACCATATTTCCTATATGGATATAAGCGGCTTTGACCTGAAGAATGAGATCGATCTGGGCATTGATGTCATTGTCTTAGATAAGGACAGGGCGGTGGCAATTGTTGAAGCTATAAAGGATCACTATGCTGCTGCCGGAGCAGAGTACAAGGATTACGATTCGAAAATGTATGATGGCGGATATAAGATAGAGCTCGAGGATAAACAGACTTTGTACCTTTCTTATTCTGAGCTTGAATTTGATGGAATTACTTATTACGAGATCCGATTCTCAGTTACGTGATCCGGATTGAAGGAGATAAATATGAAAAAGAAGATATTATCAGTTTTACTCGTTGCAGCAATGGCTCTGTCAGGCGCAGCATGTGTCGAGGGTAAAGACATAGACAGAAATGGTGGAGGCAGGGATTCTGCAGCAGTTAAGTCCGGAGACATTATGGAGAATTACAGAGTTGACGGAAAGGGTAAGCTTTCCGGTTTGTCCGACAAGGGCATGAAAGCGGATACACTTGTTGTTCCTGCCGGATATGAGATCCAGGTCCGCTTCGATTTCGGTGTGGTCAAGCACATTACTTTCGAGAGCGATGACGACATAGATGTTACATATAGTTTTGCCAACTGCAAGGAACTGGAGACCATCGAGCTGCCTGCAAACCTGACAAAGCTGCCTTCTTTCTCGAGTGACGAGTCTTTGCAGGAGATAACGATACCCAAGAATATCACGGAAATACCGTATTACAGCTTTTCCGGGTGCAAATCACTTGAGTCGGTTACTATCTTGGGCGATGTAACGTCGATCGGCAGAGCTGCGTTTATGAACTGCAAGAGCTTAAAGACTATCAAACTGCCTGATTCTATTACCTTTATCGACCATCAGGCTTTTAAGGGCTGCGAGGTCTTGACCGAGATCACTCTGCCTAGCGGACTCAAGGAGATCGGGCAGCTTGCTCTGGCAGACATCGGCCTGGAAACGATAATCGTCCCTGAAGACATGGAGCTGGATAAGTGGGACACCAGTGCATTCGGCCAGCTCCATCCTTATACGGTCAAGGTCAAGGAAGGTTCCTGGGCAGATGTTCATTTCGATGAGGTTTTTACCAAGATGGCAGAAAAAGAGTATTATTAATTGCTTAATGTCATTTATGATCTGGTTGAAGATGTTCGAAGAGAAGACTCAAGGGGTTGTCTCAAAACAAAATGAGATAGCCCCTTATTGTTTCAGCAAGTGTGGCAGTTGCAGTTGATTGCAGAATTCTGACCTGTCTTTTCGACAGGTATCGAAATCGAAGTGATTATCTGCGTTTCGATACCTCGACTTTTGAAAGGTGAGATCGAAATTATCCCAAGATGAGGGTTTCTTGCGATTTGGGATAAAATTCGGACCGCAAATTATCCCAAGTGAAGCATATTTAAACTTTTGGGATAAATTCACCTCTGAAAATTATCCCAAGTGAAGCATTTTTAAGCTTTTGGGATAAATTCACCTCTGAAAATTATCCCACGGAGGCAATAATTCACGGTTTGGGATAAAATCGCCTGCAAGGAAAGCTACGATATCGTTTTCAGGAAAAAGTCTTCAAAAACGATATCAGCGGGAGATCAAAGATATCGTTTTCAGGAAAAAGTCTTCAATAACGATATCTGCGGGAGATCAAAGATATCGTTTTTAGGAAAAAAACTTCTAAAACGATATCAGTGGAAGATCAAAGGTATCGTTTTCGGAAGAAAAATCTCAATAACGATATCCGCGGTTCAGCCGAGGTATCGAAAACAAAGGATTTCCCCGGATTTCGATACGTTGAACTCCCGACAGGTATCGGAAACGGAAGTTTTTTTAACATTTCGATACTTTGGCCTTCCGGCAGACATGGCTGGTCATTAGCACATCCACTTCAAGGGGTCAGTTTTTCGCCGTTTACACGGCAGAAAAGCAGGTATTGGGCAAATGCCAGCCAAAAAGCGAAAGTAAGGGGCTGTACCGGCATTTTGATACAACTCCCTTTTTTCTAATCTGCAACATCTGAGCACATCGAAACTGAAATTGAGCCGTATCATCATATATGTTAAAATTTGCTGACAATTACCGTGGAGGAAATTTCATGAAACGGATGAAACTAAAGAGCTTAGTCTGCATTTCGGCATCGATTGCCGCCATAATATCGTTCACTGGTTTCGCACTGGCAGATGAGATAACGGAGAATGAAGATATCGTGGTCGCTGGAGATACCGTGGTCGCTGGAGATACCGTGGTCACAGAAGATACCGTGGCCACTGAAGATATCGTGGACGCCGAAGATATCGCACCCGCCGAAGATATCTTTGTTATCGAAGACAGCGAGGAGATCGAGATCAGCAGAACTGAAACTGATGCGAAGGAAGGCTGGTCACACGAGGGTGCTTACTGGTATTACTATGTTAACGGTAAGTATCTTACGGGACTTCAGAAGATTGATAATAGCACTTATTATTTCAATGTTGCCGGAAGGATGTGTACGGGACTTCAATATGTGGACGGACATTGCTATTTTTTCAGTGACAGCGGCAAGAGCCTTAAGGGCTGGCAGCAGTGTAACGGCAAATGGTATTTCCTGGACAGCAACGGTTATGCCTTAAAGGGCTGGCAGAAGATTGATAATAACTGGTATTACTTTGATGAATACAGGGAGAACGATCCCTACATGAAAGCTGATACCATCTATACCGATGCTGATGGCAATTCTTTTTATTTTGATCTCAAAGGCAAGATGTATTCCGGATGGCTGACCATAGGTAATAAGACATATTACTTCGGCAGCAACGGAAAGATGGCAAACGGCTGGACGGAGATCGGCGGTAAGTGGTATTACTTCGATACTGAGCTGACCCTTCATAATATGTATAAGGATGGTCTTTGTACCATTGACGGCTCCCTGTATCTTTTTAATTCCAATGGTTCAATGCATACGGGTTGGAAGGAGATCAACGGCAAATGGTACTACTTTGGAACCAACGGCAAGGCAGCAGTCGGAAAGACCAAGATAGGAACAAAATGGTACTTCTTTCATGAGCCTTCCTATTCCTATGAAACTTTAGATCCTTACATGCTTGCCGGTGTCAGCGGTTCTTTCGGAGGGAAGTTTTATGTCCTGGACGGAAACGGTGTCATGCAGCTGGGCTGGTACAAGATGGAATCCGACTTTTACGGAACCAGGTATTATTACCTGACGACGGAAGGTGGCGCTACAGGCTGGACCGAGATCGGTAAGAAATGGTACTATTTTGCTCCTTATACAAATGATCCGTATCTTTATGTATCCCAGTATTTTTCTATAGATAACAACTACTATTATGTGGATGAAAACGGCGTTATGCAGACCGGATGGATCAGTTATAATGGCAACTATTTCTATGGCAACAGCAATGGCGTGTTACACAACGGATGGCTTAAGTCGGGCGGTAAATGGTATTACTTTACCCCGAGCAGCTGCTCCGCTCCTACCATGCAGATCGGGATCAGAAGCATTGACGGAGATTTCTATTTCTTTGGAAAAGACGGTGCCATGGAGACCGGATGGCAGAAAAGGTACGAGACCGGCGATAAATATTATTATTTCGGTTCTGACGGAAAAGCTGTATACGGTTGGCAGAAGATAGACGGAAAGTGGTATTACTTCAACGAGCCTTCCGGTTCATATAAGGATCCCTATATGTTCAGAGGGAAGAAATACATGGACGGCAAGTGGTATTTCTTTGAGTACAGCGGTGCACTGGGATCCGGATGGGAGAAGGAAACAGACTCTAAAGGAAAGACCAGTTGGTATTATCTGAATTCCAGCGGTGTTATGGTGACAGGCTGGCAGAAGATCGGAGATAACTGGTATTACTTCTCCGAAACGGTCGACAGCTATTACACGCCTTACATGTATACGGATACTTTGATGCCCACCGAAAAGGGTGATAACGGCAACTATCTCAAGTATTTCTATTTCGATAAGGACGGCAGGATGCTCGCCAACGAATGGCACTACGATGCGAAATACGACTACTGGTTCTACTTCGGGAAGAATGGCGTGGCTGTAACAGGCTGGAATAAGATCGGTGGTGAATGGTACTACTTTAAGGATCCGTCCACCGGTTGGGACCCGTTTATGTTCAAGGACGGAGTAAAAGAGATCGACGGTGAGTATTATCTCTTTGACAGTAAAGGAGTTATGCAGACCGGATGGGCGCAGTATAAGAACAAGTGGTATCTTTCTGACAGCAAGGGCCGCCTTTCCTGCAAGACATGGAAGACCATAAATGGTAAGCATTATTATTTCGACGATAAATGCTGCATGGCAACGGGTTATTACAAGATCAATGATAAGCTCTATCACTTCGATGATAACGGCGTCTGCCTGAACTATGATGATTGACTGTATGTTTGTATGAAAAAAGACGGACTATTGATATAATCATTTCTGCTTATGACGTGAGGGCCGGAAGTTCTTTGTGAGGCGCTCGTTGAAAAGGGGATAGAAATGAAAAAGAGATTTGTATTATTAATGCCTGTAACATGGCTTGTTTTTATCGCGCTATATTTTATCGACAGAAGACTGATGGCCGTTCCTCTGGCGGCAAGCATAATTGTGTCGCTGGCCATTCTGATGATCAATGCATTTATTGTTATTAAGGTCAGCTCGGGCAAAGGACTTAAGATCACGATGTCCGTGTTGTCTCTTTTGGCTGTGCTGATCTACAGTCTGGCTGGCATTGTCTGCAATCCCTACTGGAATTCCATAACCGGATATGCAAACAGACCGTATGCTGATTCGTATGAGAATACCGTAACTTCCAAAGAAGCCATCGAAGATCTTGATTACATGATGAGATTTCTGAAGAAAGATCATCCGGCCTTGCTTAACGGAATGCCTCAGGAAGTGGAGGATAGATATAAGACTGTCAGAAGTGAACTTGAGAGCATCGATACGATAACCGTAAACGAGTTGTGCAGGAAGACCGAATATGTGCTCAATTGTCTCCACGACGGACATACGTATACTTTCCCGAAATATGATTTCCACTATCTTAAGGACTGCTTTTCGGAGGAGCTTGCAGGTTATAAGACCACATCAGTAAACGGCCTTACGATAGACGAGCTTGCGGAGCAGAGCAGGGATATCATAAGTTACGAAGCAGAGAGCTGGGAGATATCAAGGATAAGAAGTCTGTATTTTACTCTTGAAGGATTGGATTTTCTCGGCCTTGATAATACGGAAGTCACTTATGTGTTCGAAAAAGACGGCGATAAGACCACCAGAACGTATACTCAGGAAGATTATGCGCTCCTGGATGAGATAGAGATGAAGACCGAAGATACTGCTACGGAATCTTTCGTAAGTTATGAGATCGATGAGGAAAACAGTCTTGCCATAATGACACTGACGGAGTGCAATGCAAATGCGGAATACAACAAAGCCGTCAGGGATATGTTCACAGAGGTGAAAGAAAAGAATATTCAGCATGTGGCCGTTGACATCCGCGGCAACGGCGGCGGAAATGATGCGGTAATAAGCGAGTTCTTCAGATATCTCGATATCGATGAATATAAGACCTGCGGACTGGAATGGAGACTGGGATTTTTCACGGTTCCGTATCCTGCCAGATCTGTAAAGAACGAGAAAGCCGATGAGCTTCTTTTCAAGGGCGATTTCTATCTCCTTACATCTTCGGGAACTTTCAGTTCCGGCATGTTATATGCCCAGTATGTTAAGGATAATCACATCGGAACGATAATCGGTGAAGCGCCCGGCAATGATCCCAACGGATATGGCGAAGTCGTCTTCTTCAGTCTGCCAAACTCGAAGATATTCATGTCTGTCTCGACAAAGCATTTCGTCAGGGCGGATGCAAATGCCGGAACATATCTGGTCGAACCTGATATATCATGCGATTATTCGGAAGCAAAAGAACGGCTTTATGAGGCGATCGGTTAAAGATACCATGAATATTGGCGGTGGCCTGAACGCATCGAAATGATGACCGCACTGACATAAAACTGATAACGTTTGGCAGCATAAAGGACCGCATCTGTAGCCTAAACATCAGAACGCTCATGTATTACCGATTGGCCGGTTTACAGTCTCTTGTGATAATGAATACATAAGGTAATAATCAATCACAGGGGGACTTTTAAGATGACAATTTTTATTTTCAAGATAATCGCAATGATAACGATGACATCAGATCACCTCGCAACGGGATTCTTTGATGGCATGCCCGTGATGAGGATCATTGGAAGGATCGCTTTTCTGCTCTATGCTTTCATGATCGCGGAAGGCTACTACCACCTCAAGGACAAGCCCGAAAGGCTCAAGGCACACATTATCAAGCTCGGCGCGCTTTGCGTCATCTCGGAATTCGCATACGACTTTTTCGAGACGGGAAAACTCATCGACTGGAGTTCCCAGAGCGTTATGCCGGTGCTCTTCTTAGGCTTCATCGGACTTATCATCACCGAAAAGTTTTCGAAGCAGCCCTGGATCGTAGTCATCTACTACGCGGCATCAGCCTTTATCTCATATTTCGCGAAATTCAACTACAAGTTCGCAGGCGTGCTCCTCATATACGCATTCTATTTCTTCATCAAGTATGCGGGTAAGAAATCCATCATCAAGAAGTTCCTTATCCTCTCGGCAATGATATCGGTCTATTTCTGCATCTATGTGTGGGCAAGAGCAAGCTTCGGCGGTCCATCCGCATGGCTCGAGGCATTCATGAAGATCCGCTTCTGGCTCGTCGGCCACTATGCCGCAATGCTCCTCATCGCTACTTATAACGGCAAGAAGGGCCCCGGAAACAAGGCGTTCGGCGTGATCTATTCTATCTACTATCCGCTTCATCTCGCGGTGCTCGGACTGGTTGAGATGATAATGAAATAAGCACTTTGCAGCTTTGGCTGTCCGGTGCGTGGAGAAATCACGATGATATGAAAATGTGAATATGCCGCCGTTTCCGCACTGTGACTGGAGATTGGTGAGACCGGTGCTAAAATGAAAATATAAGCTTTTCGTGAGGCGGCATCATATGGATAAGTTTTTTGATAAAGTGCTCGTAAACATTGCTCTCGGCGTCCCGCCGGCAATTGTATATCTGATAAGCGTTGTCAAAGAGGGCATCAGATACGATTACAATCCTGTGTATTGGCCTGCCAACAAACTGTAACAGCTAAAGGGCAGTAAAAGAGATAACTGCTGATTGAGTCAGGGCGCAGGAATCACCGACACCTGGTCTGGCTTCAGACTTGATTGGTTTTAATTAGTGGAAGGTATCGAAAACGGAGGGCTTTCCTAGTTTTCAATACCTTTGATTTTCGGAGGTATCGAAATTGAATGACTTCGCCAGGTTTCGATACCTTGGCTTCTTGGCGGATATCGTTTTTGGAAACTTTCTCCCGAAAACGATATCTTGCCCTTCCGCCCGATATCGTTTTTGGAAACTTTCTCCCGAAAACGATATCTTGCCCTTTCGCCCGATATCGTTTTTTGCAACTTTCTCCCGAAAACGATATCTTGCCCATCCGACTGATATCGTTTTAGAAGACTTTCTCCCAAAAACGATATCTTACCGCCCAAAGCATACTCCCAATAATTCCGAGCCCCGGATAATTTCAGGCAACAGACAGTTAATGATATAGTATAAGGCAGAACAGTTTTCAGAATAAAAACAAGGCGGTATTTATATGGATTCAGTTGACGTATACGCGATCGCGGGACTTATCGTAGGACTCATAGGTCTTGCAATGATCATTGCAGGCTTCATCATCCTGATACGCTCCATTATCAGCACCATCAAAAAGAAGAAGCGTATAGGGGGAATAGTCGGAGGAGCGCTGCTCATAGTCTTCTCGCTTGTGGCGTTTTACGCTGCGATGGTGCTCATGCTCCTGAACGGAATCGCGATGTCTTAGATCAAGGAGGCATTATGAAGGTCAAGTCTGTTGCAGCCTGTCTGCTCGCGGCGGTGATGCTCACGTCCTGCAGTTTGCTCGAAGATCTTTCCAAACCGAGATCTCCAGAAGCCGTCAAGGTGCCGGAGCTGGCCGAACTTCATGCCAGAGAAGGTGTAATGATGTATGTCTCATCGAGCAACGTCTATATGGCGAATTACTACGATGATGAACTGTCTGGCATCGGCTACAGCATCGATTGGGACGGGACAGTGACCAGAAACGTGTACTACAGCATCTCGGACCCCATGACGTCCACGGCGGTATTGGGCAATGCGGATTTCGAGAAGTTCTACAGATTCGGTGAGTACTGCAGGTATAACGATCCGTATAAGGACTATTCGGAAAAGGTCTATGACGGCACGACTTACTCCTTCCATTATTACTATGACGCAAATGAACAGCCGTTTGAGATCTACAGGGGTTACTGTTATCAGGTTGACGAACTGCAAGATATAGAGAAAACATTGTACTATCTGTTCCCGGAGCCGGATTCTTACGGACCTAACAGGCAGACGGGCTGACGGTTCAGGAGAATAAGAACGTGGAGCAAAAGATCATATTGGAAACAGAGCGCCTTTATCTGCGCGAAATGAACATGGACGATCACGCGGCATTATTCAAGGTCCTCGGAGATCCTGAGATAATGCAGCATTATCCGTATTCGTTCGATGAGCAGCGGGTCTGTGAATGGATCGAAAGGAACATGAACAGGTACCGCGAGAACGGTTTCGGTCTGTGGGCTGTATGCCTGAAAGATACCGGCGAGATGATTGGCGACTGCGGGCTGACGCTCCAGAACATCGAAGGCGAGATGCTCCCGGAGATCGGCTATCACATCCGCGCTGACCAGCAGCGAAAAGGCTATGCCAAAGAAGCCGCTGCGGCCGTCCGCGACTGGGCGTTTGCCAACACGTCATACCCGGCGCTCTATTCTTACTGCAAATACACGAATACGGGTTCATACAAGACCGCCGAATCAATCGGCATGCATTTCGCGAAAGAATACCCCGATCCGGACAACGAGATAACTCATGTATCGGTTATCTTCCGAGATGAGATGTGAATAGCTGACTGAATAAGTATCATATGAGAACGATTCCGGGTCTTATCGCAGGTGTAAGTCTATGGCCCTCTCGCAGATTCAGGTACGCTTATGCCTCTTGCACTTCTGAGGGTTTTGCTGCGATCGGCGGCGGTGCAACGAAGAGGTTGTTCCACTATATAGATCTTTGGCGGAGATATTATCGCCACTGCATCTGATTGGCCTGCCGGTATAGTAGCTTCAAAACATCAGTCATTTTCAGAGGGGCGATTTTATCCCAAAAGTTCAAAAATGTTTCACTAGGGATATTTTTCAGAGGTGATTTTATCCCAAAAGCTTAAAAAAACTTCACTTGGGATAATTTTCGTCCCGCATTTTATCCCAAACCTCAAGAAAACTTCATTTAGGGATAATTTTGAACTCAATTTTTATCCCCAAATGCAAGAAAACCTCATCTTGGGATAATTTCAAGCTCACCTTCCCAAAGTCGAGGTATCGAAATATTGAAAAGACGTTTGCTTTTGAGGCAGTCTTTAGTTTTGCGAGGAGTTTTGTTTCTTGATGGAAACTATGAAGAACTATAAAAGAACACAAAAACTATAAAGAACGGCGAATTTTCAAGTCAAGTGCAACGTGGTTGAATAGAAGACCTCGTAAGGTGTTGCATAGCCCAGACACTTTCTTGGCCTGGTGTTCAGATTATACACGACCTGTTCGACTAATTTATCTGTCATTTGTGTTATGTCCTTTCCTTTTGGAAAATATTCTCTAAGTAAGCCGTTGGTATTCTCGTTTGTTCCTCTAGCCCAGGGTTGGTGAGGTGCCGGAAAGTAGAATTCAATGCCGGTTTCTTTAGTGATCTCAGCATGTCTGGCAAATTCTTTGCCTCTATCTAAGGTCACGGTGAATACCGGTTGTCCTTTCAGGAGAGAGGACATAACTTCATTTACGTCATCTGACAACTTGGATCTGGACTTCTTACTAAGCAAGAATCGGCTGCGTCGATCTGTAAGTGTTACCAGACAAGACTTGTTAAATACACCAGCTACGGTATCACCCTCCCAATCACCGATTCTCAGACGTTTATTGGCCTCTTCAGGACGATCCTCTATTCGGTTGGAGATTATAATCTTTCCACGCTTTTCAAATTTGCGTCTTACATTTTTACCTTTACGCCTAAGCTTCAAGATCAGACCTCTGCCGTATTCACCTTTTCTGTTAAACACTTTCTTGTGCAGTGCACGGTAAATCGTGCTGTAACTTATTGAGTATTCTGAGTTCTCATGTTTGAGACGTCCTGCAATCTGTTCAGGGGACCATTGGTACACTTCTATCTTTTCTCTTACAGTCTCTTTCAAAGCCTCATTAGAGAGCTTGGGCTGCATCCGGCAAGTCAATCTTCTTGTTTCATACTTTCCTTGGGCAGTAGAAGCTCTATAGAAAGTTTGATATGAATTTCTTTTTATCTCACGTGATATGGTTGACTTGTTACGTCCCAAATAATCTGCAATAGCTGTAACACTCCAACCGTGTGATAGCCACAGCATTATCATTTCCCGTTCCATTAGTGTAAGATGATGGTAGTTGCTCATAAGGTGCTCCTTTGATGTTTTTTGTTTAGCAACACCATTATATCAAGGGCCCTATGGGCAATTCTTATTTACTGCGGTTGCACTTGACTTGAAAATTCGCCACTATAAAAACGGCTGCAAACTATAAAGGAATATAAAAATGAAGAAGACAAATCCCTATTCCCTTACATTCGGCAAGGAGCCTGTCTGTGTAATCCCCAGAACAATACAGATCAATACTGTATGCGATATGTTTATGGCGGAGAATCCACCCCAGCAGATATATATGATCACCGGCGTAAAAGGTGCCGGGAAGACAGTCTTTATGTCTGAGATACAAAAGACATTGGCAAAACAGGATAACTGGATAACAGTGGAATTAAACCCGGCAAAAGACCTGCTGGTCTCACTGGCCGCAAAACTCTATAACGATCAGAAACTGACGGCGCTCTTCAAAAATGCAAAGATCAACCTGTCTTTTTACGGAATAGGCGTGGAGATAAGCAACACGGATCCTATTACCGATATAGAGACAGCATTGACGAGGATGCTCGAGACTCTTAAGAAGAAAAAGAAAAGGATCCTTATTACGATCGATGAAGTCACATCCACTGAGAACATGAAGATCTTTGCAAGTGCATACCAGATATTCGTTCGTAACGAACTGCCTGTATTTCTTCTTATGACAGGACTTTATGAGAATATCCATGCGCTTCAGAACGAGGACATGCTTACATTCCTGTATCGTGCACCGAAGATCACTCTCGGCTCGCTCAACATTTCAAGCTTTGCCGAGAATTACCGTCAGAAATTCGATCTGGGAGCTAAGCCCTCGCTTGAGATGGCCAAGCTTACAAGAGGCTATCCTTTTGCCTTCCAGGTGTTGGGTTACTATACATTCGAAAATGGCGGAAATTTCAAGAAGGCCCTGTCAAGTTACAGAGCTTATCTTGAAGATTATGTATATGAGAAGATATGGTCCGAACTGTCAGCAAATGACAGAAAGGTCATGCACGCCATAGCTAATTCCGACACTGGAAAGATCAGTGATATCAGACAGGATCTGTCTATGGAATCAAATGAATTCAGTCCTTACAGGGATCGTCTGATCAAGCGAGGGTTGTTAAACGGTGACAAGCACGGATATGTGAGTTTTACGTTGCCCTTGTTTGAGGATTTTACGATAGCAAATTATTGATCGCCGAAATTATTGGAAAAAGAGATCACCAAAAGGTATGTTCTAAAAACGAAAAATCGAAAATCAGAACATAGTTCGTCTGATGTAGTAATCCTCGAAGACGTTGAGATTTCTGTGAGAGATCATGCTGCGGTGTGACCAGGCGAACGTTACTTCTCTCTCGGCAGCATTATCGACAGCGTAAACGATTCATCATCGGATTCAGCCTTTAAGATGCCGTCGCAGTCTTCCGTCGCGCGCCTGACATTCATCAGGCCGAAGCCGTGATGCTCCTTGTCGGATTTGGAAGTGTATCCCGAAGAACTCAGGAGCTTGCCGATGTCGACTTTTTTACTGGCTGAATTCGTGATCTTGATAACGAAGAACTTATCCGTTCTCTTTATGTTCAAAGATACATAGGGCTGCTTGCACGAGGAAGCGGCCTCTATCGCGTTGTCCAAAGCGTTGGCGAAGATGCTGCACATGTCCATGGGCTTCATGCCGAGGCCGCCGTCGGCGACTCCGTCGAGCGTGAAGCGGATGTTCATCTCTTCCATCCTGTCGGCTTTCATGGAGACGATGAGGTCGAGCATCTCGTCACCCGTGACGTATTTTGGGGAGAGGGAACTGACGTTGCCGAGCATGTCCCTTACGTGTTCACGGGCTTCATCGACGTGGCCCTCGTCGAGCATCATCTGTGTGAGGGCGAGGTTGTTCTTTATGTCATGCCTGAACTGCTGGGTCTCGACCTGCTTTTTCTTGTACTGGCCGATGTATTCGAGCTCTGCTGCGATGTATGTTTCCTGTGATTTGTTCTTCTCCTTCAGGGCTCTCTCGGTGGTCGATACTATCACGAAGACCGGCATAGCGAGTCCCAGTATTATCACACCAATTGCGAACAGAAAGCTCATGACCATATATCTGTCATCGATGGTATATTCATCGGCAGGCATGGCTGCGGGTACGCTGGGTAATACGGTAAATATCGCGACCCAGATCACAAAGACGATCCTGTAGGGAATCCCTATGACGAAGTATTTCTTTCTTCTGTAGAATCCCAGATATACGATCACGAAGAGCGCCACCGTAACGATCAAGCCGACTGAAGATACCAGTAACCATTCGGTTCCCTCACCAAGATTCTCGTAAAAGATATCCATGAGCACATCGTCGGTCCCGCCAAGGAAATAGACCAGTGTCAGCTGGGAGAAAGAGCCTATGTACGATGTGAAAAGATAGAAGCATACCGTCGATTCTATCGCGCGTAAGATGCGTTTTTCCTTATACGCAAACAGATAGAATACGAATGAGTAGACGAATATGGCACCCGTCAGTATGCCGTTCAGTACATAATATGTGTCGCTGTCAGGTTCTTCACTGAAGCAAAGGGTCATGATGACAGAGCCGATCACGCTGATCGCGAGAACTCCGAAAGATGAGAATACGAGCTTTCTTGTCAGCACGATATATCTGCCGAGGAAGCACGCCGCCACGAGCACCACCGTCAGCATAGCGACGATGAACTGGAGATTGCTCAGAAGGGAGATGAAGGCGGCAAACGCATAATCCCAAAATGTTTCGCTCATGTCAGAAAGCCGATCCTTCCACGTAAGAATAAAGAGCTTCTTTCAGCGCCTTTGTGTTGCTGCGGCTGACGGGAAGGGTGGTTCCGTCCTCCATCAGTACGTCGTTCTTCACGAGTTTCTTTACCTTCGACAGGGATATCAGATAGCCTCTGTGGATCCTGAAGAAACCGTCGTTCTTGAGTTTCTCTTCGAAGTCGCCGATGTTGTATCTGATGACGTGCTCGCCCTTTGAGGTCACGATCCTGACGTTCTGGTTCATGGCTTCCATGTAGATGACGTCGCCGATGTCGATCAGTATCTCTTCGCCCTCTTCTCTGATTATTATCTGCCTGTCGCCGCCCTGTTTTTCCTGGACATACCTGATGACTTCCTTGAGCTTGTTTATGTCGACCGGCTTGGTGAGGTACCTCAAAGCGTTTACCTCATAGCCTTCCAGGGCATATTCGATGTGGCCCGTGAGGAAGACGATGAATACGTTCTCCGATACCAAACGGAGCTTTTTGGCCAGCGTGATGCCGTCGATCGCAGGCATCTCGATGTCGAGGAACACCAGATCGTAAGGTGATGAAGTGAACTCTTTTATGAGAATGTTGCCGTCGTCGAAAGTATCAATGTCGTAATCCACATTGATCAGAAGTTTATCGAGGAGAGTCTTTAAGTCTATCCTGTATCTTTCCTCATCATCACATACCGCTATACGCACGAAAAGCACCTGCCTGTATTGATTATCTAATGATTCTATATTAACTGAACTGCGCTTTGCAAGAAATACCGTTTGCGACAGGATTTATACCATTCGCACCAAACCGGAAGACAGGACCTTTTCCTTTGCTACAATCCCCGTGGATCAAATAACGAAAGGGGTTATCAAAATGAAGAAGGTATTAGCAGCAATAGGAAAGGCACTGGCGTATTTCGCAGTCTATCTGCTCGCATCCAACGTCGCAACTTTTATCATATCGGCGATATTCGGTTATTTTAAGGGCAGGGAGTACAGCGCGGCAGGTTACAGTTATGAAGAGGGTCAGGCCCTATACCAGAATGACGTGGCAGCCATGACGGGTATCTTCCTCATGGCAGGTGCGCTCCTCACACTCCTTACATATTTCATTATCGAGAAGGTCAAGAAGTCGAGCCTTGCGAAAGAGGCTGACATCAAGAAGGTATCCGGAAAGCAGCTCGGCCTTACAGTGGTCGGCGCTCTCGGAGGAATGTTCTTCATGAACTTCATGCTCAGCATCCTTCCGATCCCCGCAGAACTAATGGGCGGTCTCTCTTCGGGCATGAGCAAGCTCACGTCCTATCCGTTCTGGCAGGCGATCCTCGCAAATGCCCTCCTCGTTCCCATCATGGAAGAAGTCGTATTCAGAGGTTACATTTTCAACAGGCTCGAAAAAGGCATGCCCACGATCGTTGCAGCCCTCATCTCATCAGTCGCTTTCGGCATTGTACACGGCGGAATCGTTTGGGGCACATGGGCATTCTTCCTCGGCCTCATCATCTGCGTCGTTAGGATCAAGTCAGGATCCATCGTCCCGGGCATCATCTTTCACATCATCATGAATACATTCGCCATGGTCGTCTCATATTTCCCTGTTCTCGATAAGCTCTCGACAGCAGGAGTGTACATCCTTACCGCAGTAGGCGGCATCCTCGTTGCCGTATATGTAGCAGGCATTCTCATGGACAAGAAGGCTCTGACAGCCGATTCCAAGAAACCCGAGGTAGTCGTCACATCATCAAAGAGCTAAGCTCTTAATTTGCTTTAGGGAAAAACAGGTAATAGATTAAGGTATGCGCTGCCGGCGGAGAGGTTTGATCTCTGCCGGCAGCTGCCTGTATGGGCGTGTCGATGGGCGTGAAAAAGAGCAGGAAAGGCATGTGCACAGAAATGTCATTCTTATTATCCATATACTCATTATATACCGACAGATGATGTCTCAATAGCGGCTCTAACCTACCAAAAACAAGAAAAACCTGAAACTATTCAAGAAAAAAGCGCGAAAAACATGAAACACTTCATGAAATTTGCGTTTTTGACCTCCTGCTGATAAAATCAAAAGTAAGACGGGAGGCAGATAATGTATAGAAAATTTCTTCGCGTTTTAGAATCGTGGGAAGACGGAAAGGTTAAGGAACCGCTTCTCATAACAGGTGCCAGACAGGTTGGCAAGACCTGGCTGATCAAGTCATTCTGTGAAGAAAGATATGACGATTATATCTATATAAACCTTGAAGAGCAGAAGTCGGTCGCATCCGTGTTCGAGGGCGATCTTGATCCCGAAACGCTTTTAAGGAATATCGGAATGCTCCTCGGGCGAAAGGTCGACAGTAAGACTGCGATCTTCATTGACGAGATACAGGTCAGTGAAAGGGCGATTAATTCCCTTAAGTATTTCTGCGAAGCAAAAGAGAATTACAGGATCATATGTGCCGGCAGCCTTCTCGGCGTAAAGATCAACAGGTTTCAGTCTTCTTTTCCAGTCGGTAAAGTTTGCATAGAAAAGATGTACCCGATGGATCTTGAAGAATTCCTTATCGCATGCGGAGAGGAACAGCTCAGAGACGGAATAAGAGCTGCATATGACAGTATGACCGCATTCCCGGAAGCCGTTCACGGGAAAGCTTTGAAGCTTTACCACGATTACCTGATAGTTGGTGGTATGCCCCAGGCTGTGTCAGATTATATAAGAAACGGAAAAGATGTCATGGCATTCAACAGAGATCTGTTGGAGTATATTATGCTTGCATATAAAGCAGATATGGCAAAATATGTCTTCAGTTCTGCTGAAAGCACAAAGATATCTTCCGTGTATGACAGTATCCCAAGACAGCTTGCCAGAGATAACCCGAAATTTAAGTACAGTGAGATAAAGACCACGGCAAACAAGAGAGATTACTATGCCCCCATAGACTGGCTCCGTTCATCCGGGATGGTCTATAAGATCGATTCTCTTGATGCCGTTTCTGCTCCGTTGAAAGCATATGAGAATGGATCAAACTTTAAGATATATCTGTCTGATGTCGGACTGCTCTGCCGTATGACCGGGTTAGGACCTGCCGATCTTATGCCTGACAGAGATAACATGTTTAAGGGTGCGGTGGTTGAGAACTATGTCTTTGAACAACTGGCTGTTACACATGCAGATCTGTATTACTTTAAGCCGTCGGAAAGTATGGAGATAGATGTGATCCTTCAGGTATCAAATGACATTATCCCGATCGATATAAAGTCGGGCCGGCACAAGAGATCCATAAGCCTTAAAAACTATATGGAGAAATATAAACCTGAATATTCCGTTAGATTGTCCGAGAATAACTTCGGAATGACGAACGGTATCAGGTCGGTGCCGCTTTACGCGGTGTTTTGCATTTAATAAACGCGTAATGCCCGGAAGCTTAACGAAGGAGCCATGCTTCATCGAAATACAGGATAAATACAGAGACTGCAGAAGCGGGGAAGGAATATGAGTAAAAAGATCAAGATCCCGTTGATAATAATTCTGGCTATAGTGGGAGCATTCCTGCTCGGAAGATTCGGCTTAAAGCTCGGATCCAGGCAATACGATTCTTATGAGAAGTTCAGAGAAAACGCATATCTGAGGTTTTCCGTTGACATCCCCGCAGGAGCTTCCGACCAGAGGTTTTTCACTAACAACATAGGCATAGGCAAATATTCGCTCTATGCATTTACACTTGATAAAGAAGAGTACGATAAACTCATCAGTTCCTTGGTCGCGAAATATGATCTCGAATGCGATCCTGAAGATGACAATGCGAAATACGGCAGTGCCAGGTTTTACATGAAAAAAGTCAGCGAAGTTCAGAATCCCGATTCATATGGCGACAGCTTCCCGATTAATCTGAAATACGATAAGGTGATAGACGATGACATCAATTCCTATGACGTCATCTATTTCTATCCAATGTACACCGGATCGAGTACATGCGGTCTGGTCGCGAATCCTGATACCGGACGCATCGTGGTAATGAACAAAGGGAATATTAAGTGAGATAAACCGACACTTCCTCAAACATCTGTTGCTTAAACAACATACAGAGCAGACATTACTGATTGTCTGCGTATCCTAATCCCTTGATAATGAAGTCATAAAAGATAAATATCAAAGGAGGACAGAAAGATGTTCGGAAAGAGATTTACAGGAAAATTAGCAGCCGCGATCCTGGCGGGCATAATGGTCATCGGAGCCGGCATGACGGTTTTGGCAGATGAGAAGATCGTAACGGTAGAAGAAAAAGAATTGTTATTCAGAAGCTATTGTCCAGAACAGACATTTGAATTCATCCCGGAATATACAGGCGAGTATATATTCAGATCCGGATGTGATGCTCCGACATCCAACCGCATCGTGGATCCCTGGATAAAGGTAGAGCAGGGAGATAACACCTGGTATGACTTTGACAGCGCACCCGACGGTTTCAATTTCAAGTTAAGAGTTCACTTAGAAGCAGGAGTTCCCTGTGAGGTACAGGTCCAGTGCCAGGGATATTTCACCAAATACTACATGCCCGTCCTGATCAGCCGTGTCGAGACGGAGCCGGAAGAAAACGCAGTTCCCGAATTAACGGAAGAACAGATCGCAGGAGCAAGGTTTTATCTTAAAATATTTTTCCACATCGCATACGCTGATGAGGATGTGACCTGGGAAGAGATCGATGAAGCAATAGACGCCCTTACAGTTGAAGAAATAATCGATATCTGTGAGGAGATCGGATACAAGTTCTGACGATACCGATAACAATCATAAACACAAAAGATCGGGTTGCTATTTAACGACAACCCGATCTTACTTTGAGTCGGATTATTAATATGCGAAAAAGATTTAAATTGGTTATCTAAAACTCATCATCCGAAATCCCAGAATCCTGATCCTGTTTCTTCGTTATACATTCTGCCTATCTTGCCACCGATGACGGGTCTCAGTTCGATCTCTGCAGTGTAGAGGACCGTGAGAGATTTGATGTGGCCGCCCGACATATGATGTCCGTTCTCATCCTTGTAAGCAACTGCGGCATGTGTGTGATGGTAGTAGTTCATGTCGTCGTCGGTAATGACGTTGCCTGTAAGTGATACCAGTTCGAGCATTCCTGTTAGTGTGTCTGTCTCGAATTCTCCCTTCTCGGGTATAAAGGTCTGGATCTCAGCTTTGGACAGTCCGCCTATTCCGCTGAAGATGCAGGATGCGATGCCTTCTTTCTTGCACAGATCCAGGATGCATGAGATGATCTCGTCTCCTCTGTCCATTCGCACATAGTAAGTGTCTGAGAATTTTCTGTAATCCATACCGCCATCCTCGCTTTTCTTCAGTTGTCTTCTGTTAACTAATTATATCACCCCGAAAATTGTCCTGATAAGTGAACTTTCCGGTCGGTAGAAGAACCAGAAAACTTGGTATAATTAAAAGATCAGGAAAGGAAGCTTTCTATTGACTTAAACGAGGTTCTTTATGGGTCTGATCAAATGTCCGGATTGCGGGAATATGGTATCTGACAGGGCGGCATTCTGTCCCTCGTGCGGCTGCCCCGGTGACGTGATCAGGGAAGAATACGATAAGGAAAATGATCCCCAGAGGCTGACATACATTTTTCTCATGTTCAATCTTCTGAAGTGTGCCGACCGCAAGGACCTGGTGCTCGCAAACGACTGCTTCATGAATGAACTGAAGAAAAGATTTGATGTGGGATATCCCGTTACCTTCATCGGCCGGGACAACTTCGATGAGCACCTGAAAAAGATAACCGATAAGCAGTTCGAGTTTCCTTATGTGTTGATATCTTCTTCATTCAGATATGTGCTCGATTACAGGAAGTTCACCGTCACGAGGAGCGACAGGACTTCCTATCAGCTTTACTACGATCCCGAGACTCTCCCGAGCGATTACGCTCCGAATATAGAAGTGTTCTCCGACAAACCTGAACAGGTCGAAGAGATAGTTGCAAAGATAACGGAACTCCTCGGTACCACCATGTCATACTGGTCGCCGTACCTGGCAGTAAAGGATGGTTTCTTAAGTTTTACCGACAAGATCGAGAAAACAGAAGGACCCTTAGTGCTTGTAGATATCAACGATACCAAACTTTTCTATGGTTCAATAACACTGAAGCTGAGCCCGTGGGCAAGCTACATCAACGATGAAGTAAATCCTGTCAAATACGATTCGCTCCGCACATTGCGAAATGTCCAGCTCGCGCAGTTCTGCCTGCACTATTTCCTTTTGAAGGACGACTGCGATAAAGAGATCGATCTTTACAACTGTCTATTTAAGTCCGAAGTAGATTCCGATTATCAGAATCCTTCCAGCGAATACAAGTCGTTGAAATACAAAGTCGTTTCAGGTGATCCGATCCATTCTGAACTTGTCGACAAAGCATTTCCTAATATAAGTCTCATCTACCACGATCTTCCAAACGACATATGCGACAGGACACCTGACGGGGAAGTGAAGCAAAAAGTCTTTGAGGTGATCGCTCAGTATGAGAACACCTGGAGGAGGATCTGTGACGGATTAAATCTTCCTGAAGAGATAAACGTTCCCGACTGGAATTATTCCGGATACAGCAATAACATGCGGAGCATCCAGGGACTGGGATTCATAATCGAAGCACTCACTGCCAACCATGTGAGGAGCATCGAAGACATAGTAAACGAATATACCGAGATGCTCGCCGTCCTTGGCGAAGAAGGCAGGATAAGTAGCGATGAGCAGTACGAGGAATTCATGGAAATGTTCGAGTCCGGCAGACGCAGGAGAAGGGAATTTACCAGAGGCGTGATTAGGACTGCCGCAGGTGTCGCACTTGGGAACAAGATAAGCGACATGCTCCGTAACAAGGATTGACGAAAATACAAAGGCAACGAAAAAGTAAATGGATACAAACCTCATTGAAGAAGCAAAGAGATACATAACCAAACTGTTCGAAGGTCACTCTGACGGACACGATCTGAACCACAGCTTAAGGGTATATGAGAATGCCGTGAAGATAGCAAAGGAAGAGCACGGCTGCGATATGGAAGCGGTTGCTCTTGCATCACTCCTCCACGATGTTGATGACCATAAACTCTTCGATACAAAAGACAACGCGAATGCAGCCGGTTTTTTGAAAGAACACGGTGTGGATGCTGAGCGAATCACATTCATTGTCAGCATCATCAACTCGGTCTCCTTCAGCAAGAACAAAGGGAAGACTCCCGATACTTTGGAAGCAAAGATAGTGCAGGATGCGGACAGACTCGATGCCATGGGCGCGATCGGCATTGCGCGCACATTCGCATATGGTGGCAAGAACGGAAGGTCTTTAGAAGAGAGCATAGAACATTTCCACGACAAGCTCTTGTTGCTCAAGGACGGACTGAATACTGAAACGGCAAGGAAGATGGCTGAGGAAAGACACAGATTCCTTGAAGAATTCCTTGTGCATTTTGAAGATGAAAACCCTCTCGTATGAGCAGACAAAATATATGCAGACTATAACCAGACAACAGGCAAGACAGTTTATCCTCTCCAAGCAGGGGCTCATAGGATCACACCGCTTCACCGGAAAAGACGGAGCGTATGCTTATGTCCGTCAGGCAGGATGCATACAGTACGACCCGGTTGACGTATGTGGCAAGAATGCTGAACTCACACTGCAGTCCAGAGTAAAGGGCTTTAAAAAGACGATGCTCCACGACCTTCTCTATAAGGACAGAAAGCTCGTCGACTATGCAGATAAGGAACTCTCCATCTGGCCTTCCGAAGACTGGCCTTATTTTTCATCATACAGGGACAGGAGCAGGAAGCTCGGAAGGACGTTCAAGGGACTTAAGAGACTGGAGAAACAGGCAATCGAATACATCGAAGCAAACGGTCCCGTATCGAGCGATTCCCTCCCGATAGAAGGTGAGATCTTCTGGCATTCATCTATGCACTGGAGCGGCAACTGGCAGAAGAAATCCCAGGCGGCACGATCTGTCCTGGAGCAGCTCTATACCGACGGCGAGCTCGTGATCCATCACAAGAAGGGGAGCCGCAAATACTACGATCTCGCAGGCAGGCATCTTTCCAAAGACATCCTTGAAGCGGACAATCCGTGCAAGACGGAAGAGGAGTTCCTTTGCTGGCGAGTCCTGAGACGCATCGGTGCGGCAGGCCTTCTCTGGGACAAGAACAGCACGGCATTCCTGGGTCTGGACATAAATGCCGAGAAACGCAAACAGGCTCTTGAGACACTGACAGAAGAAGGGAAGATAATTCCCGTCATGGTGGAAGGGATAAAGCAGCCTTTCTACTACAGGGCAGAAGACGCTAATCTCATGAATGCGATCCTTGAAGGTACAGCCGATCTGAAGCCCAGGATGTCATTTATCGCACCCTTAGATCCTCTGATGTGGGACAAGTCCCTTATCCTCGCATTATGGGACTACCAGTATTCTTGGGAGATATACACGCCTGCTGTAAAACGCAAATACGGTTATTACGTTCTGCCCGTCCTCTTCGGCGACAGATTTGTCGGACGCATCGAAGTCGTGCCCGACAGGAAGACCGGAGTCCTTGAGGTAAGGAACATCTGGTGGGAAGAGGACGTCCGTCAGACCAAAAAACTGAATGCGGCACTCGAGAAGACAGTTAAGGACTTCGCGAAGTTCAACGACTGCGAAGAGATAGAATATCTGTAAGCAAAATAAAAGACAGCCGGTCGCAACTCCGGCTGTCTTTATCAGGGGGTAAATATCAGGAAAAACGGTCCTTAATCCTTCTGATCACCTGTGCGTGAGTCAGTGGCTGACCTGTTATCTTGTCCTTGTAAGTGTTTGGGTCTGAACTGATGCCCAATCCGCAGAACCCCAGATCTATGTCGGCGATTACGCCGAAATCATGCTCGAGCACCTCTTCCATTGCACCTGCACTTGCGTAGTTCAGACCGGGCAGATGACCACCGACAAATGTAATGGGGTCTCCGGATGTTGATACCGTCATGTAAGCTCTCAAAAGCTCCTCTAATTCTGTTACCGTACCGCCTGATACGATCTCAAGCTCGTTAAGTTCGATCTCTTTGTTTATGGTCATGGTGATGTCCGCCTTTACTTCATACTCCTGATTCTCTGGAGCACCTGTTCATGTGTCAGGGGCTGACCCGTCTTCTTATCCTTGTAGGTGTTGGGATCAGAACCGATGCCTGTTCCGCAGAAGCCTAAGCTGATGTTTGCTATGACGTCGAAATCTTCCTCGAGTCTGGATTCCATAATGGCAGCGGATGCGTTGTTAAGGCCGGGTATATGACCACCTGCCAATGAAGGGAGCATTTTCCCGATTGGGGATTCGATATAAGCGTACATGATCTGCTGAAACTCCGTTACCGTTCCGCCTGATACGATCTCAAGCTCGTCCAATTCGATATCTCTTACCATTGTGTTTGTCATTTTCATTTCCTCCTAATGACTTTGTGTTTTTGTTTGATGGCTTCAGTATCGTCAAAACAGTACACACGAACAATCAGTAATGTCGGGGTGATCTGTTGATTAAGCGACAGAGCGGAGGAAGAGTGTCGGGGAAAGAGGAAAAATACTGTGTTTTGGAACGGGAAAGACGATATTTCAATTTAGTCATGATAAGTTCCAATTTAGTCATTTGGGGCGAAATGACTAAATTGGAGGTAGGGATAAACTTGAAATAAATAGTCTGGATTGCCTTTCACTTGTCTATTTAGAGCTTGTTGAGAGCTCACGGTATGCATAGGATTCTAAAATTGTCCACAAGCTGTGGACGATTTCAGCGAATGGTTACAATCTGTTGAGATAATTCTTATTGATCTCGAAATGATTGTTTGTGTGGGTTATTGAAATGTTCAAGAATGTTTGTGTTGCGTCTTTGCCTTTGGAAATTGTTCAAAGAATCTTAACCTTTCTTATATTATAATTTAGTCGTGCCCAAAAACTGTCCTATTAGTGGATGGCAATATAGTTATAATACAGTTAGCAATGCTTCAAGGAGACTTGTTATATGGCAAATAAGACGAATGCAAATATAGGATTCGAAAAACAACTTTGGGATGCTGCTTGTGTTTTGTGGGGACATATACCTGCAGCCGAATACCGTAAAGTTATTATCGGATTGATCTTCCTCAGATATATATCTGCTGCTTTTGATAAAAGATATCAAGAACTTGTTGCTGAAGGCGACGGCTTTGAAAACGACAGAGACGCCTATACCATGGAAAATGTCTTCTATGTTCCTGAGTCAGCCAGATGGGAGAAGATATCATCTGCGGCCCATACTCCAGAGATAGGCAAAGTTATAGATGAAGCGATGCGCGCAATCGAAGACGAGAACAAAAATCTCAAGAATGTTCTGCCTAAGAATTATGCCAGTCCGGATCTTGATAAGAAAGTCCTTGGTGACGTTGTAGATATATTCACAAACAATATCGATATGAGTGACACTGAAGCCAGCGAGGACCTTCTCGGTAGAACATACGAATACTGCATTGCTCAGTTTGCTGAAAAGGAAGGTGTTGGCGGAGGAGAATTCTATACACCGGCCAGCGTTGTTAAGACACTCGTTTCTATTCTTAAACCGTTTGAGAACTGCCGAGTTTATGATTGCTGCTGTGGTTCGGGAGGTATGTTCGTTCAGAGTGCTAAGTTTATCGAAGCGCATTCCGGAAACAGAGGAAGCATAGCTGTATACGGCCAGGAAGCAAATGCGGATACCTGGAAGATGGCTAAGATGAATATGGCTATCCGTGGAATAGATGCTGATTTTGGCCCGTATCAGGCTGATACATTTACTAATGATCTGCATCCCACTCTGAAGGCAGATTTCATTCTGGCAAACCCGCCGTTTAATTATCATCCCTGGAATCAGGAGAAACTCCTTGATGATGTCAGATGGAAATATGGGGTTCCGCCTGCAGGCAATGCAAACTATGCATGGATCCAGCATATGATCCATCACCTTGCTCCTAACGGAAAAATCGGTCTTGTTCTTGCAAATGGTGCTTTGTCAACACAGTCAAGCGGTGAAGGCGAGATCCGTAAGCGGATTATCGAAGATGACCTGATTGAAGGCATTGTCGCAATGCCTACTCAGTTGTTTTATAGTGTTACGATTCCGGTTACACTTTGGTTTATAACAAAAGGTAAAAAACAAAAAGAAAAGACGCTTTTCATTGATGCCCGCAAGATGGGTCATATGGTTGACCGTAAACACAGAGATTTCACGGAAGAAGATATACAGAAACTTGCGGATACATTTGAAGCGTTCCAAAACGGAACGCTTGAAGATGTGAAGGGATTCTGTTCTGTAGCTTCTATAGAAGATATTGCTAAGCAGGACTATATCCTCACTCCGGGAAGATATGTCGGTATAGAAGAACAAGAAGATGATGGCGAGCCTTTTGAAGAAAAGATGACCAGATTAACATCTGAGCTATCAGACTTGTTTGCTAAATCTCATGAACTAGAAGATGAGATTAAGAAGAAGTTGGGCGCGATTGGCTATGATATTTGACAGTTATAGTTTCGATTATTGAATGTAATTATCATTTTGTTTACTACTGAATATGATTAATGCTAGAGGATAAAATTAATGAATGAATGGAAATCTACACCATGGGGGAAAATACCCGCTTCCTGGGGTATTACAACAATAGATGAAGCTTCAGAGCTAGTTACTGACTATACTTCAAATGGTAGTTTTAAGTCTTTAGCTGATAACGTGAAATACTATGACAAGCCTGAATATGCTTGGATGGTAAGATATACGGATTTTAGCAAAGGCTTTGTTGGACCCTTTATTTTCATAGATAAAAACGCCTATGATTTTTTGTCAAAAACAAAATTATATGGGAATGAAATATTAATTTCTAATGTTGGGATTATAGGCGGAGTGTTCAGGTGTCCTCGATTATATTCTAAGATGAGTTTGGCCCCCAATTCTATACTAGTTAAATTCAAAGATAGCGACGATTTCTATTATTATTGGCTTAAAAGCATCTACGGTCAATTTATGATGGACAGTTTGACTATTGGAAGCGTACAAAAAAAGCTTAGCAAAACCAATTTTAGGAAAATGCTTGTTCCTGTACCTCCAATTTCAACACAGAATACAATTGCAGAAATCCTTCAATCTATAGATGATAAAATATCCGTAAATAGTGCTATAAATCAGAATTTACTTCAGCAGGCTAATGCTATCCTTACATCTTATTTTATTGACTTTTCACGTTTTAACGGTTCGATTCCAAATGATTGGGAATCAGGAACACTTCAAGATATAGTTGATTTTTCAAATGGATATGCTTTCAAAAGCAAGGAACTTCTTGACGCTCCCGAACCCGGTTGTTATCGAGTGTTTAAGCAGGGACATATTAATCGTGGTGGTGGATTTAATTCAGGAGGAACAAAAAGTTGGTATCCAATAAATAAATGCAGTACTCTTACTAAATATGTCCTTCACAAGGGCGATGTGCTTATGGCAATGACAGATATGAAAGATAATGTGGCAATTCTTGGTAACACGGCACTTATGACAGTCGATAACCAATATATTGTTAATCAACGTGTTGGACTTTTGCGAAGCAATGGATATAAGAACACATCCTATGCATACATATATCTGTTAACTAACAGTTTTGATTTCTTGAAGGATTTAAGAAGCAGAGCTAACAGTGGGGTTCAAGTTAACCTTTCTTCGACAGAGATAAAGAATTCTCCTGTCTGGATTGCAAGTGAGAACATCAACGAAGAGTTCAACAGTCTTACAGAACCATTGCTTACAATGATTATGAATAACGACAACGAGAATCAGCGTTTAGCCGAATTACGAGACACACTTTTACCCAAACTAATGTCTGGCGAATTAGATGTCTCTGAGATAGATGTTTAGACCGCTAAATTATCATTTATCGACGTAGATAATAACAATTCTTAGGAAAGGAAATTAAGCGAAACAATGAGAGCTAGATATGATGAAAACGGAAATATACGTTCATATCATCAAATGATTTTCGATAATGTTCCTGATGATTACGAAATGCAAAGTGTTTTAACAGGTGAAAGATTTTCGGATTTGTCTTATGTTGGCATAATGAAGCACCTTAGAACAAAAGAAAAGATTGAAGATTTTTCCAATAATGAATACTATTCTTCAGAAGTTTTATCACATATGGCTATGGATTACATTCAATCAGCACTGTATTTACATGGAGCTATTGTAAATGATAGAGATGGAGAGACAGTTTCATATTATGTTATCCCCTGCGCATTTTCTTGTAAACATTCAATAGAACTGAAACTAAAAGAATGTCAAATAGCAAAGGGAATGGCTGAACTAAAGGGGCACAGTGTGCTTACAGTATGGAATGACCTAGACGAAAAAGATATTCCACATTCCAAAGATATCACCTCGTTTTTACAGGAAGTTGAGAAAATTGACAATAATGAAATGGCTTTGCGTTATGGAATAAGCAAAAAAGCAGAGCCATTACAAGAAACATATAAATTCGATATTGATGTCTTAATTAAGAACACAATGTTCTTGTTTAACGTTTTAGATGAACATGTGATTTGCAAGTATAGATATAAAAGCTAATTATTTATTATGGATAAATCGAAAAATTGGATTGACATAAGTTTAGAGGACGTTGCTGATTTGACTGTTGGTTTTGTTGGGAAAACCACGAATCATTATGTTAATAATGGAATTCGATTTCTCAGGTCACAAAATGTCGAACCATTCCGAATCAACTTGGCAGATGAAAGATTTATTGATGAGCCTTTTCACAGGTCGATAAAGAAATCACAATTAGAAGCCGGTGATGTAGTGATCGTGCGAACAGGGAATCCGGGTGCTAGCGCAGTTATACCAGAAAAAAACGAAGAATGGAATTGTTCTGATCTGGTTATAATTAAACCAGATCACACGAGAATTAACTCTACTTTTCTAGCTGCTTTTTTGAACTTATCATATGGTGTGATCAGTTCAAATCTGGTTGGAGCTGTTCAGCAGCACTATAATGTTGGAGCGGCTAAGAAATTAAGGTTAAAACTGCCCTCGCTAAAGGAACAGAATATAATTGCGAGCTATATTGATTCTTTGAATGAAAAAATAACCATCAATGAAAAAATAAATCAGAATTTACAGGAGCAAGCAAGAACTATTTACTCCAATATGATTGTTGATAATGCCGATGAAACTTGGACTCGGGGCACACTATCTGATGTTGCAATCGTAACTATGGGACAATCACCTAAAGGCGACACATATAACGAAGATGGCAATGGAACCGTATTCTTTCAAGGAAGAGCTGAATTTGGCTTTAGATTCCCTACTAGACGTCTTTACACTACAGATCCCAAACGAATGGCACAGGCAAATGATGCGCTTATGAGTGTGAGAGCCCCTGTTGGTGATATGAATGTAGCTTATGAGGATTGTTGTATTGGTCGCGGGCTTAGCGCTATCAGATCAAAAGATGGGCATCAGTCCTTCGTCCTATATACTATGTTTGATCTTCGTGATCAACTTGATGTTTTTAATGGCGAAGGCACTGTGTTTGGTTCAATCAACCGAGATGCTTTGAACTCTATGCCAATTAAAATTCCACCCCAAGCGGTTCTTGATAGCTTTGAGGCTGTAGTTGCTCCTATGGATCAAGCTATAAGAAACAACTGCGATGAGATTTGTCGCCTAACAAACATTCGAGATTGCTTGCTCCCTCGCTTGATGTCCGGAGAACTTGACGTATCTGAAATCGAAATATAAACCGCTAAATTATCATTGATGCGAGTAATAGCAACTGTATTCGGTTGATTAATGTCAGATAACGCATGTATTGTTCTCTAATACCAATTTATGAAGGAGAACAATATGACTGATCAAATAGTTTATGAAGTTATGCAACAGATGTTACCGATACTAGACAATTCACAGCTAATCCAATTGAAGCAAGTATTGGAAAATGCGTTTCGACTTTACTTTGTTGCTGAGGAAAACAAATCAGATTATGAAGATAATAGGAACCTTTTGGAAATGTTCGTGTCTTCAAAGCGGATAGAGGGTTGTTCGGAGAAAACTCTCAAGTACTATCAGACTACAATAAATGCTATGTTGTCCTTTCTGGGGAAAGGCATATGTCACATTAATACCGAAGATCTACGCGCTTATCTGATCGAATATCAAAGAAAAAATCAATCGAGCCGAGTGACTATCGATAATATTCGAAGGATTCTGTCCAGTTTCTTTTCATGGTTGGAGGATGAGGATTATATAATTAAAAGTCCCGTGAGACGCATTCATAAGATCAAGACTGCCAGCAACATAAAGGAGACATATTCAGATGAAGAACTGGAACTGATGCGTGACAATTGTACGGAGTTGAGAGATCTGGCGATGATCGAACTTTTATCTTCTACAGGAATGCGTGTCGGCGAGATGGTTCTTTTGAATAGGGAGGATATTAACTTTATTGAGCGGGAATGTGTTGTGTTTGGAAAAGGCAACAAGGAACGTGTCGTATACTTTGATGCCAGGACCAAGATTCATTTGCAGAATTACCTTGACAGCAGAACAGATGATAATCCGGCGCTTTTCGTAACGCTTCGGGCACCGCATGACCGCATCATGATTGGTGGTATAGAGTACCGGCTCCGTAAGATGGGTCGGAAGATGAATATTTCGAGAGTTCATCCGCATAAGTTTCGACGGACTTTGGCTACCAAGGCTATAGATAAGGGAATGCCGATAGAACAGCTTCAAAGGCTTTTGGGGCATCAGCGGATAGATACGACTCTGATGTATGCAATGGTTAAGCAGAGCAATGTCAAGTCGGCTCATCGGAAATACATAGGATAGTGGTGTGTTAATAAATCCAAACGAAATGTTCACATATAAGTGAGTGAATAATGCTTCCGGAAGTTATACAATAAAAGATAATTGCGAATCGGAAGGGGCAAGATTATGGCATTTGATGAAGCCAATTATGAGAATTCCGTTATTGCACTGTTTCAGAATATGGGGTATCAATATGTTTACGGCCCCGATTTGGAGAGGGATTATAAGAGTCCTTTGTACGAGAGCGTCCTTGCAGATTCTCTGCGCAGACTGAATCCTAAACTGCCTGATGCTGCTATTGCCGATGCTTTGTATAAGCTCCATAACTTTGAGAACGGCACATTGGTTCAGAAGAATACCATATTTATGAACTATCTTCAGAATGGCATTGAGGTCAGTTATCATGAAGGTGGAGAGACAAAGTATGACATAGCTTATATTGCGGATTATGCAAACGTCGACAACAACTCTTTTATAGTTGCCAACCAGTGGACGTTTGTTGAGAACAGTAATAAGCGTCCGGATGTCTTAGTCTTCCTAAATGGCTTGCCGATAGTCCTCATTGAACTCAAGTCTCCTTCTCGTGAAGAGACTGATGCCTCGGAAGCGTTTCTGCAGATCCGCAATTATATGCAGGAGATACCTTCTATGTTCATTTACAACGCTATATGCGTTATGAGTGACATGTATATTTCCAAGGCCGGAACTATAACCTCCGGCGAAGACCGCTTCATGGAATGGAAGACGAAGGATGGCAGTTATGAGAACACTCAATATGCTCAGTTTGATACTTTCTTCGAAGGCATTTTCGTCCGTGAAAGACTGATGGATATAATTAAGAACTTCATCTGTTTTGACGTTGAGGGGATTAACTCACATAAGATACTTGCCGGGTATCACCAGTACTTTGCCGTCCGTAAAGCTATAGAGAGCACAAAGAATGCATCTGCAGAAGGTGGCGACGGCAAAGGCGGCGTGTTCTGGCATACGCAGGGTTCCGGTAAGTCGTTATCTATGGTCTTTTATGCTCATCTTCTGCAGCAGGCACTGGAGAGTCCGACGATCGTAGTGATAACTGACCGTAACGATCTTGATGACCAGTTGTTCTCTCAATTTGCCAGATGCAGTGATTTTTTGCGTCAGACACCGGAGCACGCTCAGAGCCGTGAACACCTGATGAATTGGCTTAACTCCAGAACGGCAAACGGAATTATCTTTACTACGATGCAAAAGTTCGAGGAATCCGGGACGGCTTTATCTGACAGACGGAATATAATCGTCATGGCGGATGAGGCACACAGAAGCCAGTACGGACTTACAGAGCAGATAAAGATGACGACAAACGAGGATGGTGAAAAGATTGCCAAACGCGTTATCGGTACGGCAAGGATAATCAGAGATTGTCTGCCTAATGCTACGTTTATCGGCTTTACCGGAACACCGGTTTCTTCAAAAGACCATAATACAAGAGCAGTGTTTGGAGATTATATTGATATCTACGACATGACACAGGCGGTTGAAGATGGCGCAACAAGACCGGTCTATTATGAGAGTCGCGTAGTTAACCTCAAACTGGATAAAGAGACGATCAAGCTGATCGATCAGGAATATGATCTTCTTGAGTCAACTGATCAGGCTGATGAAGCGGTAATCGAGAAGAGCAAGCAGATGCTTGGTAAAATGGAGGCTGTTCTGGGAAATCCGCAGACCATTGATTCTCTTGTAAAGGATATCCTTAGCCACTATGAAGAGAACAGAGCCAATATCCTTACCGGAAAAGCAATGATAGTTGCATATTCACGCGCTATAGCAATCGACATTTACCATAAGATAATCGAATTGCGGCCTGACTGGACAGAAAAAGTTGCTGTCGTTATGACTGAGAGCAATAAGGATCCCGAGGAATGGCGTAAGATCATTGGCAATAAACACCACAAAGAGGAGCTTGCCAAGAAGTTTAAGGATAATGAAGATCCTCTAAAGATAGCCATTGTTGTCGATATGTGGCTTACGGGATTTGACGTGCCGTCACTTGCGACAATGTATGTCTATAAGCCTATGTCAGGTCATAATCTCATGCAGGCGATAGCACGAGTTAACCGTGTCTTCAAAGACAAAGAGGGCGGCCTTGTAGTTGATTATGTTGGTATCGCCAATGCGCTTAAGCAGGCAATGAACGATTATACCGACCGTGATAAGAAGAAATATGGCGACACGGATGTTACGAAAGTGGCTTATCCGAAATTCCAGGAAAAACTCGCAGTGTGCAGAGATCTTCTTCATGGTTATGATTACAGTTCCTTCCTTAATGGTTCTGATCTGGAAAGAGCAAAAGCTATAACCGGAGCAGTGAATTATATAGCCGCTCCCGATGAGGATGAATTGCTGAAAACATATTTAAAAGAATCATTGTTATTACATCAGGCTTTGTCGCTCTGTTCTTCTTTGGCAAATGAAGAAGAAAGGTTAGAAGCCGCATTCTTTGAAGCGGTAAGAGTAATGGCGGGTCGCGTGTTGGTAACGGTAAAGTCAAAGCTCTCACTTAAAGAAATCAATGACCGCATTAATGAATTGCTGAAACAGAGTATCAAGAGTGAAGGTGTCATCAACCTTTTCGACGGTGTCAGAGAAGAGTTCTCGTTGTTTGATCCAAGTTTCCTGGAAGAGATTTCTAAGATGAAGCACAAGAATCTGGCTGTAGAACTTCTCAAACGACTCATCGAGGAACAGGTTATTGTTTACCGCCGGACGAATGTTGTAAAGTCTGAGGTCTTCAGCGAGAGAATGCAGAGACTGATGAATCAATACATCAATTCAATGATCAATAATCAGATAGTCATCGAAGAGCTGATGAAGATGGCTAACGAAATCCAGTTGAGCAGAGAAGAAGGAAATGAATTGGGTCTTTCTGATGAAGAACTCGCCTTCTACGATGCTTTGACCAAACCGCAGGCAATCAAGGATTTCTACGAGAACAAAGAACTTGTTGCTCTTACAAAAGAACTTACTGAGACATTGCGGAAGAATAAAACCATCGATTGGCAGAAACGTGAGACCGCCCGAGCCAAGATGAGAATGATGATAAAGAAGTTGCTCAAGAAGTATAAGTATCCCCCGGAAGGAATGGAGGATGCGTTAGAGACAGTTATGCTTCAGTGTGAGTTGTGGACTGATAATGAAGAAATGGGTGACAGATTGGCGCCTTATGCAAAGGCAATAGTCAATTGATTCACCTTTGTGGATTTGACCAGGGAGACTAAGTATGAAGATAAAAAGCTTTTTATTATCCGTTGTAGTTGGTTTTATTATTGGTGGTGTTACCTTGGCAGAGGCATCGACAGTTTACGAGAATCCTGTAGCTAAACATAATACTTATCAGATCCAATACAAATACGATAATGCAAATAGTGATAGAGGAAAAGTACATTCTCAGTTTACTTATAATGATGGATATTTCCTTCAGGATAGTACGAAGCTCAACGGTGAAGTCGCAAAGATGAGTGTTGCCTTGGCTGCTGCTGCATATGATCCGATTACAATTGGCGATATCTTTGAAGATATGCATTTTACAATTGTAAATCCTATTGCTATGTCGAAATCATACGATGATGGCAGACTTTCAATCAATGATAATGACCATGTGGCCTACACTATTGGACGTAAGGTTATTGATGGATATACGGTTTATTGCGTGCCGATAAGAGGCACGGGTCCAAATGCTGAATGGTACAGTGATTTTAACCTTGGTGAAGGAGATGATCACGAAGGATTCTATCTTGCAGCTGATGAAGTTTATGATGATTTAATTGAACAGATCAATACTGATGGGGCAAGCCTATCAAAAACGGTCGTTCTCCTTACTGGACATAGCCGTGGTGCCGCAGTAACAAATATTATTGCCGCGCGACTGGATAAGAGTACTTCGATTCCTGATAAACAGATATTCGGATATGCTTTTGCATGTCCTGCTGTTAGCCGTAACGCAGATCAATCTCTTAAAAACATATACAATATTAACAATCCTGGTGATTTGATTACATTACTCCCTATGGAGGATTGGGGCTATAAGCGTAATGGCGTTGATATCTATGTCTATAGTGGTGCACTGCCTACACAGGATAATGTTTATTATCAGTTTAAACGATTATCCGGGTTGGATTGCCGTTCGGAAGATGACCCATCTGCATATCTAAGTCTTTTAAGGACACTTGTTCCAGACAAGGACACTTTTATGTCATCACAGTTCCAAGTTCTGTTTAGATTTGTTGCATTTGCACTTGGCGGAAAGAACAATTCTTCATTGTGGGATGTTATTTCTTATAATAATTTTGAAGCTGTTGTGATCTTATGCACAACAATAGCTACAATTAAATCTGATTTTGAATCTGGTGCTGCTGCTAATAATGTCTATTCGCTTTTCTGCAAATATAATGTTTCGTTAGCGAAAGAATATGATGAGTTATATGAATCGTGTTGCAGTTGGCTGAAAGAAAGCGATGATGATCTGAGTTATGATAGTATACGTTCATCTCGAACAGGGAGGCGGATAAAGGAATTAGTTCAGATAGAAATTCATAACCGTTCAGATATTGTTCTGGCTAAAGCCAAGTTTTCTGATTTATTATCGCTGATTGATTGCTATTCAGTTGATAATATGAAGTTAATAACACTCTTCTTTAGTGAGAGCGGAACAATAATGGACTCCATAACACATGGCCATGTGCAATTTTTTTATGTTTCTCTGGTTAATTCGTTATTCTGTGGTTATAGGGGATGGTATGAATATAATGGAGAGGTTTTTGAACTAAATAAAAACGCTTCTTTTGATAGTAATGCTTATGATTCCGTAATGGATATTGGAGAAGAATGCTTCCGTAACTGCAGGAAAATTATAAATGTACAACTCCCGAAGGAGTTAAACAGTATTTCAAAGGCTGCATTTTACTGGTGCGATGGATTGTATGGTGAAGTGGAAATCCCTTCTGGCGTAAGAACAATTGGCGAAGAAGCGTTCTATTACTGTGCAAATATATCAGGTAAACTTGAAATTCCCGATGGCGTATCAATAATAGAGAAGAATACCTTTGCCGGCTGCGAAAGCGTAGAGGAAGTAGTGATCCCTGAAAGTGTATTGGCCATAGAAGACGGAGCGTTTGCGGTTTTCTGCGGCCTGAAGAGACTGACGATTCCGTGTTACACAACATTTGAAAGCGGATATGATGTGTTCGCATTCAGCGGCTGTGAGAAGCTTGAATATGTATCAATTACTGGATTCGGACCAACATGGGATTTTGAAGACTATTTTACAAATTTACACAGTTATCGATATACGCCGTGGCGTTTGAGTAAAGTTGATTCACTTGAAGTGAGTATAGCAGAGGGTGTTACAAGGATTGGTAATTACTGTTTCTGTGGTTGTTCAAACATGAAAGAAATCAACATTCCGAGTACGGTGACAGAAATAGGCGACTATGCCTATTGCAATTGCAATGCAAGCAGCGCAGTAGAGGGGTGTAAACTTGTGATTCCATCAGGAGTAACAAGTATTGGAGATCACGCATTTGAGTATTGTAAACAGGCAACAGGCGATCTGAATCTTCCTAAGGGATTAACATATCTGGGCGAATATGCATTTAGAGATTGCGAGAATTTAACAGGAGCAGTTGTTATTCCTGAAGGAATTACCGAGATTCCGACATTTGCATTTAGTGAATGTAGAAAGATAAATAAGTTGACGATACACGATGGTGTTACATCTGTTGGAGATTATGCGTTTGCATATTGTGATTCGTTAAGGGATCTCATAATCCCTGGTACAAGTTTCGTGTTGGAAAATGATACGGTATTCAAATTGGATAAGTATTCTTCGGGCGGTGTAAACCATGTCCGGATAACTGGTCAGGGTGAAATGATTATTGCAAAGCCAACATATTGGGGAACTGATATAGGGAACGTAAGTATAAATCATGCGGGAAATACACCTTGGTATCTTAGCAAGGCTGAAAGCATTGAGGTAGAGATTGATGAAGGTATAACGAATATTCAGGATTATGCATTTGCTTCTACTAAAGTGACAAATATCGATATTCCGAATACCGTAACGAGTATCGGAACCGGAGCGTATTATGGTTGTAAAGCCAATCAGAAATTAGTTATACCCAATAAAGTGACGAGCATCGGTGCCGGGGCTTTTGGTTATTGTACAAACCTAACAGGTTTAGAGATTCCTGCAAGTGTTAAGAATATAGGCGAATATGCGTTTTTTGAGTGCGAGAAAATAGCGGGAAAGATAGATGTTCCTAATGGCATTACAACAATAAAGAAAGGAACCTTTTCCGGTTGTGAGAATGTAGAAGATGTGGTGATCCCTGAAAGTGTATTGGCCATAGAAGACGGAGCGTTTGCGGTTTTCTGCGGCCTGAAGAGACTGACGATTCCGTGTTACACAACATTTGAAAGCGGATATGATGTGTTCGCATTCAGCGGCTGTGAGAAGCTTGAATATGTATCAATTACTGGATTCGGACCAACATGGGATTTTGAAGACTATTTTACAAATTTACACAGTTATCGATATACGCCGTGGCGTTTGAGTAAAGTTGATTCACTTGAAGTGAGTATAGCAGAGGGTGTTACAAGGATTGGTAATTACTGTTTCTGTGGTTGTTCAAACATGAAAGAAATCAACATTCCGAGTACGGTGACAGAAATAGGCGACTATGCCTATTGCAATTGCAATGCAAGCAGCGCAGTAGAGGGGTGTAAACTTGTGATTCCATCAGGAGTAACAAGTATTGGAGATCACGCATTTGAGTATTGTAAACAGGCAACAGGCGATCTGAATCTTCCTAAGGGATTAACATATCTGGGCGAATATGCATTTAGAGATTGCGAGAATTTAACAGGAGCAGTTGTTATTCCTGAAGGAATTACCGAGATTCCGACATTTGCATTTAGTGAATGTAGAAAGATAAATAAGTTGACGATACACGATGGTGTTACATCTGTTGGAGATTATGCGTTTGCATATTGTGATTCGTTAAGGGATCTCATAATCCCTGGTACAAGTTTCGTGTTGGAAAATGATACGGTATTCAAATTGGATAAGTATTCTTCGGGCGGTGTAAACCATGTCCGGATAACTGGTCAGGGTGAAATGATTATTGCAAAGCCAACATATTGGGGAACTGATATAGGGAACGTAAGTATAAATCATGCGGGAAATACACCTTGGTATCTTAGCAAGGCTGAAAGCATTGAGGTAGAGATTGATGAAGGTATAACGAATATTCAGGATTATGCATTTGCTTCTACTAAAGTGACAAATATCGATATTCCGAATACCGTAACGAGTATCGGAACCGGAGCGTATTATGGTTGTAAAGCCAATCAGAAATTAGTTATACCCAATAAAGTGACGAGCATCGGTGCCGGGGCTTTTGGTTATTGTACAAACCTAACAGGTTTAGAGATTCCTGCAAGTGTTAAGAATATAGGCGAATATGCGTTTTTTGAGTGCGAGAAAATAGCGGGAAAGATAGATGTTCCTAATGGCATTACAACAATAAAGAAAGGAACCTTTTCCGGTTGTGAGAATGTAGAAGATGTGGTGATCCCTGAAAGTGTATTGGCCATAGAAGACGGAGCGTTTGCGGTTTTCTGCGGCCTGAAGAGACTGACGATTCCGTGTTACACAACATTTGAAAGCGGATATGATGTGTTCGCATTCAGCGGCTGTGAGAAGCTTGAATATGTATCAATTACTGGATTCGGACCAACATGGGATTTTGAAGACTATTTTACAAATTTACACAGTTATCGATATACGCCGTGGCGTTTGAGTAAAGTTGATTCACTTGAAGTGAGTATAGCAGAGGGTGTTACAAGGATTGGTAATTACTGTTTCTGTGGTTGTTTAAACATGAAAGAAATCAACATTCCGAGTACGGTGACAGAAATAGGCGACTATGCCTATTGCAATTGCAATGCAAGCAGCGCAGTAGAGGGGTGTAAACTTGTGATTCCATCAGGAGTAACAAGTATTGGAGATCACGCATTTGAGTATTGTAAACAGGCAACAGGCGATCTGAATCTTCCTAAGGGATTAACATATCTGGGCGAATATGCATTTAGAGATTGCGAGAATTTAACAGGAGCAGTTGTTATCCCTGAAGGAATTACGGAGATTAAAGACGCAACATTTAGCTGTTGTTATTGTTTAGAATCGTTGTCTATACCTTCTGGAGTTAAAAAACTTGGAAACCTGGCTTTTGCTTACTGTAGTAATGTTGAAAACATAACTATGCCTTGTGATGTTAAATATGTTACAACTGGTGACAATAGGACATTCAAAAGCTGTCCGGCTATTGACCATGCCAGCATTATCGGTCATATCGAAGTTACAGATGAAGCTGTTGCTCCTGATTGTACAAATACCGGCCTTACCGAAGGCTCGCATTGTTCACTGTGTGGCAAGGTGTTTGTTGCTCAGGAAGAGGTTCCTGCGCTTGGACATACCCCTGTTGCAGATGAAGCAGTAGCACCTGATTGTACACATACTGGTTTGACAGAAGGCAGCCATTGTTCAACGTGTGGAGAAGTAATTCTAGCGCAGGAGGATATACCTGCAACCGGTCATACACCTGTTATCGATCCTGCTGTTGAGCCTGACAGCACGCATTCTGGCCTTACTGAAGGAAGTCACTGTTCAGTTTGTGGTGAAGTAATCGTAGCCCAGGAAGTAATCCCTGCATTGGATCACGTCCATACTCCTGTTACTGATGAAGCGGTCGCACCCGATTGTACACATACAGGTCTGACAGAAGGTTCACATTGCTCAGTCTGCAATGAGGTGCTCGTGGCACAGGAGACTGTTCCTGCTTTAGGACACAAACCTGTTACTGACGATGCAGTTGCACCTGATTGTACACATACAGGTCTGACAGAAGGTTCACACTGCTCTGTTTGTAATGAAGTAATCGTTGCGCAGGAAGTTGTTCCTGCTAAAGGTCATACACCGGTGACTGATCCGGCCGTAGAGCCTACACATACAGAGACAGGTCTTACAGAAGGATCGCATTGCTCCGTTTGCGGTGAGATCCTGGTCGCTCAGGAAGTTGTTCCTGTATTGACACCTGAAAAGATAGGCTGGATCGAAGAAGACGGCGCTAAGTACTATTACAATGTTGACGGTGTCAAGATGACCGGCTGGCAGAAGATAGACGGCAGCTGGTATTATCTTGATCCCTCAACGGGTGCTATGCTGACAGGCTGGCAGAAATCAGGCAGCAGCTGGTATTACATGGACCCCAATACAGGAATCATGAAGACCGGCTGGGTCAGCATAAGCGGCAAGTGGTACTACATGAATTCATCGGGTGTGATGCAGACAGGCTGGCAGAAGATAAGTGGCATCTGGTACTATTTCGAATCTTCCGGTGCTATGGCAACCGGTTGGAAACAGCTTAGCGGCAAGTGGTATTACTTTGACCGTTCAGGCACCATGGCTTCAGGCTGGAAGCAGATAAGCGGAACCTGGTATTACTTTGAATCTTCAGGTGCTATGGTATCCGGCTGGAAACAGATCGGTGGTACCTGGTATTATTTCGAGTCGTCTGGTGCTATGGCGAAGAACTGGAAACAGATCGGCGGAAGCTGGTATTACTTTGGCTCATCCGGCGCTATGGTAACCGGTTGGAAGCAGATCAGCGGAAAGTGGTATTACTTCTACGATTCCGGCAAGATGGCAACCAACACGACCATTGACGGATACAAGATCGGTAAAGACGGAGTAATGGTCTGATACCTGATCGATTAACTTAAGCATAAATGCCGTCCGTGCTTCTGTGCGGGCGGCGTTTTTTGTCTGTTTATCCGTGTTTTATTTGCTATTTACCAACTTGGTAAATATGTAAAAATAATTTTAAAAATTTTCGTTTTCACCGTAGAAATGTCAGGAGTGATGGGCTATCATCACTTTAGACCAAACCAATCTTCAAAACGCATTTGACTATATTCGATACGGGTTAAGGTGAGGCTTGATGCCTGCCTGTTGTTTTGGCCTTAGATTTTTGCATTGAAAGGAAGTGCATTCGTTTTATGAAGGGAAAAGTGTTCAAAAAGGCGCTGGTAACGCTGTTATCTGTCGTGACAATGACGGTAGCGCTGCCTGTTTGCGTAATGGCTGCCGGTAATGACCAGAAGACTGCCACCGCCATCAAGTTCGATCAGAAAGTCAGCGGTTCTATCACCAGTTCGAATACGGCAGACTGGTATAAAGTTACACTGCCTAACTCCGGTTTTGTTACGGTTAAGGCTCATGCTGAAATGATGTATGTTCAATATTACATGTCTTATGAAGACAATGGAGAATTAAAAAATGTCATTAACGAATCCCACTACTGGGATAGTATGTCTGAGGCAAGTAATACGACTATGGAAAGATACCTCAATGCAGGAGTCTATTATTTCCGTGTTTGTCAGCGTGTTTATGACGATTCGACAGGTGACTATAACTTCACCATCAGCTATACCAGTTCAAACGAGAGTTTCATCGAGAACGGCTCAGGCACAAACAACAAGATGAAGGATGCGTCCCCAATCGAATTGGGTAAGACGTATACAGGTTTCCTTGCAAAGAATGATGAGATCGACTGGTATAAATTTACTTTGTCTCACGATATGAAGATCATGATCTCTACACCTGAAGGTGTCGGTTATTTCTATCTCTATAACAGTGACGGAAAACAGTTAACACGTTGGTATATGCTCGATTGGGAAAAAACGGATAATGTATTTACTCTCGAGAGAGGAACTTATTATTTCGTTAGAGATTCCGATCTGGGCGTTTATCATTTCACCATTTCTGAGTTCCTGACAGGCTGGCAGAGTTCCGGCGGCAAATGGTACTACTATGACAAGAATGGAAAGATGTTAACAGGATGGCAGGAGATCGACGCTACCTGGTACTATTTCGACAACAAGGGCGTTATGCAGACCGGTTGGCAGAGTCTCGGCGGCAAGTGGTATTACTTCAACAAGTCCGGTGCTATGCAGAAGGGCTGGCAGCAGATCAGCGGCAAGTGGTACTATTTCGAATCAGCAACAGGTGAGATGGTTACCGGTTGGAAGCAGATCGACAAGGCATGGTACTATTTTGAGTCCTCCGGCTCCATGGTAAAGGGTTGGAAGCAGATCGGCGGAGTCTGGTATTACTTCGAATCCTCAGGTGCTATGGCCAAGGGATGGAAGGAGATCGGTAAGGTCTGGTATTACTTTAATTCTGACGGTTCCATGGCAAAGAGCTGGAAACAGATCGGCGGAAGCTGGTTCTATTTCGAGTCCTCCGGATCTATGGTAACAGGTTGGAAGAAGATCGGGGGTAAGTGGTATTACTTCTACAATTCCGGCAAGATGGCAACCAACACGACCATTGACGGATACAAGATCGGTAAAGACGGCGTAATGCAGTAAGAACCGATATATAAACTGAAACAAAAATGCCGTCCGGGTTTTCTTTTGCCCGGGCGGCATTTCCGCTTATAAGGACATCATCTAATGGGAGCTTTGTTAATCGACTGAGTATGCTGTTATTGTGTCTATGATCTCCGAGAGTTCTTTGTTGTTGTAGATGTAACCCGAGTAGATCTTATGAGCTTCGCCATTCTCGTCGTAGAAGGTGAATGAGTACGATGTGCCGTCGCAGACATCTTCTTTATAGTTGTCGAACTTATGGGTCTTTACGCTGTTAGTGCAGAAGTTGTATATCTTGAGATAATCCTTATCCGTTATCATTATTCCTGTAGAGTTCACGGGGTTGGGGATGTAAGCTGCTCCATCGTAGGATACGGATATCTCATACTTAGAGTTTTCATACTCTTCCTGAGTCATCTCGCCCTGGGACGAGCTCGTTATGGTGAGCATCGTTCCTTTTATCTGCTTGAGCTCTTCTATATCTACCTTTGACTTCCCGCATGCAGTCATGCCTATTATCGTGATAACTGCCATCAGGATGCATATTATTCTCTTCATTTTGTGTTTCCTCCAAGTTGGTTTCTGCCATATATACAAGGCGGGCAGGGAAAATGTTGCAGTGGGATTCACTTCACACTTTGATAGTATTGTACTATTATCTTGAAGAGGCAAAGGCAATGGATAATTTAGTACCTGATGATGAAATAAGATTTGACGAGCTCTGTTCAAGGAACGACCTGGCGCTTATAGGCGAGGATGTGGGTTCTCGTGAGGAGCTCCTCGATACGCTGAGAAAGTACCTGATGCTCACGAGGCGTGACAGGAGGTTCTCGGATTACTATTCGGTCAGGCTTTTCGGGTACACAGTTCCTGATATGTTCATCAAGATGAGCTACCGTTACAGGTTCGAGTCGCCCATTCCCATTAACGAAACATTGCTGATATCAGAGCCCGATCTCTACTATAACAAGAAGGCCTTCGATGAGGGGAAGATAAATCTGTGCTTTGTCATAGGTTATTCCGGTTCGGGCAAATCCGTGCTCACAAAAGAATACGAAGGCGAAGACATAGAGAAGGTGTCCCTTGACGACATCGTCTGCGTGAAGGACCACTATACGCTGGATGAGTTGAAGGCCATGGGGGATCTTCTTTATTCGTTCTTCTCGGGCGAAGGTTCAAAGTACTACATATCGATAAATGAGCGCGATATGTTTGCCGACAGGGGAGAAGTGTTCGTCAAGTTCATAAAGTTCGCGATGAAGTTCGCTTCCGATCATCCCGAAAAGAAATACATCCTGGAAGGCATATGGACATACCTGTTCTTCAGCGATCCTTCCAAGTTCAAAAAATACGCCGTCTACATGAAGGGAACGTCGCTCCTTAAGTCAAAGCTCAGGAGGATAAAGAGGGAAGCCGCAAACGACCCCATGACGTCTTTGGACAGGCTCTTTGAATTCGGATTCTATGCCGCTGACACGACTTTCAGGGACAGCAACGTCGATAAGTGGAGAAGGTATTTCGAGAAAAGACCCGAGACGGTTATGAAGCTCGAAGACAATAAGTTCAAGACCATTAGGGATAACATCATGGCCGAGGTAAACAACATCAACGACTGCTTTGTACACGGGGATGCCGACGGCATAAAGGAGATAATGAAGAATACCGAGAATAACGGCGACATGAACATAACCGAGAGGGCGTTCATTGTGGAAGAATGCAAAAAGGCGATCGCTGATATGTGAGATTGATGTATTACAAGGAGTGATTTGTGGGATAATAACTCTATTGTGGATATGTGTATGCAACTGTTTAGTTGTGAAATAGTGGATGTTATGATAATATAATTCTAGTTGTGGGCTGGTTATTTAACCCAGGTCCAACCGATTGGCGGGCAGACTGTCCGCCATATTTATTTAGGAGTTCTCGTGAAGAAATTAAGTATATTTGTTGATGAGTCTGGTGACTTTGGGGAGTTTTCGAACCACTCCCCATATTATATCGTTACTATGGTTTTTCATAATCAAGATAAAGACATATCTTCAGATATTTTGAGACTTAATTCAGAGATAAGAAATCTCGGGTATAAACATGATTTCGCAATTCATACAGAGCCGCTTATTAGAAAAGAAGAGATGTATTGTAATGCATTGCCAAACGAGCGAAGGGCTGTTTTTTCAAAACTGTTTTTCTTTACGATAAAAGCAGATATTTCTTATAAAAGCTTTGTTTTCGAGAAGAAAATGTATAGTGATACACTGCATTTGGAAGCGAAAATAGCTAAGGAAATATCAAGCTTTCTCAGACAAAATTTGGAATTCTTCCAAGGGTTTGATAACGTTGTTTTATACTATGATAATGGTCAACGTCAACTTACTCGTATATTAAATACGGTTCTGGCGACAGAACTTTCGGAGTATGAAGTTCGCAAGGTGTTTCCCAAGGATTATAAGTTATTTCAAGCTGCTGATTTAATATGCACTCTGGAATTGCTCGATGCTAAATGTCAACATGGAGAATTGTCAAAATCTGAAAGAGTGATTTTCCATTCGAAGAGAGAGTTATATAAGCAGTTTATAAAGCCGATTCGAAGAAAATCTTTTGATTTTATTTGAGCACAATGACTTCCTTTTCGAGTAGCATTTTGACCAACTGTATGTTCACTTCAATCCGCCTTGTTGCCGCGTTGATTATCTGTTATTCTTTTCTGCAAAAGTTAATGGGGAGGACGTTTTTATGACAGTGGGAATAATCGGTATGGGCAGCATGGGTAACATGCTCCTTGAGAAGTTCTATGCTTCGGGAAAGTTCGGTGAGGGGGAACTTCTGGCAGCCAACAGGTCACCAGAGAAGCTCGAACAGTGCAGGATAGCCGTTCCCTGCAGTAATACGGAACTGGCTTCCCGAGCCGATATCGTTTTTGTCTGCGTTCGCCCTGTTGATCTGAAGAGCGTGCTGAGCGAGATCGCACCCTGTCTTAAGGAAGATTCGCTCCTCGTGTCCCTTAACGGCAGCATCACCTTCGACATGATAAGGAACATAACCGATCACAAGACCGCAAAGGTCATACCCAGCGTTACCGCCGAGATAAACAGATCACAGACCATAGTCTGCTATAACGGCAAGGTGACCGAACAGGACAAGGAATCGCTCCGCTCATTGCTGGGCATTATCGGTGAAGTAATAGAGCTTCCCGAGAATGAGGTCGGAATGGGTTCCGAGCTCGTAAGCTGCATGCCCGGATTTATCGCGTCCATATTCGACGTCGTATGCACATCTGCTGAAAAGCACACCGACATACCGCGCGAACAGATAGTAAAGATGGTATTGAACACCATGAGTGCCACGGGCGACCTGATGCTGAGAAATGACATGACTTTCGATGAGGTTGTCACGCGCGTTGCCACCAAAGGCGGCATAACAGAAGAGGGAACGAAAGTCATCTATGAGATGTTCCCTGAAGCTGCAGATGAGATGTTCGATAAGACGCTTGAGAAGAGAAAGCAGACTGCAAAAAAGGCGGCCGAAGCGTTCGGGTGATCTTTACAGTTCCTTAGTCGTGACCTCTATGTCCGTGAAAGGATTTTTTACGGCGATCTGGAAATTGTCCTCGTAAATGATCTCGCCCGGCACATCGTCCGTCTCGGAAAGATAGAGCTGTACTCCGTACTTGCTGCACATGTCGCGGTAGAAGGTCATCTCTTTCCAGATGCGGTTTCCTTCTTCCGTATCCTTGAACCAGGTTATGGCGCCTTCCGGATTGTCCTTTTCGTAGAAAGGCGGAACGGGGAGGACCTCTTCGAAATATTCACGGTTCTTCCAGTATTCCTTTTCCTCTTCTTCCGTGAGGGTCTTGCTGTCAACGAGCTTCCCCACAGTGGTAAAGATACCCCTGGGCTGCTTTGTGCGGTACGCGATGTCCGCGGTATGTACTCTGTAATATTTCTTCATGGAAAAAAGTGTAACGCATTTGGGCTGTATTTCAAAGTCGAATAAGAATACCTAGTAAATTAATAGTAAACAATGCAAATATACCCTGCACGCTCTGCTCAGGGTGGTATAATGCTCTTAAATTATTTTTATATTAGGGGTAATACCGTGGATTATAAGAATTTCGTCGATAGCTTTAAACGCGTGGCTTGCGTTATTTCCGTCGATCTGAAAGGCGAAAAGGGCGACGATTACAGATACCTTATCGTTGATGCCAATGAGGCATACAAGCGTACCGTCGTAAAGGACATTGCCGATTTCAAGACCGGTGTCCCTTATACCAGGTACATTATGAAGACCGCCAATTTCGAGAACCTCTGCGACACGTGCGTCACATCGAACGTGCCGATCCATACATATTTCGATATCGAACTCTACAACGCATGGATGGAAGTTTTCCTGATGCCCCTGGAGTCGGGCGATCCCGACATGGGAATGCTCCTTTTTTCCTACGAGATGAATCCCAAGGCCGACATCGACAAGCTCGCGGACATATCATCCGAGACTGCGACCAACGTTATCAAGACCTGCTTGAAGCTCCGTGAGACATCCGATTTCAGGGAATCAATGAAGTCGGTCATTAAGGATATCCGTCTGCAGTGCGGCTCGGCAAGATGCAGCGTCCTTCTTACGGACTACGAGAAGAGAGAATATTCTCTCCTGTGTGAAGATTACGACCCTGACGATCCGTCACAGGTTCCTTTGGAAGAGTTCCTTACCGAAGATTTCTACAGGGTAATTGAGACATGGCCGAGGCTCATTAATAAGAGCAACTGCTTCATTATCTCCAACGAGAAGGATATGGAGAACGCCTCCAAGATCGCTCCCGAGTGGATCGAATCCCTTAGATTTGCAGGCGTAAAGAGCATCGTAATATATCCTCTGAGATCGGACAACAAGACGATCGGCTATATCTGGGCAGGCAACTTCCCGGTGGACAAGACTCTCATGATCAAGGAGACTCTGGGTCTCACATCCTTCATCCTGTCGGCTGAGGTCGCTAACGACCAGAACGTCCGCAAGATGAAGATAATGAGCTCGACTGACCTCCTGACGGGCGTCTATAACCGTAACGCCATGAACAACCGCATCAGCGATGACGACAGCGGCAAGAAGGTAATCGCAAAGCCCTTCGGCGTATTCTTCATCGACGTCAACGGCCTCAAGACCATCAACGACACCAGGGGTCACGAGGCAGGCGATAACCTCTTAAAGGACGTCGCTTCGACTTTGAAGGAGTTAAAGGGAAGGAACGTTGAAGTCTACCGCGTCGGCGGAGACGAGTTCCTGATCATAGCGACGAAGACCAATCCTGCCGAATTCCTGAAGATGGAAGATATACTGAGAAAGAATTCCGAGCGTCCCAACAGGGCGCATTACGCAGTCGGCGCGTGCCACAGCGAGGAGGCCGAGGACATCAGAAAGGCGATGCAGAAGGCAGACGCCAGGATGTACGAAGTCAAGGAAGAGTACTACTCGAGACATCCCGAGTACGAATGGCATAACAAGCCTGTTTAATTTTTGCTTATGAAAAATAGGAAGATCACAACCGGAAAATCATTGTTCAGTGTTCTTACAGCTGTCATGACAATGTGTCTGCTCATGGCATCTTTCCCGATCCTTATCTCGGCAGATGACACCCATATCGTGTCTCCTGACTCGAAACTCGATGGCTGTACGGCTTTCCTTTACGACAACACGTCAGGTCTTCCCACATCAGAGGCTAATGCCATAGCCGAGACCTCTGACGGATTCATCTGGATCGGAAGCTACGGCGGTCTTATCAGATACGATGGCAACACGTTTGAGAGATACGATTCCACGACAGGAATCGCCAGCGTCGTAAGCCTTTTCGTAGATAAGGAAGACAGGCTTTGGATCGGCACAAACGACAGCGGCGCCGCAGTAATGGACAAGGTCGGAAACGTAACGATGTACGGCAAGGCTGACGGTCTCCCGTCTTCATCCGTAAGAGACTTTGCCGAAGATCCGAACGGCGATATCTACATCGCCACCACACAGGGCATTGCACTTGTACATCAGGACGGCACTTTGGCACTGTTGGACGATCCGCGTGTAAACGACCAATACATCAGGACGCTCGAGACAGGTCCTGACGGCATCACATATGCCCTCACGATGGACGGTGATATCTTCACTCTCACATACGGCAAGGTCGGAAATTTCTACGATGGTGAGGACGATCTCGGAGTAACCGACATCCATGCATTGTTTACGGATCCTGCTAATCCCGGCTACCTCTATCTTGGAACAAAGGGCTCCTGGCTCTGGTACGGCAGCCTTGAAGAGGGATTCCCCAAAAAGCAGCGCCTCAACATCAATCCTTTGGCATACGTCAACTCGATAAGACGTTTGGGAGACGATCTCTGGATCTGCGCCAACAACGGTATCGGTGTCTGGAGAGGCGGCGATGAGATCGAAATAATAGAGAACATCCCCATGAACTCCAACGTCGAGAGCGTAATTGCAGACTATCAGGGCAACCTGTGGTTCGCATCTTCGAGACAGGGCGTAATGAAGATCGTTCCGAACTACTTCACCAACGTTTTCGAGCGCTTCGACATTCCCGAGGCAGTAGTCAACTCCACATGCTATTTCGACGGTCTGCTCTTCATCGGTACGGACAGCGGACTTACCGTACTTGACGAAGAGGGAAAGGTAGCATCATTAAGGCTCAACTATTCCATGACCGCATCGGGCGACAGTCTGGGCTATCTCGATCTGGGAGCGATGTTAAGAGACATCAGGATCAGATCGATAATAAAGGACAGCAAGGACAGGCTGTGGTTCTCCACATTCAGTGACCTGGGTCTCGTCAGATACGATCACGGCAGCGTTACAACTTTCGGTATTGACGAAGGGATGCCCTCAAAGAGAGTCAGAGCGGTATACGAATGCTCCGACGGCTCGTTCCTGGTCGCCTGCACCGGCGGTCTGGCTGTCTTAAGGGACAACAAGATCGAGAAGGTCTACGGTTCCGAAGATGGCATCAACAACACCGAGCTCCTGACGGCAGTCGAAGGCAATAGCGGCGACAAGATAATCGGTACGGACGGAGACGGCATGTATGTGATAAGCGATTCAGGCATCAGTCACTTTGACACTTCAAACGGCCTGGCGTCAGACGTTATCTTGAGGATCAAGAAGGACAACAAGCGCAATATGTACTGGATCGTCACGAGTAACTCGATAGCTTACATGACGTCTGATTACGAGATAAACACGATAAGGAATTTCCCGTTCTCGAATAACTTCGACCTCTACGAGAATTCCAAGGAAGAAATGTGGGTCCTGAGCAGCAACGGTATCTATGTAATCAAGGCAGAAGACCTCATCGCTAACGGCGTTATCGAGCCGGTCTTCTACGGAATAGACAACGGCCTTCCCGTAATCGCCACATCCAACTCCTACAGCTGCGTCACACCTGAAGGCGTCCTCTATATGGCAGGTTCCACCGGCATAGCCGAGGTCAACATCGAAAAGCCTTTCGAGGCGGTCGAGCACATCAGGGTATCGGTCCCTTATATCGATGCGGACGGCGTAAAATACTATCCGGACGATAACGGTGTCATTACTGTCCCCAATGACGTAAAGAAGATCACGGTCTATCCTTACATCTGCTCGCACACTCTCATGAACCCGATGGTCTCATACACGCTCGTCGGATTCAGTACCGAGCCCACAACGCTCAAGAGGACCGAGCTCTCGCCAGTCGACTTCACAAACCTCAAGGGCGGAACCTATGATTTCAAGATGTCCATATCGGACGTAATGGGACAGGGCACCAACGAATATTCGATCACGATCGTAAAGCAGAAGGCCATCTATGAATATGCCTGGTTCTTTATCCTCGTGGGTCTTGGAGTGCTCCTTGTCATCGCGCTGGCCGTATATTTATATGTCCGCAAGAAGACCAAGTCGCTCTTAAAGAAACAGGAAGAAAACAGGATCCTCATCAGGGAGATCGTCGAAGCCTTCGCGAAAACGATCGATATGAAGGACAACTACACCAACGGCCACTCCAAGAGAGTTGCCGAATATACCGCCATGCTCACGCGTGAGCTGGGCTACAACGAAGAGACCGTCGAGAAGTACTACAACATCGCACTCCTCCACGACATCGGTAAGATAGGTGTTCCTGCACAGGTTTTGAATAAGCCCGGCAAGCTCGACGATGACGAGTTCAAGACGATCAAGTCGCACACGGTCCTCGGCTATAACGTATTGAAGGACATCAGCATAATGCCCGAGCTTTCCGTAGGCGCCGAAGCACACCACGAGAGACCTGACGGCAAGGGTTATCCTAACGGTCTCAAGGGCGACGAGATCCCGCGCGTTGCACAGATCATCGGTGTCGCCGATGCATTCGACGCTATGTATTCCAACCGTCCTTACAGGAACAGGATGAACTTCGAGAAGGTCGTATCGATAATCCAGGGAGCATCCGGCACGCAGCTCACCGCTGACGTCGTTGACGCATTCTTAAGAATAGTCGAGCGCGGAGGATTCAGAGATCCCGAAGACCACGGAGGCGGTACCACCGAAGATATCGACAACATCCATAAGAGGTTCGATAAGGAACAGAAGGAAAAAGAGAAGGAAGAAAGAAAAGAGGGAAGCAAAGAAGCGGATAATAAAGAAGCTGATAAAGCGGAAGTTAAAGAAGAGATTAAAGAAGTAAGTACAGAAGAAAATAAGTTAGTCAGTAAAGAAGATAATAAGGAACCGGATAAGAACGAAAGCAAAGAATAAATGAGGCTATAACTTGCTTAACACATTACGTGTAGTATAATCATTTATGAAAGAGGTGCTACCCATTAGACGGTTACCTCAGTTTTTGATCAATTAAATGACCGCGACTTTTGGTGAAGGGCGGTCATTTTTTTATGTACTCAATGATTAATCCTACGATTATCGCAATTGCAGTAAAAACCACAATAAGAATTTCATATGGAGTCATATCGCACCACCTCCTCTCTCTTAAGAGGAATGGAGGTAACCGCCTGTGTCACATGGGTAACACCCAACAAAAATTATACTTCGCTCTGTGAAGAATCGGTATAAAGAACGTATTCCAAAAGCGTGAATTTATGGTGAATTCAGGCTAATAAAATGCATTTTCAGATCCCTATTTCTCTGTCGGTTTTCTTTAGAGATTTGTCTCATTTTCTTGTCGGTTTTTGTCTGATTTGTTTCCTTTTGTCGTTTTTGTATTTATTCCTGAAAAAGTATCTGAAAATCTACAAAAACCGACAAGAACCGACAAGGTTTTGCGACAAGCAAATAGAGTCCTGAGGGTACTGTTTTCAGCCGCGCTTCTCTGTATTCTCAAAGCGTATTGTTCTCATACAGAGAAAGTACGCCGTATATGGTACTTCTGCCTTTATACTGAAAAGGTATAAAGAGGTCGAGGAGGTTTGCCATGGCTGCATTTGACAGGATCTTGAGCGGTATCCCCGAGATGGATAAGGCGTTCGATAACATAAGGCTCGGTGACAACGTCGTATGGCGTGTGTCGGACTTGAGTCAGTTCAGGCTGTTCATGGAGCCTTGCGTTGAACAGGCGATAAAGGATAAGCGAAACATCATATACTTCAGGTTCGCGAGCCACGAACCTCTCATAGAGGACAGGCCTGAAGTAAAGACGGTGACGATCCCGCTTTCGCACAGGTTCGAGACTTTCACGGTCGACATCCACAACGTGATAGAGAAGGAAGGCTTTGACGCGTTCTATGTTTTCGACTGCTTATCAGAACTCCAGACGGCATGGGCGACGGACCTTATGATGGGCAACTTCTTCAAGGTAACGTGCCCGTTCCTTTTCATATTGGATACCGTAGCTTTCTTCCCGATCATAAGGGGAAGGCATTCTTCTGACGCGATCAATAAGATACTCAATACGACGCAGCTTTTCATAGATGTTTATTCCGATAACAGGAATATCTACGTAAGGCCGGAGAAGGTGTGGAACAGGAATTCGGACACGATGTTCCTGCCACACACTTATGAGCCTGACACGGGGAAGTTCCAGCCGATCTTGGACGGCGTAAAGTCAAGCAGATTCTATCAGACGCTGGGACTTGCACAGAGGTCATCGGAAGAGCAGTTCCAGGATTCGTGGGACAGGTTCTTCAACCGCACGAAGATACTTCACGAGAGCGAAGCGGACATCACCGAGGAGTGCTCGAGGATGTGCAACATCATGATGACCAGGGATGAGAAGATGCGCGAGATGGTCAAGAGGAATTTCACTCCCGAGGATTATTTCGCGGTAAGGGATCACATGATAGGCACCGGCATGATCGGAGGCAAGTCCTGCGGCATGCTCCTTGCAAGGGCGATAATCAGGAACAGGGAGCCGGACATTGCGGATTACTTAGAGCCCCACGATTCGTTCTATGTGGGTTCTGACCTCTACTACACATATATCGTCGACAACGGACTCTGGGACCTTAGGATAAAGCAGAGGACTGACGAAGGCTATTTCGCGCTCGCGCAGGAATTCGCCGACAAGATCATGGAAGGCGAGTTCTCGGCGATCATGAGAGAGCAGTTCATGCGCATCATCAAATACTACGGCCAGGACCCTTACATCATAAGGTCGAGCAGTATCCTGGAAGACGGCTTCGGCAATGCTTTCGCGGGCAAATACGAATCGGTCTTCTGCGTGAACAGAGGGTCTCTGGAAGAGCGCCTTGTAGAGTTCGAAAACGCGATAAAGACCGTTTACGCGAGTTCCATGAGTCTTTCCGCTCTGGACTACAGAAAGAGAAGAGGCCTCGATAAAAGGGACGAGCAGATGGCCCTCCTGATACAGCGCGTTTCGGGCTCTTATTACGGCTCGTACTACATGCCGTGCGCAGCGGGCGTCGGCTATTCATACAGCCCTTACAGGGTTATGAAGGATTCGGACCCCACGGCGGGAATGCTAAGGCTCGTAATGGGATTAGGCACTTCCGCGGTCGACAGGACCGAAGGATCGTACCCTAGGATCGTAAACCTCGACAGACCGGAGCGCTCTTCCTATTCGTCATCAGCCGACAAGCACAAGTTCTCACAGGGCAAGGCCGAAGTCATTAACATGTCTTCGCACACTCTCGAAAAACTGTCTTACGAGGCGCTTGAGAAAGACATACCGGTATATCTGGGGAACGTCCTTCTGGAGCACGATTACGAGGCCGAGTCGCGCTTAAGGGAGATGGGGAGGCCGAGGCAGATCAGGTTCATCTCGTGCAAAGGGCTTGTCGAGAACAAGCAGCTGATGGAGCAGATGAAGCGGATGTTAAGATGCATCCAGGACGAATACGACTATCCCGTCGACACTGAGTTCACCATAAACATCTCCGACAACGGCGACTACTCCGTCGACCTTTTGCAGTGCCGCCCGCTGCAGATTCAAAAGACATCTTCCGGTACGGTAATACCCGAAGGCATTGAGGAAGAAAAGATCCTTCTGGAGAGCAGAGGATCTTCGATGGGTCTTTCGAAAGCCTCCGAACTCGACATCGTCGTTTTTGTCGATCCGGTCAGATACTACAACATGCCGTACAAGGACAAGCCGGCGGTCGCAAGACTCATCGGCAAGCTCAACTGGCATTTCAGAGACCAATGTAAGCACATGATGCTTATTGTTCCAGGCAGGGTCGGCACGACATCCCCTGAGCTTGGCGTGCCGACTTCTTTTGCCGACATCAGTGCTTTCGAGATAATTTGCGAGACGGAAGAATCGAGAGCCGGATATAACCCCGAGCTTTCATACGGAAGCCACATCTTCCAGGATCTTGTCGAAGCCGAGATCCTCTATACGGCCGTCTTCAATAACAGCAAGACACTGCATTTCCACCCCGAAAAACTTGAGAGCTGCCCCGACCTCACAGGTGAATTCACCGAAGAGCAGGATCTCAAGGACATCGTCCATGTCTACGACGTTTCGGGCAGGGGATGCAAGGTCTATAACGACATAGCCGACGAGCACCTGGTGATCACATGCTGAAGAATACTGACTGCAGATGGACTGACGGAAACGACGGGGATTTCAAACGGTTCTACTTAAAGACCGAGGAGTTCTACAGCAGTATCGTCGGAGGCGTTGAGAACAGAAGGGATTTTGTTCCGTATAACATCTCGGAGAGCATCACCAAAGTGCTGATAGTGTCTGTGGACGGTGTGCCTGTCGCATGCGCCGGCATCAAGCCGTATTCGGACATCGAAGTCGAGATCAAGCGCGTCTGGGTCGACCCCGAATACAGGGGCAGGCACATAGCCGAGGACATGATGAAAAAGATCGAGGGCAGGGCAAAGACCATCGGGTTCAAGAGAGCTATCCTGCAGACCAGGCCCCAGATGGAAGCTGCCGTCAGCCTGTACTTAAAGCTCGGCTATAAGCTCATAGACAACTATCCGCCTTATGACAGGCTCGACGGGGCCATCTGTTTCGCGAAGGACCTGTAAGGAAAACCTCATAATCGTATTCTCTGCATCTATTGTTATAATAGAAAAACTAAATGCTCAGGGGGAATACGGAATGATACTTTCGGACAAGACGATACTTAAGATGCTTGAGGAGAAGACTCTTACTATAGAGCCTCTGACTAAAGAACAGATACAGCCCGCGAGTGTCGACATCCGTCTTGGCAACACTTTCAGCGTTGTCGACGATACGCCTTCGAGCGTAATCACTCTGGAAAACGAGATCAAATACAAGTCCATAACCACGGATACCTATCTGATAATGCCGGGGCAGTTCGTCCTTGCAACGACGATGGAATATTTCGAGCTGCCCGACGACCTTACGGCATTTGTCGAGGGCAGGAGCTCTCTTGGCAGGATGGGCCTTTTCATCCAGAATGCGGGATGGGTCGATCCGGGATTCAAGGGCGAGATAACGCTCGAACTCTACAATGCCAACAGGTGCGCCATAGAACTCAAGGCCGGAAGAAGAGTCGGCCAGCTGGTTTTCGCAAAGCTCGATGAGCATGCGCTCAACCCCTACGACGGAAAGTACCAGGGTCAGCGCGGCGCCACGGGATCAAGAGTCTTCAGGGACAGCGAGAACGCGTAAGTTAAAGGGCCGGCATGGGACAGGCACAGGACTACAGGCGGAATTCTCTGGATTTCTGGAACGGCATACATAAGGAATACGAGCGCGGGTCGATAAAGACCGACGACTGGCTCGTAAGGTTCGACGACATACTTGAGAACGTTTCAAGGCCTGTGCTCGATCTCGGGTGCGGCGGCGGGAACGACACGCTCTATCTTCTGTCGAAAGGGCTGCGCGTCATTCCGTGCGACCAGTCGGAGAACGCGATATCGAACATCAGGAAGAATTTCCCGGAGATAGAAGACGCGAGAGTATTCAACATGCTCGACGGTCTTCCTTTCGATGACGGGGCATTCGATGCGGTGGTGGCGGACCTCTGCCTGCATTATTTCGGTGAAGAGGACACAAAGAGGATCATCGCCGACATAAGCCGCGTGCTCACTCCGGGCGGGCATCTGTTCTTCCGCGTGAACTCCGTAAATGACGTAAATCACGGCGCGGGGCAGGGAATAGAACTCGAGCACCACGTGTACGAATCCGAAGAGAAGATGATGAAGCGGTTCTTCGACGAGGACAACATCAGATATTTCTTTAAGGATTTTGAGATACTTTATCTCCACGAAGAGGTCATGAAAAGGTATAATCTTGAGAAGAGACTATTCAGGGGATGCGTGAGGAAACCATGGAATCGATAACCAAGCCGTCGAAAGAGACCGGAACAAAGATTGCCATATATGTGGTCGCGATAGTTGTCGCGATCGTTATCCTGATGCCGTTCATCATCATCCTCAAGGATTCATGGGGCCCCACATATGTCTATGTTCAGGGGCCGGGCGGCCATTGGGAGGCGCATGAGCTCCAGGGAGCTTTCTTAGGCTGGAATAACGTCAACGATTTTCTGGAATCACAGATATTCACTGGTTTAAAGAATTCATTCATAATCGGCGTCTGCAGCACAGCTCTTACGCTCTATTTCTCGGCGCTCACGGCATATGCGATCGTCGCTTACGACTGGAGGCTCAGGGAAGTATTCAACAAGTTTGTGCTCGCCGTCATGATGATCCCCACGACGATCTCGTCGATCGGCTTCGTCCAGATGATCTACAAGATGCACATGACAAACAAGCTCATCATGTTCATCCTGCCTGCGATTGCGGCGCCTGTCACGGTATTCTTCATGAGGCAGTATCTGCAGGCCACGGATCTCTCGGAGATAATCCAGTCGGCAAGGCTCGACGGCGCGGGAGAGTTCAGGATCTTCAACACGATCGTGCTTCCGTTAATGAAGCCGGCATTCGCCACGCAGGGCATACTCGCATTCGTTGCGAGCTGGAACAACCTCTTCGTACCCATGGTCGTCCTTACGGAACCCGCCAAGATGACCATCCCGATCTTGGTACGGAACACTGCGGATTATAAGATAATACTGTTCTGCTGTCTGCCGCCAATGGTCATATATCTGCTGCTGTCCAAGCACATAGTCGACGGCATTACGCTGGGCGGCGTCAAGAATTAAACTGCTTCCCCGTGTAAGAAACGGTTAAGGATTGCACAAGGTCTGTGTAAAGATTCCTTTTGCGCTCATCTGTATATTGAATGCAGAAGAAAGCGAAAAGGAGTCTTTTATGTTTTTTAAGGAAAAGCGTGTATCAAGTTCTGTCATCATCTTCATCATCTGCCTCATAGTCCACGCGGCAGAGGTCTTCTTTCTGAGAACTGACGAGACCGTGTTTGCGGAGTGCTTCGTCAACAAGGTCTTCGGCATCGTTGTACTCTTCGTGCTCCTGGCGCTTTTGAAGATGAAGTGGAGCGACATCGGCTTTAAGGCCGCGCGTTTTCTGCCTGACTGCCTCAAGGGTTTTCTCATCTGCGCGGTCTTCTATACGATCGGATTTGGCGCCGAGTTCATCGCGCTTGCCGTACAGGGCAATCCCGGTCACATGGAGTTCTTCGTGACGGGCTTCTCTCTTACGGGCGACGTGAATAAGCAGACGGGTGTGCTTTTCGTCCTCATGTGCATCTTCTTCAACATCATAAACGTGTGGATGGAAGAGGGGCTCTTCAGGGGCTTTTACATCACTTATCTTAAAGAGAAGATCGGTCCTAAGGGCGCGCTCTTCCTCGCGGCACTCCTGTTCGGCATTTGGCATCTGGTAACACCCTTAAGGAGCGTTATCGACGGTCAGATGACCATCCCCGAGTTCGCCGTAATGAGCATCGGCTATGTCGTTCTCTCGGCTCTCATGGGCATCAAGTGGGGCATGCTCTACGAGCAGTCCGGCTCGGTATGGATCGGGCTTGCCGACCATTTCTTCAACAACTGCGTTGTAACGAATCTCCTGCACGTTGTCACGGAGACTGGCGTCGACGAGAACCAGATAATGCGCGTGCTGATCGGCGAGCTGACATCTTTCGTTGCTGTCGTCATATATGTGAGGCTGAAGAAGGCGAAGGTCGCAAAGTGCGCGCTTGCTTAAGAGGTGATGTGTTCTTAACGGGATAAAATGTTAGAACAACAGTAAGGTTTGACAGGGGTAAATGGTCACTATATAATCAATTTAAATCAGGTGACTGATTTGGGCTGGTCGTAAGACCCTGGTCCACCAAGCTGCGGGGGAATCCCCCGCTTTTTCTTTTTGGAGCAAAGAATGGCAAAAAGGGTTCTCAGTTGTTTTATTGATGAGAGCGGTGATTTTGGTCCCTATGAGGCTCATTCGCCGTACTATTATGTTGCCATTGTTCTGCATGACCAAAGTGATGATATTTCCGATAAAATAGCCGGACTTAATCAGCGTGCTGCGAATGAGGGTTTTTCTGATTGTTTGGAAAAATCATCGGCTGCAACATTTTCCTTTACTTGTCTGTATTAATGGTATCAGAAGGTCATACCATGTTCGGAAAAGGAGAGGAATCATGAGCAAAGCAGTGAAGGTTATAATGACGGTTACGGGAATAGTCGCTTTGGTTGCAATCGCAATTGTCGTGTTCACGGTGCCGTATGTGAATACCACGGCAAAGGTCGTTAACTCGGCACATTATGCCAGCATTGAGGCAGAGGGATTAATGGATAGTGACTATCACACACCCGAGCTCTCAGGCACAGTTAACGAGAGTCTTACGCTCAGCTTCTTTGCCGGCGGTGAAGAGTACACCGTCAACTGTCATATCTCGGCCCCCTATGCCAACAACTACGGGCTGCATAATCCCGGCAGCTATGTCGAGATCGTCTATAATCCGTTCTTTCCGGACAAGAGCGTAAAGGTGATCTGAGGTATCGAAATTTAGGAAAAATACTCTATTTCGATACCTCGCGAAAAGCGAAAGTATCGAAATTCAGGTAAAGCAATCCATTTCGATACCTGCCAAAGACTCCATGAATGGCGATTTTATCCCAAAACATGAATTTTTGCCTCCGCGGGATAATTTTAAGAGGTGAAATTATCCCAAAAGTTCAAGAATGCTTCGCTTGGGATAATTTGCGGTTCGTTTTTTATCCTAAACTGTCAGAAAACCTCATCTTGGGATAATTTCGAGCTCCATTTTTATCCCAAAGTCTCGAAAAACTTCCCGATGGGATAATTTCAGCCTGAGGTATCGTTTTTCGGGAAAAGAATTCAAAAACGATATCAGCCGGAGGGTCAAGATATCGTTTTCCAGGAAAAGTTTTCAAAAACGATATCAGCTGGAGGGTCAAGATATCGTTTTCCAGGAAAAGAATTCAAAAACGATATCAGCCGAAGGGTCAAGGTATCGTTTTCCGGGAAAAGTTTTCAAAAACGATATCAGCCGGAAGGTCAAGGTATCGTTTTTCAGGAAAACTTCTCATTTACGATACCTTTCAAAAGTCCAAGGTATCGAGATTTAGAATAAGACTTCATTTTCGATACCTTCTGGAAAGCCAAGGTGTCAAAATCCAGGAATATTTCTTATTATCGATACCTCGCGAAAAGCAAAAGTATCGAAATACAGGTAAAGCAATCTATTTCGATACCTGCCCATTCACAAACCAAAACAAAAGCAGTCTCAAAAGCTATACGCATCTTGAGACTGCTTTTTTAATTATCCAAACTAAACAGCAAGCTTATACCGCGGTGTTCTCTCCCTGCGGCAGACGCGTGCCTGCCTTGAAAGCCATCACGCAGATATAGATCGGGCTGATGAGGCCGAAGAGATAGCCTGAGAGAATGAGCAGGTCATTAATGTTGGTCAGATCACTGATAAGGGAAGGGTCTCTCAGCAGCTGCAGCGAGAAGATGATGAGTATGAGGCTTGTGATGACCTTGTAAACGAGATTGATCGTGAGGATGATCCAGTAGTGGGGAATCACCTTTTCGCTGTCCCTGTGCTTGCGGAATATGAGGATCAGGATGAGCGAAGAAGCAACCGCCGTTACGAGCGAATTGATGGTGCCGGTCATGAGTATCCATGCCTGAAGGCTCTCGAAGCCAACGCCGACCGCTTTGAGCAGGAGTACACGGACTAAAGTGCTTGCGAGCGGTGCCAGCACTTCGATTATGAGCAGCGGAATATAGATGAGCTTCTTGCCATAATTCTTATGGATGAATATGCACATGCAGAGCGTCGAAATAAATGCGACGCAGAAACTGACGATTGAAGATCCTGTGGTGACTTTCGAATACATCTCGACCGAGCCTGCCATCAGGGCTCCCGACCTTGCGAATGTCATCATGCCGCCCAAAGAGCTGACGATGATGCCGATGCCAAATACCTTTGTTGACTTGGGCTTTGCCGTGAGGATGAGTATGCCGAGCACTATCTGGCCGATCGAGCCCAGGAGCGGCAGGAACCTGGCTATCTTGAAAATAAGTATGAGCAAAGAATCCATATATTAATCCCCCTTGGTTAATTCCTGATTGAGGATTATACCACTACTTCGGCTGAACTGCGTGCAGAGCCGGGGAAGCTGCTTACAGATGTGCACCCATGCCGCACACCGGGCTATCGAGCCGCCTTTACCCCTTTACTATCGCCTGAGCCCTTGCCAGCGCGTCGTCGATGTGCGCGCAGAAGTTGTCGCTGCCGAGCTTCTTGTCAAATCCCGCCTTGCAGATGACCTTCATGGGCTGCTCGTTGACGTGCGACATGATGAGCTGAACGCCTCTGGCTTTGCAGTCGTCGTAGAGGAGTTCAAGGTTGCGCATTGCGGTCGCGTCGATCGTGCTGACGCTCCTCATCCTGAGGACAAGCGCCTTGGTGTCTTCCTTGGGCGATATCTGAAGGATCTTTCCGGCTGAAGCGAAGAACATCGGGCCGGAGATCTCATATACGATGGTGTGCTCGGGCAGCACGCGCAGATCCATCGAGTCGGGGTCGTTCTCGGGATCGAAATCCTTCCATCCTTCAACCTGCGTAACCTCGCTCATCCTGTGCATGAAGAGGACTGCAGCGAGGAGCACGCCTACTTCAATTGCAACGACGAGGTCGAAGATGACCGTGAGCGCGAAAGTGATGACGAGCACTGTGATGTCGCTCTTGGGCGAACTCTTAATGAGCTTGACGAACCTGCGCCAGCCGCTCATGTTGTATGCGACCTGGAAGAGGATCGCAGCGATGCAGGGCATGGGGATGAGCTTTGCATAAGGCATCAGGAAAACGACCACGATGAGGAGCGTTACCGAGTGGACCATGCCGGCGATCGGTGTGCGTCCGCCGTTCTTGATGTTTGCGGCAGTCCTTGCGATCGCGCCCGTTGCCGGGATACCGCCCAGGCATGCGGATGCGATGTTGCCGACGCCCTGAGCCACGAGTTCCATGTTGGGGCGGTGCTTTGAACCGATCATGCTGTCTGCGACAACTGCCGAAAGGAGTGACTCAACGCCTGCGAGGAATGCGATCGTGACGGCGTTGGAGAGCTGTCCTTTTACTGCCTCGAAAGAGAACATCGAAAGGTTGATGCTTATCGGAGGGAGTCCTGCCTGTATGTCCTGAAAAGACTTGCCGATGGTGTTGACGTCAAGATGGAAGATCTCAACGATGGCCGCGGTTACGATTACTGCCACGAAAGAACCGGGGATCTTTTTGAAGATCATGGGCCAGACGATGAGGATCGCGAGCGCGATGGCTCCGATCATGACGGCCTGCCAGTTGATGGTAACGGCGTTGTTTATGAGAGCCATTATCTTTTCGGAAGTTTCGATGGGCTTCTCACCGTTCATGTAGGAGATACCCGTGAAGTCCTTGATCTGGCCGATGAAGAGCGTGACGGCGATACCTGCAGTAAAGCCCGTGGTGATCGGGTCGGGGATATATTTGAGGAGGCTTCCGAATCTGCAGAAACCCATGATTATGAGGATGATGCCCGCCATGATCGTCGCGATGATAAGACCTTCTGTGCCGTCCTTCATTACGATGCCCGCAACGATGGTCGCAAAGGCGGCCGTGGGTCCTGCGATCTGAACTCTGCTGCCGCCAAGGAATGATACGATGAATCCCGCAACGATCGCGGTGTAGATGCCCGCTTCGGGTCCGACTCCCGACGCGATCGCGAGTGCTATCGAAAGCGGCAGTGCGATTATCGCAACGATGATGCCGGCGACTATATCTTTTACGAGCTGTGAACCTGAGTAATTCTTCATTACCGAGAACAGCTTGGGCTTGAATTCTTTCATGGACCGATCCTCTATTCTTACTTCTGCTTTTAGACCAAAGTATTTTAGGAATAGAGGTGATTGTTAGCAATTAGCATTTTCACAAAAGAAGTACGGGAAGGAAAACGGGTGCATCAACAGAATAACGGAAACTGTCCTGATCACGAAAGTGACAAGAGATAAAAAACAGCCGCCTGTTTTTCGACATAAGCGTCAAATGATTAGATCACGTCAAAGAACGTGCGGCAACAGCCTGTGTTATTATAGTAACCGGTTCAGCAAAAACGGATTTGCCGGGTCATTGATCAATAGTTTACGGGGGAAGATCACATGAAGAAGTGGTATGACGAAGAATACGAGTTCACGGTCGAAGTAACGGGATTTCTTCACGGCGACCATACTGAGCGCTACTGCCGTAACGGCGAGGAGATCGGCGACACTTACACCTGCACATACGGCTGCCCCGTCAACAAAGACGGATACGGCATCTGCTCCAAGACCATGATGATGCTCTATCCCCTCATGGAGGCCGTAAGGAGCGGCGGCGATCTCGAAAACCTTGGCGGCGACGGCAAGTACACTAAGACTGTCGTATGCCCTGACGGATGCGTAATCTTCAAGCTCACCGCAAAGCCTTTGGGCAACGAGAATTTCCACAAAGGCGGATTCTGGGAGTATCCCGATCAGACATGATGATCTGAACTGAGATGGGCTTGTTTTATTGATGTTTTTTGTGCGGCAACTGTTTCGGCAGTGCCGCTTATTTATTAGGTTGTCAGATTCAGATAAAGTTATCGTTGAAAAATCGGCAGAGTTTCGGCACTGCCGCATTTCTGCATGATTTTTCCGGGTTAGTTGAAGAAAAATACGGCAAATGATCCGGCAGTGCCGCATTACTGCCGAATAAATTTTCCTGATCACATACCTGATCAGTACCTGTATGCAAAGTGCTCGAAAACCTCGGCTAAAACCTCGGCTGTAGCCGGCTTTTCAGCCGTGTTTTCGCGAAAATGGAATCAAATCCCGGTCAAAACCCCGGCTCATACCGGCTTTTTAGCCGAGGTTTTTCAGTCTGCAAATGATTATTTCGAAAACTGATACGCAAGTAATAAACACCCTGGTTCCTTATTGTCGTTAAGCAACAGAAAGTCCCGTCAGCAGGTTTACCCGCCGGCGGGGCTTTCGTCAACTTCATATAGCCATATCAAGATTTCCTGATATAATGCGTTTATAAAACTGCTGTCCGGAAAGCAGAAAAAAAGGAATGGTAGGATAGATGGTTTCTGAAAAGACGAAAACAAAACCCAGGGTCAAGGGCCTTCTGATAGGGTTGGGTATATCTGTAGCCTGGATAGTCATGGCATACATACTTTTCGCCGTCATGGGCGAATCGACATTCCCCCACGGCGGACTTGACGACATCGGCGAGGCGATTGCGATAGCTTTCCTGTGGAATGTGTTCATATGGGGTCCGCCCATCGTTATCGCCGGAGTGACTCTTCTGGCATGGCTCATCAAGTATCACAAGAAGTGGATCAAGTTCATCCTGATAGGACTCGCTGTCATCGGATTAGGCGTCGTGTGTTATGTAAACTTCGGCAAACAGCTGCTCGCTTCCGTTTTCAACACTCCCGAAAACGTGGCGCGCAAGATCGATTCCTATTCCGACTGGTATGAATACGAGAACGAGCACAGCTATGGTCTTTGCGACGGCTGGACGGAATACGATTTTATCTGCGAGTATGTAAAAGACGAACTGAAGTATGATACGCTCGCCGAGATGAGTTACGCGCATCCCGACGCGGATGATGCTCTCGAGACAGAATACATCAACGCCGCTATGGAGAAGTGTGGTAATGACATACCTCATCTCGTCAGGTGGGAATACGTAACCGACGTCACTTCTCTGATACCGCCGAGACAATATACGGCAGAGCGGTACGGCTCCGAAGAGATGGCCGAATGGTTCAGGGAAAGCGACAAGGACGGATATCTGATCTACGATGACGAGTTCCCTTATATCGAAGATCATTTCGGAATGCCGCTTAACCAGGACCATGAGTATCCGAGATACCAGAATTCAGCTTCGAGCTTTATCTACAGTTATTCGAAAGTGATCGTTCTCTTCTACGACAACGGCACATTCGACATCGTCTGATACGGTTTTCGCGACACTACGACGGACCGATCCCTTACGATCAGATCGAAGAGAAGGGAAAACAGCTGGAATGGACAGGACATAAGCTTTCCCTTTCAGAGCATCCATAACTTAAATTTGGCGGTATTAACGTCAGAGTTTGTCCCCTGTCACGTTTTGTTGCTACATGCTAATCTATTAGCGGTAGTAGGAATGTGATAAGGGGACTGCTCCGTCTGTAAAAGGAAGGATGCTCTTATGTTTAGTTTAAAGGCGGCAGTAATGCCGGCAGTTATATTATGCTCTTCAGCGGGAACATATACATATGTAAGGAGCGGATCCGGAGATGCGCTCTGCCGGGGATGATCCGGGTTGGCGTATGTATCTGATCCCGTTTTTTATGGAATGCTGCATAACAGGGATCAACGGCTGATGCAAGATATGGGGAGAAACAATATGAAAGACTTAAAGGGAATCCTTTCTTTGCTGCTGGTGCTTTCAGTAGGTTCTTCGGCGATCGGATGTCAGGCAAAACCCGAAGAGAGCACGGAAGAGACCACTGCTGAAACAACCGTCAGCACGACAGGGACCACGACGTCAGAAAGTGAGACTGAGACGGAAACGAAAGAAACCTCCGAACCTGATAACGTGAATGACGGTTTCGATCCTTACGACGGCTCTGAGATAGCAGGTATCTACAACAAGGTCGACATCGGGTTCCAGAGGACTGACACTTATCTGAACATCAGACACAATATAACGCTGCCGACGGATTTTGAGCCCGCAACGGTCGAGTGGGTAAGCGGCAATGAAGGCATAATCGAGAACGACGGAACGATCCACAGGAAAGCCGATGAGTCTGTGCTCGTGGATATGACGGCAAAGATAACACTTGACGGAGAGACGGTCGAAAAGAAGTTCGAACTCCGTGTCATAAAGACGCAGCTCGAAGGCCAGACACCGTTTTTGGAGTGGGTACTGGACGAGCCCGACCAGATCTATTTCTTCAATGACATTATCGAGGACACTTTCATCTATGTTGACGACGAAGGTTACGTCACCCGCGTGATCGGTTCGATATCCGACTACATGATCGATTCGCCCGAAGAGGGTCTCCTTGCCATGTACGGCATCCACAAGCTGATGGGATGCGAGGACGTTTACAAAGAGCTCGTTCCGGGATTCATATCCAAGGACGAGTACGGTTACATATTCACTTACGATCAGGTATGCGGCGACGCGAAGGTCGGAGGAAGGGTAACGATCACGACAGATCTCTCAGGTCACGTGAACGGTTTTATAAACGGCTATATCCGCGTGAAGGTCGATCCCGTGCCGTCGATAGATGGCGATGAAGCAGCAAAGAACGTGCCGGATCTTAATGGCGATTACAGCACGGAACTTTGGATAACCGACATCGATAACGAGCAGAAGCTTGTGTGGGACGTGTTCTATAATGATGCTTCCAGCATGTCGAAAGTGGCGATGGTCGATGCGCATGACGGCACCCTGCTTGGCATAAGAGACAGAGCGATAATTGATTGAACGGCCCTTTCGCAGTGCGGAAAAAAGATGCCGGCTGCATGCCAAACTGCGGTATTTATAAGGCGCGTTTTAATAAAAACATAGTTTTTTCGCAAACTTAAAGTATAATTGTGGGGATTTTGCAGATCATATCTGTAAATAAAGTTATGGAATACTGAGGTAAACACATGTCGAGATCGAGCAGGAATCTGGGAGCGGTAGTCGCTTTTCTGATATTGGGACTTGTAATAGTCGGATGCATTTACGTCATCAAGGTGGCGTACGACGAGCCCGTCCCGACCGTACAGGAGACCACGGCGGCCACACTGCCGACAGAGCCTTCCGAGACAGAACCGGAAGAGAAGAGGATCGCGCTTTTCCAGACGAACGATATCCACGGATTTTTAATGGACACCACATGCGGTGATTCCACCAAGTTCCAGTACAGACTCGCTTATATCGCAAAGGACGTCAAGAACGCCAGAGAGTCTGACACTTATGAAGACGTTCTCCTCGTTGACAGCGGCGACATATATTTCGGTACACCCGTATCGAACCTTTCGCAGGGCGCGGCAATGAGAGCCGCAATGGACGTCATGGGATACGACGCCGTAACTCTCGGAGGACACGATTACGTATGGGACGTCTCGAAAAGCGCGGCAGACGATTTCTGCACTCTCCCCGCATACACGTTAGGTGACATTACGGGCGATCCCATGGTCCCCGTCATCTGCGCCGACCTCTGCTATGCCAACAATCACAACAGAACGCTCTTTACAAAGGACTACGTTATCGCCGAGAAGGGCGGATACCGCGTAGCCCTCATCGGTTATATTCCCGATTATCTCAACGAACTTCCGAAAGATCTGGCGGATTACTATGAGATCCACGCAGACCTTACAGAGTTTTCCGCACGCGTTAAGGCGATCAACGAAGCCGAAAAGCCCGACATCACGATCGTCGTCGCACATGAGGATGCACTCACTGTTGCAAGCGCTTTGAGCCATGATGACGTCGATCTCGTATGCGGCGGCCGTACGCATGAGGCACAGTGCGGCTACACAGGAGACGGCATCGCATATCTCCAGAGCGACTGCAACGCGCAGGGTTATTCAAGAGCTGTCCTCGTTATCGACAAGGACGGCAACGTTACAGTTGAAGATCCGGTTAACAACAGCATCATCGAATATCCCGAAATGCTCTACGACACACTGTCGAATTCCTCTTATTTTGATTCCGAAGTCCTCGACATCTCTCACAAGGCATGGGATTCCATCAGCGACCAGATGAAAGAGGCTTTGGGCTACATCGAGACCTCAGTCGAAAAGGACGGCATAATAAGCGGTCATACGACATCCGGCGGCAACTTCCTTACGAGCCTGATGCTCGAGTATACGAAGGGTGACGGAGCCATAGCTGCTTTCTGCAGCAAGGACGCCGTATGTGCTGATTTCGTCGTTGCCGAAGGCGGCATCTTCGAGCTCTCAGTAGGCGACATGTACAAGCTCTGTCCGTACGATGATGTATGGCTCATCTATAGTCTCACCGGCAAAGAGCTCGCCCAGCTCATCGCGGACGGTTTCAAGGACCCCGCATTCGGCGACCAGATGTCCGGCATCAGATTCGAATACAATAACAACGGCACGCTTGAAGAGCCTGAGATCGAGATAGTCAGCATCAAGTTCACGAACGGCACAAAGGTCGATCTCGACGACACCGAGACAACGTACAAGATCTGCGTCACGGGTTCGTGCGCATCACAGCCCGGCAGCGTATTCGAAGGCAAGACACCGCTTCATTCCAAGGACGAAGCACCTGTCGACAATCAGGCTCTGATCGAGGTCCTTCGAAAGAGACGTGACGGCGGCAACATCCACATCCCCGCAGATACATATTCCAGAGGCACATGCCTTAACATGGATGACATTCCCGAGGGTGAGACAAACGCAGACGGCGGTGAAGGCGATACAGCCGGCGAAGAGGACAACTGAGCCGGATTCTGTAAAGTTGAAGTGTATGAGGAAGAAAATATGAAACGTGAATTGGGAATCGCAAGATGCGGTCTAGCCTGCTGTCTGTGCTCGGAGAATAAGGAGTGCAAAGGATGCAGGCTCGACGGGTTCAAGGATCTGTCTTGGTGCAAGGATGCCGAGTGGTGTGAGAACAGGAAGTGCTGCATCGCAAAAGGCGTTGCGGGATGCTGGGCGTGCAGCGAGAGCGGCTGTGAGAAGGGCCTTTTCAAGGACAAGATAAAGGCGAAGGGCTTTACCGAATACGTGCGCCGTTTCGGCATGGAGGCGCTTCTGGACCGCCTCGAGATAAACGAGCAGAACGGCATCGTATATCACAGGGAAGGCATAATCGGCGACTACGATGATTTCGATGATGTCGAAGAACTGATAAAGTTCATCCAGACGGGCAAGAGGTAAGCGCCGGATCACTACGATCAAGAGGTGATTTAATATGGCATCGAGCAAAGAATATCTGGATTTCATCCTGGAGCAGTTATCGCTCCTTGACGGCATCACATACCGCGCCATGATGGGTGAATACATCATCTACTATCAGGGCAAGGTAATAGGCGGCATCTACGATGACCGGTTTCTGGTGAAGGTAACGAAGTCGGCTCAGGCGCTGATGCCTGAAGCGGAACTCGAGCTCCCTTATGAAGGCGCGAAGGAGATGCTCATGGTCGATGACGTCGAGAACAGGGAATTCTTGAGAGAACTTTTCGACGCGATGTATCCTGAGCTCCCGGCGCCGAAAAAGAAGAAGCAGTAAGAGGAACAGAAAATGAAGTTCAGCGTGATACACATGCATTTTGACAGGGACCGGATACCGCCTTCGGACATCGAGATGGTGCCTTTCACGGACGATGTTTTCGAGCTATATAAAGAGCAATATGTGAAAGCTTACGATCAGGCGTTCTTCCCGATGAGGAAGGCTCTGGACATCGAGCCTTACATGTGTTTCGGCGGCGGCCTGAAGCAGCTCGGCGAAGATCCGGAAGTGTTCCTTTTGACAGAAAAAGGCATTCTTATTGGCTCGGTCGAATGCTGCAAGGATCTGATCGACGATCTTTTCGTAAGTGACAAGTTCCGGGGAAAAGGTTACGGTAGGAAGATCCTCATCTGGGCAATGAATCACGTGAGGGAGCAGGGGTATAAGGAGATGAAGCTGAGCGTCGCCGTGTGGAACAGGGGCGCGATGCAGCTGTATCTGAACAAAGGATTTGAGATAGTAAGCAAAGAAGAGGTTAACCCATACGGAACATGAATATACGTAAAGCTGAAGAAAGAGATTTTGACGCGGTAAAAGAGATAACGCAGGAGACGATCGCGGAAGTATATCCGAAATACTATCCCGAGGGCGCGGTCGTGTTTTTCGCGAACCACCATTCGGATGAGAACATAAAGCGCGACATTGAAGCCGGGAATGTATATCTGCTGGTTACAGAAGACGGCGCATTGGCAGGCACCGTGACGGTTTCCGAAAATGAGATAGACAGGCTGTTCGTTATGCCTTCGTACCAGCACAAAGGCTACGGAAGGGCGCTGATGGATTTCGCCGAAGAGGAGATATTGAGGACGCACGAAGTCATATGCATCGACGCGTCTCTTCCTGCGAAGAAGATCTATCTTTTGCGCGGGTATAAGGAGACGGGATACAACATAATAGACACCGGTTACGGCGACTATCTCTGTTTCGACAAGATGGAGAAAAGGGCATGAGGACTGATGTCTACGATATCGAGAAGATATCGCACGGGGATTACGACATATACAAGATCTACGAGAAGTACGAAGCGTGCATGTACCTGGTGTGCGGGAGCGAGAGCGCATGCCTCATAGACACAGCGTACGGGCTTTGCGACTTGAAGGAGTTAACGGCTTCGCTTACATCGCTTCCGGTGTTCGTTGTCAACACGCACGGACACATCGACCACGTGCTCGGAAACCATTATTTCGATGAGGTGTACATGCATCCTTCTGATAAGGAGATGTACAAAGAAGTGGCTGACGGATTTGCCGCCATGATCGGTGAACCGTGGGTCAGGGAAAAGTACGGTGAGTTCATAAAAGATGCGGATCCGTCGTCGGTCAGGTTCCCCAAGACCATGGATGTCAGGGACGGCAACATAATAGATCTCGGCGGAAAGATACTGGAAGTCGTAGGGATACCGGGGCATACTCCCGGCAGCATAATGCTGATCGACAGGGAAGAGAAGATATGCTTCTCGGGTGATTCGATAATCGAGCACCTGTGGCTGTTCCTTGAAGAATCTTTGTCACCTTCCGAGTATCGCGATAACCTGGCACGCGCAGTCGGAAAACTTCGTGATGCAGGTGTTGAGCGTATATACAACGGACATTATGCATATAAGCCGCTGACGATGGCTGACTGTGATGCGATCCTGTCGGGCATGGAAAAAGTGTGCGCCGGCACCGCTGAAGGCAGGCCATTTTCGAACGATGCGGGGAGCGGCACGGAGTATGTATTCGGTGAGTTCAGCGCGCTCTGCGGCAACGAAAAAAATCTGCCCGAAATGTGAGTTTTATTATGGAAGTCAGACTTGTCCCTTACAGTGAGTCCTTGAAGGAGAGCCTGTTCTGTTTCACGGCCGGGTGCTTTGAAGAACTCGGCAAGAAATTCGAACCTGACGGCAGGCACGGTTTTTATAACGACATTGAAAACGAATTCGATGTCTTTTATTGTCTGGTTCTTGATGAAGAGGTGATAGGGACCGTCGGGCTGAAGAAGGTTGATGTGCGTGCGGCTGGAAAGAAGATTGATGAGGGTGCGGTCGATCTGAAGAATGATGAATGCACCGTTGGACTGAAGCAAACGGGTGCGCGCGCCGTTGAGCTCAAGGCCATGTATCTCGACCGTTCGTACAGAGGCAAAGGTTACGGGCGGATGCTGATGGACAAGGCTGTGGAAGAAGCAAGATGCCTTGGCTATGAGTGCATAGTTCTGGATTCCATGTCGAAGTATGAGGACGCATTAAGACTGTACGGGAAAACCGGTTTCAGGCGCATTGAAAGATATAACGATAACGTCCACGCGGATGTTTTCATGAGACTTGATTTGTGAGTTTGCAGGAGGGGAATATGTTTGAGAGCGATTATGCAAAAACTGATTACATAGAAAAGGATAATGTGGTCTTCCACGTGTGGAAAAAGGAGGCTCATTTCGACGACTACAGGGATCCCGTAAAAGCTTCGCTTGAGCTTCTGCGCGAACACAAGGACAGCATCTTCATTGTTGATGCGAGGAACGGTTTCGAGGACGTGAAAGAAGACGTAGAATGGGGCTTTGAATACTTCCTTCCCGAGCTCAAGAAAACGGGATGCACGATATGGGGATTCATACTTCCCGAAGTGTCCGATATCGAAGGCGAGATCGACCTGTGGACTAGAGAGATCGAGAAGAATTTCCGTGTCATAAGAGCGGAGTCTTATGAAGGGATACTGGAGCAGGTGTGATGATTTAACAGACTTTGTTTGATGATACAAACAGCGTGGGCCTTTCAGGCCTGCCTGCATCTGCGATAAAAAACAACAGGACCAGTTTGCATTTGCGATGAAAAAAACAACAGGGGCGTCCGACCATGCGTCAGACAGCCCCTTGTGTTTTCTATCCCTTATATCCGTTCTTAATCTTTCCTGTATTCCAATATGTCACCCGGCTGGCAGTCGAGTGCCTCGCATATCGCTTCCAGTGTGGAGAAGCGAATGGCGGAGATCTTGCCGTTCTTCATCTTGGATAAGTTGACGTTCGATACGCCGACTTTTTCGGAAAGTTCGTTAAGCGAGATCTTGCGGTCCGCCATGACCCTGTCCAGTCTCAATATAATCTGTCCCATAGGCGCCTCCTTACAATGTCTCGTCAGACTCTGTCTGTAAGGTCATTCCGTAGTCGATGACGTTATGGACAACCCAGGTGAGAAGTATGCACAGGATTCCGAAGGTTGAGCCTGTTGTCAGGAGCAGGATGCCGCTCGTGATGGCGAGTACGATCGTGACTCTCTTCTTGACCTTGGCGGTGAAGGGGGTGTTCTCCTTTTCGATCAGTCCGAAGATGGAGCTGACCATCTTTGAAAGAACCGAAACGACGGCAAAGGCTAATCCTAGAAAGAAGACGTATCCACCATATAATATGCTCATCGGGTGGTCGTCAATGGCGGCCTGGACTGCGGGAATGTCGGATTCGATGTTGGCGGGGACGATACCCAGATTGAACTCGAATGCCGATACCGCGCCGACCTTGTCGGAATTCTCGATGACGCCTCTCTGCTGTGCTTCAACAAGGTAATCGTCAAATTCTCTTCCCATCGACCACATGCCTATTGCAGAGATGATGCTGCAGATGCAGCCTATTGCAAAAAAGATGCAGAGGATGTTCGAAACGATCTTGCCGGTGTGGCAGCTCTTCTTGAGCTTAGCGATCTTTGCATTTTCTTCATTCATAAATCTATTCTCCTTATTCGTTGTTTGTGTCACCTTCGAAGATGGCTTAACTATACTCTGTGAATTAATCTTTGTCAACAAGAATTTAACGATAAACGTTAAATATTTTTCGAGGAGCGTTGTGCTAATGTATGCGTGCGCGGGTTAAAAGACCTATGTTTATAGGGGGTGGTTTGAGGGGTGTTTGAAGAAGTGGTTTGCGGGGGCGACGGTTATGCATTTCGATGTGGCGGATGGTGCAATGGCTGCTGACGAGTTTTGGGATGGTTGTTATTTCGATAAGGACGGAGTTTGGGATCTTCACAAATACACTTGGATATTTAAAGGTAATGAATGGTACTATACAGATGTTGATCACAATGACGTGGTAGTTAAATCTAAGACGGTCTTAATTGATGGCTCAAAGTGTACTTTTGATGAAGACGGACGCCTAATTAAGTAAGTGAGTTTCAGGAGGGATGACTATGCAGCCGAAGACTCTTTTTGTTATCGGAAACGGATTTGATATCGCACACGGATTGCCGACGAAGTATTCTGACTTCAGGGATTATCTGATGCAGAAATTTGCTGTCGACGAAGATAAGTGTTATGACGTTCCGGTACTTTGCGATGGTTACGATGGATATTATTACGACGAAGAAGAACTGGCAGGGTTTATCTGTCAGGTAATCGACAATTGCACCGGAGGCAATTGGGGCGCTCTGGAGAACTATTTGGGACCTGCTTTGATAGATGAGCTTATGAGCGGTGCCCAGATTGATCTTGATGCTTCTGACAGCGATTTTGAAGACAGTGTAAAAGCATATCAATGTGAAGCCGAAAACGTTTCGCCTGCATTTTCTTATTTGAGAGATTTTTTCATTATGTGGTTAAGAGAGAATCTTTCACAGATAGATTATTCTGCTCTTGGAAAACCTGAATTTAAGGAAGTGTTATCTTCAGGTGACGCGTTCCTGAACTTCAACTATACAAAGACTCTCGAAATGGCATACGATCTTCAGAATGTTTGTCATATCCACGGGATAATTGATGATCCGGAGAATGCATTGTTCGGTCACAACGATGAACGTGAGTATGATGAAGATATTGGCGCGAAAGAAAGATTTACCGGGTCTTCCTCGCTTGATGACATGCTCTGCGGATTCATTAAGGATACTGATAAAGCATATCTTCAGCACAAGGATTTCTTTGACAGTCTTTCGTCGGTAACTGATATCTATTCATTCGGAATAACAATGGTCGGCGTTGACAGATCCTATGCGGCGAAAATCGCAGAGAAAGCGCCCGGGGCAACCTGGCATCTGAATAAGCGTGCGATGAAAAAACAGAAACTGATAAGCTTTCTTGAGAGCCTCGGTTTTAAAGTCGTTCCTGAAGAAAGATGGTAAAAGTTATTCCTGAAGTACGGTAATAAATAACTGATTTACACCGGCCTCGGTTTCGCGCAGTTAGTGCAGAACCTGCCGGTGTTTTTTGTGCTGCATTCAGGGCAGATCCATTCTCCTTCGGGTGAACTCGAAGGCTGTGAAACTCCGATATCAGGTGTGGTGCCGATAGAAGGCTCGTGTGTATTTCCTGAAGGTGGATTGAACATCCCGGGAGCGAACATGCCAAAGCCCATCCCGGTGAATGCGCCCACCGGAGTTAACATGGGATTGGGTTCGGGTTCCATGGTGTTCTTCGAATTGACATCGACTTCGACATCATGGTCCGGCATCGTGAACGTTATCTCGATAACGCCGTTCTTATAATCTTCTTTCTTATCGTCAGCATTTACATGGAATCTGTAGCTTGTGTCTGTGGCGATGAAAGGGAATATGACCTTTACGGGTTCGCCCGGTTCGTATTCGGTCTTTTCGGAGGTGAACAGAGGTCCGAAGTTTACTTTATAAGCCATGACGTTTCCTTTCTGCACGAATGCTGCTTTTTCAACCCTTTAGTTCGAACGAAGCTATTTCTCTCGTCGGCCAGAACGCGCAGAGATGAAGTCTCGTTATCGTTCCCGTGATCGGCCTGAACGTTCTTACTACGATCGGAAGGGCGGAGTGCACCACTTCGGGTTCGTCGATAAGTATGGTCGTGTGAGGCGTCCACGGATGTTCCTGAACTGTGCCCATATCACATGCCTCATGGAGTCTGTCCAGTCCGGGATCTTTATCGGGCGCGGCGAAAAGGATCCTGCCGCCTGCGAACATTCCGATGTGGCTTATGTTGACCTTAACAGGAGCAAATCCGTCTGCGACTTTTTGCACTAACGCTTTTGCTTCGTCCTCCATTTCGAGCGGGTAGGAAGACATGCTGATGTGGTGAGGAAGACCGGGTGTTTGCTGTCCGGTGAAGCCCGCGTTTTGAAGCTCTTTATACCAGCCGTCCAGTATCTTCTGCGTCTCGTCATCCCAATCTGCCATCAGGACCAGAAATTGTTCTGCCATGTCTTGTGCCTCCGTAAACTGATGAGAACATTATCTCACACAGAGATTAAAAACCTGATAACCGTTTACCTGATGTATAATACGTTGTTGTCGAAAACAGACTGATGATTCAGCATCGAAATGCGCAGGGGAAATGAAGATGGATATCAGAGAATATACAGACTTTAATGAGGAAGAGATAATCGCGCTCTATGCGGACGCGGGATGGAAGGCGTACACCGAAGATCCCGCATCTCTCAGAAAAGGATATGAGAACTCGCTCGTCGTGTTGGCGGCCTATGAAGGCAGTGAGCTCATGGGCATCCTGCGCGCTGTTGGTGACGGTGCCACGATCGTTTTTATCCAGGACATCATCGTATACAAGCGGTTTCAGCGCAAAGGTGTAGGCACGGCGCTTCTGAAGGCGGCGCTCGAAAGATACCGTAGCGTAAGGCAGATCGAACTTGTCACCGACAACACCGAAAAGACGATCGCTTTCTACAGATCTGCAGGATTCAGGGAGCTGTCCGAGTTCGGCTGCTGCGGCTTCATGAGAGGATGAAGCATGGTGTTCTGAGTGCTGCCTGCGATGATCGCGGCCGTCCTTTTCGGTGCGACAGTGAAGCGAAGACAGGCGGAAAGTGTCACTTCCACGGTCTGACCTTATCGAGCCAGCCGTTTGCTTTCCAATATCTGTAATCAGTATATTCGGGATGTTCTTTGCCGATCTTCGTCTGAAGAATCCGGCAGGCATAGAATTTGCACCTTACTATCAGACCTGTGCGGGCCGGCACGGAATAGTCGATCGAAGCGTATTTACTGCCGGCCTTGGTGACGCTGTTTAACATGGACGAGCGCTTTTCCTCAGAAAGTCTGTCCCAGACCACATCTCCCATGAGCTTAAATGTACACTTCCTGATATTGCTTATGCCCCACCAGGAGAGACTGTCTTTGATGTCTTTGGCAGTAGAGCTTTCACCGGAGCCGAGACACTGGGTGATTATGACCGCGCGCTTGCCGAACATCTCTTTGGCGGGGCGGTGTGGCATCCAGTGGTAGCCGAAGTGGTCGAGCATGGCTTTCATGGCACCTGTCGCGTGGAAAACGTAAGCCGGCGATGTGAATACCAGAAGGTCTGCTTCGAGCAGGGCTTTCTCGATAGCAAGTACATACTTCGCATCTTTGCAGGCTTCCGGACCTTTGCTAAAGCAGGTCGTGCATCCTGCGCAGAAGCCCGGGCAGTCTTTCGGAAGATAGAATTCCGTTATCTCGGCTGTGTTTCTTAACGGCTCAAGGAATGCTTCCTTAAGTCTGTATGTTACACCGTGCTTTTCTGTTCCGTTTATTACAGTTATCTTCATCTTGTTTTCTCCAATAAAGCGGTTGGATCGTGTGGTTTCAGCGGGCGGTTTACGCGGCTTTCCACGGTCTGTTCTTACCGAGCCAGCCCTGTTCCTGCCAGTATTTTCTTTCTTCTTCTCCGGCGCCCATGCCCTTTTGCTGCATCATCCGCATCATCGAAAAGAGGAAGCGCGTCTTTATTCCGGCGTGTACATTTGAAGTCTTGAGCTTTTTCGCGAGGGAAGCCATGTCTTTATTGATCTTCTCCTTAAGTTCAGGCTTTATTTGGTCCCAGTTTGCGGCCTGAATGGCTTTTCCGTAACTCTTTACATACGGAACGCCCCAGTAAAGAAGAGTGTTCGTGACATCTTTTACGGCTGATTTCGCGCCTGCGCCTGCAGCTGTCGAGATGACGACTGCTTTCTTCGAGAACATGGATGCGCGGGGCTTGTGAGACATCCAGTATGTGAATGTGAGTTCTATAAAAGCCTTCATCGGGGCAGATGAACGCATGCAGTAAGTCGGTGTTGTGAAGATCAGAAGATCAGACTTTTCCACCATGTCCATTATTCGTTTTTTCTCTTCGAAAAAAGGACACAGCGATTCATCCCTGATACAGCTGCAGCAACCGGAACAGAAGTGGTTAAGGTCTCTCGGCAGGAAGAATTCATGGACTTCGTTTTCGCCGAGATTGTCGACCAGGATCTTTCCGATATTATATGTGCTTCCTTTATGATTCTGTCCGTTTATAACAGTGATTACCATCAGTTATTCCTCCCGTAGATCCTGTCAAACTGTTTTATGTGATCATCAAGCATTTTCAGTGCTTTGGGCTCTCTTTCAGGTTCTCTGTCGCATATCGTGAGAAGATAGTAGATCGGGGCGTAGAAGTGCAGTGTCATTATCTGAACGTTATCGGTCTTCAGGACGCCTGCCGTTACCATGAATCCGAAAAGCATTCCCTGATAAGAGAGCGGATCGTCAACATAGAGCTTCGAATAGACTTTGGCGAGCTCCGCATCATGGAACTGCTCGAGGGTTAGCATCTTCCGGAACTTTCTGTTGTAGTCGTCGTGAAGGTAATAGAGGAAGAATTCGCGGCCGAGCTTTAGCAGCTTATCTTCAGAGAGAGTCTTATATATCCCGGCATCAGCGGAGGCATCCTTCCCGTTGATCTGAAGGACTTTTGCCTGCTCTTCAAATCTGCGGTTCATCTCGTCTATTATCGCGTCGAAGATCGCGCGCTTGTTCTTGTAGTGTTTATAGAGTGACGGTGCCTTGATGCCGACCCTGTCGGCGATCTCGCCTACGAAAACGTTTGCATATCCTTTTTCTGAGAAAAGGGTGAGTGCTTCGTCCAGTATCCGGTGTTTTGTATCCATGTTGGGTCCTCGTGTCTGTTTTGTTTTTGCCTGTGCGGTGACGCACGGACGCGCTTTATCGGTTGGCTAATTCGGATTAGCCAAAGTATAGCTAATTCGAATTAGCCTGTCAACAGGTCTTTTTGATCTGGGAGAGTTTTTTGAAAAGTCCGGCTAAAACATCGATTGGACACAGCCACAGCTGAATGGACTATAAAAAAGAAAAAACTCCGGAGGGCGACATGGACTATTTAAAGATCCTCAAAGACTTATTTGTTGAGCTGACCAAGCTGGAAAACAGGCATTATGAGGTGTGTAACATTGTTACACATGCAGTAAAAAAGCATGGTCTGGCTATTAATAAGCTTCCGGAGACAGATGACGGGAGCGGTGTTTTTGAGAAGGCATTTTTGCAGATGCTTGCCGACTTGAGGTTCGCTTATGGCAATGAATTGCTGTATGGAAGTGACGATGAAGCATATTCGATGGAGCCTGGGATGTTTATTGTCTCGTCAGTAATGCCCGACGATTCTGAACTGCCCATGAGCACTTACCCCATCAAGAGCATTGAGGAGTACGATGAGGTCTTAAATCAGTTTGAACTGAAATAGAATTCGGTTTTCCAGAATCAGAAATCCACGAGATAGATGCTCACCGCGATCTTGGTGAATGATCCCTTTTTCTCAATACCGGTAATCTTCGCGGAGAGTTTCTTGCCGGCGTCCATCAGGCGCGCGAAAACGACGTTGTCCTTCTCGGGCACATAGCCGACCTTTTTCTTGGCAGGCGAAAGGATCATGATCGCGTTGGAGTCGAACTTGTTGTCCTCTCTTATGAGGAAGAGGCGGTCGCCTTCTTTGATCTCGTCCAGCACGGACTGATCAGCCAGGTGAGAAGTGCCTGAAACGAAAGAATCGAAAAGGTGGATCTCCCGCGTAAGGGGTTTTAAGAGTTCGCCGATGCCGTCTTCTGTTGCTTTGCTTACGAGTCCGGACTCGAACTTGGATAATTCATTAGCCATATCATTCTCCTGTGAGTTCGGAAAGAATGTTCTCCAGTTCTTTCCTGTAGCCGTCGTATTGTTTCTTTTCGTCTTGGAGATCACTGATGCGCTGCGCGGTCTCTTCCTTATCTTCAAGGAGGAACTTGAAGTTGTACGGGTCAGTCGTGATTATCCTGTTGATTTCTTCCTCGAGCTTTATGATCTTCTCGGCAATGTTCTCGATCACTATCTTGGATTTGTCGAAGCCCTTGTCGGTAAGTGCTTTGTTGACCAATACCTGAAGCTCTTCCATGTCTTTGAGCTTATTGCATTTGTAGGCTATTACGACTCTGTTCCAAAGGTCTTTTAAAGTCTCGTCTCTCTGCGTCTCGGGATTGATGTCGGGGTGAAGGATCTTGGCTATCTCGCGGTAGATCTTCTTGATCCTCTCGATCTCGTGTTGAGGGATCAAGATGCTCTTCTTTGAATCTTCGTGCTGCTTTACCATCGACTTCAATTCTTCGTAGTAGGACTGCATCTGAAGACCGACCAGCGCGTTGATCGCTTCCTTGTCGGGTGTGTGGCCTTTGTTGACCTCGGCCTGCGCAAAGGCGATCATCTTCTTCAGGCGTATGCATTCGACCTTCGCTTCAAAGACCTCGATGAGATATTTGCCGAACGTTTTTATGTATTCTTCGTACCACATGAATGCTTCCTTCTCAAACTTATCTTTGCGGAGAAGGAGTTCTTCATATCTGGGGTAGTCGCCGAGAGCTATCTTGATGAGATCCATGTGTCACTCTCCTTTTTTGAGAACGAAATCATCCATGAGATAAACACTGTCGGTGAGGAGTGAGCCGTCTATCTCGGCCTTCTTCATGAAGTCGTCCAGGGTCCTGTACCATTTGTCGTCGAACTTGATGACGAGCTCGCCGTTTTCCTCGATGCATGAGACCGTATGCTTCTCGTCATAAAGCCTGAACGTGATCGTGCAGGGCAGGGTGAGCCAATAGTAGAGATCATAAAAACGTATATCTGTCGGGTCAGGATCAACAAGTTTATAGAGGTCTTCGATGAGCCATTTCATTATGTTGAGATTGCCGAAAAATGGATTGTACGTGATCCTCTGCGCGAGGAAATCCCTGGCGTCGATGTAGAGGTCTACAGCCTTTTCTTTGTTGCCTTCCTCAGCCTCGATCGCCGCAAGTCTCGTGAATACTTCCGGCACAGGATCACCGAGGAAAGTCGAGTCCTTAACCTTGGGGTAGAGTTCTCTTATTATCTGCTTGTACTTCTCGTAATCCTTATCGACGTAATAGCCGTTCTTGTACATGTCAGCGATCTTGTACTGTGCTACCAGATTTCCTTTACGGGCGGCGGCGGAAAAACACTTGAACGCTTTCTCGTAGTCCTTCTGTCCCGTCCTGCCGTAGTACCAGATATATCCGAGGCATTCATGCGCTTCCTCGAAATCGAGAGCTTCCGCCATCTCATAATATTTGAGCGCGAGGTCGAATATGCGCTTGCCATAGTAGTAACCGCCAAGTTCCATCATGTAGCGCGGATCGGCCGTCTCCTTGATCAGGAACTCCAGCGCTTCGATGAAGATGAATTCATCGTCATCAGTGGGATTGTTGTTATCGTAGAATGATCTGACGATCTTTCTTGCTTCACTGATAGTCATAAGCTTAGACCTCCTGGATTTTCTTATATTATATACGCCAGGCGGAAATATGCAGTGCCATTAATGGTACTATCAGGGGTGTGGGGAGAGGTGAGCGGCATATTGTATAATGAAAACAACAATCACTTGAAACGGACGCAAAGATTCCTGAATGGGTGGAAAGAACGAAGTAATGCTTTTCGTGGCGGAAAGGAGAAAGATGGATAAGCTTTATATCACACACTACTATTACCCGGGAACAGATCCGTGGAAAAACATAATGCTTCTTCCTGAGGAGGAAGCTTTCCGCAAGGCGGAAGAACTTGCTGCTGAACATCCCGATACCACCAGTTTCGGCCGTTTCGCTGATTTCGCGAACTACTATCCGGCACGGAAGAAAGCGGATGAGTTTGTGCGTGAAAAGTTTATACAATTAGGCGGAAAGCCGAAGCTGTCTCATCCTTATTCATTTACGCTTCTGGAGTGTGAATATCTCAAAGAATGGTTTAACAGCAGTGACAAGATCATCATTGATCTGGATGATATCCCTGACGAGCAGGTCAGCTTCACTCTTGGTGACAGCTGTGCTCTGATGATACATGGAAATGAACCTGTTGTTCTGACGAAAAAACTTCTGTTCGAGCGGATCGAAGCATTTAACGGATCGGTTGACGTTTTCCTCAAAGAGTCTCTCGGCAAGTATGCTTATGTGGAAGTACAGGTGTGGGATAAAATCGAGTAAGTGTGTGTGACGGTTTTATGAGAAGGATTATGCATCGTGGCTATTGAGCTTGTGAATAAAAGTTAAAAAGGCCTTATTTCATGCTGGTCAGAGGGATGATAGTATAAGAAATACTAAGTTGTTCAAATCGGATATGCAGCTTCATCAGTTGAGAAAGGACTTCGCTAATGAGTAAGAAAGTGATCGTGGCCGGACATATCTGCCTTGATATAACACCTGAGATAAAGGGACAGCCGACATCGAAAATACAGGACTTCCTTTTCCCCGGGAAACTCGTTAATGTCGGGGCTGCTGATATCCATACGGGCGGTGTCGTGGCAAATACCGGTCTTGCCATGAAGTTCCTCGGAGCCGATGTAAGGCTCCTCGCAAAGATCGGAAATGATTCATTCGGTGACATGGTGGAATCGATCCTGAAAAGCCACGATGCTGCAGATTGTCTTATCAGGAAAGACAGTGAGCACACATCCTATTCTGTTGTAATTGCTGTCCCTGGAGTAGACAGGATCTTTCTGCACGATCCCGGAGCCAATGACACATTTACCTCTGATGATATTCCCGATGCCCTTCTGGAGGAGACAGCACTTTTCCATTTCGGTTATCCGCCGATCATGAAGAAGATGTATGAGAACGACGGTGAAGAGCTTGTACGCGTGATGAAGAAAGCAGTTGATTCAGGTGCTGCGACTTCCATGGATCTTGCTGCCGTCGATCCCGGTTCGGAGGCGGCAAATGCTGATTGGGAAATGATACTTTCGAAAGTGCTTTCCCTCACGGATATATTTGTTCCGAGCGTGGAAGAGTTATGCTTCATGCTCGACAGGGACAAGTATTTCAGGATACGTGAAAGGGCAGGGAATCTGGACTTTACCGAAGTCTTGAGCATTGAAGAGGACATAGTCCCGCTTGCCGAAAAATGCATTTCGATGGGCACCGCGGTCCTCCTTATCAAATGCGGTGTTCCCGGCATGTATTATTGTACGGCAGGAGAAGAGAGACTCCGCAGGGTAAGCTCACGCATAGAGATAGACGTTAAAGAGTGGGCAGACAAAAGAGGATTTGAGAAGAGCTTTAAGCCTGACAGGGTACTCTCAGGGACAGGTGCGGGAGATACGAGCGCGGCAGCTTTTCTCGTAAGCATTCTGAATGGCTGCCCCATAGAAAAGTGTGCGGAATATGCCGTAGCCACAGGCGCAAGCTGTGTGACTGCATATGACGCATTAAGCGGGCTCAAGTCTTTTCCGGAGCTCGACAGGAAGATGGAAAGCGGCTGGGAAATGATGGATGACTGAACCGGTAAGAATATAAAGCCGGAAGAGGTTTACGGTATAATATCGATTAGCAATTAAACCAGCAGCAGATCAAACTTAATGGGAATGATTGTCTATGTATGAAGCAAACAAGCAATGTTACATAACTTTCTATGAAGACTGGATCGGAAGACCATGCGACTGTTCATATCACATTAAGTCCATAGAAGAAAACGGTGACAGGATAAGCATATTCCTTGATGATATTGAAGTTGTTGTCGATAACCACAGAAACGTACAGTCAGACTCAAAAGAATATACGATCGCGCATGCGGATAAAGTCTCGGTATTTCAGAATGATAAAGTTTATCGGATCTATGAGAAGACCGATAAAGGAATAAGAAGAATCGAAAATGGTCAGGCAGATTATCTGAAAGTCAAAAGTCCGGGTTATGCGGTGTGCATGAGTATATTGCCCTGGTGAGAAATATTATCAGTAATGGTAGTGGAGTGTATGGAACTCAGAAAGTTAACAATCGATTCACCTGATATACAGGTTTTGGAAGAAATAAACGAAGAGGCTATTCCCGAATGCGAGAGGAATTCTCTTCGTGATCTTATGAATACCGGCGCAACTGTTCTCGGGATATATAATGACGGACCTGTCGGGTTCCTGGTCTTAAGGGAATACAAGGCCATTCTTTATCTGGCTTATCTGGCCGTGAACAGAACATTGCGTTCTAAAGGAATAGGCGGAAACGCTTTGAAAGAACTTGTTACGAATAATGCCGGTCACATGATAGTTGTGGAATATGAAGCACCCGATCCGTCTTCACCGGAAAACGGGATGAATATCAGACGTAAAGACTTCTATAAAAGAAACGGTTTTTGTGAGACAGGGTATTTCACTTTTTATGACGACACGGAATTTGAGATAGGCTGTGCAGGGCTGGAATTCGATGTGGATTTGTTTGGTGAATTCACTGAGCATCTGAGCACGGTTATATCAGATCATATACCAAAACCATATATGAAGACGTAACACATTATCTCGGCAGTTTTATATTTTATATAATAGTAAAAGAGAAAAACTATTGGCGAAATAATATGGGAAGAGTTTTTGGAATACTTAAAGAAACTGGTATCATCCGGTGTGCCGGATGCGGATATTCCCGCTCAATACAAACCGGTTGTGATAGCACATTTTTTCAATTCTGAGGTATATAGAGAAGGCTTTCAGGGCTTTTTCGAAAACTATTCATTCTCGCTTGATGAAGTCTTAAGTGCATTTCAAATACTGAAGGTTTCTTCTGAACTGATACAGGTTGTGGAAGAAGCAAAAACAAATAAGTATTTAACCGACGATGAATTGTTCGAACAGGCATCCGATGATGAAGATATGTATTCGGAATTAATGGATAAAAGAGATCTGTTCTGGGATGAAATCAACAGAAAGTATTGCAGCATCACAAACAATGATGTTGATAAAAGAGTAGTAGATTATATCAAGACGCATGGACTTGATTTTAGCATCTGATATTATTCGAATAGTCCCGTATGCAATAATAGCAGAAAAACGGATTCGTTTAGCAAACAGGTAGGCTGGATTGAAATGGATAAGATAATTGAAAAGGCAATAAATATGAAGCCCGATGAATTCTATCTTGTAGAACCGGTTTTATTTCAGCTGTTCTATACCCAAAAGCACAAGCCGGATTTTATAACTGCGTTCCTGGGTGTATCTTCATGGAGGGGCAGTTCATTAAGGAGCGGAGTCTGGACTTACTATGAAACAGCAGATAAAACTGAGGTTGATAGAATAATAGCTTACCTTCAGAAATATGCGCAGGATAATAAGATTGCTTATTGGTTCTCATTAGGCAATCATGATTATGATAAATACAAGGCAGATTATAGTTATCCGCAAGAGTGGATGGATGAGTCTGATATGATCGATAAATGGATACTTGAAAATGAAGCGAATATATCAGAATTTCTACAGAAAATACTTAGGGAAAACAGATGTTATTTCGAATAACCGATCAGATGAGCTTGCAATATGTAGTACACAATACAGGAGAAGCCTACAATGGAAGTAATCAAGTTACCAAAGAAATTCCGTGTTGTCTGTGATGAGATAAGGGATGGTTCGTATGAAAGTCTCGAAAAACTGGAATCTTTTTCTGCGTTTCCTCACCATGTTGCAGCTGTAAAGGCCGCTGTTGCATACTTTGACAAGGATTATGATACGGCTGTTGATCTTACCTGTGACATAATGCCTTATTGGGATGAATGGCATTACAGTAATGTTCCGGATGAGTTTATGGCTGCGATGGTTTTCGCCGCAAGAGAGCATGGTAAAGAAGAGCAAGCAAGAAATGCTCTCATTGAAGAACGTGACAGAGCATTCACTAAAGATGTCGAAAAATATGGAGAGGGCAAGCATCCAAGATATAAGTATTGCAATTTTATGCTTAATTATCTGGACACCGGTATCATGCCCAAAGACAATGAATTGAATTATTCGGTTCCGGCGAATGCCAAATCCGTAGATGCGGTTATAAAGGACTGTAATATAAAGAATGGTGACAAAGACAGACTTTATAAGATGGTGTGTTTATATGGTTATCCGGAAGATGCGGTTAAGCTTTATGAAGAGATCAAAGACAGCAGGCTTTCCGAATATGATCGTGAGGATGCGATAGTCAGATATCTTTATTTGAAAGAAGACGAAAAAGCGCTGCAAGCGATAGAACGTCTGGCTTCAGACAGGTTGTGGACAGTCGCTTCTCCTGCTCAGGTAAGGCCTATGAACTTCTTTACACATCCCATGATGCATAAGTTTCTAAAAGACGATGAATGTCTAGAACGCATTAGGAAAGCGTCATTTATGAACACTTGGGAATAATGAGATAAATCATCAGTATGATATATACATTAGAGGCAAGGAGTACCGAATGAGCAAGGATTATTCTCAATTATATATTGATGGAATGCATAGATGCGGGTATAACGAAGGCGACAATGCGAGACGCCAGTTTATTTCATTTTTTACCGAATGCCTTAATAACAATGACTATAAACGTATAACTAGTAACGCAGGATTTGATCACGAACTGTTCTGTGCAGCGGTTGCACAGTTGATGACGAGTGGCTGTTGGGGTTGTTCTAATCATGGTCCGTACAATATTATGGAATTTTTCAGCCTTTCTAAAGATCAGGCTGATTTCATAATAGATAACATTCCCCGCCGTCTGTCAGGATTAGCTAAAGGGGCTATTCTTGCCAGTGAACAAAATGAATAATTATTTTGGAATGATAAATCCGGAATAAATGAACTGACAGACCGGTAGAACTCTTCCGGCCCTATTGTATAATGGAACAGTAAAACATCAGGAACCGGATCATCAAGGAGCAGCTTATGCGGAAAAGATACATAATCGGATTGATAGCAGCTGTTGTCCTGGCAGTCCTTTGTCTTATTCCCAGTCCGTTAAACGCCGCAAAAGCAGCTGATGGAGGAACAAGGAGGTATTCTCCGCTTCTTCCTGTATATACGGTTGTTGATTGGAATAAGATCGAGATCGCTCCACACAATCCGGACGGACCTGATGCTAATGCTTCCAACGGAAAAACAACAAAGGGAATTCAAGTATTCATATTTGGGATAAGCGTATACGATGGCCGCTATACCGTTGAAGGAATACATACAAGATGATAAACATATTGGAACACTAAAATCAGCAGTTTAATATTTTATCCGTAAAGACAGTGAAAAGGATAAATAAATGAAGCGTATAGGTCGTGGTTATCTTGAAGGCGTATTAAGTGATGATAAACCATCACCGGTATATCCGTGCCCGTCATGCGGAAAAATCGGGTTTGCCCTGAATCACAAGGAACTGAAGGGACACAGATTCGGTGAGTGCGAAGTTTGCAGGATATGCGGACTCGATTGCAATTATTCCGGCATGCATACTGCGTATTCAAAAAAGGAAGTTTCGTTGTGGCGAAAGGCGTGGAAAGAATGCGGTGCCATATCATTTTATGAGCTTCCGTTTGAAAAGAGGATCGACTATTACGATGAAGTATATGAGGCGTTCTTCAGGAAACAGTATTTTGTCTTAAGCGATGAGGACCGCGAGAACAGGAAACTCGATGACCGCCTTTTTACGGAAAACGGTCATGTTTATCCTTTTATATCCGATAAGAACAAGCGTGTAGTGATCTCTTGCGATTCAGGCGAAAAATGGGCATTCGAATATGAGACCAATAAGATCCTGTATCTCGATGACGATAAGAGATATATCCTGCTCGTGCGTTCTGTTTATGAGACTATTGTTTTGGCCAGTAAATCCCTTGGAGGACTTGGTGATTCTAAATCAATAATGATGGGTTTTCCGGGACTAAAGCCGGATCTTTTTGCGTTTGTCGGTGCGTTTATGCCAAAGTGTTTGCTGAAAGATACAGAAGGCAAAGAGTACATTGTTGAGATCATTACGAAGGCTAATCCAAATTCAAGCGAAGCATTCAGAAAGCTTGAAGAGGATATCGAGGAATTAAACCGGATGGAACCTTACAGAGTCTATAAGGCTGACGATCCTGAACTTGCGAAATACAATGAGAAGTTCCGTGATGTTTTCGGGCAATTGGCAGAACTCAAAAAAAAGAAGATGATCGAGACTGATCCTGACAGAAAATCGATCGGCTATCTCATGAAAAAGGAAAAGAACAAGGAGATCGAGCCCGGATATGTCCTTGATTTCTGGGAGACCGGATATCCTTCAAAGCGGTATGTATTAACTTACAGGAGTTCCTTTGCTATGAACCGGACTGCCGTCAGTCCGTCTGTTATCCGAGAGGAAATCTGAACTTATCCGAAATAACAGCGAATAAAACATGCTGAGGACCCGGAATGATCCGGGTCCTGTTTTTATCTGCAACAGCAAACCGGATGTGTGTTGCATAATCAACGGAATGGTCTGACATTACTGATTGTTTGCGTTTTTTCTGACTGTGATAATGAAGCCACAAACAAAATCATTATCCGACAAGGAGGACTAAAAAGATGAAAACCAATAATGAAATCAGAACAGAGCAGCTCGATATAGTTGCAGGCGGAAAAAGAAAGTATGCACCTTCCGGTGTGAATTTGGAAGGAAACGATGTGCTCAGAGCAAACCTTATGGGTAACGACGTGTTGCGTTTGACTAAGGCTGATGTCGATCCCGAGTTTGATCCGATCTTCCCTCACGCTTGATGCGGTGAGTATAAGCCGGTTTCCATAGCATTTGTTCCCGTTGGAAGATTATTGTCCTGACAGGCATCTTCCACGGGAATTCGCAGTTCACAACGGAATATTTACCATTCGCGACAGTCTGCGTTTTTGCATGATCCTGTTTGATATCCTTACGTTGTCAAAAGCAAAACCAATCTTTAACAGCGAAAGAGGAAAACAGTCATGAAAGAGTCAAACGAAAAGAAGATCACAACACTTAAGGTTTTTAAGGTCATTACAATAATATACAGCGTTGTCATTATAGGAATGGTCATTGCCACCATTTACGGTTGGGTCACAGGTGCATACGATACCAATTATGTAGTTCTCGCTTCATGCACTGCAGCATACTGTGCCACAGCAGCCGAATATGAAGCTCTTAAGAAAAAGAGCCGGAAGGAAGCTTAATCCAAACACGTTTTCTGCTGAATAATCCGGGAACCGCCGTCCAAGTGATAGAATATCCTCAAAACGGAAAACAGGAGAAGCGTTTATGGCGGTCACCGGTATCAGATATGAATTTATGGTAATCAGTCCGACGATGGATCATACTTTCGAGGGAGAGATCCCGTTTTCGGGCGATGAACCTGTGATAACGAAGTGTGACAGGGATTCTCATGAGACTTCGGTCAAGCGCTATAAACTGACGCAGGAGACCATAGATCAGTATACATCCCTGATTGCGAAATACGGTCTCGAAGACATCGACATAAAGACTCAGGCGGAGCCCGTTGTTTTCGAAGACGGACGTTCGCATACTATATCGTTCATTTATTTAAGATCCGATGACGGTTCAGAGAAGAAGATCGCATTCAGGGAAACTGACGTGTCATGCAGGGAAGCCTCTGAAGAGTTCAGAAAGCTGTTCTTCACCGTAACGTCAGACGAGAATCTTATCTCTGAAACATTAGAATATCCGACACTGAAGCAGTGCCGTGCCATGAAGGAAGAACATGGTCCCGTTGTTGCGATTGAGACAAGCTTCTTTTCGTCCGGCATGATGTACGGGAGCAACCAAAGCACCGATCAGCTTGTCGAGAAGGTTAAGGGCGAGGAAGGCGTCGTCCGTGTCACGGTCAGGAAAAAGGCGGGCAATGAGCCCGAGGCGTCTGACAGCAGGGAAGTCAGATCCGATATCCTGGCAAGGGTGCAGGAGATATCGGACAGGGAAAATCTCCCGTGCTGGCATTATGCATGCATCGATCCTTCGATCCCTGTCGACAGGTCGATGATGCCGACGGATTATTCGAGCCACGGAAGCGTAAGTATCTACTACGACGATTCGCTCATCACGGGATGTCCGAGAGTAAAACGAACGATAGGTGAGAGTGCCTGTAAGATGGGCGGCAAGGAAGTCGACAGGATACTCTCGAAGCTGGTATGTGACTGTGTCACCGAATCCGGTGTTGACGTTAAGATGCCGGAAGTGAAGTTCCAGATGTTTTCGACAATGGGGATGGGACAGGATCCTTCAGCGGTCAATGCATTTCCGAGCCTGAAGATGGCACAGGAAGCAGCCGCGAAAGCACAGGCGGAAGGCGGTGATACTGCTTTGCCCGTTCAGCAGGATGCTCAAAGCACATGGAAATGCAAGGAATGCGGACAGGAAGGGAACACCGGCAAGTTCTGTCCGAACTGCGGATATCCGATGGGGTGAGAGCGCCGGCCGGTTAAATACCTTAACCTGATACGGTGAGTTTTTCGAGCAGGAGAATAATATGGAGATCACATACAGAAGACTTACGGAAGCAGATCTTGATACGTTTATCAGCATGAGGATCACGCAGTTAAGGGAAGAGGGCGCGACGGAAGACATCGACCTCGTTCCCGCGCTTCAGGACTATTACAGACGGCATATGGCAGACGGGACTTTCGTGTCCTGGCTTGCGTTGGACGGTGAAAAGATCATAGGCACGAGCGGCATGTCCTTTGTCGAAAAGCCGCCTTATTTCAGCTGTCCGACCGGACGCATCGGTTTGCTGTCGAGCATGTTCACAGATCCTTCCTACAGGCGTCAGGGCATCGCGAAAGAACTTCTCCACCGCGTGGTCGAGGAAGCGAGAGCTTACGGCTGCGGCGCAGTGCAGATCACGGCATCCGACATGGGTGTCAAACTCTATACCGCATACGGTTTTAAGCACAACGGGAATTTTATGCAGTACAACTTCTGATTGTCCGGCTGCGGGTCGGATTATCAAGTGCGATATGGCCGTTTTCATAGGTGACCTGGTCGACCGGCGCGAAGTACGGCGATGAACAGTTCTGCATTGTTGATACGGTTACCAAGGACTGGGATTACGCTGAGTGATGCTGCGGATGGTGATAGAACCATTGCGTGTTTGAGCATTAGTGCGGAAATTATCCCAAAATCTATTTTTGTAGCGCTTTGGGATAAAAAAATAGCGCCAAATTATCCCAATAAGCGGTTTTATAAAGAATTGGGATAAAACTTGAGCATATATTTATCCCAAAGTCACTGAAATGCTTCACTTGGGATAATTCGCGGTCCAATTTTTATCCCAAATCAATGAAAATACTGCTATTGGGATAATTTGCCCATGGAAAAGAATTCTGCTGAGAAGAATCAAGATCTTAGGGATACCTTCCGACTTTGTCATTCCGGCTTCCCGTCTTCCTTCTGACAGTCACGAAATGTTATAATTTCCGTTGAAACATGGGGACTAAAGGAGAGGGCAATGGGCACAGAGACCTGTTGGGATATTCTCGGCATACAGCCGACCAGGGATAAGCTCGCGGTAAAGAGGGCCTTTGCCAAGCTCGCCCATACCATCTCGCCCGAAGACGATCCCGACGGATACAGAAGTATACATGACGCCTATAAGCAGGCGCTTAAATATGCCGAGTTCAGGGCACAGCAGGCTGAAGTTAAGAATCACATGGCCGAAACGAAGAGAGCCGCGGAACAGGCGAAAAACGTCCCGGCCGATAATGAGCCTGAAGAAAACGCTCAGACGGTTAATGCGATGGCGAAAAGCACAACACCTCAGTTCGCCACGCAACCAACCGAAAAGCCGTCAGCCACACAACCGTCCGTAACACCTCAGGCCGCCACGCCGCCGGACATTCACCAGCCGGCCGAAGCCGCACTGCCGTATGACTTCTCGTCCGTCGTGACAAATGAAAGGGAGTATTCCAATGAGGTCGACCAGATCCTGGATGCGATCGTTACGTTCAAGACAAGCTACGGCGTCGACACCAAAAAGAATGTCGAGAGGTGGCAGATCACAACGGTGAAGCAGCGGGCCATTAGACTGTTCGGATTGTATTGTGCGCTGTATGAGAAATCGGAAGATGAGAGCGTTTGGGATCTGTTTTTCGAAGAGCCGCTGACGGAAGCTGCGATGCTGCAGCCGGAATTCAAGGACGAACTTCTAAACAAATACGAGGAAGATTCAGAGACGAGGGAGATCATCGCGGAAAAGATCGGACAGTGCATGGCCAGAGTGAGAGCGTCCTTGCATGTCATTAGCGAGAAAAAGGTCGAACAGGTCAAGCGGAACAGCGTCGGAGGCGTCATCGGATTAGCGACGCTTTTCGGCAGCTTCGGAGCATTCTATGCAACTACCCTGAGGGTCATCCCGTATGCGTTCTACGGACTGACGGTCATTTTCAACGTTGCGACGTTCATACTGTTCTTCCTGTTCCCGAAGGATGCTATAAAGGATAATGTGACTTCGAAGACAGTGAAGGATGCGTTATTTGTAAGGAATGCGATGGTGATCCTGGTGAACGTGCTGTATTGGGGAATTATTGCGATGGCGGATTTTGAATGCGGTGTGTTGGATTGGATAGTGATAATTATATGCGGTATTGCAGGCATAGTCGCCGCGACCGTATTGTGCGCAAGGACCGCGCGCCTTAAGACATAAGGGGAAAGAGATAAGGAGGGAATATGGCAATCATAGGGATCGATCTCGGAACGACCAACAGTCTTGCAACACTTTTTAATGAAGTGGGCGTGAAGATCGTAAGGAACGCTTTGGGAAATGCGCTCACGCCGTCCGTCGTGGGTCTTGATGATGACGGCAATGTCATCGTCGGCGAGATCGCGAAAGAAAGGCTAATCACGCATCCTGACATGACTGTCGCGGAGTTCAAGCGGACGATGGGAACCGACCGCAAATATAAGCTGGGGAAGGATACTTATTCGTCGCAGCAGCTTTCATCGATCCTGCTGAAAAAGATTGTCGCTGACGCGAAGGATTATCTGGGCGAGGAGATAGACGAGGCGGTCATAAGCGTGCCCGCGTATTTCGATGACAAGATGAGGATCGCGACAAAGCAAGCGGCAGAGCTTGCTGGCATAAAGTGCGAGAGGCTCATCAACGAACCGTCGGCTGCGGCGCTTGCATACCTTAGCAGGAACCACTGGAAGGACGGCACTTACATGGTGGTGGATTTCGGCGGCGGAACGCTCGACGTGTCCATCATCGACTCTTTCGACAGCGTCATGGAGATAATCGCCGTTGCGGGCAACAACCAGCTCGGCGGAAAGGATTTCAACGAGGCGATCTACAGGTATTTTCTGTTATCCAACAATCTGCTGGAGGACAGCCTCACTGCCGAGGAGAGGGCGATCATATACCGAATGTCCGAGACGACGAAGATCGCGCTTTCGACAAATCCGATTGCCGTCATGACCGTAGTGATCAGGGATCAGGAATATTCGCTGACTCTGGATAACAACAAGCTCATCGAGATTGCGCATGAGGTTTTCGAGAAGATATTCACGCCGATAAAGAAAGTGCTCAAGGACAGCCGTCTGAGGCCGGAGGATCTTGAGTCGATCGTGCTCGTCGGAGGAAGCAGCAAGATGCCGACCGTCGCCGTGTATATCGAAAAAGTGACGGGAGTAAAACCCTGCACGGACATCGATCCGGACACAGCGATAGGTATTGGCGCCGGAATCTATTCGGGCATCAAGATGAAGAACCAGCAGCTCAAGGACATTGTCATGACGGATATCTGTCCGTTCTCTCTGGGCGTCGACACGCACGACTACAATAACGATGTTATTATGTCCTTCATCATCGAACGCAACTCCATGCTGCCGTGCAGCAACATGCGGTCCTACTACGCGATCCACGACAACCAGACAGTGGTCGATTTCAAGGTGTATCAGGGCGAGAGCATCATCCCCGAGAACAACATCTACCTGGGCACTATTTCGATAGGCTGCCCGCCTACGAACAAGGGAGAATTTATAGCGACCGTGCGTATGACTTACGACATCAACGGCATACTCCTGATCGACGTCACGAACGTCAACAACGAGACCGTCAGCAAGACTCTGATCGACAACAATGTCAGGCTCTCGGAAAAGGAGATGGAAGCGATAAAGAAGAAACTCGACAAGCTCAGGTTCGAAAAAGACACCAACGATGAGGTGAAGCTGCTCATTTCGAGAGCGGAGCGCATCATCGAGGAGTCCGTCAGTTTCGAGCGTGAGCGCCTGATAAACGCGCTGAGCGCATTCAAACTTACGATGGCAAAGGGCAATTCGATCGAGAAGAGAAGGACGATGGAAGCGTTCGCGAGATTCCTTGACGCGTGCGACCTTTAAGATTTGCTCAATCGGGCCAAATGTGAGAATATAATCAAATTATATTTATATAAGCGAGTGGTCAAGTGGCAAGAGTTATAGTCGGAATGTCGGGCGGAGTGGACAGCGCTGTTACAGCATATCTGCTGAAGAAACAGGGCTACGAAGTCATAGGCGTAACGCTCCGCACATGGGGCGCTGAAGAGGAATACGAGGTCAGCAGATGCTGTGAGGTCGACGACGCGCGCAGGACTTGCGAGATCCTCGGCATCAGGTTCCATCCGCACAACTGCACTTCTCTGTTCAGGGACAATGTCGTAAAGCCTTTTGTCGATTCGTATCTTGCAGGCCAGACTCCGAATCCGTGCATCGAATGCAACAGATACGTCAAATGGGCCAAGCTCATGGAGCTCGCCGACATCTTCGAGGCGGAATATGTCGCGACCGGCCACTATGCTTTCATCGAGAAACTTCCCAACGGCAGATATACGGTCCGCAAGGCCGACCACATCGGCAAGGACCAGACATACATGCTCTATAAGCTCACGCAGGAGCAGCTCTCAAGAACGCTCATGCCGCTGGGCGGATACACCAAGGAAGAGGTAAGAAGGATCGCCGAGGAAGCAGGGCTTCCGTGCGCGCATAAAGGCGACTCGCAGGAGATCTGTTTCGTTACCGAGGGCAGGTATACCGACTTCATCAGTGAGTTCACGGACAAGCCTCTGCCGGGCGACGGAAACTTCGTTGATGAGGAAGGCAATGTTCTCGGAAGGCACAAGGGCATATACCAATACACAGTAGGCCAGCGGAAGGGCCTCGGGATCGCGCTTGGAGTTCCCGCTTTTGTCACCAGGATAAACGTGGAAGACAACACCGTCGTTCTCGGTACGGAAGATGCGCTGATGTGTAATTCCTTCTATTGCAGGGACTATAATTTCCTGAGCATTCCTGAGCCTCAAGCCGGCGCGAAAATAAGGTGCCTTGCAAAGGCCAGGTACCACCAGACCGAGCGCCCCGCAACGATCGAAAAGACGGAGAACGGGCTAATAAAGGTTACTCTCGATGAAGCCGTAAAGGGCGTTTCTCCCGGGCAGTCTGCAGTGTTCTACGATGAGAACGGCTGCGTTGTGGGCGGCGGACTGATAGTGAGAGACTGAGGAGAAACACAATGGATAAAGAACTGGTAAGTTTTCTGATAAAGGCCAAGCAGGCCACATATGCGGGCAAGGGAGCCGAGACTGAATCTTCGAGAGTGAAGTCGCACGACCTGATATACAGGGAAGGCGAATACATGTACTACGACACGTATCTCGGCGGTGACAAGTTCGCGGGCGAGGAGGCGCTCTGGATATCGGAAAATCCGTACTGGAGCATGAACTACGTCGGCAGGGTTACGGGTGATAATTTCAGCGGGGATTTTCTCAAGGAAGCGCTGCTGAATGTTCCTGAGGACAAGCCCTTCAGAGGACCTGACGAATACGTGAACGGTGACTACGCTTACAAGTGCAGTATCGACGGTGATTTCGAATGGTTTCAGGGTTATGAGACCATCAGTTATAAGGGAGAGATCATATACGAGTGCTATTTCCACGGCGGGCTGATCAAGTAAGATAACTACGGGAATTACACCCCGAACGGAGGTGATTTAATGGATACGAACGGCAACACTAAAAAAGGAATAATCTTCGACATGGACGGAACGGTCTGGGACTCTTCCGAAAATGTCGCCAGATCCTGGACGGTCAAGGTGCGAGAGGCCGGATTTACGGATAAGACGGTCACAAGGGAAGACATTCAGAGCGTCATGGGAAAACCGATGGATGTCATCGCCGACACTCTGTTTACATATACCGAGAAGGGCCCCGAAAGAGATGCCCTGAGATATGCCTGCGAGAACTACGAAAACGAGTACCTCACAGAGCACGGCGGCATACTCTACGACGGTGTCCTCGAGACATGGGCAAAGCTCAAGGAGATGGGTTATCACGTTTACATCGTCAGCAACTGTCAGGCAGGCTACATCGAGTCTTTCCTGACTTACTACAAGATCGCATACGGCACTCCCGATGACCTCGTTGAGGACATCGAGTGCTACGGCAACAACTTCCTGCAAAAAGACGAGAACATAAAGCTCATCGCTGAGCGCAACGGACTTACCGACGCATGCTATGTTGGCGATATCCAGAGCGATTACGAGGCTACGGTAAAGGCGGGCTTCCCGTTTATCCACGCGAGATACGGGTTCGGCGAGATCAGCGACGAAGTCCCGTTTATCAACAGTTTTGACGAACTGATAAAGGTCGTTCCCGAAGTAATAGGCTGACAACAGCTTTCTGAAACAGATAAATATCGAAAGAGAGGAAACACACCATGCCAAAAGACGAGATCGCAATCCCTTCGATACTTAAGATCGAGCGCGGAGTAACCGCACACATCGGCGAATTCCTTAAGGAAGCCGGCATCGACCAGGTAACCATCCTGTTCGGCAACGGCCTTACCTCAATGTTCGGCGACATAATCTTCAAGTCCTTTGAAGAGGCGGAAGTAAAGATCCTTCACCATCAGGAGATGGACACCGTCGACTTTAACGACATAACCGATCTCGCTTTCGAGCTTCCGAACAAGACCCAGGCCGTGATCGGAATGGGCGGCGGCAAGGTAATCGATGCCGCAAAATACATCGGCTACATCCTGAGGATCCCTTTCATCAGCGTTCCGACGAGCTCGTCGTCCGACGGATTCTCGAGCTCATCCGCTTCGCTCATAGTCGACGGCCACAGGAAGTCCCTGCCCGCAAAGATGGCATACGGCATCCTCGTCGACACCGACGTCATCAAGAGCGCGCCCGTGAGATTCCTGCATTCCGGCGTAGGCGACATGGTCGCAAAGATCTCGTCCACATACGACTGGCAGCACGAGGAAGACATGGGCTATGACGAAGTAAACGATTTCGCGTTCATGGTCGCGAAAAAAGCAGTCAACTCATTTGTCAGGACGCCTTTCGAATCCGTCGAGGATGACCTGTTCCTGAAAGAACTTTTAGACTCCCTCGCAATGAGCGGCGTAGCTAATGAGATTGCAGGCTCCAGCGCCCCTACGAGCGGCAGCGAGCACCTGATCTCGCATGCTTTGGACCAGCTTCTCGAAAAGCCCCAGCTCCACGGCGTCCAGGTCGGCATCTCAACATACATCATGTGCAAGATCTGCGACCACCGCTGGAAGAGAGTAGATGACATCTTCGTAAAGACGGGTTTCTGGGATTACTGCGCAACACTTGACCTCAAGGTTCAGGACTTCAGCAACGCTATAGACATGGCGCCTTCGATCAAGCCGCACCGTCATACATATCTCCACGAGGAGAAGTACAGGGAACTCGCAAAGGCTCTGCTCACGAGCGACGAGAGGCTCAAGGCGATACTGAGCTGAGAATAATTCTTGCTTGCGTCGGGGTAAAAGGAGACTGTTAACATGAAGCATTCGTTCAAAGAGAGATTCGCCTATTGGTTTGATACGCAGATGTCTAAAGGATCGATGGGCCTGATCAAGCTCCTCGCGGTAGTGAGCGTCTTTGCGATAATGCTCATCACGGTCCTCCTTGTCGCGTTCGGATACAGCGAAGCTGACATGCTCGGAATGGATGTTTTCTGGGACAGTTTCGCGACCGTCATAAACGCATGGCTCCCGTTCTATGAGGACGGCGCCGGTGAACTCGGTTATCTCATAATCATGTCGATCGCGGCCATCATCGGCCTTCTGATCACCAGTGTCCTGATCGGTATCATCTCGAATGCCATTGAGGAACACATCGACGGACTTAAGGACGGCAAGTCGATGGTGCTCGAAAAGGATCACGTCGTCATCCTGGGTTTCATCCCAGGCGAATACACGCTTATCAAGCAGGTAGTTTTGGCTGCGGGAGATAAGAAACGCACGATCGTCATAGGCAGCGAAGTCAGCAGCGAAGAAATGCGCGATACAGTGTCGGAGAATGTCGACATCCCGAAGAACATCAAGATGATATACCGCACGATCGATATCTTCGATCCGACATCTCTGGAGAAATGCTCGCTTGCAACGAGCAGGCATATCCTCATAAACCCGATGGATGACAAAAAGACAATCAAGGTCCTGCTTGCGGTATCACTGCTCATCAACAGCACCGATAACGAGAAGGTCAGAGTGAGCGCGCTCGTCTCGAAGAACGAGCACAGATTCCCGGACGCCATCGCGGCGAAACATAATGTTACTACCATCCAGATGCGAAATGCGATCGCCCGCATGATCGCTCTGTCCTGCACGCAGACGGGACTTTCAGACGCGTTCAGGGAAGTGTTCTCTTTTGACGGAAACGAGTTCTATTCGGCCTCTATCGAAGGCACCGCCGGCATCAGCTTCGGCGACCTTTCGTACCGTCTTGATAAGGCAGTTCCGGTCGGCGTTCTGCGTGACGACAAGGTTAATCTCAATCCCGGCAAAGACTTCATGATCGAGGAAGGCGACAAGATCATCGTTTTCGCCGAAGACCGCGAGGCACCGGCTCTTACGGACGCGAAGTTTACGGAGATGCCGAGAAAGAAATATCACTCTTCCGAGCCTGACAGGAAGGTTGCCATTATCGGATACAATTCATCCTTTGAACTCGTTTACAGGGAACTTGCAAGCGACGTCGCGGAAGTTGTCGTTGCAGGCATCCCGGCTGAGAAGAAAGAAGAGGTTATGAAGATCGGTTCGAGATTTGAGAACCGCAAACTGACACTGTTCAAGGAAGACATAGACGATGCGGCCAACATGACCGCGCTCGCGAAAAAGGTCAACCATATCGTCCTTCTGAGCGACTATTCTCTCGAAGAGGAAGATGCCGACATCCAGAGCATCTTCCGCATCCTGAGCCTCAGGGACATCAGGCTCAAGTACGAACTCGATTACAACATCACCGCTGAGATGTGCAAGAAGGCAAACCTCAATCTCATCAGAGAGGAAGAGCACATGGACTATGTTGTAGCTTCGAACATGTCATCGCTTTTCCTTGCACAGCTTTCCGAAAACTACGAGCTCAACGACCTGTTCAAGGAGATCCTCTCCAACAGGGGCAACGAGCTCTATCTCAAGAGGGCTAAGGATTACGGCTATTACGGCATGTACACGACACAGCAGCTGAGGAATTTCGCGCTCGCAAACAAATGCATCTTCCTTGGTTACATGAAGGCCGGTTCTTATGAGAGCTTCTTTAACCCCGGTCTTATGGACGAGGTCCGTCTCGGTGAGGAAGACAGTCTGATTGTGCTGGCTGAGAACTGAGTATTTTATCTTTTGCAACAAATCTCTCCTGACATCTGTATTTAGGTTAAAGAACCTCAAGGAGGACTGTTTATGAAATCAAGAACTTATGCCGTAACGGCAATATTACTCAGCATCTGCACTCTGCTCGGAGGGTGCGGGAAACAGAACGATACATCAAGGCGCTCCGGCAAGGAATTCAAGGGTAAGCCGATGTATTACTGCGAAGATCACTGCGAACCGATGAAGCAGCTCGGACTGAAAGATCCGTGGGTTGATGAGCTTGTGGTGGACAGCGCTTTCCAGTGGACCGGCAGCTTGAAGGGGGGACAGTATTTTACGGTTGTCTGCAGGCTGAACGATGAGGTCTGCAAGAAGAATGACTTCAGCAAAGGCAACAGGATGAAGGCTTACTGCTTTGAGTATGACGAGGATTTCGAATGGAAAGCAAAGTACGCGGTGTTCAAGGAGAAGGGTGAGTATGTCGTATACGACTCGACAGCACCGAACGGTGACGACCTCATTTGGCAGGCATTTGAATTCGATATGGAGATACCGGTGAGCATCGTACCCGGATCATATACGATCGCATTCGTCAGGGATGATACGGAAGTCGAATACATGCTCAACTTCATCGTCGAGATCGAAGATGACATGGTCTATGACGATCCCGGATATGACGATTACGAATATGCGGCCAAGAAGCCCGTTATCTATCTCTATCCCGAGAAGGAAACGGACGTAAGCGTCAGCGTCGATTTTGACGGCGAGATGGTATGCACATATCCCGAGTACGGAAACGGCTGGAACGTAACGGCATTCCCGGACGGCAGGCTTTTCGATAAGAATACTGAGCGTTACTACGACTATCTTTTCTGGGATGGCATGAGGTCGTTCGCTGATTATGAATTCAAGAGTGCGGCATGTGTCGCAAGCGAAGACACCGCGGCTTTCCTCGAGGAATACCTGACCGCGGCAGGACTCAATGACCGCGAGATCGATGATTTCATCTCCTTCTGGCTGCCGGAACTTCAGAAGTCGCCTTACAACCTGATCTCATTCCCGAGTGACGAATACTGCGAGTGGGCAAAGCTCCATGTCGATCCGATGCCTGACACCGTTATCCGCGTGTACATGGTGTTCAAGCCTTTAGACAGCAGGGTCGACATCCCTCAGGACATGCAGCTTCAGATGCCTTCACCCGTTACACGTCAGGGATTCACTTTGGTCGACTGGGGCGGAACTGAGTTATAATCTGTAAGTTCGAAATGAACATGTGGGGGTATTCATGAGACTAATAAAGACGATCACGGCAGCGGGCGCCTTGCTCCTTGGCGCGGCAATGCTCGCGTCCTGCGTAGCGCAGACTGAGCCGGGCTCGACTACGGATATAACATCAACGGCAACAACGACGGTAGAAACGGCTGAAACGACAGAACGTACTGTTGTCACCGGCCGCACCACCTACGAGGATCCGGACAGGACATATAAGGTGCCTGAGCATCAGAACGTTAAGGATCCGAAGATCACGCTTAAGGTGAGCGAAGACGAGTTCCTGACTGATAAAGCGAGGCAGGAGATAGTCTTCTATGCGGAGCTGAATTTCATGACCGATAAGGTCGAGATCACGGATGAGGACGGGACTGTCATCTGTACGCTATACGACGATGGCAGATACGATTCGGATTCAGATCTCACCGGCGGTGACGGCGTTTATACGGGCAGAACGGATATCGACACTTCCGCCGAATGTGAATACACATATCAAGCGGTCGCCTATCTGAACGGAGAGCAAATCATTTCGAACGTCAGGATGGTCTATGTCTACAGAAACATAACCGATAAAGAATGGGAAGACATGCAGGTGGTCGATGACGCGATATATAAGTTCCTTAATTCGCGTGAATATACTTCTCTTGATCACCAGGGAAAGATCGATGCTCTTATTGCGTTCCTTACAGACCTTTCCGTCAACGGCTACGGATTCCGCACCTATCCGCTCGTAAAGCCCGGTTCCATACATCTGGTGGAAGAAGCTAACGAGGTTGTTTTCGAGTATCCGTGCGGAGTCGAGTGCTATGTCGACATCGAGCCGCCTGATTATTCGGACACGACCGCATATCCCGACTGATTTGATAGCCTGAAATGGTATAATAGATTTGTTGCACAAATACCTTTAAAGTCTATGAATTTGAGGGATGTCTTTAATGGCCGGAACAGATCTTACCAGCGTATTAGCGGATTGCCACGAAGCGGCGAAGAATGGATATAAGCTCGCGTCTGACGAGAAGAACGTCTTGGATAGTATCCTGCGCTCGGCGGAGGAAAAGGTCAGGGAGACTGCAATAGAGTATAAAACTTCCCCGTGCGAGATAATCGGAATAGGCGAGACATTGGAAAACCAGCTCTCCGACATACAGGGAGCGGTAGATGATCTGAGGATCTCCTTCGCCGAAGATCTGGAGATATTAAAGGGCGATCTCGACAAGTTCTCGGTCACTCTTTTCGGAAGGACCATGGCGGGCAAGTCCACGCTGATGGAAGTCCTCACCGAAGGCGACGGTTCCGCGATCGGAATGGGCGCGCAGAGGACGACCAGGGATATCAGGCGATACGAGTGGAACGGACTTGCGGTTACGGACGTTCCCGGCATCGGAGCGTTTGAGGGCGAAGAGGACACGAGACTCGCTTTCGATGCGGCAAAGACCGCCGATCTCATAGTATTCCTTCTCACGGACGACGCACCGCAGGCTGTCGAGGCCGACTGCTTCAGGCAGGTCAAGGATTTCGGCAAGCCGGTGATAATCATCATGAACGTAAAGGTGTCGGTCGATTCCGGCAAGAGCATGAAGCTCATAGAGCGCGACATGAAACGTGCTTTCGACTACGACCGCATCGAAGATATCAGGACACAGTTCTGCAAGTTCGCCGAACCTTTCGGGCAGGACTGGAGCAATGTACCCTTCGTGCCCGTACACTTAAAAGCTGCCTATGAAGCAGTCAGGTGCGGAAAGTCGGAGGACGAAGAGACGCGCTCACAGGCAGAGTTCTGGAGCCGCGTGAGCCACATTGACGAGCTCAAGGAACTGATCTGCGAACAGGTCAGTGTCAGGGGCAAATACATAAGAGTCAAGACATTCGCCGACATAATCGCGAACCCCATGATCGAGTCCCTTTCAGAGCTCGATCTGCAGAGCGGTATAAACAGATCGCAGGGCAGGATAATCGCCGACAAGAAGCGCGCTCTCGAGAAGCGCAAAGAGAAGTTCATCAAGGACGGTAAGAAGCGCATCGAGTCCTTCATGATGCGCCTCAAGACCGAGCTTCGTGCCGACATCGCGGTATTTGCCGAAGAGCACTATAACGATAAACTTGCGGACGTCGCCTGGGGCAATCTCATCAAGGAGAAGGACATAGAGGGAAGATGCAAGGCTTTCCTTGACGATCTCGAAGCTGAGGTCGACGACTTCATCAGGGAGACGATCCGCGAGATGACGAGCGAGCTAAGATATGTTTCTGTCGATTCGCTCGAAAGGACTTTCCTTACACCTGCGTTAGTTGACGCCAAGAGGATCGTCAGCTGGACGAGCCTCATCGTCGGAGGCGGCGGAACGGTGGCGGCCGCAATACTGACTCTTGCGGGAGTCGAAGTCGCTGCAGGCCCTGTCGGCTGGATCGCGGCAGGTATCGGTCTTGCCGGAGGAATAGGTCTGCTGTTCCTCGAATCCAGAGGCGACAAGCTCGCAAAAGCGCGCGCCCGCCTGGAGAAGGAACTTACTGAGTCCGTCAACTCGACATGCGATAACGTATGGTCACAGCTCGAGAAGAACCTCGACAGGCTCGTCAAGGGCAAGATAGACCTCGTCCTGTCAGAGCTTACCAAGATAGAGAACGTAATAGATTCGCTCGCTTCAACGCAGGACGATCTCGCTGATTCCCTGCGCCTTGAGCTCCGCTCGCTGAACATGACTTTCACGGGCAATATCGCCACGGCAGTTTTCGGTGCGGAAGCTTCCGAAAACTACATGTCGAAGATCACGACCTCCGCGAGGATCCCCGGCGTATGCACTCTTCTTACCGAGGAACGCGAAGGCGTTGTCGGCGAGGATTTCCGTACAAAGCTGTCTGATCTCATTGCGGAAGACGTCAGATACGTTACTGCGACTGACGATACTTCAGTGTTCGTCTCAGACGTTCTGGGCGGCCTCGTGCGTCCCGAAAACATAGACTGTGATAATGAGAATGAAACTGTCATAATCAGGACAGACGATAAAGACATCAGATTATATAACAGGCTCCGTCTGCTCGAGCAGATCGTGCCGTACAAGATAGGAGGGTAGTCCCCATGTTTGAGATAGCCGAATTGTCCCGTGCCAAGGAAGCACTTAAGGAAAAGGCCGTCCGCGCCCTGGCAGACGCAGGTGTCAGCAATACGCTCGATACTGAGGAAAAGGACAGAGTAAGGATAGTCTTCGCAGGACAGTATTCCGCAGGAAAGTCTTCTATTATCAAGATGCTCACGGGCGACGAGAATGTCGCGATAGGCGCGAAGATAACCACCCAGGAGACTCAGACATACGAGTGGAACGGACTTGAGATCGTCGACACTCCAGGTGTCCACACGACGCTCAGACCGGACCACGACGAGATATCCTATAATGCGATAGCATCTGCCGACATCCTTGTTTTCGTTGTAACCAACGAACTATTTGATTCATACATGGCAGACCATTTCAGACGCCTCGCGATAGATAAGGACAAGGCAGGCGAGATGATCCTCGTCGTAAACAAGATGGACCGTGCTGCAGGAGGCAACACCGCTGCACAGCAGGAGATCGTAAGGGAAGGACTCCGTTCGGTCCTCGCGCCTTACACGCCTGAGCAGCTCCATCTTTCATTCCTTGATGCACAGTCCTATCTGGACAGTCTTGAAGAGCGTGAGGAAGATCCGGAACTCGCAGACGAACTCCTTGCCAGGTCGGGCTATGCTGAATTTATCGAGACACTCAATCAGTTTGTCGAGGAGAAGGCACTGTCGTCAAAGCTCACGACCGAACTCTACGTTTTGGACAATGAGCTCGACAAGGCAATCTCAGAATTGACACCCGGTTCGGAGGATGCCGATATCGATGCGTTCGAAGAAAACCTCAAGCAGCAGCGCCATATGCTCATCGACGCAAGGTCAAGGATGCAGAGGGAAGTACAGGATATATTCGCCGATGCTTCCACAAAGATAAGAGGCTTCGGACTTGATGCCGCAGCCCTGATCGACGCAGGACTCGCGAAAGAGGAACTCGAGGAGCAGATCGCCCAGTACCAGAAGATGGCAGAAGAACTCATGGAAACCACCCGCATTGCTGCAGATGACCACGTTCATTCGTGTTTCCTTGAACTCGGTCAGAATTTCGCAGACATGGAATCAACGGAATTCAACCAGAACCTCAAGATCAGGCTCGTCGACAAGTACGACAGTCTTCCTGATGCAGTAAAAAAGGTATTCGTCACAGCGACCGATCTCGAAAAGAAGGGTGACATCCTCGTCGGCACGATCGTAAAATCCGGCATCCCGCAGATGCTCTCTTATACTGATTCATCTCTCAAAGCGATCAGGCTCACTGACAACACACAGAAGTTCTTAAGGAGCTCTCTCCACACAATGAACACCGGCACCAAGCTTGCGGCAGTTGCTGGCAAGACCGGAGGCAAGGCAGCAACTGCAGGAAAGATAGCATCTAATGTTGCAACCAAATCCTCATCTATTTTCGGTGTGGTAGGCGTCGGTCTGGAACTTGCTCTCCAGTTCAAGGAAGACTACGACGAGCAGCTCATGCTCGAAGCCATGAAGAACAACCGCCAGAACATCAGGAGCGAGTTTAATAACGCTGCGAACTCTCTGGAAGACTACGCTGCAGAATATATCAGACAGTGCGTCGTTGCTCCTATGGAGCAGTCGATAAGGTCCGTTGAGGATAACATCGCAGACTTAAGAGACACACGTTCTGACAGATCCGAAAAGTGCGTCAAGCTCGAGCGCATCCAGAAGGACATCCAGGCGCTCATAGTCCGCATGCACGGCATAGAGGAGTAAAGATATGGCTGACAATAAACTGATCCTTGTATGTAAAGACAAACCGATGGCAGACAACATCTCTAAGGTGCTTATAGCTTCCGGAAAGATAACTGCAGACAACATCGAATGCTGGGAAGAAAAGACCTGGGACGTCAAGCGCAAGTCCGGTCCAGTTCATTCAAAGATCCTCTTTGTCGGCAACGTAAAAGATACAGATGCACTCTCATGCTTCATCGACATCCGCTATGAACGTTGGGGCATCCGCTACGGCATCAACCCCAGATACGCGATAATCTCAGCCGACACGGTCTATGTCAAGGACTCTGCCCGCTACAAAGCATTCCTGTCGGATTTTGAAGAAGTGTTGGGACCGGTCCTCGACGCACCTGCAAAGGAGACATCAAAGGTCGCCAAGACATTCGGCACTGTAGGCCTTGCGGTCGCGACAGGCGGTGCCAGCCTTGCTGCCCAGAAACTCTACGACGACAACAAGAACCTCGAAGAAAAAGCAGGAAAGCTCTGCCTCTATGGTGTATGGCACTTTGCTGATAACTGTTTGGAAGAGTTCATGGGTGAGTGAGAGGGTTTGCTCTAGCTGAGTTCTGCTGAACTGGCCTTCTGATTTAAGGGAGTAAGCGATGGAAGACGACAAGAAGTACATATTCACAGAAGAAGAGAAGAAGAAAATCAAAGAGGATGCCGAGAAGTATGGAAGGCATATGGTGAGTTCCGGTGAGGGGGAGCGGAAGGAAGAGAAAGAATAGTTTTCCGATTTTTCAAGGTTTGCAGTTCTTGGAGTGAAATTTCCTTGTGAGTGATGCAAAGAACCATTGAATATCAAATTTAAACTTTTCAATTATTGTTAACAATGAGAAAACTCAATCGACATACTGAAAAAATATAATAATCCTATACATGAAATTCTGTTTGCTTTTGATGGATTGTAGATTTTTCGATTTGTAAAGGGCGATACTGATTGAGACAAGCATATATATATATTGCTAATGCATTTTAGGAAAAGGAAACATGGAAAGCATAGAAAAACTCAACGCGGAATACTTAGATAATAGAAAGTACTTAAACACGTTAGAAATATGTATCAAGGATATAATGTCTTTGAAATCTCGCGTTGGTTTTTTATCGACTCATGATTGTTTGTCCGAAATCATGAGAACCGTTGAGCCAGTTATTAAGTGTTTGAACGCAGATAATTCTCAGTGTTTCTTTGATTTGCACTCTCTTACAGAATCTGGGGTGAGGTATGCCGAAAGTATTTCTAAATTCAAGGAGGCATTGTTTGTATTTGCTGAGAACAACAAGGATGTTTCATATAAACGCGCTTCAGAACATCTACAGAATAGCCAAAAAGAATTTGAAACATTAAGGAATACTTTTTTTGATAAATACAATGTATGCATCGATTCTGAGCAAGCCATTATTGGTGTTTTTATATATTTGCTTGACAATGAGATGAATAATAATTTGGCAAAAAAAGATCACATTACTAGTCAGGCAAAAGAAATAATCGCGGGAATAGATTCTTTAGAATTGCATTCTGAATGGCCGAATAAGGTGTGTGTTGAATTGCCCGATAGTATGCCTTTAGCAAGAAAAGTAAGTAGTGTCAAACCTTGTGAGCTTTTATCGGCATTGGGCGTGAAGGTGGAATACAGTTATTTTGATGTGCATATACGCAGCCAAGGGAATGTGCTTGTTGAGACTAATTTTGAGCAAACACTTGATAAAGAATTGGATTATTTTGTTTTAGCTTATGTATTTAAATTCTTGGAATCCTTCCCGATAGGCATGGCTAATGTTCTGATTTTTGATCGAAATCCCAATATACTAAACCAACGATTGAGTAATATTATCAAAGAGGGTAACTATAGTGAACGTACAAAGAAAACTATATCTTTATTTAATTACACTTCACTTTCGGAATTAAATGAAGTAACACGCATAATTACGGATGATATTCTGAAAAAAACTTCTTATGAATATCCGGATCTCTATTCAATACATGCTATTGATAGTTCAGATCCATTTACTCTGATTGTTTTACGTGATGGATTGCTTGATCAGGGTGGTCATGCCACATCATCAATTCTTGACAATATCAATGCGCTTACCAGGCCGAATGATGCAGGACATGTAAGCGGAATACGGTTTCTAATTATTGATGATAGTTCCTCAAGTGCTAGGAGTTTAAGTGAAGGTGCGGACTTTTTGATTAAGTCGATAAAGAATAACTGTGAAATAAGACTTGAATATTCAGATAAGAAGTTTGTATACGATGGAGAATCAGTTGAAGTTATACATATTGTTGATGAAGTAAACGGGTTCGTTCAAAGACGTTCGACTGAATTAGCGCAAAAAATCACCAATCTTGAGAAACAATATGTTTCAGTATCTGAAACATCCAAAACGGATGTAAAAGATCCTAGAGCAAGTATATTTAGAATTCCTATAGGTAAGTCAGGCAATACTATCGTAGAAATACCTCTTAGTTGTAAAGACGATAAAGGATCAGTTGATGGTCAATGTATCGGATATATGGTTATAGGCCAGAGTGGTTCAGGCAAATCTTCTTTCTTCCATAGTGTAGTTATTAACGGCTGTTTGCAGTATTCACCTGCTGATCTTCAATTCTGGCTTTTGGATTTCAAATATGGTGGCGCATCTTCAAAATATAGAAAATCTCAGATTCCACATGTTCGAGTTGTTGCTGAGAACAATAAAATTGATGATGCATTATGCCTTTTCCAAATGATATTTGATGAGATGGAATACAGGAATAAACTCATAAACAGGCATATGGTAGACAACATAATTGATTACAATTCGCTTGTTGAAGAAAAAAATCGACTTCCTCGAATAGTTATCATGATCGATGAGGTTCAGGAGATATTCCGTGATGAAAATGCTGCCGAACTTCAGAGAATGATCTCATCTATTTCTGTGAGAATGAGATCAGTAGGCATGCATTTCATTATGGTTGCCCAGAATTTGTCTGAAGGTAAATCTTATATGTTAAAGGAAGCATTTTTGCCTAGTGCAACAGGCAGAATCTGTTTCAGAGTGGCGGACAGTATGCCGAGAGAATCAGGATTTGATGAATCCTTTATTCAACGTAAAAATGAAATATCTGTCTTATCTACAGGTGAAGCGTATGTCAGTTGGGGCAAAGATACAATCAAGAAAGTGAAGATGGCTTATGCTTCACCAGACGACATGAATAATCAACTCTTTGTTGATATAAAGAATCGATATCCTGATTATTCATATCTCAAACCAATGGTCATAGGCTCTAAGAAGAGGTTAGCGGTTACAGATTTCTTACAAACCGGAGAGCATACATATTTGCAGGAAATGGTTTGTCTATCGTCAAAGCAAATATCATATGACGCATTAGTTGGAGAAGACTCTTATAGAATGAGCCCATTGAAAATCGAGTTTTCGCCATATGAAAATTCTTCATTGTTGTTGCTGGGTGATGATAAGGAAATCGCTTCTTCACTTTGCACATCAATTGCATTATCTTTGGCTAGACAGAAGGTTCATATTCATTTGTTTAACGCAGATCGCATTAAGAGCCAATATGATGGCGGGATTAATCAACATCCATTTGCATATTTGTGTGGCTTGGCAAAACGTGAACTCCCTTGGGTCGATAGCCATACCCTTAATGAGTTTGCCAATATAGTTAAGCAAATCTATGTTGAATACAATAACCGTTTGGAATTAGTTCAGAAAAGCGATGAGGATGAAAACCCGGCTTTTGAAAGTATTTGTTTAATTGTCAACGATCTATTCGGAATACAGCAGTTTATTTCAAATGATTATCTGGAAGAAACAGCTAATTCGGCTGGAAGTCAAAGCAATGCCAAGTTCGATTTTAGTATTCTTGAGGCTACTGGTTTTGATTCTAAAACGACTTCATTCAAAGAAAAAATACAAGATGCCTTAATTAAACTTGTAAAAGACGGATATAGATACAATATAAATATTGTATTGGCGATCAAGGGTGATCCTGGATTGTGGCGCAATATGAGACCTACAGATGTTAATAAGGTCATTCTCTTTAATCCAACCCAGTATGCTGGTTTTGTCGACAATCAATTTTATGTTAGAGAGATGTTGAAAAATATTACTCCTGAAACTGGAAGTGAAACTTTAGCAGTATGTATCAACAAAAAACATGTCAGTAAAATGAGACCATTAATTTATGATATGTCGAACCAGAATGAAGTGGGGTCTATTGATTCGTTAATGGAGGTGAGTCCTTGAAAAAACTGTATATGAATATAGCAGACGTATATATTAAGGGAAATCCATTGCAACTGGCTGAAGTAATTACAGCAATGGATGAATCTCTTCAGAATGTCTGCCAGGCCACGGAGAATATTACCAATCTGGTGACACGATATAGTGCGTCAAATAAGGGCAGCCAGTATGAAAAAATGACTTCTGCATTAATTCGACTTCGTGATGAAATATATGAAGCGTCATTACAACTTAATGAAATACAGAATCAGATAGTTGAATATCAAAATAAAGTTTTGCGCTATGAAGGGTTGTCTGAAAGTGCATCTCTTCCCAATAAACATACTGTTAACAGAGCCAGCATAAATGTGGATTCTGCTAAAGTACTGTTTCAGCTTTCCGAGATGATAGAGGTTTCTAACGGACTAAACAGTTACAGTGAATTGGTGTTCCATAACATGAAAAATATAGTCCAAGGAAAGAACGATATAGCCGCTATATGGCAAGACACTCAATACAATGATTTTGCGGAATTTATTGACGAGCTTTTTATGAATACTTTAGAAGCATTAAAGGTTTTTGGAGAATATGTTACATATCTCGATCAGAAGATTAAGGAGTTGAGTTAAGCATATGGATGTTCGTTTCGACGCTGCGGTGGCTCAGACATTAATAGATTCAATGTGCACCTATTGTTCTAGCATTCAAAAGGATGCTAAAGATGTGCTTAAACTACTTGATTATGGAAAAGAATGGAATGATCCCCAGTTTCAGCCGTTCAGTGAAGGTGTTCGTCAGATATGCAGTGATCTAGATAAAACGTTGAAACTGGAAAGTGATTATATAAGCATTTATCAAGAAAGAGTTAATGAATTGAGGAGTTAATATGGGAACATCCTACGATATGTGCATAGATTATGAGACTCTATGTGAATTAGAAAGCAAATTAATCAATATAAGTAACAACTTGGGAGTTTCAGCAGACAGTATGTTGTTCGCGTTGAGAAATTGTGATGGATTTTTATCTGGTAATCAATTTGAAAAGGCCAGTCAGACTACAATAACGTGTTCTGAAGTGTCAAAGAAAACGATAGAAAACATTTCAGAAGTGCTTAAGTATATTACAAAACTAAAAGAGTGCTTAGAAACATATTCCGGATGCAGGTATAGTGAATGAAATCTATTGATATTTCACAAATTGAAAAGGTGTCTTTGGAATACCGTAATATGAGTGCAGATCTGCTTCAGAATCATAAGGGTATGTGGGATGATGCTGTGCACGATTCATTTGTGGAATATAATAAGAGTATTAAATCATCAAGTGAAGTTATATCGAAGATATACGATTCTACCAATGATGTTGCGAATGCATCATTTAATAACCAGGAATTAATTTCGAAAGCTGATAGCGTGTTAAGAGAGGTGAAAGCATTATGAATACTTTTGCCAGGATTACAATGGATTCGCTTAAGACTTATTTTGTAACTGTCCAACGAGTTGCTGATTATTCTTCGGTGGCTATAGCAGCTATGTCTGATTTTGATAATCTAGTTAATTCCATTGGCGACGAAATCAAGAATTTGGAAGAAAAAAAGGGACAGCTTGTTAAAGCTGAATCAATAATCGAGAATAAGATAACTGAATATGAAACTAAGATAGAAGAAACAAAATCGTATATTTGTAAAAATGAAAAAGATTTGGATAATACTAAATCAAAACTAGAAACTATAAGTGAAACTTTTACTATATATCTTAATGGGGATTTGCATGAAATTCCCAATCCGGATTATTCAGCGTTGAAAATTAAAATGGCAAAGCTTGAACGGCTTCTTGCTAAGGCGTATCTTGATCTCGATTCCTGGGAAAGTCGTCTTGTCAGATGTCACGCAGTTGAAAGAGAATTAGCTGCTGTTCTTTCTTCTATTACGAATAGAATCTCGAAACTTAACAACTTTAAATCGCGCGTGGAAAATAACAAAAAGGAATACAATAGTGCCGTTGTTTCTGTTAGAAAAAATACGTCGCACGCAATTTCAAAACTGTCTATGGCTGAACGCTCTCTGAATGAGTATGTCGGCATTCATTTGAAGGTTAATCCTGCTTTTGAAGCAGTTAAAAGAGAAGGGGGCTCTGGAAATCTAAACGATTTAGCATACCTTAGTTCTAAATTCAAGAATGCTCCTTCAAGAGATATTCAACATGAAAAAAAAGATTTGGATGATGACGGTAAGATTTTTAGAAATGATAATGGACTTATTCCTAACAGTTCTTTTAGGAAAAATGGTTACATTTTTACAACAGATCATTTAGGTAGACCCATTAGCGCATCAGGCAAGTTAAGATTGGCCAAAGAAACCCCAAAAAGGGATTGGGATTCTACATTAAACGAGATAGGTCAAGGTGATGAAAAAGATGGAGATGACAGAGGTCATATAATTGGGCATCGATTTTATGGCCCGGACAGTATACTTAATGCTTTCCCTCAAGATGTGAATATTAATAGAGGTGAGTATAATGCTTTCGAGAACTTTTTGGCTTCTGAATTGGAATCCGGGAAGGAAGTATTTGTATCTTTTTCGCCCATATATAAAGGTGATTCCAGGAGACCTACAGGTGTGGCAATATCATATACTATAGATGGAGTTAGAAAAATGCGGTATTTTAATAACGAAAGCAAGGATGGTAAGTAGAATGATTGAGATCAACTACCAAGGATTATATGACACCATAGCTGATACATTGCCCGATGATTGGGAGAGAATCATTTTGCACTGTTTAAGTTGGAGCGAAAGTTGCGAAATAAAATATTATGTTAAAAGTCATGATGGAATCATTAAGGATTGTTATGAGTTAGGCATACCAGATGATGTAATGTTGAATAAGATTGTGAATTTGATTTCTTTGATTAACAATAATGAGATTCAATGGAAAGCATTGACACTTATTATTGATTCAGATGGTTCTTTTGATGCTAAAGCAGACTATACAAGCAATATTGATGACACAAGCAATTATCTGAAAACATGGGGTGAGCAGTATTTGAAGTAAGGGCAGGGAATAATAATGACTTCCGATTATTCGAATTACATAAATAAAGCAACAAGTAGGTTGGTTGAACTGCTTTCATCAGATGAAATAAGACGAGCTGAAAAAGATAAGTACATCACGTCTTTAACTGATAGTTTTGTAAATAATGCCTTTTCTCCTGAATTGATTGAACCTTATGATGTTCTGTTCGCTAAGGAATCCATAATTTATATTGATGGATTGCTAAGTGAATACAGCAAAATCCAACCATTAGATTTAAATCAATTAAATGATGCTGTGATGTTGTGTGATAGGCAGAAAAAGAATATTGCTTTTTTGAATGCTGAGAAGATAGCATTACCGCACATTAATATTTCAAACATTGATCAGTTCTTGGACTCAATTAAGCTTAGCTTTGACAATAACTGTTTCCTGAACAAGACACTTCAACTTGACAGAATGATTACCGAATCCTGTCTTAAAATGTCTTCTTATAATGAGGAAGAATGTAATTACATTTTCTCCTTGCTTGATGAACTGGATAAAAATATCAGTGAATGTAAGATGAGAAGAATCGATTTCTCAAAGGTGAAAAACGTTGATACGGGAAGAATCAGGAATATTATTAATAATTCTCGAACCAAGAAGGTTAATAATGAGTATTGGGATAAGACTTGTTCTATAGATAAAAAAATAAGTCAAATTTTAGACGGTGCTGGTAGAACAGACGAAGCCATGTTAAATCAGGCCTTGACTTTGGTTGATGAGATTGAACCTAGAATTTTAGAGTGCAGAACGCGTGGTATTAACGTTGATACACTCAAGAACAAAGATACTAGTAAAGTCAGGAATGTAATTGCCGCTTATAGACAAGAGTTATCAGAAAAAAGTGTCTTGTTACGAGAAATAGTTGAATTGGATCACAAGTTAGTGAATGTATGCAATATGTGGCTAACTGATTCGAGTCAAATTGCTACTATTGTTGCATTGTGTGATAAGTGTGACTCGTTAATAAATGACTTTAAGAAACGCGGATGGAATGTGCCGGTGCTGAGGTGTATTAGTCCCAACTATACGAAAAGCAAGTACTTATGTTATGAGGAAATGCTAAAGATAGATAAGATTTTAAGTGAGTCGGTTAAAGATTCAACTAAAGAGAGACATAAACTGTTCTTGGATAATGTAGAAAAACAGAAAGGTAACATATTATTGTGCTCTCAATATAATTGGGCTATTCCGAACTTGATGATAAAGGATTTAGATGGAGCAGTAAATGAACATAATAGATTTATCGTCAAGAAACGTCTTTTTTTCACTGTGGCGATAATATCTGCGATTATTTTTTCGATTTGTGTAGTTATAGTATGTTCAGCTGCAATTGCGCGTTATCGTTATATGAAGACTCATACAAGAATGCCTGCCAGTTTGGAAGAATCGAGGGGTAACTATTACCTTGATGTTGTTGAAGAATTGACAGATGCTGGGTTTAGGAATGTATATACGAAACCAGTTCCTTCAGGAATACAAAAAGGTGGCGTAGTAACAGATATTTCGGTGGATGGAAGCAATTCATTCAAATACAATGAAGATTATTCAGTGGATTCTGAAATAGTAGTCTACTATTTTAGTGTAGACAGAGTTGATTTGACTCCATTGCTTCAGGATTGGCATTTGCTGTCAGCGGATGATTTGTATGAAAAACTTTACGAGATGGGATTTGATGTTGTCCTTTACGAAAAAAGCAATTCAACTATTAGCAATAATAACAAGGTTATATCAATTAACATAAATGAGATTGATTACGATTCGGGTGAATGCTTTGTTCCTAGAGGTGCCACAATAGTCTTAAATTATTATGGTAAGGCGTATCAACTGAATTATGGAGCAGAGTTTTTAATTGGAAAAAAATACCAAGAAGTAAAGTTGGCTTTTGAAAAACTTGGATTTGATAATATTGAATTTAAGAGAAACGACGATGCATTGGGTTTGATTTTTGAAGAAGGGTCAGTTGAAAGTGTTACAATCAACGGCAAATCTGATTTTAAAAAAGGAGATGTGTTTTGTCATGATGCTAAGATAGTTATTACAGTTCACACCAAAAAGGATAATGAATATCCGGACATAGATTAACGATTCAATTATTATCTTGTGGAGTGATTTATGAAGCGATTTGAGATTACATATAATCCATATTCTAATAGGATACACTTTAGAGTAGCTATTCCTATAGATGAAGAGCATGTTTCTGAATGGTGTGAACTTCAAGCTGAGTCTTGTTTCATGGAATATCAGAATTCTGAGATTGTTTTTGAAAATGATATAAGTAGAATTCTCGTGTTAATTAACAAGTATATTAATACTACGGAATTCTTGGAAATCGTGTTTAGAGGTACTGCGGAAGACTTTGAGACACTTCAAAATACAGTATTTGCTTGTAGAGAATCCAATGCGAAAAGAATTACATGTACTCACGCAGAGGTATATTTATCTTCTGCTATAGCATTGGAAAGGTTAAAGAAGGCTTTTTCAAAGGTTGAAAATGACTTTAAATATTATTTTGTTAACTATCCTTATGATAATGGGATTATGGATTTATATATCAGGTATAAGGATGTTGTTAAACCAGAAATCCCGGTATGTCTTATTGGGCTAAGAGATGTTGGAAAAACTAATTTGTTAAATGCTTTTATAGGTGTGGAGGTTATTCCAAATCAATCAAATGGTATAAGTGTTGTAGTTAGAAATGACAAGGAATACAGGATCATATTCAATTATAAAAAAGAGCTTTACGTGATAACAATCGAAGGAAATAAGTATTCTGTAAAGATTCCTACAAAACCTAATGATAAAATGATATCAGCATTGTTTTTGGAATGTGATAGCTGTGCTGACGAAAAAGAAATCATGCATACTGTTTTACAAAGAATTTTTAATGGGTTTTCTGAAACGGTTATTTCTGAAGAATTTGAAGGCTGCGTTTCTGTATTTATCCCGTTTCGTGAGTCTTTGCTTAACACAACTAATTACTCATTTTCCTTTATTGACACTACAGTACGTTTTCTTGATGAGAAAGAAGATTTCAAAATTGTCTATGATGATGTTGTTTTACGCCAAACAAATGCATTACCAGTTATTTTAGTTACTCGAGATGTTCTCTTTTTTGATGAACTGTTTGATTTGAAAAGATTAATTGACGAATTGGGAGCAGGTTTTGCTAGACCATATAGTATCATAATTCTTTCTGAATCTGACGAGTTATTTCCATCAGAAATCAAAAATGATATTCCGGACAATGTGCGTGAGAGAATAGATAATCCTACAATTTTGTATGTTTCACCAGACTATGCGCTCGGAGCTATAAAAGATGATAGCACGGAAGAAAATGCGGATGTAAATGAATTTATTAAGACTAATCCATCACAGGATAATATTATTCCGCGAGTTCAAGTTGATTATCAATCAGATAAATCTGGTGCTAGTAAATTGTTATGTGCAAGTGGAATACCTTCGTTTGAGTTTGAATTAAACCATTATGCTACTCAATTTGCAAATTACAAGAAGTGTGCTAACGGACAATTGTATTTGATTGATTCGATTAACAAACTGGTTAAGGAACTTAAGAATTACAGCATGCAATTTGATAAGGAATTGAAACAAATACGACTCGATAGAGAAAAAGAACAAAATGCAATTCGTTCTGATATGCTTGTAAGTATTAGTAAAAAACAGAAACCGGATTTCGACTCTGCCTTTGAAACTGTTAGATTGCAGTTTAAACCTGCTTTAGACGAATATTGTGCAGGTATTCCTTGTGCTGTTCGAGAATGTTGGGACAGCGTAGGACACCGACCAAACAATGTCGACAACTTAGCAAAGGAAATGAGAAAGCATTGTCAGGAGAATCTGTACGATAGTAATATCGATAGAATAAAAGCCGCTCTACAATCTGAATTATTGGAAATGACATCTGGCTATATTAAAAATGTGGAATCGTACGTAAATAGCAAGCAGAATGTTTTATCTAATGATGGTAAAGCAGCTTTGCAATCTATTTTTGATAAAAAGCCTCATCTTATTGATGTTAATATTCAGCCGTGTATTGAAGTAAAACTCAAGAATATTATATACAAATATAGGTCAGATGAATCGAAAATTAACTATTATATAAAAGGTTTTGAGGAACAATTAAGACCTAATGGAGACCATTGGGGGCTTTTTTATCAACAGTGTATATTTGACCCGATGAGAGCATATTCAAATCAATTAGATAATTGGATTGAGCAGCAATTGATAGCTGTTAGAAAAATATTGGGTTCTGATCACATAATAGTCAGTAAATTTGATACAAGAATAAAAGAACTTGAAAATATAATCACTGAGTTATTTCAAAGACAATATAATTTGACGAATGTTAAAAAAACACTTGAAGATTTACTTCCCCAAAATGAGTTTACTGCTATGATGGAGGAATAATATATGCCAAAGAAAGAACCCACAAATACAGACGTTGAACAGAATGAAATAATAAAGTCTTGTTCTGAAAAGGTTTTTCGGAATTATCTTCCGCGCATTTCTGAAGATTATAAGCCGGCTAAGGCTCCCAAAGGGGCGCGCACAACAGAACAAGTTGCTTGTTTTGAGGTCAAACAGTTTGTCGAATGCGAGGATGAACAGTTGATAGACTGCCTTGAAACGGTATATCACGTTTTAGCTGGATCCGGAAATACAGTGTCTTTGATTGTTAGAAGGCGTGTGAATAATTGCATTGTTGGCCTAGCTGTTGGTAATGCAGAAGGTTATTCTGAAATTACTATTAAGAATGCCGAAAAGCTTAGAGACTCTCTTCAGGGCAATTTCCCAGGTACGATTTGTGGAGATATTGTTTCTGGTATAGATAATAATCTTTTCAGTCACATAAGAAACAAGCGTTCAAAAAATTCAATTGCTATAGTATCTAACGTTGCTACCAATGCAACAGAAGATTATTCTACTCAAGGATTAGAAAAACTATTAGATGGAATTCGTCCCAGAACTAAGGATGAGGAGTATACCTTAATTATCATGGGCGAAGCTTTAAAAACCTCAGACATCGATGAAGAAAAGAAAAAACTCTATAGGCATTATGACGAAATTAGCCCATATGCATCTCGCCAAGATAGTCATGGTAAAACTGGAAATGCAAGTATTGCCGGATTCGCAGGTGCTTCGCGTTCTGATACAACTTCAAAAACGTATGAAAATTTTGAAGTTAAACATACTATTGATCAGATTGAACAACAAATGGAAAGATTGGAAGAGGCTGTATCTTTTGGTTTATGGAGATTTGCCACATATGTAATCAGTTCGGATTATTCTATAACTGATAAAGTAGCTAGTATGTTTTTGTCTCTAACACAGGGCAAGGCATCATTTGTTGAAAGATCAGCGATCAATAAATGGTTAGGATATAATAAGGAAGTAAATGAAATATTTGGATTCTTGTTACAACTCCGTCATCCTCTTTTTGAAAATGATGCTTTGGAAAAGGTTTCGGCTACTACTATAATCTCTGGAATCGAATTAGCGCGTTCACTTAGTTTTCCCCAAAAATCAGTTTCAGGTTTTCCAGTGTATCAATGTGCAAGATTTGGTCGCAACTGTATTTATTCAGATAGTAATGAAATGATTCGGCTTGGAAATATCTATCATATGAGATGTGTAGAGGAAGCAAGTGTAGATCTAGTCCGTGATTCACTAACCTCGCATGTTTTTGTTACAGGTTCAACTGGATCTGGAAAAAGCAACACTGTGTTTAAACTTTTGAATCAAGTTAATGTCCCATTTTTGGTGGTAGAACCTGCCAAAGGTGAATATAAGGATGTTTTTGGTGGTTGTTCAGATGTCAGAGTACTTGGAACTAATCCAAGAATATCAGAATTGCTTCGCACTAATCCTTTTGAGTTTCCAAAAGAAATAGCGGTTTCCGAACACATTGACAGACTAGTTGAACTTTTTAATGTGTGTTGGCCGATGTATGCGGCTATGCCAGCTATACTGAAGGATGCGATGATTAACGCGTATAAGGCTGCAGGATGGGATATAGAGTGTTCTGAGAATTCTATTTCTGACGATCTTTTTCCTACCTTTACCGATCTTTTGGAGCAAATTAGATTGGTAGTGACCATAAGTGAATACTCGTCTGATAGCAAGGGTGATTATACGGGTGCGCTTGTTACAAGAGTAAAAACACTTACAAACGGACTAAACGGATTAGTATTCACTGCTGATTCGATTCCAGATGCAGAGCTGTTTGATAAGAAGGTGATTATAGATCTGAGCAGAGTTGGCTCTGTTGAGACTCGCTCATTAATTATGGGTATTCTTGTAATGAAATTGCAAGAATACAGAATGTCAAACAGCAAGCCGTCTAATAATGCACTAACGCATATTACTATATTGGAAGAGGCTCACAATCTGTTGAAGCGAACTTCAACGGTGCAGTCTAGTGAGAGTGCAAACATTACAGGCAAATCTGTAGAAATGATAACAAGCGCCATAGCAGAGATGAGATCATATGGTGAAGCGTTTGTTATTGTTGACCAGGCTCCTGGATTATTGGATATGGCTGTAATTCGTAATACCAATACAAAGATAATCCATCGTCTTCCAGATCAAATGGATCGAGAGTTGGTTGGCAGAGCGGCAGGTTTGAATGATCAGCAGATTGATGAATTGGCAAAGTTGGAATGCGGTGTAGCTGCAATTTATCAGAATGATTGGATTGAGCCAGTTCTTGGCAAAGTGTTCGAATTCAAGATGGCTCAAAAGAAAGCATTAGAGTATTCCAATCTCAAAATCACTGATGCGTCCAAGGAGGCCAAAGAACATATTAAAAGAGTAATATTGGCATCAGGAGAATTTGTTCGTATAGATTCAAGTCTTGTTATGAAATCCAATTTATCTGCGCGCCTCAAGGTCTTGATGCTTGAACTTAAGAGCGGAAAGAGAAACCCTGCTGCCTACTTGATTAAAATATTCAAAGCCCTTTATCCCAATATTAGTTTGGTTGTATATAAGGATTCTGAAGGTAAATATATCAATAGCATGATGGAAAATATTGCCAAAGAATGTGGAGAATTGACCGCAGGACAATTAAAGAATGCGTTGTATTACTATCTTGGTATTCTGGGTGGCTCAGGAAAACTGGATCCTCAGGATTATTCTGAGATAAGAGAGGAGTTGAAGAGTTATGTTCCAAGTGATTGCTGAAGTAGCTGAAAAGGTTATTGCGGCTGTTGAAGAAATAAACATTACTGAAGGCATTATTCAGGATGTTCATGAACTTATGGCCCAAGGTACCGAGGTTGAATCTTCCGTAAGCAACTTGCCCTCTGAGATCAATGCTATCATAGAAGAAGGACATCAATTTGAGGCGAATTCGTCTTTTCTTAGAGATGGACATGTATATCAAACTGATGATGCTGGACGGATTTATCGTTACGACAATGAACTGATCCCTAATAGCGAGTATGAGATAAACGGATATAAATATAAAACCGATGAATTAGGAAGAGTGACTTCTGCTGAGGGAGAAGCACATCTGAAAACACATCAAAGCAGACTTGAAATAAAGGATTCCAAAGAAACGGTCAGTCATGGTGATGCAAAGGAAACTGACGATAGAGGTCACATTATTGGTGACCAATTAGACGGATCCAACGGAATGGAAAACATAGTCGCGCAGGATGCAGGAATTAATCAGGGTGCATATAAGAACCTTGAGGCTCATCTTGCTGACGCAATCAAAGAAGGTCATAAAGTTGATATTAAGGTCGAACCGATATATGGAGACAAATTATCATATAGACCAACTGAAATAAAATATACATATACAATAGATGGTGAAAAGAATATAACGCTTTTCCCGAATGGGAGGTAATTATGGGAGAAATTGATTTCCAGAGATTATATGAATTATTAGACAGCATTCTTCCTGATGCATGGAATAAGGTTGTATTTCGTGCTGAATATCTCGAGGGTAGCTATTCAATGAAGTATTATGTCAAAGATCAGACGGGCAAATATATCGATTGCTATAACCTTCAAGAGATTACAGAAGACGATATTGTAAAGGCATATATTGAGATTGATAAGATTTTATATCCTGAGCGTCAGAAATTGGCGGCGGATAAACGTTGGAGTGTTTTTACATTTTCAATCGATTCAGATGGAAGCTTTAAATCAGAGTTCTTATATAATGATATTGATGAAGATTATTGCAAATTTGTAGAAAATTGGAAGAGTAGATATTTAGTTTAATGTCATAGAAAAACAATTGTTTTTCTTGGGGCTGTTAAGAAATAGCAACTGTTTTTATTTTGTAGTTATACTAGTTGCAACCTTTATATTGCAACTTAATGCTAAGCATTGCTAATTTTCATAATTATCACCATAGAAAACACGGCAATGATGAATAAAACTACAAATGCGGCAAGAATATATAGGACTTTGAACAGATATCTTAGCGCTCTGTTTTTGTGAGTAATGAAGGGTAGCGTATCAAATAGACCTGACCATGAGTTGCATATATCGAGTGCGACCAAGATGAGGACAATTGTCAAGATCAAGCACATATTATTTGTCAATGGATCATCGCTGCCATGATATCCGATTAAAAGCGAGATTACATAAAGATAAAAGAATGTTGCTATAATCATTTTCCACCATTTGCGAGTTCTGAAACCCGGTGGAGGAAATATCGGTTTAAGTTTAAGCGTTGGACTGAGCCTTTTTGAAAGAACATCGGATAATTCTTGAGCGTTAGTGTAGCGACCATTGGGATCAAAGGTGGTAGCAATGGACGCTATTTTTTGTATTCTTGAATCATTAGGAAATGCTCTTGCCAACATCATTCCTACAGCATAAACATCGCTTCTGGGATCTGATTGCATAAATCCATATTGTTCAGGTGCAGCCATTCCGGCTGTCCCAAGTAACGTGGTGTCTCTTGTGTTTTCAGGTTTGAAAATTTTAGCGGCATCATAGTCAAGGATCTTTACGTCGCCTTTGTCTGTGACCATGATGTTTGCAGGCTTAAGATCTCTATGAATGATTGGGGCAGGAGCGCTGTGCAGGAAGGAAAGCCCTTCAAGCAGATCGAGGAAGTATTTAAGCTTTGTCTTGTAAGGCATAGACTGGTCGTTTATTACAATATCAAAGGTGTTGCCCTGTACATATTCTTCAATGACGATAAGGTTGTTATTACTGTCTTTGAAGAATTCAATTATCTCGGGGATGTGCTTATCCTTATTGGCATAGATATATGCATAAACGTTTTCGTCATAATGTGAGAGCGTTTTCATCATGCGAACATCGCCGGTCACTTGATTCATGACCAGACTGCGTTTATTATCATAGTGATACAACTCTTTGTACTCGCTAAAGTTATGCATATGTTGATTATACTACGAAAGGCATAGACTATGACAGAAAAGACCGGCGATCTAATGGCTAGATTAACATCCACTGATTCCCCCAAAGAATTAGATGGTTATCTTGAAGATATTAAAGATAAGTATCCGACAGATTTGGGGTCATATATTAAGGCTATTCTTGCACAAAGAGGACTGAGCAAAGTTGAAGCCATTAAGAACAGTAAAATGGACCGGGGATATTTCTATCAAATATTAGAAGGTATTAAGAATCCAAGTAGAGACAAAATAATCCAAATTGCCATTGGTTGTGAGATGACGGTGACCGAATGCCAGCGCGCTTTGGAGATTGCGCAGGTGGGTATTTTATATCCCAAAAATCAAAGGGACAGTCTGATTATTTATGGTTTAAATAAAAAAATGAGCGTTTTGGATTTGAACTGTCTGCTGGAAGAATATAAGTTTGACATTCTTGAATGAAGTGGCAACAACACGTATATTATTGTTGCCCTGACGTATGAGACTCGTCAGGGCATTTTTGTGTGCTGACAGCATACCAATAGCATTTTCCCGAATAATAGAATCAGGAACGATGGGTATGGAAGAGGAAGAGACCGATATGGTCTTGGTTAACCCGTTTTGCCTGTTGGCGAGTATTAAGTGTGAATCTTTGAAATAAACATGCTTTCATTTCTCGTTAACAAAAGGTTTTTAGCAAGATAACATATCTTTGAGGTATAATTAAGCTGCGACACAACATAATAAACCTATGACAGTCTCGACGTTCGGTAAAAACGCCGGTCTCTTTCATACCTGTCATAGGATGAGTTGTGTCGCAGCAATCGAGGCTGACGGTTTTCGGTGCGGTAGCTTCGGTTACCGCACTTTTTATTTGGTGTGAATGTATGCTGACGGCAGACCAATCACATAAATGTCGATGCTAGTATACGTTTATACATCAATCTACATTTTTGATGAAAGGAGGCTGTATGACGATTCCTAAAAGGAATAGTCTGTTAGCAGTAAATTTCGTTGTCCCACTTGTAATCGGGTTGTTGATATATCTGACAAAAGCAGAAAGGACATATGTGTCTGATGCACTCTCTTCTTTCCGTTCAGTCTTACCTACTATCAGTTATCCGGAGCTGATCCGAAGTTTTGCCTGTGATTTCTTGTGGACGTATTCATTGTTTTTCTGCCTCAGGCTTTCTTTGGGAGAATCGTTAAAAGGCCAATATAACCTTACGGTTATTACGGTAACAGGTATCGTTGCGATAATTCTTGAAATCTTACAGTTGCTCAAGGGTGTGCCCGGTACTTTCGATCCCTGGGACATAGTTACTGAACTTATAGCGATCGCTGTTGCCTTTTTAATAACAACAATAATAGAACGGAGGTTCAAGTATTATGAAGAAAAAAGTATTAGTTAGATCAATTTGCACTTGTCTGGTCGTTTGTGCATTTGCCGGAATGGCTATGGCTTCCGGTTCAAGCAGTGATACGAAGGAAACAGGTAGTGTAACCATCGGCGACAATGAGACCAAGGAAACAACGGAAGCAACAGAAGCGACTGAATCAACAACAAAAGCAGCTAAAGCAGAGTATGAGATCACACATACAACATTTACGCATTCTACAAATTCACTAGGCTCAGAGATGTATTGCGGTGTTGTAGAGATTAAAAATACGGGTTCTTCTTATATCTACCTTAAAGACTGTACATTTGATTTTGAAGACGATGACGGTCATCTGCTCCAGTCTGAGAAGCTGATCACAAGAGCACCTGATGTTATTGCTCCCGGAGAATGTGGTTATTTCTTTAATCACGGACTTATTGATGATGGTGTGTCTCTTGACAATGGAATCAATCTTGTACCCAATTTTATAGTTGACGTATGTAAGAAGGGCGAAGAAGCACTTATCGATTACGAAGTCACAGACCTTGATATCAGAGACAACGATTACGGTTTAGGTCTTAAGGTAACAGGACGTGTGATCAATGACACAGAAGAAGATACTAATTCGATTAATGTCATGATCATCGCTGTTTTCTTCGACAGTGAAGGTGAGATCCTTGATGTCGGCTTTGCGTATGCAGATGCTATGGCAGCAGGTGCAAAGTCAAGCTTTGAGTTATCTACAACTTTGGGAAACAGAGAAGTAACAACTGATGATGTTGCTGAATACAAAGTTATAGCCAGACATGATTATATGCAGTTCTAAATCACGGGAGAATATGTTATGCCACAGATAAAAAAAGAAGCTAAAGTCATGAATATGAAGCTCGATAAATCTGTGCACGAGAAGTTAGAGCGATTCTGCGGTGAGACCGGTCTGTCCAAGACGGCTGCAACAGAGAAGATACTTGATAAGTATTTGACTGAGTATTTCGAACGGCCTGAAGGCAAGCGAAGTTTGTTCTAGGATTTATCAAGTGGATTAAGGCCTAATGAGCACCCATTCAGTCATTGACTGAGTGGGTGTTTAACTTTTTGCCGATTGTATGCTGGCAGCACACCTAAAGGATTTATACGGGTGATAGTATACAAATATACATAAATCTACATCTTTGATGATAGATGAAGGAATAAGCGATAGACGTTCAGGAGGTCAAGAAAATGGATAAGAAAACTATCGGAAAGATTCAGTTGATCGTAACTATAGCTGTAGTAGCCTACATTGTAATGCCGGACCTTTTTGCCGGGCCGCTGGATGATACGGCAATTGCAGCATTAGCAGCTATTTCTGAGGTTGTGCTGGGTATTGCAAGAGCGCTTGCACCGGATTCAGATCAGCTTGTAATTGAAGCAAATGATGATAGCTATTGAGCCGTCTTCAGTAAAGGAGGTCAACTATGAGACACGTTTTTAAAGCAACGAAGATGGGATGGGCTAAGGAGCAGGAAGGCATCTGGTTTGACGCTGCTCATTACACCAGGGAGGAAGCTGCGGCTGAGTTTAAACCATTCAAAGGTACAACACGGCGTGGATACCCTTACACCGGCTACGAGTATGACGGGCAGAAGTATCACGACTACACATATGTCGGTCTGTTCGATAACGATAAGATGCCTGGCGGCGGTACGATCGCATCCTGAATGTCCGGATCAGCAAAGACATCATTCTAGTTCGAAATCGCAGATTTTGAACTGTTCTGCACCTCCAATATCCCGCTCCCGTGCAGAGCGGGATATTAATTTGTTTTGCCTTCCTTCCCCCTCGTGGTATCATTTATCCTGACGTCAGCGTTGACGCAGAACAGGGGTTAGGATGACGATAGTTAAGAGCAATTTGTGTAAGCAGTGCGGCGGACTTCTGGATATCGATCTGGACCGTCAGGTGTATATCTGTCCGTACTGTGGCGTGACTTTCGATTATGAGTATTTCCGCGAGGAGAACGTTAAGGACATCGCAACGAAGGCACTCATAAGAAATGAGTTCGGTGCGGCAAAGGATGCTTATGAATTCATGCTCAAGAAGAATCCGCATGATTTCGAAGCGTTGAGAGGACTGTTCTTCTGTCATATCAAGTGGAAGACTATACATCCTATTTTGAACCACAGCAATGTGCATTTCAGGGAAGACGATGAGGTCTTAAAGCGCATCATCGAGAGGTGTCTGCCTGAACACAGGGAGTATTTCGAGAAGATAAGGGAAGCTGCAAGGCTCCAGGCGAAATACAAGGTCAACAGGATGGAGGCCAAGAGACTTGAAGATGAGAGGATAACCGAAGCAAAGGTCCTTTCGACAATTAAGGCAGATTACGAGCGCAACGAGAGATCTTTCTCAAATGCGTGGGGTGCTTTCTGTGAGATGCGTGACAACAGGGGAGATCCGCTCATTATCACTATCGGAATCGCGGTGCTGGGAATACTTGGACTCTGCGTTTATATGCTGGGCTGGTGGGTGCTGGCACTCGTGGCTGGCATCATCGCGCTGATCATCGTCATCTATAACGTCAATAAGGTGCTGGTCAGGAAGAGGATTACCCGGGATATGGTTGGACCGAAGGAAAGGCTCGACAAGATTGCCGAAGAATGCAATGCAAAGAGAGATGAGGGCAATGAGATCCTTCAGCAGTACAAAGACCTGACCAAGGATATCCTCGTCAACGATCCGATGCCCCAGAAGGAACTGCCTGATATTTTGCATTAATATTGTCCCATATCGGCTTGAATAGTCATTCAGCTGATGCAATTATCAGCACATAAAAGCGTACGCTTTTTCGTACTATATGGAGGGATAAGATGAGAATAGCTAAACAGATCGAGATACGTAATAACATAAGGGAATACTTTGATACTGCTTACGGTGGAGAAGTAATTATAGTACCGCGCAAGCAGGGTAAGAATGTGGTCATCCTTTCCGAGAAGGAGTACTTGAAATTAAATGGCGACTATCTGCCGGCTTATTATTCCGCATTAAAGCCTTCAGAAAAAAGGATACGTCAATACATGATTCTGAGCAAACGGAGAACCTCAATAAACTTGAGAAAATCAGCAACCTTAAGGAGGACTGGAACGGTAATGGTGCACCGGCGATCCCGTCTAAAGTTATCAGGAAAGTCCGTGCTCTGATTAAGGCTCTGAACATACAACCGGAGATATTTCCAACGGCACTTGAAACGATCCAGCTCGAATTTGATAATGCGAGTCATGATCATATGGAGATAGAAATAAGCGAATCTGATAAGGCAGAGGTGTTTGTCGTGCCTTACGATGACTCCGAATACACTGAGGTGATCAAGTCTACTGCTGCAGCTATCAATAAGAAGGTAGAAGCTTTTATGGATAGAAAATTAAAGGAGTTGCCGGTTAGGACAACTCCTGATAATTCTTAACTTTCTTGCGTTCAGATATACGTTCCCAGATAAGCGAACTCCGTGGGTTCCGCATCGAGTTCGCAGAGGAGTGCGATAACTTCGTCAGAGTAGACGGATGCTTCGAAGTCTAAGTAGAACATGAATTCGAAGTCCTTGCCGGGCATAGGGCGCGATTCGATCTTGGTGAGGTTAAGGCCAAGGGAGGAGAACTTTGCCAATGTGTCTGCAAGGGCGCCCGGTGTGTGGCCCAATGCGAGCATGACGGATGTCTTTGATGCGCCGGGGAAGATCATGAGTTCTTTGGTGATGCAGATGAAACGTGTGTAATTGTTGTCGGTGTTCTGGATGTCGTCCATGATCGCCTGGAGTCCGTAGAGCTGCTGGCAGTCAGCTGATGAAATGGCTGCTACGTCTTTTCTTCCAGAATCAGCAACGCTCTTTGCTGCGACGGCTGTGTTCTCTACGATGTTGACCTTGATGTCCGGATGCTCTTTGAGGAACTTGCTGCACTGGCCGATCGCCTGGTTGTGCGAATAGACCTCGCGGATGTCTTCGAATCTCGCGCCGTGGTTAGCCAGGAGCTTGTGGCTGATCCTGAGCTTGTAGTCTCTTACGATGTGGAAATTGTGTCCGACCATGAGGTCGTAGACCTGTGTGACTGAACCGAATGAACTGTTTTCGATGGGGAGGATGCCGAATTTGCAGAGGCCGGATTCGACTGCCTGGAAGACGCCGTCGAAAGTCCTGAAATACATGATGTTGGCGTGCGCGAAGATCTTGTCGGTCGCGATCTGCGAGTAGGCGCCTTCAATGCCCTGGCAGGCGACCATAGGTGACTTGGGAAGCTCGTTGGGAGTGGTCTCGAGCGCTTTCTTTATCTGGTCCGCGAGCTCAGTCCTGGTGCCGTATTCGGTGTTGCGGTAAGAGTGGCTCAGGTTGAACATCGTGGTGAAGAGCACGCGCTCGTAGTTGTCAATTAGTGAGTTTGAGCTCTCAAGTCCCGCGAGGTAACTGCGCTCGTAGCGTCTGCTCTTCAGTGCGATCTCGGATTTGCTCAGAGTCTCGTTCGCGGTCTTGCTCGCTTCCAAGCGCTCGGCGAAGAGCTCCTTGATCTGTTCGTCGATCTCCTCGATCCTTTTTCCGGCCTGTTTCTGTGTCATGTTTTCGTCCTCCTCGAAAAAATAAGCCCCGCAGTCATGTTCACTGCGGGGCTATTTGAATACGTAAATCAAGTCGATATTTACATGCAGTGAACTAATTACCCCTACGAGTAAAGGCAAAAAAGAAGTCACGCCATGTAAATGCAAAATTAGTCATGTGGCAATTATAACCTATCGAAACGATTTGTAAACAGTTTTATTGAAATCTGTTCGAAATCATTTCCGGGCCCTTAAGTTCCAGCCGCCTTCGCCTTGTAATATTAAAATTATTTATTTTATGCTACAATTACTCCCTATGAAGATCAGAGTTTTTACAGCAATCCTTGTCTGCAAGGTCGTAAGGGGCCTGGCAAAGCTCATGGGCAGAGGTTCGAGCCTGCCCGGTAAGTACGCTCTCAAGATCTGCCCGGATATCCTCGCACATCTGAAGCTTCCCGAGCTCTCGATCGCGGTTACGGGATCCAACGGCAAGACCTCAACGGTCGAGATGATCGCGCATGTCTTAAAGAGCAACGGGCTCAAGGTCGCATACAACAAGGAAGGTTCCAACCAGATAGAGGGCGTCGTCACTTTCCTGATAGGCGCTTCGACGATGGGAGGAAAGGTCAAGAGCGACGTCATCCTCCTGGAGGCGGATGAGCGTTATTCGAGAAGGATATTCAAGTATTTCCGCCCCAAGTATTTTGTTATCAATAACCTATACAGGGATCAGATGACCAGGAACGGCCATCCCGAGTTCATCAAGAGCGTCATCGGCGATGCGATCTACGACGAGATGACCCTGATATTAAATGCCGACGATCCGCTCGTTTCGAGCTTCGGCGAGGGCAGGGAAGGAACTGTCTGGTTCGGCGCAGGCAAACTCCCTACGGATACGAAAACACATGAGGGCATCTACGATGACGGCAGATACTGCCCCATCTGCAAGCAGCCGATGATATATGAGTACTACCACTATAACCATATCGGCAAGTTCAGATGCACGGGCTGCGGTTTTGCAAGACACGACACTGACCACACGCTTACGTCGACACAAGAGGAGGGAGGCAAGGCTTCCATCACGATCGACGGCAAGTACAACATCCCCGTTTTCTTCACGGGTATTTATCATTGCTACAACATACTCGCGGCATTCACCGCTTCTACGGTCGCCGGAATTGCACCCGACAAGGCAGCTGAGGCTTTGGGCGGCTATATCCTCAAGTCTGGACGTATCTCAGACTTTACGCTCGGCAAGACACAGGGAAGACTTCTTCTTTCCAAGCATGAGAACTCCGTATCCTACGACCGTTCGATAGACGTCGTTGTAAAGGATAAGAGAAAAAAGAGCGTGATGTTCATTGTAGATGCCATTTCCAGGAAGTATTACACATCGGATTCCAGCTGGCTCTGGGACATCAATTTCGAGAAACTCAAAGAAGCTGACATCGAAGAAGTGATCCTTGCAGGACAGTACTGCGACGACCTGGCCGTCAGGTTTGACCTGGCAGGGATCGACCAGCCGAAGATAAAGGTTTTCGAGACCGTGCAGGAGGCCGCTGACCACTGCAGGGATAAGGATCCGTTCCTCTACGTGATCACATGCTTCTCCGACAAAGAGAAGATCTTATCGATCGTTACAAGGAGGGAACTCGCATGACCGTGAAGATCCTCTATCTTTATCCCGATTTCATGAACCTCTATGGCGACAACGGCAACGTCAGGATCCTGAAGCGCAGGCTCGAAGACCAGGGCTTTGACGTGGAGATCTTAAGCGCGACAATTACAGATGAGAATATAAGCTTCGAAGATGTCGATTTCGTTTACATGGGTTCGGGATATGAGTCTAACAGGAACCTTGTCCTGGAGCATATGAAGAAGTTCAGGGAAGGCTTCGTGCAGGCAGTTGACGAAGGCGTGCCGATGCTCTTTACGGGCAACAGCTACGATATCCTCGGCAAGGGCATAACGACACCTGATTTCACGTTTACGGAAGGTCTGGGCATCTTCGATTTTACATTCAAGGAACAGCTCAAGAAGCGTTACACGGGCGACGTCGTTCTCGAAGAACCAGAGTCGAAAGAACGCTTTGTCGGATTCGTTAACAGGGCCGGTGAGTCGGAAGTGCAGGAAGACCTGCTGTGCAGTGCCGTTAAGGTAATAGGCGACGTTCCGCTCACCAAAGACGGAGTAAGGAAAAACAACCTTATAGGTCTCAGCCTCATAGGACCGCTGCTCCTCAAAAATCCGTGGATCGCAGATATGTTCGTGAAGATCATATGCGAGCGCAAGGGAACTAAAGTAAAGCAGATATCTTATCCGCACTCTGAAAAGAGCCACGATAAGACTCTCAAGGCACTGCTCGAGGCCGAAGTCTGACAAAAGAATTTATGATATACTGTTAAGTCGGGAGGGATAATATGGCAGATACGATCAAATGCCCGAATTGCGGGTCCAATCTCACACTTAATGCAGATACACAAATGCTAGACTGCCCCAACTGCGGATCGTCCTTCGATCCCAAGGAACTGGGCAGCATAACCGTAGGAGAGCTTGAACAGAAGCCCCAGCAGGTCGAACCTGCGCAGGATCAGAGCCAGCAGGCAGCGGCCCAGGCGGTGGCTCAGGCAGCCGCACAGACACAGGCTGATGCAACACAGCAGGCGGCAGAACAGGCTGCTCCGGCTCAGGAGGCTGCTCCCGAACAGACCGAATTCGTCTGCAACTCGTGCGGCGCAAAGCTCGTAACGGATGCTCACACGGCTGCTACATTCTGCACATTCTGCGGATCTCCGGCGCTCGTCGGAAAGAGACTTACGGAAAGCTTCCAGCCCCAGTACATGATCCCTTTCAAGTACTCGAGAAAGTCGGCAGAGGAAGCCTTCATCAAGTGGGCAGGCAAGGGTAAGTGGACACCGTTCGGATTCGTATCAAAGGCGAACGTAGCCAAGATGACAGGACTCTATGTACCGTTCTGGCTCTTCAATATCAAGGCCTCGATCGACGCAAAGGGTACCGGTGACAAGGTCCACTACAGAGGCGACGACGAGATAATCGAGACGTTTGATTTCGAGCGTAAGGCAAATCTCAGCTGGGATTATGTTCCGCTCGACGGCGAGACGAGGATCGACGACGCGCTTATGGAAGCAATTGAGCCTTTCGATTTCGACGCGCTGATCCCATACGACTACAGATATCTCCCGGGCTTTTATGCCGACAGATATGACCAGTCGCCTCAGGACCTGGCCGCACGTGCTACAAAGCGCGGAATGGACGGTATCGACAAGGCCCTCAAGGGCTCTCTTAAGGGAACCTACGACAGGTTCAACATCAAGCAGAATCTGAGCAGGATCGATTCGATGGAAGCAAACTATGCGCTGCTTCCCGTATGGTTCCTGTCTTATAAATACCGCAACAAGTTCTATTATTTCGCCATGAACGGACAGACGGGCGAGGTTGCCGGTACGATCCCGGTAAGCCCTGTTAAGAAGACGATGTTCTTCTTCATCGTGCTCGGTATTCTGGCCGTAATAACCAGGTTCATCTTGGGCCTTGTAATGAGGGGGTTCTGGGGATGAGTGAGAATCTTGAAATAAATGAAATGAATCAGAACAAGGACAACGGCCCCAAGCTGTCGGTCCTGTCCGAACTTAACGGCGCTTCCATAAGCGTCGGCATCGGCCTTCTCGTTATCATTATCCTGAGCGTCGCGTTCTATATCTTCATGAACCTGTCGCCAGCAAAGACCGTCAAGGTCGTTGATGATGCGGAACTCTTTACGAGCGAGGAGATCGATGACATCAAGGATGCCGCAAAGAAGCTCTCCAAGGATAAGGACATCAGCGTCGTTATCGTAACAACAAACAACAAGGGCAAGAAGTACACCAACTCCGATGAGGACGAGAAGCGCTTCGCGGAAGACTTCTACATGGAAAACGTTAAGACCGTGCCGCTCCAGAACAACTCCGGCGTATGCATCCTGATCGACGTCACTTTGGACTATCAGGGCGGAAGGTTCTTCTGGCTCTACACATACGGAACGGCTCATTTCGCCGTAAGTGACGACGAGTGTTACAGCCTGTTCAGGAAGTACCTCTCAGAGCTCGGCAGCGGCGAATACGGCACGGCTGTCGAAGGCATCACCAAAGACCTCGGCCAGTACTCTTATCAGAGCTACGGCGCGATCGTATTTTTTACGGTAATTATCCCGATCGGACTGTCCCTTATTGTCACGGGCATTGCATCTCCCAAGAGGAGACTCGACAAGCTCCCTGCCATCAGCACATATTCCGTAGCCGGCAGCAATAAAGTCGACAAGAGTGACAAGTTCATTAAGAAGAAAGTCATTCACCACGAGTCTTCGAGCAGCGGTGGCGGCGGATTCTCCGGCGGTGGCGGAGGCGGATTCTCCGGCGGCGGTGGAGGCGGATTCTCCGGCGGTGGCGGCGGACGCTTCTGATGTGATACAATATCGCGGAATTTTTCAGTAAGCGAAGGATAATTATGCTCAGCATCGTCGTGCCTGCCTATAACGAAGGCGAACACATCTACGATAATCTCATGACCATCGATAAGGCGCTCAGTGCGTTTGCGTCGGACTACGAGATCATCGCAGTCAATGACGGAAGCCGTGACAACACGGGCGCTGAGGTAAAGCGCGCGGCTGCTGACAATCCCAACATCAAAGATTTCGGCTACGACAAGAACCGCGGCAAGGGCGGAGCTGTCTCATGGGGAGCCATAAACAGCAAGGGCGACATCGTCGGCTTCATCGACGCCGACTTAGACTTATCGCCCAATCTCATCAGCGGCTACTACAAGGAGATGATAGCAACGGGTTCCGACGTGGTCATCGGCTCCAAGATGCACAAGGATTCCAAGCTCGAATATCCTCCCGCGCGAAAACTCTTCTCTTTCTGTTATTTCGTAATGCTCAAGGTCCTCTTCGGCCTCAAGTGCCACGATACCCAGACAGGCCTTAAGCTCTACAAGGGTTCTTTAATAAGAGAGATCGCGCCTCTTCGCAGGATCGACGGTTATGCTTTCGATATTGAGCTTCTGGCTCTCGCTTCAAGGAAGAAGGCAAAGCTCACCGAGATGCCGGTCGAACTCAACTACACGAGGAACCAGTCCTTCGGCAGGATCAAGTTCAGGGACGTCTGGAAGATGTTCACCGACACCTGGAAGATATGGTGGAACTTAAGGGTCAGGAAGAACTATTTCAAGTGACGGTTTATGCCGTTTCAGGGAGCGCGAAAAAGCGCTCTTTTTTAATGATTTCTTACACTTCTAAACGCGCTTTTGGATATGGATTTTAGTGTAATAAAAACGCAATCATATTGCCTCACTTTTTCGCTCAGATTTACGTAAAAATGTGACGTTTTGTTCGAGCAAATTTCGGATTGTTTTGTTATACTATCAACGGTGCAAAAATCAGCTTTGATAATATCAAAGCACAAGAGGTACAGATTGGCTTTACATTTCGCTAAAAGAATAACTGAGTACAGACTTGCGAAGGATCTTTTCACTCGCGGCAAAGACATCATCTTAAGCCCCGAAGCGCAGGTCATGAAGAACTTTACACAGCATGGTGAGACAACTGTTTTCGAGCATTGCATCGCAGTTGCAAAGTACAGCCTTCTTATCGCATATTCCCTCGAGAGGATCTTCAAGATCGACGTAGACAAGGACAGTCTTGTAAGAGGCGCACTCCTTCACGATTACTTCCTCTACGACTGGCACGTCAAGGGCCAGGCTCACGGCCTTCACGGCTTCACACATCCCCGTGTCGCAAGAGACAATGCTTCAAGGGATTTCACACTTAATGAGATCGAGAAGGACATCATCGGTAAGCACATGTTCCCGCTGACGCCTTTCCTTCCTTCATACCGTGAGAGCGTCATCGTAAGCCTCGCAGACAAGTGGTGCGCAATTGCAGAGACATTCAAGATCGACGTATCTTCCTACATCATCTACCGCGTCAACTTCCGTATCGCTCTTGCTAACGGCGACTACTCGATAGACTACGGCGAGACGCTGGCTGAGGCATAAGGTTTAGGGTATAAGACATGCGGCGCTGAAGCCGCTCATGAAATAGTTAGAGGACCGCTCAGGCGGTCTTTTGTTTTCGTACACATAGCAAGCGGGAGCCCTTTTGTATATACTTATCCCATGCGTATCGAAAACCTTACAACACTCATATATATCACCCGCGGCTCCGACTGCCTGTTCATCAGGAAGACCCGCAAAGGCGACATGAATCTCGACAAGTATCTCGGGATAGGCGGGCATTTCGAGTCGGACGAATCGCCTGAGGAATGCGTTCTCAGAGAGCTTAAAGAGGAGGCGGCCATCGAAGCTTCATCGCTTAATGACTTCCGCTACAGGGGACTCATCACATTTATATCTTCCGAGTACCCGACGGAATACATGCACGTGTTCTCGGCATCGGTTCCTTTGTCGTTCGAACTCCCGGAACAGGCGTGCGATGAGGGCGAACTGTGCTGGGTGCCTTTGTCTGATATAAAGGACCTGCCGATCTGGGAAGGCGACAAGATAATGTTCGACTATCTTTTCGGCGAATCGGCATGCAGCTCGTTCTTTACCATGAAGTTCCGCTATGAAGGCGACAGGCTCGCCGGGCATGAGGAGAAGTGCTGGTAAGTCCGGCCTATTGTCATCCCGCATCCGATATGATATATTTCACACGAAATCTTTAGAAAGGCGCTTCTCATATGCACTGGATAACGATCAACGTCCATCTGATGTTCGGTTCCGTAACAGGGTCCTGTGGGAGAAGTCTGCCTGTTTGCAGGAAATAAACACCTGAATTCCAACTTGTAACCGACGGCTTCTCCTTTGTTCTCAAACAGATCAAAAGGAGATTTTTTTATGTCAGGACTCAATATCAAAAGGCAGCTCGGGCTGCTGTACATATCTAACTTCATGTTCAACATATCGATCGCGGGAGCGGCGTGGGTGCTGCTCCTGGTGTCAGACGGATATTCGCTCGTGCAGGTGGGACTTGCAGAGACAATATTCCATGTCGTAAGCCTCGTAGCGGAGATCCCGTCAGGGATGTTCGCGGACATCTTCGGACGCAAGAAGAGCCTTATCCTAAGCTGCGTCATGTCGATGGCATCGGCTCTCGTGAGGGGCTTTTGTATAGGATTCCCGAGCATTCTCATATCGGTAGGGTTCTCGGCGCTGTCCTATAACTTCATATCCGGAAGCGACAGTGCGCTGGCTTACGATTCGCTTGTGGAGGCGGACAGGGCCGACAAGTACGACAGATACATTTCGACACAGACGGCCATCTACAGGATATCGAACGGCATCGCCACGCTCTTTGCGGGAGTTGCGGTAATAATGGGCAACAGGAATGCGCAGATCTTATCGCTCGGGATATCCGCTGTGAACATGGTGTTCCTGCTCTTCCTGCGCGAAAACAAGGTCATCGAGAAAAAGTCATCCGATTCGCTTGCAAAGCGTTTCAGGGATGTTTACAAGGGCAGCTTCGGTTTCCTTAAAGGGAATAAGAAGGTTGCTGGGCTCATATTCAGGAACGCACTGGTCGGCGGCATAGACGTGCTGCTCCTGTTCTTCCTGCAGGCTAAGCTCCCGATGACGGGCATTCCCGACTGGTCGCTGGGACCCTTGCTCTTCATAATATCAACGGGCGGCATCTTTGGCGCGCTGGCTGCGCGGAAGGTGAAGAAGACAACGCTCGGAAAGCTGTTCGTGTTCTGCATCTCGCTCGCGCTGATAGGGCTCGTCAGTGAGTTTACCGGCGTCTGGTACCTCATGACCATCGGCGGGTTCGTCACGGCGTTTGCAGATGACCTGATACAGATAAGGTCCGACATCGCTTTGAATCAGATGGTCCCCGCAGAGCAGAGGGCGACGCTGATATCGGTGAATTCGTTCTGCTTCTCGGTGCTTATGATAGTGATGTCGCCTCTGGCGGGGTGGGTATTCTCGCTGTAAGGAAAAGCGGCGGATGACCACATTCTTTCACAAGAGCATGTTTGTGTTAATATGCTTCTATAAATCGGCGAAAGCGGGTGGACCCATGAAAGAACGGACTGCCATAGAACGTATAAGCGAGATGGAGGAGATCCTGGACAGGGCTTCAGCGGTCCTTGACGGACTCGAAGAAAAGCTCGAAGAGTTTGAGCAGATCCAGTCCGACATCCGAAGGCTCGAGACGTATTACACGGGTAAGGACTGGAAGAAGGATCTTAAGCTCGACGAGTCGGGAAAGCTTCCCGAAGACCTCAAAAGGGGTGTCTTATCGGAGGACGGGATCTACGATCTGCTCGAAAAGAACAAGGAACTGCTCTTAAGGACGGGCAACGGCGAAGAGGCGTGAAACCCTTGTAAACAGTGGAATGTAACATTGTTACACAGCGTTTGGACGGCTTTGGGACAGCTGAAAAGGAGATAAAACCATGAAGATTTACGACATATCACAGGAAGTGTTCGGGTGCGAGGTCTATCCGGGTGATCCGAGCCCTGAGAGGATCGTAAAGATGAGCATTAAGGACGGCGGCGTATGTAATCTGACCGCTTTTTCGATGTGCGCCCACAACGGCACGCACGTCGATGCTCCGTTCCATTTTATCGACGGGAGCGATACGATAGATCAGGTCGACCTGAAGAATTTTGTCGGATACTGCTATGTCACATCCCACGAAGGCGAGATGACGGTAGAACAGGCTGAGGACATAATGAGGCGTGCAAAGCTCGCCGGCGGGGAATCAGGGATAGCTGACTGCGACTGCTATAACAGGATACTTGTCAGCGGCAAATCCACCATGACCGAAAAGGCGGCCACTGTCTTTGCAGGTTACGGCATAAGGCTTTACGGCAACGAATCGCAGACGGTGGGACCTCTGGAAACACCGATGGCGGTGCACCATATAATGCTCGGAAAGAAGATCGTGCTCCTTGAGGGCATAAGGCTCGCAGGAGTAGAAGAAGGCATTTATCTGCTCAATGCGGCGCCGATTAATCTCGGAGGAGCCGACGGCGCGCCCTGCAGGGCGATACTGATGTCAGTCTGACATTCCGGATCCGTAAAAAGGCCGAATAATGATCTCGGCTGCGGGATGCATAAGCGGATCCAATACGATTGATAAGAAACGGGAGTTGTTTATGATAAGACAGATTGAAAAAAGCGATTTCGCAGAATGCGTCTCCGTCATAAGGGAGAGCTTTCTCACAGTGGCAAAAGAGTTCGGCATCACGCCCGAAAACGCGCCTGCTTTCACGGCTTACGCGACTGACGAGGCAAAGCTTACGCACTGGATGGATAACCAGAAAAGGCCCATGTACGGATATTTCGATAACGGCAAACTCGTCGGCTACTATAACCTGTATCTGCCGGGCGGTAATGAATGCGAACTTGGAAGTCTGTGCGTGCTCCCGGAATACAGACACGGCGGCATCGGCGATGCGCTTCTGGAAGATTCGATCGCTAATGCGAAAGAGTTAGGCTGCACGGTAATGAAGCTCAGCATCGTGGAGGAAAATACCGTGCTCAGAAAGTGGTATGAGGAACACGGATTCATACATACGGAAACAAAGAAATTCGATTTCTTCCCGTTCACGTGCGGGTATCTGGAAAAAGAAATCTGAGGAGTGAGTTTTACATCAGTCTCTTGTATATCTCCAGGATGCTCCTGATCTGATACTGAAGGAGCCATGCGGCGTTGCTGTATTCGAGTGTGGATTTAACGAGTTTTAAAAGGCGGGGGAAGTATTCTTCGGTCTCCCTGATCATGCGGTATATCTTTTCGCGGCTCAGGGCACGGGCCATTGAAGTAAGGTTGTCGCAGCGGTCTATGCATTTTATGAGCGCTGCTTTAGGATTTTGCGAGAGTGCTTCGAAATAAGCATCCATTACTTCTTTGCGGTTGTCGGGATTCGTTTTACCGTGTGTGAGGAGTCTCACGAGTTCGCGGGCTTCTTCTCCCACAGGGAGTTCTTCCACGGTCTTCCCGCAGTCCTCGACCACGTCGTGCAGGAGACAGGCTGAAATGATGTCATCGTCTACGATGTTCAGCGCCAGGGCGTGGCAGGCAAGCGTAAGCGGGTGGTAAATGTAGGGAACCTCGGACTTCTTTCTGGTTTGACCTTTGTGTGCTTCGACCGCGAAATCCAGCGCCTTGAGTGTCTGGGAAAGCCCCTCATAACGTGCGGCGGTCTTTACGAATGTCTTCATGTGTTCCCAGTTGTAGATGGAATCGTGTGTCTCGAAAACAGTGGTCTTTTCCTCTACAAGGGCTGACACGGATACATCGAATAGTTCTGCCAGGCTAATGAGTTTATCTATGTCGGGTTTGTACTCGTCGCGTTCCCAAGAGGACACCGCCTGGAAAGAAACGCCTATCTTGTCGGCGACGTTTTCCTGTGTCATCTTGCGCTCTTCGCGGAGCAGTTTGATATTCTTACCGATACTCATAACGCACACCTCCCTTAATGCTGTTCCGAAATGTGAGATGCCTGATCTGCCGTGATCTCCAAGATCACTTATTTAAACTGATAGTAACTGAAAATGAATCGCCTGACGAAACATCAGGCTTTTGTTCTGTCTTGTCCACCCGGTTACAGAATAGTTCATCTGATACGGTTATTTTAGCGAGTGGGAATGGAACATACAATATAAAATTCAAGTTGCACTTGAGTAAGCGCGCCTCTTATTTTAAAATAATTAACCGTAGAAAAGCAGGTTTTCTGGATGCGGACCGAATTAAGGTTACGTTAAGGTTTTCGTGTTTGTACGTTAAGGTTGCATCGGTAAGATTAACTTGCAAAACATTTAAAGGGGAGCAGGAATATGAAAAAAGTTGCAGTGATAGCCGTCACGGCTGTGATGGCTGTGCCTCTCATGACCGGCTGCGGTGCGGTTACGACTCCTGTCGAGACATCTGAAAGTGAGACTTCCGTAAAGGAACTGGGGCCAGCCAGAGCTCAGGATGATTACTACAGATTCGTAAATCAGGACCGCTTTGACACAGCCGAATTCGAGTACGGAGAATCCACCGTCGAGATGGCTTTTAACTCGAAACTCATCGAAGAACAGATAGATGGGATAATCGAGGATATCGCGGCCGGAAGCGGATATGCAAAGGGCAGCGAGGAAGACATCATAAAGCATGCCTTTGATTATTACATGGATTACGATTTCGATAACGAACCGATCCCGGAAGACCTCATGAACATGATAGAAGCAGTCGACAATGCAAAGACGGTCGACGAGCTTATGGATATCGAGGCAAGACTCGTAAGGGATTACGGAATAAGCGGAATACTCGGCATTGAGCCCGGCGTCGATCCTTTTGATCCTCAGAGAAGGATCATGTTCATCGCCCAGCTTGAAGGCGTTCTCAATACATCTTTCAAATCCATGCGCGACGAGCTTTATGCAGCCGACTATATAAGAGCCGACGGAAAGGTCATCATGATGACACGCGGCTACGACAAGGATACGGCAGAGCAGTACGGCAAGGAACTGGCTTATCTTGCGATAGATCTTTACAGCGCAACTGACTTTGATGCGTTGGAAGATGCTTGGGGATTTGAATCTCTTGATCTGTATACTCCCGCACAGGTAGATGAGATCTTCACGAATGTCGATATAAAAGCTTATCTCGAAAAGATCGGATACGATACTTCCGGGATAGACACATACGGAATCTCCGACGCGGAGCAGCTTAAGGCTCTGAATGCGATCTTTGACGATAAGAATATTAACGCGCTCAAGACATGGGAACTGGGAAATCTTTATGACGCTTATTCGAGATATATAGCTCCGCACTACGGCCAGATCTCGAGCACTGCGCACAAGGATTACAGGCCACTCCGCGAGAAGGCTCTGGACGATGTCTCGGCCAATTTCAAGAATGAGACGGATCCAATCTATGTTGAGAAATATTACTCTGCCGAAATGGATAAGGCATTGAGGGATATGTGTGATGACATCAGGGCAGGATACAGGGAGATCATCTCCGGTGCAGACTGGCTCAGCGAACCTGTCAGGGAAGAACTTCTCAAAAAGCTCGAAAACATTGTTTATGTAACAGGCGTGGACAGTAAGAGACACGATAATTCGGAATATTTAGATATCTGCGGCAGCAACTACTATGAACTCTGCCTCAACTACAGAAGACTCATTATTAAGGACAAGATAAAGAGTCTCACAGAGCCCGTATCAAGGACAGATATCGCCATGCCAATGCAGATGTTCAATGCATGCTACGATCCGTCATTTAATAACATCACGATCACGGTTGCGATCACCAACGCGCCCTTCTTCGACGTGAATGCTGATTACTATACAAATCTCGGCGGTCTGGGGTCGGTAATAGCTCACGAGATGGGACATGCTTTCGACAGTGACTGCATCATGTTCAATTCAAAGGGTGAATACGATCCTTCGTGGATCTCCGCTGATGATATGGCGATCCTCACAGCCCGAAATGAAAAAGCCGTAAGATACTTTGAAGACAACTTCACGGTTTTCGGCATCTACCACGTTGACGGCGAGCAGACGCTCGGCGAGAACTATGCGGACCTGGGTGGCGTTGAATGCATCACTTCATTGGCAAAGACTAAGGAAGACAGGATCCGCCTTTTCGAGAGCTATGCGACGGTCTGGTGCGAGATGAGTTCTGATGAGTCGATCATAGGACAGATCGCATACGACTCACACAGTCCGGCGGTTATAAGAGTAAATGCGGTACTCGGTTCCATAGACGAATTCTATGAGACATATGACGTTACTGAAGGTGACGGTATGTATATCGCGCCCGAAGACCGTATCTCGCGCTGGTATTAATGTAGTAAAAAGTAAATTGTTTAATGAGGAATAATAAATGAATATTGTACTTAAAAATTCATTGAAGAATATATTCTTTAAGCCGTTCCGCACGATCCTCGTCGTTTTCGCGATCTTCGTTTGCAGCCTGTGTGCGCTGCTGTGCTTCGATCTCGGAGACTGTCTTGGAAAGATCCTTACGGAATATCTTGGGAGCGTATCGAGAGCTGATTTCATGGGCGTATCCATGGGCTTTGATGTCTCAGAGCTCCCAGAAGGTTTTCCGGAAGCAGACTATATGACGGCCTCTGCAAATTCCGAGATGTTATACAAGAAGATCGACGGCGAATACTGCTATGTAACGACCGAATCTCTCAGCATCTGGGGCGTCGACATGGATCAGGCCGTTGACATGCAGTTCATCTCGAGGATGGATATCGGATACGGCGAGATGTATGTGTCCAGGGACTTCGCGGAGAATTACGGTTATGAGGTAGGTGACAAGATCACCATCCATAACAGGGTCAAAGATGAGATGGAACTTACCATCGCGGGCATCTATCCTGAGAATACGAAGAATCCGGTGCTCAAGGGTAATACGGCTGTGGTAACTCTCGAGACGAGCGATGATATCTCATGCGGCATCAGGGAATCCGATGTCATTTTTATCGATGTCAAGGATGACAGCAGGATAAAGGAAGCTGAAGATCTCCTTAAGGATACGTTCCCTGATATATCGATAACGGAACTCTTCATCAGCGATGACGACATGTCGCTCATCAACGAATTCAAGTTCGTGTTCTATCTTCTTTTCGCTATCACATTCCTTCTCGTTATCTTCGTAACGGCATCCATCTGCAACAGGATAGTAAGCGAGAGGATGTCGTTCATCGGAACGCTCAGGAGCCTCGGAATGAGCACCACGGGTACAGGTCTGATCCTCCTTTTGGAGAACGTGATCTTTGCACTCCTGGGAAGCGTCCCTGCAGTGGTTCTCTATTCGCTCATCAGAGACGGAATTCTCGGCACGATGTTCAATCTCTCCGATTCGAACGGAGCGGTCGCATTCGAACTGCCTAAATTCCCGTTATCGCTCGTAATCGGCGTGGTCATCGGTGCCGTCCTCATCGAGTGTCTTATCCCGTTAAGAGCAATACTCAAGGCTCTGAAGACATCCATCAGAGACATCATCTTCGATAACAGGGATACTGCATATAAATTCACAAGAGCAGCACTTATCGCAGGGATCGGATGCACAGGCATCGCCATAGTTACAGCCATCTTCAGAGCAAATCTGATATGCTCCATCATCTGCCTCCTTACATCGGTCGCAGCCATCGCATCGCTCTTCCCGTGGGTGTTGAAGTTTGTTTCGACAGGCATTCAGAAGATCGGCGAAAAACATAATAAGCCGTCCTGGTCTCTTGCTGCCGTTGAGGCGGTCTCCCGCAAGAGCACTGTCGGAAGCGGCGTCTTAAGCGTAACGGCTGCAGCAATGTGCATCGTTGTCTATGCTGTCGCTTCCGGAATGTTCACATCGATGTCCGGCATAGCATTCGACTGCGATGTCAAGATGACGCCGAACAAGGCGAATAAGTATTATTCATACATAGAACACATGGACACCGTAACTGACGTTGAGCCGCTCTATACTTCGCTCCAGGAGGTCAAAGTAAATGACAGTGAAAAGCAGAGCGTCGGAAACTTCTACGGACTTCCCGATGAAGGATTCAGATACTTAAACGGATTTACGGATTTGCCCGAAAAGATCGAAACAGGCTGTGTGCTCGTTGACAGTAAGGTTGCAAAAAAGAGAGGCGTCTCAGAGGGTGATACTATCAAGATCACGATAAATCCTACAGGCGTACTCCCGATCGAAAGAGAATATAAGATCCAGCAGATCGTAGATTCCAATCCTTACGACGAGGGTGTTGAAACGTTTATTGTCCCGCTGAAGGAATATCAGGCCATCTTCATGGATATGCCGGGCGAGATCCTCATAAAGTGCACGGATCCGGAAACGGTTAAAAAGACACTTGAGACATATGCAAAGGGATCCTACTCGGATGTAAGGACGTACGATGAGCTTATAGAGGATAATGAGAGCGGAAATGCAAAGACAACGGCGGTCATCACCACAGTCATCATAATCGCACTCGGCATGACAGCCATCGGCATGGTCTCCAACCAGCTCATCGGCTTTACAGGGAGAAAGAAGGAGTGCGCAGTCATGCTCTCGACATCGATGAGTAAGGGAAAGCTTTCAGGCATACTCTTTAAGGAAGTACTGATCACTTCGCTCACGGCATGCAGCATCGGAACCGTACTGGGATATCTGCTCACTCACATTCTTCAGGCTGCAATGGATAACACGGAGATACTCGTCATGGATGTCAGTGTGGAACCGTCAAAACTTCTGTTCTTCTTCATTACCATGACAATACTCTTTACGGTAACAGTTCTCTTCCCGATAAGGAGCCTCAGGAAAATGAAGATATCTGAACAGATAAAGTATGAATAACAATTTGGAGGATAATAAAATGAATAAGATCATCGAAGTAAATAATGTCAGCAAGGCATTCGGAAAGAACGAGAATATCAACCAGGTATTAGACGGCGCGTCAATGTCGGTCGAACAGGGAGAGTTCGTATCTCTCATGGGTGCTTCCGGCTCCGGTAAATCCACACTCCTTTATCTGATCGGCGGACTTGACCGTAACTTTGAAGGAAACATCTCAGTCTGCGGAAAAGACATCGGAGCGATGAAGGACAAAGAACTTTCAAGCTTAAGACTCAGGAACATGGGATTCGTATTCCAGTTCTATAATCTCGTAATGAACCTGAACGTAGCGGACAACATCCTTCTCCCGCAGACGATGGCAGGAAAGAAGAAGTCCGAGCTTAAGGGAGCGCTCGATGAGATACTTGAGATCACGGGACTTACCGAAAAGCGCAAGGCAATGCCGAATACATTGTCGGGCGGACAGCAGCAGAGAGTTGCGATCGCCAGAGCGGTCATCGGCAATCCACAGATAATACTTGCTGACGAACCTACGGGAAATCTCGACAAGGCCTCGAGTATCGAGATCATGGAACTGTTCTCCAGGCTCAATAAGGAAAAGGGTCTTACGATCCTCCAGGTAACCCACTCCGAGAAGTGTGCCGCATACGGTACGCGCACGATAATGCTCGAGAGCGGAAAGACAATAGGCTGACCCCTCACTCACCCCCAAGATATAGATGCGAAAAGCGGCTGAATGCGAAAGCACGGCCGCTTTTTGTTTGTGGTTATCCTGTTGAAACTTGACAATGTAAAGATAGCGCTTATAATCTTGATATTGACAGTGTCAAGATAGGAGATCTTGAGATGAGGAAAAAGGGAAAGATGATGATAGCGGTATTGTGTGTTCTTGCGGTTCCTGTTGTTATACTCGCCGTGTGGGCCATCATGAGTCCGGGGAGGATAAGGACGTATGAAGGGGAGAAGAGCCTTTCTGAGAAATTCGTTATGGATATCAACGGAGCTCCGAACGGATTTTTCATCAACAGCAAGGACACGGATAATCCGGTCCTGCTTCTGGTATCGAGCGGTCCCGGAACCGACGATTATGTTTTCACCGATAAGTATAAGGATATGAACCTTGAAGATGATTTCACTGTTGTTTATTGGGATTACCGGTGGATGGGGATCGCGTATAAAAGTAATGCGGATTCTGACAGCATAAATATTGATAACCTTCTTTCGGATGCCAATGCGGTAACTGAATATCTCAAGGAACGTTTTCATAAGGATAAGATATTCATAATGGGATTTTCAGGCGGAACTCACATCGCTTTACGGGCGGCTGCTGAACATCCGGAGAATTATTATGCATATATCGGGATGGCCCAGTGTGTGACTGACTCCGGGGAAAATGATACTTTGATGTATGACTTCATGAAAAGTGTCTTTGAAGAACGCGGCGATAGGAAGTCGCTTAAAAAACTGGAAGATTCCGTCATCCATCTTGACGGTGGAAACATTAAGTGTAAAGATTGGTTTGTGTATGTTAATCTGCTCCATGATGCGGGCGGCGGAACTATAAAGGATAAGAGTGAGTTTGAAGGGATCACCTGGCCGATACTGACTTGCAAATGTTATACGGTCACCGAGAAGATCAACTACGTCAGAGGAATGAAGATGTACAGGAATACACCTCTGGCGAAAGAGACTGACGGATTTGATTACAGAGAACTCATTCCCGGACTTGAAGTTCCCGCATTCTTCATCAGCGGAGAATACGATTATAACTGCCCGTGGGATCTGGTCAGAGATTACTGTGAAAAAATCGATGCTCCGGATAAGGAGTTTTATCTTATCACGGGATCGGCGCACAGTCCTCTTTGGGAGAAACCTTCGGACACATGCAAAGCATTAAGAGAGATAAAGGAGAGAACCATAAATGGCTGATATGTATCATCACGGAAACCTGAGACAGGCTCTTATTGATGCGGGCATAAAACTTATAAACGAGAATGGTGAGGAGAATCTTTCTCTCCGTAAGGTCGCTGCTGAATGCGGAGTGTCGCATGCGGCGCCGTATGCTCATTTCTCAGGTAAGGATGAACTGATCGCCGCCATCAAGGATACTGTTACGGACAGATTCATGGAGGAACTTGAATCCGCCATCGAAGGAACGTCATCTGCCGATGAAGGACTCATCGCAATGGGAAGAGCATATATCGTTTTCTTCTCAAATAATCCGGATTACTTTGTCTTCCTCTTCGGCAAGCAACAGATAAATGCCCACATGAAGATGAATAAGGAGTATAAAAATGACTATCCTCCGTTCCTGCTTCTCAGAAGAATGTATAAAAAGCATCTTGAAGAGAATGGTCTTGAAAAAGACGAGGAGGAACAGGAAATTGATCTCATAAAGATCTGGTCGATCGTTCACGGCATGGCTTCGATCGCCTGCATGAGAGGTGTAAAGACATCTTTCGACTGGAGCGATCCTGATCCGAGATTACTTGTATAAGCGAGGAAATGATGTATGGAGATTGAATACAGAGACACACATGAATTTACGCCTGCCGAACTTGAGAGACTCTTCCTTTCAGTAGAGTGGTCGTCGGGACATTTCCCCGATAAACTCGCAGAGGCAATGAAGGGTTACAAGACAGTCTATTCCGCGTATGACGGAGATAAGCTCGTAGGCATGATCTGTTCGATGGATGACGGCGTGATGAATGCTTATGTTCATTATCTTCTCGTCGATCCGGAATACCACGGAAAGAGTATCGGAAGAAAGCTCGTCGAAATGACAAAACAACATTATAAGGATTACATGCGTATATGTGTGATCGCGTATGACACGGCAGTTCACTTTTATGAGCAGTGCGGGTTTGCAATAAGCGAAGGCGCATCTCCTATGTGCATCACTTCTCTTTGGACCTGAGGTGATTATGATTTTTGAAATAATCCGTCAGATATTCGAGTTGCTGGGCATGGTCGATGCTCCGACTCTCTACATGATAATCTTCACGCCTTCGTGGCTTCTGGTTCTGATCCTTTTTGCGATAATCGTGAGAAAAAAGAAAAAGCCCGTATTTACAGTGCTCGCATTTATACCGGTCATAAATTTTGCCGTGTTCTATCTTTTCAACTACACCAGGGGACTTCCGATGTTCGGCATTACGAGATATGGACCGCATCTGGCGGCTGCACTGATCTATTGTGTCATCTCGATCATCATCGCACGATCTAAGAGAAAAGTCCTTCCGCTGATACTTGGAGGAATCCCCTGTATCGTGGTCTCGCTCTGGACGGTCTTCTATGTTCTCGCGATGGGTTCTTATTATCATTTCGGAAACTTCAGCCATCAGGGATATGAGAAGTCGATGGCTTCGCTCATAGACGAACTCGAGAAGAATTATGTCTTGAGAGATTACAAGGAGATCGACTTTGACGGCTTAAGGCAGGAATACATCCCGATGGCCGCAGAGGCTGAAAGGAATAATGATGAAGCAGCCTTTGCAGAGGCAGTGGCGAATCTCTGTTATGAATTCCATGACGGACATCTGTCGATGAGGATAAACGATCCTGATCTCGGTGACGAAGTTGCCGAAAGAATGAACGGTAACGATTACGGATTCTCCATGATCAGAACCGATGACGGAAAAGTGCTCGCGATCCTGGTGGACGAGACATCCGAAGCATTCAAGCAGGGAATACACAGCGGCACCGTAATAACAGGATGGGACGGTAAAGACATAGATGATGCTCTGAAGGATGTCCGCTGCGTTCCTTCTTCGATCTATATGACCGCATATCCGATAGCGGAGAACGAGGAGATAGTAAAACCGATATTTCTCGCAGGCATGGGAGGTGATACCGTAAACGTTAGATTCATCGATGATTCGGGAGCAACAAAAGAGATTACAGCCCAAAGCATGGGAAGTTACTCTGACAGGCTGTGGAGTGCCACATATCCGATAACAGGAAAGAGATGCGGCGAATTTGCGTATGCCACGATGCTTGATGACCGTTGCGGTTATTTATGTATGCCCAGAGAAAGTTTTGATGATATGAAAGACATCGATGCGGGACTGAAAGATGAATATCCGGAGGTGAAAGAACTTTTCATCGAGCGGATAGAAGGACTCAAGTCTCAAGGCATGGACAGACTGATAATCGACATAAGGGATAACGACGGCGGCATCGATGTTGTTTATGAGCAGCTGGTGACTCTTTTCACTGACAGGGAGGTCATTTCGTACGGCGGTTTTTACGATGGAAGCGGATTCAAAAAGAGTGAAAGCTGGGCATGGACGATACCCTATGACGGAAGATATATGGATATCCCCGTTGTGGTGCTCGTCAATGCAGGGTGTGCGAGCTGCGGAGACATACTGGCTTACAGGCTTTCGAACTGCCCCAATGTTACGCTGATGGGCATGACGACCACATGGGGTTCGGCGCAGAGCATGGGCGGTCAGATCCTTCTCGGCGGCGGACATATCTCAGTAAGGTATCCGATCATCGCATCTCTCGATGAGGACCTCTCGGTATTGGTCGATGCGGGCAAGGACAGGATAAGTTCCGTCGTACTCGACGAGAAGATTCCTCTCGATGAAAAGGCGGTTCACGTTCTCTATGACATGGATGCCGATTACGATCTGATGTATGCGAAGCATTATATGGAGATATACGGTAATGAAGACACTTAAAGAACGCAAGACATGGAAGATACTGCTGGCCCTGATAATCCTAATTGGTGTCGTAACAGGCATCTTTGCCGGAGTCAGCTCTATGTACGACAGAAAGCGCTACCGTGAGGAGCTTGAGGCTTATCAGGAAGCGAAGGCTGCGGGCTACGACCTCGGGTATTCCATATGCTCCAAGGCAGGCGAGGTTACGCTGGACGGTGTCGCGTACGACCTTTACAGCAGACGTTGGGATTCCTTCGTTGACGGGAGTTTTCAAAAAGATTTCCTCATCAGAAAAGATGCTTCTTATATCGACGAGGCTGAAGGCAGCACGACTGACCTTATGATCTACGGAAGACTGGAAGGATATGCCGACGATCCTGACGATGAGACCGAATATGATCCCGGTAAATACGAGATAATCGAACCTTATAAGTTTGCGAAGTATGTCAAGCGCGTTGACATGTGGGCGGTGGCAGGTATCATCGTGCTGGTCGTTATCGCCGAGTGCGTGCTTATTGCCGCTCTGGCCGTATATTTCATCGTATATGCGGTTAAGAAATCGCGCGTGAAGAAAGCATAGGGATATAAGTGATGTTCGGAAATAAAAGCAGTAAGGGCAAGCTTAAGTCATTCAGATACAGTCCGGGTTATTCAGACATGCGCGGTGCGAGTCATTCGGATATTCTCGAAATGAACGAAGACGGCAAATGGGTGATCGTAAGCCGGAACCGAGATTATTACAATGAACCGGTGCGTGTCACGACTTACGCAGTTTCTTCCGAAGCAGAAGCACAGTTCGAGGAGTTTATCGGAAAAAAGAATCTGATCTCTCTTTCGAAACGCCTGAAGAGCAAACTGTTTATCCACGACCACAGCCCGTGGTGTTATGAGATCGTCTACGATTTTTCCGGAACGGGCGGGAACAGTTCGGAGGATTACCGCATACACCAGTATAAAGTCTATACAAAGGCTGACCTTGATCTGCTGAGTGAAGTCAGGGAGATGTTCTGTTCCCTTAAGGGTGATATAATCTCGGAAGAAACTGAAAAGACTGAAGAATAAGGACCTTCAAATGACTATCGCTGACAGGATACAGAGTCTCAGAAAATCGAAGGGAATGTCTCAGGAAGAACTGGCAGATGCTGTCGGTGTGTCCAGGCAGGCCGTATCGAAATGGGAGAGCGAGCAGGCAACTCCCGACATAGACAAAGTTCTGATAATGAGCGAGGTCTTCGGTGTAACGACTGATTATATCCTCAAAGGCATCGAACCGGTCAAGACGGAAGAACATAAAACGATGGGCGATGTTGTCGATCAGAAGATACTGACTAAGGAAAACGGAACACGCGCTAAGAAGATATTGAAGTGGGTCCTGATAGGCGTCGGTGCACTGGTAGCGATAGACCTTATATCGATGCTGATCTTTTTCCTCGTTAACGGATTCCCGACTTAAACTGTCGCTCTCTATTGATTTGTTTTCTAAAATATCCGAGGCGGATCTCCGTCATGTCTTTCGACCTGTTTTAGGCATTTTAGGGGCATTCAGGCGTCCCCGCATCCGTTAAGTTTTTTAAGTGCTATAATTACGCGGTTTTAAGAAAAATAATATTGGGGATAAGTCATGTTAAAGAGAAGGATAATGTGTGTTTTGCTGGCCGGAGTGCTTATGGTTTCTGGCTGCAGTACTGCTGATATAGGAGATGCCGGAAACGGTCCTGAAACGACGGCTGAGGCAACGGTTCCTGAGACATCAGAGACCACCGCGGAGATCACTGAGACCACAAAAGCTCCGGAACCGCTTGAGTTCAATCCGCACGTCCACACTGATCTTCTGTCAGAGTATGTTACGGAAGATATGTGGACTTCGCTCTATAACTGCATCGATGCGGTCCGCGCGGGAGAGGATACTTTCGAGTGTTCCGACGAGGAAGCGTTTAAATGGTGTACAGACGATACTATATTGGGTTCGTTCCTGCCTCCGGCGTGCACGCTCGTTGGCGGTGACGGCTATGAGGACGGTACCGGCAGACTCAAGTACAAGATGGATAAGGATAAATACCTCGAGCGCGAGAAGGTGTTTGAGGATGAGGTCGTGAGGATGCTCAATGAAGCCGTCCGTTCGGACTATTCCGATTTTGAGAAGCTCATGGGCATCTATGCATACGTCTGCAGGAACTTCCAATACGACTACAGTTCTATAGACGGCAATACAGTTGATGAATTCAGTACTTACGCTTGCCTCATGACCAAGCAGGGAATATGCTGCGAGATCGCGGGGGCATTGTCTTATCTGCTCCTGCAGTGCGGCGTGGAGGCGACGGAGTTCGGAGGCGAGGGCTCTGCCGGATATCACGACTGGACTTATGTCGTGATCGGCGGGGAAGGCTACCATGTCGATGCGACCTGGGCGGTCTACGGCGGAGACCCTTACGGTGTGCTGAACCTGAAATATTTCATGCAGACGGAAGCAGAACGCGTGTCCGACGGGTTTGAGGAAAAACTCGAAGTCGATCATGTTTGGCCCTGGAAGATGGATTACGATCTCGGAAGATTCAAGGCGACGGATGAGAAGTTCAAGTCTTTGCACGACTGGGTGACATTTCAAGGAATGGATACAGAGAGAAATGTCATTTTCTGCACGGATACTGACGGAAATCATTTCGAGTTCAGTTACGGCGACATCTGATCTTTTATTATGCGTTTTTAGACATAAATCTCTTATTGTGCTAAAATTTCCTTAATATTTCGAAAGAAATAACGGGAGGCAAGATTATGAAGAGATTAGTGGCTTTGGTCATTGCAGGCGCAATGTCTCTGGCATTGTTCGGATGCGGAAAGACAAATAACGGCGGAAAGAGCGGTAACGATGACGGTGATAAGCCGAAGACGACAACTGCAGGTGCTGAAATCGATTCCGTAACAGAGGACGTCGGAGTAGATTTCAGACAGAAGGGCCAGAAGGCAGTTTTCAAGGTTGACGGCAGCCTTGACCTGGCAGAGGATGCCTGGATGGGTTTCATCCCCGGAACAAAAGGTTTCAAAAAAGAAGTGGATGCCGACGAGTTAGACGTGCTGTATTCCTATAACTGTGACGACGAAAGAAAGTCCGGCGACCAGTATGTTTTCGAGTTCGACAATGATTCGATCGAAGCCCTTGATGACGGAGATTACATCATCGTTCTTTGCAACACGGATGAAGACACGGGCAAAGTCCTGCTGTATTTCCCGGCAACGCTGGATGGGCCTGATGTAACACCCGATTTCGACAAGATCGTTATCAACTGATAAATTCATGAATATTCAAACAGCGGAAGAGTCAGACCTCCGGGAGATCCTGGAGTTGCAGTATCTTGCGTATCAGAGTGAGGCGGCATTGTTCGGCAACAAGAACATACCGCCTCTTAAGGAAACGCCTGACGAACTGAAGGAAGAGTTCGATAAAGGCGTCATCCTGAAGATGACTGAAGGGGATAAGATCATCGGTTCGGTGCGTGCCTTCGAAAAAAACGGGACGGCATACATCGGCAAGCTGATGGTCCACCCGGATCACAGGCGCAAAGGATACGGCAGCATGCTGCTGACGGAGATCGAGAAGTGTTTTCCCGGTAAGCGTTATGAGCTCTTCACAAGTACCAGGAGTAAAGACAACATAAGGCTCTACGAGTCACTGGGATATAGGATCTTCGACAGAAAAGAGATCGATGACGAACTTGTCTTCGTCTATCTCGAAAAATAAGAAAGCAGGTATGGGGAAAAATGGGAAAAAGGGTTGTATTGATCATTTCAGCGGTCATTGCACTTATCGGCATTGGTTTGTTTGCGGCCGGATCTGTTCTGGCCGCGGGCGACACCACGGAAGATAACAGGATAGATCTTTTTGATCCGGAATCTTTCAAGGACGGTGCCACGGGAACGGTCCACCTGAACGCGGAAGATATCTACGAATGGGAGAAGGGGCTCTGCACCGTTGTAGATTACGATGAGGAAGAAAACGGCGTATTCACGTTCATTACCGGTGTTGACACCAACAGGTTTGCAGTCGGACTCTTCCTGGTGCCGAGAGATGCTGAAGGCAGGATGATCTTTAGCGTTACGGTCAAGCCGTGTCCTGAGGAGAACAGGCAGAAAGTCCTTAATGCGATGTATGACTCGTATTATACGCTCTACGAGAGAGTGGCCGACGATCCCGACACGAGTCCGGAACTGATGTCGATGCTCGAATACTATATCTCGGATGAGGGCAGGGCTGACATGGATGAGGGCATGTCTCACCTGATGCTGGAAGTTACACCCACGACAAACTACGGTCTCATGAAGACAGCAGGCATAGTGATCGCAGCGCTCGGAGCACTCGTTGCCGTCATCTGCCTTCTCTCCTATAAGGTTAAGGGCAGGACCATTGTTCTCGGATTTGTTGTCCTCCTCGTAGTCGCTGCCGGTGTATGTCTCTTCATGCTCAGGAAACACATAACTACAGTAGCATCATTAAAAGAGCATTCGACAGGCGTTTATACGCTGAAATACACAGCTGACTATAAGCTCGACAAAATCCTTGATTCTAATATCACCAATGAAGGCGAACTCCTTGGCTGGGCAGAGAAGGAACTCTACTTCGGGATGCCCGTATCGATGAAGGAAAGCCTTTTCGGTTGTGCTGCATTTGCAGTAACAGACAGCAACGGCAATCACCTGATGGGAAGAAATACCGACTATCCGGAAACAGACTGCCTGATGCTCTACAGTGATCCGGTCGACGGTTACGATTCAATTGCTTTGGTAGACCTGTCGATAATCAATATCGGCACCGGCGAAGACCAGGTATCACCGACTTCGTTCACGGGCCGTCTGGCGACACTCGCGATGCCTTATTTCACGATCGAAGGCATGAACGAGGCAGGCTTCGGAGTATCCATCCTTGAACTTGAACATGAAGAGATACATCAGAATCTCGGAAGAAAAGATACGCTTCTTAACGTTGCCGTAAGAGCGGTATTGGACCGCTGCGCAACTGTTGACGAGGCTGTAGCCATGCTCGAACAGTTCGACATGAATACCATGCTCGGCGCAACCTTCCATCTCTTTATGTGCGACAAGACCGGCAGGAGCGTGGTCGTCGAGTGGCTCGGTGACAAGATGTATGTCACAGATAATCCCGCCATCACGAATTATGTTATCGGCAATACTTCATACTACGGTGAGGAGAATGGTGACGGCCGCTATGAGGTCCTCATGGAAGATCTGGACGGCTGCGCATGTGTCGCTTCAGCTTCCGAAGCAATGGGGTTCCTCTCTGATGTCGGTTACGATAACAAGAAATCCGCCGGCATCGGAACAGAGTGGTCCTGCGTCTATGATCTCGACAACTTCACGGTAACTGTGTGCTTCGATGTCAAATACGATCAGCCGATAACGGTAATGCGGGACACATTCAATTAGGGCGCGGTTTTAGAGTTCTACAAGTATATGCAGGCCGGCGGAAGCTGACCTGCATTTTTTTGCCTTGACAAAAACAGGTAACATGTTACACTTATCGGTAACATATTACCTATTTGGAGATGCAGCATGAACATAAACGAAGTTATTCAAAACGGCAACATAGATTTCACCGGGATACCGCCGCAGTACTTCCTTTTGGGGCTTCTCAGCGCTTTCGATAACCGCTTCCAGGCGATGGCGGACAGGATGATGGAAGAGATCAGCTGGAAGCAGTTTTTCGCGATCATATGCATAAACATGTGCAAGGAGCCGCCGACGTTAAATGAACTGTCAGACATCTTGGGAAGCTCGCATCAGAACGTGAAGCAGATCCTCTTAAAGCTTGAGACGAAGGACTTCATAGAGTTAGTTCCCGACGCTGATGACAGGCGAAAGCAGCGCATCGTGCTGACAAAGAAGTGCAGGAGATTCTGCGAGAAGAATGACGGCATGAGTATGGATGTCATGACGAAGATGTTCGACGGTATATCTGAAAAAGACTTGAACAAGACGATACAAACGATAATAAAGATCGAGAGCAACCTTAAGGAGATAGAGAGATGAAAGGGATAATCTTATTTAAATCAAAGTATGGTTCAACAAGGAAATATGCTGAGTGGCTTTCAGAGGCCACAGGTTTTAAGGCAGTGGAGACCGACAAGGCCGACCTGAAGGAAGTGGACGGATGCGACACCGTGATAATCGGCGGCGGATTATATGCATCGGGAATGAACGGATTATCGTTCCTGAAGAAGAATATCGGCATGCTCAAGGGAAAGAAGGTCATCGCGTTCTGCTGTGGCGCATCACCATACGAAGAGACATATTTCAAGTCGGTAAGAGACTACAACATGAAGGATGCTATAGCGGATATCCCGCTGTTCTACTGCAGGGGAGGGTGCGACCTTAAGAACATGTCGTTCAAGGACAGAACGCTCTGCAAGATGCTGATCAAGTCATTGGCGAAAAAGGATCCCAAAGATATGGCAGTGTGGGAGAAGGCTTTGGTCGATGCAGGTGAATCCGCATACGACTGCACCGACAGGGAATATCTGAAGCCGGTACTTGAGGCTATTGGGATCTGAGAGAAGAGAAAGAACGGACTGCCCGGAGCTCACATCGGCGACGTCAGCCAGAGGATTCCCAAGTAGACAATGATCACCGTCATGATGGCGGAAAGGATTATGCCGATGGCGTATTTCTTCTTTACGAAAGCGATTATTGTTCCTGCGATCAAGGGAGCATAAAAGAACATGAGAAGGAGTGTGAATCCCATACTATCTTCTCCTTATCCATTTGACCAGATTTACGATGCCGGCTGCAATTAGCGCGATCGTACCGAGGAGCCCTGCGATGCCCGTGATGTTGACGAGAAAGTGATCGGGTCTGCCGTATCTGACCGCAAGATCACCATAGAGGATCATCATCCCGGCAGCATATACCGGAATGAGTGCGAAGCAGCAGATCCATGTGATCAGATATCTCTTTTTCATACCATTCTCCAGATGTATTTAGTTTGATGATATCAGATATTGCGGATGTAGTAACCGCTTTGATCGTCTTGTCTCAGTTCGAGTCCGTTGCAGTAAGCTCCGAGCATCATGTCTCGGTAATAGATGCCCTCGGCTTCATGTACTTCATCGTTGGCATCGGTAACAGAGAAATGGATCTCCACATTAAAGGCCTCGCCTTTTTTAATAGTTTCTCCGCATTCGAATTCCGTGATCTCGATGATGAACAGTTCGCCTCTTTTTATGACCTTGCCTGATGCATATCCGACGCCTCCGCTGAACGTGCTTTCACCGTTTATCAGGACTTCGTATCCGACATCCTTAACACCTTCAGTCATGATGTGAAGGGCGACCGAAGCTGCGGCCATCTCGTAATGAACGGCAGACGACCCCCAGCATTCAAATCCGAGCGGTTCGATGTAGGAGGGAGTGAAGATATCCCTGTTCCTGGTGTCCATCGCCCTGAAGAACTGAGGCTGCTCCATGATGCCGTTCACGTTCTTTACCATTATGTAGTTGTCGAAAGGGTCTTCGGTGAGAGTGCATATCCTCGTGTTTTTGTCGCCGTCCAGATATCCCAAACAATCCCTGACGGAAGTGGCGGGCATTGTGTCTCCTATGGTGCCGAAATACGAATAGGTCTTACCGTTTGTTTTTATCGTTATGTCTCCGGTGTCCTCATCGTATATTGATGTATAAGACTGTGCGTTGTCAGGCAGGTTGATGGATACCTTGTTCCTGTTTATCAGTGAGCACCCTGAAAGCAGCATTGTGCAGCTCAATATTATGACGACTGATCTTTTTATCTTCATCCTTTATCTCCCTCAATTATCAGACGTCTTCGAAAAGGTAATACCCTTCCGAATCGTCGTATCTTATCTCGAGACCGGTGCGGAATGAGCCGAGCATCATCTCGCGCACATATTCGCCTTTGACTTCGTGTTCGACATCATCCGTATCGATGACCTTGAAAGTGACGCTTGCAGTGAACGGTTTACCGGTATCGGCTTTTCCGTTCAGATGGAGTTCTGATATGCCGATGTTCCAGAGCTCGCCCTGTTCGAGCGCTCTCTCATATTTGTATCCTGTCATGCCATCTCCGGCGTACATGCCGTTGACCTCGAAAGCGTATTCGATGAATTTGATGTTCTCAGCGTTGACGACAAACTGTATCTCTGCTTCAGGCATCTCGTGGTGAACTCCGGAACCTACCCAGTAACTGTAACCGAGAGACGATATGTACGGAGGTGTGTAAATGTCCTTTCCCTCGGTATCCTGAGCTCTGAGGAACATCCGGTCGCCCCTGATGCTGTTGACGTTTACTATCATCACATAGTTCTCATAAGGGTCATCCGCTATGGCGAAAAAACGCCTGTTCTCTTCGTGGTTAATGTAACCGATGCATTCACTGATGCTGACCGAAGACATGTCTCCTTCGAGATCTCCGAAATATGTGTAGAGCCGGCCGTTGTATTCGACCGTCATCTCACCGGCATCATCGTCATAGTACAGCTCGTAAGATGATGCGTCAGCAGGGAGGGCTAAGTCCTTGTTGTCCATATCCGGCAGGCCGCATCCCGACAGGAGTAGCACCGTGCCGAGCAGCGGTATCATGATCTTTCTAAATTCCATCCTTCGTTTCTCCGATTCCTTTTATCCCTGATATTTGCAGCTTATTACTGTCTTCAAGTGCTCTTGATCATTACCGTTATTCCATGTTCCGTATGTTCCGGTGCGTTCTTATTATGTGCATGCACATATACCGTTGCAAAGCCGTCAGCTTTGGTGATCGTTATGCTGGAACCGTCTTCCGAGATCTCGCCTTCGCCTCCCGTTATCCCGGTGATCCGGCGCTCGTCGTAGTTCGAAAAGTAAGCGAGATCATCTATCGAGAGCGTGTCGCCGACGTCACAGACGATGCCCTGTTTTTCTTTTATGTGTGCGCATCTGTTAGTGTAGTCCAGCGCTCCGTAAGTCATGAACATTATCAGGCCCGAAGCAAGAGCAATGACAGTGCCTGATGCTATAATTGCGACTTTGAGTTTTCTGTTCATCACATCTGTACCTCCGCCTTCCGTGATGTCGTAATCATACACCTCAAAAATCTGTTTTGCAACAATTTTTTATCGAAAATCAATAAATATTTGTTGTTTGACTTATGGAGTCGTGGTTCCGTTCCTGTTTTTCGCGCATTATAAAAGAATATATTTTAGTAAGGAAAAACACCCGTTGTGGTATATTCATTGGTAACTGAAAGATGCCGGTCTGTCATCTTATGCACTCAAATGTGCCTCTTGTTCCGGATCGGTTGAATAAAGCGAAGACCATGGATAATAATGCTCCCGAAGGAGGCAGTTGATGAAATTATTCTTACGGGAACGCCCTGATATTCAGGAGACCGAAGTCGAAGTGAGATTCCGCGAGCGCAATGCTGAAGTCGAGAATCTCATAAAGGCTATAGGGGCGTCATCGGATGCGATACCCGGAATAAAAGAGAACGGCGATGTCGAGATGTTATACATGTCGGGAATACTGTTTTTCGAGGCTGTGGACAGAGACGTTTTCGCTTATAAGACGACAGAGGTATTTAAGGTCAGAAAGACTCTTTACGAGCTCGAAGACTTTCTGAAGGATAAGTTCTTTGTCAGGATATCCAAGAGCACGATCGTGAACATCAAGGCAGTCAGATCTGTTGCTCCCGAGGATTCCAGAAGGGTAAAGCTTCTATTGAGGAACGGCGAATATCTGATCGTATCCCGCAACTATGTGAATGATTTCAAGACCGCGATAGGCATGAAGGGAGGAGACGGAAAATGACAAAATCCAAAGTCAAAAACTCGCTTCTCAAATCTTTTGTGTTTACGGCCGCTGCCTTTGTGTTGGGCATCGTTCTCTTCGCTTTGGGTTCGATCTATGACGGCAATCTGATACAGCCTTCAAGTCTGCTGCTGATGGTCCTGATGTTCGGTATCATAGAGGTGATAAACTTTTTCAGAGTGTATTTCGATGACACGAAGTGGGCGCGTTCCAAGCCTGCTGTTGTGAAAAACTTCATCTTTGTTCCGATCTATTTCGCCATCGCGATGATCTTCTTACATCTGCTTTTGGGAGATCTGCATTTTAAGGAACTGATCTTATATATCGGTCTGTTCCTTGTGATCTTCCTGACCGGTCAGGTTATCGTCTATTTCGTTTCCAAAAAGAAGACTGATCTTATGAACGATGCTCTTATTGAATTTCAAAAGGAGCATGGATGGGATGAACAAGAATAACATTATCACGGTCGTAAGGGTATCGCTGGCACTCGTGCTTTGGTACGCCGTTGTATTCCTTTACAGGACTTATATCGACCCTGTGTTTGAGGGTGTCTTATCAGAATTGGTACGCAATGTATTGGCCACTATGGTTGTGCCTTATACGATAGGACTCGGAGTTTTCTTCCTCGCCTTAACGGGCATGAAGAAGACGCCTTATGTCTGCGAACCTCAGATGAGTTTGGGCTTCGGCGGAATGTTGAAGCTGTTTGTGATACAGACGGGACTGTCGTTCCCTTTGATGATCGCCGTCACGGTCATCACGCGCATAACGGGACATGATGCTACGGGGATAACGCCGGACGAGCTTTTCGGGAAACTCGGATTCTATATTGTCTTACTGCTGATATTTAATCCGGTATTCGAAGAGCTCCTCTTCAGAAAGTTCATTCTCGAGAGGCTGGGCGGCCTGGGCTTTAAGGGCGCCGTGATCGTCTCTGCCATTCTGTTTGCCGTTCCCCACTGCATCTCGATAGGTCCCGCTCAGATGTTCTACGCTTTTGCGATCGGACTTGTCTGGGGATTCGTAACGCTTAAGACCGGCAAGCTGTGGCCGGCTGTCATACTGCACTCGCTCGCTAACGTATACGGCTCGTTCCTGCCTATGATCGCGGCAAAGACAGATCCTGCCATGAGCGCGCTCTTCGTTCTGTTCACGATGGCTGTCATGGTGCCTCTGACGGTCGTTCTTATTGTGAAGAACAGGAGAGTCATTGCAGGATAGCGAAAAGGTGAATTTTCCTTGAATTTACCCTGATGTAACAATGTTACACGCCTTCTTTTGTGTATAATCTAACGAAAAAGGAGGCGACGTCTATGCAGCAGCGCAAGGGTATATCGATCCTGGGTTACGGATGCATGAGATTTACTAAGAGCGGCGCGGGAATTGATTTCGAGAAGGCCGAGAAGGAATTCATGCGCGCTTTTGAGCTCGGAGTCAACTACTACGACACCGCTTATATCTATCCGGGCAGCGAGGACGTTGTCGGACGCATCATCGAGAAGAACGGCATAAGGGACAAGATCGTCCTTGCGACTAAGCTTCCCCAGTACCTCATCAAGACGAGGGCGGGCCTCGACAAGACTTTTGAAGAGGAACTGAAACGTCTGAGGACCGACTATATCGATAACTATCTGATGCACCACATGACCGACCTCGCCCAGTGGGAGAAACTCAAGGCGATCGGCATTGAGGATTGGATCGCTGAGAAAAAGAAGAGCGGACAGATAAGGAATATAGGTTTCTCCTTCCACGGTGATACGAATACCTTCAAGAGCATACTGAACGCTTACGACTGGGATTTCTGCCTCGTCCAGTACAACTATCTGGACGAGCATACCCAGGCGGGCAGGGCAGGCATACACGCTGCTGCCGAGAAGGGACTGAAGGTCTTTATAATGGAGCCTTTGCGCGGCGGAAAACTCGTAGATCTCCTGCCCGAGAAGGCAAAGCGCGAGATCGCGAACGAACCTCACGGATGGTCTCCTGCGGAATGGGCATTCAGATGGCTCTGGGATCAGGAAGACATCACATGCGTTCTCTCGGGAATGAATTCCATCGCAATGGTCGAGGAGAACTGCCGCATCGCGTCGGAGGCTGAAGCCGGCTCGCTTACGCAAAACGAGAAGGATTTCATCGCCAGGATAAGAAACTACATAATAGAGAGCACGAAGGTGAACTGCACCGGCTGCAGATACTGCATGCCGTGTCCCAGAGGCGTCGACATCCCCGCGATCTTCTCGTGCTATAACCACATGTATTCCGAGAACAAGAGCTCCGGACGTCTTGAGTATTTCCAGACGATCGCGCTTAGAATGACTCCCGCTGATGCTTCATTATGCGTGCAGTGCGGAAAGTGCGAGCAGCACTGCCCCCAGAGCATACCGATCAGGGAGAAGCTTAAGGAAGCGGATAAGAATCTCAGACCGTGGTGGCAGAAGATATATCTGAAGGCCGCCAAGCGGGCGATGCTCGGCAAGAAGAAAAAGGCCGGCGGTGCGTCTTAGGTTCAGTAAAACCATTGAAAAGTGACTTCTTTTTTAACATGCTCCCGCAGTGATTGCTTTTGCTTCTGCGGGATGTTAACTTAATGTCAGTTCTGAATGCGGAAGGTTCGTCCTGACGCGGAAGGCTTTAAGTAAATATTCATACTTAAAATGCTTCAGAACCTTGTTTGCTCCACGGGGGCGAAAGGAGGTCAAATGGAGACAAGAGTTGCTATCATCGGCATTATTGTCGAGAATCCCGAATCAGTTGCGCAGATCAACGACATTCTTCACGAAGTGAGGGATTATGTCGTCGGCAGGATGGGTATCCCTTATCGTGAGAGGAATATCTCCATCATCAGCGTCGTTGTCGATGCACCGGAGGGCCTGATCAATTCAGTGTCAGGCAAGCTCGGAATGCTGGACGGTGTGTCTGCGAAGACGACTTATTCGAGACTCTCTTCCAATGACTGACATAAAGGTCATTTCAGAAAAGCTTTGCACAACAGGTGATATCACACGCGACGAGATAATATATCTTCTCGAAAACCGTACTCCCGGGATACAGAAAACACTTGCTGAAAAGGCTTCCGCCAGGGCAAGGGAATACTACGGAAATAAGGTTTTCGTAAGAGGGCTCATCGAGTTCACCAACTACTGCAGGAACGACTGCTACTACTGCGGGATCAGGTGCGGCAATAAGAATGCACAGCGCTACAGACTTTCAATTGACGAGATCGTCGAATGCGCTTCTTACGGCTACGGCCTGGGCTTTCGGACCATCGTTCTTCAGGGCGGCGAAGATCAATTCTTTACCGACGATAAGATGACAGAGATCATCAGGGCGATAAAGCACGAACATCCTGACTGCGCGGTTACGCTCTCAATCGGCGAGAAGAGTTATGAGACGTATAAATCGTTTTTCGACGCGGGTGCTGACAGATATCTGCTGAGGCACGAGACGGCAGACTACGGTCACTACGCAAAGCTCCATCCGGCAAATCTCTCGGCTGAGAACAGGCAGAGATGTCTTTTCGATCTCAAGAAGATAGGTTTCCAGACAGGTGCGGGATTCATGGTGGGCTCGCCTTACCAGACGAATGAGAACATTGCAGACGATCTGCTGTTCCTCAAAAAACTCGATCCCGAGATGGTCGGAATAGGTCCGTTCATACCGCATAAGGATACTGTCTTCGCTGACCGGAAAGCAGGCGAACTGGATCTTGTCCTTTATCTTCTGAGCATCATCAGACTGATGCTGCCAACGGTCCTTCTGCCGGCGACGACGGCTTTGGGAACCATCGATCCGAGAGGAAGAGAACTGGGCATACTTGCCGGTGCGAATGTCGTGATGCCCAATCTGTCACCGGTCGGCGTAAGAAAGAAATACGACCTGTACGACAACAAGATATGCACTGGCGAGGAAGCCGCCGAATGCATGAACTGTCTGAAGAGCAGGATAAGCCGGATAGGCTACGAGATCGTTACCGACAGGGGCGACAACATTAAATACGTGAAAGAACATTAAACGGAAACAAAACGGGAGCACGGGTGGTGCTCGGGAAAACTAAAAAGGAAGGTAAATGAAAATGTACGATCCCAAATCACTGAAAGCAGAAGAATTCATCGACGATGGCGAGATCCTGGAGTCTCTCAAATATGCTGACGAGAACAAGAGCAACGCCGAACTCATCGATTCCATCATCGAAAAGGCAAAGGAAAGAAAGGGCCTCTCGCACCGCGACGCATCAGTCCTGCTCGCATGCGACATCCCTGAAAAGAACGAGGAGATCTATGCATTGGCAGAGCAGATCAAGAAGGATTTCTACGGCAACAGGATCGTTCTTTTCGCGCCCCTTTATCTGTCCAACTACTGCATCAACGGATGCATCTACTGCCCTTATCACGGCAAGAACAAGACTATACCGAGAGTTAAGCTCACCCAGGATCAGATCAGGGACGAGGTCATCGCTCTTCAGGACATGGGCCACAAGAGGCTTGCCATCGAGGCAGGCGAGGATCCTGTAAACAACCCGATCGAATACATCCTCGAGAGCATCAAGACGATCTATTCGATCAAGCACAAGAACGGCGCGATCAGACGTGTAAACGTCAACATTGCAGCTACAACAGTTGAGAACTACAGAAAGCTCCACGAGGCAGGAATCGGAACATACATCCTTTTCCAGGAGACATATCACAAGGCATCTTATGAAGTGCTCCATCCGACAGGCCCCAAGCACGATTATGCTTACCATACTGAGGCAATGGACAGAGCGATGGAAGGCGGCATCGATGATGTCGGATTGGGAGTTCTTTTCGGACTTGATAAGTACCGCTATGAGTTCGCCGGACTCCTCATGCATGCTGAGCACCTTGAGGCAGTTCACGGCGTAGGCCCGCACACGATCTCCGTTCCGAGACTCTGCCCTGCGGACGACATCGACGTTAATGATTTCACGAACGCTATAGACGATGACATCTTTGCAAAGATCGTCGCATGCATCAGAATCGCTGTCCCTTATACCGGCATGATCGTTTCCACACGTGAATCACAGAAGTCCAGAGAGCGCGTTCTGCACCTCGGCATCTCACAGATCTCCGGAGGTTCGAGAACATCAGTCGGAGGTTATACTCACGAGGAGAGAGTTGACGAGACAGCACAGTTCGACGTATCCGATACACGTTCACTTGATGAGGTCATGAAGTGGCTCATCGACATGGATTACGTTCCTTCTTTCTGCACGGCATGTTACCGTGAAGGCAGAACGGGCGACAGGTTTATGGCGCTCTGCAAGGCAAAGCAGATACAGAACTGCTGTCTGCCTAACGCGCTCATGACTCTTAAGGAATATCTTGTTGACTACGCATCTCCCGAGACGCGCGCAGCAGGTGAGATCCTGATCGAAAAGAACATCCCCGATGTTACGAATGAGAAGGCACGCGCTGTCTTAAGAGACAGACTTGTCGCTATCGAGAACGGGGAAAGAGACTTCAGATTCTGATAATGTTGTACTCGCTTAGGTCCTCCGCGCTTCGCTTGTGCGGAAATCGCTCGTACAATCATTATCAGAATTGCAGAATATAGAATTATAGAAGCGCATAATGTTTCATTGCGGATTGTACAATCCGTAAAACTATGAGAGGTATACAATGGAACGCACACACATCGCCTTTTTCGGACGCCGCAACGCAGGCAAATCAAGCCTTGTGAACAGATTCACTTCGCAGGAACTGTCCATCGTTTCAGATGTGGCAGGAACTACGACCGACCCCGTCCGGAAGACGATGGAGCTGCTTCCATTGGGACCTGTCATAATAATCGACACTCCGGGCATAGACGATGAAGGAACACTCGGAAACCAGAGGATCGAGAGGAGCATAAGAGTCATTGACGAGACCGATATCGCGATCCTTGTGATCGACGGAAGCATCGGTATAGGCGACGACGAAAAGCAGCTGATCGATGCTTTCGAAAAGCGGAAGATACCTTATCTGGTAGTAGTAAACAAGAGCGATCTCGACCTTGTCGCCGATCCCGGCACAGACCCTGATAAGACCATGTTCGTGAGCGCTCTGAAAGGCGAGGGAATAGAAGAACTCAAAGAGCGCGTTGCGGTCATAATAAAGCAGCGCAAGGTGCGTCCGCTCGTATCCGATCTCGTCGAAGAAGGCGACATCGTTGTGCTCGTTGTTCCCATCGACAAGTCCGCTCCGAAGGACCGTCTAATCCTTCCGCAGCAGATGGTGATCCGTGATCTTTTGGGCGCGGGAGCGATACCTGTTGTAGTGAAAGATACGGAACTCTCCATCGCGCTCGAAAAGGTCGGCGACGTAAAGCTCGTCATCACCGACAGCCAGGCTTTCGCGAAGGTCTCTAAGATCGTTCCTGAGAACATAACGCTTACATCGTTCTCGATAATCATGGCGCGTTTCAAAGGCATACTCGACCAGTCCGTCGAAGGCGCAGATCAGCTCGACAAATTGAATGACGGGGCGAAGATCCTGATAAGCGAAGGATGCACGCATCACCGTCAATGTGAAGACATCGGAACTGTAAAGCTTCCCGGATGGATCAGGGAATACACGGGTAAGGTTTTTGAGTTCTCGTTCACATCGGGACTCGAGTTCCCGAAAGATATCTCCGGATACGATCTCATAATTCACTGCGGTGCCTGCATGCTTGGTGAGACCGAAGTCGCGAGCCGTTACCGCAAGGCAAAAGAGCAGGGCATCCCCATGACAAATTACGGTATCGCCATCGGAAAGATGAAGGGGATACTGGACAGGGTCATTGAGTTTACAAAGGTCTGATCTGCTAAGGCCTGATTTTCGAAAACTTGATTCTCGAAGGTCTGATCAGTCTTTGTTAAGTGACTTCATGGGCCCGCCCCAGGGACCCAGGTCTTGGCCTTTGTAACCGAAATAATGCTTGCATGTCGTTCTTACGGGAGCGATCTTAAAGAGCTTGTCGGCTGCAGTAACATCTTCTGCCGCGAGCTCCTCATCCTGCAGGACGTTGCGCATCTTGCAGAGCATTACGACACCGTCATGCTGCGGGAAAAAGTCCTTTACTTCGAGTTCGAAATTCACGGGTGAATTCTCAAGGACGGGGACGTCAAGAACCCTTCCTCTTCCGATATCAAGACCAAGCTTCATCTTGTCCGCGTTTTTGCCGTTGGTGCATCCGAGATAATCTGCCAGTGGCAGAAGTTCTTCCGTAACGAGATTTGCGGAGAAGATCTTTTCTCTCTCGATATTTTCCCTGGTGCGCTTGTCTCCGCCTATCGCGCACATCACTCCCATCTCATTGTCCCAGTAGTAGCTGAACCAGCAGAACAGTCCGAGATCCGGCGTGCCGTCCTCATTGTTCGTACCGTATAAGAAGAGTGTCTGAGGGCAATAGTCGTTATATGGTTTAAGGCTTATCTTAGTCATGTGAGTTCCCCTTTTAATTGATGCGGATATTATAACATGCGGACGTTGTCCTTTTCGAAATGGCGGCCGGCAATCCATACATCGTTGTTGATTTTTGCGGTTTACATACCGTACATGTTGTGATAGTTTACATGCGATTGATCAATACTTGTTTTATGGGGTGAACAGAATGAAAAGATCATTGCTGATCAAGTTCGCGTGCACAGCGCTGTGCGTATCTTTAGCCTTAATATCAGCGTCCTGCAAGGCAGCTGAAAATGACGGCGGAGATTTGACCAGGATTACTGCGGAGGATACGAAAAAATCGGACGGCGGTGAGACATCTGCCGCTGCCGATGAGAGTTTGGAAACGGCCGAAGATCCTGCAACCGAAGAAACTACGACAGAGAGTACGGAAGCAACGACAACTGCCGCAAAAGAGAATCCTTACGAGCGTTTTATCGAAGACTATAAGAAAGCTATATCCGAGCAGACGGATGTCTGGTACTACGGACCCGACTATACAGGCGATACGGTCATTCCTTCGGAAGGAACCCAGGGACTTCTTACAAACGAACTGATGAACGGTTTCTCATACATCCTTCACGACATCGACAATGACGGCACAGATGAGCTCATAATCGGCGAACAGTATGTCGACGGCGAGAACTACACGCACATTACGGTTTACGGTGTTGTCACCATGGAAGGCGCTGAATACAAGATAGTCGCAGCCGGCTGGTCCAGGAGCCACCTCGAATACTGCGGTGGCGGAATGTTCGTCAATTCAGGTTCCGGCGGAGCTTCTCTGCATATCGATGACGTCTACAGATATAACAGTGAGACGAAGAAACTCGACGTCGTTTACGAACTCATCACGGAATACGAAGGCACAGATGACGACGGTCTGCCCATACCGAATTACTCGCTTTTCGAAGGTGACAGCTGGCACTATGACGGCAAAGCATATGAGAGCTCTGACGCGTCCTGCCACGGCCGGGAAGCATGGGACAAGTACTATTCGGTATGCGGTCCATTGAATGAGAATCTGTCCCCTGATCTGATCGATCTGAACTGGACTCATGTTCCGATTGTAAGGTGAACGGAACTTTCCTGCATGTATGTTATAATGACGCTTGAATTGGAAGGTAACAGTTATGAATAAGAAGCAAACTATAATCATTTTATCGGTTGTGATCGCGGCGCTTCTCATTGTCGTCGGAGTGCTTCTCGGCGTTAAGTCATGCAACAAGGATCAGGCGGTTCCGGTCGAGACTTCTGCTACGACTACTACGACCGCATCTTCAGAAACCAGTGCGGCAGACACGTCTGCAACTTCTGACGAGACACTTGCTCCGACAGATGCAGGTGAGGAGATCATCATGCCCGAGCTCGATGTCGATACAGGCGAGACCACAGATTCAACGAATTCAGGTTCAGGCTCTGGCTCAGGCTCAAACGAGACACAGGGCACGAGCGGTACTTCAGCTACTGAGGGTACCACTGCTACTGAAGCGACACAGTCTTCAGAGTCGACCGAATCCTCTGCGACGATTTCCATCGATGATGACGGCGGAATCGAACTTCCTTTCATTCCCGCAGACGAGATCTGATATTAAGTTTAAATTTGAAACAACAGCGGCGGCCTTTTGACCGCCGTTTGTTTTTTGCTGCAGGTATTATTTTCGGGAAGACGGTGCAGTTGAAAATAGCGTGATTATTAATACCGCAAACTGTGAAAGTATCCCGGTTGGGAGATTTTCAAGCCTTTGGGATATATTTTCAGCATGAGGTATCGAGATTTAGTAAAAGACTTCAAAACGATATCAGCTGACTTTGCCCCGAATTATCCCATGGAGACATTTTTCGGGACTTTGGGATAAATTCTGAGCTCGAAATTATCCCAAGATGAGTATTTCTCGCAGTTTGGGATAAAACACGGACCGGAAATTATCCCAAGTGAAGCATATTTGAACTTTTGGGATAATTTCACCTCTGAAAATTATCCCGCGGAGGCAATAATTCACGGTTTGGGATAAAATCGGCCTTGCAAGGTATCGTTTTCGTAAATATTCAATAAAGTACGTGATCTGGTACCAAAAGTGCCGTGAAACGGTACTGTTTTGCGTAAATATTCGATAAAGTACGTGATCTGGTACCAAAACTACCTTGAAACGGTACTGTTTTACGTACTACTGAACTCTTTCGCATTTTGATGACTTTGCAAGGTATCGTTTTCGAGAAAAAGTCTTCAAAAACGATATCAGCCGCCATTGCAAGGTATCGGTTTCTGAAAAAAGTCATCGTTTACGATACCTTCGAAAAGCCAAAGTATCAAAATCAGCAATAATCTTTCATTCTCGATACCAGCCGAAACTCAAGGTGTTGAAATATCGTAAATCATCTCATTTCCGATACTTTTACGCGGTGACCGGGAACAAACAAACACACGCCCTCCCGCGTCCCTCAAAAATTTCAGAAATCTATTACCTTGTCGCAGATCTCCAATGCAGCGGGGCGGTGGGTAACAATGATGACCGTCTTGTCGGTAAGCGCGCGGAGATTGGTGAGCACCTGGCGCTCGGTATTCTCGTCCAGGGCGGAAGTCGCCTCATCGAGCAGAAGAACAGGAGCGCCGGAGAATATGGCGCGCGCGATCGCGATCCTCTGCATCTGACCTTCCGAGAGGCCGGTGCCGCGCTCGCCCAGCACGGTGTCGATTCCGTTGTCGAGTTCACTTATGAATCCGTCTGCGCAGGCGATCTTCAGAGCTTCCATTATTCGTGCATCGTCGCCTGAGGAAGAACCGTCCGCGAAGCTTACGATCTCCCTGACTGTTCCGCTCATGAGCTTGTTGCCTTGCGGAACGTAAGCGAAGATGCGGTGCCACTGAGAAGTGATGCCGGTGGTGTTGCCTTCGATATCGCGGAAATAAACGCTGCCGCCGTCTGTTTTATAGATGCCCATGAGGAGCATCAGGGCAGTGGATTTGCCGCAGCCGCTGTGGCCTTTAAACGCGACATATTCGCCCTTGGAAAACTCGAGATTCAATCCGTTTACGGCGACGGGCATGTTCTCCTTTGAGAGCCCGTTGACGACGTTAGTGGCGGGATAGTAAGTGTATGAGACGTCCTTCAAGCCGAATGATGCAAGGTGATTGTCGTAGAAGTCGTGGACCTCGTCACGGCTCTTTGCGTCGCCCGCGAGATCGTCTTCGAAGCTTTCGATCTCCATGAGTCTTTCGGCACTTGCGATCATCTGGTACCAGCGCGGCAGATAACCGGTTATGTTCGCGAAAGGTGACTGGATCTGGGTGATGAGCTGCGTGATCGCGGTGAGAGTGCCGTACGAGATGGCACCGGTGAGGATGCCGTAGCCGCAGTAGATGACACCGAAGAGATACATGCCGTTCATGGCACCCCCGAAGCCGAAGTTGCAGATGTTCGAAAAGCGCATTCTCTTCATGCGGGCCTTCTTATGCTCGCCGGCCTTCAAACGTTCTTCTTCCTCGGTCCTGTCTTCGGCTGCAAACGACCTTATGACCATGAGGCTCGAGATGCGTTCCTGGAGGAAGATCCTTAAGGCACCGTCCTTTTCCTGGACGTTCTTGTGGAGCTTTTTCATATTCTTTCTGAAAGCGAAAGTGAGCACTCCCAAGAGCACGCCCAAAGGTATTACGATGAGTGCGAAACGGGTGTCGAGGACCGTGATCATGACGAGCGCAGAGAGCATCTTTACGGCCATGCCGGCAAAGCCCGGAACGATCTCCGTATAGTTGTTTGCGATGAGCATCGTGTCGCTCGTCAGACGGTTGAGCCATTCGCCCGAGTGTACGGCGCTGACGCGTCCAAAATCTTTCCTAAGGATGTTGTGCATGAGGCGCTCTTTGAACAGATTCTCGAATGTCGCGCGCGAGAGTTCCGAGAGCCATCTGATGATCGCGGAGAATATGAGCTGGACCAATACGAGGCAGACGATGCAGATGACGTTATAGACAAATCCGTGCAGGTTTTTCGCGACCGCACTGTCGACGATGCTCCTTAAAAAGAGTGCGTAGAGAACGCCGCTCGCGCCGTTAAGGCACTGAACGATCGTGAGCAGGAGGATGTATACCTTTTTGCTCCCCGGTACTTTAAAAAGCCATCTTACCGCGCTCTTCTGCATCTTCTCACAAGTCTTCCCAATAAGCTCTTAGCTTTCATAAATATAACACGAACAGGGTAGAGGAAATACCACGCCCTTGAATAGAACCTGTAACCGAAACCGTTAAGGTCCACCTCTTTGCCGTTCCTGACAAGTGAGGTCAGGACGCCCAATATCTGCTCTTCTTTGATGCCGTATTCTTTGCGCAGGCAGTTGTCGCCCAGAATGACATAACTGTCCTCGCATACCTTTACTACGCGGTGAAGGACATACTGATCGCCTCTCTTATAGAGCGGCACGTCGTATTTCTTCAGTCTTCCCTCAGGCTTTGAGATTATGATGATGTCCCTGTCCTGTTTTATCAGGGGACGCATGCTGACACCGACGTTCCTGTAGACGAGCTTTCCGCTGCGTTCGAGTTCCTCTTCGAAGCTCACCATAAGATCACCTGCTCATGAACTCGTAGGAGAGTTCGGCTGCGGATATGTCCATGTTGCAACCCAGGCGGTACAGCCCGACTGAATCCGCGAGCCTGTCGATGAGGGGCAGAGTCATCTGCAATGCTGATACATCATTAGGACGGTATGTCTGTTGCATGAGCATCGGGTATGCTTCCTTCTTGGTTATCTTTTCGATGTGATTATCCGTTGAACGCTCGAGGATGCATATGGCTTTGAGTGGAACGGCAATATCCGTCGACAGTTTGTGCTTGCCGTCGTAGGGCGTGCCGTAGGCTACGGTCACATCGCCCACATGCAGCAGGGGCTTGTCGTCGTTAACCATAATGGCGCGGTCGCCCAGAAGCTTTCTCCAGAGTGACGCGTGCGTGGATTTTCCCGTGCCTGAACTTGCAGCGAAAAGGTAAGCCTGACCGTCGACAGCGATGACCGATCCGTGAAACAGTATCGTGCCGTAAGCGGGCATCTTCTCGCAGATCTTGCGGTAGACGGCGAGTTCTTCAAGATACGGGTCGTGCCATGTCTTTATCTCTGAACGGCTGCGCTCGTATTCGATGTCTTTTTCCGTTATCGTCACGATGAGATCTGCAGGCGCATCTGTCCTGTAGACGGCGCAGTAACGGTGAACATCCTCATAAAGGGAATTCACCTCGACGACCTTATCAGCGAATCTGTATCTGCCGGTAAAAAGTCCGCTCATTCTATAAGCGCACCGATCTTCCTAAGTTCGCTGATGACGTGGCTGACATCCTTTTCGATAACGCCCTCGGGTGCGTCGAAACGCTCCCTCATCGCTTTTACGATATCTTCTTCGGTCGTTTCTTCTTTGAGCAGTTCGACGATGGTGCCAAGCGTCTTGTTTCCGCGGACCATTCCGGAGAAGTCGTTATTTGATGTCGGGACGAGATAAGACTCGTCGGAAGTTGAGTGCGTAAGGAATGAAGGATTGAGTTTCATGTATCAGCCTCTCGTATGATTTTTTGATATTTTAACATAAAAGAGGCTGACGTCTTCATCATGAGTTTACCCGCGTTCATCCACGTATGTCTGCGTTCTGTCGTTGATTATCGTTACGACCTGGTCGAGGGTTTTCTGCCCGGAGAAATAGGCGGGCAGTTCTTCTTCCAGGATGATGCCGACTGCCGTGTCCATGGATGAGACGGAAGTGCAGGAGAGTATTATGTTCTCAAAAGCATCCACTGCGGATGGATCTACCGTGCTCCAGGGATACCCGTATAACAGACGTTCAGACTGCGGAATTTCGTCTTTGATCCTGTTGTAGGTTCTGTTGTAGTCTTCGACCGCTGCAGCTGCGGTTTTCTCATACGCTTCGATTCTGACCGGAGTATAACCCTCGCAGTCGGCAAGGCTTTCCTGGATATCTTCAGAAAGAAGTGTCTTAACAAAAGCGATGCATGCGTCTTTTTCTTTTGTCTGAGCGGATACTCCTATCGAAGTCCTTACGACTATCTCGGGACCTCTTTCTTCGCGCGAGGGGAGACCCAAGACCCTCATGTCGCAGATGGAGTCGGAATAGCGGTACATGGCCATCGGGAACGAGATCCCGTATTCGACCTCTGCCGTCAGGCTTTTCGCCTCGATCGGCAACATAAAATACGAATCGCCGTCCTGCATGATGTCGAAAACATTTTCCGAGGCATATTCCGCGACGGAGCGGAAATCCGGATCGTTGAAATCGACTTTGTTGTCCTTAATGAACCTGTCCGTTATTCCCGAAAGACAGATCGTAGTAAAAAAGAGCTTGCTCATTCCGAGCTTATCCTCGCCGTTGCAGGTGGTCTTTACGAATTCCTTATACTCATCGAAAGTAAAACCTTTCTGGTCGGATCTTGCATTTTTTTCCCCGGTAAAGATGCCCTTTACCTCAAATCCCAGAGGTACCTGGTACAGTTTGCCGTCTTTTTCGGATGCATCGATGATGTTGCCGAAAAGCCCGCTAGTCTCAAGCTCCGGTATCAGGTCTATAAGATATTCATTCTTGTTCAGATTAGAGCAGTCTGTTCCGTTCAGGAGCAGATCGGGTCCGTCTCCGGCTGCAAGATCCACCAACAGCTGATAGAGAAGTTCGGCTTTGCGTTTCTCCATCTTTTCGGCAAAATCATCGTCGAAGATGCTTATTCCTTCACCGTTGCCTTCGGAGGTGACTGAATACCTGTAATCGAACTTTATGAAGTAGTCCGGGTTCGTGTCATTATATTTCCTGACGGCTTCGCAGATCGTGTAGTCGCTTCCGTCAATAATGGCTGCGTTGAGCACTTTCTTGCCCGCGTTGGGATTTGTCTTTTCTCTGGTGAGGACAAACAGTTTTAACGTTGCGGGACTGTAAAAGCCGTAATGCTTCGATGTCAGAAAATAGTCGGTAGCGAGGATTATCTTGTCTTCCGTCATTGTCAGGAGCGACATGTATTTGCTCTCCACGCGGTTTATGTTGCACGAATCAAATGAGAACAGTTCGACTGCCTTCTCCTGTTCCAGATCAAGTTTGCGTATGTTGCTCTCGCAGACCGTTACATTTCCGACACCGGCGATATAAGTCATGTTCTGCAAATAGGGAATGAGCCAGTCGATATTCTTAACACATTCTGTCGCCGTGCCCTTTTCCATATCCACGTCAAAACTCAGGATATCGGATGAAGCGTTAGGACTTCCGATTATCAGAGCTTTTCCGTTTCCGCAATAAACAAAGCCCCTCAGAAAAGACAGATCGACATCTTTAAAAAGAGTCCTGAAATCCAGAGTGACTTCGCTTCCGTCAGGTCTTGTGATGATGAATACATAAGAGAATCCTGAAGCCGTATCAACGGAATAAGCCCTTATGTAATATCCTTCGAATTCGTAAAACTGCTCGACAGGATAAGTCTGCTGGACTGGCGGTATGTTGGCGCTCTTTTGGGAATGGGATACGACATCTCCGCTTTCGAGATCTATCGTGATGTTGACGGTCTTTATGTTCGGAGTAAAGCCGTCTTCCGACGGAAGATAGGCATTGACCGGCATGGTCACCTTTCCGTCCTCGACCTTAAAATCCTCCTGGATGGTCCAATTGCCCTGATAGATGCTTCCGTCTTCGGGATCCTTTATGTCAAATACCTTAGAATCCGTAAACGATTTCCTCAGGTCTATCGATCTTTTCAGGGAACAGTCTTCCCCGTATACGTCGATGTTGCTGATGGAAAGCGCGTCGTAATCGATCTCGAATGCCTTAGCATCTTTGGGTGGTTTCATGGCACCGTTGACATAGTATACGATGTTGCCGTCCGAAGTCCCCGCAAACTGAGTGTTTGCCCATTCGATGTCGTCACGGTTGTTGTACTGGGCTCCGATAACCGCCTGACTGACCGAGAACCACGGATCTTCCTTTGATATGGAACCTTCAGGATCTTTCTTGCCGCTGCATCCCGTGATTGCTGATGATACGAAAATAACCGCAGCCAAAACTGCGGCAGTTGCCTTTTTGCTCTTATCCATAATAATTATCCCCATAATTATTTCGATGAAGCCATAGGGAAATCCCTCTGTCATTTTTATTTTATATTTGCGCGAAAAAAAAGTCTGCGGAATTATAGGCAATTTATAAGCAAAATCCTCTGAACGGAGTGCTTCAAGTCCCGTGTGATATAATGTCCCAAACCAAAAGGGGAGATATAGACTGATGAAAAGATTCATTTCGGTAATACTTTGTGCGTCGTTCGCATTTGCGGCAGCTTCATGCGGATCGGCGAAAGAAACATTTAACAGTACGATCATCGATTCCGTACAGACTACGGTCGAAACGGAGAAAGAAACCGTCAAAGATAATGACGGCGGTAATACCGGATCCGGCTTAACATTTTCGACGGCTGACAGGAACGGCAAAACTTATGACGAGAGCATCTTCAAAGACTGCAAGGTCACGATGATCAATTTCTGGGAGCCGTGGTGCGGACCCTGTGTCGGCGAGATCCCGGATCTTGAAAAACTCTATGAGGAATTCAAAGACGAGGATTTCCAGATCATCGGAGTCTATTCCGAGACTGAGATGGAGGATGAGGTGGACGAGATCCTCAGCTCATCCGGAGTAACATATCCCATCCTGCGCTACACGTCAGAATTCGATCAGTTTGACAGCGGATACGTACCGACGACGGTCTTTATCGACAGCGACGGAAATGTGCTCACCCTGTCTAACGGCGAAGATAATTTCGTCGGCTCGAGGTCTTTTGAGGAGTGGGCCGAGATGGTCAGATTCTTCCTCAAGTAAGTCCATATGCGCAGGCATGTTCTGACAATCGTTTTTATTGCGGCCGGAGTGATACTCATCATCGTGGGTATCGCTTTAGGTCACCCTGCCCAGGTTCTTACCAAGGCGGCAAAGATATGCATGGAGTGTGTCGGGCTTGGCTAAGAAGTGGATAAGACATTCGATACAGGCTGTGGCGACACTGCTACAGAATGCAAACTTCAAAGGCTTTTTTGAAGGGAAGATCTATACTGGTCCTTCAAAATCCGTCTGCGTTCCGGGTCTGAACTGCTATTCATGTCCTGGAGCGGTAGGCGCGTGTCCTGTAGGCTCTCTGCAGAACTACTTAAGCGGTTTGAAGTTCAAATTCCCGTACTATGTCGTTGGTATCCTTATATTCGTCGGTGCACTGATCGGACGCGCCGTCTGCGGTTTTCTTTGCCCGTTCGGCTTCCTTCAGGACCTTCTGTACAAGATCCCTTTCTTTAAGAAAAATGAATTCAAGCTCGACAGATATCTCAGGTATTTCAAGTATGTCGTGCTCGCATTATTCGTGCTCATACTTCCGTTCTGCTTCAAGCTCACGCCCTTTTTCTGCAAATACATCTGCCCGTCGGGAACGGTGGCAGGAATTTGGCTTGCAGCCGCCGACAAACAGGTCGCGGAACGGCTCGGTGCATTGTTTGACCTGAAGCTCGTAATACTTGGTCTGATACTCGTGGGAAGTCTCATAATATACAGACCGTTCTGCAAATACATCTGTCCTTTGGGAGCTGTCTACGGATTCTTCAACAGGATATCACTCTACAGGATGCATCTTGATAAGAACAGCTGCGTCAACTGCAAAGCATGTGCAAAAGCCTGCAAGATGAATATAGATCCGAGCGTAAAACCGAACAGCTGCGAATGCATACGCTGCGGAGACTGTGTCGCCGCATGCCCGCATAAAGCTCTCAGTCTGAGGGTGGGAGAGAAGAAAAAGTAACTTTTTCCGGGATTTATACAGTCATGATGAAGCTCTTCTGCATGACCATCAGAGTAATGCTCGCCACCGCAAACATCAGAGCGATACCGCATATGATATAGACCGCTATCGAACGGTTGGTCCTGTGATTTCTTACAAGTCCGGCAAGGCTCATAACGAGTCCCGGAAGGAAGCCGATACCGACGAGGACAAAGTCCTTGAGGAACATCTCGATCAGCATTGTCGCACCGAAAAGAACCACGGTGTATGCGATCGATAAGATCATTAGCATTTTGTCATTCTGCTTTAAAAAGCCTGCATAGAATATCACCGCCAGTCCCAGGAGCGCAGCAGCCGCATAAATAATCTCAAGGATGTTCGTGCCTATAGGCAGCCCGTTCATCGTGAGCGAGCTCAATATCGAAATGATCCCGGTGACTATAAGAAATGCTTTGTTCTTCATCCGCTGACTCCGTGGCATAGTGTTTTCACAGATACACTATACCACTACTGAAGGTCTTAAACCGTGTCGAATCTCAGATCCCAGGCTCCGCATTTGCTGCAGTGGAACCAGTCGAGATAACCGCCCGGTACGTCTTCGGTTATCTCGCATTCCCAATCGTGATCGCAATCCTGTGCGGGCTGGACTGCCCAGCCTTCGTGCCTTGTCCTCCACAGCCCGCATTTGGCGCACTGATCGAAAGCGATACGGTCTCCGTTCGGATTGTAGTAATAGACGAATTTCCAGTCGTGATCACAGTTGACATCCAAAGGCGTTTGCTGAACGTCTTCCCAGCGCGGTCCTGTCGAGCCGCAGCGGACGCATATGACGCAAGGGTTGTTTTCGCTGTCGTATCTGTAGGATGAATAGAATCCCGGACGTGACCATTTGTGTTCACCGTTGAAATGGCATGTGCACGGATCTGAGGCCGCTTTCGCGGAAAGCTCTTTGCCGCAGCTGCAGCGGTAGGTATCAAACCAGTCATTGCCGGATCTGTACGAGGTTACATACTCTGTATAGTGGTGACAGTGACCGTCAAAGCCCGTGGAAGGGGATCTTCCGGTATTCAACGAACCTATTCCGAATACAGCATAGCGGTGGCCTTTGGCGTTAATGAGGACTCCGAGCCCGCAGTTCGCGCCGGAGTAGAATATGTCGTTTACAGACTGGGCTGTTATCCCGGTCATGAGAGAAGCGTAGTGGGGAGCTGATCCCTTCCAGCTGTTAACGATCCTATAAGCGATCTCGGAAGCAGTTTCCCCGAGCTCGCCACCTTCATAAATGCATTCGGATCCGAGTCCGTTTCCGCTCGCGGAATCGTGACTGAAATCTTTTGTTATCTCAACGCATCTTATGTGGGCTTTCGCGGTCAGCGCGTCACATCTGACCAACGGAACATAGAAGGTGGATGAAAGCGATACTGCATGTTCCTTGCGCAGTCCGTTGATGAGTCTGACGCATTCTTCTTCAACGTCATTTCTGAAGACATATGATGGAGTTGTTTCGGCTGCGCCGCTTACACCGAGTTTCACGCCGTCTATGGTGGTGTTGAATGCCATCCTGCCTGACTGATAGAAGTAGTAGTTTTTACCGTCGATCTTCTGCCAGTCGGTTACCATCGCGCCTGATGCCGATAAGTAATACCAGCTGCCGCCTGTCTGTTTCCAGCCCTTTGCCATGGCTCCGGAATCTTCGAAATAGTACCAGATGCCTTCTATCTGCTGCCATCCGGTCTGCATCGCTCCGGATGAAGCCATGTAATACCATCTGCCGCCGATCTCCTGCCAGCCGGTCTTCATAGCGCCCGAACCGCTGAAGTAGTACCATTTGCGGTCTACCTCTTTCCAACCCGTTACCATTATCCCGGTACCCGGATCCATGTAATACCAGCTGCCGTCCTTTAACCAGCCGGTGATCATCTTACCGTCTTTGTAGAAATAGTAATCACCGCCGTCTTTTACCCATCCGTCTGATGAAGCGGATACAGGTGCGGCTGTTATCTTTCTGAACAGATATCTTCCATACTCCAGCATGTCAGAAGCCGTGTCAGCGACGGCTGATCCGAAGCCCGAATATATTGCTGCCTTGACGGCGGGAGCAGCTTTCTGTCCGCTTGCTGTTTTCTCATGCAAGACAAGGGCTTCGGCGATCTCCATCTCATCTTTTCCTTCGGACTGCATGACTCTGATGATGCTTATCTCTTCATCGGAAATATCAGCCGCGTCAGCCGGTCTCTGAGGCCTGTTGCCGCATGCCGTAAGAACTGAAAGCGACATGGCTGCCAGGACTGACAATGCTAATACTTTCTTCAACATATGCGCGTCTCCCTTGATCTTTCTGATTACACTATAGCATGCCCGGAAAAAACGTGTATGTTAAAAATGAACGCGCTGATCACCGTCTTGAAAAGATCTTACGTGCAAGGAAACAGACCGCATACTCGGCAATGAGTATCAGGATGACAAGAACAGAAAGTCCCAACAGGTAGAATTTATCTCCCGTTATCCCGTAGATCCACTGAAGAGGAGATCCTTCGGGCGGGAAATTAAGGAACATGTAATTCGTTCCCACCATACGGTCGAGGAAATATACCGGAGGAGTGACAATGAGCAGGAACAGCATGTGGTACCAGAAGTGCGATGCAGACACGCTGACTTTCTTTTTGACCAGAAGCAGGAGAGGAATGAATACCGTAAGCGAGTGGGTCAGAAAACAGAGTATCGGCAGATAGGACCAGAAAGGCCTGTAGTTCCAGTCAGGGAATAGAAGCGCGCCGGCAGCTCCGGGCATAATCAAAAGGAGAGATATCTCGGAAAAGAATCTACGCACTTTACCGTGCGAGAAAGATGCGGCGAGATTTACGAAGATGCCGAGATTGCAGAGATGCAGCGGAAGGAATCCCATGATGTCCCCGCCGTCTCTTATAAGGAGAAGATCCTGAAGTGTTTCTCCGAAAAGAGCGGCAAAAGATAGTATCCTTGCAAGTGCAACCGCATTAACGTCACTGAGATTTCTGGATAAAACCAGTCCTGCAGACACCGCGGCCATGATAAACAGCAGCGTCAGAGTGTGTTCGGGTCCGAAGTGCTCAAATGCGTTCATGTTTTTTCTCTTACGTTCCGTGTCTGCGGACGGTGCCGGAGCGGTCGTGCCCATGATATTATCTTTGTATCAGGGAAACATCCCGTTTCTTATTATACGCCTTGAAAAAGCATCGTTTATAGCAGGCCGGAGTCAGGTTTGAAATGAATGGTGCAACATTTTCATTTATCCGTCTGTATTTAAGATATAACGAACAGACAAGGAGCCGAAGGACTATGAATAAAGGATTGAAAACTGTATTGACCGTTGTGGGAGTAATCGCGGGTTTGGGAGTGGTGACCGTTCTTCTGACGTGCCCTCTGATCCCCGCCACAGGTAAGGTGGTCAAGTCGATGCATAACCGTCCCAATATCCAGGCAGAACGCCTTGAAGAAGAAATCTCTGCAGTGGTCAACGGAGATGATGTTCCGGTAAGTAATTCCAATCCCATGGAAGGCGCGACTGCCGATGTGTATGAGAAGATCACGGTCCAATACTACGCTTACGGAAAGGAATATACGGTCGATTACGAGTGGTCGAAGACGGTGGAATACAATCCTTCGGGAGATTATCTGCATTTTGACGGCGATCAGGTCGAGCTTTTATATAATCCCGTCTTTCCCGGCAAAGTGAAGATCCTCGACTGATAATTCTCTTCAGATCAATGCACATAAGCCCGTCCCGTTTTGGTATAATCCTTGAGTCGTTAAACAACATCGCGACAGAAACCGGGGGATGGGATAATGGATAACGGAAAAGAACTTGAAAAGACTTTTGATACCGCGGCATCAGCATACGATAAGATGAGGCCCGGGTATGTGGCAGAATTATACGATGCCATTTTCGGATACATAACGATAGGTGAGAACAGCCGTGTGGTTGAAGTCGGCAGCGGAAGCGGTCAGGCAACCGAGCCAATATTGAAGACGGGCTGTGCGCTCACGGCTGTCGAATACGGAGTCAACCTGTCGAGGCTCCTGAGCGATAAGTTCAGTTCATACAGAAATTTCAACGTGATAACGGGCAAGTTCGAAGACGTTCTTCTTGAGGAGAATTCTTTCGATCTCGTATTCTCCGCTACCGCATTTCACTGGGTACCGGAAGAGATCGGGTATCCCAAGGTGTATTCGATCCTGAAGGAAGGCGGTGCATTCGCGCGTTTCGCGAACCGCCCTCACATTAGCGGATCGATGCCAGAACTCGCAGGTGAGATCGATGAACTTTATAACGGTTACTACAACAAATACTATGGCGTTAAGTCAGGCGCGAAAGTATGGTTCACGGAAGAGAAGGCCATAGAGATATCGCAGATCCCTGTGAAATACGGTTTTACTGACATACAGTATCAGCTGTTCAGCCGTGAAAGGGTTTTCACATCAGATGAATATATACAGCTGCTCGGAACATATTCGGATCACATTGCGATCGAGGAACCTGTAAGAAATGAGTTCTTTAAAAGGATCGCCGAAGCGATAGAACGTCATGGCGGAAGTATCACCATAGAGGATACTCTGGATCTGGAGTTGGCCAGAAAGCAGTAAAGCTTCAGTCCTTCTTTTTCCCGTAACGGACCTTTTCGTATTCCTGCCTGAGCGCGGGAATGTTCTTGTCGCCGTTTTCTTTTAATACGCTCTCGATCTGTCCGGGCGTGGAGGCCGGAGAGACTGGAAGTCCCTTTTTTATTGCACGCTTTGTCTTGTCGTAGAACTGTTTCCGCACACGGCGTTCGTGGCCGGTTCCGAAGTCGGGTCCTCTTTTGAAGAAAGGTCTTTTCTCGGGACTGATATCTTCTATCGTATCGATCAGGGCGTCGTCAGGCGCGACCTGGTCGAACTTCTGGTTTCTCGGAGCATTCTTTATAAGGGCATGTGCGCCTCTTATCGCGACGGTTATTATCGCTGCGACAAGTATGAGCATGATGATCTTTGCGAGCAGATCGATCCAGGGATTTTCCTGTGTGAGGCCTGTCAGATCCTCGCCCATTGACAGATTCTGAGGAGGTGTGTACTCCTGCTTGCTCTTCAGCATGGCGAGCAGTTTGACGACAAGCGAGAGGACCGCGATGATACCCGCCCTGAAGACCGATGACAGTATCGAATACGGGAAGACTAAAAGAACAAGCATGGAGACCGCGATGATGCCGATGAGGAGCAGGACTGTCTTGTAGTTCTGCATCTTAAGGGTTGAGGAAGGTCTCGAGATCTTATGGATGGAATGATAGTACTTCGTGTCGAATACGGCGATCTGACGCATGATTATGAATATGATTGCGATCATGATCCCGTGGATGAGGACGTTCTTTCCGAGGTCTTTCCTGCCTGCGATGTTGTAGAACGCATAGATGACTATGTGCAGGATCGCGGGTACCACGACGAATTCAGAGTCTGCCGCCATGAATGAGGGCTTCATGCGGTAGAGCATCGAGAAGAGCGTGAAGGCAAAGAGGTGGGCGATAAGATAGAACTTGTTTGGTCCGCTGAGTCCGAACTGAAGTAGCGGTATCTGAATCGCCACAAGGTAGAAAGCTATGTCGACCAGGATATGCAGGACAAAGACGCCGAAAAGAGACTTTATCCTGTATCTTCTCGCGATGGTGTGAAGGACTGAAACGATGAGCAGCGCAAACTGCGGATACATGCCGACAGTTATGAATTCCATGTAGCATTTGACGAACGTCAGTGCCGTCATGAGCGTGAGCCCGATTATGCATGCGAGGAGTATCTCGGCGATCAGGCTGTCTCTTACGGTGTGTATTGTGTTGCCGTGCAGATTTTGGGAGGTATGGTCAGTCGAATTGATATCGCGGATATCATCAGTCATTGCCGAGCACCTCCCATCTTGTATATGAATATTCGAGTTCGGGCTCGGGATCAGCGTCGGGCGTTATCCTATAGCACGGCATGACCCAGTGCAGTGAGGGGTGGCCGGCTTTGGCGCTTACCAGATGCGTGCGGAAAGATCCGTTGAACTGGGGCGATATCAGGAGAACGAAATCGTCCCTGTCGGCTGAAGTGATATATTTTCCGAATATCTCCTCGAACGGAACAGGTGTCTTTTTAAGGTCTATCCTGGCGAGCATTATGGCACGCTCGTCGAGAGTTGCCGAGCCGAAGTCCGTCTCCGAAACGGCAGGCGAATCCGTAATGACATCAAGACCGTTCGTGTAGATCGAAGCGGGAATCCCGTTTTCGGCGAGTTCGCGCAGATATGTGTAAGCGAGACTTATCGACTTTTCGAGCAGTGATACGGAATGCTTCGGGTTGTAGTAGCTGAGGTTTACGAAGATATGGACCTTCTGAGCACAGGTAGAAGCGTTCTGGTTTACCATCAGTTCCCCGGTCTTTGCGCTCGCTTTCCAGTTGATGCTCTTCATTGGATCGTCAGGTCCGTATTCGCGGATGCCGGCAAGAGTAAACGGATCCGTAAGCAGAGTTCTCCTGCACTGAAGTTCGCTCAGAGTGATTGAGGTCAACATCCTCATGAGATCCGTATCAAGGATCTCCGGAAGGACCACGAGATATGAATCGTTCGGGAAATCCATTGTGAAACGCTCGGTAAGGAAAAGGTCTGACGTGGTGATGCCGACTCTGGGGAAAACGTAGTAACCGCGCTTGCTGCATCTCGCCTTTATGCGGCGCGTGTGCTTGGAGAAAGCCTTCATGGTGAGCATATCCTCGCGGTAGAGAAAATCCGACGTTGAGGTGTTGTTCATGTCGTAGAACTTGAGTTCTCTGGGACATTCGAACTTGAGGATTATGAAGGGCAGCGGCAGACGTTTCTTGTTTTCGGCTATCTCAACAAGCTCGATGTCTTCACCGAAATTCGCGACGTTCTTGGTAAAGTCGACTTTGAGGTGAAGGTTTTCGAGTGCGTGGATGCGGTACAGGATGATCTCCCCGATGAATACCGCGATCAGGATGCCGACGAGTACGAACAGTTCCATATATTTTCAGGTTTATTTACTGAAATCTTCCGTGGGGCAGGGTACGCTTCCGAGAAGTCTCGAAATGATACCGGCCGCCAAGTCACGCTTGGACAGGAATTTGCCGTCCTTTGAAAGACCGCCCTGCGAACGGATGGTCAGACGGTGTGCGAGCACAGGAACTGCCAGTTCCTTGAAGTCGTCCGGAATGCAGTTGTTTCTTCCTCTTACGAAAGCCAGTGCCTTTGCCGCCGATACATATGCGAGAAGCGCACGCGGGCTTGCTCCCACCGCGATGTCGGATGATGTCCTCGTTGCTTCGACGATCTTTGCTGCGTAGTCGTAGAGAAGGTCGGAAACATATACGTGTTTTACCTGTTCCTGCATCGAAATGAGCTCGGCGCCAGTCGTTACCGGTGCGAGCGTGTCGAGCGGGTCTTCGGTCGCGAATCTCTTCAATATCGCAAGGCTCTCCTCGTGAGAAGGATAGTCCATCTTGAGCATCATTAGGAAGCGGTCGAGCTGTGCTTCCGGGAGTGGGAACGTACCCTGTGATTCCACAGGATTCTGTGTAGCTATTACGAGGAAAGGAAGATCGAGCTTTCTAGTCTCGCCGTCTACCGTTACCTGCTTTTCTTCCATGCACTCCAGAAGGCTTGACTGTGTCCTTGCGGTGGCACGGTTGATCTCGTCTGCGAGAAGAATATTCGTGAAGACAGGACCCTTGCGGAATACAAATGCATTTGCCTCTCTGTCAAAGAAGTTGATGCCCGTAAGGTCGGAAGGGAGAAGGTCGATCGTGAACTGGACGCGCTTGAAACTGAGATCCAGCGACTGCGCGAGAGCTTTGGCAGTCTTGGTCTTTCCTGTGCCCGGAACATCCTCGAGCAGCACGTGTCCGCCCACGAGGAGCGATACGAGCAGGAGTTCGATCTGTTTGTCTTTTCCTACTATGACCTTGTTTACATTTCCGATGAGCTTCTCTGAGAACGAATTCATGAGCAGTCCTTTCCGGCATTGCAGATCGCGCACATGCCTGACCTGTTATCTGGGTTTAAGTATACAGTATTTATTCAGACCTTGATAATAGGATAGATTTCAAAAACGTCCTGATAAAATCAAGAAAAGATCCACGCTCCTGAAATGCCCGGAAACTAATACCGCCCCGGGTGCAAAACACTTCCGGGGCGGTCTGTTACAGGAGCCGTATAGCTTATGTTTTTCTGTTTATCAGCCGTCTGCGCCGAGCTTTACGAGGAGCTTGCAAAAATCTTCTCTGTACTTGTTGTTGTCGCTGCCGGAGAATGCGAGCTGGTAAGCCGTATCGTATGTTGAATTGCCCTTGTACTCGCTGTCTCTTATTACCATCGAAGCCTCGATGACGCCGCAGATGAAGTTAAAGTCTTCTTTGTTGCTGATTCCGTTGTCCTTGAGAGGATACTCGATAAGAGTGCTCTCATCCTCATCGGGAGCCTTGTATCTTACGGATACCGTGCAGAGTTCGCCGGAGCCTGCATTATCGGAAAGGACCGTATCCTGATACTTGAGTCCGCCGTCTTCGCCGTTGCCCGAGCCTGTGAGAACGAGCTCATAGCATACCGTAACCTGTGCACCTGCACCGATCTCGCCGCCGTCCTTTGTATCGTCGCTGAAGTCTCTTGCGGACATCTGTCTGTTCTCATAGCCGATCTGTCTGTATTCAGCTACTTCCGCGGGGTTGAATTCGAGCTGGAACTTAACGTCCTTGGCTACCGTTACCGTTGTCTGCTTCATCTTCTCGCAGAGGACTCTTTCGGCCTCCTCGATGGAGTCGATGTAGAAGTAGTTGCCGTTGCCTGCATCTGCTATTGATTCCATGTTGGCATCGCTGTAGTTGCCTGAACCGAAGCCTAATACTGTAAGGAATACGCCTGTCTCTTTCTTCTCCTTGATCAGGTCGACAAGACCGCTCTGGCTCGTAATTCCGAGGTTCATGTCTCCGTCGGATGCGATGATGACACGGTTGTTGCCGTTCTTGATGAAGTTTTCTTCTGCGCACTTATATGCCGCATTGATACCGCCTGATCCGTTCGTTCCGCCGTTTGCCTTGAGCTTGTCGAGAGCCTTGCAGATCTTCTTATAGTCGTTGGAGCCTACGAGTACGGTCTCGGAGGAGCCGGAATATGTAACGATGGATACCCTGTCCTTGGGACCCAATGTTCCTGCCAGGAGCTTGAAGCTCTCGACTGCAAGCTTTAGCTTGTCATCGCTGGACATCGAGCCTGATGTGTCGATGAGGAATACGAAGTTGTTGCCTTCATTGGGTACGTTGATCTCGCTGTTTGCCTGCATCGTCAGTACCAGGAGCTTATTGTCCTTGTTCCACGGACAATCGCCTACAGAATACTGAACGCTGAATACGTCGTCTTCATTCTCGACTGTGTAATCGAAATAATTGATCATCTCTTCTGTTCTTATAGATGATGCAACGTTCTCGAGCCCCCACCCGTCGTTGATCATCCTTCTGAGATTGCAGTAAGAACCCGTATCGACATCAGCTGCGAATGTCGAGAGGGGAGACTGTGCAACACTTACAAAACCGTTTTCCTTGATGGTGTTGTATTCCTCAGTGTTGAAATCCTCATTGCCATAGATCTCGCCGTCTTCAGCTTCTGAGTATTCCCATTCACCGCAGGTCGTGGTCTCGCAATACATGTACGAATCCATGCCGTTTGCCACTGTTCCGTTGTGTGCGGCGACCGTTGTCGAAGCTGCTTTAGCGCTTGAGCATGCTGTTCCCGTCAATGCCATTGCGCCTGCCATAACAGCTGCAAATACCTTTTTCTTCATAAAAACACCTCCTTAAGTGTCTGCGCTTTTGACGCGCTGTTACCCTAAATACAGATTCCGTCAGGGAAATGTTGCAGCAGTCATGAAAAATATCTGACGATGCCCAAAATATGACTAATCGCGGCATTCAGCGTATAATATAGATGTTGTGCGCAAACACCGTTCGCAACTTATATGGGGGATAGATAATGAGGGAATTGGTAAGTTACACCTGTTCGACCTGCGCGGGCGCGCTCATTGTCGACAGAAAACAGAAAGTCTTTGAATGCCCGTTCTGCGGGAACGCATTCGATGTTGTTTCACTTCACAGGAAAGAATTGCTCGCAGATGCCGCAGTCAACATGCAGCAGATGGAGTTTAATGCCGCAAAGGAAAAGTTTGAGTCGGTCCTCGAGAGCGAACCTCACGATGTCGAAGCGTTAAGGGGACTGCTCCTCTGCGGTGCCGGTGTTCCGTCCATAAACAGTCTCAGTACTCCTTACAAGGTCAAAGGGGATTCCTTAGAGAGCATAAAGCAATCTTTGCCCGGTACGGCTGAGCGTGCAGGGGAAGAGGGATCCGCGTATTTTTATAAAATGACCGAACTAGCAGATCTTGCCGATGAGTGCCTGACGGTAAAAGATGAGAGAGAACGGTTTCCGAAGGCCGTAGAAAAGGCATTTCAGGATATGAGCCAGAAGCGGAATACCCGCACACTCGTATACTCCGGCCTGTTTTTCATCGGCGCGGTGATCTCAGCATGTCTTTTCTGCTTCAATGATCCCATCTTAGGTATCATATGTGCGCTCATATGCATCGGTTCGATCGCGCTCGTGAGGATAATCGACTATTTCCTGATCGAGATGAAACAGAAAGAAAAGTACAGTGAGATCCTTGCGGACATCCACCATGATGAGAGAGTCGTTGACGCGAGACTTTCCGCGGCGGAAGAGGCCTATGACAGGGTGTTCCGCGAACTGCAGGCGATGGATCCGGCGGCAGGCGTTGCCCAGACACCTGTCTTCAGGCCGCAGATGGCACAGACGGAGGAATAACGATATGGATAACGATATCAGGATAATCTGTACCAAGTGCGGAGCCGAGCTGGTACCCGACAGGGAAAACAAGATATACAGATGCAATTATTGCGGCGTGGCATTCGGCAGTTCGATAATCTTCGATGAGAATGCCATGGCAAAAGCCAATAAGGCGCTTTCGGACGGCGAGTTTAACGAGGCAGATGTCTGGTACAGGTGCGTTCTCATGCGCTGTTCGTACGACCTGGAGGCGCTTAGGGGACGGATCTTATGCGCGGCAAAATGGAAGAGCTTCAAAGATGCCGAAGATGTTTCTGCCGTGACGGCGGTCCGGCTGAAGAACATCCGGGCGAAAGCGGATGAAGCCATGGTCCATGCGTGGGATAAGGACCGCGGATACCTTGAAAAGATCACCGTCATGCTCAATATCCTTGAAAAACTCTGGAGAAAGGACCTTGAGATCAGACCCGTCGCGAATAAGAAGGAGCGTTACGAACGGAACAGGGACTTCTGTACCGTGGATATGGCCGGTGTGGACGAGTTTTCAAAGAATACGGCTGCATCTACCATCAACGGCATCAAAGCAGAACTCGATGTCCTCACTAAAGAACGTGATGACATCGAAAAGCAGTTCAAAGAGGTTCTTACGGACCTGCTTAAAACTGACAGTGAGGTTGTTTCTGCCGGATAAGGGTGATGGTGTGTCAGATAAGGGCCATTGTCCTGTTTTCAGCGCCGTTCAGGGATTTGTAACATTGTTACGTTCCAGTTCGACCTTCAGATCCGACCTCGGCTCATCGCGTTTTCTGTCTTCCGGACGGATATAGCCCAGGCCGAAAGTTTCTTTCGCGTCTCTGTTTATTCTGTCCTCCCGACGGTCAAAGACCACATCGCCGGAATAGAGCGACGCTTGGCCGATGCTGTTTCCGATGTCATTGGATTTGGCCAGCAGAGAAGCAAATATAAGGCAGGCGAGACCGAATCCCAAACCGAGAGCCAAAACAAATGCAAGAAAATCCATAACTTACTCCTGTCTCTTCTTTACGAAGTTGAAGATCGATCCGGCCTGTGTGAGGTTGATGCTCTTGATGACCTTCATGATCTTTGCGATGCCGAACGAGAACATTGCTATCGCAGAACCGATCAGCAGACCAAGGACCTTTCCGTTGCTGTCTGAGGAAGAGCTCCTGTGCGATGAATCGCCGAAGACCGCTCCCAAAAAGGGCTTCAGGATAATGAAGCTGACGATCGTGAGAGCGATGCCGGTTGCTATCAGCAGGGAATAGAAGAGTACCTTGTTCCACGGCACTCCGCATACTATCTTGCCTGTCTGTCCGTTTACGATTATCGTGTTGTGCTTTCCCCGGTAGTCGTAGGTGATGAACCATGCGGGGAGCATCGCATATGTCATTTCCTTATAGTCGATGGTCGTGAGATGGTCAGAGGCTATTATCTTTTTGGACCTTGCATTCTTTACGCTTGCCAGTGCCTGCTGGTTGAAGTATTCGGAGGCACGGCGTGACGCGGCGCTCCTCAGATCCCCGTAGTCTATGTCGGAGACATTGGAATAGAAACCGAGCAGATAATCCTCGTCAAATTCCTTGGCGGCGTGGAAATTGAACGGTTCGAGCCTTGAGCTGCTCTCATCTGACAGCATCTTCGAAGCGTCCAGAGGAAGTGCCTTGAGCTTCATGCGTCCGGCTCTCCCGAAGTAGGCGGTCTTTGAAGACTTGCCGCTGCCGACCGTTCCCTGGATGACTGCGTATGCCTTGTGATCGCAGTTTACGATCCAGTACGGGATGTAAATGCCTCTTATGCTGTCGGCCTTGAAGTTCTTGATCTCCTTCGGAATGAAGAGCCCTTTTCTGAAGCGGTCGCGAACTATCATGACGGCCTCTTCCTTTGTAACCTTGAAAGGAATTATCGCCTGCGGGCGCTTGTGTCTTGCGATCCTGCTGAAGACAACGGTCGAGTTTCCGCAGTAGATGCATCTGGTCGAAGCCTCCGAACCGTTGATCATTACCTCGCCGCCGCAGCTGCTGCAGATGTAGACATAGCAGTCCATGAACTCATCAGAATCCATGCCGTAGATGTCGTTCATCGATTCGGCTTTCTTGTCCAAAAGTTCTTCTTTTTCCGAAATATCGAATTCTTCGGGCTTAAACGTGCTTCCGCAATGACCGCATACCAAAAGCTGCTTAGCCGGGTCAAAGACCAGCTGCCCTGCACAGTTCCTGCACTGTGTGATCATAATCTATCTCCTTATTACCCTTTTCGTACCGTTTACGGTCCGAATAAGATTATATCATTTGGAAGGAACTGCAACATATATTTTGGGTTGACTGCATTGTAAGTATAAGGAGGACGCGCTCGTGATCTGTCACCGTAAATCTCAAAGAAGATCCCGTTTGACGGCAGTGATCATACTGTGTTTCATGTGCGTTGCCATATTGTTCTCCGGATGTTCTCAGGCTCCGGCGGAACTCTTTTCGTGCTGTCCCGTGAACATCGCAGGCGTCAGCAGCGTGCAGTACTCGGGCGGGCATGTGATTATTTATTTCGATAAGGAATATGTGTCATCTGATTCGAAGGAAACTGTGGTCTTTATTTAGATTTTGCGAAAAGGAGCTTGCATTCCATTCTGAAGTCCGGGAGACTCCGTCACGGGAAGGAACTCTCACGGGTCCTCTGGTCACTCACAACTATATATATACTCAGGATTACGATGGGGAGACCGGGACCTGGACACCGTTCGTTTTTGAGGACCGTTCTGTCGAAATCGTGACCTGACCAAAATTTTATAAAAATTTTTACATTTTTGTCCCCGCTCGAATTATAATAAAAAAGGTCCGTCACCCTTAACGCGGCCTACTCAGAAAATAACCGGAGGCTTCACATGACACTTGAATCACTGTATGGAGGAAAAAATCCTCAAGATTTTTACATCGGAAAAGTTACCCAGGTATACAGAAGTAACTGTACCGCCCAGATCGATAACTTCTCTCTGATGGCAGACAGAAGCAAATTCAACAACTCTTTTCTTCCGAACACGATCAACTACTATGTTGTAATCGACTCGGTCGTAGGTATATTCCTCGGAGAAGTATTCGAGAACAAGGCCTCCAGAAAAAATGTCTTCGAGATGTCGTCGGAAACCCGCAACGATTACCAGGAGATCCTGATCGATACCATCGCTCTCATGGCTCCCGACCGTGACAAGTTCGACCTTGCAGGTTTCAAGACTCTCGGTATCACTGACAAAGTCTATCTTGCAACCGATGAGATCTATAAGCTTTTCCTTAGCTCACTCGAATTCGCAAGCGTTGATGAGGAACCGCTCCCGCCGTTCGCAACATTCCTCAACAGATCTGAAGCAGACGTTACGCTCAAGCCGAGTACTCTGTTCAACCGTCACCTCATGTGCATCGGTGCTACGAACAGCGGTAAGTCCACAACTGCTCTCGCCATCCTCGACAAGGTCGTATCCACAGGCCGTAAGGCTCTCATCATCGATCCTACGGGTGAGTACAGAAATGCTTTCTCCGACGATGAGATCACAAAGCTGACTTTGGGTGTCGACACTACCGTATCTCCCGGAAAGATCTCCATGGAGCAGTGGGAGAAGCTCTTCGAGACAGAGAACAGCAGCCAGGGCGCAGTCCTCTCAGAAGCCATCACATCTCTCCGTTACATGAGAAAGATCGGCAGCACTTCTTATTATCAGAAGATTGGTGAGGATATTGAGGAAGTTCAGGAGAACATCGCTTCGGTAGGCAAGGACGACACAGAGTTCAACATCGAGCTCCTTCCCGAGCAGATCCAGGCTGAGTCCATCTGCGAGCCTGACAGAGACAACAATTACAACTTCAAGTACCGTTACGATACTCTCAAGGCAAACCAGAATGCTTCCCTCATCCAGAAGATCCAGTATCAGATGACGAACACGAGATTCCTCTCGTTCTTCTCCGATGATCCCGAAATGTACAACCTCCTCGAAGTCATCGACGAGTTCGTTCATCTCCCTGAGGCAAGCCTTTACATCGACACATCACAACTCGGTGCTTCCGAAGGTATCGGCGGAATGGTCATCGACCTCGTAAGTACTTTCGTAATGTCCAGAGACAACATCATGCCTTTCGTATTCTTCATCGACGAGGTTCACAGATATGCTAAGTCCAGATACTCCGACAAGGAATATCACGGCGGTCTCACACTCCTCGCAAGAGAAGGACGTAAGAAGGGTATCTTCCTTTACCTCACAACACAGAACCCGAAGGACGTATCTCCGATCCTCTTCGGTCAGGTAGGTACGATGCTCATTCACAGACTCATGCTCAACGATGAGATCCGAGCAGTAGAGAGCCACCTCGACGATTATGCGATCAAGCACGTCAGAAAGCTCAATCAGGGTGAAGTCATCCTCACGAGCGTCAACCTCCTGCACAACATGTTCATCCATGTAAACAAGAGCCCGAGAACGCAGCACAACGATACTCCGACGCTCTAAGATTTTGTGCTTAAATAATCTCTTAAAGAACTGTCTTCTGAAAAGGAAGGCAGTTCTTTTTTGTGGTTTGTTATGCGTAAGAGTGAATTGACTGATGATAATACAGGTTGAGTATGAGGATGAATGGCAGATAGCGTCAGGGTTCAGGACGGCAAATTGTTCTGACTGCTTTTCAGGATATCAACGATAAGAGCCCAGCGGGCGACCTGGACAGTGTCTTCCTTCGGATAGAAGAAATGCAGCTTGCCGTTATGGTAAAGCTCGAATCTCTTGCCGCATGAATATACCAATGCGGGGATATCACTGAGGGGGATAGTAAACTCTTCAGAAGAAGACTTATATCTGAATCCGTTTTTGTCCAGGGTACATTTACCGTTATCGCGTTTGATGGTTTTCAGCTTATCGGAGAAAACCGTCATCCGGACATCAGCCGTCAGACTAAGGGAACCGAGCTCTTTCTCCTCAAGGCTGCGGATAGCATCATAATAACCGGCAATGGAGTGGATCTTATCCGTGAAGTGGTATGTGTTGTCCAGAACATGGACTGAACCGCATGACAGACACCTGAGTTCGTTTCCTTTACCGACCGTTTTATAGAGAGCTCCGCAGTCGGCGCAGCGGTAAAGGATCCGTTCAAGACCTTTAGCTTTGCCATTTTGACGGTATGTGACATTGTTGCAGAGCGATGCATCGTTGTACAGCGTCTCCTTAATGACTTTATTGAGTTCATCGACGGTCATGGAGGCTATCTCATCGCGCTTCAGTACACGTCTGACCGTGACTTTGATATCGGATGAATAAGCTCTCCTGCGCCATTTAGGTTGGGAATAATAGCCTCCGTCGATCTTTACGAGGACGATGTCAACATCGAGCTTTTTGTAGAAATCACCATCTTTCAGAGCGATAGGGTTTGAGCGTCCGTCCGGTGAAATGCGGTCTTCGGGAAAGATAACGACAGGGAAGTCTTTTTTGATCATTTCTTCGATCCGTGCCCTTGCATCCGGGTCATCCGTCATCAGCTTTTTGGGTATGAATCCGCAATGCTTCTGTATCAGTTTGAATAAAGGGCTGGTGCGGTAGTAAGTGTTATAGACAAAGGCCGGACTCTTGTGGTTGGAAAGATAGTAAAGATGTGAGAAATCCATAAAGCTCTCGTGATTTGAAAGCAGCAGATAAGGCAGATCTGCTTCGAGCAGAAGATCTTCTTCCACAGCCGGCTTTTTCTTTCCGAATTGGATCAGCTTGATGACCATGAAGAAAACATCGAAAAAGAGTGAATCCGGTGTTCCGTCAGTACCCTTTAACACGAACTTGTGCATAAACCAATAGATCAGTGCAAAGAGCAGGACGGAGAGCCCTATTACTATCAGGACAAGAAGCCAGAGCGGGATGCTGTTGGTAAAGAATAATTTTCCGGCCTGTCCGATAAGAACAGATACTACCACTGATGGAATGGCGCTCGTGGAAACGGTAAGCATGTATTTGCCGTATGAGATCTTCGTACTGGCTCCGTAGTAACAGATAGCGCCGAAAGGGATAAAAGGCATAAAGAAGAGAAGATAAAGCAAAAGCACGATGTTGCGGTCCTTGGCATTGGAGGCGATCTTATCTATCATGCCGCGGTTCTTCTCATAAGTGGAACTGTTGAAATTAAAGACACGTACCAGAAGAAAGATTATAGTGGCACCTAAACAGATGCCTATGTCGCACAAAGGCAGAGAGAGGTAAATGGGGTAGCTCAGTCCGCTTGCGATCTGGATAAACTCAGCGGATACGAATATGATGATCATCTGCAGTGCTTCGATAAGGATGACGCTGATGCCGCCCAAGTAGCCTTTGCTCTTCAGAAGCGCGCTTGCCCCGTCAATGTCATTGCTCATCTGCATGCGGAACAGGGGCAGCATTATATCTTTCAGGAAGAAAGCGAAAAGCAGGACAATGATGGCAAGTATTACAATAATGGTGATGCCTTCACCACTAATGCGTTTTTTTCTGGTTGTCCCGCTCTTCATTGATGACTTCCTGCCCGAATAATAGTTAATAATAGGCTCTCCTGACATGAAAGTGGGTACTTTACACCTCTGAAAGCCAAAAAAATTATACCATTCTCTATTTGGTAGCGATTATTATATCAGAAAAACAGAACAGCAACTCTTGTGTTGCTGATACCTGCTCCTATGATGTTGAGAATATTTGCTTGCTTGTTATGTGCTTGCATTTTTCCGTTGAAAGTCCCATTAATGGAAGGTGTCTTTTTGTATAATCAGTTTGGATAGCGTGCCATTGCTTTTGCTGCAGGCAATTGAGGAGGGTGAGGATGCATAAGCTTTCTTACATCAACAGGATATTGGGATCAGAGGATCTGTTTTCTGACGGACTGAATGGCGTATCACATGACACTTTGTCATTTGCCGTCGCAGCTCTGGCTATCCTTCTTGCCGTTGTTCTTGTTGTGCTTATCTCGGTGGCATTCCGTTACAGAAGACAGCAGAAAAGCATTTTCAGGCAGGAACAGATGCAGATGGAGGTAGCCAGAAGACGGCGTATCAGGGTGTCCGATAAAAATGAAGTATTTGAACGTGATAACTATACCTGTCAGATATGCGGCATATCAAAAGATTATCTGGACAGTTTCTGTCCGGGGCTGGGTGACTATCTTCTGCTCGAAGCTGATCACATAAGGTCAGTATCACAGGGCGGTACCGGCAGGGATATAGATAATCTTCAGTGCCTTTGCTGGCGGTGCAACCGCAAGAAGGGCGGCAGGAGGACCAACGACGAAGTCAGGGACATGATCGATTACGGGATCGGTTATCTGCAGGATGAAGGTGACTGGGATTAAAATTTTACTTCATAAAGAAACGGCGCCGGATCATTCCGGCGCCGTAATCTTGAAGTGTGGAGTTTATCATGCGGAGATAACGATCTCTGTTACGTCTGTTATGGAGCAGCATCCGTCGGGTGCTTCATTGATGTAGACCAATGCGTATCTGACTGCCGCGCCTGGGACGACCGGACTTATCTTGCAGAGGACAGCGTGTGAAGTTCCATTGACTGCCTGTGATCCGATGTATGAGACTGCCTCATAAGAAGCGCCGAGCTTGGCTGTTGCTGCCTTGTATACTATGGAAGCTATGTCTGCCGTGACCTCAGGATCTTCCGCGAATGACCATCCGCCGAGCACGGGCTTGCTGTCCGTGTTTTCCATGCCGGGAAGGGTGATGTCTTCGATCTTTAAGACCTCACATTCGCCGTTGAATCTCTCATAGATGTATACGAGAGCGTAATGGGGTGCGGCTCCGGGATATACTGCGGTTGCCTTGCTTAAGAAGCAGTGGTTGATGCCGGCCACGAGCTGGGTTCCGAGATGAGATACCGGGATGTAATCGACGCCCATAAGTCCTTCGGTTGCCTTCTCAAATACCTTTTCGAGATCTTCCGTTACTGTTGCATCTTCAGCGGGTGTCCAGTCGCCTGTTTTTTCTGCCTTGATCTTTGATTCTATTGATCTCTCATTTGAGATTACGATAGCGGATCCTGCTTTTGCCTTTCTGACGGGCAGGCTGCATGCCGTAAAGACCATGAGAGCCACAGTTCCGATAAGTCCTACAGTTACCATTTTTTCGAATGCGTTCTTCATTTTCAGTTTCCTCCGTAATTGAGTATTTTTGCTTGATGACCCCATTATCACGACAGCGGATATCATGAACAATCAGTAATGTGAGAGTGTTTTGTCGGTTAGGCGACACATGCATATTGCAGTGTTGAATAGCTGCCGGAAAAATGTTGCCGGTTTGGGAAATGCATCCCTTGTAAGCAAAGAAAAAGATCTTCTGCTATAATTGCCGTGTCCGGGACGGGGGTCCTGAAAAAAGTCACAAGATCCGGAGAGCAGTTGATAATGGCGGAGCAGCGGAATAAGACAAACAAGAAATTTATGGTGCTGTCGGCTCTTGGCATCTTCATGGTAGTCGATCACCATACGTTTACGGCGCTGAATCTTTTCGGAGATTTCATTCCGTATAATTCGTTCTTCATGCCCATGTTCGTATTTATCTCCGGGTATTTCAACAGGATAGACGGATCCTCTAAACTTGGCGCTTATACCTTAAAGAAACTGAAGACACTGCTGCTTCCTTATGCGGGAATATCGGTGGCTGTATTTGTTCTTGAATGGCTCATAGATTGGTTTAAGACAGGGGAGATGCCTTCGTATCCTTCGGGCTATCTGATGTATGTCCTGGAAAAAGTGATAACGGTCGGTTCACCTTTCATCGTGGCCGAACCCATGTGGTTCGTCATAACTCTATTTGCTCTCCTGATGGTATATGCGATCATTAAGAAACTTCTCTGTAAGATATGGAACAGCTATGTCATGCTCGGCATATTCTGCGGCCTTCATATCCTTGCTGTATACCTTGCGAAGACAGTAGATCCTGAATCGTTATCCTGGTTCCTTTTGCCTCTCAAGGTCTTGTTCTTCCTGCCGTTCATAGAACTGGGAATCATATACAGAGAACATTTGGAAAAGAAGCACGATGGCCTTCCGGGCGGCGCGAAGATAGCTCTGCTGTTCGGCCTTTTGCTCATCAACATGATCAGGACTCTGTATCTGCCTAGTGCATATGATGTCGCTTTTGACGGCATCAACGGACTTTCAGGATTTACGAGTCCTTATGTCGTAACACCGCTTGTGTCTTCGGTGGTCGGAATCCTCTTCTGGCTGACGCTGACAGACCTGACAGGAAAGCCTTTTTATGAGAGCAGGTTCGTCAACTATATGTCCTGCAACACTTTTTGGATAATGGGATTCCACTTCCTGTTCTTCAATGTCTTAAACTGCATACTGATGCTCATTTCCGAATACATAACGGAGCTTCCATATTTTAATGTGGAGGTGTTTAAGGAATCCGTATTCTACTTTTGGGAAATCAGCAATAACGTAAAGATCATTTATGTTATCGCAGGCATACTTGGTCCGCTTGGGATTAAACGGTTCTATGACCTGATAACATCTCCGTTAAAGAAAACAGCCGGAGGGAATAAAACAAAAGCAGCTTAAGGAAAGATCTTAAGCTGCTCTTTGGATATTGTTATGATCTGATATCAGTTGACTTCAGCCGATGCACAGACATCCTGTCCGATTTCTTCTTCAGCTGCATCCTGCCCCTTTTTCTTCCTGGGTTTCTTTTCGCGCTTAAGCTTGAATATCAGCATCGACAAGAGTACGCCTATGGCTGTGTAGATGAGGAACAGGAGAATAAATCCGAATCTCGGCATGCCGAGAAGGAAGCCCGAAAAGGCAGCCCTTGTCTGTCCGAACATGAGCAGATTATATGCGGCCATGGTCTCGGGGATCATGGCAAAGCCCCATCTGTCCGCGAGGATGGGGAGGATCTCAACCGTAATTGACGCAAGAACCAGTGACAGGGCAGGGAATGCCGTGAGGAACTGGAACATCAGGCAGAGGGCGTAGCTTCCCATGGTGGATATGGAACTCATCAGGATGGAGAGCATCATGACGCCGATCTGATCGCCGCTGTTGTGCGCGCCGAGGATGAGCCCCATGAAAAGGACGAGTATTGCAAGTGCTGCATAAAAAACAAAGATCAGACCAATACCCGTGATCCACTTGCCCAATGCGACTTTTACTCTCGAACCGCCGTGATCACCTGCAAATGCGATGTTGTTCTTTGTGAACTTCTTTCTGTGCTGGCTGAGCAATACGGTCACAAGTGTACCGAAATTGAAGAAATACAGCATGTATCTCTGGACCTTGACCACATACATGAGATCGTTCCAGAAAGTTATCTTCGTGCTTATGCTCCATGCGATAAATCCCGCGAAGAGCAGCGCGCACATTATCCAAAATCTCTTAAGTCCGAAGATCCTTTTAAGATCGTCTCTGATGATGTCTCTCATATCTTCTTCCTCCTTACCAGATGGCGATCCTGTCTTCGGGGGCAAGATACATGTTGTCTCCCGGTTTGACGCCGTATGTCTCATAGAATTCATCGAACTGCTGAACGGTGACGTTTATCCTCAGGTATGCTAATGGGTGGTCGTCTTCTCTGATCCTCCAGACGATATCGCCTTTTGTGTCCATGTTTCGCCACATGGTCGCAAAACTCCTGAAGAACTGATCGTAATCGAAGCCGTCGATTTGCTTTGCGATGTTGAGCGCACATCTGATGGAGCCCATGTCTGCGATCGCTTCGCCGCTCAGCGTGTTGTCAAACTGATAGGAGCCTGATCCTTCAAAAGGCGTATAGCCGGCGTAGTAAGCGGTTACCTTGTCGGACATCAGGTTGAAGGTGCTCATGTCGTCGCCTTCGATGATGGGCTTGTAATTCCCTTCGCTGTCATAGTTCACGCCGCGCGAATCAAATGCGTGCGTCATCTCGTGACCTATTATCATGCCGATGGAGCCGAGCTTCTGCTCCAGTGTCATGTCTTTTGAATAGATGTTGCTGCCCGCGAGGATGCCGATGTTGATAAACAGAATGTTGAGCCAGGGCGCATATGCCGATCCGATGCTTGTGGTCGGATTGTCGGTGCTGTAGATATCCCAGTAAGCCCTGTCGAATTCTCTTTCCGTAACATCAGCCAGATGACTGATCCCGAATTCGTTGATCTTGGAATAAGCATCGAGCAGAGTGCCGCCCTCGGTTTTGGTCAAGAGAGTCATGTCACCGTAATCGGCGGTGTTCGAAGGCTTCATGATAAGAACGACCATGTTGTCGAGCTTTTCGTTAAGTCTTGCCTTGTTCTCATCAGAGAGCCAGTCCTTGCTGTTTATTATCTCCCTGTATTCGTCGAGGAGCATTTCGGAGATATTGGACAGATCCTGATATACTTCCTCATCGAAATATTCGTCGAGATATGCCTGCTCCATTGCTCCGTTGAGGCTGCATTCGCCGAGAACGTGGAACAGGTATCTGTCCTGGCGTCCTTCGCTTATCTCGCCGAAGGGGTTCATCCTGTCCACCTGCATTTCTCTGTAGAAAGTGAATGTCTCCTCATCAAGAAGGCAGAGCGAATTCACCATGAGCCTTACCTTGAAGTAGGCTTTGATGCCTTCGAGATTCTTTTCAGTGAACACACTGTCCAGGCCGCTTAGATAATCAAGATCTGCATGATAGCGCAGCGCGCCGCCAAGACCGTAGTGATCGAACATGTCGTTAAGCGGGTAGTTTCCGGCCCTGCCCAGCACCTCGTCCTTTGTTATGACCAGTTCGTAGTCTTCGTATTTTATTTCCTGCGGATTGATGTCGGCGAGTTTGGTCTCAAAAGCGAAACATTCTTTTAAGAGAGTGTTTGCCTGCTTGTCGGTATAGCCCAGCCTTTCCATAAGGTAATTTACCGTGCTCTTGGTCCTGTCTCTTTCCTGAAGACCCTTGTCACTGATCGAATAATATTCGGTCGGGCTTCCGAGCGAATACTCGGGCTGCTTTATGTTCAGGCATTCATGGTCGTCAGCTCCGTCGTTCTTTGATGCGGAGAGACTTACCAGCGATACCGCGAAAGGGTTCTTCGAGTTGTCGAGCATATAGCTCTTTGCATCATCCAGTGTCTTTATGTCATCGATGAAATTTAAGTATTTTCTCAGCGGTTCGACACCTAAACTGTCCCTGTAATCCCAGTCCGAAAAGAGACCGTCGTATGCTCTTGCCAGTTCAAGATTTTTGCTTGTCTTTGAAGTGTCGTCGAGAAGAGCTCTTTTCTGTATGTCAACGTTGAGCTTTGAATCGTCGGAAGAACCGTTCGGTCCCTTGGGATCGTATGTGTGGTTCATTATCCAGTCGGCATTTACCGCAGACGCGTAATCATCCTGCAGTCTGGTGTTTCCGACAAGAGCTTGGTTGTCCAAAAGATCGGAAGCGATCCAGGCATCCTTGCCGGTCTTTTCCGAAGCGGAACAGGATGCAAAGGACAGGCATAGCGCGCCGGTCACGAAAAGGCTTACGAGTTTCTTTGGAATAGTATTCATGATCTTCACCGATCCTTTATAAAAATCACCTCGCAGATTATAACACACGAGTTTCTGTTATCCTTTTCCGCAGTTTGCAAAGACGTTCATTGACATATCTGTACTTCTGAGGTTTAATCTCTAACGGCCCGGAACAAGAACAGCGGCCAGGAGGATCTTATGGCTTCAGATGTAAAATTTACGGTAAAAGACGCGATCGGCAAACAGTATCTTACTCCCGCAGCGGTAAGTGACGAGATCAGAGACGAGTTTCTGAAAAAATGCAGGAGCTCATCCTGGAAACTTCTTCCCGTATCGATAATAGTAAGTGCGATAGTTATCGCGGTCATGTGCCTGCTGATCTATTTCCTGAGACTGTTCGTATTCAGTGTTTTAGGACTCTTCTGTATCTTTTTCCCTGCATTTGCAGTCTATAACATATTTGCTACGGCAAAAGCCATCAAGAAAGAGGACTATGAGTTCCTTTGGGGCGAAGTGGTCGGCAAGACTGACAGCGGATACAAGATCCGCGGACTTGAGGAGCATAATGCTCATCCTCTTATCGGAAAGAAGGAATACAATCCCGGAGACAGGGTTATCGTCGGCAGACTTAATGACGATCTTAATCTGATCTCGGAGAGCTGATAACTGCCCGTTTTGATCCTGTTTCTTTAAATAAGAAGTTCATCAATGAAGTTCATCAATACAGAACTTGATGATATAGTAATTCTGTATTTTGTAGAACAGAAATATGGGGGACAGTATCATGATCGATATCAGGGAAGTGGACAGATCGTTCTTTCCGGAATATGACAAAGTTTCACAGAATGTGGATATCAGGTCCGAATACCGCGTCAGCAGGATCGACGGCGGTCTCGGAGGTATGATCTTTGAGGAAGTGCCGGTTACACCGAGAGTCAAAGACCTGAGCGTCTATGAACGCGCCATGGAATATGAAGAGATGTTCGATATCTCAACCTGGAGATTCTATATGGCTTTTGACGGCGAGCTCCCGGTGGGAGCCATGACCGTCGCAGGTACCACCGAAAGACTTTACATGCTCGCCGGAAGGAAAGACGCCTGCGTGTTATGGGACATCCGCATAGCTGATGAATATAAACATACGGGGATCGGCCAAAGACTCCTGGATATGGGAATTCAGAATGCAAGAGCCGGCGGATATAAGCTGATGATAATCGAATGCCAGAACGACAATGTTCCGGCCTGCAGATTCTATAAGAAGCAGGGAGCGCAGCTGTCCAGAGTCGACATGCATGCCTACAGCTCCGAACCGGGACTGGAAGATGAGGTTCAGTTTATCTGGTATCTCGACCTGTGATCTTTTCGAAAAGACGCTCTTTGTAAGGTTATAATTTGTTTTTGAAAGGAAATCAGGCGGAGGATATATGGATATACTGGTTCTCGGCGGCACGAGATTTTTCGGGATACACATGGTAAATGACCTTCTGGATAAAGGCCATAACGTTACCGTTGCGACACGCGGAAGAACTCCGGACGGATTCTGTGACAGGGTCTCCAGGATCTGTTTTGAAAGGACCGATCCCGCAAGTGTGAGAGAAGCAGTCTCCGGCAGGCATTACGATGTCATCATCGACAAGATCGCCTACTGTTCCAATGACATCAGATCGATAATGGAAGCGGGAGATTTCGGCAGATACATCTACATGTCCAGCACTGCCGTTTATGATCCGAAACACCCCGATACAAGGGAAGATGATTTTGACGGCCAGGCAGGAGATCTCATTTGGTGCGACAGGCCCGATTTCCCGTACGACGTCATCAAAAGACATGCCGAATATGCGTTGTGGCAGGAGTATCCGGACAGGAACTGGACCGCGGTCAGATATCCTTTTGTCATAGGCAAAGACGATTATACGAAAAGGCTTTTGTTCTATGTTGAGCATGTTATGAAAAAGATCCCGATGTACATCGACGATTCTGACTGCCAGATGGGATTTATCAGGTCGGATGAGGCGGGGAAGTTCATGTCATTCCTGGTGGAAAAAGACATCTGCGGCGCGGTGAACGGTTCATCCCGCGGGACCATATCCGTAAGGAATATACTGGATTATGTCGAAAAGAAAACGGGCGCGAAAGCGGTCTTGAGTGATGGAGGCGATAAAGCCCCATATAACGGTGAGCCTGAATACAGTATAAATACGGATAAGGCGGAATCGCTTGGTTTCAGTTTCTCATCGCTTGACGATTGGATCTATGAATTGCTGGATTACTATATCGGTTTTGTCAGTGCAGGATTATAAGCGTTTTTCATAATTTCCGGCGATACTGGGTAAAAACTGCGTGGATCGGGCGAAAATTTCTTTCAAAAGAGTGCAACATTTTAACTTTCTCATCTGTTTATAGGATAGAAACGTAAAAATGGAGGACATCGAAATGAAGATCGTACAGACCAAGGATTACAGGAAGCCACTTTACGCCGTAGGTATTGCGGCAGCTCTTACGGCAATGGCAGTTACCGGCTGCGGCGGCAATCCCGTGGATTATGCAGGAGACATTCAGGTTGTTACAGAGCCAACCGAAGAAGTCCAACTGGCAGGCGAAGTGGCGCCGGATGATATGGAGTCAGAGAAAACGTATTGCAAGCCGGACGCAGACGAAACAGTCCCTACGGTCAAAACAACACCGGTTCCTTCAGAAATAAAGCTGATCGATAAATTTCAGGAAGACGACAAAGTAATCCTCGATGGCGGAGTCGAATTCGATCCGGGTTAATACTGATCACTCCGGATATAAAATCAGATAATATATAATTGATTTATGAATCTGACACTTCATCTGACAGAAAACTGCAACATGGACTGCACTTACTGCATCCGTGAAAAATGCCCTAAGGACATGACCGAGGATGTCCTCTTTGCGGCCTGCGATCTGGCCTTCTCGAAAGGACAACGCGCGGGCCTCTGTTTCTTTGGCGGAGAGCCTTTGCTCAAAAAGGATCTCATCTTTAAGGCATTGGATTATTGCGGGGAAAAGTCCCGAAAGACAGGTATCATCTTTGACTGTAAGATGACTACTAACGGTTCGCTTCTGGATGAGGAATTCTTAGAGCGTGCCGTAAAAGCAAACATGGGCATAGGGCTCTCTTTCGACGGCAAGGCACAGGATATCTGCAGGATCTTTGCTGGAGGAAAGCCCACATCTTCTGTCGTTGAAGAGAAAGCAAAACTGCTCTTAAGATACATGCCTGAAGCTTCGGCTCTCGCTACTATCGCGCCGCAGGCAGTCCCGTATTACGCTGATTCGGTCAAGTATCTTCATGAACTCGGATTTAAGCACCTCTCATTTGTCATCGCATATGGAAGCAAAGTCAACTGGACTGACGATGATCTTGACGCGTTGAGGCTGCAGCTGGAAGAGACCTGCAGATACATTAAGGAATTATTCATCAATGACGATAAGATCTATGTCGGCCCCATCTTTTCGAAGATCGGCGAATGCATCAGGGATAAGAATCCTGCTGAGCGCTGTCACCTGGGTGTCAGACAGATGCCTGTAACCCCTGACGGCAGTCTTTATCCGTGCACATCGTTCATCGGAGACGAGTATTATCTGCTGGGTAATGTTTTCGAGGGCATAAACGAAGAAAAGGTTATCGAGATCGCTAAAAGATCTTCTACTCCGGAAACCTGTAAGGACTGCGCACTCGTCAAGCGCTGCACGAATTCCTGCGGATGCGCCAACAGGATGAACACCGGAGACGAGAATAAGGTATCGCCCCTGCAGTGCACATACGAACGCATGCTTATTGAAGTTAGCGATGCTCTGGGTGAAGAACTCTATCAGCTGGATCCTGAAAGATTTGCGAAAGTATTCGGCTGATCACCTCATTTAAGTTTTTGATCCCAAAGCCGGCCTTTTCAAGCCTTTGGGATAAATTCTGAGCTCGAAATTATCCCAAGATGAGGATTTCTCGCAGTTTGGGATAAAATACGGACCGGAAATTATCCCAAGTGAAGCATATTTGAACTTTTGGGATAATTTCACCTCTGAAAATTATCCCACGGAGGCAATAATTCACGGTTTGGGATAAAATCGCCATTGCAAGGTATTGATCTTGCAATCCGCATTGACGGTCATGCAATGATATCCATAGACCTCGAAAACAGTTTCGTGTCGATCAACGTTATGCCGTGGGACAGTGATCTGAATGAAGTGGTCCACACAAGAGCAGAACTTGAAGATCTGGTCGATCACATCAACTTCTCAAATCTCGGTTGATCAAAGACGTTATCAGGATCTGTGAGGATCACTTGACCATCTGTTTGAATTAAACGTCTGGCCCAAACGCAAGTGACAGTCAGGCTGCAGCGAATGACGCTGCGGCCTGATCTTTTTTGGTTCGTGATATAATCACAAATATGATTCACTTAGAGCCGATCACACAAGAAAATTACGTGGCTGTCACCGGTTTGAGAGTCGGCAGCTGCCAGGAAAAGTTCGTGTCAACAGTCGCGGAATCCCTTGCTCAGGCTGAGCTCTATAAGGAGACCGCTTATCCCTTTGCCGTTTACGATGATGATGTGATCGTCGGATTTATCATGATGGGATACTACGAAGCAAAACAGTACTATACTTTGTGGAAACTGCTTATTGATCACAGATTTCAAAGCAGGGGATACGGACGTCAGGCTCTTGAATCGGGCCTCAAATACATCAGGGAAAGATTCGGTCCGGAAGATATTTATACAGGTGTCGTTCCCGAAAACTTTGTGGCGAAAAGTCTGTATGAGTCAGCCGGTTTTGAATATACGGGAGTAACAGAAGACGGAATGGAAGAAATGCGGTTGATCTATTGATCTCATTTCTTCACGGAAAGGAGTTTTGTATACATGATTAAAAGATTGGAAGTTGATGAATTTTGGGCTGATTCCACCATCATTGAAGCCGGCGATTTTGTTTTTGTCGGATATTGCATGGGAAATGAAGGCCAGCCTATAGAAGCTCAGATAGACGGTGCATTTACCACATTGGAAAACAGACTGAAAATGGCAGGCCTGGGACTTGAGTCTGTCGTTAAGATGGATTGCTTGTTTAAGGATATCAATGACTTGAATTACCTCGCTGCAATAATCAAAAAGCGTTTTAACGGTAAATATCCTGCAAGAAAAGCATACACGACAGATTTTATCCGTGACGGTATCCTTTTCCAGATCGATGCCATAGCCTATAAGGGAAAAAGCTGATCTTTAAAATGACTGATCAGCAGGAAGAATGGTTATGATCGACGGGCATATTCATATTGAAAGAGGACCATATACACTTGACTGGATCGACAGATTCGTTGAGCGTGCAGTTGAGATGAAACTAGCAGAGATACGGCTTCTTGAGCACAATTACATGTTCCCGGAATTTGCTCCGATGTATGATTACGTATGTTCCCGAAATGAATTTATCAGAGACTGGTTTCATCGCAAAGCGGGATTCAAGGACCTTCATGAGTATCTGGATCTGGTCGAAAAGGCGCGCGGCAGAACCTACCCCATTACCGTAAAGTTCGGAATGGAAATATGCTACTTCAGGGAATCTGAGGATTTCATCCGTTATTACACGCAAGATCTCGGTCTGGATTTCCTTTTGGGAAGCATCCATTATGTGGACGTGTTTGCCTTTGACCATAATGCGGATCTGTGGCAGGGAATTGACGTGGATGCGGTCTTCCGCAGATATTTCGAAGATTCTGTTCTTCTGGCTGAGAGCGGCCTTTTCGATGGCATAGGCCATCCGGATCAGATCAGGATGTTCGGACACAGAGCCTCATTCCCTTTGAATGATCTTTACGAATCTTTGGCAAAGGCACTCTCGAAAAATAAGATGTACGCAGATCAGAACAGCGGTGCTCACCGACGTTCACCTGATACGGCTGATCTGGGAATGGATAAGGAACTGATCCTGGCCTTAAAGAATAACGGGGTGCCGGTCATCACGTCTTCGGATGCGCATTGCCCGGAAGATGTCGGTTATAAGATAGCGGAGATGGGCACTTGCTGATCCCGTGCTATATAATGAGAAATATAGAGGGAAAACGGAAAAAGCATTGAGCGGCAAATGAAGAAAGAATGACACGATGGACTTAACTTCCAAAGAAGCAAGAAAGATCTTAAGAGACTATCACAAGTGGTATTGGGATGAATACATGGAGCTCAGCTGGGCGTATATGCACGAGATGATCGGCGCGCTTTTTGGTGTGGACACGACCGGTATGAACGCGCACGATGCGATGAATAAGGTGTTTGGATATGAAAACGCAAAATGAAGACCAATTCCTGTTTGCCCTGGCTTGACTACGGAACACATCCGAAACCGGAGATCACGACACCTATCGCGTTCTATACCTATCTGGACGGAATAATCAAGAGCATTCCCGACGAGTATGAGGATTACGAAGATTTGATATACAAATATCGGAACGGGCAGTCTCACTAACCCCGGGGATATGTTATTCTTGTTCTAGAAAATCTGCGGACAGAAATGGAATTATGTTTTTTGAATAACGGGATTCCTTCATCGGGAGGCAAATGCAATGGAAATGATGAGCGGAGAGGACTTTTTGCTCGGGTTGATGAAGCTTCATAAGCAAGCGAAAGAAGCGCCGTGGGCAGTTAAAGAACATGACCTTCCAAAAGGGCACTGGAGAAGAGTGATCGATCCTGACGGAGAGGCTTTCTGCGTTATAATCACTGACAATTATGTGATCGGAGTTAAGACCGGGCGTGTGATATTCCTGGATAAGAAAACCAAGAAGAGGCTTAATCCTATCATGGGATTTCATTATCTGGTTACAGGAGACGTTAAACCTGATGAATCGGAACTGGCAGTTCTGGAACAGGGAAAGCACTTCCACGTCATTTCACTTAAGACTTTTGAAGTGATCAGGAAGGTCAGCCTTCCGAGAACTTTCTATTCAAGTGATTCGTATTGCACATATTCCGAGGATGGCAAAACGTTAACCGTTCCAGTCATGAAATATGATAACAATAAAAGAGAGTATGTTCATATGATGTGTGAATATGAGACTGAGAATTACACGCTGATCAGCAGGAAAGAAGTTTCCCGTCAGGAAATGGATTGGTGGTCAAATTCATAAGATTTCAAAACGCTTAACAGGCTAAACAGAAAGATGAAGACAAAGATAACAGTCGGTATAGATAATATCCCGGCCGGGGGATTAAAACAGGAGTGGGGATTGTCTCTCTATATTGAATACGGCGATAAAAAGATCCTGCTCGATACCGGCGCATCAGATCTGTTCCTGCGTAATTATGAAAGAATCGGGCTTGATATCAGTGATGTGGACTATGGTGTATTAAGTCATGCGCACTGCGATCACGCGAATGGAATTCCCGCATTCTTTGAGCATAACAGCAAGGCAAAGTTCTATGTCAGCGATAAAACCGCGCCGGATTGTTACGGAAAGATACTGTTTATTAAGTTTTACTGTGGCATTCCCAAGTCGATGATGGAAGATCATGCTGACAGGATAGTAAAGGTCTATGATGTTTATAAGGTTTCTGACGGAGTGTATATCGTTCCCCATAGAAAAGGCGGTTATCCTGACATCGGTAAGAGTGGCCATATGCTCAGAAAAACTGACGGCGGATTCGTTCCCGATGATCTCTGCCACGAGCAGAGTCTTGTCCTTGAAACCGGCAAAGGCCTTGTGATACTCAATTCCTGTTCTCACAGCGGGCCCGGGAAGATCATTGATGAAGTCAGGGATGCATTTCCCGGGAAACACATCTATGGTTATCTTGGTGGTCTGCACCTATGGAACAGTCCCGAAAGCGATATCCGTAAGGCTGCTCATGAGTTTACTGAGGCCGGGATAGATTACATCGGTACGGGCCACTGTACCAAGGACAGAGCTTTCAGGATACTGAAAGAAGAACTGGGTGATAGGATAGTACAGTTCAGAACGGGAATGGTAATGGATTTCTGAATTCCATGACAAGAAGTATTTTGAACAGGATTTTATAACTGTAATATGACCCGGAGCCGCACCGGCGCTTAAAGCAGGACTGCAGGCGAAATAATTTTACGTTTTCTTGTAACGAAATTCTGCTTTCTTCGTCTAACTTGTATATGAAACTTGAAAGGCAAAATGAACTCATGAACAATGAAAGCGTTAATGAAGAAAAGGTAAATATCTTCAAAAAGATCTGGAGGGGCATTAAGAAACCTTTCGGATTAATCAAAAGGAAAACGGCTCCTGCAAGGGAGTTTATGGGTAAGGGCAGATTCCTTGCCATGATACTCGAGACCGTTCTGGCAGCACAGTTCTGGGCATCGACCCTGGAAGAGGTGATGCTCAAAAAGGTGCCTTATGTATTATGTCTGCTGATAATGGCTTCTTTATGGGCGCTGGTTGCCGAAGCCCTGAATCTGGTGATAAAGCTTATCCTTGGCGGAGGCAAAAGATGCAAATCGTATTTCCTTATCTCCTTCAGCGCTGTCTGCGCCATTAACGTTGTGGCCAACCAGCTTGAGCAGCTCCCGGGAGCTTTGATCATGAGCTTCCTTTTGGCATTGTCCGTGGACTTTTTGGGACGCATCATCTGGGGTTTTATAAAGACCCGCCGTTTTAAGCAGGTAACGGCATATATTGCTTTGGTATTGTGTGTTGCTTATGCTTCAATATTTTGCTTTTTTTTACCGGACCGACAGTTTCGGTGACAGCAGGGTGGATTTCTATAATTCGATAGAAGGAGATTCAATCTCCGCGGTTGCAGGTTTTTCCGACTATCTTAAGAACGGATCCTATAAGGTTTCCACTCTGTCATATGGTCCTGACGACACGGATGATATAAAGACCGCAACCGTTGATCTTACGGTATTCGAACAGACGGAAAAAGCGGATGGTCCGTTTAATACCCTTACATGGCTTGTAAGCGACATGGATTATGAAAAAACACCGGTTAAGGGGCAGATCTGGTATCCCGAAGGACAGAAAGACTGTCCCGCGTTCTTTATAGTCCACGGTGCTCACGACTCGATGACACCTTCTTATCTGGGATATGAATATCTGGGACATTACCTGGCATCTAACGGATATGCAGTTGTTTCCGTAGATGAGAATATCATTAACGAACTGGGAGCAGGAAACGATCTCCGTGCCTATCTGCTCTTGGAGAACATGAAGGCTTTGTTGGAAGTCTCCGGTTCTTCCGGCAATCCGTTATCCGGACTTTTCGATACCGAAATGCTTGCCATCGGCGGTCATTCCAGAGGAGGAGAGATGGTGGCAACTGCTTATCTTTTCAATGATCTGGACGCTTATCCCGAAGACGGTAATATCAGGTTTGATTATCACTTTAATATCAAGTCCATAGTGGCAATCGCGCCTGTATGCGATCAGTATACCCCCGTGGGACGTGCGGTGGAGCTGACGGACGTCAACTACCTTCTTATCCACGGAAGCAACGATCAGGACGTAAGCTCCATGATGGGCGAAAAGCAGTATAACAACATAACTTTTACGGGTGAAACTGATGAACTGTATATCAAATCATCCGTATATATCCTAGGCGCCAACCATGGTCAATTTAATTCCCTTTGGGGACAGTACGATATGGCGCCAATGGGAAAAGGATATCTTAATACGAACAACTTCATAGACGAAGGTGAGCAGAAGAGTATTGCCAAGGCATATATCAGGACATTTCTGGACTATACAGTCCTGGGAGATGATACATTTGCATCTTTATTCCGTGATATATCTTCCTACGCAGGAGACCTTCCTGATACGGTATACGTGACTAATTACGAGGATTCATCCAGGGTCACCCTTTGTTCCTTCGATGATACGGTGGATATCGTTAATTCCGGCAACGGCACTTCCGTAAGCGTTTCAGGTTCTTCCGGCTGGACATATGTCCCTTATGAAAGGGGATTCGGCGGTGAGAGCGAAGAGTATGTCCTTTCCGTTAAGTGGGAAGAGGGTTCTTCTCCTGCAGCATTTTTTACATTCCCGGATATCGATATATCTAAGGGCGCTTTAAGTTTCGGTATAACTGATATGCGTGAGGATACGGAGTCCCTTGAGTCGGAATTGGATTATACTGTAACGCTTACAGATCGCAACGGAAATACGGTATCCGTAAATTGTCCCGTTACCATATACCACTCTTTGGCAGTTCAGCTCTGGAAGCAGGATGTTGTATTCGGATCCTACGAATATAAGCACCAGCTTCAGACGGTAATTGTTACGCCTACCATGTTCGGACCGTCGGCCTCTTTCGATTTTGCTTCCGTTACAGGTATTACCATTACCACTGACGGTGCCGTGGAAGGAGAGATAGTTATCGACGATATCGCATATTACGAAGAGTATCAGCAGGAACAAATATAACGGGAAGATGCGGCTGATAGGGGTAGAAACCGGCATGTTATAATGACATTATTCAAGGTGTGTCTTTGAATAAGAAAGAACAGCAAGACTGGAAATGAAAAAGAGCAGACGGATCTACTGAAAGGAATATGGAAAATAATTATATGCTGAGAGTTGAGACGTATTTCAATGCGCTGACAGGAATGGTCAATAGTAAATATGATTACAAGGTCTTTGGCAGAGAACTTGATAAGATCATGCAGCTTGGGCTTGATAAGTTTTACACGGATGAGCAGCGCGCAGAGCTTGTAAAAAAGATGATTTCTTTCTCAAACGAAAGCTTTATCACGGACATAAAATATAAAGCGCTGATCCTTGCTTACGCTTATAAGATCAATCAGATAAATGAATGTGGTCTTACGGTTCCTGCGTGTTTTCTTGAAGAGACTCTCGTCTTAGACACCGAATTCAGGGATTTTCCTGAAAGTTTATGGAAAGATATGTCGGACGAGCAAAAGGCTAAGATCATAACCTATAAAGAAAATGCGAAAATTGATGAGGATCTTTTGCGCATTTATAATGTTTCCCTTGCCTCATGGCGTTTCAGGTTCTATCCGATAAATGAAGCATTAAGGGGCTCGGTTGAATAATTCGCGCGACCTTCTTTGGCCTATCTCACAACTGATAACAATTAAAACAGTTCTTGGTTTGACAGCATTCGATTAATATGAGGGCGCAGACAACAAGATGAAAAAGAAAATCGTAATAACAGTTTTGTTTATTGTCTCCATCGTTGCGCTGGTTCTTATTGGCTACATAATTGTATTTCCCCAACCCGCCAGACAGGGTATTCCTATTGATGAGATTACCGGTATTTATTCAAGTGCGAAACTCAAGCAGGGATGTAATATTACCCACGGGACATACTTTCCGGAAGATGGCGTGTTCAGCCATGCGTATGAGAGATATATTGAGAATGAAGACCAGGGCCTGCCTGTTTCTGATATCAGGATAATTGATGTGTATGGGTTCAATTGCTCTGTTGTTTTCATATACGCTGAAAACCAGCAATTGTACATAGCAGAGGATTATCCGCTCTCAAATCTTGATTACAATGCTATTGAAGTAATATCTGCAAATGATTTGATGAAAGCCGATCTGCCCACTAATTACACTCTTAACGGAGCGCCTTCTGAACATTTGCCGCGCATATTGATTATTCTCATTCCGGTTCTTGTGCTTGCCGTGTTCGTTGCGTTGCATATCAGAATGTTGAAGAAAAAGTACCAAAGAGAAAGATATGAAGAATAAGGAGAGAATGGTATTGATTCCGATGATAACTGCGTGACCATTACTATGACAGATTTGGAGGGTCTCGATCCAAATGCTAAGAGTTATACCTTCGAACCTTTATGTTTTCAGCTAGATTCTGAAGGAGAAAGAGTCCCCGATGCTTTTGATCCTCTTGGATGGGGCGGTTTTACGGTTGAGTTAAATTAAAAGTGTGATGTTCACATATACGAGACTAATTCTGAAAAAATCTTTATCATTTATATTGCCGAAGAAGAATATAATAAGATTCATGAAGAGATTTTCGGTACATAAATAGGAGAATATTATCGGTGATTAAGAAAAGACTGCTCGTACCTGTACTTATAATGCTGACGCTCTGTATGTTCAGCGGTTGCTTTTTCAGCTTGCCGCTGGATCATATGGACAAGATCGAAGGCGATATAACTTGCGATTTTCGCGCAGGTGAAGATGCATCACACTGGCAGGAGACCGTTAATACGGATGCCGTTTTCGATAAGGACAGATTTGTAGAACTCTTTAACGAGTGTAATAAGTACGATCCTTTGTTTTATAAGGATCATCTTGATAAACTTGATCTGAGGATCGTCCGTGAGGATCAGTTCGATGAGTATGAGGAGATGGCTGCTTCTGAAGTAAATTTCATGGCATACTTCACTGATAAAAACGGAAACGAAGTATGCAGAAATGTATCGGTATTCCGTTACGAATCGAAGATGTATTTTTTCATACTGTGCATGGGCGGAGGCAGAAATCCTGAACTTAAAGGCTACTACTACAAAGAGGTGCCTGCTGATATGGTTTCATACTGGGAGCCGATCTACGAGAAGGTCCTGGCAGACAAGGCGGCTGACCGTAAGGCTCAGTACGGAAGCTTTACTGTGGATAAGACATTCAGTTTCGACAACCAATACTATGCCAAGTGCATGCCGCTCAGTACCGATATGATGGAAATAGAGATCTTCGACAGAGACGAAGACCTGATATGCGAGTTCCAACCCTGCAGGACGTGGGATTTCTGGGGTATATGCTGGGAAAAGGACACCTATAACATATGGGTACAGTCAAGTGATATCGGCTGCGTCTGTTATAAGAAGATAGGCAATGAATGGGTGGAAGACAAAACGGCGGTCAAACCGGATTATATAACCGGAAGACACGGATGAAATTAAAGCAAATAGCCGGAGGAGTGATGACTCTTCCGGCTTTATTCATATGTAGCTTTTGAAAGAGATTAAGTAAGTGATAAATGTGTTTTCCAATGTGCGATCAGAATCAGCAGGGAAATAAATATATCTACATATGAAAAAACGGTCCTCATTACTGAGAACCGTTTTGAAAGGGCAAATCTGAAAGATATTTGCACTTAGTGGCAGTTAAGTGGCAGTAAGATTATCTTTTGAATTTAATGAAACGGTGAGTCCTTAGCCCGGTTGTATGGTTAGGTGTTCTTTACAGAAGATCAGAACTGAACCCCTCTTTAAGACATAAGATAAGTGTTGATGAAGGAATGGCCATTCCGCCTTCTATCCATTTGATAAGCATTGAGTTCATACCTCCCATACTGTAAGCAAGAAGATATGGAAGCTGATCTCTGTATTGATACGCGATGTCTGCGGATCTTACGAATCTGAATACTTCAAAAGACCTTTCATAAGATCCTTCGAAAAGCTGATGAAGCAGGTTGCTCTGTTTCATGAGCTTCAGTGTTTCGGCATGCTTTTCCCAGAAGTCGAAAAAGCATTGCATAATATCCCAGTAATGATGTGATCCCTTGTCTTTCATCGATAACAGGCATTCTTTATACAGTGAGTCAAAAAGATGCTTAAGTACTTCGTCTTTGTCACTGAAATGCCGGTAGAAAGTCTTTCTGGATACCCCGGCCTCCTGTGTTATCTGGGTAACAGTTATCTCTTTATAATCGTAGATCTTCATTACCTTGAGCAGGGCCAGAGCAATTGCCTCCTTTGATCTTTCTGCAATAAGTCCGTTTGTATTATTCATAGGTAACAGATCCTCCGGATGTGTGACACATTAGATAATTTGCTTGCTATCGTTTACAAAGCGATTCTATAATACTCTCAAAGGGGTTACAAGTGTTACCTCTAAGGGAGGTTAATTTTGAAGAAGGTTATTTATTTTTTCAGCGGAACGGGAAACAGTTTGCGGGCCGCAAGGATAATAGCAGATGAGCTGAAGGATACGGAGATAGTTAATGTCAGAAATGATCCTTCCGGATACAGCGCTGAGGATGCTGAAGTGATCGGTTTTGTGTGTCCGGTCTATGAGTGGGATATCCCCGGAAGAATGAAAGCATTTATCTCAGAACTTAACGTAAACCCCAATGCCTATATATTTATGGTTGCCACTTATATTGCTATTCACGGAAAAGCCTTTGAGACTGTGGCTGATATTCTATCTTCAAAGGGTGCGCATCTGAGCTACTCGCGTGCTGTCAGATGCGTTGCAAGCCAGTGTATCGCATATCCGCCATTTCCTCCTGAGAAAATCATGATCCCGCTCATGGAGAAAAGCATGCGGAAGACAGCGCGTGAGATCTGTGAAAGAAAGCATAGAAAGTATCCACATATGTCGATCATAACAAGGAAATTGTTCCCGAAGATGATGGTCCCGTATCTCAACGTTGAACATGAATATGATAAAGGTTTTTATGCAGACAGCAGATGTACCGGTTGTTCAACATGCATGAAAGTATGCCCGACAAAGAATATTACAATGGAAAACTCCCGCCCGGTGTGGAACAGGAAATGTCACGGATGTAATGCCTGCGTGGTATATTGTCCTTCCAAAGCGATACAGTTTAAGACTCCCGAAGCATACGTTGCACTCGGTACACTGATCTCAAAGAAACTCGGACTGCCCGAAAAAAGAAAGCGTTATCATAATCCGTATATCAAAGCGCGTGACCTGATAGATTAGGAAAGCTCATTTGAGAGATGACGGGTGAACACTTCAAATGTTGAGATCTGCATGTCCGGTGCCAACATTGTCTGCTGCAGAAGTTTTGGAATTCTTCGGTATTATTGTCATATTTTGCCCGTTGTTGTCCGTTTGATCTAAATGCTAACCTATCCTTGAACGATACAGAGTAAGAAACCCCTTCAGGAGGTTTTGTAACAGCAGGAATAATTCATCATTCATTTTGCCGATGATTACCGTCATTGTCATCTATCCGGTTTTCAGCGCTATTTCGTTGAAGGGTAACGATCAGGGGGATTGAGGAATGAACATTCATGATTGGCGTTTTCTTGTCCATAGCAACATCCCTTCGGTTCTGCCTGTTTTATTATGGATCTTAGGCGGAATCGGAATCATCTTTATTTTTGTCTTTATTGGTAGGAGAAAGGGCAAAGCTCAAATATCAGACCGTGAGACATTGATATCTGATGCTGCGGCAAACATCGCTTCTGTTACTTTTATATTGGCCCAGCTCCTATTCCCGTTATATGGATATATTATGTCACCCACGGGGGGTGTCAGACCGTATGAGGATAGGGCGAACGAATTAGGATTTGCGCTCAGAAGGGTTCTTACAGAATATAATGTTGATTTCCTGCCACCATTCGATCTGCTGCGTGGAGAAAGTGTTTATTTATTCGTGATAATCACAGCCGTGTTCTGCTTTTTTGCAGGAATGCACATCTACAAGAACGGCTTGAAGATCCGTCACAAGATATTTCTTCTTATTCCGTTCCTGGTCTTGACCGCAACTGTTATCTGGTCATATATTTTCAGGCTTCACGGGAAAAGAAAGATCATGCCTTTTATTAAGTATCAGATGATCCTCCAGCTCGATTGTATCGGTAGATATCTCCTGGGTGCATTTGTTATGATCACCTTGCTTTACGGCATTTATCTGCTTTTGAAGAAACTTCTCAAAAACGAGATCATTCCTCTCATTGTGATACTCCTTCTGTCATTTTTGTCGCCATACGTCCATTTGATAAATGACGGTATGTTATCTGCAGAGCCTAAGATCGGCCACCTCTTTTTCGGCCCGGATATCCCGTTATTTCCAATAGGCATGATGGTAATGAAGTATAAGGACAAGCTGTTGCCTAAGACAAAAAAGGACTCCCGGATACACATTGCTTCCTGGACGGTTGCATCAGTTTTATCATACCTTTCTGTCTTTGGCTTTGAGATCCTGCTGGCTAATCTGGCAGGCGTCCATTTCTCTTGGGCAAACAGTTGTTTCGTCACTCCGGAATACCAGGAAACAATGAGAATATTACATATGATCTATAAATTAGACTGCATACCCTGGCTCGCCTTAGGCTTTACTCTGTCTATGCTGCTCTTGAACGTTGCGCTTCTTACAAGTACCGGCAATCCGGTGACGAAGTTCTTAAGGGATCACTGCTATCTTATAACCGTGTTTATGTTCAGCAGGCATATCTTTTTCGAGGTCAGCGGATACGATGATTACTTCTGGACTGAAATACTCAAGATGCCGGAAGTCTGGACCATAGCCGTGCCTTTTATCTACTTTGCAGGTTCCGTCCTTCTGGCAGTTCTCATCAAGAGATTCATCCTTGATAAGCGTAAGAAAACAACAGCAGTGAAATAGCAGTTATTTAGTTTTTCTGTTATTAATTTGCGAAATGCTCTGTGCTGTCAGCTTTGGAAAAACACAAAGCGCTTTCTTGTTGTGACTTTGCTGCAGCAAAGTTCTTCGTGTTATTTGTTGCAGGCCTGATCATTGTGGTAATCTAAATTGATATTTTTCAGTAATATATGGTATTTTCCGAAGCCGATTGAAGAGAAAAGCTAAGGAACCACCCCAAATAATGATCATAAACACCTCCTTTTCGGAATAGATTAGTCCGGAATAGCGTTGTTTTCCAATGTGCGATTGGAATCGGAAAAGAAAAATATATTTCTACATATGAAAAACGGTCCTCATCACTGAGAACCGTTTTGAAAGGGCAAATCTGAAAGATATTTGCATTTAGGGGCAGTTAAGTGGCAGTAAGCCGTTTTTTAGATGTGCCCCAAGCCCGCAAATGCCTTATTTTATTGGGCTTTGCGAAACCCTTTGATAATTTTGGCGGAGAAGGGGGGAGCCGAACCCCCATGCCGGGGATATCTCCCGAATTCTTCTAAAACTCCCTATTTTCAAGGCTTCTCTGCCACTAATTGTACAATAAAGTTCTATAGTTGTGAATAACTATTATTGGTTAGTGGCAGTCTTTGGGGCAGTAATAGTGGCAGTACCTACATAGCTTTTGTTAAGTAATCTTCAAGAAGAGAAAAATCTCTTTTTATACTCGCGTTGTTATGAAGCTTGGAAAAGTCTTTAAATCGGTTGCTTTAGAGGTCAATTAAATAGTTGTTGTTTGTATAGGAAACTAGAAGTTGTTGCCGTTTCCAATGTTGCCGATTAAGGATACTTCTTCCTAGTTGCTTTTTTATTTCTAAATGTATAATTACATATATACATTACGAATGGTGGTAAACAACTATATGAAAAAATTACTATCGACTTTACTTGCAGCTTGCATGCTCCTTTCCGTCGCTTCCTGCAGCAACAGTGGTGCGGCCAATCGCGAAACAACCGTTGCAGTTACAGGCGACACAAAGACCACCGTAAATCCGGACGTTTCAGAGCCTAATCAGAGCATCCCTAGTGACGCTATGATTACTGAAACCGAAACCGAGAGCACAGCACCCGTAAAGAATGGTAATACTTACACTATTAATGGTGTCGAGTTTACTATTTCTGTCCATATCGAAGACTATCTGTACGATCTTCCTGGAAGCGATGCTAAGTATATCGATTTAGATAAGTTCATGGAAGCGTATGGATTTAAGTCTAATGCAAAATGGCCAGAAGAAAGATGCAGCTATTCAAACGATACCGGAATGGGCGTGAACTTCAATTGGCAGAATGCACACATTTATTCAGCCGGCCTTCCCGTCTGCACGGATATGAGTTTTATATACCCCGCAGACTATTCTAAGGATGGCTCAATTGGCTTAGTTACAATGAGCAGCGATTATCCTCTCGATAAGGAAAACCACGTCTACGTAGTCAATGGTAGTGTTGAAGATGGGAAAAGATACGAAAAGTATTGTGTTTCCCAGGAAATGCTCGTCGCATTAGCAACGGCATTCGACGCAATGGCTGAGACTGGCTCGACAGCTCCCGCCGTCGAGCTACTGGCTCGCGCTTGCTACTGGAGAGACGAAGGCGCATATGGTACTCAGAGCTTGGTTATCAAATAGTTATTTCACGTAGAGTTGCTCTCTAGAATAAGGAAGAGAGCTCCTCTTGCCTCCGGGTTAGCTAACGACCCGGAGGTTTTCTTCCATGCAATCTGCATTAGCAGATCTCATCATATGATGTATGCACCCGTCATACTAAAATGTACTATCTGAATTAAGGACTGAATAATTTAGAATTTATCAGAAATAATAACTATTAGTGGCTTTTGGGGGCAGTAATAGTGGCAGCACCTACATTGCTTTTGTTAAGTAATCTTCAAGAAGAGAGATTTCTCTCTTTTTAAACTCGCTAGTCGCATCTGTGTAAGTTGTCAGAGTTATCAGGATGCCTTCATGTCCCATCATTTCTGATGTAGCCTTCATATCTGCTCCTGCTTCACGCATTCGTGTAGCAAAGGTATGTCTCAGCATATGATTATGAAGCTTGGGGAAAGCCTTTATATCGGTTCCTTTATTCATACTGAGTTCTTTGTTTATTTCTTCGCTGATCGAGTACAACTTATAGTTAAGTTTTTTATGGCTATAAACATTTCCGACAGTATTTATGAATATAAAATCTGTATAGTCATCTATTACGGCCTTGCACCTGATGCCTGTATTTTTTAAATACTCCCTTTGCTCGAGGAATGCTTCTTTAACCTTGGGGAGCATCGGGACTATTCGATAGCTGCTTTTAGTTTTGGGTGGATTAATTTTATATGCACTACCTTTTCCCACACCTTTATCATAATACATCAAAGTGTGATTTACGCTGATTTCGTTATTTTCGAAATCTACATCTTGCCATCTTAAACCCAGAACTTCGCCGACTCTCATACCTGTCCAAAGCATTACAGTGAAGAGAGGATAGAAAGCGTGAAAACGACCTGGTTTTGCAAGATAATTCTCAAATAGCTTCTGTTCTTCAAGTGTAAGTGCTCTAACTTCTTTTGTGTTACTTGCACATGCTCGCTGTAATTCTTTTAATGCTCCTTTGCATGGATTGTTTTTTATTACCTCATCTTTAACGGCTATATCTAGAACCATGGAAAGAGTTACTTCAATATTTCTGATAGAACCAAATCTTAAACCCTTTTCAATTACTAAATTGTTAAAGAACAAGACAACCCTGCTATATGTTACGTTCTTTAATTTTGTTTTACCAAAATCAGGTCTTATGTAGCGTTCATATGTTCTAACATAATTAGCAAAAGTTGTTTCTCTTATACCAGTCTTGATTTTCTTCCATAATTCAAAGTATTCGTTAACAGTGCATTCAAGGCGGCTATAGTCTATGCCTTGTAAAGTCATCCTGTTAAGTTCCTCCTCTTTTTTCCTTAATTCAGGCAATGAGGTGCTATAGAGATAATGTCTTTTGCCAAATCTGTCGTACCAACTGTATCTATAAACGCCATCGTTTCGTTGGGATTCTCCGGTTTTCAACTTGATTTTATTTTTAGTTAACCGTTTGGTTTTCATAAATAATGGACCTCCAAGTATCATAGTGAGCGCTCAAATAATCTATGTATTTGAGCGCACTCTTGCTTTGTTCTTAGATTGAGTATTGGCTATATAAAAACTCTTTGAATGATTCTCGTTTGATGAGTCTTTTGGTGCCGATCCACAATACATAGGGACAATTATCATCATTGGTGAGATCTCTGATTCGCTGCGGGCCAATGTTGAAGTATTCTGATGCTTCATCAACAGTAAGCAAAGCTTTTTCGGATATAGGTACTTCATGCTTCATAATCAAAGCCCCCTTTCCTAAGACTCTGAATGCGGATTCTGATTAAGTGCCTTTTGCAATAAGCTTTTATTTCCATGATGGTTCTCCTTAGGTTTAATGATCATATAACCATCAGGCTTTGCTTCCTGACGGTAATTTATAATGTGTTTGGTGAGGTTACAAATGTGCGATTTTGCTATTTGCACATTTATGCTGAATCATGTGTTTCCAGGAATTCCTCGAGTTTTTTCCTCTTAAACAATCTCTTTTTACCCACGAATATAACAAGATCGGTTCCAGGCTCTTCGGATATCTTTACAAGTTTTTCAATTCCAATGCCTGTATATGCAGCTGCTTCATAGACAGTGAGAGTTGGTTTTTCGGAAATCCTTACATCGAATTCCTTATTATGATGTGTATACATATCACTCAACTCCTTTCTCGGTAATCAGGTATTCAAATCCGTGATAAAGACCGCATCTATCGCACTTATCTATCTTTCCGTTTATGGAAGAAAGCCGGTTTATCTGATAGACAGGATTGCTCGAGTAATATCGAAGACACTTGTAGCAAAGGCAGGTTGATTCCTGACTCGTTTTATTAGACTGTTCATTGGCTGCCATATAAAACTCGCGTGTGCTCTTTATGCTCTTACTGATATGCTTCCAAACTCTATCCTCGTGACCTATACGACCGATGAAGCATTCAAGTTCTGTAATATCTATTCTTTTTGTCTGCTCAAGCATTAATGTTGAATACTCGGTAAATGTATGGTTAGGCTTTAGTAAAACATGACTATCCATATCTAATCGTTTAATTACTGTTGCGATCGGTGCAACAACGACCGTTGGGATAAAGTCATCTGGCCTTCCGGTAGCCAAGACAAGTACCGGATTGTTATCTTTAAAAGTAGGATGACCTTTTCTGGATTTGCAGATATAAATATCGCCGCTTATAGGTCTGAAAGAAGGAAGTGCTATGCTATACATCATGCCACCTCCAATGCTTCTACAGCCTTTTTGTATTTTTTGCGTCCTGAAGAAAAAATTTCCCAAACGGTGTTCCTGTTAAGACCATCCTCGGCTGCGATATCTCTAATTGTCATGTTTAAGATATAGTGGCGATAAAGATAGTCTCTTTGCTTTGGAGTCAGAGTCATTAAAGCTTTTCTGCTAATGCTGTTGATGCGCTGCCTTTCTTTCCTGGCTGCACGATTTCTTTCTCTGATTGTCTGATCGTCGTCAACGAATAAAGATAAGTGAATCAACTCGTAATCATCGATATCGTGAAGATAGATATCTCCTCGAGCTATTCTCATATCATGCTTTTTCTCGCAATTAGTGTGCTCGGTAATTACTTCACCCATTTCTTTCGTGAGGATAATGAAAGGTCTAAATCTGTTGATTCTCTTTGAATAACGAGCATTGAGCTCATCTTCGGTAAGGTCAGTTATGATCGCATAACGTTCTTTGCCTGTATATCCTTCGTATTCCGCAACAAGGCTAATAACCTTGCAATCATTATCAAAATTGTTAATAACTGAATCCATTTGAGGTCTCCTTTGAATAATCCGTATTTGTTTTTTGGCAGAGAATTCATTGGAGTTCCGGGATAGTGCTGATATCTGTGAAACATTTCTCTTCCTTTCCGACTTAATCGGGTAAGGAAGGAACTTGAGGCGACGTGCGAAGCGGATTATTTCGTAGGGCAAAAGAAAACACCGTACGAAATAGAAGAGAAATAGATCTCTTCTAAACTTCGTACGGTGCTTGATAGATTTTCAGTCCTTAATCAAGGATCCTGCTTCGCTTGCTCGGTTAAAGTCAAGTTTATTCGGTTGTTTTAAGCAAATACCATTCAGTAAAGAGTGGCAGAGGCTCAATGTTACTTATGCTGTCCTGTCCTTGGGCAAAGGAATGTACCAGAATTTCATGTTGTATTCTCCTATTTGTTTTCTACGTCTGAGCATTGCCAGATCGACTATGTCATTGAACTTACAGTGTTTGCAAAACACTTCTATGCAGAAATGTTCGTGACCATATGCTTTGGTGAGGATATGACCGCATTCAGGACATTTGATATCACGTTTGATCTTGCCCTGAGCATATGCCTGAGCTTCTTCAACGATACGTCTTGTAGAAGGCTTATATTGATTGATCATAGCCGGCCTCCATATTGTTGAAGTTTATGGCATATTCTGAGAATGGTTTCACGTCAAAAAGATCAAGCTCTTTGAGTCGTCGATAGCATGCACTGAAACTCACTCCCATACTGTCAGCCATTCTTTGTATGATGCGCTTGCTTATGTCTGGAAGGATTGTATCGCTTCCTGTATAAGCAGTTACCTTATTGCCGTTGTTATACGTGTTGAGAGCACGACTAACTATAAAGGGTGGCATGAGTAGACTGGCAGCAGCTTTATTCGACATTATTTCTCTGATCGATAACATGCTCTTAAGCATATCCATTGAGTATTCTTCGCCTTCCGTGAATTCAGTGTGGAATGCTGCTTCACAACTGCCGGGAATATGTCTGTTTAAAATGAGATGTCCCGCTTCATGTGCGATTGTAAACCGCAATCTGGCAAGTACATTCGGATCGTTTAAGTCGGAATTAATGACGATTATGTTCTTGGGGTAGATGACGCGCTGGCTTATACCGTCACGAATAACTCGCAACTGAGTGATTCCATCTGATAAAAAGCCATCTCGTCCCTTAGTCTCATAATCAAAGGTCTCGAATACGATCTTTGTTCCCAGATAGTCTGTAACAAAAGTCTCGATATCGATAACACGTGTATTAGAATAGTGGAATTTCTTTATGAAATCCTCGATAAGCATGCCGCAGAGGGCATTGATTTCATAATCTGATGTTCTTTTCTTCATGTTACACCACCTGTACATACCAGCGATTGTCGATGAGATAGAGATATGTCTCTGCTCCACTGAAACTAACTGCATAACGAAGACCTTCAAACTCACCGTCTTCTGAGTGAGCACAGAACAGGACCTTTGTGATCTCGTGCCTAATTCCGTTCTTTCCGATAAGAGTCTTCGGGATCAACAGACTCTTAACTTTAGTACTTTCCACTTTAACTTCTTTTCTTTTCACTTCATTTTCCTCCTGTGTATTCTCTCTGCCGGCTAAAGGGAAGAAATCCGGATAGAGGCTTAATTGACGACTTGTACTAAACGCACGAGCATTACTGCTTTTGCGAAATTCCTTCTTGTTGATGGTTGTAGTTGGTTACTACGGGATAATAATTCTTTGACCTGGTCCGCTTGCCTGATCCATTCCAGAGAGGTGAGGATGGTCGGGACGATATGGAGTTACTTGTAATGAAAAAAGATAAAGAACCAAGTTTTTGTTTATCATCTGCATCTATCCTCACCTCGCTTTCTGAAAGGAGTAATCGCGAACGAATGTTTGTTTTTCGTTTGTGGCTTCATTATACGAACCGCAATTTTGCTTTGCAATAGCTATTTTCCGGTCTGTCCCTAAACGGTTACAGTTCGAACGAGGAGATGGGTGAAAAGCCTAACAATGAGCGATTTGTAACATTGTTACAAGCGCGCCATTTCCTTTGAAACCATACGAATATACTGGTCTTGTACTTCAGAAGGACCGGCAATTCTTACCTTTCCCTCAAAGCCAAAGAGCCATGCAAAAAACACGTTATTTACCGGTACGTTTACTTTTGCAATACAGTAGTCTTTTTGGAGGAAAGATATATCCAGATCCTGACCAAAACGATCTACAATAGCATCTATGACACTCGTATGGAACGTCAGGGAAACCGCAGTTTCGGTTCCGCTCTTCATATGGAATGATTCACGCATATATTTCTTGAGGCAAACATTATCAGGTTTTGGTACGCTGCTCTTCTTAAGCATTTTGGGAATGCCGCATATGCGATCTACTCTGAAAGCTGTTACTTTCTCATATGTATCAGAGTATCCCAGGAGATAGTAGTAGTCGCTTGAACAAACAAGCTGATATGGAGATACCTCGTATTCCTTACCGCCGTTCTTTAGTACCTTTTTAGTAGATGTTTGATATTCATAATACTTAAATGAGATCTGCTTATTAACCTTGATCGACTCGATAAGCACATCAATGATGTAGTTGATCTGGTTATTATCAGAGCGTGGTCTGGCATCAACTTCAACACCGTGAAGAAGGCAGTCAGAAGAAGGCCCGGCAAGACGTGACAGCTTCTTTATTATCGTTTTTGCTTGGTTACATGATAAAGACTGCATGGAAGCAACGGAATCGATCAGCAGTCTAAGCTCTGCGTTATCGAACTCTCGTGAAAGGACATGATATTTATTTACATGTCCTTTTATGCATTCGATATCATACCCAGCTTCAATAAGAGTGTTTATATCGATGTATATTGTCTTGCGAGATGCTGCAATACCGTAATCTTCTTCAAGTATTTTCTCGATATCGTAGACCGTTAAGAAGTGCTCTTCATCAGTATGCTCGAATATGATCTCCTTTACATACAACGGTCTAAGGTTATTGTTGATCTTTTCATTCTTCGTATTTGCCATAAAACACCCCCTATCCCATACTCCGGTTTTCGAACAGGAAATATGTCAATCTGATTACATTCTGGCTGGATTATACAAGGCAGAAAAAGACATTAAACGGACAATACTATATCCGATTTAGAAAAGTACATTTAAACGGACGGTGCGTGCTTGAATTTGAGAATGTCAAAGAAATTTCAAGACTAGTCTCAACTTTTGCTAAACCCATTGATTTCAGGCTTTTACGCTGTCATAGTAAAAGCATCAAATCAATGAAATGGAGGCCATAGTATGTATAAGACAAATGATTTCAGACAAGGATTAAGGAACGTAATGGATGAATCAAAAACAATCTCTAAAGGAAGACTCTATGATGCCTTCCTGGAAGTGACAGTCCGGTATCTTAATGAGATGATTTCAACATTAAATCTTGAGCAAGCAATTATTAAGGAATTAGGTGAGGAGAAAGGAAATGAACTGATTGAAAGGGTTGCCACATCAAATCCTTCCTTGCAGAATCTCGATGCAGAAATTTCGAATACAGATGATTACCGAGAGAAAATAGAGAATCTTCTTTCCTATATTGATTGCGAGTTCAGAACTGAATAATTAATATTTCAACACCAAAAGAAAACCGATGATGTCAATGCTCATCGGTTTTCTAAAATAAAGCGTTGAGTAAGAAATTGACTGTCTCGAAGCTATGCAGTCCACCTCATTTTAAACTCAGAAGTCGTCTTCGAAGAAACTTCCTGAAATACCAAAATACTTTTCAAAAAAGGCCAGGAGCTTTTCTATCAATGCTTTTTTCTTGGCTTCTTGACCTCCGCCAAATCTAGAAACCGGTTTCATAATTTTCACAATATCTGTGCCGGTCGTTCGAATTTCGCCGTCCCTAAATGCGTTTTCCAGATATTCTCTTGTTTCAGTCGGCTTAAGGTTCTCGACATCTATTAGCATCTTAAGATCTTTTTCTCTCATTTCTATAACGAAATCATGCCATTCGGAGATTACATCATCCATATCATTGATTCCGTCGATGAAGTTTTCAATAAGGGCTTTCTTGCTTCTTAGCTCAGGACTGGAATCAACTGCTTTCTGAATTGTGATGAGGATTTCTTTATCCAAACCATGACTATCGTGGTATTTCTTAACTAACATAAGAATATAATCGATATTAATCTCGATTTGTTTTACGAGTTCGATTTCAAATACGATGTCGTCATTTATATCGGTAATATCGCCTGATTCTCTCTTGCGTTTCCACTCATCGCGAAGATCCTGATATCGTCCTAAATAATCCTGGAGATCCCTTTCTGTGAGTATCTCATTGCCTTCAAAGTCATCAAATGACACAAGGATATTCCTGATGCGGAGAATAGAACCAAATAATGCAATGAAATCCTTCTGATTCTGCTCACCAATAATCATTGGTTCTGACAACGGAAAACCACTAGTTAAATCGTTGATTAAGTCTACGTAACCCGGAACTTTCTTCTTATCCTTTCCAATGTATCCATAATAGTAATCTTTGAAAGTTTTCAATAAAACGATTCCACCAGCTTCTTTATCTCCAAATAAAGAGATAGCACTGTCAACTCTCTTTTGTAGATTGCGAAAACAGACAATGTTGCCGAATGATTTAATGCTGTTTAAGATACGGTTGGTGCGCGAGAAAGCTTGAATAAGACCGTGCATTTTAAGATTTTTGTCTACCCATAAGGTGTTTAGGGTAGTTGCATCAAATCCAGTAAGGAACATGTTTACAACAATGAGCAGATCTAGTTCCTTGTTTTTCATTCTCAAGGACACATCTTTGTAATAGCTTTGGAAACTCTCTCCATCAACACTATAGTTGGTATGGAATTCTTCGTTGTAATCATCTATAGCCATTTGGAGAAAATCCCTAGAGGGAACATCAAGTGCGGATGTATCTTCAGGGTTTTCCTCATCGAGTATTCCGTCCTGTTCTTCCTCGTTAGCTGCATAACTATAAATGGTAGCTATTTTTAGTTTTTTGACCGGGTTTGCAGCCATTTGTTTCTTGAATTCTTGATAATATAGTTTTGCCATATCTACGCTTGATACAGCAAAAATGGAATTAAACCCGCTGACACGCTGTTTTTCCTTAATTTCTTCTATTTTCCCGTTGTCTGCTGAAGCGACCTCCGATATATTTTGCAATACATCCATTACATAGCTTTTGTTCCCTCTATATGTCTTCTGATCAAAATGGTCGAGTATATATGATGTGACCATCTCAATACGTTGAGGATCCATATAAGCTTTTTCTCGATTAATATCCCAAACCTGTTCATCGTCGATTTCATCTTCTTTATCCATAGTCTTGATGTAGTCGACTCTAAAAGGAAGAACATTTTTATCATTAATAGCATCCACAATAGTATATGTGTGTAGTTTGTCACCAAAGGCTTGTTGAGTGGTGTAGAATTCAGGATTCTTTCCGCTAGGGGAATTGAGGGAAAAAATAGGAGTACCAGTAAAGCCAAATAAGTGATACTTCTTAAAAGATTTTGTAATAGCCTTATGCATGTCGCCGAACTGACTTCTATGGCATTCATCAAATATTATTACCACATGTTTCCCAAATACAGGGTGCTTAGGGGAATTCTTTATAAATGTAGAAAGTTTCTGAATTGTAGTAATTATTATTTTGGCGTTGTCATCCTCAAGTTGTTTTTTCAATATTGCTGTTGATTTGTTGCTATTTGCTGAACCTTTTTCAAATCTGTCATATTCCTTCATTGTCTGATAGTCAAGATCCTTACGATCGACAACAAACATAACTTTCTCAATATATTTGAGATTTGATGCGAGTCTTGCTGTTTTAAAAGATGTTAATGTTTTTCCGGAACCTGTTGTATGCCAAATAAATCCGCCACCCTCAACCTTGCCGTATTGTTTGTAATTATTAGCAAATTCAATTCTGTTAAGGATGCGTTCAGTAGCTACAATCTGATAGGGCCTCATAACCATAAGCATTTTTTCAGAGGTAAAAATACAATACTTAGTGAGGATGCTGAGCAATGTATGCTTTGCAAAAAAAGTTTGAGTGAAATCAATGAGATCGGGGATAATTACATTATTGGAATCAGCCCAGAACGAAGTAAAATCAAAACTGTTACTTGTTTTACCTTTTTTAGCTTTCGGATTATTGTTATTGCTAATTGCATTAAACCTTGTGGTATTAGAATAATACTTAGTGTGAGTTCCATTTGAGATTACAAACAATTGAACATATTCATATAGACCAGAACCGGCCCAAAACGAATCTCTCTGATAACGATTTATTTGGTTAAATGCTTCTCTAATAGGCACACCTCTTCTTTTTAATTCTATATGAACCAAAGGAAGCCCGTTTACAAGAATAGTTACATCGTAACGATTATCGTGATTAGCTCCCTCATTCTGGTTGATCGTATACTGATTGATAACCTGCAACTTATTATTGTGGATTTTCTTTTTGTCTATCAGCGTAATATTCTTTGATGAACCATCGTCACGCTTAAGAACTTGAATGCAATCTTCCTGTATTTTTTGAGTTTTCTCAACAATATGTTCATTGCTGTTAGCAATTGAATTGGCAAAAAAACGTTCCCACTCTGAATCTGAGAAACTAAAACTATTCAATTCTTCTAACTTAGCTCTAAGATTGCAAATTAAATCCTTTTCGGAGTGTATAGAAAGATACTTATAGCCTTGCTCGCCAAGCATTCTAATAAGTTCTGCCTCAAGAGCAGCTTCGCTTTGATAAGTGACAGAACGCGGTAAAGTAGTTGTATACTCCGTTACAACAGTATTTTCAGTCGTTTCGGCAATTATGTTATAAGTATTCATGGTTATATCTCCTTTAGTTTTCAAATGAGATCAATTTGTCACGATAGTATTCATACTGTTGAGAACGCATCTTGATTTCTGCAGGGATACCGTCAGAAATACTACTTGTCAGTTTTTCTAGTTTTTCAAGAATACTAACTATTCTTATCTGTTCTTCTATACTCGGATATGTAATAACAATAGATTCCAAATCACCCTTGTTTACAGCAGGTGTGCCTCCTTCGTTCTTCATTTTTAGTATTAATGAATTGTGCGAAGATAACCAATAATAAATGTATTTATTCAGAATTACATCCGTGTTTTTACTTCTAATTGCATAACACAACGGCCCAAGCCAAAAGTTATTTTCCTGATACCCTACAAAGCCAATTCCGCCCTGTCCTCTTGATGGTGTAGTTGTAACATCTCCTTCTCGATTAAAGGAAGAACAATATCCTGATCTTGTTGTGCCCGCATTGATATAGTCATATTCAGTTGCTTCATCTAATATCTGCCTTGGTTTATTCCCTGTTCCGATGGTAGTCAAAGAACCCATTGAATCTTCATATATTTCTCCATCATAATCTTCAAGAGACAACAAGTTATCTCGATAATACTCGTATTGCTTCTTGCGAAGAGCTAGCTCTGTTTCTAATTCAGTTTTTAAATCTGTCATCCTATTTAAGATGCGCACGATTTCTTCTTGAACATGAATAGACGGAATGGGGACTTTTATCTTTCCATATATTGAAATCCACTGTCTTGCATGGTCTGAGGGAGTATAATCTATGCTTTGCATAACATAGAACAAATATCTGATATTGTATTTTTCAGTGTCAATAGATTTAAGCATCTTCATTGCTGATGATTTTGCCTTAAAGTCGAAGTCCACCCACTTTGACGCAGTTGTAAAATCATCAAATATAATAACAGGATTGTCCTTACTAGCATGATAGATTCCTTTTGTCTCATTTGTATAACCGAGAATAAAAGTCTGCCCAGCAGTCAAGACAGGTGTATCGTAACTATCATCATACGCCGTGCTTTTAACTAAATACTTTGTTGGTTGTTCATATCTTAAACATTCATCGATTGGTTTATAGTCAACCCCGTCAGAACAATACTGATTTATAAGATCTGCTAGTCTGCACATAATTAAAGCTCCTTAATGATCGCATCGATTTCGGCTCTCAACTGATTCTCCTTTGCAACAACATCAGCTAGTCTACTATTGAGGTCATCAATATCGATAGCTTCTTTTGTATCAGCTTTTTCAACATATGTTGAAACGGACAAATTGTATTTTTTCTTTTCTATATCGTCATGTGATACCAAGGCACAGAAGTGCTCAATGTTTTCTCTTTTAATATATGCATCTATTATTTTGTTAGAGTTCTCTTCGCTTAATCTGTTGTTGGTACTGGTTTTTACGAATTCCTTGCTTGCATCAATGAACAGCACACTATTATCTTCTTTGTTTTTCTTCAGCACCATAATACACGTGCTGATAGGAGTGCCAAAAAATAGATTTTCCGGAAGTTGGATGATTGCATCTACTCTATTATTATCAACCAAGTACTTCCTTATTTTCTGTTCTGCTTTACCTCTGTGCATCAAGCCAGGGAAGCATACAATTGCTGCTGTTCCATTAGGAGCCAAGCTATATAAACTATGCATTATAAAAGCCATATCAGCTTTGCCCTTGGGTGCAAGAACGCCTGCAACACTGTATCTTTCATCTCCTTGAAGAATTGTGCTATCATCGCCTTCCCATTTAATTGAATACGGGGGATTTGATACGATGAGGTCAAACGGCCCATCATCAAGATGTTGAGGAGAGACAAGAGTATCTTCACAGGCTATATCAAACTTATCAAACTCAACATCATGTAAGAACATGTTGATTCTACAAAGGTTATATGTTGTTATGTTGATTTCTTGACCGTAAAAACCGTTTCTTACTCCGTCTTTCCCTAATATCTCTTCGGCTTTAAGTAATAAAGAACCAGAACCACATGCAGGGTCGTACACTTTATTGACATATTTCTTTCCAACCGTTCCGAGTCTTGTAAGCAGTTTGGAAACATCAGAAGGAGTAAAGAATTCCCCTCCGGATTTTCCAGCATTACTAGCATACATTGTCATAAGATACTCGTAAGCATCGCCGAAAGCATCGATGGTATTATTCTTAACATCACCGAGATTCATATTTGCAATTCCATCCAAGAGTTTTCTTAGTGTCTCATTACGCTTAATAACCGTCGATCCAAGTTTATTGCTATTAACATCAAAGTCATCAAACAATCCTTCAAATGCACCTTCGGATTCTGTGCCGACGGCAGAATTCTCGATGTGAATAAAAATCATTTCAAGGAGCTCATTGAGGTTGTCCTTAACACTTGCGGGATGTCCATCCTTATCAATAAATGTAGCTGTATCATCATTAGCCGCTTTATGGACATTACAAAATAATTCGCTAGGGAGGATAAAGAATCCTTTTTCTTCAACGAGACCACTACGTGCGGTTTCTGCATCTTTGTCAGCCATCTTGGCATAATCAAAATTAGTGTTACCAGCTGCTATTTCGCCCTTGTTGATGTAATTGGTAAGATTTTCTGAAATGTATCTATAAAACATAGTGCCCAATACATAGTTTTTGAAATCCCATCCATCTACTGAGCCACGTAAATCTTCGGCGATAGCCCAAATTGCTCTGTGCAATTCATCTCTTTCTTTATTGTTAATTTCTTCGTTAGGCATGATTATTTCTCCTTGTTTATTAGTTACCTAAAAGTTTTTTATACAGATTGCTTAACTGATTGTTAATGTCTTCTAAAGTCGTTTCGTCATCGTCGACAACCGGTGTGATATAAACTGTTGGAATAAAGTTGTACTCTTTTTCTGACAGTTCCTCATAGGAAACACATCTCGAGAAACCCTCAATCGATTTATTCTGAAATAGTGCATCTAATATTTTGTCGATAAGAGGATTCGGAAGAGAAAGGTCTCCATAGCTATCATATTTCTTAGCAGACTGTGCTGAATTTTCTGCACCGTTAATAAATATAACTTTGTCGTTTTTCTTTTTAGTAAGAACCATAAGGTTCATATTAATGGTAGTTCCTGTCTTGAGTGCAGGCAACGAGATGATGGCTTTGAGCATGCCTTTATTTACAATGTGTGATCTTAGTTCTACAGTTTGTTTGTTTGACTTAAATAATGGGCCTGAAGGAAGTGTAATTACAGCAATTGCATCATCCGTGTTTTCCATATAGTTGTTTATGGTTTTATGTATGACCGCCAACGTTCCATCTGTATAATCGTCTTCAAATTTCTTTTCTAATTTAATTCCCCAAGGTGCATCTACGAACACCTTGTTACCATGCAGTCCTTCAACAACCTGGCTAAGTGTATCCTCACACTTTATATTAAGGTTTTGATATCCTGCCATTATCAACAACATTGCGGAAGTTGAGACAGCTAAAGAATTAACATCAGCAAGACTGATATTTGTATAACGATCCTTAACAATTGAAATTGTTGACAATCCTACTCCGGATGCAAAATCACAGAATTTATCATCTGGCTGAACATTGAGTATTTCAGATACAAGCTTATTCAACTGTGGCTTAGTTGTATGCTCTGAAGCATAGCCATTACGATATGAATTATTAACAATCACATCGATTAAGGCATTTACGAGCATAGGGCCAAGAATCTTTTCTTCTGTTGATTCTTCAAGATCGGTTGTTCCCAACAGTCTCAAAATTCTCTTGTAATTGTCTGCAGTAGTATTCTTTCGTTGAGAATTATTCTCATAGCCGAACAATTCATTTGAATAGGCATTCCATATGTCAGAGTTTGATAATACTCCACTTAATCTGTAGGCCTTATCTATATTTTCTAAGATTGGGATCAGGTAATCCATTCCGTTTTCAACATCTCGCATAGAAAACATTTTCTGTGCTCTTGCATATGATTGAACTTCTCCAATTGTTGATGCACCAACACAGTTATCTACTGCGTACTTTATAAATACCAGGCGAACAGCACTATATTCGAGTTCTCTGTAGAACATTGCGTTTCTTAAGGAATCTACTAATTCCCAAATAAAGTTCTTAACATCTTCAATTTTATTCATATTCCTTCACCAGTTCCTTAAAGACTATGTCGTTTTTCTTGCTTTCAAGGGCTGCTATCTGTCTAATCAATTTCAGCTTGTTTTGAGATTCTTCAAATGAATTACCGATTTCTTTTTGTTTTTCGAGAGGTGGCAATGGGAAATCAATGTTTGCGACCTTGCCAACAGATAAGACCATCATACCTGAACCAGTAACCTGCTTTTTCAATTGATCTTTGCAGAAACTACTATTCAAGAAAGCTAACAAATAAGTTGGGTTAAGAGTTTTATCGTACTTGATTATTGCGCAGAAAGATGGAACTATGCTTCCAGCGCTTTCTTTGTCAACGATAGCTGCATCATAGGGAGGAGAGAGTTTCATGACTATGTCGCCAATCTCTGTGACTTTCTTTTCATCAGGCTCAACTCTCAAAGGTTCTTCTGCCATTTCTTCTGCATCTATAGTTCCATCCGGATGAATTGATTTAGGAATTACCACTCTAATTCTTCGTATAACTTCTTCGCCCTTATCTTCATTTGCTGTTACACGACTCATTATCTGACCGCCGATAATCTTTACTTTACAATCGCCAAACTTAATGAAGTTCTTCATGCTGCATATCTCTCCTTGTCATCAAATCTATAGTAATATTTCTTGGGATTCCTGATAGCCTTTTTTCCTTCAAAGAATCTCTTCTTAGATGTTGTATCTTCATTCTCACAAACTTCCGTTACCTTTTCAGACAAAGGTGTAATCTCGCAAGTCTGTCTCTGTTCCTGAATGCTATGGCATAAGAAGTAAGGATCCATATCATTCATTCGACGAACCTCCCAGTATCTAGCTTCATCAATTCGAATAACATATCTGATAGCGTCTTTATGATGATGCTTTACTCTCGGGAAATTCCTTACGACTCTCGCTGCTTCCTTTCCGCTCGACGCTCTGACAACAAAAATCTTGTCTACATAAAAGTTCTTTCCGACATGACCACACTTTGCACAAACTTCGAACATATACATTGTATCGCTCCTTTCCAGATAACTCAAGGACAGATTTTAGAGTGCTGTGAACTATCTGATATATTTTTAATGTTCTTTGCTTATGGCCGTAGTATACTCTGTGTCAAAGTACATGTCAATACTATTTTCGCAAAAAGTGATATATTTTTTATGTACACTCTGATTTGGGTGATAAACACACTTTATCGATATTTTTATGGTTTTGTATTATAAATAAAAAAAATCGCCCATAAACCGCTCAAAAAATAAGCTGTTTATGGGCGTTGCTATTTTTGTATCCTTTTAATTCATATTCCAGTAATAGTTTTGTGCTGCTGTTCCTCGCTCAATTGCCTTGTTGTATTTGTCCGCAGGAATCTCAAAGTAGACACACCAGTGATAACCGGCATCATAAGCTCCGTCTGATGAGTTTTCAACAGACTTGATGTGGTTATATATACCGGAATGGAGATCCTTAAGGTCATGTTCTAAGTAATGGAGCTGACCTTCTAAGGTTTTGTAGTCATAACCGTGATTACTGCACCAGTTCTTGAGATCCGTATAGCGTTCGGCATGCCACTGGCAGATGCCGTAGGATGTGCCGTTATCTCCCAAGCAGTGAGGATCAAAGCTACTTTCATACTGGATATTGGCCAGGATTCCGCAGGCGGCAGCATGGGAGAGGCCCATAGTCTTCGTGAGGTATTCATAAACTGCCCGGCAATTCTCATTGTTGGACATTATGCTGACGCTAGAAGTGCTTATGATACCGCCTAAAATAGAATTCCACAAAGAAGCGTTCTTAGGATCCAGAAGCTCGTTTAGCTCTGCTTTTTGTTCAGCGTTGAAGTAGAGGGCACCGGCTTCCTGCTGCGCTGTTACATGATCCAGCGTTATATGAAGAGTGACAGTAGTCTTCTCTTGTTCCTTGTAGAGAAGGTTTCCTTTTGAGTCTTTCTTCTGATTGCCATCCTTATCAAGATCAGGGACCAGTTCAATCACAGTTACTTCTTCCGTAGTGTAGGAGACCGAGTTCATGACCCAGAAGATATCGTAGAGAACCTTCTCGTGATCAGCGGTCATATGAACAACATCAGTTGCTCCATCTGATTTGGTAGTCATATAGACCGCATAAACTGCAACAACATCAGGCCAGGAAGTACCATTTCCATCAATGGTGAGCTTGTCATGTGTAATGGTTGTCTTAATCTCATCGATATATCGGTTATAGCCCTGATTAATCTCTAGAACGACTTCCTGAAGGGTCTTAGTGCTTTCTCCGGATACATCTCCTGTAAAGAATATACCAAAAGCAGATGCTACCAGGGCACCGATAGCGCAAGCTAAGACAATTATCAGCATAATGGGGATAGAAGCTGCTTCTAAGGCAGCAAAAAGTTGTTTAATCGCCTTGATTATGCCTTTGACGATTTTCTTAACACTCTCAGCCGCTTTTCTTGAAAGGCGCTCAGCTTTTTTAGCATTAGCAACCTTCTGCGAAACAATAGCAGCTTGCTTTGAGGCTTCGATTGTACTTTTGACAGCTAATCGAGATCCCTCAGTAGTGCTTTTGAGGGTTCGGTCTGCTTTGCGGATACTTCTAGTTCCTATCTTAATATCCTTTGAATTCTTGATATCAGGGCGTTTCTTCCTGATTTGACGCCTTAATGAATCCTTGGCATTCAAGGCAGCATCATAGGAATCGGATATGGCGTTTCTGCCGGAAGCTTCGATCTGATCTATTGCTTCCTGATCCTCTGATTTGTCGGATTTCTCTGTCAAAGATTGTGCATGCCTTATGGCAGCAATACTTGCTCTTTGGGCGGCTTTAAAAGTAGCAGAGGCTGTATCGCTAACTACGGTTTCTTCAACTCGAGTGCTGTTTTGTACCTTGGTTATGGTTTTTTCTGTAGCAGGTTTTAAGTCATCGAGACGCGACACCTGCTTTATTTCTTTCTCGCGCTCAACTATAGATATTTGAGGCATCTTTCTAAACTCCTTTTAGGTAATAAAAGCCCTTGCCTAACTAAATTGGCAAGGGCCATAGTCAGCCATTCGCGAATTGCCCTTCACCTGGCTTGGTCGTCATAAGTTCATAGAGCTTGGTGTTCTTATTGAACTTGTTGACGAAAGGAACAAGGGCCGAGCCGTACTTTATAAGACCTGATCCGGCTGGTGCGTTTGTGATGTATCGCATCTGGATCTCGGAGATATTAAGGAGTTTTGCGAGTTTAGCCCTGTCAGAAGCCGCCTGATTGAGCATTATTACGAACTCAGAGTTTGAAAGCATCGTGGATGCCTGTACGGAATCCAGAAGATACTCGACATTCTGAGTGATCGCAGTCGGATAAGCATTTCTCTTACGGAACTGTCTCCAAGCGGAGTTGAAGAACTGTGCGGAGAACTCGTTTTCGAATACGACATGGAACTCATCGATAAAGACATGTGTACGCTTACCTTTCTTCCAATTAAGGGTTACTCGGTTAAGCATAGTGTCCGTTATGACAAGAAGTCCCGTGGGCTTAAGCTGGCTGCCTAAGCCATGTATGTCGAAAACGACAACACGCTTGTCCATATCCACATTGCTTTCACGGCCGAAGATATCAAGAGATCCGGTAGTGAATAACTCAAGGGATAACGCAATCTGACGTGCTTCTCTTTCAGGCTGTTGAAGGAGCTTCTCGCGGAAGGTGCAAAGTGTTGGAGTTGCACCGCCGGAAGATCTCAAGCGATCAGCCTCACGGTATACGGCTGCAGCACATCTGTCGATGATGGACTTCTGCTGGGGTCCGACACCTTTCTTATCGATTTGCTCGACAAGCGACATGATGAACTGAGACTTAACGACAATGGGGTCGTTCTCTCCGTAACCGTCAACCATATACATGGCATTGAGCCTATCGCGACCGCCAGCCGATACTCGGATAACGGAGCCCATCTCAGGCCCCATTGCTTCAACAAGGGGAGCGTACTCACCCTCCGGATCGCAGATGAGGATATCGTCATCCGTGTTGAGCATAAGGAATGTTATGAGCTCTTTTGCAGAGAAGGATTTACCGGAACCAGGCACGCCTAAAAGAAAGGCGGACTGATTCAAAAGGTTAGCCTTGTTGCACATGATGAGGTTATGCGAGATCGCATTCTCACCATAGTAAATTCCACCCTTGTCCATAATCTCCTGTGTCTTGAACGGAAGGAATACTGCCAAGGATTCCGTATTAAGTGTCCTGAAGCAATCGATCTTCCGTACACCGAATGGGAGGACCGTGTTTAGACCATCTGCCTGCTGCCATTTAAGAACAGCCATCTGACAGTGCCTTCCTTTAGCAACTGCCTGTAAGCTCTCAGTGGCAAGATCAAGCTGTTCCTTGCTGTCAGCAGATATTGCCATAGTAATAAGGCAGAGCATCATACGCTGGTCACGGGTAGTGAGATCAGCAAGGAATTCCTTTGTCTTGGTTCTCTGCAACTCCATGTCATAAGGGATAACAGCTGAGAAGTTGTTATTCTGATTCTGTTTGCGCTGCCAGTTAGTGATATTTGTCTCAACACCAAGAAGGCGGTTCTCAACTTCGCGGATCGCTTCATCGGTTGGAACGGAGAGAACATCGATCGAGAGCATGAGGTTCTGATTCATGTCCGTGAGTTCGGCTACAGTGTCATCGCTGATATAGTTGCCGTAGTCCTTAAGGAATAGGACACGAACATACTTCTCACCGAGCTTGATATAGTCGTTGCATCTCTCGATCGTATCCGGGCAGATATAGTCCTTGAAGTCATGACCAAGCTTAGCCTTTTGCGCCATATCAAATTCGAAGTTTATCTCTTCGCCCTGACGGTAAAAATCGTGGAGTATACGGAGTTTCTCTGTTGCATTAAGTTCTTCTAGAGAACTGCCTAAAGAAGAAAAACGCATCTGAAGATCGGCACCGGTGCGTGCAAAATAAGTGCGTGCATCCTCAACAGATTTCTTGTTGATCGAAACGGTAATATACTTTTCCTGCGTGATACCATTAGCGCCCGTAGCCTTTTCCAAGAGCATATCGTTATACTCTTGACGGTACTCATCGAGGCCGTCATTCTTCATTGGCATGAGGATCGAATTCTCAAAGTCCTTCTTGTTCAAACGGTGATTGTTCACCGTGATCTTGGTGGTGGCAGCGCTGTCGAACGCATTGAGGATATCTGAATAGAGCAGGAACATATTCTCTTTATCCTCTTCGCTTGCTACCTGATAGTTGATGTCCGAAAACTTCCATGTCTTCGAATACTTATTCGGACCAACCTGAAAGATCCCGTCAGGCCATATTCTCTGAACCGGCAACAGGTCTTGAACCCGAGCCGGAACAGAGAACATCTCTTTATCCTGCTTCAGTATTGTCTGTATGCTCTTGAGCATTAAGTGCCTCCTTTTCCTTAACAGCGAAGTAACCGGAAAGTGCTTTCTGATATACGTTGTTGGCCTTAACCGTAAGTCTTCTTGGAAACAGGAAGTTATCAGTGAGCCATGCCCAGAAGATCTTCTCCATGGGCATGCCGTTATACTTGATAAAACCTATTGCAGCAAATGGCGCAGCTACAGCTATGCAGATATAGGTGATCATTTCCTGAGACACTGTATTACGGCAATAGAAATATACGGTTACTGCAGAAGCAACCGCCAAACCTGAACATATAAGCTGCCTTAAGTTAAGACCGAAGAAAACAGCTTCGGTATATTCGCGAATATCTTTGTTTATGTTTATTTCCATGAATGAACCTCCTTACAATCCCATCATGTCGTGGATGATACGGTCAGAGCCTTTAACCAAGCCCAGTAAAACCAGCATATTGAAAACGACACTGACAACATAACCCCACACCATCTGTATAGGTTCTAATGTTGTATCTATAGCAGTCGGTGAAGATGCTGCATAAGCGGTGAAGATTATGCAGGCAAGGACGATAACGACGCCCTGAAGACAAACACCGGCGAAGCTTTTCAGGAAACTTTTACCAATGTTTTCCGTAGGCTGACCCGCTATTGTAGATAACGGGATTGGTGCTATTGCTGCATAGATAAAGATCCTGAAGAATCTTCCGTATACGGTAAGAAGCAGGACCATACTGATCACGATAAGAGCTATGTGAGCTATGAAACATACCGCCCAAAGTGGGATCGCACCATCAAGAATGCCGACACTATCAAACTTTGATGAAACATCAGATGGAATAGTAAATTCCAAAGCTGTGCCGATTGGATTTGCTTTCGTTATAGTCGAAATCACGCTTTGAACGATGATAACGAAGTTGACGAGCAGTTTAAGGCAGTTATCGACCAAAGCCTTAGCGATGGCAAAACGGATAAATACCTTAACTGCTGTCTCAGGTTTCTTGAGCTCGGCAAAGCTTCCGCAGGTCTTGATCACGCCTATCGTGAAAAACAAGACCAGGAGAGCAGTGCCTACCGCGCCCAAAACACCATTAATCGTTTCAATGATGCTCCAGATCGTGCCGCCTTTGAACGATTGAGGGGAAGCTGTAAGCATGGCCCACATCTTGTCGAGCATATCTCCAAGGTATGCGAGACCTTGCATAAGCTCATACCAAGCAGCGGTACCCATAAACGCACCTCCTTAACTCAGGTGAAAACACCAGGAGCAATCGCAGTAAGGATAGACTTTGCAAAGACGATGATAAGACCGCCTGCAAGGCAAAGGAATCCCTGAGATCTCTGGGACGGATCGTGGCTCTGGAAGCTCATACCGACCTGAACAAGACCCCAACCAGCGAGCATGATTCCGACTGCCCTTATGATGCCGAAGACGATGTTCGACATATTGTTGATAGCAGTCTCAGCGTCACTATCAGCCAAAACAGGGAGCATACATACTCCTACAATGGAGCAGGTGATGGCAGTAATGAGATAACCCTTCAAAACTGACTTGCGTCTGCTTTTTTCAAGAGCAGTAACTTCATGCTTAAGATTATTCTTAATCATTTTCTTGATTCTCCTTTTTAAGATAGATTGCTTCGAGTTCCTCATTAGAAAGAACCTCAAAGTCGTGTTGTTCCTTAACAAGGTCATCAATATTGACTGCCTTGTTACGTACTTCGGGCACGTTACCCACAAGCGAGATTGTTGCTTCAGATCTCGATTTAATTCCGTGAATGAATGGCTCAGCACCGCCGTCTTCCGTAAATTCGATCTTTGGATGTTTCATGAGGTCATACTTGAGATCCATAACCGGATACTCACCTCTTATGAAGAGAATTGCATAACGGTTATCCAGCATTCGAACTTCATCGGGTGTCATGAGTTCTCTCGCCTGAAGCTGATCATTCCTTGTGAAGGACCCGTTGCGGCCTCTGTTGAGACCATATGAATTCGTATCGATCGTTTCCTTACCCAAGAGCTCACTGACATATTTGTGAGTGCTTTGCTCATTTCCGCCTAAATACAGAAATTCATCACAGTTACCTACGATGGATTCCCAGTTCTTCTCGAATAAGGCTTTAAGTTGAGCCAGGTTCTGAAGGATTATGCTTACGGAGATCTCGCGGGAGCGCATAGTTGCCAGGAGCGAATCAAATGAATCAGGCAGACACACATTTGCGAACTCATCCATGATGAAGTGAACGTGATAAGGCAGACGACCGCCATGTTTAAAATCAGCACTGCGATAGAGCTGCTGGAATAGCTGAGTATAAAGCATGCCGATAATGAAGTTGTAGGACTGATCATTATCCGGGATGATCGCGAAGATTGCGCCTTTAGTTTCACCGAGTTCACGGAGCCTCATCTCATCATCTTGCGTGATAGCTGCAAGTGAAGGGAGATTGAACTTTTCAAGTCTGGCCATGAGTGAGATCTGGATCGATTTCAATGTTTGAGCAGCGCCAGAGTGATAGCTTCGGTAGTATTTCAAAGCAATATGCTCGGGATCGCGCAGTTCAAGTTCTTTGAAGAGAATATCCAAAGGCGATTCATAATCGTCATCGTTCTCTTTGACATCACCTGCACGGATCATATCCATGATCATTGGGAAGTTCTGTTCTTCAGGCGGTGCTTCATAGTAGAGATAGAAAACAAGTGCCTTCAGAAGCATCTCGGCTGCCTGATCCCAGAAGGGGTCCGTAGTCTGGCTGCCTTTAGGTGTCGTGTTTTTGATAAGGTTTGTAGTAAGACGCTGAATATCGTCATCACATTCCAGATATACGAATGGATTGTAGCAGGCGCTTCGGTCAAGGTTTACGAAATCCAATATACGAACGTCGTAGCCCTGATCAACAAGATATTGGCCACAGGACCGAACAGTTCCGCCTTTGGAATCCAGTATTACCATTGAGAACTTGGAGTCCTTATTTGCCTGTAAGATGTTGGGCATAGCGTAGAACCTGGTCTTACCGGCACCGGCACCGCCGACTACAAGAACGTTGAGATTTCTGCGGTGTTCGCGACCATTAAAGCCAATCCTGACATTTTGGGTAAGGATCTTGTTGGCCTCTTCGGGTTCTGCTTGATATTTCCGGTTGATCTGGTTTGCGTTACCCCATTTGGCGGATCCATGTTCCTCACGTCTCCTGTAGTTTCTTTCAATTGAGATATATATACCGATTCCGATTGCGTAAAGGAAACAAAATAAAAGGACAACCCGAAGGCTGCCCTCTACAATTGTTATATGAAATGGACTGTCGAATATCTCATTTGAATGCTCGAGTATTCCTACAAGACCGCGTGTTATGAAGTATGGTGCCGATCTTAACGATAACCATATGACCGGGATGAGACCGATAAGATATAAGATGATCATCGAAGTGGAGAACTTGTTCGTTGATCTCCTCATAGGCATCACCTCACATCGGGCTTTTTAGGCGGAGTGATCTTATCAAGTTCCTTAGCAAGATTCTTGGCAGACTGCCTATCTTCCGATATCTTTTTGCACTCTTTGAGTTTCTTTCTTACAGAAGGTTTCTTCTCAGGTTCAGTCATAGATATCGTGCTTCCGTCTTTTTTCGAGCTCGCCCCGAAGTCTTGCCCGGACGCTGGGTTTCTTGACGTTCGGGCCATAGTAGGGTTTACAGTCTGTTTTTCCTCTTTTGCAGGTTCCTTTTCAGGCGAAAAGGTTTTGATATTCAATTTCGGTACCTCATTACGTTCCTGAGGCGGTCGCTCGTCAATATTTTCCGCTTTGACCTCAATCTGTTTCTCCTTTGGAACCATGATGTCGGCTACAGCTGTGCTATAACCTGCGAGGCGGAATGCCATAATCCTTTTAGCTCCTTCACCGGGTATGAGTTCATATCTTCCGTTAGGTTTGCCCAAAAGCTTGACGGGTTCTACTACCTGTGGTCCTTTCTGCTTGATCTTAGAAGCGTACTTCTGAAGTTCAGTTAAAAGTCTCCTGTCGTGTTTAGGTGTTTCCGGTAATCCGTCAATCAGCTCAAATGGGACCTGCATCTGGAAGTTAAAAGCATTAACCAAATCTCCGATATTAGTTTTAATCTCGGATTTGACGTTAATTCTCTGTGCAGTGATCTTAAGAGTATCCATTACACGATCGACTTTTGGAGCATCAGATGAGTATGCCAAAATGTTGGTAAAGCCGTCTTTACTGGTTTTATCTTTCAGTACTACGAAAGGAAAACCATACTTTTTGCTGGCCAGGGTAAATGCTTTGAGGTGGGTATCAGGTATAGTGAACATCTTCTGTTCTTTTCCTGACTTCATGAACTCCCAAAGAGTAGCTCGGCCTTTGGTGGTCATATCTCCCTTAAGCGCGTTATAGATCATCGTTGCGACTTTTAACGCTGCTTCACCGGACAGCTTCAGGACAACTTCGCTGCCTTGTAGAATCATTCTGACGACCTGATCAGCTGTTTCATTTTCAACTGCCATTATTATTCCTCCTTGTATTTATTTCTTTCTGTTGGTTCGGAATTGTGTGCGAGAGAATAGATGACTGCTTTTCTCTCTTAGCTATTTCCGCGTATGCCTTTTCCATAACTTTGTCGGAATCGATATATAGCTCATCACACATCTTGATCTGTTTTCTTACTTCGCGGATCCGCTTGGAGATTTCTCCTATCTCAGCCGTTTTTGCATTGATGAGGGCTCCATCGTGATGTCTGATGGCTCTTTCTTTTTCCGTATTAAGTCTTCGTCGTTCACTCAACAAGTGCCTGAGTTCAGAAACGAAGTTGGCTTTTTTGTCTTCAATGGACCCTTTATCTCCGATTTCATGTTTGTATATGAAATCCAGTTGGGCAATATATCTATCCAACTTTCGAATATCCTCACGTATTGCCATGGAGATATATTCCCGTTTTGCCTTTTTAGGCTTGCAGATAAACGAATATAATCTGATGCAGTAACTTCGGTACGCAAATGGAAGACCATTCTCTTTAGGCTGATCTTCACGAAATCTTTTATCTTCCTGTTCAATTAAAAAAGGCGTATTCGGAACAAGTGTGTTCTCGATGATGCGCCTTCTGATTGAAAGATAATCGTAATCGGGTCCCAGTCCTCTGAATCTGAAATATCCCTTAGCTCCAGGTGGCTTAAGACCGGGATGTTCCAGTGGAGTACCATCTTTTTGGAAGAACTTGAATTTATACCCGAGTTCTTTCATGGTCCGGGCGAACTCTTCTTCGCTTCGGGAAAGTCGTATAGCATAATCTATATCTTCTCGGATCGTTCCTCTGACAGTCATTCTTCCTTGACGTTCAGCTTGCCATTCATCAAAGGTTCTACCGCTTTTGCCGAACGGATCCACAACAATATGGAGACCGTATTCCTTGCAGAGTTTGTCATTAACTAACCGCATTTTCCAATAATCTGCTTTTGTCCGACGATATTTGTATCCATCTCTGAATGAAACTGAGTTGATTACAAAGTGAGAATGATAATGATCAGTATTAAGATGTGTTGCGACAACGACCTCAAATCTGTCACCCCATACTTCCTGAGCCAGTCTAACTCCAATCTCGTGTGCTGTTTGCGCTGAGATCTGTCCATCACCCTCAAGAAAAGCTTGATAACCGTGATAGGCAAGACGGCCACCGGTCTTGTTCCACATCAGCTTAGTTTCCATGAATTCGTTGGCAGCATCTTTCGGATTGCAGTTGATGCCGGTGACATACATCATCTGTTCTGTCTTATCTCCATTTCTTGCGTAGTCAATAACATCACCGACTGCTTTTCTTGCAGCAATAGCCTCAGGACTGAGTTCAGGTTTTTCAATTGTCTTCTCGGGGTTCATGACATATTCGATTGCTCGCTCATAATGAGTCGTTACTGCCCATATCGATGTTACTGCCATCGGTTACTCCTTTCCCCGGTTGATAAGTTTCGATCAGCAATCTCTTCATCTCTTTGATATCTTCCTCGCATTTTTTCAGTTCAAGACTGTATGCGATTCCATAGGTGTTTAGTTTGCGAAGAAGCTGATCAAGGTTACTGCCAATCCTTTTTATTTGCCAAAGTAGAGTGTAAAAATCGACCGGAGGAGCAGTAGTGATCTTCTGACCATTAAGAGAACGTCTTATGAACTCGCTCATGCTCAGACCTGACATTTTTGCTTTGGCTCGGATAGCTTTACACTCGTTCGGGGTGACTCGAAAAAGGATTGAGACAGTTCTGTTTTTGGTTTTATCTTTCATGAGATTATCCTTTCTGTTTCACTTCGGAACGGACGAACAAGCATCGCGTTTGTATATACAAACACAGAGAGCTTGTCAGGGAAGCATCCCTGAAACCCTTGGAAAGCCTTCGGTTTTTACTCAGTTGAGTTTTACTAAAACTCATTTGAATATAATCATCGACGAATAGGTTTCGGCTGCTTTCCCTTGGTGTTTTTGGACTGCAAAAACTCGTTGTAGTCCTTTCCGTTGGGTGGAGGCATATACTTGATGATGTACCTATCTCCAAGTGCTGCTTTTATGTTTTGGGCTGCTATTCGGCCGGGCTCGTCGCTATCCAATAGAAGATGAATGTGACTGATGTTGGGATAATCTTTTAGAAACTGTTCAAGAGCTTTTGGAACAGTTTTTCCGTTCCCAATGCCGGCAAGAGAAAGGTAACTTTTCTTGTGCCACTTCTCACCGAACTGTTTCTCGAGAGTGGCAAAAGAAAGAAGATCAATCGCTGCCTCGAAGACATAGACCGATCTCGGATCCTTGGCGTTTACGATTTTGAAGGCGTAACGCTTGTCACTTCCTTTGACATCACCTTTATAATCTCCAGTTGTTGATCTTACTGCACCATATTTTGGATTGTGATCTTGATCGTATCCGATGAAGAGTGCATTGCTGTATTTAGTCGTCTCGAATATGAGCTTGTGATCAATACACCACCGAACTATCTCGGGATCGATTCCACGACCAACAAGGTATTTGATGACGTTGGAAGGATCACAATTCACTTCTGGCATCAGGAAGATCTTGGGTGTATTTAGCGGTGGTCTTATTGTAACCGGAAGCGTTTCGGTGGGAGTCCCAATGAGTCTTGCAACAGCATCAGGAAATGAAAGGCCTCTGACCTTAATTAGATAGTCCAAAGCATTTTTGCCACCAATACCACGTGAGAACCAGCACCACTTGCCGTTGTTTATGATGAGCGAGTCATGTTCTATGGTGGAATAGACATTTGCGGATACTTGTTTTAGATTGCCAGGTTCAAAACAGGCAAGATAAGTCAGAAGATCCATTTCTCTAGCATGTTCTATGTCTTCTGGTTTAATTCTTTGCATACAAATCCTCCTGTTCATGCTGTGCCAATAAAAAAGCGTTCGAGTTGACTCGAACGCTCAAAATGCATGGATTATATAGTGTTAAATCTTTAAATTCTTAACTTTGCTTTCAAAAAGATCCTTATAGTATTTTTTGTCTTCTTCTCTATTATTGATATCAAATACTATCTTATCTTGCCAACGACTTTCGCTGCTAATTCTAAATGGTGCTTCATGTTGGAATATTTTCTTGTAGATATAAAAAGAAGGAGTCCCATCGGTGTGAGGTTGTCCATTATTCCAAATGGCTTTTGCATCATCATCAAGAATTGCTGTTATTGCAAATGTGTCATCACACAATTCCATTAGTCGTAGGATTTTATGACACGACATGATTGTAGCTATACCTTTGCCATATAGCGAATCGTATGTCTGAACTTTTGCAAAGTAGAAAGTTGACATCCCATCACATACGCTTCTGTAATGGTTCACACAAAAACCAAGGTATACTTTTTTAGTCAAAGTCTTCAGATAGTAGCAATGTTGAACAGGAAAAAGCGAATTCATATTTTGGGGGTTCAACTCGTTTTCATATGGAACGAGATCTTCTTTGCTAAGAGCTTTATATAGCTTTATGGCTTTGCCCGAGTCGTCCTTACCTGAGACACTTCCTTCTCCATGACCTACGAATATATGATTGCTCATGTTGTTTCTCCCAAACAAGATTCATACAGAGAATTATATCATTTATTAAAGGGAAGGACCCATTTGAATCCTTCCCCTATGCATCATACTCTGAAAGAGCATTTGCGCGTTGATTCCGCTTCGCGTCTGCGGCGTCTTTCGCGTTCCTCTTCAATGAGCCTGTTGATATTGATATGTTTAAGCGCGAGGCATCTGGCGACAACATCGATTGCCTCAGGACCATAAGCCATAACGTTCTGCATATTTAATCCGACTTCATTAAAGTCATTTAGGAACAAGTCATTAAAAAGGACTCCTTTGATGTTTTCAGCGGCTTTACCCTTCATTGAAGAGCAAACACCACTGATCACACCTGTTACCCGTTCTTCCTGCCAAAGGATTTTTCTTATAAGTTCGATGTTCTCGAGCTCACGATTGGTGCGGTCGGCTAATGCTTTCATGCAGTTCTTCGTGGTCTCGGCGATGTATTCATCGTAGGTCATCTTGCACCTGCTTTCTTCTCCTTTGCCTTATCGTACTTAACACCGGTCTCAAGCACTTTTGTCTTGGCATCATAGTGATAGCACTGGTTGGAGAGGAAATCTCTCGGCTCAAGAACTGTCTCATTGACGTTCCTGATCATCTTGTTGAGATCCTTTGCCTTCTGTTTACCATCATCCTTGAGGAGAATAAACTCGTGAACGGAAGAAGGAAGCATGAAGAAGCTGCCGCCCATCTTCTCGGTTGCCTGTTCAAGAAACTCGGGATAAGTTACTACGGAAGCACCGTGGAAACCGGTCTTGTTAGTTGCAATATAGGTTACAATTCCCATTTCCTCAGGAGAGGGAACTTCATCCTTATCGATGAGGTTCTTGATCATGTCAACAAGGGGTGTGAAGACAACCGGTTCTTTCTCGATAGAGTTCTTTTCTGCATCTGCAAAGAGCTGCTTTTCATCTACACCGTACATCTCCATGAGAGGCTTTGTTACGACGACTACTGACTTGCCGTTGTCATCGGAGAAGGAATCAAGGTGAACACTGACAACAAGAGCAGTATCCTGGAACTTTCTGTGAGGTGCTTCCTTCAAAACAGGAGAGGTACCTGGAACCAGCCTGAGGTAAGTGTGATCCTTTACCTGCTCATAATCGGTAATGAATGCCTTAACGTCGCCTTCCTTAGTTTCGATAACGGTGATGTTCGCCTTGATAGTGTTGCAGATACGGTCAACACATCTTTCCAAATCCAGACCGTTCTCATAATCAGTGAAGATCTCCTTGAGTCTGAATGACATAGACATCTTTGCATCACCAACGGAAACCATGAGCCTATCGGTCATGCCGTCGGGGGAGTTGATCGTGTTGAACTTGAGTGAGATATCCTCGATTCCTCTGTTGTCGAGCTCCTGAATAACGAGCTCCATCAAATTGTTCTTGAAAGCTTCAAAATCCATGTTTATACCTGCCTTTCTCATGCATCGAGCTTGGTCTTTTCAAGCTCTTTCATTAATCCGGAGATGCCGGAACCATTCCTTGCCTTGTTACCCAAGGCGCTTTCTTCTTTTCCGCTCATTGAACTTGCATAAGCGAAAAGTCGTACACCCTTGCCGTTGTCATTTGTAATGAGCTCCGGCTCAAGCACTGTGATTTCATCTGATCTCATGTCAGATACCTCCTTGTGTTATTTATTTCTGCACCCAATACGGGTTGCTTTTTGGGGAATAAAAACCTGCTGTCCCAACCGGGAAGCAGGTCAGACAACCTTTACGGTTATGTGGATTTCTTCTTGTATTCTTGTTACGCTGCGCATCTGGATCGTTGCATACGCAAGTCCTGTCCTGGCGTTGTTAATTTCGCCTGCGAAGTCGCCTAAACGCTTGACCGTCCTATTTACCTCTCTGGGATTAGCTGCGATCCAGTAACCGGAATCATCACTGCAGATAGGAAGACCTGACTTGCGCATTTTGTTGATATAATTGCGAACGGTCCGAGGACAGATATTAAAGAGTTTCTCAAGATCTTTGCTGTGAATTGCATTATCCTTACCCTTATGGTTCTCAATTAGAAAAACGTATATTTCCTGATCCTTGCTCATAAAAATCTCCTTTGTCAGTCTTCAGGCACACAGATAACTATGAATTCCGTATTCCTTGGCCTGTAAATGTTGGGGTTGTTGGGGTCTTGGCCGTAGCCGCATGTCGCTAAACATAAATGTTCAGTGTTGAACGAATCGGCTCTCATATACGGATCGAGTCCTGCATCCTTTACATAGGTGGTGGATTCGATCGTGTATTTATGCTGAACGCCGTCTGTGGTGGTGACGATTACTTCCTCACCGATAAGGTTCTCGAGCGCCTGAAGGTTCCAGAAGAGCGTGTGGCTCTCCATTCGGTGTCCGAAAAGAGTACAGGTTCCTTCTTCTCCAATCTGGCATGTCTGAGGAAATCGTCCGACACCAAAACGCAGGGCAGTTGAAGAACATGAATCCCAAATGGGTTCTTTAAGCTCGATACAAGGTATCTCCAGGATTCCGAGTAGCCGGATGTTTTCATGTTCTGAAGATATTGCGTTCATCTCACGAAGAAGATCTTCAATGGTCTTATCCTCTTCGCCGCTTTCTCCGTTGACCATAAGGTAGTCGGTTACTGGTAACTTGAAGGTGATAACTCCGCCGCCGTCATCTATGACGCTTTCAGCAGCTTCGATCGCTTCATCCGCAACATTCTGCCTGATTCGTGTCTTGATAAAGTTGGTGGATAGAAGAACCAGACCGACTAAGAAAACAATGACCAGCAGTATCCTACCGACATTAACGGTTATTCTTTTTATTCTCATAATGCCTCCTTGGGAAAAGAAAAGCCCCGTGAGAATCTAACCCACGGGGCACGAAAGTGAAGAAGAGTTATTCGGGGGATGCTGTTCTCTTCTTTCTTCTGAAAAGGAATGCTGCAATGAGAGCTGAAAGAGCAACGAGACTGGCTCCGATCATTGTGTATGTCGGAATGATCTCACCAGTTGTTGGTCTGAAGTGGATTGTGATCGTCTGATCACTGTCGTTGAGATCTTCGTGTCTTGCGATAAGAAGATCCTCTGTCTGAGAGCCGTCAGCAATCTCAGTTTCGCTTGCTACATCGTAGATCTTCTCAAAGACTACGATCTTGTCGCCTTCGGAAAGGCCTTCTGTTGAGAAGGTGATGTTTACGTCAACAGTCCCATCCTTGGTGCCGGGTGTGAACTCGACAATGCTCTTGATAGGCTGGGCATCAACCATGAGCTGCGTGCCGTTAACCTTGAAGAGTGTTGCTTCTGCTCTGTAAAGAGAACCGACTTCAAGTCCGGTGTAGGAGATGGTATCTGTGATCGTAAGGTTGCGAATCTCAGTTGAAGCAAGCCAAATGACCTTGTTGCCGTTTATGGTTGCGACAGTATGAGCTGTCGGCCTTTCGATTGTCTGATCCTTATCCGTAAGATCTGCATGAACTGCAACCTTAACGCCCTTTTCCTTATCGGTGACATCCTCGAATACTACGATTGTTGTCTTTGAGTAAGGAATAAGGACATTCTTGAAAACGACATAAACGAACCCATCCTTTTCGGTTGCAACAAACTCGGTGGAAGCGTTGTATGTCTTACCTTCGGAATCTTTGTAGATCTCGCCTGTAGCTACATCCATTAGAATTCCGCTGGCGACATAAGTTCTTCCGATCACGAGGTCTGTATAGGAGACCTTATCGGAGATGTTTACTCTTTCCTTGTAGGTCAGGGTATGAGTGCCGTTATCGATGTCGGTTGCTGTTGTTTTGATCTTGGGAACAACGACAGTCTGCTCAACATCGTTGATATCCTTGTGTTCAACAACCAATTCGCCTGTGATGGAATCTATATGAAGTTCCTCAAAAGCGACAATGACTGTTCCTTCAATCTTTGTTGTGTCGAGCGTAAAGATAACGTCGACCTTACCTGACTGAGGAATGGGCTGACCATATTCATCGAGAACCTCAGGGACATCAAACTCGGTGCTGCCGGTAATCTCGTTACCATCCTTATCCAGGAGTGCACCGCCGTTATTCTTGTCCTGTAATACACCGAGCATTGCATAATGACCGGGCATTAGGTTCTTGTAGGAAACGGTATCGGCAAGCTCGGCTGTTTCGGAACAAGTCGTGATATGCGCATCTGTTCCTCTGTCAATGAGAGTTGTCTTTATCTCGGGCTTTAAATCGTTATAGCAAACAACAGCATTTATCGCTTTACCGTTCTCTTTAATGCCGTCATCGACGGAGAGAGCGGCGATTGTTCTGTCTTTGGATGTCAGATGAACAATCTTGTTGCCGTTTGTGACGGAGTCAGTATTAGCCCAATGTGAGATCCATTCAGATCCTGTACCGACTTCGCGGATTTCGTACCAGCCTTCAGGAAGCTTCGTAAGTGAAGCGGAGCCCTTGCCGTCAGTTGTCTTGATTGCAACTTTCTCTATAAGAACTGCCGTATCAGAAGCGGAAGCTCCGTTACCTCTATAATAGACTTCAAAGTTGAATGTCTTGATGGAAGCGATGTCGGAACGCTCAACCTTTATGATGTCGAACGAACCTTCGATTCTTACGTTGGTTACGGTTGTCTTAAGAGTCTTGAACTCTCCGCGCTTAAGCTCGAAGTCCTTATAGAACTGGAGTCTGCCGTCAACGACCTTGGAAGTGAAGCCTTCAGGAGTCATATAAGTGTACGGAATCTCCGTATCCTTATAGTATGTCTCCGGGCAATACTCGATAACTCTGTAAGTACCGACAGGTAATTCAAGAGTATCAATGCCGTCGGCGGTTTTATGAGTTCCCTTGTAGTCCCAAGTAAAACCGTAAGATCCGATGCCGTTTGTTGTAACGGTGCCTGTTGAGATGAGCAGCACCTGATCGTCACTTATGAGATAGAGCTCAGCCTTTATGGTTGAAGCATCACCTTCAACAGTAACGTTTTTAACCAGATTGAACTCCTGTACGAATTTCTCATTCTCAACATTTAAGGGGAGAACGTTCTTATCGTTCGACTTGTCAGAGAGATCAAGAGCACAGGTGTAGGTATAAGAAGTCCTTGTTTCAGACTTTGTCCAGCCGATGTTATTGTTCTTCTCTTCGATGAGTATCGAAATCTGATCGTTGAGATCAAGATATTCCTTGTCCCATGTCTCTTCGATACGGTAATGACCTAGAGGCAGGTTGTTGAGAGTATTAAGGCTTGTCGCAGGATCAGTTCCGAAGCCGGATGCATTGACTCTGTACCAGGTTACGTTTCCTCTTGAATCAACAGTGCCGTTTGCAATAAGGGTATCCTTGCCGTTATCGGTGTTATAGACCTTGAAGATTACCTTCGTAACATCGAACGGGTTGTTTAAAGGAACGACCTTCTTAACATTAAGACCGGTGAACTCTTCATGATTTACTACAGTCTTGGATGTTAATGGTGCTTCGCTGTCGGATACTGCGTATTGCTTTGAAGTTTCATCAGCATTTGCATCCAAGGTGAAAGACATCTTGAACTCGTTGTCGGATACCTTAATCCAGCCGGAAGGAACGGAAGAGGTGTACTTAATGTCTGTTGTACCGTACTTTGTGTCAGGACGATACTCATAGACGGTATAAGTGAACTTTTCGGTATTTGTCTTCCAGACCGGGAGGATGATGTTATGAGTCTTGCCTGCAGATTGGCCGCTTTCAAGGGTTCTTCTGGATAACGGTGTATTGTTGTCGTTACCTGTAAGAGTTAAGCCCTTGCCGGTATAAGTCCATAAGACATTACCGTCACGTTCCGTTGTTCCTGTAGCGATAAGCTCTTCGGTACCGTTAGCACCGGAGTTAGCATAAAGTTTAAAGGTATAACGTGTAACATCAGATACGATGTTCTTCTCCTGCATTTCCTTGTTAAGGTGGAAACGACCCATTACGACAGGTTCATTGATGCTGATATATGCATCACTTGCCGTGTTGCCGACAACAATGTTGGATACGGCTGTATTCTTGCCGTCAGCAGTGATTTTGGTTCTTGTCCTGATTACCTGATTTTCGGTGTTCGGATCATCGTAGATTGTTAAGATCCAGTAGTCAGGTGCACAAGCAAATCCGTCAGGTGCGTCTATTTCCTGCAAGCGATATGTACCTAACGGCATTGCGTTGCCAGAAAAGGAAGTGAAGATATTGTTGCCCTTTACAGGTGTCAATCCTGCAAGGAACGATCTGTTGATTACGGTTGTCTTGTTGCTTGTTGTGAACTCGAATACGACGTTTGCATCAGAAGAAGATAATGAACGGAAATCCGTTACCTCTTTGGAGTAGTATTCCAAGCGGAACTTGGCACCGTTGTATGCACCGCTGTCATTAGGGATGATGGTTCCATCGGAAAGTGTCTTGTTGATCGTAATGCGGAGATCATCTCTCATCGGTATATCGCTGAGATGAATATAGTAAACGTCATTATCTTTAGTGGTTGATATTCCGCGATCAACTTCAACAATACCGTCAGCATCTATCGTAACCGTGAATACTCGACTATCAAGCTCATAACCCTTTCCGGCAGCGAGCTCCTTGAGGTAGTAAGTTTGGTCGTATTCTGATGTGAACTTCGTTGAGGCATTTCCGTTTGCATCAACAATGAATGTTGCTACTCTGTTGGTGCAGGCGGGATCGCTGAACAATCCGTAAGTTGTGCCAGCCAATGAATAACAGCTGTTGCCGCTTGTAATAGAACTATTTTCGGATGCCTTGGTTAAGGAAATCTCTACTTCTTTATGAGTGTCATCAAAGTCCTCAATCTTATAGACCATAATGCGACTGTAGTTTCCGGGACCATTTACTATAGCTCCGTCTGAACGGTAATGATTACCTGAAGTTGTACTTCCGCAATCATAGAAATATCCGTTAGTGCCACTGTAGATGGCCGCATGACCGAAACCGCCAGCATTATCACCATTTGCGACAGGTCCGAAGAAGACCAGGTCGCCTCTTTCCATATTCAACGCACGCATAGCGGCTGAATCATTGCAACTGACACTGCAGTCGTAGCAGTTGTTCTGGCTTATGTTATCAACTGGACGAACAACATTTGCGGTCCAGTACGGAACGGAAGTACCCTGAACGTAAGGATATAAGTAGTAGGGTGATCCGATATACTTCTTGCCGCCTACGTCATTATCCGTATTCAGGGAGAAGTAAGCCCACCACCAAGCATGTCCATTAGAAATTCTCGGTGCAGCTGTTGTTGTCTGGCGACCGTGTCTTACGAAATCGCCTTCTCCACCAACGCCCGGGTTATCGTGGCCTGTAGGGATAACGATCATGCCGTAAACCATGTGAACATAGTCGAGACAAAGGAATGCCTGCTCGTATTCAGTTCCATGATTGTTGGCATAAGTGCCGTAGTCTACGCCTGAAAGATACTTGGCTGCGTTGATGATATCGTCGCGGAAGTCATCGGAGCACGAATAACCCATGTTACGCATCTGCTGAGCTGTGATATAGATATACGAGCCTTTGGTATCGTTGTAACGATCCAGTGTTCGCTTTGCATTTACTACGGGCTCATCTTCGCCAATCTCGTTAGGTCTGCCTTGCATGAGGCAGGATGTTGCGACATCACCAGTATTGCCGGCGATATACTTGCCTGCGAAGATGGAAGCTGCGTCGGATGTGTAGTTTGCAACTACGTAGTAGTCGACAGCTGATCCATAGTTGGATACAGGGCTCTTGTTTCCTTCGTCAGAAAGAATAGCGCCGACCGTGATGACTCCGTTAAGTCCTGCAGGAAGATACTTGGAAGCTTCTGCACTGTTATTTCCTGCAGAAGCGATAACAGTAATCTTCTGATCCTGGGCTTCCTTAACAAGCTTTTTGAAAGCATCGTAATCACCGGAATCCTTAAACGACAGAGCCATGAAGATAATGTCGACTTTAAGATCTGTTGCGAGCTGAACTGCTGCACAGATATCGGAGACATTACCAGTACCGTCATCTGCCATTGTCTTGATTGAGATAACGTATGCGTCATCGGTCTGGGCAAGGATGTTATTGACCATGGCTGTGCCGTGTCCGTTGTGATCCTTCAGATCATCACCGATGACTGAATACTTCTCGTTTGCAAGATCAGAACCGGTATCAATGACGGCAATCTTTGTTGAAGCATCAGGATTTATGACGCCAGCCTTATAAGAAATAAGACCGCCGCAGACCTGTGCATTACCATCGATAGCGAAAGGAATTCCCTTTGCATCAAAGGCACAAAGATCATCAAACATGGCATCCTCAGAAGAATAACTGAGGTAATAAACGCCGTCATAATAAACACCGGTTGCTTCTGTGTCCAAAGAGCCTTTGTAGTAAACAATCAGGCGGTTAGCGGAAGGAAGTTCGGCGATAAGATCGGCGAAGTTGCTCTCATTAGCTGAGACGACATCTGATTTCTTCTGTTCGACTGCCTGAGTTGTCTCAACTGTTGTTTCGGATACAACAGGCTCTGTTTCCTGCTCCGTGGGGGGAGCGGTTGTGTCGATTGTTTCTGTCGGATCGACAACGACAATGTCATCATCTTCAGTGATAACAGTTTCGGTGGTGCACTCTGAATAGTCAGGCAGAGTTGTTTCTGAGGGGATTTCTGCCTCAGTAGCTTCAACTTCTGTCTGAACAACCGTTGTTTCCTCAATTACTTCCTGCGGTTCATGAACTTCATCGGCCATAACAGCCAAGGAAGGAACAACTGGAGAGAGGGCTACGGTAAAAGCGAGGGTAGCAGAAGCTATCTTTCTTGAGATAGAGCTTCCGAAGAGTGCTTTTCCGGCTCTGTTGGCTGAAGAAATGACCTTCTCTAAAAATTTCTTCATGTGAAACATTCCTCCGTTTTTGTGTTCAAAACAAAAAGCCCCGCTTTGAGGCAGGGCAAAGAAAAACCGCGAGAGATTTGTTCTCTCACGGTTTGCTTGGTTAAAACAAAAGATTAAGTGTGCTTACCAGTGAACGGATCCATCAACGACTTTAAGATGGCCCACACCACAAAAATCTTCTCCGAACTTGTTATCAAGATAATTCCAGACGGCTTCTTCTGTTGCATCAGTTGATTTGCCATATCCTGTAAGTTCACCGTCACAGGTCTCGCCACTTACGGGCATATTCGGAATTTCGATCGGGATATTGCTTCCGTTAGTGGCAGAATCGTAAGTCGTTTTGATAGTGCCTTTCGCATTAGCCCAACCCCAGACAGGTTTAGGTGTCGGAGTAGGCGTGGGAGTGGAAGTCGGCTCTGGTGTCGGCGTAGCTGTTGAAACCGGTGTCGGTGTTGCAGTAGGAACGGGAGTGGATGTTACGGATGCAGAGCTACTGCCCGAGTTACTGCCTGAAGAACTGACTCTTTCAGTCGGTTTAGGCGTCGGAGTTGCTGTCGATTGTGTCCCGGCAGAACCTGATCCGTTGTTTTGACTGTCACTTCCGGAGTTGGAACTACTCGAATTCTGCTCTGTCTGTTTATTTGAAGAAGAGCTGTTTCCATTCCCTGAAGTATCCGCGTTACTTTCTTCTGTGTTTTTCTCAGTTACAGATGTTTCAGTCTGGCTAATAAGAGAAGAAGATTCAGTTGCATTACTTGGAACTGAAACGTCACTTTCTATTAAAGATTCTGAAGTATTATCAGTATCTTGAATTAAGTCTGAGCTAAAAGAAGAACTTTCGGGTGTCTCACCCGTATTACAGCCTCCAAAAAGAATGGAAACAGCTGTTAATCCGGCTATCATTCCGATAATCGCTTTATCTCTTGTAATCATAACGATCATCCCCCAGTCTATAAAATGCCTGGCTAAAAAGACTTAAAAGCTTGTGTTATAAGCCTGTCAATTTCCTAACCACTTGCATCTTAATACACCCAAGTTAAAAGGTTAAATGTGCGATTTAGCTTCAGGTTTTCTTTCTATCCTGATACTCATAGTTTACTGCTATCTAGCGTAGAACTTAAGACTTTCTCTTTTAGCTGGATATCTTAAGAATCTTGAAAGGGTTAGTTAGGGGGTATGGGGGGGAAGAAAGGGGAGCGCTAATTAACGCACACCTGCATCATTACACGTGTTAATTAATAGCGCCTCCCAAGTTTCGAATCATCTTGCGTTCTGAGTCTTGGGCTTGAGCTTGTAAGCTTCAACCATTGACTTCAGAGTGTTGTTATCGACGACTCTTTCCTGCTTTGTCCACTCACCGCCTTCTTCAGACGGCTTGAAGTTTCTTGAAAGTGTAGTTGAGCCGTCAGCCGGGAGCTTCACCCACAGAGCCTTGCTCCCATAGTGGTCACTATGTACCATCGTGACAGGAAGAACGAACTCTTCCCAAGGACTCTTGTCGTTGGGATCCACATTCGGGATAGAAATCGCAACAACATCCTTGCCGCTCTTTGTTGTAAAAGCTCTTGCAAGCTTACGGGAGAATGTGATCTTGATCATCTCTGCTGCCTGCTGCTCTTGTGCCTGTACGGGAGACTGAGCGGGTGCGGATACTTCATACATATCCTGATTTTCCATTTTTCTTTACCTCAGTTTATTTTTATTGTTTATTTGTGAGACTTTTGAGCGGTACTTCTGATAGAACTCCAGAGCATCCATGATGTAGCTGCCGGTTTCCTCAAAAGGAATGCTCTCCGGAATGAACTTCCGTACTTTGTCATAAGAAACACTGACCTTCTCACGTTGGTTAGGTTTCTCTTCAAGCATGATGTCCTCGATCATGGCAGAGTTGAGTCCGCCATTCTGCGATATCTTTCTCATCCTTATGGTCTGAGCATGTGATGGAGTGCATTCGCAGATCTCGATTTGCTTGAAAACCATCTGCTGTTCGTTCTTGGAAAGATACGAGAGCTCAACTGCAGGACGCAGTGCGATCTTGCCTTCATCCACAAGATCGAGAAGGTCGGGTATAAGTTCGGTTAAGCGGATATAACGTCTAATCTGTTCTCTGCTTTCACCAACCTCTTTTCCGAGCTCCTCATTGGTTCTCATTTTTTCTGACACCACTGGTGTCAGATTTCCACTAGGTCGTCCAGGCAGGCGATTCATAGCCTCCAAACGCATCTTATAGGAGAAGGCCTTTTCACTGGGTAAGATTACAGAGCGCTGAAGATTCGATTCAACCATGAGGATTATGGCTTCATCTCGCCCCATTTCTCGGACATCTGCCTTTACATAAGAAAGGCCTGCAATCTCGCAGGCCTTCTTTCTTCTGTGACCGGATACTATCTCGTAGCGTCCGTCTTCTTTTGGTCTAAGGGTAATAGGTGTGATTAGCCCTCTTTCTTTGATGCTCTCCACAAGCTGGTCCATGTCTTCGTCAAGTTTTACCTTGAACGGGTGATCAGGGAAATCATCGATAAGCTCTATGGGAATATCGTAGATCTTTGGGAGCTTGCTTTCAGCAAGTTCCTGCTCGTTCTTAAAGAGATCATCGTAAGCTGTGAGGCCTAGGTCTAACTTGGGCTTTTCTCTCAAGGCCGATCACCTCCTTAGCCAATTCTGCATAAGCCGTTGCCACCTTACCATCGGGATCGTGCCCAAATATGCTTTTACCAACATTTGGACATTCAGTAGCTCTTACGGAACGGGGGATCTCTGTAATAAATACATTAATATTAAGACCAACTGCTTCACGTAAGGCATTTGTGATCTCTCTGGCGTTGATGGTTCTGGAATCGACCATTGTCATGAGTACGCCGTCAATCTGAAGTGAAGGGTTAATCTGTCTTTTTATCTTTGCTATTGAATGAAGCAAGAGATCCAAACCCTTAACTGATAGGAAAGACGGCTCACAGGGGATAATGACTGAATCAGCAGCGACCAGCGCGTTGATTGTCATCATTCCAAGTGATGGCATGCAGTCAATCAGGATGATATCGTAACTTTTCCTGAAAGGCTCAATGGTTCTTTTTAGCACTGATTCACGACTCATGCAATTAAACAGAGCTGTTTCTGTACCAGATAAGCTGATATTGGAGGGGATAAGGTCGATGTTCTCGAATTGCTTAATAGCATTATTAATTAATATATAATCCTTATCTTCTCCGGTCATCTCATAGGACATAAGCTCTGAAAGGGTCACATCGAGTGAGTCGGGGTCGCTGATCTTACAACACCGGGTGCAGGAATTCTGCGGATCGGAATCTACGATCAAGACTTTTAATCCCTTACTCGCTAATGCGACACCAAGGTTGACTGCAGTGGTTGTTTTTCCAACGCCGCCTTTTTGGTTGGCTATGGCAATCACTTTGCATTTGTCTTCCAATGCTTTTTCCTCCTTTTTAGTTTTAGAGAAATAGTGTTTATAAAAACCTTAAGGCTCTCGCATTGCTGACTACGAGATCATGGGACTCTCACCCCGGTGGCTTTCTGCCCCGCTGCGCTCATTGGGTGCGACGGCTCACGGGAGGACAAATCCCGCTTCAACGCTCAGCCTGTGACTACGCAGAAGTATCATTATCACTTTGTACCTGTCATCGCCTCCCTCGGGGTGCAATCCCGATTCTGACTTATCCCCGTTATCGCTCTCTTCCTTTCGGAAGGTCGTCGCGCGGTCGAAGTCAACTTGGCTTGGAATTTTAACTCCGGTACAAGTAACGTTCCTTACGGCTTGGTAATATTCAGTTGTCAAGGTCCGGTGAAGAGTGAAAAATCTCTCTTCACCTTTACTGAACTGAGAAGCCGTTTTGTCAGGGGTGTTTTTGGGGAAAAACTGAAAATGTAATATTAAAAGGCCCGATCTGTCCCAAAACGGTTACAGATCAAGCCAGAGTATTCCTATTTGCGAAAGTATTAGGAACGCAATTGAAGTAGATTAATATGAGATATTGTTCGGTTTGATTACTGATATAATGTAAATAATAAATAAAGTATTTTCAGGTTTAGTTGTTATGAGCAAATACGATAAATTAAAAAAACTAAACTCAGAAAATCGGGAAAAATCCGATTTGTTAATGACTGCTGCGACTAGCGGTGCTAAAGAGATAACGGACGATGTTGAAAGAACCGTTCATCTTTATAAGAATGCGGATCTTGAACTTGAAAGTATCGATGCTCAATTTGCCAAGTTAACTAAGTTTGATAAGACCGATGTAGCTATGTTGATGTTAGCAACGGCTTTGCAAATTGGAAGATGGGTAATTATTGGCTCTGTTGATGTTAAGGTAACAGAAAAAATAAACAATTCTCGCCTTGAGCATGATGATAAGGCGATCAAAGACAAGGAGAAGCAACTCCGAAACAAGTATAAAGAGCGCCACTCCGATGATAAACATGTGAAGAGTAAGTATAGGGACTGGCTTCAATTAGCTATGGAAAGCGTTCCGTATGATATTACGAGAGGATCAGCTCAGTATTTTAATATGCAAGGCGGATACCATCGAATCCATACTTTAGGGCATGACCCTATCTTGGGTTGGATTTTTGGTGTAGCAAATATAATTAGTGACACAATAACTCTAGATACATTCCAGAGCTATAAGGTAGAAATGCAAAACGGACCAAGAAGATGGACTGGATCGTATCCTACTCCGCAAGTATTGCTTGATGCTTTTGAAGGTATTAGAGAAGATAATAAACGCCTTCCAGCGGCTGTTTTTGCACAAGCGCTTCATTTGGGCTCTGATTATTTTACCAAGCTAGGTTTACCAGTTCCTTTATTGGAAGCTAGCAAGTATACAAGAGATTTCGCAGGCAAACTATACAAGGAACAGTATGATTCTCTTATGCTTACCAAAGATATTGCCAAAATAGGTGTTCAAGCGATTTTAGCTGCCGTAATAAATTTGCTTATTGCTGCCATTCACGGATTGTTTTATGATCCTGCGTTATATGAGAATCGCGATTTATATGAAGTAAAGACTAGAAAGATCATTAGTTATTCAAATCTGATAGCTTCCAGTAGCAATGTTGTTACAGTTGCAGGAATGGAAGTTGCAGCTTATTTTTCTGAGAATCCTGAATTGGCTAAGAAAGGTTTTGCATATATGGATATAGGCGGATATATCGTTACTATGTACCGCTTAATTACAGATGCTAAGTTCATTAATCGTGTTAAGTCAGAGTTTTTGGAGAAAGAATGGTATAAAACGGTAATGGGTGAAGAATATAAGTTTATGAGTTCGGGAGAAATCACATGAGTAAAAAAGACTTTAAAAAAGGTATAGCTGCTCAGGCTAAGATTGATGCAGCTAAAGAAGAAAAAATAGCCAAGGGATTAAAAGCTCACGGAGAAATCTTGAACAATATATCTGAACACCAGAATCAGATTCAAAGTGCACTCGATATCATAATTGAAGATTGGGCAGATTCTGATGCGAGCGATTATGGTCTCGATAGTACAAATCTACCTTCCATGATGGACTCTACCGAGAAACGTGTTTTATGCGCGTGCATTTTCACTTTGCTTAGTTCTTATGAGCAAAATAGTGAAGCTCAGCAACTCTTCTACAACAATTTAGAAGAACACCTAGGTATATCTGAACGTGTTGCAACCTTTGATTTTGATAAATTACAAAAGATCGACAGTGTTTCTGACCGGCTCAAGATTCTTCAGGTTATTTGTGCTTTCTTATTCTTGCATGACGAGTCCTTTGAATTTTTAAGGGATAGGAATACTTTTAATTGGTTGTTTGCTTTAGCTCCGGTCAAGGATATAGCTAATACATGTAAGAGAATTGATTTTGAATATAATACGCTTGGAATTGATGGTATAGTTTCAAGGTACAAGGCGGACTCTTCTTTAATTGAAAAGATCAATGTCACGGATAGTACTGCTGAACTGCCTGAAATGACACAAGATTCTAGTGTTTCCTATGAGGAACTTATATCCATTATTCATTCTGTTGTTGACGACGAATCTTCATTTGGAAAGAGAGTACAGTTTAGCGAATCCGACTTTGATAAGGAAATTAAAAAAGATTTTCCTACATTAGCATATGACTCTTTAGTAGCAACGAATCGTATTGGTAATGGCTGTATTATATTTACCACGCACGCTTTTTACTTAAAAAAGAATAAGTTGCCTGCGAGCAAGTATATTGAGGTCCCATATAAATCAATTCTTGTAGAGAAGATGCATACTAAATCAGGAAAGAAAGCTGGTACCAGATGCTTGGTTATTGTTTATAAGAATGGCAACAGTATAGAGGAAAGTCTCGAAATTGATGATGGTAAGCTTATTGAAGAAAAACTAAAAGATCTTTTGCTTAAGATAATAGACTCAGGTTGCAAATTCTCTGAAACGGATAAACTTACTGAGCTTTCAAAGCTTGATGAAACGTTAAAAACACAACTCCTTTCTGTGATTATTTATGCTTTGCGAAAGGATAAGGCTAATATAACAGAGGCATTCTGTTTGGCAGAAGATTTAAGTGTTGTTTCCAAATGGAATGAATGCTATTCATTAATACAAGATGATGCTGATTTTTCATCTACTGTGAAAGAGTTCTGTGATAAGATACCATATCCTTCACAGAGGTATATTTCAACCAAAGTTATGTATAGAGCAATGAAGAGCCTTGCTTGTTCAAATATGCTCAGGGGATTACCTTTGTCCCAAATGAACTCATCTTATGAATTAAAGATAAAAGAATTCGATGTTTCTGCTATTGGCGCTGAGCGTTTTAATAAGATGATGTCTTCAGCTACGGATGATTATTTAAAGGATGGAAAATATTATTCTCAACTTAAGAAGAAATACAAGCTTTCTAGTTTTGAGGGATTTGCAGATATTGAGTTAGGCTTGGATGATCTTATTGAATTATGTGACAAGAAACAAAAGAAGAAAATGGTAGGCGTTATAGCGGGTGCTGCTGTTGGTGGACCAATAGGAGCAGTCGCTGTTGATGTCGGCGGAAAAATCATCGGAAAAGTAAAAAAACAGAAAAACAACGATGTAGAAAAATAAAGAGGCGTGTTATGAATACGAAAATAGTATCGGTTCTATTGGCTTGCTGTGTATTACTGTCATTCACGGGTTGCAATAAACCTTCCAGTAATGATCGTGAGACAACTTTTGCCGGAGAGACGATGAATACTGTGAACCCGGATGTTTCGCAACCACAGCAGAGCATTCCTAGTGACGCTATGATTACTGAAACCGAGACCGAGAACACGGCACCTGCAAAGAACGGTAATACTTACACTATTAATGGTGTCGAGTTTACCATTTCTGTAAGGATTGAGGACTATCTGTATGATCTTCCTGGAAGCGATGCTAAGTATATCGACTTAGATAAGTTCATGGAAGCGTATGGATTCAAGTCTGAAGGCAAGTGGCCCGAGGAAAGATGCTCCTATGAGAACAGCGACGGAATATGTTTCCAGCTCGATAGAAAGGATACACCCATCTATTCAAATGGACTTGAAGTATGCTCATATGTCACTGCCACATATCCATCGGGCTTTTCAACTGAAGGGGCCATCAACCAGATTATATTGAGCACGAGCTATCCGCTTGACAAAGATAATCATGTTTATGTAGTAAATGGTTATGTCGAGAACAGCAAGCTGTTTGCAAAGTACTGCGTATCGCAGGAAATGCTTGTAGTTTTCGCCGTAGCGTTCGAAGCACTTAACGAAACTGGTTCAACGGCATCAGCCGTCGACACTCTGGCTAGCGCATGCTACTGCAAAGATAGGGGCGCTTCAACGACGCAGACTGTGGCAATTCAATAATAGTTTTCACGTAGAGTTTATCTCCAGAATAAAAACGCAATGATGCTTATATAGAAAGAGCCTTGGAGAAATCTAAGGCTTTTTAAGTCCAGCACAATAAGGGCATCCATGCCCTCTAGTTCTGTCCGCAATTCTGGATTTCCACTCGTGTCCGTTTTTACATTGCCAGATGATCACTTTGTTTGAAGATGGCGAGTAATCATAAGGGTTGTCTGGATTTTTGTCGGACCATGATCTGGCTATCTCAGGGTATTCTGTCTGCAGATCGTTATATCCTTTAAGAACGGCTCTGTGGCTACAATACGGACATCCGCTGCCTAAGAGAACGCGGTTTTTAACGATGGCAACCCATTCATGACCTTTTTCGCAGACCCATCGGACCTTAATATGGGAGCCGCAGGAAACATCAGAAGGAGACAAGAGGTTGGTTTTAGACCACTGG
>NZ_JNLF01000005.1:0-552500 GCF_000702965.1 Butyrivibrio sp. AE2032 | reverse complement strand
GAAAAGACCCCATGGAGCTTCACTGTAGATTGTTACTGGGATTCGATATTGTCTGTAGAGGATAGGTGGGAGACATTGAAGCACCGGCGTCAGCTGATGTGGAGTCAACCTTGGAATACCACCCTGGCGATATTGGGTCTCTAACCTGGAGCCGTAATCCGGTTCGGGGACAATGGCAGTCGGACAGTTTGACTGGGGCGGTCGCCTCCAAAAAGGTAACGGAGGCGTCCAAAGGTCACCTCAGTACGGTTGGAAACCGTGCGACGAGTGCAAAGGCATAAGGTGGCTTAACTGCGAGACAGACAGGTCGAGCAGGTACGAAAGTAGGGCTTAGTGATCCGGCGGTAGAAAGTGGAATTGCCGTCGCTCAACGGATAAAAGTTACCCTGGGGATAACAGGCTGATCTCCCCCAAGAGTTCACATCGACGGGGAGGTTTGGCACCTCGATGTCGGCTCATCACATCCTGGGGCTGAATTAGGTCCCAAGGGTTCGGCTGTTCGCCGATTAAAGTGGTACGCGAGCTGGGTTCAGAACGTCGTGAGACAGTTCGGTCTCTATCTATCGTGGGCGTAGGAAATTTGAGGGGCGCTGTCCTTAGTACGAGAGGACCGGGATGGACAAACCTCTGGTGTACCAGTTGTTCTGCCAAGAGCACAGCTGGGTAGCTATGTTTGGATTGGATAAACGCTGAAAGCATCTAAGTGTGAAACCAACCCCGAGATGAGATTTCCCTCTTTTGATAAGGTCACTGGAAGACTACCAGTTGATAGGCCGGGCGTGTAAGTGGTGAGAGCCATTCAGCTTACCGGTACTAATGACCGAAGACTTGACCACACAAGGTTATGTAATTTCAAGTCTTTATCTAAGACACATATTTGAGAGGATTCTTCAATTCTCGCTTCTTTCTTGAAGTTAGTTTTCTTTGCAGTCCTGAGGGTATAAGACTCTCGACCATTCCGGTGGTGATTGCGGTGAGGCCACACCTGTTCCCATTCCGAACACAGAAGTTAAGCTCACTGGCGTCGACAATACTCGGCTGGCAACGGCCCGGGAAGATAGATTGCTGCCGGATTAAATTCCTCGATAGCTCAGTCGGTAGAGCGTTCGGCTGTTAACCGAAATGTCACAGGTTCAAGTCCTGTTCGGGGAGCCAAAGCACCAAGCAGAAATGCCTGGTGCTTTTTTTATGCCTTTTCTGATTCTTGCCAACATAATTTCTTTCGAATAGAATTACTCATATGAAACATATTATCTGATCAGGGTAAAGGAGGCACATCATGGGTTTATTTTCGAATCTATTCGGCAACGGCGGCAAAGAGATCGACGATGCATTGGGCAAGATGAAGAACCTGGCAGAAGATATTGCCAACAGTGACGGACAGACACAGCAGAGCCGTCCCGCCTCCGCAAATCCCGATCCTTCTTCAAGACCGATAATTAATGCTGTTGAAGAAGAAGGTCCTTCAGGTGACTCCTGGGGTCCCAAGATGCCTGCAGAAGAGAACCAGTATAATTCAGGTCTTTCTTATCAGGACTACTTCTCGAATATAATTACCGGAGTATTTGCTACTTATCAGATAAGCAAAGAGATCCCTGCGGGACGTAAAGCCCTTGTATTTACGTTCAGTCAGGCCGGTTCCAAAAAGCTCGTGGTCGAGATCATTTCGGACAGGACAAGTCCTTACAAGATCAGAAAAGACTGCAGGGCACAGGGCATTCCTTATATGCGCTTTTATTACGATCATAAGGGCTGGTGGAATACCAAGTCCTATGTTATCAGACGCATATCCGGTGCACTCGGCATCTGATAACGGAGTTATATGGTTTCAGTTTATAAAGATCTGGTTGCCATTTATATCCTGACTGCCGCACTTTTAATAGTCGGCGCGGGTGTCGCACTGTATTATCTGGACGGATACATTTGGATGGCTGTGGTCATCATTATCGTGACCATTATCCTTTTTGCAGTCTTAAAGACCCTGAATAAGAAAGCTTTAAAGCGTTTTTCGGGCGAAGTCTTTACTCTCTATAACGAATGCCATATCAAGCAGTATATGGATAAGCTCGATTCGCTCATGGCAAATAAGAACAGCAGGGCTAATAAGTCAGCATATTGCTATCTCTCGGCTCTGGGATATGAGGCTCTGGGAGATGCAGATGCCGCATATGAGCGCGCTCAGGGTATCACCGTACGTTCACATAAATCGGAATACATAAAGCGCATGATCGATTACCATATCAACAAGGATCAGTTCGTTAAGGCCCGCGAATACATGGCCGAACTGACGAAACTGGTCAACACTTCGAGGACCACTGAGATCTATAAAAAGAGCATCGAACAGTATCTTCAGCTCCGTGACCGTAAGATGCGCATATTAAAAGGCGACTACGAAGGCGCAGAGGAATTCTTTACGGAATTCCTAGCACAGAACGAGCCTCTCTTTCTCATAACGAGAGTCAGTATTTCCTTCTCTTTGGGGGAAGTACTGTACCTTAAGGGTGACAGCGTGCGTGCCAGGGAATATCTTGTCTTCGCGTCCGAAAACGGCGGGGACACAAAGTACAAGAAGCAGGCTGATGAGATCCTGGCGAAGATCGGCTGAACCTTATAAGAGTACTCCGAAAATAAAAATCAGTGTGATGAAGAACAGCGGTATCGAAATGATGCCGAGTACAATGAAAAGTATGACCTTCCAGAGATAGGAAGGAGTGTCGCAGTATGTTGCGCCCGACTGGCCGTTTATCGCCACCTGATATGTCTTGTTTCCATACCTGTATGTCGCAAGATACATGGGCGCCAGGATGTATTTGAACTTGACGTTGTAGTAGTTCGTGGACAGGTTTACTTCCTTTACGGTATCGCCTCTGTGAAGCTTTTTCTCGTATGCTCCTATATCATCTTTGAGTTTTCTTCTTATCAGCACCTTTGCCCGTTCCCAGCCATCGTTAAGGCCGACCGTGTAGCGTTCTGCGGCAAAGCCTGCCAGATATTCGGGAGCATAAGGTACGAGTTTGTCGAAATAAAAATTCTGCACTCTCGAGATATACGGATGCGTTACCTTGTCGGTCGCGTAGACGATCATGTCATCTATGAACTGATTTCTGACACCCTTGTATTTCTTGTATGTGTAATATGTGTCGCCGTCGCTGTCCGTGTGCTCAAAACCTATCTTTGCGATATAAGATGAGACAGTGTCTGCGTCAAAAGTCCAGAAGGGAAGATAGAGCCCCACGAAGTTCTCAAGCTTTACGGACCGGACGCCCTTGGGGACAAACCGTTTCTTACTTACGAAATCTGAAAAGCAGCGTGCGGCTTTCGCTCCGTCGACCGCGAAGGGAATGAGGGCTCCCGGAGCCATTATCTGTTCATTTTCCGCAGCTGGCATGACGCTCGTCGAACCGCAGAAGGGACAGCATCCCGATACCTGTGAAGCGTCGTAAAGGGCCTGGCCTGCGCAATTCTTGCAGACGATCAGCTTTTTAACAGTACCCCAGTTAACGCTCGCACGCTGTACCGCTGTATTGAAATCTAGTTCTTCTATTACCGCTCCTGCTTCAGGCTGAGGGAGTTCTCTTGAAGTTCCGCAGAAAGGGCAGAGCATCTTAAGCGTAGCGGGATCGTATTTGACGGTGGCACCGCACCCCGGGCACTTAACATCGGTGTTGGATATTGTCTCTTCGTTTATTATCTGAACATTTTCGGCCATTTGAGATCTTCCTTCTTATGCTTAAACAAAGCTTTTCTGTATGTATTTTAACAGACGGGCTTGTTAAGTTTAAGTTAAGGTTAAGCGATTTTGCAGTTAAGGTTCGTTCTGTAGAATGAACATCGTAAGGGAAAGGAACAGTAAAGTTCCAATCGGAAATATAGATCGGAAATATAGATCGGAAAAGAGGTCGCAAATATGTGGACAAGGAAAAGCGTTAAGGAAAAAGGTAAGAAATCCTTTTTCGTAAGTTATTGGAAGTGTGTTCTGGTAGGTTTGATCCTTTGCGCAATACTCGGCGCAGGCTCAAGCTTCGGATCATCAAGCAGCGGTTACATCCCGTCTTTGACGAATATCATCAATAGAAACGATGATGCGGGAGATGATATCGACGATACGGTATCTGACATAACAGGAGACATCGATCCGGATGTTGATATAGATGATATCGATGTTGACTCAGACGGTTTCCATATCGATTTTGATTCAGACATCGACAAAGACGAGCTCGCAGGAATCGCAGTAGGTGCCTTTGTAGTTTTATTTACCGTAATACTCGTCATATCACTCATCATTACGGCTTTCTCTCTTGCGTTCAGATACCTGCTCCTTGCGCCGATAGAATACGGCTGCAGGAAATTCTTCAGGAAGAACCTTGACGAACCCGCAAAGCTCAGCAACATCGTCTATGTCTTCGGACCCAACTACAAGAGCGTAGTAAAGACAGCATTCTTAAGAGATCTTTTCATCTGGCTCTGGAGCCTGCTGTTCATAGTACCCGGAATCATCAAGGCCTACGAGTACAGACTGGTTCCTTATATCGTCAGCGAGAATCCTTCTATCAATTTCAAGGATGCACTTGCTGAGAGCAAGAAGCTCATGCAGGGCAACAAGTGGAAGGCATTCGTTCTCGATCTGTCTTTCATCGGTTGGGACATTCTCTCACTCCTGACATGGGGCATGCTCGATATCTTCTTCGTAGGACCTTACAAGGCTTCTACAGATGCAGCTCTTTATGAGACACTGAAGTATGGTATCGATGCTAAATAACATTGGGAATAGGAATAGGATATAATAAGGTCAGCCGGAGGAGACTAGTCTCCTCCGGTCGGCTTTGGGAATGGAGATTATTATGCAGTATAAAGTATTGATCGCAGATGACGAGAAGGAGATCAGGAACCTCTTAAGGCTTTATCTCGAGAATGACGGTTTCATGGTCGAAGATGTCGGTTCAGGCGAGGCGGTAGCGGGAGCTATCGAGGATTTCAAACCCGATATCGTTCTGCTTGACGTAATGATGCCGGGAAAGGACGGAATTCATGTCCTTAAGGATATCAGACAGGTCAGCAACATCCCCGTCATGATAATCTCCGCCAGAACAGCGGATGCGGAGAGGATCTTAGGTCTCAATGTCGGTGCCGACGATTATATCTGCAAGCCATTCAATCCACTGGAAGTGGTGGCCAGGGTAAAGTCCGCTCTTAGGCGTTTCTATGCGCTCGGAGGCGGTGACGAACATACCGAAAACATTACCTGCGGAGATCTCGTTCTCGACATCGAGAAATGCCTTCTCCTTAAGGACGGCAAGCCTCTTGATCTGACATCCGTCGAATACAAGATAATGGAACTCCTTATGAAGCATCCCGGCAAGGTCTATACCAAGCAGCAGATATATGAGTATGCCTGGGGCGAGGATTTCTTCGTCGCCGACAACAATATTATGGTCGCGATAAGCAAGCTCAGGACAAAACTCGACGAGGATCCGTCAAAGTACATCAAGACGCTCCGCGGCTTAGGTTACAGACTGGAAGCGTAACCGCTGCAGGGTTTTCGGGAGGACGGATAAGTGAACAGTGAACGCGGGTTAAAGGGATTCATTCTCTCGAGGTTCTTTCTGACCCTTGCCGTCACGGGTATCGTCGAGGTGTTTTTCATCAACCTCGCGAACAGGTTTCTCATCCCGTCTGTAATAAAGTTCACGGGTTTTGAAAAACTCGTTCATATCGACAGCATCAGCGGACTGTTCCTCGTTGTCTTCGTGCTTGGTGCCATGTGGGTATTGGGAAGGCTACTTCCGTTCTTTAAGGTGTCGACTGCTGAGGCTACCGCCTTCCTCATGTCTGAGCTCATAAAGCACGGTCTCGGGAGCAGCGACATAGCCGAGGCGACTCAGACGATAGAAGATCTCAGCCGTAACCCGAAAGCCATAATAGTATTGCTGATATCCATGATAGTAATACTCGTGATAATGCTCCTGCCCTATATTGCCGCAGGCGTCTTTTTCTCGGTCTCAGTTGCGAAAGAGATAAGGCATATCCAACGTGAGAAGGAGATCGCACGCCGCAAGGAGGAGGAGCGCCGGTATCTCATGATCTCAAATATCGTACACGACTTAAAGACTCCGATGACAACCGTATACGGCTATGCTAAGGCCTTAAACGACGGGATCGTTCCCGAAGCGAAGAGGCCGGAATATTTTGAGGCCATAATGGCCAAGAGCGACAGGATGAATGAAGTTGTCGCGCTTCTTCTTGATTACGTTAAGCTGGACAGCGAGGGATTCACCATCAAGAAAGAAAGGCTGGATATCTGCGAACTGCTACGTTCATGCTGTGCGTTCAGTTATACGGACGTAGAGTCAGCCGGAGATGAGATCGAGATAGACATTCCCAACAAGCCTCTCTTTATCAGTGCGGACGGGATCCAGCTGTCGCGTGTCATAACAAATCTCATAACAAATGCGATTCGACATAATCCGAAGGGTACCAGGATAAGGGTGTCTCTGACCTGTGAATCTTTTTCGACCGCTGAAGATATCAGGATCTTTGTTGCGGACTCGGGAGATGAGATCCCGTCACCGTTGTGCGACCAGATCTTCGATCCGTTCGTCACGGGAGACGAATCACGCGCATCGGGTTCGGGAACCGGTTTGGGTCTTGCTCTTTCGACCAAGATATGCGACATGCACGGGTATGGTTTTAAACTCGTGCAAAGGCCCGAGATACTCCGTTACCGCCTCGGTGATGAGTATAAGAAAGTGTTCGTGATATCTATCTGAGGACATGTTTTGTTTTCGGCGCCACATTCGCATAAATCCGTTTTTTGAAGTAAAATCCTGATGTCGGAATAACAGAAGGGATAAGGAGTCCGGATGGGGAAATCAAATAATAATCTGATAAGGGCAGGAGCTGTCGTTATGTTTATCGTAACGGCACTTGCGTTTGGCGGATGCACCGTTAAGACGAAAAGGCAGCTGATTAATTACGCCAGAGAAACTTACGGTGAGGCGAAATATATCGGGAACAAGAGCAAGCTCGGCGGGGAGGATGCCTATACCACCGTCATACTTGAGGATAAGGATACCGGGATACAATACGAGGTTACATCAAGTATGACATCGATCGGTATAGACGGATCGTTCTTCGGAAGGGTCGAGCAGACTTCGTCTGATTTTGAGAAACTGTACTATGAATACCTGATTGACGAAGCTTCTTCTGAGCTTGATGATCTGTCTGAAGAATACCGTTTCACGTACAATTTTCAGTACGAAGTGTTCGAACTCGTTTTCGAGGACAGGGATGCGGGCGCTGATGCCGGGAGGGCAGCCGCAGAGTTTGATGAGATCCTTTCAGCGGCTGACGTAAAGAACATGCGCCCTCATTATTATATTTTAAAGACCAGGGACAACGTAACCCTCGGATCTTATGACGCGCAAAACGAAGATTATTCAGCATCGAACGATACAAACATCATAGACTATGTTCATAAGAATTACGATGCGGATGCAGTATATCTGGATTCGATAGGGGCATATATTGACCAGTTTCTCCCATACGATGAAGTGGATATATTATTCCCCGGTCACGACGGTTCTCCCAGCGGTACTGCTTACTATTTCAGGGATAAAGATGGTGATACTTTCGTTGCCATAGACTTGGATGAATTCGGCGCAAAGAAAGGCGGGATCAGATTGTTCCGCGATAAAGCTTCCGGCATGGAAGAGATAGAATACTGATCTGTAAAGGAGATTATTGTGCGTTACGATTGTCTTATAATCGACGATGAGAAAGAACTTGCGGACAATACATGCGAGTACTTTAACATGTTCGACGTGAAAACCGCTGCAGTGTATTCGAGCGCTGAAGCGGACAGATTTCTCTCGGAGAACGAGCCGGGTCTCGTGCTGCTCGACATCAATCTTTCAGACGGCAGCGGATTTGAACTTTGCAAGAAGATCAGGCAGAAGCTGAACATCCCGATCCTCTTTATCTCAGCGAGAAATACTGATGACGACAAGATAATCGCCCTTAATATCGGAGGCGACGATTATATCGAAAAGCCTTATTCGCTGGGAGTTCTCCTGGCCAAGGTAAAGGTTGTGCTGAAGCGTTTTGCAGTCGTTGCGGATAACGATGCACAGAAGAAGTCTGACTACGATGACGGATATCTCAGGATGGATTCCGTAAACAAGACCGTCTTTGTAGACGGTGTCGAAAAGAAGATCACATCGATAGAGTGGAAGCTTTTGGATTACCTGATCGAAAACAGGAACAGGCTTGTAACCAAGAACGAGATCTTTGAGAATGTCTGGAACGACAAGTTCACGACAGATGGAACACTGAACGTGCATATCAGGAAGATCAGGGAAGCCATAGAAAAGGATCCGCAGGATCCTAAGTACATCATAACCGTCTGGAAAGAAGGTTATAAGTTCGTATCGACAGAGGCTGCCGGATGAAAAATACTCCGTTCGTGATCCTTCTCATCCTGACCTTGATAGCGGAAGCTGCAGCCTGCTTCATCATGGTCACGAAGATACAGGATATCAGGACTGATCCTGTCAAGGTAAACGAATGCATGTATTCCGTAAAGGATAATTACGGCGACCCTTCAAAGTACGACACACAGCTGGATTATGTCGTCATCGGCAATGACGGCGGCCTCGTCTACAAGACACGTGACGGACTTAGCGAGACGGTAAATGATGCGATCAAGACAAGAGGTCTCATACTGGATCTTGAAGTCGGCGGGGAAGTCATAGGAAAGGTCATCTTTGATTACAACATGGGCGAGCAGATCGAAGGGATCAGGATGAATATAATCATCTTGTTTACCATCGTTGCCGTCATTCAGATCGTCATCATCGTTATCTGGTATATCTACCTTAAGAGGACTCTCATAACGCCGTTTTCGAAGCTCAATGATTTTGCTGTAAGGGTCGCGGGAGGCAATCTCGACCTGCCTCTCGAGATGGATAAGGGACATGTTTTCGGTGCCTTTACTGAAAGCTTCGACCTCATGAGACATGAGCTCAGGAAAGCGAGACTTGCAGAGAAGAAAGCTAGCGACGACAAGAAGGAAATGGTCGCCAAATTATCACACGATATCAAAACACCTGTTGCATCTATAAAGTCAACTTCAGAGATTGGAATGGAACTCACCAAAGAGGAACGAACAAAGGAGATGTTCGGAGTTATCAACTCGAAGACCGATCAGATCAAGCTCCTTGTCGACAATCTCTTCACATCAAGCGTTCAGGATATTACGGAGATCGAAGTAAATCCCGGCATGCAGCCTTCGGACTTCATTGCAGGTCTTATAAAAAACTCAGATTATATGGGCCGCACGGGCAGTTTTTCGATCCCGGAATGCAATGTGTATTTCGATAAGCTGAGACTCCAGCAGGTGTTCGACAATATCTTCATGAACTCTTATAAATATGCTGATACCGGGATCTCTGTAAATTCAGAGATAAGCGGTGATTATCTCATTATCAAGATAGCCGACAAAGGTCCCGGTGTTAAGGAAGAAGAGATCCCTCTGCTCACCGAAAAATACAGGAGAGGCAGCAACGCCAGCGACAAGGACGGAGCAGGGCTGGGCCTTTATCTGACAAACTATTTCATGGAAAAGATGGACGGCCAGCTCTCTCTCAAGAATCTCGAGCCCGGCTTTGAAGCGGCCGTATATCTCAGGCTTGTGTAAGGGCAGAAGACGTCTGAATTGATGTGCAGTTTTTTGCATAGGAGCTTTTGCTGATTGGCATAAGCGAAAACATTTTTTCTAATAGACAGCTAAAATGCTCGTGTAGTGATCAGGATGTGGCAGACACATTCGGTATCAATGATGCTTTTGGGTCAAGTTTGTTTATTCACTATTTGTTAATTGGCCGCAAAAGTGAACGTGAAAGCGATAAAACACCCTGATAGTCCGATTAATAGCACATATGTTCTGATACAATAAGTTCATCAGAAAAATATTTATCCAGGAGGTCCTTTTTATGACAGATTACAACGATCAGCACTATCAGGAGACCATGCAGAGGATCAGAGGTTTAAGGCTTATCGACGATGTCTTCATGACCGTCTGCTTTGACGGCAACATCGAGGGCGCACAACTCCTCTTGAGCATCATACTAGACAGGGACGACCTCACAGTAACAGAGGTAAAGGCACAGAAGGTTATGAAAAACCTTAAGGGACGTGATGTTTGGCTCGACATACTTGCGACAGACAAAGAAGGTGCTCTTTACAACGTTGAAGTCCAGCGTGCAGACGCCGGAGCAGACAAAAAGCGCGCACGATACCACTCGAGCATGCTCGATTCAAACATGCTGGCACATGGCGAGACCTGGGCGGATATTAAAGAGAGCTATGTTATCTTCATTACCGAGAATGATGTATTAGGTTTAAACAAGCCTATCTATCACATTGATAGATACATCTTCGAATGCGGCTGTTTGCCTTTCAATGACGGAGAGCATATCATATATGTAAATGGTGCGATGAAAGGATCTGACACAGCTTTGGCAAAGCTTATGAGTGACTTCTTCTGTACTGAAGCAAAAGACATGAACTACAAAGCATTGTCTGAAAAAGTCAGATACTTTAAGGAGTCTGAGGAAGGAGTTGAGCGTATGTTTGATTCTTTGGAAGATATGAGAAACGAAGCCGTCTCGGAAGCTACGATTGAGTATGCTAAAAAGATGATTGCAAGAGGTAAACTCACACTTGAAGAAATAGCTGAGGATTTAGGTCTTCCACTCGATAAGGTAAAGGAGCTTGCAGAATCCGAGACTGCTTAGTTTTTAGCATTGATTCTTGTATGAACTGTTTCATTATGGATGAAGCAGTTCTTTTTGTGTTTTTTCCAAGATATGATTCCTGAAGTGTTTCCGAGTAGTTGCTCGGAACTCTATTAGGTTATCCTGATTTTGGTGCTTCTATTTATGAATCGAGGTGTAACATGACTAATATTTCTGTAGTAAAGATTAAGGCTGACAGATTCATTATCATCGATAAAGATACCGGTGAGGTTTTGGATGATGCTCAAGGATACGGATATAAAAGTGTTAAGAAAGCGTATGCTGCATGGGCGTATAGAACAAGAGACAGATCAAAAGACAGTGAAAGAGAAGCAAAGCGTCGGCATATCCGTCAGTGGTTAAAAGATCATAAGGAATTCACTTCGGAGCTTGAAATGTATGCATTTGATATTACTAAAGGTTCCGGAGATCCCGATGAAAAAGTTGACACTAAACTGGTCAGAATAATATTGAAAAAGCATCTGTTGGAAATTGATTTTACACCTAATGAATTGTTGAAAGTTTGGAGAGGCAAATTCTGACGGTTAGTTTTTGAAAATCCGATTTAAGAACTATTTGATGGTGACGCTTTTTCCGAGTTTTACTTGATGATATATCTTGTTATCTGATTTCTCGAAATCCCTTGAAAACACTGAGCTTTAAACGTGTCTTGAACCTTATAATTGTTATCTTGTTTTATTGCATGTTATTAACAATTATGCAATTACAAGGGAAAGTTTAAGGGAGAGAGGATGAATATCTTGTAATAAGGATCTCTGACGAAGGTCCCGGCGTCAAGCCTGAGGAACTTCCCCTTCTTAAGGAAAAGCATAAGAGAGGCAGCAATGCCGTGAGCAAGGAAGGCGCAGGACTGGGACTGTATTTAACGAATTACTTTATGGAAAAGATGGACGGGAAACTCGGTCTTAAGAATCTCGATGAAGGATTTGAAGTATCACTTTATATCAGGTGCGTGTGATCTGAAATCACAAGGGATTTCCTGATATGTAATCATCTTTGTTAAGAAAAATGGTTCTTTCGGGTGATAGTATTCTCCTGTTCGATTGATAAAATATACTTGTCCTTTTGTAAGAAGTTTTAGAGGAGGGTAGAAAAATGCAGTGTAAAAATATTACTAAATGGTTTGCGGTATTTCTTATAGTGCCTTTGGTATTCGCGTTGATACCGGCGAAAACTATTCAGGCAGATTCCCTTAATATCCGGTATGAGAACGGCGTATTGTCATGGGACGCAGTGAGTAGTGCTGCGAAATACAGGGTTTATGCTTTTGATACATCAGACCGTTTTCAGAATTTTACAAAAACAACAACTACTACGTCATTTAATCTTAGTGATGCAATGAATAAGAGCATTAAATGTCCGAGTGGAAACTATAAAATAGAGGTAACAGCATTTCGCAGTAACGGATTAGAAATAACAAGTAATAGAATATCTATTGATTATACGGCTGTTATGCCAAGACTGGACAATCCTGTTCCCAGATTTAACGGAAAGACTTTGGAATGGGATCCTGTAGAGAATGCAGACAAATACAGCGTGGAGATACAAGTAGGAGCTTCAAAGACGAGTTGGTATACGCTGGATAAAGGAATCAATAAGACCGTTACAGGGACGAGTCTGGTGATCGATGATGATTTCATAGAAAGCGACCTGTACTATCAAGCCAGAGTCAGAGCTGTGTCAAACAGCAATTATATCTGGTCTGTCGACGGAGAGTCAGAGATCGTTACCGGAGAGCAATTGCTTAACGGCTACGCATCACCGGTTGTTTTTACCGGAACAATCACGTTAAACATCTCTGATCCTAAGGCGGGTGACAAACTTCATGCAACACTCTCCGGGGTTCCGTCTTCGATACCGTCAAGTAAGATAACATACACTTGGGCCATACAGGAAAGAATTGGAATAGGTGCTTATACCATACCCAAGACAATTCAGGAATCTGCCAGCCCGGATTTTGTTGTTCCGGATAATGCTGCAACTGTTACTGTTTTTGTGAATGCAAGCGGATATGACGGATTTATCAGGAACGATTACAAAGTAACTATCAAAGACTGGTACAAGATATCAGATGGAAGTATGTTTTATTATGTAGACAATAATCCCGTCACCGGCTGGAAGGAAATCGGTTTTGTTTCTTCGGGACACCGTTATTATGAATGGTTCTACTTTGATTCTAATGGTGTAATGCAGACCGGCCTCGTAACGATCGATGGTAAGAAATACATTTTCAGTTCTAATGGAGCTTGTGCAAACGGCCTTGTTGATCTTGATGGAAAGACATATTACTGCACAAAAGATGAAGGACTCGCGACCGGTTGGAAGGAGATTACTTACGCTACATCAGGAGGCAGATATACATATTGGTACTACTTCGGTTCAGACGGTGTAATGCAGACAGGCTGGGTTCAGGTAAGAGGTACCTGGTATTACATGGACAGCGATGGAAAGATGCTGAATGAATGGCAGAAGATCGGCGGATACTGGTACTATCTCGGCAGTGATGGTTCGATGAGAAAGAACTGGCAGCTGATAGATGGAGTCTGGTATTACTTTGGCAGCAACGGCGCCATGAGTACCGGATGGAAGCAGATTGGCGGTGTGTGGTACTATTTTGCATCTAACGGATCAATGAAGACAGGATGGCAGCAGATCGGCGGCAAGTGGTATTATTTCAAGCCGAGCGGTGCTATGGCTGCTAACGAATGGTGTAACGGCTACAAGCTCAATGAAGATGGAACATGGACATATCAGTATAAGGCTTCCTGGAAACAGGATTCAAAAGGCTGGTGGTATGGTGACTCTTCCGGATGGTATGCAAAGAATACTACCATAAAGATCGATGATAAGAACTATACCTTTGATGCCAAAGGATACTGGGTCAAGTAAACTGTCATAAGGATCATAATACTGATATATAATATTTCACGGAGGTCATTTCATTGAGATGACCTCCTTTTAATAACGAACTGGTGAAATATAAGAAGCAAACGATTTAAGAACTATTAGTTTCTGAATCTTTTTCGAAGTGTTACCTGATGATATATCTTGTTGCTTTGTTTTCTGAAACCCCTTATAAATAAAGGCTTTTATACACATCTCTGACTCTATGATTGTTATCTTGTTTTATTGTGTGTTATTAACGTTTATGCAATTACAAGGGAAAACATAAGGGAAAGAGAACCAAACAACACGAAGTAATACTTTATGGTAATCGAACTGTTGAAATGTTTTACTCTATTTTTGTATGAATAAGAAGGTATCCGTTAATCATTAAGTATGTTGCTGAAACCAAGCAACAATTTCATCAATTACTCTTTCGCTTTCTGGAAAATCTGGTCTAAGAACAGGAAAAGCATGAAAAAGCTTCGGGTCACTGCCCATATGCCGTAAATAGTGTTCAACTCCCTTGTTTCCCAGTTCTCCAGCAAAATCTAAAGTATATCTTTCAAGCATATCCGCCTTGCTTGTTACCAAATAGCATGGCGGAATGTTATAGATAATCTCCGGATGCTCCGGATTAGTGTATTCTGCCATTCTCTTGCTTCGTTCATCTTTTCCATAGAAGGAACGAGATAAGAATCGCCCTGTAGAGTCGTTTCTTGTAGTATAGAACATGCCACTTATGAGTCCAAGAGCCTTAAAATGCATTTTTGTTGGTTGATATCCGATAGCATCCTGCAAAACTTTTGACTTGCTCATAGCAGTTACATATGTAGCTAGATATGCACCCGCACTTTCAGCTGCAACATAGATTCTTGTAAAATCAACATCAAAATCTACAAGCTTGCGACCAACGCAATCCATTCCGGCACAAACATCATCAAATTGCTCATATACACGAACATCTGGAATAAGCCGATACTCCAAAGAACAAACTAAGTAACCTCGCTTCGCTAGTTGACGACAAAACCCTTCTGATAAATTCTTGTTGCCATCAATAAGGCCTCCGCCATGAATATTAATGATAACTGGTAGTTCGATACCCTGATCGACAATAGGTTCATATATATCCATTAGGAGTTCTTTGCCCGCTCTATTTGTATAAGAGATGTCTCTATGCTCGATTAGACCATCGGCTGATATAACCTGAACCTCATCGAGTTTGAGTTCTTTGGCAAGCTTCTTTTTTATAAGATATATTATTGTGTTTTCATATAGTCCCAAAATATGCTCCTTATAAAACATCAATACGAAGTAATACTTTATGGTAATCGGTCTGTTGAAATGCTAACTTTATTTTTCTCTGAATATAAGGCGTGAGGTGCTTATTATTCTTGATTTTGATTTGGCCATTTTCTATATTCCATTGAAATAGTCGTCAAGTATTCGATCTTCCTCTGTTATTTCTCTTACAACCTTACAAGGTGTACCCATTGCCAGAACATTGGGCGGTATATCTCTTGTGACAATGCTTCCAGCACCAATCACTGAATTTTTTCCAATTGTTACGCCGCCACATATTACTGAATAAGCAGCTATCCACACATTGTCTCCTATATTGATTGGCTTATTAATTTCTATATTTCCTCGTCCGTATGGCTCAAACGAATTCTTGAAAGGTTTGATTATTCTTTGATCGGAAAAGAGCGGATGGGAAACCGTTGTTAATAATACTCCTGGAGCTAGCATTACATTATCTCCGATGTGAATTTCATCATGGTCTAGGAATTTACAATCGTAATTGCAGAAGAAGTTTTTTTCCTATGTATGTATTGTTTCCTTGCTGAAAATAAATTGGAGAATACACTAAATAAGGAGCTCCCTTAATATCTGCAACAATTCTCTTCAGGAAACGATTCCTCTTTTTCACGAACCAAAGAGGTGTCTTATTTAACAGCCATTGCAATACTTCAGAACGAAGCATAATTCTAAACATAGATTTACCTGACGGATTAAACAGCTTCATTATTTTTATTCCCTTCGAATCGTCATCTGGCATTCAGTCTTCTTCTGTAATTTATCTTATAACTTTGCAAAGCGTTTTTTCGTCAAGCATTGTTCTGTTCTTCCGCAAGTTTCTCTAATGTGCGATAATCAACTTTTCCTATTGGCGTAAGCGGAAGTTTCTCAATAATTCTGATTTCTTTTGGCTGAGCGTATTCAGGAAGTTCTTCTTCACAAAGTTTCTTTATATCTTCTTTGGTTTTGTTTGTATCTTTAAGACCTTCTTCATTCAATACAGCAAAAACAATTGGAAGCATTCCTTGGGCATGTTCTTCGTCTGCAGTTCCGACAGCACAGCATTCTTTCGTCTGTTTGTTTCTCAGTATTACATCCTCAATAAGGCTTGGGAACACTTTGAAACCATCATGTCTTACAATGATTCTCTTGATTCTGCCGACAATGAACAGGAACCCGTCTTCATCCATATATCCAATATCACCAGAGTGAACCCAAAGCTTCCCATCAGGATGTTTACGGAGGATAGCATTAGTTTCCTTCTCATTCTTGTAGTAACCAAGCATAGTATTGGGGCCTGTCATACAAACTTCACCCTTTTCACCGTATTTCAATTCTTCTCCTGTTTCAGGATCGAAAACTGAGATTATCGTATGAGCAAACGGTATTCCGACGCTTCCAAGCTTGTTTATCTTGTCAGACATACAAGCGCTAACCGCAGCAGATACCTCTGTCATTCCATAACCCTTCATTACATTATTGCAATTGTGGGACTTAAAGAATGCATTAACCCTCTTTTCTAATTCAATTTTCATTGAATCTCCGCCTACTACAGGCGAAATCAGGTATGAAATATCCTTATTCTTCATCTTATTGCTGGTAATTATGCTCTCATAATGAGAGGGGACCCCGACAATGTGTGCGGGATTATACTTGATCATTAGTTCATCATACTTGTTAGGATCAAAGGCGGGTATCAATATTACTTCCATGCCCATTATCAGAGGCATGTGCAAACCGTTTCCGATGCCATAGGCTATGAAAGGAGGCATAATATCAGCCCACTTATCTCCTCGTGAAAGATTAAATGCACTATTCATTAGCTGAAAAGCAGATTGATTCAGATTATCATTTGAAAGCATTACGCCCTTAGGGGTTCCGGAAGTTCCTCCGGTATGAACAATAACAGCACATTCATTTTCATGATAAGGTGTCTCAATCATGGGCTGTTCTGTTCCATTTTCGATAAACGAATGCCAGTTAAAATGTGACGGATTTAACTTAACTTTTCCTTTGGATAAGTAGTAAAGCGTCCTTTTTACAGCAGATAGACTGTCAGCAGGAGAAACAACTATTACATTTTCAACACTAGTTTTTTCAATTGCTTTAAGTATTTTTGAATAGGCAACATCCAATACAACGACAGTCCTAACATCCGATTCCAGAAGATATTCTCTTATTCCTTCCGAGCTCGTTCTGGGATCTATCATATTTGCGATAGCTCCAATACGGTTCAATCCATAGAATGAAATAATGATTTCCGGTGTGCTTACGGCAATAATTGCGACTATGTCATGCTCTTTAACGCCAATGCTGAGAAATGCTTTTGCAGCATTCTCCGTTGCCGTAAAGAACTCACCATATGTAATTTTATGTGAAAAGTATTCGAAAGCTACAGTATTTAAATATCCATCATTGCTGTTACGGATATAATCAAAGGCCTTATATTTTGGGAGATCAGCTTCTATTTGCTCTTGGGTAAAATACTTCAACCACGGCTTATCAATCGACGGATAGCCTGTTATATCTTTGCGTTCAGCCATCAGTGTTTCCTCACAATAAAAAAGTGCGGCAACCGAAGCTACCGCACTGAAAACCGTTAGCCTCAATTGCTGCGACACAATTTCATCCCATAGCGAAATGAATAGAGGCCACGTTTTTGCCAAACGTAGGGCCGCTATGGGATTTATTTAAATTGTGTCGCACCTTAATTTTACTTCTTGAATACTAATAAATAAAGAAAAAACTATTACAGTCCCGTGAAGATATCGTCATTTATTATGTTGTTATCTTGCCGAACCGATTCTTTTCTTCTTGGAGGGAATTGGATCATTTATCCTTTGATCAGTTCTCCTAGCCCTGTCATCCTTAATCTTTTCGATTGCCTTTTTAGGATTCAGGAACTCTTTGAAGGCTTCTACAAGTCCTTTTGCTTCTATGAAACTTGTGAACTGTTGAACCTTTTTCTTTAGGAAGTCAACTTCAGCTTTGAGCTCATCGACCTTTATCTTTAACGTTCTCGTTTTATACTCATAATCGTGATAGAGTCTTTCGAGCGTATCTGCAAGCTGATATCTTGCTATCAGTTTGTCGTATATCGTTTTAGGAAGCTTTACCATAGGTTCTTTGCCGAACATGGAGGGGACAGGTGTTACTTTTGATTCTATTTCCTGTATTTCTGCATAAGACGGCTTCATCGCTTCGGCGATGCCATTAATTTCTTCCTGCTTCGATCTGATCTTAAGCTCTGCCGCTTCGATCCGTTCCTTAATTTGCTTTAGTGCTTCTTCCTGTTCGTCGATTACTTCGTAATTGCTCTGAATCTGAGAATCGGTAGCATCTATCAGGGATATAGCTTCCTCTTTCTCGGAGTTCAGGATCTCGAGCTCTGCTTCAGCCTCTTCCTTCTCGCGCATGGCTGCCTTGTATTCAGGTATGGAATAATTATCACGGACTATGCCGAGTACTTCTGTCTCTATGCCTTTTTCTTTGCACAGTTTTTCGAGGAAATCTCTTTCCCTCTGCTGCCAGTGCATTGTCTCGTTGTCGTTCTTGCCTATAGCAGGAGCGATACCCATTTCCTGTAATCCTTTAGATAAGCTGTTCCTTGTGGAAAGTCCTGTTTTATATCCGTGTGCAACGGGTATATAGTCCAGGTGCAGGTGAGGGGTAGCCTCATCCATGTGAAGTACTGCATTGAACAGTATCAGGTTAGGATTCCTCTCCTGAAACGTTCTTGCATATTCGTCCAATACTTCTTTAGCTAGCCTTGCCGCTTCCGTGATGTTGCCGTTCTCATCGAGAATACCCGTATCGTCTCTTTTACCGATCTGAACTACGTTCTCATAAAAGACTTTCTCGTTATTCTTAGACTGCTTTACTTTTGAAAGATAGTTTCCTATCTTCCTGTCGTTCCTTTTTTGCTTAGCGTTATAATCAGCCACCGCCTTTCCGAAGATTTCTTCGTAGGCTTTTTCTATCGGGATCTGAACATAGATCACATTCATAGATCTTCTGGATGCATCTACGTTCTTGGCTATGAATTCTCTGTTGTTATGGTTTATACTGCCTTTACCTTTTACGAATGATATGGTTTTTGCCATCGGATTTACCTCCTTTCTTTAAGTGATATTTAGCTTGACTCTTGAAGCTGCCTTGTTACTTCTGACAGAAGTAACGCCTTATGAGTTTTGACACTGCGTATCAAAACTCAAGGCGCCCCTTCGGGGGATTACTCGGAATAGAGGTCTATTCCTCGTACCACGTTCTGGTCCCTAAGGTCTCGTCCTTCGTTCAGACGAAGGAAAGCTTCCAACGTGTCGCCACGTATGAGAAGCTTTCTCCCGACCTTAAGGACCGGCAGCTTTTTCCATTCGATTAGCTTACGGAGAGTGTTTCTACCTATCCCCGTAAACTCCGCTGCCTCGTCGATCGAATACGCTATCCTTATGTTCTGCATCTGAGCACTCTCCTTTCTGTTGCATTATGCAACTTTTGATATTGCATAATATAAAGCCTCAACTTAAATATGTCAAGCATTATGCAATTTTGTAATATTTCTCAAAGTTGCATATTGCATTTTTATTTCCCTTGTGATAGAGTAACCACATGAACCTTTGAGGAGGCATTTCGTATGAGTAATAAAGAGCTTAGAAAGCTAATCGGTAGTAGAGCCAAACAAAGGAGATTGGAATTAGGTCTTAATCAGCAGTATGTAGCTGACAAGATGGATGTAAACAAATCCACGATCCAGAGATATGAAGCGGGAGCCATAGACAATACCAAGAAACTCGTTCTTGAAGGTCTGGCAGAAACGCTTCATGTTTCAGTCGAGTGGTTGAAGGGAGAAACGGAAGAATACACATCAGACATTACGGACGAAAAGGATCTTAAGATAAAGGACATTTTCGGAAGACTTACCTGTATCGAACAGGAAGATCTCAAAGATGAAGAATATAACTTTTCTAAAGATCTTCTAATCTTTATGTTAAGCGAATACGAATCGTTCATAGATTCGTTCCGCTCAGGATGTGAGAAGTACAAGGGTAATCAGAGAGGAAAGAACATTGCAAAGGCAACGGGCTTCGGTTCCGTTGAAGAATATAACGAAGTAATGTTCCTCAGAGAGATAACCCACACGATAAACGCCTTCAACGACATAGAGGTAATACTCAGAAATTACTCGAAGGATTCAAATGAAGCATACATGCAGCTGAAGAGACTGATGTTCCAGCAGGAAGAATAGTAAAGCAATCGGATTTATCGTATAGTATCAAATTAGCATTTCAACAGTTCCGATTGCCGGATTAAAGAAAGGAATTAGTTAGAATGGCAAAAGGATCTGTAAGAAAACTAGGTAAGAAGTGGTATTACCGCTTCTACGTAGAGGATGCCTCCGGCAGGCTTATCCAGAAAGAATATGTCGGAACCGAAAGTAAGAGCGAGACTGAGAAGCTTCTTCGTCAGGCTATGGAAGATTATGAGGCAAAAAGATTCATAGCTGATGCGAAGAATCTTGATCTCGCGGCGCTCCTTGACATTTGGGCAGAAGAAGAACTTAAGACAGGATCACTGAGTAATGGTACAGCTAAGACGTATCTATTCTGTATTAAGCGATTAAAACTCCATCCCATTAGCAAAAGAAAGCTCAAGACAATTACTGCAGAACATCTGCAGTCTTTCCTTGATCTTGTCGCTTTTGGCGGCAAAGAAGGTGATTTTGATGCTGGTAACGGATATGGAAGAAGTTATCTTTGGATATTCTCGGCTATTCTGAAACATGTATTCAGATTTGCGGTATTTCCTAAGAAGTATATCGCTTACAATCCTATGGAGTATGTAGTTATTCATACTAAGAAGGATAATTCAGATTTGTTTGTATCCGAAACGGACATAGACGAAAGCACAACTCCGATTACACCGGAGATGTTCAAGATGCTTGTCGCTTATCTTAGTGAGCATCATCCTGATGCAGTTCTTCCGGTACAGATTTCGTATTACACGGGATTAAGGCTTGGAGAAGTCTCAGGTTTAACTTGGCAGGATATAAACTTTGAAGAACAGTATCTTATTGTTCGAAGAAGTGTTTCTCGTAATACTATCAGACACAAGACTGAGATAGGAACCACTAAGAGAGCTAAAGTGAGAACTGTATACTTCGGAGAAAACCTGAAGAAGAATCTTTGGGAAGCAAAGAAGCAACAGGCACTTATTCAAAAGGCCTATGGTGAATTGTACCAGAGGAACTATTATAAAGAGGTTCGTGAGAAGAATCGCATCTATTACGAGTGCTATTCATTTGACGGAACGCAAGAGATCTCAGGGGAATACAAGCCCTTGGATTTAGTGTGTAGGTGTAGAGACGGAAGGTTGTTGACACCGAAGTCTATCGAACAGGCTTGCAAGTATGTTGCAAAGAATGTGCCTATGTTTGAGGGCTTTCACTTTCATGTATTACGTCACACCTTTACTACTAATCTTCTTAAGAGCGGAGCATCGCCTAAGGATGTTCAGGAAATGCTTGGACATAACAGGATCAGTACTACGCTGAACACCTACGCACATGGTAGCCGCGAATCCAAGAAATCTTCTGCAAAACTGCTTGATTGGCTTGCAGGATGATGATTTTCCCTTATAAAAACATCTATAAACACAGTTTTAAGAGACAATCTTTCCCTTACAAAATGATTGTAAGGGAAAGAATAAGGGAAAACCCGGTCAAAACAGGCAGGAAAACGTATAGAGTCCTTATAGAATAAGGATTTCTCAGAAAGATAACGATTTAAGAACTATTTAAGAGTTCCTTAAAGGCACTTAAGGGTTAAAAAAGTATCCTAATGCCATAAGGAGGTCGAAAGACATGAAAAACATTATTGAGACTAAGAAGCTTTGCAAGACATTTTCCAACGGCGGCATTCAGCAGCACGTTCTAAAGAATATAGATCTTGAGATCTATGAAGGCGATTTCACTATCATCATGGGAGCATCAGGTGCCGGTAAGTCAACTCTTCTCTATTCATTATCAGGCATGGATAAGCCGACTCTGGGAAGCGTTTCTTTCGACGGTACAGAGATCACAAAGATGAATACGGATGAGCTTGCTGTCTTCAGAAGAAGCCACTGTGGTTTCGTTTTCCAGCAGGTATATCTTGTGGATTCTATGAGCGTTATGGATAACATTATGGCGGCAGGACTTCTCGTGTATAAAGATAAGAACACACTCGTTCAGAAAGCGGGAAATCTTTTAAAAGCCGTAAACATCGATGAGACACTTTGGAATAAGTTCCCCACACAGATCTCAGGCGGTGAGGCACAGAGAGTAGGCATCGCAAGATCCCTGATAAACGATCCGAAGCTTGTTTTCGCTGATGAGCCTACAGGTGCTTTGAACTCACAGACAGGTAAGGCAGTACTTGATACACTCACAAGTTTCAACGAGAAGGGCCAGTCCATCGTAATGGTCACACACGATATCTCAAGTGCAAGAAGAGGCAACCGCATCCTTTATGTTAAGGACGGTGAGATCGCAGGTGAGTGCAACCTCGGCAAGTATGTAACAGGTGATAAAGAGCGTCATCAGAAACTGAATGACTTCCTCGCAACTATGGGGTGGTAATCATGAACAAGACATTATTACTTACCAAATCGAACCTCAGAAAAAACAGAGGTACGTCAGTAGGACTTTTCCTGTTGATGCTGATCACAACCTGCCTTATCGGAATAGCCCTCCTCATCTTTATGGATTGCTATCCTTCCGTAAGCAGAGAGGCAGTAAGACTTAACGGAGGAGACGGATACCTCAGCATTTCCGGAAACATTGAGGGATTTACTGATGAGAAGATCAAGGAACTCCTCGAGGAAGATACGGACAGGTACTATACATATCACGATCTTAAGCTCTCAAATCATCCTGTAAAATTCGGTAACGGCGAAGTTGTCATCAGTCTCGATATCAGTGACGATTCTGCTTTTACAAGACCGATGAACACTTTTGAGGTCATTACAGAAGATACTTCGATAACTGAGAATTACATTTATCTTCCTTACCAGTTTAATACTGCCGGCGGATTTAATACCGGTGATGTTTTCGAGATCGAAAACTCAGGAAAGAAATACAGCTACACTGTAAGAGGATTTACCAATGTTGTATACGGCGGCTGCAATAATACTGCATTGTTTGCATTAGTTGTTGATAACGGCAGCTATAAGGAACTCTGGGATGAAACTCATGAAGAATATGAGAACATCAATATCATATATGATCTTAAGGATGGCGTGAAGAACGGCGAATTCAGGATCAGGTCTTTTAACGAGCTGCTTAAGGTCAATCCTTTTGCGGTCACCGAGGGATACGACATTGACGGAGTGATCAGCAACAGAACTTTTATCGGACTTATCATAGCGGTTTCTTTTCTGGTCGCTACCTCACTCATAATCGCGGCAGTTGCAATGATGCTCGCAAACAGCATAAGCAACTATATCAAAGAGAATATGAAGACCTTAGGTGCTCTTAAGGCGATAGGCTACACGGGAAAAGACATCAAGGCTTCACTCGTTATCTGGTTCCTTATCATCGCTGCTCTGGCAAGCATCATCGGTATCGTGTTGTCATACATTGTCATGCCGGTTTTCGCATCGATCATAATCGGACAGATGGGTGTTCCTTACAGCATCACGTTCAATCTTTTGGCAACACTTATTCCGGTAGGATTTGTAGTCCTGTTCACACTTTTAGTTACGGTCATCTGCGCGAATAAGGTCTCGAAGATACAGCCGATCGTGGCACTCAGGGAAGGTGTTGAATCACACAATTTCAGGAAGAATCATGTAGCTCTTTCCAAGTCGTCATTAAGTGTTAATGCAAGCCTTGCAATGAAGACTTTCTTCGGCAACATGAAGCAGAATGTGATCACGTTCTTCGTATTAGGATTCATGGTCTTCTGCTGTGTGATCTCGCTCCTTCTTTATGAGAACTTCAGCCGTCATCCAAAGCTCGATATCCTTGCTACTGAGATCTGCGCAGGTGTTGTCACGTCCGATCAGGAGACCAGGGAAGAAGTCCTTGAATATCTCGAAAACAGATCTGACATAAAGAACATCAGAGAGATCATCAACATGAATGTTTACTATGACGATCAGGAGAGTCTGTTCTGCTACATCGTCAAGGATCTTTCAAAGATGAACAATACCACTCTCTGCTACAAGGGAAGACTTCCCGAGTACGATAATGAGATCGCAGTGAGCGGATCTTTTGCCAGGGCATACGGCTTTGAGATCGGCGATGAGATAAAGATCGATTATGGTGATAATGCATTCAATTATCTCATCACGGGATTCATCCAGACAGCAAACAACCAGGGACGCGAAGCGATATTCTCTTACAAGGCTGCAGATCACATCATGGATATCGACAGCATCCCCGGCTGGTACTGGTTCGACCTCACAAACGAGTCGGAAGACGTTGACGAGAATATCGATGAAGTTAACCGAATCCTTGAGGAGTGCGAGGACAAATATGGCATTCACATCGTCAGCACGATGAACTTCTACAAGATGATCGGAGGCGCCATGACAACATTCCAGGGAATATCCCTCATGATGCTCGTCGTTATGTGTTCCATCTCCGTTGTTGTGATCGCACTGATACTGTTCCTTCTCATCAAGTCGCTCGTATACCATAAGCGTAAGGACTACGGAATCTATAAGGCATTGGGTTACACATCAGGAAGCCTCATGCTCCAGACAGCGATGAGCTTCATGCCCTCTGTAATCGCATCTGCAATCGTTTTCTCAGTCGTATCGTACAATGTTGCAAATCCTTATATCTCATTGTTCATGCGTTCGTTCGGTCTGATGAAGTGTGACTTTGCGATCCCGGTACCCGGCGTTGTCGCGATCGGAGCAGGCCTCACAGTTGTATCTTTCTTCCTTGCACTTTTGCAGACAAGAAGGATCAGGAAGATCGAAGCATACAACATGCTGGTTGCTGAATAAAGTGCGTAATAGGGAATAGATTGAGTTTGTAAGGACGGGGCTGTCTCTCGAAAAAAGAGACGGCCTCTCCTTTTTGTTTTCGTGCCGTAATGATAAACTGATTCCATATTGATGCGAGGGGGAAGACGTTCATGAATAAATGGATCAGGGCAGCCATACCGGCACTGTTGATACACTGTTCGATCGGTACGGTCTATTGTTGGAGCACTTTCAAGGAATCGATCGCCAACGCCATCGGGATGAGCAAGTTTTCCGTGGGCTGGGCATTCAGTTTCGCCATCTTCTTCCTCGGAATGTCGGCAGCTTTTGCCGGAAAGATCGTCGAGCAGAATATCCACAGATCATCTCTTATCTCTGCGATATGCTTCACGACAGGAATGATCGGCACCGGCTTTACGATCCGCTTTGTAACCGGTCCTCTGGCACTCATACTCATATACCTTTTCTACGGATGCATAATGGGCATAGGACTCGGAATAGGATATCTGACTCCGGTAAAGACGCTGATGCTCTGGTTCAAGGACAACAAGGGTCTGGCGACTGGTATTTCGATCATGGGATTCGGCCTTGCGAAAGCGATCGCGACTCCGATCATGGAGATGCTCCAGAACAAACTGGGGATCGCTCCGATGTTCTGGATCCTCGGATGCATCTATTTTGTCATGATGTTCGCAGGACACCTCCTGCTGAAAAAGCCTGACGGATGGGTCGAGGATAAGGCAGTCAACAACAGTTTCAAGGCGTCATCCATGTTCAAGGACAAGACCTTCATCGGAATATGGCTCATCTTCTATATCAACATCCACTGCGGACTCATGCTCATCACATACGAGAAGCAGCTGCTTAATGAGAAGTTTGCAGGTCTTGCCATACTTGCGACTATCGTCAGCATCGTTCCTTCCGTTACTGCGGTGTGCAATGCATTAGGTAGGATCGGTTATTCGACCATATCGGATAAGATGAAGGACAGGGCAACGGTCTACGGCATCATATTCCTGTCGTGCGTTTTGCTCTGCGGACTCTCCGCTGTCATCAGCAGCGGCTTTGTCATCATCGCTCTTCTCATGGTGATAAATCTCGGTTACGGAGGCGGTTTCTCGACCCTGCCTGCACTTTTGGAGTCCAGGTTCGGCATGAAGAACATCTCCAAGATCCACGGCCTCTCTCTGTCAGCATGGGCGGTAGCGGGTATCACCGGAAACAATCTCTCCGAGATAATCCTTCAGAATACGAACAACAACTACACTGTCATCATCGTCACGGCAATGGCGCTCTACGCAGTTGCCGGTGTCATATATTTCACGATGGTAAAGGCGAAGAAGGCATAAGAACTGAAAAGATCAGTTCCTTTCATGATGTTTGTAGTACTCGTTCACGAGGCTTTTGTATCCCAATGCCTTCAGGTCGTCATAGCGCACGTTGAAGCGTGATTTGGTGTGCGTTCCGCTGATGAGAAAACGCAGCAGTTCCTGTGAGTAGAGATCGACCTCGTGAAGACTTTTCGGAGTGGTTATTACAGGGAAGAACCATAGGCTCCATGTAAGGTCTGAATCCTCGTTCTCCTCAAGGAGTTTGTGATTGAATATCCTGATAAATGCGGCTGCCGCCTTGGTACCGTCCAGACCTTCTCTGCGGCGCCAGCGGTCAAGGGCACGCGCTTTGCGGCGCATCTTCTGTTTGAGTTTTTTTACGGAAGCCGGCGCTATGTCTATCTGTCCGTCCTTAACTTCGATGCCGAGGAAACAGAATCCGTCTCCGGGTCTTGAGAACGACTCCTTGTCCGGATTCACCGTCAGGTCTTTTGCATCAAGGTGATCCAGGATCACTTTTCTGTAAACGTTTATCTCATCCTCATCTTTTGCGAAAACGATGATGTCGTCAGAATATCTCGCATAGAGAATGCCTCTTTTGAAGAACCATTCATCAAGGTCTTTCAGGTAAATGTCGGCGTAAAACGAAGCTATCGGAGTGCCTGCCATTATGCCTTTTTTCTCAGTGATGATATCACTGCCGTCCATGACTTTTTCTTCGGTAAGCAGGGTCTTCATGAACCGCAGGAGTTCTTCGTCATCTTTGACCGTATCATCCAGGACGGCACATATCTTATCTACGGGGATCGAATTGAAATAATCGCTTACATCGACCTTGTATGAATAAAGCGAATGAAGATCCCTGTTGCGCGTGATGGAAGCTATTGCGTCTTTGGCGCATATGCCGGGACGGAACGAATAAAGACACGGTGTATATATCTGATCGTATTTCCTGAGTGTCAGATATGTCAGGAGCTTAAGGACCATGTTAAAGTCATAAGGGTACTTGTAGACGGTACGTTTCTTCTGACTGCTCATCTTGCTTATCACTGACTTTGCGGGCAGGGGAAGACCCCCGCACGATCTTATCTCTTTTTCGTATGTGAGATAGGCTTCGCTGTCGATGAATGCGCGGAGTTCTCTGGTGAATCTTTTAGAGCACCTTATGCCGGACTTGTATCTGAAAAATCTTTCCCAGCTGTTTTTCTCAAAGAGTTTATCTATAAGCGACACTTACGAATCCTTGACCCTTATATTTGTGATGGCGCACTGGTCGCCTGTCAACGCGACGTAAACATATGGCGAACCGTCTTTTATCGTCGTGATGTTGGTTATCTCTATGCCTGCGTTCTCGGTCTTTAGCGTTACCGTATTGCCTTTGTGCTTTATGTTGACCGAGCAGTCAATGCCCTTCTTGTTCAGCTCTTTCCATGCATTCCAGTCGTAATTGTCACTAAGCTTGTTTATCCTGAAATCGTTTGTCGCATAGTCATCTGAATCCCAGTTCTCGCCATCGATTCTGATCAGTGCATATTCGTGAAAGTTGGGACCGCCAACCTTTCCGTCGTCGGAAGAGAAGAGGCTGATATAAGGGCAATGCCAAACGAGTCTTGCAGTAGGAAGGCTCATAGAGTGGAATGTGACCGTGAGATTGTTGCCTAATAGGATGCCGTCGGTGGCAGCTGAACGGTAGCCGTCTGACTGGATGTTCGGCAGATCGCCCGCGGGAACATTGATGTAGGATATCTCTTCAGCTATCCTCGGAATATAGTCCGCAGGAACGCTTCCTTCCTCACGGTCGATGCTTACATTTGTTATATGACAGTTCTCGCCTGTGAGTCCCATATATGCCCATCTTGCGCTGTCGGGGAGAGCTACGATGAACTCGATCCTGGCCATGTCCGACAATATCCTGATGAGTACATGGTCCTTTATCTTGACTGCCTCTACGTTATAGGAGATGCTCTTTGAGATCATCTCGAAGTTTTCGTTCTTTTTGACCTGAGGCTGTATCTTTCTGGCGCCCTTGCATACGAACGTTCCATCGAACCTGAACTCGGCGTACTCGAAATAATTGAGCCTCTGCGCATTCTTCTCGTCCTCGTGGATCCTTGCATCGAGCGAATCGAAAAGTATGATCGACGGCATGGCATGTTCAGGAGAGTAACCTGCATCAGGAGTGCTCGTAAGTTTTATGTTAGTCTTTTCGTCGGTGACAACGATGCCTTCAGATACGGATGTTCTGTACTGTTTGCAGACAAGTTCGCTCTTTCCTGAGAGTTCTTTTACCTCTTCTTTTTCCTTCATCTGATATTCGCTGTCCAGGTCGATCAAATGGAGCATGATGTTAGCGAATTCAGGATCGAACTGCGTGCCGGTGCATTTTACGAATTCCTCTCTTACGACCTGCTGGGGAACGGCATCACGGTAGCTTCTCTTAGAAGTCATTGCATCGTAAGCATCGGCTACTGCGATGATCCTTGCGATCTCCGGAATGTCATTGCCCTTAAGTCCGCTCGGATAGCCTCTTCCGTCGTAACGCTCGTGGTGTGATTGTGCGCCGATGCTGAGGTACGGTGACTCACTGATGCTTGAGAGGATCTGCGCGCCGATGACCGGGTGCTGCTTGATCTCCTCGTATTCTTCTTCGGTCAGCTTTCCGTCTTTGGTGAGGATGCTTCTGGATATTCCGATCTTACCTACATCGTGGAGAAGTGCCGCATAGTAGATCTCGTCGCACTCCTGCTGATTCTTTCCGGCCAGCTCTGCGATCTTTCTTGAGTATTCCGCGACTCTGGATGAGTGACCTTTAGTATATTTATCCTTGGCATCGATGGCGCTCGCGAGCGCTTCAGCCGTCTGCGTGAACAGACGCCTTGTTTCTTCTGTCTCTTTCTTCAGGTAATCGATCTCGATCTTGCGTGCTCTGTCAACCGTCTGGTTCATGTCCCTCAACGCGAAGAGATAGAGCATGGTGGATAAGAAACCCGTTGTGATGTTTATGAGAGAAAGACCATAGAACTTCAGCTGGAGAACGCCTGCCACAAGCGGCATCGTCGTAAAGAGGATAAGTGATGCTATCAGGCTCTTCCTTAAATGTTTGTGATACTGGATGACGACTGAAAGCTGCAGCAAGAGAACGGCCAGAGGGATCAACATGCCGATCACATAACCTTGTGACCGCTGATAGTGGTTCGTGGCATCGAAGGTATAGTAAAGACCTGTATACTGCGAGATGATAAGCAGTATAACTCCCGTGATGATAAGATAATCGATCAGCCTCAGCCTGAAGGGTACGGTCTTTAAACCTGTCTCATCCACATAGATATCGCGGACATAATGATTAAATGCCCAGAGGATGAAGAGGACCATGGCATAAACCATGAAGTTGCTGACCCTGACCATGAGATAGCCAAAAGCGGAAGTGTCTCCTCTGTAAAGATATGCGGCTCTGTCGGAAAGCAGGAGGACGACCGAGAATATATTGGTCAGTATCAGATAGAACTTGCGCTCGCGGTCCATAGTCTTTGTTAAAGCCATGAAAAAAGCAGTGGCCGCTGAAATGCCGCTCAAAACAAGCATAAGATCAAGCTGTATACTTTTAAGAAACTCGAACATACCGCCAACGTCTCACGAATATTTTGATTCTAATTATAATTCTTATTTGATAATTAGAATTATACTCTTTGTAAATATCGCGTTAAAGATAAAAGTTTTATTTGCCCGGAATGTATTTTGTTCAATTATTCAGCAAAATGCCCGAAAACATTTACCGCTGGCCACTGTTCCGGTACACGGTTTCCGGCTTTTTGTACCCCTTGGTAATGCCTCATGTACCGCTTGGTCGAAGTGCCGTTTAAGTCACGTAAACGGACCGATATAATCACCTCAAAACCAAGGGAGGAAACTAATATGACAGACTTAACAAACACAAAGATCAGAACAGCCGGTAATGCGGCAAGCACGGACTTTAACGAACTCAGGAAAGAGGCATGCGTTCTTCAGAAAAAGGGTGTTCCTTTCATGATGGCTTCGGTCGTTATCTGGACACTCGTTACGATAGTAAGGATGCTTCCTGCAGACATCATGACGAGGAATATGTACACCTTCTACTGCACAGGACTGCTGCTTCCGTGCGTGCTCATTTTCGGGAAGATCACAGGAGCAAAGATATTCAGCAAGAGCAGGAATCCCATAAACAAGCTCGGATTTCTCTGCACGATGAACCAGATGCTCTATCTTCTCATAGTGATGTGGGCTTTCTCACAGAAACCTGACGCGATGCTCATGCTCTTTGCAATGGTATTCGGCGCACACCTTCTTCCGTTCTCATGGGTATATGACAGCAAAACATATCTCGTAATGTCTCTTTTAACGACATTCGGCTCGATGCTCATATCTATCTTCGCTCCGGAAGTGTATGTCGGTGTCTTCATGATCTTATGCCAGACAGTCATGTCCGTACTTCTCCTCATCGAATGCAGAAGACTTGACCGTGCTAAAAAGGAAAGCAATGAATTATAATGTTCCTGATACAGGGAATGACGGGAGTCGCAAATGAAGGTCACGATCAAGAACGACATAGATTCAGGCACGGCAGTGGAGATCCACTGCCGTGAAGTGACTTCCGAGACGGAAAGGCTCGCACGCTATATCGGCAGGTTTGACGAACGCATAACCGCGACTTCTAAAGGCCAGACGTACAACATCCCGGTTGAGGAGATCCTCTATATCGAATCGGTCGACAAGAAGACGTTCCTTTATACATCAGGAAACATACTCCAGACCGAGAAGCGACTTTATGAACTGGAAGAACTCCTTGATGAGAAGACATTCTTCAGGTGCTCCAAATCGGTCATCGTAAATCTCAACAAGATAACAAAGCTAAAACCTGAAGTTACGCGCAATATCCTTGCGACGCTTGCAAACGGGGAGGTCATCGTGATCTCGAGGCGTTATGTCAGGCAGCTTAAGGACCTGATCGGATTGGACGGATAATGTTATGGAAGATATAAAGAAGCTCCTTGTATATTTCAGAAATGCCCTGGCATTTTCGTATTCATGGCTGGTGCTCTGCACGGTTGCCGTGTCGCTTATCGGAGGAAACGGTGAAGTAACCGTACTGTTCCTTCTGAAGCTCCTGGCGCTCTGCGCATGGGGTTCGCTCAGTTTTGTTTTCGCATTCTTTACGAGGTTTATGAGCAGGAAGGGATTTGTTGCTGACCTTACGGTCTTTTTCATCCTGTTTATCCCTGCGGAAGTGCTGATGTTCTATTTGATGGGGATATTCGAAGGCGTCGGAACTCCCGCGATGTGGATAATGCTCGCCGTTATCGTTGTTGTTTTCTATGCTGCATCAATACTGATCGATGTTCTCGTAATGCGCAAATGCTCACGGAAATACACTGAGAAACTCATGGAATACAACGCGAAAAAGAATGTTGAAAGAAAATAAGCCAAAAGTTGCTATTTTGTATTTCAAAACAAGCGCGAAAAATGGTACTATCTCTTTTGGGTAAAGAATAATAAAGCAAACCGAGGTGCTTATGAAAAAGAACGAACGTAAAGATCTGGTCACCAACATCTATACTGCAGACCCTTCTGCGCATGTGTTTAACGGCAAGATCTACATCTATCCTTCTCACGACGAAGACCTTGACATTCCCGAGGACGACGACGGAGAGCAGTATGTAATGAAGGATTATCACATCCTTTCCATGGATTCACTCGACAGCGAGTGCGTAGACAACGGCGTCGCACTGAGCGAGGATGAGATCCCGTGGGTAGGCAGACAGCTTTGGGCTCCCGATGCCATCTATCTGAACGGCAAGTATTATCTTGTTTTCCCGGCAAAGGACAAGAACGAGATATTCAGGATCGGCGTAGCCGAGTCTGATTCTCCCGTAGGTCCTTTCAAGCCCCAGGAAAACTTCATCGAAGGCAGCTACAGCATCGACCCCGCAGTCTTCCAGGATGACGACGGCAGGATCTGGTGCTACAACGGCGGACTCTGGGGCGGCCAGCTCGAGATGTGGCAGTCCGGTTCCTTCAATCCCGATGAGCGCCGTCCCGAGGGTGACGACAAGGCTCTCTGCGCTTTGGTAGCTGAGTTCAAGCCCAGCATGGATGCTTATGTCGCAGCTCCCAAGATGATCACTGTCCTTGACGAGAACGGCGAGCCTTTGAAGGCAAGCGACGAGGACCGCAGATATTTCGAAGATCCCTGGATGCACAAGTTCAACGGCAAGTATTATTTCTCATATTCCACAGGCACGACACACTATCTCTGCTATGCGGAGGGTGATTCACCTGAAGGCCCTTTCACATACAAGGGAAGGATAATGGAGCCTGTTATCGGCTGGACGACACATCACTCCATCGTTCAGATCGACGGTGAGTGGTATCTGTTCTATCACGATGCAAAGAGATCCGGCGGATGCTCACACAAGAGAAGCGTCAAGTTCACCAAGCTCAACATCGCTGAGGACGGTACGATCGAGACTATACATCCTTACGATCACGAGTGATATAAAAACTGATCTCAAACATTACGGGCTGTCTTGATTGAGGCAGCCCGTTCTCTTGAATTGCTGAAAAAGAAAAGCAGAAAGAGAAATCATTAAATCCAAGTAAATACTTGGATGTACAAGATCGTACACGAACCGGCTGCCTGCGAAGCCGGTAAAAGGTTCGTGCCGGACCCGCCACAGGCGCGTAAACAGCGTTCTCTTTCTGCCACAGGAAATTATACACGCAGAGCATTACAAGTAAAACACCGGCTTGCGGTATGGGCGGCGGTTACTGACTGAACCCGAAAAATGTCCGCCCGTGGTATAATTTTCTTTGGAATGAATAAAGGGAGAGACAAAAGGTGAAGACTTACTGGCCGGACTACTATAAAGATTTTCACTGTAAAGCAGGTGAGTGCAGACACACCTGCTGCAGGGGCTGGATTATCGAGATAGATGAAAAGTCGCTTGAACGCTTCGGTAAGGATCCCGATATTGCACCCGAGATCTCCGACGGGAGTTTCAGGCTGAAAGAGGACGAAAGGTGCCCGTTCTTAAGAGATGACAATCTCTGCGAGATGATATTAAAACATGGCGAGGACTATCTTTGCGACATCTGCAGGGAACACCCCAGATTCTACGATTTCGGTGAGTCGGAAGACGGTGAGAAATATTGTGAGGCGGGAATAGGTCTGACGTGCGAAGAAGCCTGCAGGATCATATTGAGCCGTGAGAACGGATTTACCCTGGTATCGGAAGATGGTGAGGATATAGGCACACCCGACTATGTCAGTGTCTTATTTGATAAGGACCTCTCCGTAGCCCAACGGCTTTGCGAGGCAAGGATAACCCCAGTCGCCCTGTCATCAAGCCGGGCGGAGTTTTTCAGGAGCATTGAGATAATGGATCCTGAATGGCTAAGACTTCTAAAGACTGTAGAAGATGATCCGGTAAGTTTTGATGAGAGGAGAAAAACCATACTCGCTCATGGCAAAGAGTTTATAAACTTCGCGGCTTACCTTAGCTACCGTTACGCTTATTGCAGGGGATGGAAAGAAATGATCAGTGAATCTGTAGGTCTTTTGGCAGATCTTGTTGCCAGGGGGTGCGATGTCTATGAGGCGGCGAGGATGTTCTCTTCCGAGATCGAGTATTCGGATGAAAATATGGATATACTCAGAAGATACGCATTTTATGTGCACCACGACAGGTTCCTAAACTGACTGACATGGCAGTGTAACAATGTTACAAAAGCTTAAAACAAGCATATTCGGAGGTTTTTATGGTAAACAGCTTCAATGAGATGGAATGGACTGCAAATCCCGGTTTTAAGGGCGGAGAGGGGACCTTCTACAACAAGGTCTTCACAGACGGCGTCAACAAGATGATGCACGGAAAGCTTCCGGCAGGTGCCTCGATCGGCTACCACATGCACGAGGGAAACTGCGAGATGATCTTCATCCTCGAAGGCGAGGGCAAGGTCATATACGATGATTCCGAAATGAGAGTAAGACCGGGCGTATGCCACTACTGCCCTGAGGGACATTCACATTCACTCGTAAATGACGGGAATGCCGATCTTGTTTTCTATGCGGTAGTACCTAAGCAGTAAATAAAACGGAGGGATAGAGGATGCCACATTCATCGGGAGGAGGTTCCCACGGTGGCGGTTTCCACGGCGGTGGATCGCACGGGGGAAGCAGTTCTAACAGAATATCAAGGACTTATTTTCCGGGCTCGAGACGTTATCTGAAACACCACCGTTACGGCAGTGAGGATGAGTATATATATGCTAGTTCAATGCCGAGGAAGACAGGTAGATCAACGATAGCGGTAATCGCGGTCATGGCTGCCGTTTTTACCGGAATGACCGGAATCGGTATATTCTCTTCGATTCCGAAAAAACTCAATGCGCATTATCTGGACATGCCCGCTGTTCATGATGACATCGGTGCCATCAAGGATGAGGATGAACTCGAGGAAAGGATCAATGAATATTGCGACCTGACCGGAATATGTCCCGTTATATACACTGTTTATGACGAGGATTGGGAAATCGATTACAGAAACCTTGAAGATTATACTTACGATAAATATGTTGACAATTTCAGAGATGAACAGCACTTCGTGATCGTGTATTCCGTGCCGTACAGAGACATGGAGCTTTTAAATGAAGGTAAGATCCGTGTCCCTGATTACTCCTGGGAAGCCGTTCAGGGTGACGAGACGGATCCTTTCCTGACGGAATCCGAATTCCGCAGTTTCGGAAAGGCCGTCATGAAAGCGCTTGAAAGAGGTTACGATCCCGGAACTGCTTTTTCCGAAGCGTTCAGCCATTCGATCAAGGATGCGGAGAGCAAACTGGATCCCGGTTCCCCGGCAGGCATATTCCAGTTGATCGGGTCAGTATTGCCGCTGCTTTTTATCGCGGGTATCTTTGTGCCCATTCTGATACTTACCATCAAACAGTATAAAAGAGACAAAGATGTTGATTATGTTGAGGTTCCGCTTGATGACCAGCCTCAGGCTTCCGCGGGTGGCGTAAGCGCCGGTTTTCATACGGAAACTTACAGCGGTCCGAATTATTCTTCCAGGTCGTTCAGCTATACTCCGTCTGAATCAGCTCCGATGCCGAAAGGCGTTAAGATCTTCAGCTTATTGTTCTTTATCCCGTTCGTGATAGCAGGCATCGTAATGATAGCGACCGCAGCCGGAATGCTCGCTACGGGCGGCGACGGCAGCTTCGGCATAATGCTCCTGATATTCGGTCTGGTCTGGACAACGATAATAACGGTTACCATCATCAACTTTTTCGTAAAGAACTTCAAAAAGACCAAGGCTGCGGAAACACCTCTTACGGCGGAGTATCCCAAGGCAGAATATCCGCAGGCGGAATATCCCGTGGCTCAGAAGCCCGTGCAGAACAGTTCGCCTGTATCGCCCGCGTCCGGAAATACGGAGTTCGATCCGCGGTTCTTCGGCACGTCAAAGAGCGATTACGATTCGGATGATGAGGATTACAAGCGCATGAAGCGCAAGGGATACGAGTGATCATCCCTCATACTGTCTGAAGTCGTCGGCGTACTTAAGGTTTGGTTCGATGTAGACGGGTTCGGCGTGATCTGTCGCGAGCATTATCTCGTTTACCATGATGTATGTATCGCCTGTGTCGATCCAGACGTAGGCGAGTGTTCTGTCGTACTGGTCGAACTCTTCCACGTCGTATTCGAGATAGACGATATCGATCTCAGACATAAGGTCCTTCATGAATGCGGATGCTTCACGGCCTTCGTCGGTATTTTTGCTCTCGTCCTCATGGACTGATTCGGGAGCGTTGATGCCTGTGAGACGGACTCTTAAACGTTTGCCCTCCGGGTTGTGGACTATTATCGTGTCGCCGTCCACCACGCGCTCGAGTTCACACGGGACCAGAACGGACGGGTCGACCTGAAGGGTGACACCGAATGGCAGGTCCATGCCGCCGACGTCGTTTTCGGAATAGACGGAAGCGACGGTATCGGAGGTCTCGCGGTAAACGGTCTGCTGGGGGAGCGGATCAAAGCACCCCGTCAGAGCCAGGGCTGAAAGGGCAATACCCAGCGCGGCGGCAGGTAAAAAGCGTGCACGCACGCCGCCTTTTCTGCATTTTGCGGTGCGGGAAAGCCCGCTGTTGACTGTAAGTCCGTATTTTTTCATGAGTGTATTGTAATCAATAAAATAAAAAGTGCAAAGACGTTCCCTCAATGTTACAATTCTGTGTTAGAATTCTGTCTAGTAAATTTCATCAGGGCTTAAGAAGGGGGCGTAAATATGCCAAAGAGAGAAGATATAAATAAGATCCTTATTATCGGTTCAGGTCCTATCATCATCGGTCAGGCTTGCGAATTCGACTATTCCGGAACACAGGCGTGCAAGGCTTTGAGGAAGCTCGGTTACGAGATCGTCCTTGTCAATTCCAATCCCGCGACCATCATGACCGACCCGGATGTCGCCGACAGGACTTACATCGAACCGCTCAACGTTAAGCGTTTGGAGCAGATCATCGCGAAAGAACGCCCGGATGCGCTTCTCCCCAACTTAGGCGGACAGTCAGGTCTCAACCTCTGCTCGGAGCTTTCCAAGGCTGGAATCCTCGAGAAGTACGGTGTACAGGTAATCGGCGTACAGGTCGATGCTATCGAGAGAGGTGAGGACAGGATCGAGTTCAAGGAGACAATGACTTCACTGGGTATCGAGATGCCGAGATCACATGAGGCATACTCTGTAGAAGAGGCCATCAAGATCGCAGAGGACTTGGGCTATCCTGTAGTTATCAGACCGGCATATACGATGGGCGGCGCCGGCGGCGGCCTCGTTTACAATATCGATGAGCTCAAGGTCGTCGTAGAGAGAGGTCTTGCAGCTTCCATGATCCATCAGGTACTCGTTGAAGAGTCCATCAGCGGATGGGAAGAACTCGAGCTCGAAGTTGTAAGAGATGCAAAGAACAACGTCATCACGGTCTGCTTCATCGAGAATATCGACCCTATCGGCGTTCATACGGGCGACTCATTCTGCTCGGCACCTATGCTCACTATCTCTGAAGATGTCCAGAAGATCCTTCAGGATTATTCATACAGGATCGTTAAGGCGATCGAGGTTATCGGCGGCTGCAACTGCCAGTTCGCTCACGACCCGAAGACGGGAAGGATCGTGGTTATCGAGATCAATCCGAGAACTTCAAGATCCTCAGCTCTTGCTTCCAAGGCAACGGGCTTCCCGATCGCACTCGTTTCCGCAATGCTCGCGTGCGGTCTCACGCTTGATGAGATCCCTTGCGGCAAGTACGGCACTCTCGACAAGTACTATCCGGACGGCGACTATGTCGTAATCAAATTCGCAAGATGGGCTTTCGAGAAGTTCCACGGAGCTCAGGACAAGCTTGGTACACAGATGAGAGCCGTAGGCGAGGTCATGAGCATCGGCAAGACATACAAGGAAGCTTTCCAGAAGGCGATCAGATCCCTTGAAAAAGACAGATATGGTCTGGGCTTTGCAAAAGATTTCAACAAACTCTCCAAGGAAGAACTTATGCTCAAGCTTACACAGCCTTCTTCCGAGCGTCAGTTCATCATGTATGAGGCACTCCGTAAGGGTGCGACAGTTGAAGAACTCTATGAGCTTACCAAGATCAAGCACTGGTTCATCGAGCAGATGAAGGAACTGGTTGAGGAAGAGGAAGAACTCATCAAGGGTGCCGGAAGGATACCTTCCGAGCCGGTTCTCCGCCAGGCAAAGCTCGACGGATTCTCTGATAAGTATCTCTCTCAGCTCCTTAGCGTTTCCGAAGACCTTATCCGCCGTGCACGTTATGAATACGGCATTAAGGAAGCCTGGGAAGGCGTTCATGTTTCAGGAACACAGGATGCCGCATATTATTATTCTTCCTATCATATCGAAGACAAGTCTCCCGTATCTTCCAACAAGAAGATCATGATCCTGGGAGGCGGCCCGAACAGGATCGGCCAGGGTATCGAGTTCGATTACTGCTGCGTTCACGCTGCACTCGCTCTCAAGAAGCTCGGCTTCGAATCCATAATCGTAAACTGCAACCCTGAGACGGTATCCACAGACTACGATACTTCCGACAAGCTCTATTTCGAGCCTCTGACACTGGAAGACGTTCTCGCTATCCATGAGAAGGAAAAGCCGTTAGGCGTTATTGCGCAGTTCGGCGGCCAGACACCTCTGAACCTTGCGGCAAGCCTTAAGGCAAACGGCGTAAACATTCTCGGTACCACACCTGAGACGATCGACCTCGCAGAAGACAGAGATCACTTCCGCGCCATGATGAACCGTCTTGGCATCCCGATGCCTGAGGCAGGCATGGCCGTCAATGCCGACGAGGCAATCGCCATCGCAAACAAGATCGGTTACCCCGTAATGGTACGTCCTTCTTACGTCCTCGGCGGACGCGGAATGGAAGTCGTTCACGATGACGAGATGATGAGAGTCTACATGAATGCCGCAGTAGGCGTTACACCTGACAGACCCATCCTCATCGACCGTTTCCTGCACCACGCAACAGAGTGCGAGGCAGATGCTATCTCCGACGGCACGAACTGCTATGTTCCCGCAGTCATGGAGCACATCGAGCTTGCCGGAATCCACTCCGGTGACTCCGCGTGCATCCTGCCTTCAAAGAATCTCTCTCCCGAGATCGTTCAGACAATAAAGGAATATACAAGAAAGATCGCTGTCGAGATGAACGTTGTCGGTCTCATGAACATGCAGTATGCGATCGAGGACGGCGTTGTCTTCGTTCTCGAGGCTAACCCCCGTGCATCAAGAACCGTTCCGCTCGTTTCCAAGGTTACGGGCACCAACATGGTCAAGATCGCTACGGATATCATGACAAGCCATCTCACGGGCAGACCTTCACCCGTACCGGAACTCCACGACAAGGTCATCCCTCACTACGGAGTTAAGGAAGCAGTCTTCCCGTTCAACATGTTCCAGGAAGTAGACCCGATCTTAGGACCCGAAATGAGATCCACCGGTGAGGTATTAGGACTTGCAAGCCACTTCGGCGAAGCATGCTTCAAGGCTCAGGAAGCAACAAAGACAGAACTTCCTTTGGAAGGTAAAGTTCTGCTCTCTGTCAGCGATCTTGATAAGGTTGATCTGGTCGATGTCGCACAGGCATTTGCTGATCTCGGATTCAAGATCCTTGCGACCGGCGGCACCTATGACATGATCGTCAAGGCCGGCATCAAGGCAGAGAAGGTTAAGAAGCTCTACGAGGGCAGACCTAACATCGGAGATATGATCCTCAACCGTGACATCGATCTTGTCATCAACACGCCGGCAGGGAAGACGTCAGCTCACGATGACTCCTACATCCGTAAGGATGCCATCCGCCAGCACATCCCTTACATCACCACGATGGCTGCCGCAAAGGCTTGCGCAGAGGGCATCAAGGCTGCGAAGGAGAGAGTCTTCGAGGTCAAGGCGCTTCAGGATTATCACGCAGACATCAAGTAATCTTCTGTTATCAGGTTATTTCCAAAGGCTGTTCCGTTTTACGGGGCAGCCTTTTTCATGCATGCTTCCGTCATGGTTTCAGTTCATTTCGCGGCGGTTTCTTCACTCAAAATTGCCTCAATATTCATATCTTGCTTATTTAACAAATCTTGCTGTATTCACCCGCAAGAAATGTAAAGCCGTTTTTGTGCATCAGAGCGGCTGATGCGCACAGTAAAAACCGCTGAAACCCTTGATATTATTGAGTGATGTCATTCGAACGTTTTCACGTGGCGTCGAAAAACAGGATTCGCAATAAGTGTTGAATTTGTTGAACACGCATAACTTTTTTTGAATAATATTTGCAAAATGGTAAATGTCTTTTGAAAAGCAATCATTTAGTATGTTATTTGTACTATTAAGCGAATCGGGAGGTTCATATGTATTACATTGGAATTGATCTCGGCACATCAGCGGTAAAACTTCTGTTGATGAAGAGCGGGGGAGAGATCGTCAGAACTGTTTCTGAGAGTTACCCCGTAAATTTCCCCCAGACCGGATGGTCAGAGCAGAATCCTGAGGATTGGTTCGAAGGCAGCCTCAAGGGATTGAAGAAGCTCATCGAGGGTATCGACGGCAATGAGGTCGCAGGCATCAGCTTCGGCGGCCAGATGCACGGACTTACGCTCCTCGATGCTGAAGGCAAGGTCATCAGACCGGCTATCCTCTGGAACGACGGCAGATCCCAGGTTGAGACGGATTATCTCAATAATGAGATCGGCAAGGCAAACCTGTCCAAGTACACAGGCAACATTGCTTTCGCCGGCTTTACGGCTCCGAAGGTAATGTGGGTACATAAGAACGAGCCTGAGAACTTTGCAAAGATCGCAAAGGTATTGCTCCCCAAGGATTATCTTGCATACAGACTGTCCGGTGTTTTCGCCACGGACGTTTCTGATGCTTCCGGCACGCTCTATTTCGACTGCGAGAACAGAAAGTGGTCTGACGAGATGCTTAAGATCCTCGACATGAAGCCCGAGTGGCTCCCTGAGGTTTATGAGAGCTATGAGCCTATCGGCAAGATCCTTCCCGAGATCGCGGAAGAGCTCGGAATCAGCAAGGAGTGCATCATCGCTGCAGGCGCAGGCGACAACGCTGCCGCTGCAGTAGGTATGGGCATCATCGGCAACGGCGGATGCAATATCTCTCTCGGAACATCCGGAACGATATTCATCTCTTCCGATTCTTTCAAGAACGACGAAGCTAACTCTCTCCACGCTTTCGACCACGCTGACGGCGGATTCCATCTCATGGGATGCATGCTCTCGGCTGCAAGCTGCAACAAGTGGTGGATGGACGAGATCATCGGCACTTCCGACTACGCAAAGGAACAGGAAGGCCTTGATGCACTCGGAACAAACAAGATCTTCTTCCTGCCTTATCTCATGGGCGAGAGATCTCCTCTCAACAATCCCGACTGCCGTGCAATGTTCATCGGCATGTCCATGGATACAACAAGAAAAGACATGACGCTTGCAGTCATGGAAGGCGTTGCGTTCGCTCTCAGGGATTCTTTTGAGTGCGCCAAGAAGATGGGCCTCGACATCAAGAGTTCCTCCATCTGCGGCGGCGGCGCAAAGTCAAAGCTCTGGTGCAAGATCGTATCCAACGTTCTGGGCATCGAACTTACCCAGACAGAGAACGACGAAGGTCCTGCAATGGGCGGTGCTCTCCTTGCGGCAGTTGCTTGCGGTGAGTATGCATCAGTTGCTGACGCATGTGCCGCTACGGTAGTCAAGCACGTTTCCGTAGTTCCCGATCCTGAGCTCGTTGCTAAATATGACGAGAGATATAAAGAGTTCTCAAAAATCTATCCCGCATGTAAGGAGGCAGGTATATGGTAATTTACGAGGCAACTTCTTCTAATTTCAAAAAGTATGGAAGAATCGTCAAGAACATCGATTTTGCACCCGTTATCGAAGCACTGGGTAAGATCGCACTTCCCGCTGAGGGCGTGGCTTACGAGCCTTCGGTCCCTTCTCTCGAGGAGGCATCCGCAAAGGTTGACGTTACAAGACTCTTCGGCGGCGAACTCGCACTTGAGACAGGTTATTGTGCAGGTCACAACTCTCTTCTCAATGCTGTCGAGTATCACAGATCTTCAGAGATCAACGTCTGCGCTACAGACTGCATCCTTCTTTTGGGTTCTCTGCAGGACGTAACAGACGATTTCTCATATGACACTTCAAAGATCGAAGCATTCCACATCCGCAAGGGAACAGCTGTTGAGCTCTATGCAACAACACTTCACTATGCACCCTGCGGCATCGAGAATGACGGATTCATGGTAGGCGTAATCCTTCCCATGGGCACGAATTTCGATCTCGAAGAAGAACACATCGACTGTCTGGCAGTTTCAGACAGCGAAGATAAGCTCCTTACGGCAAAGAACAAGTGGCTTATCGCTCATCCCGACGCTCCCGGTGAGAAGGGACATTTCCCCGGACTCATTGGTGCTAATATTGAAGTCAACGTGACAAAAAAACAGATGGAGGAAATCTAACATGTCAAAGAAATTATTTAACGCACCCGACGTTAAGCTCGCTATCGTAGCAGTATCCCGTGACTGCTTCCCGGAATCACTTTCCGTAAACAGAAGAAAGGCTCTTGTTAAGGCTTATACCGAGAAGTATGGTGCTGATGACATCTATGAGTGCCCTATCTGCATCGTTGAGTCCGAGATCCACATGCAGCAGGCTCTTGCAGACATCAAGGCTGCAGGCTGCAACGCTCTTTGCGTTTACCTCGGAAACTTCGGACCTGAGATCTCTGAGACAATGCTCGCTCAGCAGTGGGGCGGCCCCGTTATGTTCTGCGCAGCTGCAGAAGAATCACAGAATGATCTGGTTGGCGGCAGAGGCGACGCTTACTGCGGTATGCTCAATGCTTCTTACAACCTCAAAATCCGTGGCGTAAACGCTTACATTCCTGAGTATCCTGTAGGAAACGCTGAAGAGTGCGCTGACATGATCAACGAGTTCATCCCCGTAGCTAGAGCTCTCGACGCTATGAAGAACCTCAAGATCATTTCTTTCGGTCCCCGTCCGCAGAACTTCTTCGCATGCAACGCTCCCATCGAGCCTTTGTACAGAATGGGCGTTGAGATCGAAGAGAACTCCGAGCTCGACCTTTTCGAAGCTTTCAAGAATCATGAAGGCGACGAGAGAATCCCTGCAAAGGTTGCAGAGATGGAGGCAGAGCTTGGCGCAGGCAACAAGAAGCCTGAGATCTTAGAGAAGCTCGCTCAGTACGAGCTCACACTCCTTGACTGGGTTGAGGCTCACAAGGGTTCAAAGAAGTATGTTGCAATCGCCGGTAAGTGCTGGCCTGCATTCCAGACACAGTTCAAGTTTGTTCCTTGCTATGTAAACAGCCGCTTGACAGGTATGGGTATCCCGGTATCCTGCGAAGTTGATATCTATGGCTGCCTCTCCGAGTACCTCGGATATGTTATCTCTGAAGATATCGTTACTCTCCTCGACATCAACAACTCCGTACCTCACGACATGTACGACGAGTCCATCGCAGGCAAGTTCGATTACAAGTTCACAGATACATTCATGGGCTTCCACTGCGGTAACACATGCTCCAAGAAGCTTGCTTTCTGCGAGATGAAGAACCAGATGATCATGGCTCGTGCTCTCCCTGTAGAGGTTACAAACGGTACTCTCGAGGGCGACATCGCTCCCGGTGACATCACATTCTACAGACTGCAGTCCACATCTGACGGCCAGATCAGAGCTTACGTTGCAGAGGGTGAGGTTCTCCCTGTTGCTACTAAGTCCTTCGGCGGCATCGGCGTTTTCGCTATCAAGGAAATGGGCAGATTCTACAGATACTTCCTTATCGAGAAGAACTTCCCTCACCATGGCGCAGTTGCTTTCGGCCACTATGGAAAGGCTCTCTACAACCTCTTCACATATCTTGGCATTTGCCCTTGCGACATCGGCTACAACAAGCCTGAGGGCGACAGATATCCGAAGGAAAATCCTTTCAACGCACCGTTCAACTGATATAGTTTGGATATGTATGGTGGGGCTTGATCTATGGGTCAAGCCCTTCCGTATGTCTCAAGCTTGAAGAATAAAACATTATGAAAAGGGAAAACCTAAAATGAACAACAAAGAACTTCAAATCACAGCGACAAAAGTTCGCAAGGGAATCGTTGAAGCAGTTCACAGTGCAAAGTCCGGACATCCGGGCGGATCACTTTCCGCTGCAGATATGTTCACTTTTCTTTATTTTGAAGAAATGAACATTGATCCTAAGAACCCGAAAGATCCTAACAGAGACAGATTCGTTCTCTCCAAGGGACACACAGCTCCGGGTCTTTATTCCACACTCGCAAACAGAGGATTCTTCCCCGTTGAAGACCTTAAGACACTCCGTAAGCTCGGTTCTTACCTCCAGGGACATCCCTGCATGACAGAGACTCCCGGCGTAGACATGAGCACCGGTTCACTTGGCCAGGGCGTTTCCGCTGCAGTAGGTATGGCTCTCGCAGCTAAGCTTAATGGCGATTCCTACAGAGTTTATGCGCTTACAGGAGACGGTGAGATCCAGGAAGGGCAGATCTGGGAAGCATTCATGTTCGCAGGCGCTAAGGGTATCGACAACCTCACAGTAGTTATCGATAACAACGGACTTCAGATCGACGGTAAGATCGACGACGTTTGCTCACCTTATCCGATCGACAAGAAGCTCGAAGCATTCAACTTCAATACGATCTGCATCGACGGTCACGATTTCGACCAGATCAGGGATGCATTCGCAAAGGCTAAGGAATGCAAGGGCAAGCCTACGGCTATCATCATGAAGACAACCAAGGGCAAGGGCGTTTCCTACATGGAAAATCAGGCAGGATGGCATGGCAAGGCTCCTTCTGATGAAGAGTACGAGCAGGCTATGAAAGAGCTTGATGAGCAGTTAGCAAAATATGAAGCAGAGGTATGATCATGGGAGATATAGTAAAAATCGCTACACGTGAGAGCTATGGTAACGCACTCGCAGAGCTCGGCAAAGTGAACCCCAATGTGGTAGTTCTTGATGCTGACCTCGCAGGCGCAACAAAGACTTCCACATTCAAGAAGGCATTCCCGGATCGTCATATCGACTGCGGAATCGCAGAGGCAAACATGACAGGCATCGCAGCCGGTCTTTCCACATGCGGCAAGATCCCGTTCATTTCTTCTTTCGCTATGTTTGCGGCAGGCAGAAACTTTGAGCAGGTTAGAAACTCAATCGGTTATCCCCACCTCAATGTTAAGATCGGCGCTACACATGCCGGCATCACGGTAGGTGAGGACGGAGCTTCCCACCAGTGCTTAGAGGATATCGCTCTTATGAGAACGATCCCCGGAATGACAGTCATCGTTCCTTCCGACGACATCGAAGCTAAGGCAGCAGTTTTCGCGGCAGCTGAGACAGAGGGTCCCTTCTACATGAGATTCGGAAGAGCTGCAGTACCGGTAATCAACGACAATCCCGACTACAAGTTCGAAGTAGGCAAGGCTGTTGTCCTCAAGGACGGCACAGACATGGTCATCTTCGCTTGCGGCGTTTGCGTTGCTGAGGCACTTGGCGCAGCTGAGAAGCTCGCAGCTGACGGCATCAATGCTGCAGTCGTAAACATCCACACTATCAAGCCCATCGACAAGGATACGATCCTTGAGTTCGCCAAGAAGACAAACAGAGTATTCACAGTTGAAGAGCACTCCGTTATCGGCGGTATGGGCAGCGCAGTATGCGATGTTCTTGCTGAAGAGTATCCTGTAAAGGTTACAAAGATCGGCGTCTATGACAGATTCGGTAAGAGCGGTCCGGCCGGCGCCCTCATGAAGGAATTCCAGCTTGACGCAGAGGGAATCTACAACCAGATCAAAGCTAAGATCTGATAAGTTATTTATACTTAAAACATGGAGCTGTCTCATAGCGGTTACCGCTTAAGGGACAGCTCCTTTTTCATGTCTGCTGATCAGTCTTTGTACCAGGACTTATTTTTCCTCTTCTTCCTTGAAAGAGATATTGGCGCCGAACTTCTCGAATATCCTCTTGAGGAACAGCGAATAGAACAGCGCAATGACGGCGATGCCGATAAACATCAGACCGCTCATCATGATGACGGTGAACTGATATGTAAGGAAGAGAAGTATTCCGGTTATTACGATGAACATGATCGTGACCGGGATATTCGAAAGAGCGATAAGAAGTGAATTCTTAAGTATCTGCTTGAACGTTTCCTCGAACCAGGCCAGGAGAGGGAAGGCATAGCAAGCGGAAGCGAATATCGCTGCCACGAAGAAGTAAGCAGGGTACTGTGCCCATGAGTACTTCGGATCCATCATGGTGTTGACCATATAGATCTCGAAGCCGAAGAATGCAAGAAGTGCGGCATAGAGCAGTTCCAGCGCGGTTGCCTTAATAAAGTTATCTCTGAAGGATTTGAAGTAATCCCTTAAGACGGCGGGATTGTCGCCGGCAAGTATTGCGATCGTTATCCTGTAGAGTGCCGTGATGGATGCGCCTATGGTAAAGATCGGTATACATGTTATTAAAAACAGAAAATTAACGATTATAAGGTTGCAGATCGCGGTCAGTAATCTGGTACCGGTGCTCTTGGGACTGAAAAAAGAAGAAGCCATATCTATCTCCAAATTGCTCTATATAATAAATATACGAAATAATACCATATAAATATTCTTCTTGCTTATCCTGTCATAAGGATCGGATTCTGTATGAGTTTTAGCCTTATGCACAAACACGGCGGGAAAGCCTTGTAGAAAATGCGAAAGAGAATTTTAGAATTTATGCAATTTAACCTTTGCGAAAGCAAAAATTGTACAATTTACTCAATAAAAGCAAAAAATGTATAGTTATAGTCAAATCGTAGCAAAAAATGTGGAGAAACGCACCCCGATTTTGACTATTATCTACTATGTAGAAGGACCGAAAGGTCCCGAACATAATTTTTAAGGAGGAAACTTTATGAAAAAGGTTATTGCCAGTGTTCTTTCTGTAGCAATGGTCGCAGCTCTTGCAGCTGGTTGTACAACAACAGAGACTACTGCTCCGGTTCAGACAACTGCAGACAACGGAAACGGTGGCGAGGTAGAGACTTCTGCTGACGTAGAGCCTACTGATAGTGAGACAGAGGAGACAATGCCTCAGTACGGTACAGGTTCTGAAGTTATCAATCTTTGGTCATTCACAGCCGAGATTCCTAACATGGTAGCTAAGTACATTGAGCTCAACCCTTCTTTCGGCGAGAAGTACACAGTTAAGTGCACAATCGTTGCTACAGATGGTGGTGCTTATCAGACAGCTATCGACTCAGCTCTCGCAGCTGGTGGTGATTCCGCTCCTGATATGTACGCAGCAGAGGCTGCATTCATCCTCAAGTATGCTCAGGGTGATATGTGCCAGTATGCAGCTACATACAAGGATCTTGGTATCGATGTAGATGCTAAGACAAAGGCAGCAGAGATCGCACCTTACACAATCGACATCGGTTCCCGCAATGGTGAAGTTGTAGCTCTCGGCTATCAGGCAACTGGTGGTGCTATGATCTACAGAGCATCCATCGCTAAGGATGTCTTCGGTACTGATGATCCGGCTGAGATCGAGAAGATCGTTGGCGCAGGTTCTGGTAACTGGGATAAGTACTGGGAAGCAGCAGCTAAGCTCAAGGAAAAGGGTTATGCTGTAGTTTCTGGTGCTGATGACATGTGGAACGTTTGTGAGAAGTCTGCTACACAGGCTTGGCTCAACGGTGACCAGGTTGTTATCGCTCCTGAGAGAGAAGCATTCCTTGACATCGCTAAGAAGCTTAAGGACGAAGGTCTTTCCAATGACACAGGTTCTTGGTCTGAGGCTTGGTACGCAGATATGGCAGATTCTAACGTATTCTGCTTCTTCGGACCTGCTTGGCTCATCAACTACGTAATGATTGGTAACTGCGGCGGCACAGCAGCTGGTGAAGGTTCTTACGGTGACTGGAGAGTTTGCGCTCCTCCGGTAGGCTTCTTCTGGGGCGGCACATGGGTTCTTGCAAACAAGGACACAGATCAGAAGGAAGGCGTTGCAGAGCTCATCGAGTGGATCACTCTTGATACATCCGAGACAGGTCTCCAGTATCTCTGGGCTAACGACCTCATGGGCAACGGCGCAAAGGATACAGTTGCATCTGGCGTAGTTATGGCTAAGTCTGATGGTAAGCTTCCTTTCTGCGGCGATCAGAACATCTTCCCCGCATTCATCGCTGGTAACGCAAATGCTTCCGGTAAGGCTATGACTCAGTATGACGAGTCTATCAACGGCTACTTCAAGGATGCAGCTACTCAGTATGCAAATGGCGAGATCGATAGAGATGCAGCTATCGCTCAGTTCACAGACAACGTTAAGGATGCATTCGCATTCTAATAGTGTTTAGTCTTTAAATGCTGTTGGCGGCAGGGTAGATAGATATTTACCCTGCCGCTTTTTAAAACTAGGGGGAGGCTGTAATGAGAAACAAAAAACTTGTTAACTACTCAAAATACGGATATTTATTCTCGATTCCGTTTATTCTCACATTTTTGACATTTACACTTTATCCTATCCTTTTCACATTCTGGATCGGATTTACGGATCTTACCGGTGCCGGCAATACAAATTGGCATTTCATTATGTCGGAGGAAGCAGTCGGCGGTCCTAAGCCGCTGTTCGATAACTTTGTCGCAGTTCTTGGTAACGGTAATTTCCAAAAGGCATTTAAGAATACGGTTCTTATCTGGACACTCAACTTTATCCCTCAGATGGCTTTCGCTCTTTTGTTTACGGCTTGGTTCACAGACAGAAGATCAAAGGTTAAGGGACAGGGTATCTTCAAGATCCTTTTCTATATGCCTAACATCATCACAGCAGCTACGATCGCTATCCTGTTCAACGTCTTGTTCGGATATCCTAAGGGTGCTGTAAATGATATCATTCTCGGTCTTGCAAAGGCTTTCGGTGTTAAGAAAGACCTTATGCTTTCCAATCCTAACGATTGGAAGATAGCTATAGCTTACGACTTCAACAATAATGCTACAGCTCTTAAATTGATCGTTGCTTTCGTTCAGTTCTATCAGTGGTATGGTTATACGATGGTTAACCTCATTGCAGGTGTTATCGGTATCAGCCCTGAGATCTTCGAAGCTGCTGAGATCGATGGTGCAAACAGAGTTCAGACATTCTTTAAGGTCACACTCCCTTGTATCCGTCAGATCCTCCTGTTCGTACTTGTTACATCACTCATCGGTGGTCTCAACATGTTCGACGTTCCGCAGCTCTATGCAGGCGAAAAGAAAGCAAACGGTGCAGTTTTGACACTGAACATGTTTGTGCGCAGCCAGGGTCTTGATAACAGATATCTCTATAACAAGGCTGCTGCTGCCAGCGTTATCATGTTCATAGTCATCGTTATTCTTTCTTCAATCCTCTTCTATGTCCTCAGGGACAAAGATGAAGCAAAGCTTAAGAAGCTCAGAAAACAGGAGCTTAAGGCTTTAAAGAAAGGTATGTGAGGTGAATAGATATGGCTGATAATGCAATTAAAGAATCTTCAATCAAGAAAAACGAGACAGGACTTAAGGTCGTTATCTATATCGTATCTGTCATCTTCGCAATTATGACGCTTTTCCCGTTCGTAATCATGATTACGAACTCATTCAGAAGCACGTTCGAGATTCAGCAGAGCACGCTTGGTATGGTTTCTGCACATCCTTTCCAGAACCTCGCCAAGAACTGGAACGAGATCACGAATAAGGAATTCCACCCTCTCGTAGGTTTTAAGAATTCATTCATCATCTCCACGCTCAGCACGATACTCAACGTATATTTCTCTTCGCTTACCGCATATGCTATTTCCGCTTATGAGTGGAAGCTGAGAGATGCTTTCAATAACATGATCGTCGGTATCATGATGGTTCCCGGTACTGTTACAACAATCGGTTTCGTACAGATCGTTTACAAGCTCGGACTTTCCAACAAGCTCTTCTTGTTCATCATCCCTGCTATCGCATCTCCTATGACCGTATTCTTTATGAGACAGTATCTGCAGGCTTCCCTCTCAATGGAGATCGTACAGTCTGCCAGAATCGACGGTGCAGGCGAGTTCAGAATCTTTAACCAGATCGTTGTTCCGCTCATGAAGCCCGCTATCGCAACACAGGCCATCTTCGGTTATGTTGCAAGCTGGAACAACCTCTTCATGCCTCTCATTCTCCTTACGGAAACTGAGAAGAAGACGATCCCGGTTATGGTTAAGCTCCTCAATGGTGATATCTACAGAAGAGAGTACGGTGCTATCTACTTAGGACTCCTCGTTACAGTCCTTCCGCTTATCGTCGTATACGCTTTCCTGTCGAGATTCATCGTCGAAGGTGTTGCATTGGGCGGTGTCAAGTCATAAGACTTATCCCGTACATGTGACGGCACTCAGCTAAGGCTGAGACAGTTTAAAACAATACACTGCGTCCTTGGTCATTTGCCTCCCCAAGGACGCAGTTTTGTTTTGGCAAAAATCTATATGATATCTGACCGCGGTATCTCCGGAAAGCAAATAAAAACTGCCTCAAACGTGAGGCAGTCTGCATGTTTTATAGAGTAATTTTCAATCACTGTTTTTTCTTAGATCTTCTGATCCTGTTCCTGAACTGGGAAGGGGAGCATCCGTACTGCTTCTTAAAGCATCGGCTCAGCGAAGTAAGGTTGTTGAATCCGCAAGATAACGCGATATCGCTTATCTGAAGGTCGGTATCGGCAAGCATCCTTTCAACTTCCTTGAGTTTTAACGTCGTCTGATAGTCGTTGAATGTCATGCCGGTATACTCTTTGAAGAGACGTGCAAAATGGAACTTTGAATAACCGACGTGAGTTGCGGCCTCATCCATTGATACGTTTTCTGCACTGTGCATCGCGAGCCATTCGGCGAGCGACTTGAATTTGATATAGACTTCGCGCTGCTTATCGTTCTGAGGAACGACAAGGCTGTCGGAATAGTCCTTTCTCATGAGCATTCCGAATACATCCATGAGCTTTGAAAAGATCGATATCTCTTTTACCGAAGTGGAGTAGAAGAAGTAAAGATCATTTATCTCCATGAATCTCTCGAGTATGAGATTATAAACGTCAGGATGTGTTTCAGGAGTTATTACGAGAGGCTCGCGCAGAACTCTCGTGAACTCTTCGTAATCGAAGAAGCCCTTAAGGAAATCAATGTTGAAGAGATATATGAACCTGATGCCGGACCTTGTTGTCCCCGAGATCTTGTGAAGCATGTCGGGCGGTACGAATAAGATCTCTTTCTCTTTCAATATGATCGTTCTGTCGTCAAAGATATACGTATAGGAGTTTTCGATCGGAATAGTGATCTCAAGACAACTGTGCCTGTGGACAGGATAGTCCTCGGAACGGTTGTTATACCATATACGCATATTGGATCCCGGAATAAAATCAACTTCCTCAACGTCGTTGCTTACGATCCTTCCCGCAAAGCTGCCGATCGGCTGTTGATATTTGCCGGGTACTGAATTGTCGTTAAATTGCATTAAATCCCCATCCTTAAATGTCAATGCTTCAATTTTAAATGCCGATTTAGTCATTTTCAAGCCTATATGCGACCAAAAATAGCAAAATCTGTAAAATATTAAGCAAGAAGTACGATATAACTGATTAGCGAAACCATCTATTATATAGTTACTTAAGCAAACCGGAATGACAGGAGAGATTTTTCCATGGACAGAGAAAGAGCTATAAAGAGAGCTGAAGAATTAGTCGCAAAAATGACTGTTGAAGAGGCTGCTTCGCAATTGAGATACGATTCTCCTGCGATAGAAAGACTCGGCATACCCGAATACAACTGGTGGAATGAGACCCTTCACGGAGTGGCAAGAGCCGGTACGGCTACGAGCTTTCCCCAGGCTATCGGAATGGGTGCGACTTTCGATACCGAACTCATGGGTGAGGTAGGCGAGATCTGCGGCAATGAAGGCCGTGCGAAATATAATGAATACAAGGCAAACGGAGACCGCGACATCTATAAGGGACTCACGTTCTGGTCGCCGAATGTAAACCTTTTCAGAGACCCCAGGTGGGGCAGAGGTCAGGAGACTTACGGTGAGGATCCCGTACTCATCTCAAAGCTAGCAGTTCCCTTCATCGAAGGACTTCAGGGCGACGGTGAATACATGAAGACCGCAGCCTGCGCAAAGCATTTCGTTGTCCACTCGGGACCTGAGGCCGTAAGACATGAATTCAATGCTACATGCTCGGACAAGGATCTTTACGAGACATATATGCCTGCATTCGAAGCATGCGTAAAAGAAGCTAAGGTCGAGTCTGTAATGGGCGCTTATAACAGGACCAACGGCGAGCCCTGCTGCGGCCACTCTTATCTTAAGGACGTTATCCGCGACCAATGGGATTTCAAGGGACATATCGTTTCCGACTGCTGGGCCATAAGAGATTTCCACGAGCGTCACAAGGTAACAAAGAACGCGGAAGAGAGCGCCGCTCTCGCTCTTAAGAAGGGGTGCGATCTTAACTGCGGATGCACATACATCCATCTCATGAGCGCCTACAACAAGGGGCTCGTAACAGAAGAAGAGATCAGGACAGCAGCAGTAAGGCTCTTTACAACGAGATTCATTCTCGGAATGTTCGACGAGACAGAATTTGACGGACTTACATATCTTGATGTCGAGACGAAGGAGAATGTCGCGGTAGCAAGGAGAGCATCCGACGAGAGCATAGTTCTCCTCAAGAACAACGGTATTCTTCCCATCGATAAGAGCAAGAATAAGGTCATAGCCGTAATCGGCCCTAACGCCGACTCCAGAGCGTGCCTCATCGGTAACTACTATGGAACATCTTCCGAGTACATAACGGCCTTAGAGGGCATCAGGAACGCCGCAGGAGACGATATGAGGATCCTCTATTCCGACGGATGTGATATCAGCCTTACAAAGCCTGACGTTCTCTCCAGAGACTATCACAGGATCGCAGAGGCAAAGGCAGTTATGTCCAGAGCGGATCTTGTCGTTCTCGTAATAGGCCTTAACGAGAACCTTGAGGGCGAGGAAGGCGACGAGGGTAACATGTATAAGTCAGGTGATAAGCCGGATCTCTTGTTCCCCAAGACGCAGCGTAAGCTTATCGACACTGTCATTGCATCAGGCAAGCCTTTTATCACGGTAGTCATGGCAGGTTCTGCCATGGATCTTTCCGTTCTCAACGATAAGTCGTCAGCCATCCTTCAGGCATGGTATCCGGGTGCAAGAGGCGGTCAGTCTATAGGTGACATTCTCTTCGGCAAGGTAAATCCTTCAGGAAAGCTCCCCGTAACATTCTATAAGGATACAAACGATCTTCCTGCCTTTGAGGATTACTCCATGAAGGGCAGAACATACCGTTATCTCGAGACAGAGCCCCTCTATCCGTTCGGCTACGGTCTCACATACGGTAAGATGGATATCGCAGCTATAGAGCATACGGGAGACGATCCCAGGTCTGAAGGCCTTACGATAAAAGCAACCGTAAGCAATACGGGCGACGTCGTTGTGTCTGAAGTATTGCAGGTCTACATGAAGGTCGATGACGCCGAGGAAGTTAAGAACACGAGACTTGTCGGATTCACCAGAGTAACGCTCGGAGCAGGAGAGACCTCCACTGTCGAGATCCCGATATCGTCTGAGAGTTTCAAGCTCGTAAATGAGTCAGGTGAGAGGTTCCTGTCAGAAGGAAAGGCAGATATCTTTGTAGGTTTCGGACAGCCTGACAGTCTCACAGAGCGTCTTACAGGCAAGAAGGCGTTCAAGTTCACCGTCTGATCGAAAACCTTATAAACCCGCTAAAAATCGGGCTTTGTAACATTGTTACAGAGCCTGTTTTTATGGTTTGAGACAGTAGGACAGGCTTAAAGCCACCCGAAGAGAAGGCTCGAGAACAGGTCTCCGAAAAGAGCCGCCGCACCAAGTCCGTATGCAAGGAAAGGTGCGAGTCTCAGTTTGGACTTGAGCCCTGCTTTTTTGAAAAGAAGAAGATAAATGACGTAAAGTCCCGCTGCAACAGAGGCGATTACGACGCCTGCAATAGTATGTCTCCATCCCAGATAGAGACCTGCGGCAGCCATCAATTTGATGTCTCCGCCGCCAAAAGCTCCTTTTATCAGGAGTGCAATGATCAGCATCGGTACAGATACGCATATTGCTCCCAGAAGGTGCGGAACGGCTGTACTTATTGACACTGTCTCCATTACGAAATATCTGATGATGCCGAGTACGGCAACAGATAACACGACAAGGTCGGGAACGATGCCTGCGTTGATGTCTGATGCCGCACAGGCAACGAGCATCAACAGGAACAGGGTAGTGAAGATACCTGTAATATTGAGTCCGCAGACAAATAACCCCGCAAAAACAGCAACCGCCGCAAATATATAAAACATCGGCGACGGAATGCTCTTAAGATCTTTTATTAAGTTACGGGAAGTTCCCGGAACGTCAGTCGTCATAGTAGGCGACACGCTCGAGTTCTTCGAAGGTCGTAATGCCCTGTTCAACGAGTGAGATAGCTGCCTGCTTCAGGGTCTGCATGTTCTGATGTTCAACTGCAAAGGCCTTCATTTCTTCGGCCTCGGCGCCGGATGTAATCATCTTACGGATAGCCTTATCAACAACAAGAACCTCATGAATGGCCGTACGTCCGAGATAGCCTGAACCATGGCACTGGCTGCATCCAACAGCTTTGCGGGCAGTGGGGATGTCGTGGCCTACGAACTCGATCTGTCTCTCGGTAAGCTGATCGGGACGTGAGCAGTAAGGGCATACCTTACGCATGAGTCTCTGAGCGACAACGCCTACCAAAGCGGATGAGAGCATGTAAGGCTCTGCACCGATATCGACGAGTCTGACAATCGTGGATGCAGCGTCGTTCGTGTGCAATGTGGATAATACCAGGTGGCCTGTAACTGCCGCTCTGATGGAGATGGAAGCCGTCTCCGCGTCACGGGTCTCACCGACCATTATGACGTCAGGGTCCTGACGCATGAGAGCTCTGAGGCCGATCTCGAATGTAAGACCTGCCTGCGGATGTACCTGAACCTGATTAAGTCTCGGGAGGTTCTTTTCGACAGGGTCTTCGATCGTACTGATGTTGATCGGCTTCTGTGACAAAGACTCAAGTGCCATATAAAGCGTGGTTGACTTACCTGAACCCGTAGGCCCCGTAATATATATCAAGCCGTTAGGGGACATGAGCATGGCAAGGAACTTCTTATAGTTATCGGGTGTCATACCGAAAGTCTGGTTGTTGTCAATATGAACTGCCGACATGATGAGACGCATAACAACCTTCTCGCCGAAAACAGTAGGGATGACATTGACACGCACGTTAACGATCTGTCCCTGGATCCTTACACGGAAGTGACCGTCCTGAGGGATACGGCGCTCGGCGATATCCATCTCGCCCATGATCTTGATTCTTGCGACGAGAGAGTCCTGAACGTTCTTCTGCAGCGTGATGTAATCGATGAGAGTACCGTCGATACGCATTCTTACGACTACGTTCTGTTCGAAAGGTTCGATATGGATATCGGATGCGTTATCCTGGAAAGCTTTGTCGAGCAGGGAGTTTACGAGGTTGATGATAGGAGCATCGTCAGCGCCTGCACTGGTGTCGATGACAAGCTCGTCGATGTTTATTCCGGCGGTATTCGCATTGGCATTCTCAGCTGCGAGCTGAGCTTTGATGCCTGCATACTGGTAATCGATCGCACTCTTGAGTACATGTTCCTGCGCAATGAGGATCCTTACAGGCATACCGATGGTCTGTCTGATATCCTCTATTGCATAGAGATTGAGCGGGTCGTTAACGGCCAGGATGACTTCGCCGTTTTCCTGACCTATCGGGAGCATTACATACTGCTCGGCCATCTGTCTCGGAATGAGCTTAACTGTCTCCGGATCAATGGTATAAGAATTGAGGTCGATAAGTCCTATTCCAAGCCTGTTGGCAAGTGCAGAAAGCATCTGTTCTTCAGAAACATAACCAAGCTCAATGAGAACCTGACCGATTCTCTTTCCGCCGGACTGCTTCTGTATATTGAGAGCTTCCTTTAACTGGTCTTCAGTAACATAGCCTGCCTGGACCAGAAGGTCACCTATACGAATCTTTGAATTATCTGCCATGTATTACCCTCCGCTCTGCTGATCAACCCTCAGCAGTAACATTATAGTCATCGATATCAGCCATGTAGAGATTAAGATCTAACTTAAGCCTTACGATGCCGGTATTAACATATTCTATTTCGCCGGTCTCTTCGTTGATTTTCTCTTTCAGATCTACCTTCTGCCATTCAAAGCCCGTTATACGGACTGCGGATTTTGTGCATATATCGTCAATGAATGCCTGACAGGTAGCCTGTGAACCGGTAACAACAAGTGTGAGCTTGACGCACTGTACTCCCGAGAAACTGGTGTTCGTAGCATTATCCCTGGCTTTATTGTAGGGGGTGATAAGTGAATCGACCTGAGTATTTGTATTCTTGCCCGAAGCGGGTGTAGGGGTGTTGGTATTCTTAGACGAATCACTTGACGAATCACTTGACGAATTGTTTGCGGGTTTAGTATTTGCCAGGGATGAGTACGTGTAAGGACTCTCCTTGACTGAGCCGTCGAGAATATTGATAACGAGGTTTTCCGAGAACAGACCAGACTTCAAAACGTAAGATGTGACCATCTTATCGATCTCGGAACTGTCCATTACCGGATAGAATTCCACTGTGGAATCATTCAGATCGTTAACTGATTTCTCGTAAACAGCTTCTCCGCTTGAAAGACTGATTATCTTCTGTTTATATAACTGCTGTGTCTGTTCAGCCTGTTTTATCTTTTCTTCCGTTGTAGTGATCGATGAGATCGAAGGTCTTATCAGAAACCATGCTACAACAAATACCAAAGCCGCAAAAAGGACAATGGCGATCGTCATCTTATCTTTTTTACTGAGGTTTGTCTGCAAAGCCATATCAGTTTGCCTCCTCTTCTGATGATGTGTCCTCGACGGGTTCTCTTGCTGCAAGCGTGCAGATAACATTTATGTGCCAGCGTGAACCGTCAGACGAAATATCGTATCCTGTGTAATCAACGTTTTCAAAAATATCCATCGACATCAGATCTGCGATAAACATATTGATGTCTTCAACAATAGGGGAAGATGCTGTGATATTGAATACTCCCGATGTAGCGCTGTACGAGTTGAATGTGATCGAAACATCGTGTTTCTTTGCTGCTTCAAGAATCTTAGTATTTACAGAAGAATTAGGGAGCGGATAGGTATCGATATATTCCTTGAGCAGATCAACTCCTCCCTGGATCTTACCCATCTCACCCATGTTGTCATACATTGCGTCGTACTCATTGACTTTAGCGATAGTATCAGGGTTTCTGTTATAACTTTCCAGTTCTTTAAGTTCCGCTTTTTTCTGGGCATTTATCGTAAGACATCCGATGTAAACGACTGCTAACACGGCTACAATACCGATAAACGGAATGATGAGTTTTCCCAACCCGCTTCCATCAGCCTTCTTTTTCTGCGTTTCCTTTAAACTCTTGAGGATAGGCATTCTTTCATCGATCTTACGCAGACCCGCAATAGGGTATACGAAGAACGGGAACTGAGTTGAATCGTTTCCGATAGACGTACCCTGAGGCGGCTGGACAAGTGAGATCTCAACCGCACTGTCGATATTAAGGATATCGTTTGCGAGTTGGTTTACCTGCGTGTAGGTCAGACCGGCAAACAGAACATCTTTTAAAGTCTCATTAAGATGCTGAGCTGAAATAAACTGTCTGATGGATGATACTGATGAATAGATCTCTCTGGCAAACTCGGGGGTGCCGGGCTGAGAGAATACGCGGGAAGTGGAGTCGTAGTAGAATTTGCCTTCCGCGAAAAATATGGTAACGAGCGACTTTCCGTCAAGTATCATGTAGAGAACGGTCTTGCCGGCAGCCTGCTTGGTGAAGTACTCGGCTGCGAGCTGAACGCCGTTGTGAATAGACTTTAATTTGAGACCGGCCATATCGAAGATGTCAACGTATTTGTTAACAAAATCAACTTCAGCTGTCTCATAAACGACTTTCTGAGTTTTAGCTTTGTTGTCTTTTGAGACGATGTACCAGCCAGTCGTAGGCTTCTGGAATCTGCCGTAATCTGCATCGGAAGATTCCCTTGTAACAAATTCTGTAGTCTTTTTGTCGGGTAATAAAGGCGTATCAGTCCTGTTTGCCCTTAGTTGTGGGCTGTTGAGTATGAGCGTTACCTCAGATTTTGACAGTTTATTAGCCTGCCAAGCAATTTTAATTGCTTCGATCACTGCATCAGGATTCATTACAACGCCGTTCAGAACTGCGCCTTCAGGGAGCGGTGCAGATATCAGTTTGGATACCTTTGCACCGTCGGAAGCGGATGCACCGACTGCGATCTGTATGTTGGTATTCGACAGAAATACTACTTCAGACATTTGCTTTATTTCCTTTCATTGACCGGCAGGGCTTAAGATCCTGCTCCGATTGTTTGATAAGACTGATATATTGGCTGGATGACAGCTATCATGATAAAACCTACTGTTGTTGCCATGATAACGATCATTACAGGTTCGATATATGATGTCAGTTTCAGAAGTGCCTGTCTTGCATAGAAGTCGAGGTCATCTGCGACTGATTCGAGCATGCTTCCCAAAGCACCGGTCTCTTCTCCGACTTTAATAGTTGAAGAGAGTTTTGCGACAAATCCGTTTACGTCCTGAAGGGCTGCGGAAAGGGGCATGCCTCCGGCGACTTTTCGCTCTACTTCCTTAAACTGATCCTCGATATATGTGTTTCCTATGGTACTTTTTGATATCTCTATACAACTGTGGATCGGTATACCTGATGAATAGAGGGAACTCATCGTACGGGCAAATCTGGCAGAGTAGATGACTTTTGTAAGCTTGCCCCATTTGGACATAACCTTGATGTGGTCGATGTTGTACTTTACGACAGGAATCTTAACGATCATCTTACCGAATATGATCGCCAGAACAACGACTATAAGTATGATATACCATTTATGAGCCACAAAATCTGAAATGGCCATTAGAACTCTTGTCGGAAGAGGCAAAGAGGGCATTGTCGAAAACATCTCTTCGAATTGAGGCAATACGTAACCGAACAAGATAGCAACGACTATGACTATCAATACGCTCAGGATCTTGGGGTATGTGAGAGAATTTTTTGCGGTCTGTTCCAGTTGTGCTTCGCTTGTATACTGTTCAGCCAGACGCAGGCATGTAGTGTCCAAAGTGCCTGATGTCTCAGCGGCTTTAAGCATAAAGATCAGAAGTGGAGGAAAAGCCGGTTCCAACTCTTCCATTACAGTCGAAAGAGATACGCCCTGAACGATGCGGTCGCGGAGTCTTAAATATAATTGACGTTCATAATCTGATATTGATTCATCATTGGCGAGGATCTCAAGTGCTTTGACCAAAGATACGCCTGCCTTAATAAGAGTACCCAATTGACGGCAGAAATCTGCGAGCTTGGGTTTCTTGAGCGGTTTTAAGGCCATCTGCTTTTTTACGGGTTTAGCTTCCAAAAGAAGCAGACCAGAATCGTGGAAGCGCTTTTGAAGATCAGCCTCATCATATGCTTCGGCCTTGCCCTTGACGATCTTACCTTTGCTGTCCTGTGCCTGATATTTATATTCCGGCATATTCAAGAGTCCTTTCTTCCATTATATTTGTTGCTATTGAGCATCGTAATTCAATACTTCCAAAGAATAGTAGATCGTAAAAGTGCCTTCGACACCGGTTGAGAGCCCGGTGGTTTTCCCGGTGTCTGTATATACAACACGGTAAAGCCCTTTCCGATATTCGAACTTTACGGGTCCGTTGCTTATGTCATCCCATTCGAGAAGAACAACCGAACCGTTTCTTGTTGAAATGTCGGCGACTTTTTTCGCAGCCCCGTCGGCCAAACCATCGCTTTTATTCGGATCATATATCGAAGTCAATTCTCCATAATACTCTGTTCCGACGGCTTTAAGGGCTTTTCGGATATCACGGGCTTCCTTATATGCTTGCCGGGCGCCGATATCTATCGCAGCCCAAAGGGTAAATACAGACAACAAACTAAAGACGATCACTGTGGTTACAATGATCCTGAAAGCTTCTCTGAGACTACTTTGTTTGTAAAACTGTGTACCCTCAACCGGCATGCTGTCGGATTTGTTATCTGACACCCTTGATAGTCCTCCTGATAACATAAATTTATAATATCACAGGGAAAAAGTAAAAAACACTTAATAAAATACATTGTTACACCCTGGTAACAGTTTTAACACTATATTAATTTGAATATTTGCGCCCCTCACTCTATAATTATAATAACTAAAAATATCTTTACAGCATTTGGGAGAAGTGATGTTAAGAACGGCTATGACAGGCAGAGCGATCTTTAGGAGCAATGGCAGGAAACGCCATGCCTTTACTTTGGTCGAACTTATCGTAGTCATTGCGATAATTGCCATTCTTGCCGCTGTTGGTGTTACTACAGCTGTCGGGTATGTTAAGCGTTCAAAGTTTGAGAAAAACAACCAGAATGCGGTTACTTTATATCAGATGGCTCAGTCAGCCATATCTAAAAAGATTTCAAATGGTACGCTCGATACATGGGTTAAGACGATTCCGGGTTTTGATATTGAATCAGATGCAGACCTTACACTTATCCAGGATTACGACACAAACTTTTCCAGACATAAGACTATAGCATTGACATTTAACAAGGATACCGCTGACGCAGCTGAGGACAAGTGTCTATATGATCTTGTGTCTCCTTATTTCTATGACAAATCATTCTTTAAAGCTACGATGACCATCGAGTTGGATATCAGTGCTACTAAGGATAATGGTTTCAGTGAGTATTCTGTAAATATTCTTTCTGCTTTTTACAGCGCAGAGAATAAGAACGAAAACGGCGGATGGGATCCTGATTATGTTAACGGATCAGCAGATTCTCTTCCTGACAGATCGGAGTCTTTCCGTTCGAAGACGAGTCTTGTCGGATACTATAACGGCAAGGACAATAATCAGTTTGACAGTCTTGACGGTCTTTCTTTAGTCTCTATTCCCTGGGATGCCACGCATGAACTGGAAGGCCACATTGTAGGACCTACTGAAGACAAATCACAGGCATCAGGATATCTGTTTAATGTACGTAACGGTGAGACCCTTGATGTATCATGGGCTATCTTTGATGCTGATACCGATCAGGAAAGACTCGGAGACAGCGAATATAGATACAGGTATTCGGTAAATCCCGATCATACTGAAGACCTGTACATTTTGCTTACAAACGCAGATCCGCTCAGTTCTGAGACTACAGAACTTCACATTAAGAATGAAGAGCTCAAAAAAGTAAAATATACTGCTTCACAGGATATCTGCGAGATCATTGAAGGATATATCATCAACAGGACAGTATGGACGGGATATGTTAAGGTTGATGTTACAAGAGAGGGTGCAGAGAATGCGACCGAGATGACATTCCCCATTACCAAGTCGCTTGTTACGGGCGACAGAAGAATCGGATGTCCGGTTGAGTATGAAAAAGGTTATTACGAGTACAGGCTGACTTTGGATGCCATGATGACGCGCAGTACGGAAGCCAATACGACTGACCCCATCACAAAATTCTTCGGAATCGAGAGATTGTTCAATTCCAATACTCCTAAGAACATCTATTTGACATTAAGCAATAAGTCTACCTGGAAATCTTATGATAACAACGGTTCCCTTAAAGATAAGGCTGGTCTGAAGAATACATATGCTGCAAGAGCGATCGACGATTCTGTTTATCTGATAGGGTACGGTGTAAATGCTTCAGCGTTTGCATATTATTATTCTGTTTCGCCGGACAGTGCGGCTCTGGATGAAAAGGATGACAGCGAATACTACGAGGATTACATCATCACCGGGAAGGCGATAGTTAATACTTTCTTCGGCGATAAGGTTTATGGAAAGAGAGAGACTGATGATGGCAAGACTGCCTTAGTAGGCGGAACAGACTGGTCTGGATCCACCAAGGAAGCGGTTCTTACTAACTGCAGGCATCTTTATAACATTCGTTGGATGGAGGATGATACCACCAATTACAAGATCGTCAGCGATATCAATTGGTATATCCACAGCGGTTCCAAGTATGGCAGTGAAGTAAAAGTCTTCTCTTTAGAGACCGGTTCTCCTTCGTTTAAGTCTCCTGTAGATAATACGGGTGCACTTAAGATCGTATCTTTCCCGGCTCTCCATGAATTAAAGAGCAAATCCACTCTGACTTCGATCTCTGATACGGACAGAACAGTCTATTCGATCAGGAATTTCCAATTAAGGGCTGCTTCGTTCAGAAAAACTGATGATCCTGTTGCGAGCGGAAGAGATACAGGATATGGACTTATCTGTCAGAATAAAGGAATAATTAAGAATATATTTATAGAGAACCTGAATCTGGTGCTTGCCCCTGTTGCTGATGGAAGCAAATGCGATTATACAGAAGGCAATTCCTCGATCAGTCCAAGCAACAAGGTTAATATTGGTTCGGATCCTTCCGCTAATTACAATAATGATTATGGAGTCGGTACTCTGGTTGGTTACAACAGTGGAACTATCGGTTCAGCTACTGAGACAGATGAGAGTATTAATACTGTTAGAGTAAATAACAGTATCGTTATGTCCGGCGGATATTGGAAATACAGCGAAACTATACGTGATGCCGGAGGCGTTATCGGAAAGAATGAGCAAGGCAAGGGCACGTTAAATGGTCTGATCAAGAACAGCGGAGCTTTCGTTGTTGTCGGTTATATGAATGTCGGCGGAATCGTCGGTTACAGCAATTCAGAGATCAATGCAAGATTCGTAGTCGACGGCACCGGAGGAGAAAAAGCTGAGATTAAATTACCTGTTCTGAATGCTACCGGTAACAGACTGGCCTGCGGAGTAATCGGTTTCCGTAATGTAGGTGGTGCGGTCGGCAGCCTTGATACGGGTACTGAATTTAAGCGTGATGTTGCGCAGTACAGAGTTTCAGAACCGAACAGCGAGACAGGTGAGATCAGATTCAGCGGGTTGGCTGAAACAGCATACCATGTAAGAGTCATTCTTCCTGAGAATTCTCTTGTCCTTCATCTGACAGGTGACGACGGCCGTGCTTCAGCAGGCGGTGCTATCGGATATCTTAAAGGTGCAAAAGGCTCCTATCTAAGCATTTATACTGACATTACAGGTTATGTTATCTCTTCAGGCAATTCGATTGTGCCCTGTGGAGGAGCGATAGGCCGTGAGATCAACAATGCTGTCAATACCTTATATCTTGATTGTTCGAACAGGGATAAGTCAGTAATTGGTTCCCTCAGTGATTCAAAACCTGCAGCTTTCGCTTCAGGCGGAGCCATAGGATACGCCAGTACCGAAGCTGCTAACTCAACCAGAAAGATAGTAATTAATGTAGTTAATGACGGTATTATCAGATCTAACGGAACAGCTGATGGTTGTGGTTCAGGCGGTGCTGTCGGTGGAACTTCCAATAAATTCCAGGCAACCTTCATTATCAGAGCTGTAAATAATTCAGGGTCGATCATCAAGGCAAACGGTTCTGATGTTGCGAAGGGAAATGGCGCAGGCGGCGCGATCGGCGGCATGAGCGTCGGAACTGGCGATAATACGATTTCTCTCCCTTCCGGAGCGATCATTTATGCTGAGAATCATGGCAATATTACAGGAAAACATCATGTAGGCGGAGCTATAGGCTTTGTTTCAATTAACAACGGAAAAATATATGCAGTTAATTATGGAACTATAACCGGTTCTGATTTTGTAGGCGGCGCAGTCGGATGCAGCAACAAGAGTCAGTTCGGTATAATTCAGTCTGTTTTGAACGGCTCTACTATTAGCGGAGGCAACTGCGTCGGAGGAGCAGCAGGAAGAATACTCTATTTCCAGAACAGTTCCAAAATCAGTTCGATCGTAAAGGCTGATTCCAAAGTCACCGGCACTGCATATTTGGTCGGTGGTGTATGCGGTGATATTCTTGTTGATAACAATAACACAAAGGGTACTATCGAGCTGAAAGGTAATAGTACTAACCCGAAATTAACGATCGAAGGCAGTACTGGCAAAAATGTTTCTGGTACAGGCGGTATATGCGGAGCTCTCAGAATCAGAGATGATAAGGCTCCAGTCATTATCATGCCTGCGCAGGCTGACCTTAACAGACTTGTGTTGTGGATATCAGGTAAAAAAGATGTTGGTGGCGCTATCGGCCGTATTGTCGGAAATGAATCTGTAGATGCTACATCATTTACTTATATTGATACTGGTAACGCTAAAGATATTACTATTGGTCTTAATGTAATCCTCAATCCTCAGACACGTATCAGTGGAACCGGTGAAAATGTCGGAGGGGCTGTAGGTTCTATTATTGCAACCGGCGGTAAATTCAAAGGTTACATCAAAGTGTCTTCTTTATATGGCTTGACAAATGACGGTTCATATATTGAAGGAAGTAGAAATGTCGGTGGAGCAATAGGTAAGATCTATTTGTCCTTGCCTTTCTACAGTAATACTGATTCTATGATAAGAGTCGATTTCTCGAAAGCAGCGTGGACAGTAAGAAGCACAGTTGATTCTTCAACGAATGCTAATACCGGCGGAGCGATCGGATATATATATGCAAATAAGGATACAGCAAGCAGTTCCTCAACATTCCCGATAGAAGTCAGATTGGGCACCTCGACTGTTACGGCAACCGGTATGAATGTCGGCGGTGCAGTCGGTTATAATGAAAACTCGCTTTACAGATCTGATCTGGATGTCCGTTTGGATGTTGGCGGTAAGATCGAAGGTGCAGGCAATGTCGGTGGAGTCTTAGGCCAGAATCTCCTTACTCCTGATAAAGGCGAGATCAAGTCTGTTGAGACAATTATCCACGGTAATATCACAGGCACCGGGGATAATGTCGGCGGCGCTATTGGATTTAACCGTGCGAAAATAACCAAGGTGGATTCTACTGTTAGTGGCATTGTTGAAGGCAAGAAAAATAATGTCGGAGGAGCGATAGGTTATTCCTCTTCTGATAATAAGGATATTGTGCTGGCAAGTATCATCTCTCGTGTTCAGGGCTCAGGAAGAACCATCGGACATGATAATGTCGGAGGTGCCATCGGTTACAATATCTGTAATATCACACAGATCGACTCTTATATCTCAGGTAATGCCAAGGTTATCGGTGACAACTGCGTCGGCGGTGCTTTGGGTTATGCTTCCGCAAGACCGGACCAGACTGGTAATAATGTCCTCAACGGATCACATTGGGGAAGAATACTCAGGATCTATTCAAATATTTCAGCCGATTATGCGCTCAGCGGCGATACAAACATCGGCGGTGCTGTTGGACAGGTCGGTTATAAGGAAGCCGCTCATTATAATTCTGCAGCCTTGGTATATGTTGAAGCTACGCTTAATTCTGCTTATCTGTTCGACCCTAAGAACACCGGTACTGACACAGATAACGGAAATGCTTGTGTAGGCGGTGTTGTCGGTATATTCGTGGACGGTCGTCTTGGTGTTACCGGCGGCGGTCAGACCGGAGGCGTTGTTCTGAAGGGACAGGGCGGTGTAGTCCATACGGATGAATTCGTCGATACTGATCACTTCCCTGCTCGCGTATACGGAAATACGGTATTCATCGGAGCAAACGGCTGTTCTATAGGTGGTATAGTCGGTCAGATAGGTGTTGACGGATTCCAGCAGAATTGCTGTCTTTCGAATATTTCTGCAAAGGACGGACCGGATCTTTGTGTTGTTTCACTTAATGGAGGCAGCAGGGTCGGCGGATGGATCGGAAGCGGATATGCAGCACATGGCGGCATCGGAAACAACGACCAGAACGAATTCAATAAAACACCTGTTACATATACTGTTGACAACGTAAAGGCCGTTATCAGTGTAGGCGGCAGCGAGGTCGGCGGATTCTGCGGAAGAACTGATTGTTATAACGGTGCTTCTACCAGCAACCTTGGAACATTTGCATATATAGATGTGGAACTGAATGATGCCAACATTATCGGCGAATCAAAGGTCGGTGGTGTTTTTGGTGAAGCATACTGTGCTGCATATAAAGACGGAAGTATTAAATTATCGTTGAAGTCCTATACTAATATAGGTGATATATATGGTAATACTGTTCCGGGTTCTGCTAAGGCTAAGATTCCTGTCTGCTATGAAGCCGGCGGCGTATTCGGAAGTATCGTGACGACCGGCAGCCGTACATGCTCTATCGAAATTCCTGTTGATGTTACTGTTGATGCTACTTCAAGGATTGCCGGAATGGCTGTTCCTGACAGTAATGCTTCCGAATATGGAGTAGGTGGTGTATTTGGACGCTTCAATGCGAAGCTCTCCACAGACAAGCAGTATGTCAGGATCACCAGTGTGGATGGAGTTAACGCAGCTGTCCGTTCTGCCGGATCAAATGTCGGCGGTGTTGTCGGATACATGATCAATGGCGAGATACGTAAGGTTTATGCAAATGTTTCAGTCCAGTCTGACGATACTGCAACCGGCATAAGCGTTGGTGGTTTTGCCGGAAGGATCGCTACAGGAAAAATATACAACAGCCACGTTGGTCCTGATGTTCAGATCAAGACACCCGGTTACTTTGACGGTGATACGATGTTTGGTAAGGATGCAGTATATAATCCCAGCGGTTATAACGTTATTGCAGAAGGTAATGATGTTATGGCGGGCGGATTTGCCGGATCTTCTGAGAGCAATCTGAATTTGGAGCAAAGTTATACTACTGTGAACGTAACAGCTACAAAGGGAACTGCTGTCGGCGGATTCATAGGTAAGATCAACAAGGGTGAGATAAAGAACTGCTATGTAAGCGGTCATACTTATTCAGGACAGTACATCTCCGGTAAGGGTGATGTTACAGGAAACGGATATGTAGGCGGCTTCTTTGGTTGGACTTATGGCGGAGTGAAAACATATGATTGCTATTCCACAGCATCAGTTCTTGGTACCGGCACTTATGTTGGCGGATTTTATGGATACAGAAATAAAGATTCACAGGCTCAAGCCTGCTATTGTACAGGTCGTGTAATAGGTTCTGATGCAGATACTACCGGTGCTTTTGCGGGTTACTCAGCTAAGACTAATTATTTTAAATACAATAATAATGTATGTTATGTTTTGGCCGGCATGAATAATTCTATGAATATTCTTGGCAATATTCCGCTTAACGAGAGCATTAACAATCTGAGTTATGCAGATGCCTCTGTCATCAAAGGAAGCAATTCCCATACAGGCAGACCATTTGATCAATCTTTAGGCGAAGCATATGCATTCCGTGCGGTTGTTAATTCTGAGCATTGGGGTGACTGGCCTGTTGTCACAGTAGGAACGCACGAGATCACTGACGAATGCATCTCGATGAGCGAGACGATATTTGATTATGATAAAGACGGTGTACTGATTGATAATTATCTGACAATTACAGTCGGTGGTGTTGAACTGGATTACGGTACTCATTACGAGATAACTTATACAAATAACGACAGAGTCGGTCAGGCGACAGCTATTATATCCGGTATAGGTGAGTATTATGGTGCTGTTGAGAAGGAATTCACAATAAAGAAAGCATCCATCAGCAACGCTGTTATCACGATTGCTCATCCTGACGATCTTGACATGGCTCAGCATGAGTATACCGGCGCTCCGATCATCCCTGATATCACGGTAATGGTCGGAGACGATAAGCTTGTTATGAATACAGACTATTATCTTGAATATGATCCGGATAATATCAATATCGGAGAAGTAACCATTAAGGTAATCGGATATGGTAACTATACGGATGAAAAGGAATCACCGGATAAGTTTAAGATCGTTGGCAGAAACTTGGCTGGCGCTGATATTACACTCCTTAATGCTACTCCGGAAGAATTAGTCTATACCGGCAGTGAGATCAGGCCCGGAGTAATCGTACGAATCGACGGAAGAACACTTGTAGAGAATACTGATTTTGAAGTTCAGTATTTCAGCAATATTTATGCGGGCGTAGCTACTGTCAGGATAGTTCCTGTATCTGATCAGTACAGCGGTTCTGCTATAAAGACATTCGAGATAACACAGGCTACGAACCGTATTACGCAGGAACCTGCTATCTCAGGCTGGACATGGAGTTATGATCCCAGTGAACTGTCCGCTGAGCTTGAGACGGTCTTCGGCGAACCTCAGTATTCTGTTTATACTGAAGAAACGTGCTCTGTTGCTGATAAGCGTGTAGTAGCTCCTTGCAGTGCTGCTGACCTTCCTGAAGCAATGAAGGATCTTGATGCCGGTTCATATTATCTGCTTGCTGAAGTCGCTGAGACGGTTAATTATACCGGTGTATTCAAGATCGTTCCGTTTACCATCGCAAGGGCGGATATTTCAGGTTCGGCTACAGTAGACTTAGAATATACGAAGATCGCCTGGGATGGTGACTCACATACTCCTGCAGTTACAGTAACGTTTAACGGCAGGACACTTGATCCAAGTGATTATTCTGTTGATTATGGTAACAACACTGTAGATGAAGGTACGAAGACCATTACCATTACGGGAATCAAGAACTGTTCCGGAAGTGTTAATGCCGAGTATGCTATCTTGCCGGTATTCAGAGTCGATTTTGAAACATTAGGCGGTTCTCTTGGCGATCAGGAAAATCCTGTATATGTAGTATCCGGTGATACTGTTACGCAGCCGGCCGATCCTACTTTTGAAGGTTACAGATTCGACGGATGGTATAAGAATGCATCCTATGCAGTTGAATATAACTTCTCAACTCCTGTCACGACAGATCTGAAGTTGTATGCAAAATGGACGAGACTCTGGACGGTTACATTCATGCTTTATGATGGACAGTCGTTGGAACAGACGGTTCCTGACGGTGATTCCATGGTCAAGCCTGAAGATCCTAACAGACCGGGATATGACTTTGCAGGCTGGTATTCAGATCCTGACTGCACCAATAAGTGGCCTAATTTTGATATTGAGATTACCAAGGATTACACTCTGTATGCAAAGTGGGAGCCTCAGACGCACACGGTTACATTTGATTCCAACGGAGGTTCTGCTGTTGATGAACAGACGGTAACCTGCCCGACTCCGATCGTAAAGCCTGCCGATCCGACACTTGACGGTTTTGTCTTCGGAGGTTGGTTTACCGATACTGAACTTACAACTCCTTATGACTTCGATGAGGCTCTGCCTGTGACGGAAGACTTTACTCTCTATGCGAAGTGGGATGAAGAGGATACTGACTGATATGAAACGACAGAATAAGACAGTTTTATACAGAAGAGCCAAAGATATCCTTTGTAACAACGAAGGTGCAAGTATCGTATTGGTTACGATCATATCCATTCTTGTAGTTACGAGTGTAATTATCCTGTCTGTGAGTGTTAATACTTTGATGGCTTCGGCAGATAAACAATACTTTCAGGATCAGGCTTACGAGGCGGCTAAGAGTATGGGATCTGCTTTGGATTCGCTTATAGCCGGCGGAAATCTCCCTTTGGATGAATACAACGGTCAGGTGCTTGTCAGTGATGAAGATCCTGAAAACCTGGTAAAAGTAAACGCAATAGCTAAGAGCAAAAACGCTGAGTATTTTGATGTTATTATCACTGCAACGGCGGCAGATGAGGAATATGTCTATACACTTACATATTTCAAATCCGGAAAGATGTTCATGCGGGTAAGCTGATATGAAGAAGATAAGAAAGAATTATCAATTAATAAGAGACACCAAAGGTGAAACGATAGTTGAAGTGGTTATCGCTTTTGCTTTGCTGTCGATCATGATGGTCATGTTCACTCAAAGCATATCGTATGCTTCCAGAACGGACATCAGAGCTGGTAATATCCGGAAATATAACGATCAGGCTCTGACCGAACTTCAGCACAGGATTGCAACCAAGACTAATACAGAGTCTCCGGCTCCTTTACAGGTCTTTAACGGTAAAGCGGTTTCCAGGCTTGTATACAACATTGAAGTTGAGGGTCAGACCTATACGTATTATGTTTATGTAGCGGATGAGTAATGATATGAAAAAGCAGGTAAAGGAAACAAGAAAAGGTATTACTCTTGTTGAGCTGGTAGTTGCAATGGCATTAACAGCTTTATTTGCAGCTGCATGCGTTATGCTCATCCTGCCTGTTTCTAAGATCTATACCAGAGCGCTTGATGAGAACAGGGCTCAGATCGTAGCTGATTCCGTTGTTGAAGCATTGAGAACGGAATGTTTAAAGGCCATTATTACGGGTACAGGTGATGCCTGGATAGCAAATCCTGACGATTATGACGGAACAGTAATGACAGATGTGGATCTGAAACCGGCTGGAAGCGTTCTTGTATTCAGGAGGAACAGCAAATATTGTGAGACAATTGCTGCAAATTATGTGCTTGGTGATACACTGAGTGCCGCTGTTTTTGAGAAGGATATGTCTGAAGCGTCATTTAAAGACGAAGACGGGGACGCGAACGGAACTGTCAGCCGTTCTATTTACAGCATTGATGAGGCTGATGCCAGATCAGGTTTGGTCCATTACGGATATTATGAAAGCAATGCCGTTGAGATAAGCGGGGATCAGTATATTTATCCTTTTGATTATTTTGATTTCACTAATCCGTTCACTCAGGCTACATATATGGGGTATACGGTTGAACTGAGATTCCATGATCTTAAGTACACTTCTGAAGATATTCCCAGACCTGCATATGTTACATGTGATGTGACTGTATTGGATACGAAAGGCTCTGTATATACAAGAAGCGCCGTGCTTTGCTTCCAGTAAGCATTGACATTATTACTTTCTCATATATTAAGTGTTTCATTCATATTTCGTTTGCAAACTCCGTTTTTGACGGTATCGGGTTAATAAATTGTTACTCAACCATTAATTGTGGCATAAATGTGTTGAAGTCCGTTTGGGGATGGGTTATAGTAAGACCATCAAGCAAGTCAAACACTTTTGACAAAACAAACAAACTCACTTAGGGTGAATCAAAAAGGAGGTCACTAAGATGAAAAAGTTAGGTAAATCAACAAAGAAGGGCTTCACATTAGTTGAGCTTATCGTAGTTCTCGTTATCCTCGCAGTACTCGCAGCTATGCTTGTTCCTGCACTTACAGGCTACATCAAGAGAGCTAGACAGGAAAAGGACTATCAGATGGCAGCTACAGTATTGACAGCAGCTCAGTCCGCAGCAACATATCAGTATTCACAGGGCAATCCTTCTACAGGTACTCTTACAATTACTGGTGCTACTGATGCAGGAAACAATACAAAAGTTATGGATCTGATCGGTGATGCAAGTGGTTTAGTTACTGATATTTCGTTCACTTCGGATACAAACGGTATTATTACCGGAGGCTCGGTAAAGATCAACAAGTATACATATACTTGGAATCCTGGTACTGCTACATGGACAGCATCTTAAGTTTAATCAAAATCAATAGAGTAGATTAAATCAACTATCGCACCGGGTTCGAAAGAACCCGGTGTTCTTTTATGCACTTTTTGCATTTCGGCTCACAGTGTATAATCAAAGTCAGAATCATCTGTTAAGGAGAGGCTGACCTTGGTTTTATCTTATCCGTTATTTGAGATACCTTTTATCGGTATATACCTGATCGTTCTGGCATTTGTGTTCGGAGCGGTCTTTGCGAGTTTTATCACCTGTACTGCCTGGCGTGTTGTTCGCCATGAGGACTGGATGGGAGGTCACAGCCACTGCGACACGTGCGGACACGAACTGTCGACGGCTGATCTTTTTCCTGTTGTTTCCTATATTGCTTTGAAGGGCAAGTGCAGATACTGTGGTTCCAAGGTGCCGCCGAGAGATCTGATCTTCGAGATAATATTGGGTCTGGTTTTTGCTGCAACGTTGTGGCTCCACGGTGCTGTTGATGCCGTTGTTATCGCCACTCTGACTCTTGAAGTGCTGCTTTTGGGACTGTCACTGGCTGACTGGGATTCGGGTGTTATCCCGGACGGATTCCTTGCAGCGATCCTTGTCGTATGGATCATGACGGTGGGATTCATGCCTGAGATGCAGAAATATGCTGTGGAGGGACTTATCGCATCTGCATGCGTAGGTTTTGCCATGGTAATCGTCACAGCCATTATCGGCAAGGTGAAAAATACCAAGATGAGTTATGGTCCTGCCAAGCTTGCAATGTGCCTGATGCTGTTCTGCCGCATACAGGGTGCTGTAATAGCTGTGAGCATTGCGGTTGTGCTTGGTGTCGTTTTCGCGCTCGTATGCAAGTCAAAGAATAGAAAGATATCTCTGGCGCCGGCTATTTCGATAGGTGTAATAGTTGCTTTGATACTAAAAGATATTATTGGAATTGTCTTCCAGATTCATTTTGTATAACGGTTAATTGCTTTTTAGTAAAGAAGATGTAGAATAACAGTATAAGAGTGCTACCGGAAGACGGTTGACCTCAAGATTGACTAAAAAACAAGCCGCATCTTTGGTCGAGGGCGGCTTATTTCTTTACTTTCAAACAAAGTGCAATGATCGAGACTATAAGGATACCGATAGTGAGCAATACGCTCAGTATTTCATAATCGCTCATATGCATCACCTCCCGTACCTGCAACGTTTCTTTTAAAGAATGTTGCAGTTGATGGTGAGGTCAACCGCCAGAACGCCAAGCGTCACGAATACCGTGCCGATAGCACTCCTTGATAATTCTACTATTTATTCTGGATGCTTGTACGTGGTATGTGCAGGACGAAAGTCGATTCACGTCAATACTGAAAGTTTTTGTCCTCAAAACCGAATATTGACATTTTCATTAGGCAAAGTATATTATCTGTCCAATTTTGGTTCTCGATATATTTTTATAATTGCTGTCCCGGTTTGATACGTAAGGTTTGACTTATCTGCGGCCGTCCTATATAATGTGCTAGTTTGAAATCCACGCACGAGAGGGGGGATAAAGATGTCTGAGATTAAAGTTAAGGAAGGCGAGTCCCTTGACAGTGCACTTCGCAGATTTAAGCGTTCTTGCGCAAAGTCAGGCGTTCTTGCAGAAGTTCGTAAGAGAGAACATTACGAGAAGCCTTCTGTAAAGAGAAAGAAGAAGTCTGAAGCAGCTCGCAAGAGAAAGCATTGATAAGACTTAAATGAGACCGTCCGGCAAGGGCGGTCTTTTTTTGCCTTGGTTTTTCGGACAGTTTGATCTGCCGGTATGTAAAGACTATTTGTTTTTTGTAATATTTCCTCTGTTTTTGCTATAATATCTCCAATAAAGATAAAGTTGAGATATTAGATATGTTGTTGACCGGTAAGAACTGGCGCTTATCGGCATCCCAAAAAGTAGGGGATGCTGATACGCTTCTTGATGTATTGCTAAAAAACCGCGGGATAACCGAAGGGCAATCCGTAGAACAATTTCTGTCTGAGGATGACGGTATCTGGCACGATCCGTTCCTTTATAATGACATGCGCAAGGCTGTGGATATCATCAATGAGACCATTGATAATCACGGCAAGATACTCGTTTACGGCGATTACGACTGCGACGGCGTAACGGCCACATCGATCCTCGTCAGGTATTTCAGGAGCCATCAGGCGAATGTGCAGTATATCGTTCCGCACAGGGCCGAGCACGGCTACGGGCTTACAGAGAAGATAATGGACAAGGTGGTCGAGAAGCACCCTGACCTTGTCATAACGGTTGACTGCGGCGTCACCAACATCGACACCGTTCAGGAACTCAAGAACAGAGGCATCAAGGTCATAGTGACCGATCACCACAATGTTAAGGATGAACTTCCGCCAGCTGACTGCGTTATCTGCGCCAAGAGGGCGGACAACACATATCCTTTCATTGACCTTTGCGGCGCGGGCGTTGCATTAAAGCTCGTAGAGGCTTTGGGCAAGGACGGCACGCATAAAGTGACAGGCAATATCTGGCGTCAGGCAATAGAGCTTGCAGGACTTGCAACCATAGCTGACCTTGTGTCTGTCACCAATGAGAACAGAACGATAATCAAGCGTGCTTTCAAGAGCATGAAGAACCCGTCAAATGTAGGCGTGGGCATCATGAACGAGATGCTCCTGGCACCCGGAAAGACTTTAGACGAGACATTTATCTCGTTTAATTTCGTACCGCGAATTAATGCTGCCGGAAGGCTTTACGATTCGGCTGATGCATTAAAGCTCTTTTTGGAGAATAATCCTACGGAAGCCAAGAATGCTGCACAGGATCTCACACGTGAGAATGACGAGCGCAAGGAGATAGAGGCAAAAGTCTTCGATGAGGCAAGAAACCAGCTCGAGAACCCTTCAAGGCCCGAGAAATGGTCTCTGACCAATACCTGCGGTCCCATCGTTGTATACGGCAAGGACTGGCACCAGGGAGTTCTCGGAATCGTTGCGGGCAAACTGTCACAGTTTTACGGAAGGTCGGCTCTGGTATTTACAGATGATGCAACCGAACCCGGATGTGCCAAGGGTTCCGGAAGAGCATTCGGTGATTTCGATCTTTATGAATGCCTGGAGAGGATATCCGATAAGCTCGTTAATTTCGGCGGACATAAGAAGGCCGCGGGACTTCTTGTAAGAAAGTCCGACATGGCGGCATTCATGGAGGCACTCGAGAAAGAGGCTGCAAAGATCTTCGAAGAGAAGGGCAGGTCCGGCGAGGAGAATGAGGAAGACGCGATCTGCGCGGAGTGCGAGATACTGCCTGAAGGGCTTGATTTCGCATCATACAGGGAGGTCAGCAAGCTCAGACCTTTCGGTATAGGTAATCCGAAGCCCATCTTTGTTACATATGGTCTTGTGATCACAAATATCGCCCAGATGAGCGCAGGAGCGCACATAAGGCTCGACCTGACTGATAAGACCGGGAGGATCACGCTGTCGGCAGTCGGCTTCGGAATGGGCGATTATTTCAATATCTTGAGGGCGGGCGACAGGATCGATATCGCCTACACGCTTAACGAATACAGCTACAGGGGAGAGACTTCGTTAAGTCTCCATCTGGAGGATATAAGGCCGGAAGATCCCGACAGCTTTATGTGGAAGAAGGCTGATATCGCCGAGAAGCTCTATACGAGCGGGCTCGCGATGGACCAGATAGCCAAGATGGCGCCGGGTGAGGACATTACGAAGACCATGAGACCTACTCCGGAACAGTACGGAGCCTGCTATAAGGCCATTGAGAAGTTCGGAGGCACCGCAATGTCCACTGTTGACCTCGGACTTCTTGCAAGATTGGTGTCGAACAATTATGATATTGCGATAACACCGTTTCAGGTGAAGAGGTGTCTTGAGGTCTTTGCGGACTGCAGGCTCATCAGACTCAGAACGGTAACGCCTTTGAGGGTATGCTTCAACATCCTTCAGACGGGCGACAAAGTAAAACTCAGTGATTCTGAGGTGTATAGGAGAATACAAGGTGACCAGGGATAAGAACGACAAGGAATTTAATGCCGTAACCGAAGAGGAAGTGCAGGCCGAGGCCGAACGCGCTTATCTTTCGGATGACAGCATAAAGCCCGATATCCCCCTGGATCTGGAAGAGAAGTTCCGTCAGATAGTTGAGCTCTATGACGAGTATGCCAAAGCGGCTGATCTCGATGAGAAAGACATCGAGAATGACAACGCTCAGATGGAGAAGGCTTTTATCTTCGCATATAAGGCGCACCGTCACCAGAAGAGAAAGACGGGCGAGCCTTATATCACGCACCCTGTTGCTGTTGCTCTCATCCTGGCTGATCTTAAGGTCGACGTGGCCACGATCGAGGCGGCTCTTCTCCACGATACGATAGAGGACACGATAGTCGATGACCAGATGGTCACCGAGAAGTTCGGTCCTGTCGTCTGCAGCCTTGTTGACGGCGTCACAAAGCTCAATTCAAGCCTCGACAACATCGTTTATAATTCAAAAGTGGATATACAGGCGATCAACATCCGTAAGATGTTCATTGCTCTTACAGACGATATCAGAGTCATATTCATCAAGCTCGCGGACCGTCTTCACAACATGAGGACGTTAAAGTCCATGAGCCCCGAAAAGCAGATCGAAAAGGCTCAGGAGACGCTTGATATCTACGTTCCTTTCGCGGGAAGGTTCGGTATCTACAAGATCAAGTGGGAACTTGAGGATCTGTGCTTAAGATATCTTCACCCGGACGATTACTATGAGCTCGTAAAGCTCGTAAACGGCAACCGTACCCAGAGGGAAGACTTCATGGCGGACGTGGTTTCCGAGATCAGGGGCAAGCTCGAGGAGAACGGTATCGTTCACTACGACATTGAAGGACGCCCGAAGCACTTTTACAGCATCTATAAGAAGATGCATGAGAAGGGCAAGACGATAGACGAGATCTACGATCTTTTCGCATGCAGGATAATAGTCGATGAGGTCATTGAATGTTACCAGGTGCTCGGAATCATACACGAGATGTACCAGCACGTTCCGGGGCGTTTCAAGGACTATATCGCCATGCCGAAGGAGAACAAGTACCAGTCCATCCACACGACTGTCGTAAGCCATACGGGTACTCCTTTCGAGGTGCAGATAAGGACTTTCGCGATGCACCAGATCGCCGAATTCGGCGTAGCGGCACACTGGCATTACAAGGAGGCCGGCAATTCTCACGAATTCAAGGCTGACAAGTTCGACACGAAGATAAACGAGATGAGACAGATAATCGATTCCCAGAACGAGCTCACCGACTCGGGCGAGTTCCTGGAATCGTTCAAGATGAACATCGCGCCCGACGAGATCTTTGTCTACACTCCTAAGCATGAGGTAGTTAAGCTTCCTAAGGGTTCCTGTCCGATCGATTTCGCGTATGCGATCCACTCCGGCATCGGCAACCATATGCACGGCGCAAAGGTAAACGGCCGTATCGTGCCGCTGTCTTACGAGCTCAAGAACGGCGATATCGTGGAGATCCTCTCGAGCAGCAAGCTCGTAAAAGGACCTTCCAGAGACTGGGTATCCATCGCGCGCACCGCAAATGCGAGAGCCAAGATCAACGCATGGTTCAAGCGTGAGGCGAGAGGAGATAACATCGCTACGGGAAGAGAGCTCCTTACGAACGAGATCACGCGTAACGGTTTCGATCCCGCGAAGCTCCTGATGCACAAGTCCATCGAGATAATTCTGAAGCGTAATAATTTCCAGTCCTTAGACGACATGTTCGCCGCTCTGGGATACGGATCCATCAGCGTCAGCAAGGTGTTCTCGCGCCTTCGTGACGACTATATAAGGAACATCTCCGAAGAGGAGCGCCGCGCCTTGGGTTACCGTGTCACGGCAGACGGAAACGTCGCATACAGCCCGCAGGAGATCCCGATCGAACTCGGTAAGGCTGACCAGACACGCAATTCGAAGGGTTCGAAGAAGAATGCGCAGCCCGAGAGCTCCAAGCAGGTGCTCTCAATTGACGGCGCCACGATCAACGCGCTTGGTGCAGACCCGCACCAGACGGTTGTTCCGGGCACCAAGGGCAACGATCCGATCGTTGCCGCAGCAGCCGGTACGAAGCCTTCCAGAAATGCTCGTGCAGATGCCGCAAGACGCGCGCACAGCAACGATGTCGTGGTTGTTAACGGTCTCGATACGATCGTCACGCACATCTCAAACTGCTGCCACCCGATCTACGGTGACGAGATTATCGGCTACATTACGCAGGAGAAGGGCGTAGGCATCCATAAGGTCACATGCAATAACATTCAGAACATAATGAGGAACCGTGATGCATCGCCTAAGGCAGAGGAGAGATTCCACCGCCTTGTGGCCGTCAAGTGGCTTTCAAAGGCGAAGTTCTCGACATACGACGTATGCCTTGTGATAATCGCTCTGAAGCGTCCGGGGCTCATTATGGACGTCATCGACAAGATGAACAGCGAGAAGATCGATGTTGAGAAGATCAACACCGTTCTGGACGGGCCTGAGGCAAGGCTCTATGCCAACATCAACATCTCGAGCAGGGAACAGCTCGACCGTATCTGCGATAAGCTCCTGCAGGTGAAAGATGTTGTGGATGTTATCAGAAACTGACAGATTGCTTCTTTTAAACAAAAACTGCCGTGCTTTGCTTGCGCGGCAGTTTTTTATTAGTATGACGGGCATGTCCCGAACCTCAGGTGAAAGTCCTGAGGGGCGTAGTTGCCGACGAACCTTAAAGCGACTTGCAAGGTTTGTACCGTGAGGTGCAGGCGAGAAGAAGCAATAGCGAAACCGTGGCTTGACGGACAGAAACCTGATATTAAGGCGTGTTGAGCGGATGAGATGGCTTGAGACATCAAAGTCCTAAAGGCAACCGTAACCTCAATGCGTAAATCAGGCGAGTAAACGGGGAAAGGTTCGGGGCTTATCCCGTGAGGTCTCACAGACGGAGCACGATCCGTAGTAACAACGAACTGTGAGAAGTCAGCAGAAGCCATAGTACCGAGTAATCGGGAAGGGTGGAACAATTTAACCGTGCGACGCAAATGTATGTCCTGAGGATATGCCCGACAGTGGTAGGATGAAACGTATATGAAATCTGAACACACAACATAAGGCTGAGTCCGAGGGAGCGGAAAGGAGAAGAGCACACAAGGCAATGTCAGAACTGCTCGACAAAATCTTACATAAGGACAATATGAACGAAGCCTACAAACGGGTCTGTGCCAATAAGGGTGCGGGCGGAGTTGACGGTGTCAGTACAGATGAACTTGGTGAGTATATCAAGGCAAATTGGCCTACGATAAAAGAGCAGATACTACGAAGGGAATACAAGCCTCAACCCGTCAGACGAGTAGAAATACCCAAACCTAATGGCGGAAAGAGAAAACTTGGAATCCCTACAGCAATGGACAGAGTAATCCAGCAGGCAATAGTACAAGTGATAGGACCGATATGCGACCCGCATTTCTCGGAGTTCAGTTATGGCTTTCGTCCGAACAGAAGCTGTGAGATGGCAATAAGAAAAGTCCTTGAATACTTAAATGAGGACTACACGTGGATTGTGGATATAGACTTGGAGAAATTCTTCGACAACGTACCACAAGACAGACTAATGAGCTACGTTCACATACTGATTAACGATGGAGACACGGAATCTCTGATACGCAAATATCTCAAGGCAGGTGTAATGACCCCGGAAGGATACGAGCAAACAGAAATGGGAACACCGCAGGGCGGCAACCTCTCACCATTACTTAGCAACATAATGCTGAATGAATTGGACAAAGAACTTGAAAACAGAGGACTGCACTTCGCAAGATATGCTGACGACTGCATAATTGCAGTAAAGAGCGAAGCAAGTGCAAAGCGTGTGATGTACTCCATCACGTCTTGGATAGAAAGGAAACTCGGACTCAAGGTCAACGCAGAAAAGACTAAGATTGTCAGACCGACGAAAGTCAAATACCTCGGGTTTGGATTCTACAAAGACCCAAAGACACTTGAATGGAAAGCAAGACCACACCAAGACTCTGTCGCCAAGTTCAAACGCAGACTCAAAGCCTTGACGCAAAGAAAGAATTCAATGAGATTAGGATTGAGAATTGAGAAGATTAACCAAGTAACGAGAGGTTGGATAAACTACTTTGCATTAGGAGATATGAAGTCAACAATATCTGACATTGACGCACATTTAAGGACAAGGATTAGAACCATTATCTGGAAACAATGGAAGGTGCCGAGCAAGAGACAATGGGGACTCCAAAAACTCGGAGTATCCAAAGACTTAGCAAGACTGACATCGTATTGTGGAGACAGATACCAATGGGTCGTGACCAAGACTTGCGTATCACGGGCAATCTCAAAAGAGGTGCTTGGCAGGGCAGGTCTTATCAGTTGCCTTGATTACTACAATGAGCGCCACGCTTTGAAGTTAAGTTGAACCGCCGTATGCCGAACGGCACGTGCGGTGGTGTGAGAGGGGGATTAAATTCCCCCTACTCGATTTCTGAAGTTATACTGGGAAAATCATGTATCCCCGTAATACTCGTCGTCATATCCGCCGACATAGCTGATATTGAAGAGAATCATCGGCTTTCTGCCTGATTTCGAGTGCACGAAATTCTTTATCTGTTCCCTGAAATTGCGCTTCTGAAGGAAAGCTTCGATGCTGCCTGCCTTGGTGCTGGCCTGCTTGAGCAGATCGTCGACCTTGTCGGAGATGAGCTCGTACATCACATCGATGTTCTCCGTATCGTCAAAGCATCCAATGGAATTGACCGCGGGACTGCAGGCGAGGTCGCCTGTCTCCTCATTGACCGTGATGGCGATCGCAAGGACACCGTCCTCACTTAAGTGGATCCTGTCCGTAAGCACCCTGTCGTCTGCGTCGACCGTACCCGTGCCGTCGATGAGAACGGGGGAGGCGGGAACGTGATCGGCGATCTTTGCACCGTCTGCACGGAGCTCTAATACATCGCCGTTTTCAAGGATATGGATATCCTCTTCCTTCATGCCGAGACTCTCTGCCATCTCCTTGTGGAGGCAGAGCATCCTGTATTCGCCGTGGACGGGAATAAAGTATTTGGGCTTTATCAGGGTGTGGAGCATCATGAGTTCATCCCTGTATGCGTGACCAGAGACGTGAACGTCCGCGAGTGACTGGTAAATGACGTGCGCGCCCTTCTTGTAGAGCTCGTTGATAACGCGGTAGATGGGCTTCTCGTTGCCCGGGATGGGGTCTGCCGATATGATGACCGTATCGCCCTTTGTGATGTCAACGGAGCTGTGTGATGAGTATGCCATACGCGTAAGAGCACTCATCGGCTCTGCCTGCGAACCGGTGGTGAGGACGACGATCTTGTTGTCAGGATAGTTGTCTATCGCATCGATGTCGATAAGCGTGTCAGGCTTGATGTCGATGTAACCTAATGTGTTCGCGATGTTGAATACCTGTACCATCGAACGGCCCGACAGGCAGACATGACGTCCGTATTTCTCCGCTGCGGTGATTATCTGCTGCATGCGGTGAACGTGCGACGAGAACGTGGCGACGATGATGCGGCCCTCAGCTTTGCGGAAGTAGTGCGAAAAAGCTTCGCCGACGTGCTTTTCGGACGGGGAGAAGCCGTCTATCTCGACGTTCGTGCTCTCGCACATGAACATCAGGACGCCTTCCTTGCCGAGCTCGCCCAAACGCTGGAGATTTATGGTCTTGCCGTTGATCGGCGTATAGTCGATCTTGAAGTCGCCGGAGTGAACGATCCTGCCGACGGGGGTATTGATGCAGAGCGCATAGGAGTCGGCGATGGAGTGGTTGACTCTGATGAATTCGGCGGAGAATGCCTTGCCCAGGCTTATTATGTCACCGTTCTTGCATGTGGACAGCTTAATTCCCTCGAAAGGGACGTTCTTATCCTGAAGCTTGAGCTTTATGAGTTCTATGGCCATCGTGCCGCCGAAAACGGGACACTTGAATTCTCTGAGGAAATAGGGAAGGGAACCGATATGGTCCTCGTGTCCGTGCGTGATGAGGATGCCCCTGAGTTTTTCCTGATTGCGTCTGATGTAAGTGAAATCAGGGATGACGCAGTCGACACCCGGCATGTTCTCTTCGGGAAAACTCATTCCGCAGTCGACGATTATTATGTCGTTGCCGTACTCGAATGCCGTCATGTTCTTGCCGATCTCACCGATGCCTCCGAGCGGGATTATCTTGACCGGCTGCTGATTCTTGTATTTGGGATCTTTTATCCCGTGTCTTTTTGAATTGCTGCTCATAATTGTTCCTTTGTATTAAAACGCAAATACTTCCCGTATCCCGAGAAGTATTTGAAACGTTGTATTCTTGTTTACTGTGCTATTACGGTCCGTTTGCACGTGGAGTGGTTACCCGACTCGCCGTCTTCGGCGTATATGTCTATGTGGTATCCCTTGACTCCCGGTCCTCTGTCTTCAACGGTGTAATATCCGTCGCCTCCCAACGGGTCGTTCTCGATATAGATTACCGTTCCGGCAGGATAGATGGACCAGTCTGCCGCACAGGTGCGTCCTTCGGTGCATGTCGTTCCCGTAGCGGTGCTCTTGCTGTAGCCGCCGTTGCCCGTGGGCTGGGGACCGTAGAATGTGATCGTGCAGGTATTGCCCTCACCTGAAGGTGCGGCCTTCTTTTCTTCTGTAGTCGTTGCCCTGGTTGTAACTTCAGCCGTTGTGGAAGATGTCGGCTTGTTTGTCGGCTTCGGCTTGGGCGTCGGCGTGTTGGTGGGCTTTGTCTCAGTTGTGAGTGAAGCCTTAACGTAGTTGCCGTTGTATGTCCTGTACCAGCCGTTTGAAGTAACAGCGCATACGTCGATCTGATCGCCTGCGAAAACGCTCTTTACGACATCGTATTCAGTGCCGGGACCTTTTCTTACGTTGATCGTGGTCTTGGCATATACTGCAAGATATAATTCTTTTTCTGTTATGTACTCTGTAGTCTCAGCAGTTGTTGTAACCGTGGTGGCTTCTGTTGTAGCTTCTGTTGTGGTTGCCGCGGTTGTTGTCGTTGTTGCGTCAGCAGCGGAAGCAGAAGTCTCTGATGTATTTTCTGTTGCATCTGCAATGCTCTCGGCCGTTCCTTCAGATGTGGAAGGTTCGGTAGCATCTGTGCCGTCGGCTGAAGAGCCTGATGCTTCGGTCATATCTGCGAATTCGGTAACAGATGTATCTGTCTCATCGGATGTCAGGATATCAGCCGAAGTCTCTGCGACTGTTTCAACAGGCTGAGCCACAACAGGCGTGTAGTCCAGAGCCGAATCAACAGCAAAAGTAGCCGTGGCACAGAGAGATACTACGACAACGCAATTGACGGCTGAGATGATCTTAGCGCGTGTAATGTTATAGAATTCTTTTATTCCGATCAGTTTCAAAAATCTGATTCTCCTTGTTTCTTTCTCCTCTGTTTCGAGGGCAGAATTGCAAATATATTATATCATACTTTGATTTTTAGGCATTATCAGTGAAAAATCGGGCATTTTTGTATGGAATCTTCACTTAAGGCCCAATGGACCTCTTTACCGCAAAAGTGATTTTGAGTAAAGCGTTTTTCGTAATTTGTCAATTGATTGTCACAACTATGCAAGGCATGTAATTTTTTAAGCGTCTATAATCTAGACACCGACAGGGGGAGTCTTAAGCGAGGGGGGAGAACAGATGTCGTTGGGACGTGTCCGTAAACCGGCCAAAAGAGAATACTACGGAACGACTGAGCGCGATGTTGAGAAAAAGCGCGCACGCGTTTACATTATCTGTGCCCTTATCCTCATTATCTGCGGTATCCTGGACGTCATTTTCCTTATCGGTATCCTGGATCTTTAAGGGTTTTCGCTCACTGAGCGGTTGAAGCATTTTCTGTTTCTTTAAGCGTTTTACGGGTTCTTCATGCATCTTAATGGGTATGGAGAGCTTTTTTCGTATAAGAAAAGTATTGAGTCTCATATTTTTGCTGCTGTTTTTCGACGGCTTCTTTTTGCCTTTGTTTAAGAATGCTTGTTTTGCAGTATCTGTCATGTATCTGTTTTTCTTTCGTGTAGCTTTTCGTTGATGAACACTGTTTTATTTCGAACACATGAAATTGCTATGAACCAATAAAACATGGCATTTGGCCACTTTTGGAGAGAGTGCCGAAAATTGAGACTTGTCTCACGGGGTGCCAATTAGTCTCAATGTTGGGTAAAGGGATTGAAGTCGGTTCTTGTTGTTCAGATAATCTATTTATAGTTCCGAAAAGGAGGCGTACCTACGAAATATCTTTATTTCGATTATTCGGAGGTACATTTGAGCATAATTTGAGGCTTTAGGGACTAAGGCGTACCCCCAAATTGATATTAATTCAAAATTCGTAGGTACGTCTGACTGCTTTTTTAGCTGAACATAACTAAAATGCACCTCTATTTTTCTCGAAAATAGAAATTCGTAGGCACGCTAACAAACGGGGTTAAGGAGGCAGAATATGCAAGTATATAATTCTGAAGCGCTGATAAATGATCTGTTGTTACATGCGACAGAAATAGAAAACACGGTTAAATCATTAAACAAACGGATTAAAGATGCTCCGATGGGTTCTTTACGTATACTGAAAAAAAGAAAGAGTTATCAGTATTATCAGAGGGTAAGAGCATATGACAATTCAGGCAGATACATTGCTGCTAAAGACCGTGATCTTGCCGCCAAACTCGCTCAAAAGGACTACGACCAAAAGCTTCTGGCCGTGCTGAAAGAACAGAAAAAGACGATCGAACAGTTTCTGAAAGACTTTGATCCCGATGCGGCCCGGCAGGTTTACGAAAAATTGAAAGAACCGAGAAAGCAGTTGGTGAAGTCAGAATTCCTGAGTGATGAGGAATTTATTGAACGGTGGCAGAATACACCGTACACCAGGCTCGGATTCGGTAAGAAAGACCCGGAATTCTATACAACACGCGGTGAACGAGTGCGGTCTAAGTCGGAGATACTGATAGCTGATGCGCTGCTGAGAAATAACATCCCTTACCGTTATGAATATCCTGTCACACACGACGGTGTGATCTTTGCGGCACCTGACTTTAACTGCCTGAATGTCAGGCTCAGGAAGGATTACTATTGGGAACACCTGGGCATGATGGGAAAGGAGGACTATGCAGAGAGGAATGTCAGTAAGATCGACAAATATGTGTTGGCGGATGACTTTGATATAAAAAGCCTTATCCTGACAATGGAGACGGAAGCGCATCCGCTGAATACAAAAGTTATAGAGGAGATGATCAGAAGGTATCTGATATAGCCCATCCTTCAGAACTCCCAGGCGATATCTGATCTGAGTTCCGGAATGGACTGAATAATCTCAGGCATGTCGCCCTTTCTGTAATAGCTTTCAATTGCAAAAACACAACCTCTCGTATATACTTACACCCGTAAAATATTAATAATATAGGGAGCAAGATAATGAGAGTTTCCAATCTTTTTATGGCTACACAAAGAGAGATCCCTGCTGATGCCGAGATCCCTTCACACAGACTGATGCTCAGAGCGGGCCTTATCCGCAAGATGGCATCCGGCGTTTATTCGTTCATGCCCATGGGCTACCGCACCTACAAGAAGGTTGAGGCAGTCATCAGGGAAGAGATGGACAAGGCAGGAGCACAGGAACTCATAATGCCGGCACTTCTGCCTGCTGAGGCTTATCAGGGTTCGGGAAGATGGGAGAAGTTCGGTCCCGAGATGTTCAGGCTTACAGACCGCGGCGGCAGATCTTTCTGCCTGGGTCCCACGCATGAAGAGCCTTTTACGGAAGCAGTAAGGGATTCCATCAGATCTTACAAGCAGCTCCCTGTTACCCTTTATCAGATCCAGCACAAGTACAGAGATGAGAAGCGTCCGAGATTCGGCGTCATCAGAGCAAGAGAGTTTGTTATGAAGGACGCTTATTCTTTCGACGTTGACGAGGCTGGTCTTGATATCTCATACAAGAAGATGTACGACGCTTACAGAGCGATCTTCGACAGACTCGGACTTGACTACACGATCGTTGATGCCGATTCAGGCGCAATGGGCGGTTCCGGTTCCCAGGAATTCATGGTAAAGAGTGAAGTCGGCGAGGATGCCATCTGCTTCTGCGACGAGTGCGGTTATGCCGCAAACGAGGAGAAGGCAGGCTGGACGAGAGGCGCTGCCCAGGAAGGTGAGGAACTCGCAATCGAGAAGATCCATACTCCTGACGTAAAGACAATAGAGGAACTCTGCGGTTATTTGAACTGCGGACCTGACGCATTCGTAAAGACGATCCTCTACAACATTGACGGCAAGTTCGTTGCCGCTATGTGCAGAGGTGACAGAGACATTAACGAGACAAAGCTCGGCAACCTCTATGATGCAACCGAGATGGAACTTGCGGCATTTGCGGATGTTGAGATGATCACAGGCGCAAAGGTAGGCTTCGCAGGCCCTGTCGGACTTAAGCAGAAGATCGATATCGTAGTCGATCCGGAAGTTACCGGCATGAAGAACTTTGTAGTCGGCGCATGCGAGACGGACTACCATTTCAAGAACGTTAATATCGGAAGAGATTTCGAAGCCGATCAGGTTGCCGATATCACTAACGCAAAGGCAGGCGATATCTGCCCCAAGTGCGGCAAGGGCAAGCTCGGCATGGCAAGAGGCGTCGAAGTCGGACACATCTTCAAGCTCGGCACAAAGTATTCCGATGCTCTGGGATGCATCTATCTCGACAACAACGGCAAGGAACACAGCATGGTAATGGGATGCTACGGCATCGGCGTTTCGAGAGTCCTTGCTGCCATCATCGAGCAGTATCACGATGACGACGGTATCATCTGGCCTTCCATCGTTGCGCCTTACAAGGTCATCGTCGTTCCCACAAAGGCAAATGACGAGGAGATCATGGGCGTTGCGGAGAAGATCTATGCCGATCTTACTGCTGCAGGCTGTGAAGTCCTTATTGATGACAGAAACGAGCGCCCCGGCGTCAAGTTCAAGGACGCAGACCTTTTGGGTATCCCGCTCCGCATCACTGTCGGAAGAAGGGCAGGCGAAGGCATCGTTGAAGTTAAGAGGAGAGATTCCAGCGAGACTGCCGAGATCACGGTAGATGAAGCTGTCAAGGCTGCCAAGGAGATCTGAACTTGTTCTTAAGGATCGTCACATCACTGATCCTCTGCGCGTCTTTCACGCTCGCTTCTTTTCCGGGATTTCTGGAAAGGAAAGGCGAATTCACGCGCGCTTCCTATGACTCATACACATTAACGCTCTGCGACGGAGAGACTCTCGAAATGAAACTCGCCGGCGGGAGCGTTATATTTGTCTCATCGGATCCCTCAAGGTCTTATACCGTCGTTCTTGCCAAGGCAAAGGACAACAACGTGGTGAAGAACCTCACGGGAGGCGGTGAGTCGTTTATCCTGGATATCGTGAACTTCATGGATGAAGACCAACTTTATTATCTCGTTATCGAATATGAAGCATACGGTCTTGAAGTAACCAACGGCGATAATGTGATCGTCAGGAAAGGCGATAATGTCTTTTTCTGGAAATCGGCAAATTATGAGTACAATCTCAATACCTGTTCCGAGCTCTGGACCGACGAACAGTCGCTTAATGAGTGCCTCGAACCCCAAAATGACATCGAGTGCGACGATCCCGTACTCATTGCTTATTCCAACCGCATATGTGACGGCGCAGCTGACGATTGGGAGAAGGTATTCCGCATCTACTATTACATTGCCACCGAGATGGCATACGATGAGACAGAGGCCGGTGATGCATCGGGCGGTTATCAGGACGGTGCGGTAGCCGTGTTAAGAGACGGAAAGACAATCTGTGAAGGTTTCAGCAATGCTTTCACCGCACTCTGCAGGGCGCAGGGGATCCCGGCTGTTGTGGAGTTCGGCATAGGTTTTGCCGATTATAACGAGATGACAACCAGAATTCCGGTGGCTGAGGATTGGGCGGACCACGCGTGGGCTGCGGTATTCCTTGGCGGCAAGTGGCATTTCGTCGATCCCACATATGATATGGCGAGATTCTACAGCGGTCCGGACAAAGTCAAGACATACGATTATTCCACGTCCTACTATCTGCTGCCGCTTGAATCGTTTTCGAACGATCACAGGATATTGGATGCCGACACCAGACACGGCATACCTTCGGCAGGATACTGCGGAGATTACGCGTCCTATGAGATAACGAGAGACGGTGTTTGCCACATCTCGGGCAGCGGAGAGATAAAGATGCCGGCAGGTGTCAATTGTTTCAACAAGATCGTTTTCGAGCCCGGCAGCAATATCACATCGATAGGCACTTTATGCTTCAGCGACTGTGACCTCATAACCACGGTCGTAATACCCGATACAGTAAAGCGTATCGAGGAATGCGCCTTTGATACCTGTGAGGACCTGGAATATGTCTATCTGCCCGAAGGGCTGGAATACATCGGAGATGAAGCTTTCGATTACTGTGATGAACTGAGCTATGTAAGAGTTCCCGATTCTGTTGAGAGCATCGGGACATGGGCGTTCGACGACTGCCCGAGGCTCTACATCAGCGTCCCTTCACATCTTTCGGGTTTTGCGGACGATTACGACATCCAGCCGATGTTTATCGAGACCAGATAACGGCCGGACGGGAGCTTAAGGTTCCGCAAGACGGTCAGACGGAGAAGAATATGGCTTACATTGAATTCAGAAACGTTAAGAAGATATACAAGACGGGATCCGTCAATGTCACCGCACTTGACGGATGCGATTTCTTCATAGAGAAAGGCGAGCTTTGCGTAATAGTCGGCCAGTCAGGCGCGGGCAAGACTACGCTGCTCAATATCCTCGGAGGAATGGACAGGCTTACAACGGGTGAGGTCTTTCTGGACGGCAAGGAGATCTCAAGGCTCGGTGCTAACGAACTCGCGCTGTTCAGAAGACAGAATGTCGGATTCGTATTCCAGTTTTACAACCTGATACCGAACCTTACCGCGATCGAGAATGTCGAGATGGCGGCTCAGCTCGTAAAAGATCCGATCGACTGCGATCTCCTCATGAGGGAAGTCGGTCTGGCAGACCGTGTAAATAACTTCCCGGCGCAGCTCTCGGGCGGTGAGCAGCAGAGAGTCGCGATAGCAAGGGCTATTGCAAAGAACCCCAAGCTGCTTTTATGCGATGAGCCTACGGGAGCTTTAGACTATCAGACGGGAAAGGCGATACTGAAGCTTTTGCAGTCCTTAAGCAATGAGAAGGGCATGACCGTCGTCATAATAACGCACAACTCGGCGCTTACGGCTATGGCTGACAGAGTCATCAGAGTAAAGAACGGAAAGATCACGAGTAACGTGATCAATGAGAGACCGGTTAACGTAGATACTATCGAGTGGTAATGAAACCTTACGCAAAGACCATCTTAAGATCCATCAGGATGACGCTCCCCAGATTTCTCGCGATATTCGCGATAATCGCTCTGGGCGTCGGTTTCTTCGCGGGTCTGAAGGTAACCACGCCGTCGTTTGTCGCGACTGCCGATAAGTATACGAAAGATTATGCCATGTTCGACTTTAAACTCCTGTCGACAATAGGTTTTACCGATGATGATATAGAAGAACTGGCAAGCCGCACGTCCTGCGTGGTTGAAGGTGCTTATTCGGCCGATTGCTCGGCCTATCTTGGAGAAAGCCTGAGCGCTGATACCGTGAGGTTCATTTCGATCACCGAAAACGTCAACAAGATCAAGATGGAATCAGGACGTCTTCCTTTACGAGACGATGAGGTTGTGGCAGATGCGTATATGCTTCCTTCGGTAGAACCCGGAACAAAGCTCGTTATCGCCGATGAGACATCGGAGAATGCCATGAAGATGTTCAAGTACAGGGAGTATACGGTCGTAGGTACTGCCAGGTCTCCGGTATACATGAATTTTCAGCGCGGCACTTCGAATGAAGGTTCAGGAAAAGTTTCCTTCTATGTTTGCGCGCTTCCCGGGGCATTCGATTCCGAATACTATACCGAAGCGTATCTGTATGCTGATAACGGACTTTATCTCTATTCCGACGAGTATAAGGAATGGGCGGAAAAAGCCGAATCACAATATAAAGTTGCTCTCTCAGGTGTCATAAACGACAGGTTCGAGTCTCTCCTCAGGGAAGAATACGACAAGCTCTACGACGGTATGGACGAATTCAGAGACGGAATAAACGAAGGCCGCGACGAGCTCAAGGACGGGCGTGCAGCGCTTGACGATGCCAAAAAGGAACTTGAGGATGCCCAGGCTGAGATCGATAAAAACCGTATAGAGCTTGAAGAAGGCAAGAAGACTCTGGACAGTTCGAAAAAGGAGATCGATGCTTACAGTAAGGAACTTACATCCACGAAAGTATTGCTCGATGCCGCGGGACAGAGGGTCGAGAAAGCTAAGACGGAGATGGAGAGTATAAAGAGCGATGTCGATTCTCTTTATTCCGAGATAACGGAAGGCCGTTCTGAAATAAGAAAATCGAGGATGGAGATCGAGGCGAGACTGTCTGCGCTCGAGTATCTCGAAGGAACATATGAATCTGTTTTGGCTTCCATTGATGCGGGGATAGAGAACAACAAGGCAAGGCTCGAAGAGGCGGACAACGATTGGGAAAAAGCGATCATCCAGGCCCAGATCGATGTTCAGGAGCAGAACCGCGAGACGAATGCCAAGGCGCTCGAGGCAGCTCAAAAGGAAACGGAGCGCCTCAACGGCAAGCTTGAAGAACTTGATGAAGATGAGAAGGCATTGGACGAAAAGCAGAAGGAATATGAAGGCAAGATAGCCTCATATAATGAAGTGTATCAGTCGTATATGTCCGACAAGATCCAGTACGATATGGGCGTAAAGGAATATGAGAGTTCCAAGGCACAGTTTGACAGTGCTTATGCTCAATATCTCGACGGAGTCTCACAATACAATGAGGGGCAGAGGAAACTGAACGAAGCCCAGACCAAGGTCGATGACGGCTGGAAGCAATACCACGAAGGTGTTTATGAACTCTGGCAGGGATATTCTGAATTTTCCTATAAGGCGGAAACGGTATTCAGGTCGGATCTGGTTTACGGTTTCATGCTCATAGACAGTGTTGACGATCCCGAGACTTATATTCTCGGAAGGGACAAGAATACCGGTTATGTCTGTTTCGACAACGATTCCAGGATAGTTGACGGTATTGCCACCGTTTTCCCGGTGTTCTTCTTTGCGATAGCCGCACTCGTGTGCTCCACCACCATGAGCAGGATGGTAAGCGATGAGAGAGGCATCATCGGCACTATGAGGGCTCTCGGTTATTCTGATACCGCGATAGTAATGAAGTATGCGGTCTATGCCGGTTCTGCTTCCATATTGGGCGGCGTTCTCGGATTCATGGGCGGTACGAAGCTTTTCCCGGCTGTCATCTGGGAAGTATATGCGATGATGTACGGCTTTACGACTCTTAATTTCAGTTCCAGCATACCGCTGTTCTGTCTGTCTCTGGCCGTTGCACTCATCTGTACTGTCGGCGTATCCATAATCTCTGTTATGTCGACACTGACCGGAATGCCTGCCGAACTCATAAGACCGAAAGCTCCGCTTCCCGGAAAGCGAATCCTTCTGGAATACATTCCGTTTATTTGGAAAAAACTCAAGTTCCTGCATAAGGTGTCGCTGCGTAACGTCTTCCGCTTTAAGAAGAGAATGTGGATGATGATCGTCGGCATCGCGGGATGCACCGCGCTCCTGCTTACCGCATTCGGACTTTACGATTCTATATGCAATATCGTTGATACCCAGTTCGACAACATAATGAGATATGACATTGCCGCCACTTTCGACAGTAAGTACAGACAGTACGAGATAAGGGAAGCTGCCGATGCCGCGCGCGAAGCCACGTCCGTTAAGTGCGAATATGCCGTGGTAAAGAGCGATACAGCCAAGAACAACGGCTCCGGGTATGTGAGGGATCTCTCGGTATTCGTTACCGATGACGTTAATGCCTTAACTATTTTCGGACTTACAGACTACAAGACCGGTGAACAGTTGGCGTGGCCAGCTGACGGCGAGGTGGCCATCTCCCAAAAGCTCGCCGACAAGAATAATGTCAAGCCCGGCGGCAGTATAACATTGTTATACGGTGATGAAGAGCGTCCTGTAACGCTTAAGGTAAGTTCTGTCTTTACGAACTATACTTTCCATTATGTGATGATGACGCCATCCACTTACAGGGAGTATTTCGGCAAACCATATACTCCCGAAACGCTTCTGGTCGCCGTCGAGAGTAAGACGCACGATGATGCCTATGCAGTCGCTGAATATCTTTCAGACAATTATGAACTGGCGACCTGGTCATCTACTGCCGATTCCAGGGAAAGTTTTGCCAAGACGATGGAAAGGATGAATTACGTCATAATTCTCGTCATCGCATGTGCAGCTGCGCTTGCTTTCATCGTACTGTTCAACCTCAACAACATAAACATTACGGAACGCATAAGAGAGATCGCCACGCTGAAGGTCATGGGATTTAACCGCAGGGAGACAGGCGCTTATGTCACCCGCGAAAACATCATGCTGGTGCTTATGGGTTATATCGTGGGACTGCCTCTCGGCTTCCTGCTGCACAGGTACGTCATGGCGCAGATAGCCATGGACATGATCACTTATGACATCCGGATCGATCTGATAAGTTATCTCTATTCTCTTGCCTTTGTATTGGCATTCTCGACAGTCGTAAATCTGATAATGCGTGCGAAGATCGAAAAGATCAACATGGCTGAATCGCTGAAGAGTGCAGAATAATAATGCCGGCGCTGTGCGCAGGTACCTGAAAATGCCTTTTGTGAGAAAAACCTGATATCAGGTGCTCTGTTCGCCCTCGCCGTTCATCCAGCTCTGGTGATAGTTCTTGCGGCGGTACTCTTCGGGAGTCATGCCGGTCGACTTCTTGAAGACCTGGATAAAGTGAGACTGGGAAGAGAACCCAAGGTAGTTAGCGATCGTGAGTGAAGACTCGTCCAGATGCCTTAACATGTTGCAGGCGACGTTTATCTTCTGATCCCTTATGTAACGGCTTAATGTAATGCCCATTTCCTGCTTGAAGAGCTTGGAAAGATAGCTCGAGTTAAGTGAAAGTGAGTCAGCGATGGACTCGACCGTGAGGTTCTCCTGGATGTGGGACCTGATGTAGTCGATAGCGACCACGATGTGGCGCGATACGACGCGGTTCTTTGAAAGGTCGCTCATCTTGCGGCAGTATGTGCGGAGAAGGTCGTTCTGGATGCTGTAGACCTCTTCGACGGAACTTGCGGCATCGATCAGCTCGATGTAGATATCACTAAGGTTATATGCGACGGAGATCTCAAGACCTGCTTCGATGCAGAATCTGCTGACGAGGGCAGTGAGGATGACCGTGTGATATTTGAAGTTGCGGAGCTTGTCGGGACTCAAAACACCGAGAGTCTGGGTTTCTGCCATTGATTTAAGGCCTTCTTCCAATCTGTGGTAGTTGCCGCTGGCAACGATCTCATAGAAGCTGATCTCGGTATTGTATGCGACCTGGCGGTTGCCGGATTCGCCTTCATTCATAAGTCTTTTGGCTAATTCTTTCTCGATGTTCATAGACTATACCCCGGTTCCATTTAGGATTGATTATCAAAAAATGTTGAATCTATTGCTAAAATTGTATATTTCTTTCATTGTTATGTAAAGAATACCTGAAAACAGGAAAAACATTTTTCGCAAAGGTTGTCCAAAACTTAACCTGAACAGGCTTTTACGGCTTAAAATCTTATTGAGTTATTGACTGAAAAGTAATAGAATTTTAAGGTAGAAAAAATAGGGAGGCGTGCATTCATGACGGATGAACTTAAAGACATAATCTATGCCGATTTGTTCAGATATACAGGTAACGCGCGCCGCTATAAGAACATCTACGCCTGCTATCTCGAGGAGAGAAGGTCCAGCCCGGAGTTCAGCTATATAAGCGTTATGAGGCGTACCCGCTACTACTACGACCAGCTCAACAAGTACGACGGTATCAGGAAAAAACTCTATCAGATCAAGTTTGCGGTAAGCAACTTCAGACTCGACAGGCTGAGCCGTAAATATCATTTCCAGATCCCCTATGATACAGAGATCGGCAAGGGCTTCTATCTGGCGCATTTCGGACGCGTAATAATCCACCCGAAGAGCGTAATCGGCCATAACGTCAACGTTTCCACGGGCGTAGTCATCGGAACCCAGTTCAGAGGAAAGAGAAAGGGTTCACCCCATATCGGCAATTACGTTTGGATCGGCGCAAATGCCGTTATCGTAGGCAATATCAGGATCGGCAATAATGTTCTTATCGCCCCCGGTGCCTATGTTAACTTCGACGTTCCGGACGGTTCCATCGTAATCGGCAACCCCGGTCTCATCAGAAGGTCGCCGGGCGCTACGCTCAATTACATCAACAACACGATCCTCTTCGACGAATACAACGTCAGTTCGAGCGGAGTCAAGCAGTGGTAGGACGATAGATGACGGCAGATCCCTTGTTTTTCAGACATAACAGAGAGCGCTTAGCTGCCGCGTTGCCGGACCGCACCGCGGCGTTGTTTTTCTCGGGCGAAGAAAAGCACATGTCCCTTGATTCGGATTACCGCTTTTTCGTTGACCGCAATTTCTTTTATCTGACAGGACTTGGGTGTTCCGGCTTCGTGCTCGTCATCGAGAAGGAAGACGGCAGGGTAAAGACCGGTATCTATGCGCCTGCGAGAGACTCCATGAAGGAGCGCTGGCACGGCAAGAGGATGGACCTGTCCGATATTGCAGCCATTGCGGGACTTTCAGCTGAAGAGGTCTTTGATCTCGAGAAATATGAGGAAAAAGAGTTCGAACTCAAAAGAGACACGGATATCACCGTTTTTCTGGACAGTTCGTCTGTCATGACCAGGCCTGCCGAGCTTAAGGCTCAGATCGAAAAGGACGGCAGGAAGGTAAAGGATGTCTCGGAGATAACGACTTCTCTGCGTCTGATAAAGGAGCCTTTGGAATATGAATCCATCAGGGAAGCCGCAAGGATCACCGAGGAAGCGATAGAAGAGATGAAGACGCTTATAAGACCGGGTGTGTCCGAGTACGAACTTTATCTCAAACTCGAGTATGAGATGGCGAAAAGGAGTTCGATGGCATTTGCCTTCGAGACCATCGTCTCATGTGGGAAGAATGCTTTCTATCTTCACCATTCGGAGCCTGAAAAGGACGGCGACGGCATAGCAAAGGAAGGTTCGATCATACAGATCGACTGCGGTGCGAGAATTAACGGCTACTGCGCTGATATCTCGAGAGTCTTCTTTGTCGGGGAGCCTGAAGATGAGAGCGATAAGAGAATGAAGCTTTTGGGACTTATCCAAGACTTAAGAAAGGCTGCTTTCGGTTTTATCGCACCCGGGAAAACGTTCGCTTCCCTTAATTCACAAATGTATGACATCGCCGGCAAATGGCTTGCAGGACAGGGTCTGATACCTGATAATTTTACCGAAGAGGATGTTCGCCGCTACTACTGGCACAACACCTCTCATTTCATCGGACTGGACGTTCACGATGTCGGCCCGAGGGACAAGGAATTTGAAGCGGGTAATTGTCTTGCGGTTGAGCCCGGTGTATATATCCCCGAGTGGGACATCGGCTTCAGGATCGAGGACGACTGCCTGGTTACGGAAGACGGCTGCCTGCTCCTGAGCTCCGGGAAGGACAGCCCGGAGGGAATAATTGTCGGATAACAGTTCACCCATAACCGCCATTCTCGTTGCGGTACTGATAGTGCTTGTGCTCATCCTGGTCGCAGGAGGCCTTTTCGTGCTCTATAAATCCTATACCGACAACATCTTCAGACAGGTATTCAGCAGGCCGAAGCCCCTGCCTCAGGTCGACAGGTCACCCAAGCAGATCGACCGGAGCACTCTCATGGGGCGCGGAAAGAACTGGTTCTATACATTCCACAATGAATGGCTCGGTGTCAGGACGACATCCTTTGACGGATGCAAGCTGTCAGGATATTACAGGCCTTCATCGGATTCCACATGCAGGAGCATGGTTATCCTGGTTCACGGCTACGATGAAGCTCCTGCCGAGATGGCCGCATATGCAAGACTCATGATGCGCAAGGTCCAGTGCCACTGCATAATCACGCACATGAGGGCGCATGGCATGAGCGGCGGGAAGAACTTCACATGGGGTCTTATGGAGAGCGTCGATCTCGATGCCTGGTTTGCTTTTACAAAAAGACGTTTAGGACCTTATTGCAGAATATATCTGGTCGGAAGGGGAGCTGGCGCGACGGCATGCCTTCTTGCCGCACAGCAGAAAGAATTTGATCCTAATGTCTGCGGAATTATTGCCGATTCGCCGATGACTTCTCTTACGGGATATCTGAAGACCAGCCTGACACAGAGCACGAAGATGCCGGCCGACTGGATAATCGGCCATGTAAGAAAGGTTGCCCTGAAGAATTTCGGATTCGACATAAACAGATGCGATGCTGCTGCCCACGCAAGCTCGATCAAGGTGCCTGTCCTGATCTTCCAGGGAGGAGAGGATGAGATCACCACGCCCTCGCAGACAAGGGACATCTACGACAATCTCAGATGCCGAAAGAGGATGGCGATAGTCAATAATGCCAAGCATTTCGAAAGCTATGAGAAGTCACCTGCGATGTACGAGCGCGAGGTCCAGAAGTTTATCGAATCCTGCATTTCAAGACTCGTTAAGATGGGAAGACTGTAATTTACGGCATACCTGATCCCGCTGATTCAACAAATTGCCGATAGCAGCTTATATTGACTATTTTTCAATTGATGATATAACCTACTAGCCTGATACGGAATGGATATCAGGCTTTAAATTTTTATATGGATGCAGAAAAGACAGTAAGACGCTCGATGATAGAAGGCAGCCTGTGGAACAAGATTCTCGGGTTTGCTTTTCCTTTGGCTTTGACGGGCATCCTCCAGCAGCTCTTTAATGCTGCGGATATAGCGGTCGTCGGCAACTTCACGGGTGAGATGGGCCAAGCCTGCATGGCAGCCGTAGGTGCCAATACTCCGATGATCGCACTTATCGTTAACTCATTTCTCGGAATCTCACTCGGAACAAATGTCGTTATAGCCAATGCCATAGGAAGAAGGGATGAAGAGGCTGTTCATAAGGCAGTTCACACCTCTCTGATCGTAGCTGTCATTGGCGGCGTTATCGTATCGCTTTTATGCGAACTCCTTGCAGAGCCTATCTTAAGGACTCAGAACATATCAGAGGAAGCCGTCGATATGGCGATTCTTTATTTCCGTATCTATGTCGGCGGTCTGCCTGTGATCCTTCTTTATAATTTCGAGGCCGCCATATTCAGGGGAGTGGGCAACACGAAGACTCCTTTCCTTGCTCTCGTAATCTCGGGTGTGGTAAATGTCGGAATGAATCTTCTCTTTGTCGTCGTGCTTCACCGCACTGTTGACGGTGTAGCAACTGCAACTGTCATTTCCAACGCATTGAGCAGTCTGATCCTGCTGTTCTTCTTAAAGAGATCCAAGAGCGAAGTTAAGTTCGACTGGAAAAAACTCAAGCTTGATTGGCGCATACTGGGTAAGATATTGAAGATAGGACTTCCTGCAAGTGCGCAGGCTTGCGTTTTCTCAACCGCGAACATCATTATACAGGCAGCGATCAACAGTCTCGGAACTACGGTTGCGGCTGCGTCTTCTGCAGCGTTCAATATCGAGATATTCTCTTATTACGTGCTTAACAGCTTCGGTCAGGCCTGCACTACGATAACAGGCCAGAACTTCGGCGCACGCAAGATCGACAGATGCATGAAGACATTAAAACTCTGCCTTCTGGAAGGCATAATCATAGAAGGCCTGATGGTCTTCACGCTTATCTTCTGGGGCAAGAACCTCATTGCGATCTTTAATCCCGCGCCTGAACTCGTGGAGATCGGCTATACGCGCGTGGTCCTCATAACTACGGCGCATCTGTTCTCACTGTTCTACGATGTCATCAGCGGATATTTGAGAGGCTACGGAATATCCCTGTCTCCTGCGATCGTAACTATGGTATGCATCTGCGGAATAAGACTCGTGTGGATATACTCTGTGTTCACTCAGTTCCACACGTTTAAGTGCATCATGACTGTCTACCCGATAAGTCTCGGCACGACTGCTGTTGCGATGTTCATTCTGCTGCTGATCAAGCGCCCGTCGAAAAAGTACAGCTAGCGTTTCCTTCACATTTGATTTGCCCCTTGCCTGTGCTAATATCTAGACATAAAAGTCAGGACGGTGGAGCATGGAAGAATACTCGGTAAACCAATACAGATTGCGTTATGTTGTTCCTTTTGAATTCAAAGATGAAGACTTTGATTTTGAAAAAGAGATAAATGAAGCAAACAGTAAACTTGCCGGGATCGGTTGGGAGCCTGCGCCTGTCATTCCGAAATTTGATAAAAACGGTAAGAAGGTTGAGACCGATGTCTACTACCACATTATTCGTGAGTTTGATCCGGAGAAAGGATCTGCCTGGAATAAGGATATAGAAAAGCGGATGGGGCTATACTGGCAAAATACAAAACTGGCTTCTGACCCCAAAAGAATATTGATGATCGGTGCCAGTAAAGATACTGATATGCCGTATCCCAATATCCTGATTGATATAAACGATGCCGGTCTGTATATCTTCCGTACAGGAATAGGTCTTTTATGGTATGAGGTTTCTTTGCAAAAACTCGTTCATGAAGGTGAAGGCTATACGATAGATGATGATGAGAAATTCATGAGCAGGACGCTCTGCTATTTTCAGTATCTGTTCAAGGAATTCAACAGGTTCAAATTGCTGTATGAGATAGATGGTGAGCCTAAACGGACAGATGATGGAAAGCCTCTTTATATTGTGGGAGAAAAGGCACGTCTGCTCGGCAACTGGGTCTGTGATCTTTTGGATCCGCTTTATGATAAGATCAGTTTTATATCTCAGAGAAGAAATATATTTTGGGATGACGAACCGCGCCCGGAGGGATTGCGCAGAAATGTTCCCGACAAGGCGCATCTGTTCTCCTGCGTTGTATTTGATTATGATGAGGAGTATGAATACAGCGAGGATGCTCTGAGAACAGCATACTATCTTTCGAACGGCTACAAAGAATCGTATAAGATGAGTTCGCAGTATGAATCTTTGGCAAGACGTCCGTTTGATAATGTCATTTGGTCCGCCTCGCGTGAAGGCTGCGGTTATTATGCCTGGCCGACAGGAAAAGGGAATGAAACCGATGAACCGTTTTTCTGCGGGAAGAAACACAGTGATAAAGTGGTCAATGATTATTTCACCATGTATATCCGCGTTCTGTATATTTCCTGTTCTCTTTTCAGGTATGCCAGATTTGCATCTTCATATACGATTATTCCGTGCGATATAAAGCGTTATGCTGATGATGAAGAGACAGAGAAAATCAATGATAACATCAAAAAACTCAGTCTCAAGATCAATATTTTCCTGACAAAGAGCATCCTTACATCTGTCAGTCATATCCAGCATCAGAACGAGTTCTATTCATATCTGATGGAACGTCTCAATGTTGAGGAAGACATTAAGAGCGTAACCATGGGACTTGATGCCCTGAATGAAATGTCTGCACGTATGGTTGAAGATAAGAGAAGGAAAGTCCAGGAGGAAGATGACAGGGCCGAGCGAAAGAGCGAGAGCAGATTCCAGGCCGGATTGGGTCTTATGACATTCCTGGCATTCTTCTCTGCTGTGGCAGATTCATTGGGGATAATCGCATTCTTCACTCAGTCCGGAGAGTGGCCTGCTTATGCCTTAGGAGTCAAGATCATTGGAGCAGTGATGCTTGCACTGTGTGTTGTTACATGTTTTATCGCACTCCGGGTTTCAGTTCCGATGATCAGGGAAGTGCTTTCGTCACGTGATAAAGATAAGAAAGGCCAGACAAAATAAATTGATATTTTCAATATATCGAAATAGTGCGTTTTCAGACCTTGTAAATCTGAAAACGTTATAGTATATTTGTCGCGACAAACGGAAAACGGGGAGCCTTAAAACGGCTGAGAGGGATTTAAGATCCGACCCGCTGAACCTGACGGATAATGCCGGCGTAGGGAACCAAGTATAATTTTTCGATCCTCTTGTCATAGGCATGACCTGTCTGGTCAGCAGACTCCACCGAGTCACCGTGACGGAGGTGTTTTTATGTCAAAACAATCACTTAATTCCAACCGTGAGTATATCCTGAGGATATCCACGGGTGGCATCTGCCTGGCACTGGCTTTCGTGCTTTCGCAGCTGAAACTTTTCGAGATGCCGATGGGCGGAACAGTTACTCCCGCATCGACGCTGCCGATCATCGTATACGGCGTCGCTTTCGGACCGGTATGGGGCTTCATCATCTCGTTCATCTTCAGTCTCCTTCAGCTGATCGGAGGTTATCTCGTAACGCCTTTCCAGGTTATCCTCGACTATACAATCGGATACACTGCGCTTGGTATTGCGGGCTTTGCAGCTCTTAAGCCCGGATCCAGGATGAAGATGTCCAGTGCGCTCAACAGATTCAGGAACTCAGCGCTCATCAGGATCATCGCATTTACTGTTTTAGCTTATATTGTTAGATGGCTCGGATCGGTCGCTTCAGGCGTTATCTTCTTTTCCGAATATGCAGAAGGTTCAGGCTATGACAGCGCTCTTGTTTATTCAATGGTATATAACGGATCTTTCCTTCTTGCAGACCTTGCGATCCTCGCAGTCGTTCTCGTTATCTTCTACATGGTCATTCCTTCTTCGAACGTCGACAATACTGTCGTTACGGTCCAGAAGTATACAGCCGAGTTCATCGGTACTTTCGTGCTCGTATTCGTAGGATGCGGTACTGCGATGGCAGTTGGCTGTGATGCTGCAAACGGCGGCGGATATATCCTCACGGCACTTGCATTCGGTCTCGTTATCGTCGCGATGGCATACTCCATCGGCAACATCTCAGGCTGCCATATCAACCCTGCAGTCTCACTCGCTATGCTCATCACAGGTAAGCTCTCCATAAAGGACTTCTGGGGTTATGTCGTATTCCAGATCCTCGGTGCCGTTTCAGGTGCGGGACTTCTCCAGTATCTGTTCTCGCTCGCAGGCAAGATCGACATGACAGGTGTATACGATGAGGTCGAGGAAGAGATGGCTTCATGGGGATTGGGTGCCAATACTCTTGCAGGAGTAAATGACAGCATTCCTGCAGGCATCATCATTGAGCTCATCCTCACATTCATATTCGTTCTTGCAATCCTGGGCGTAACCGACAGCAGGTTCAAGCACGGTTCATTCGGAGGTCTTGTCATCGGCCTTGCACTTGTGCTCGTACATATCCTCGGTATCAGTTTCACGGGAACTTCGGTCAATCCCGCACGTTCCATCGGACCTGCGATCCTTGCAGGCGGTGCGGCTCTGACAGACCTCTGGGTATTCATCATCGGACCTCTTGCGGGCGGTGCTCTCGCAGCGCTCATCTACCTGGGTATCTCAAAGGTAAAAGAGGAAGCACAGGCTGTTTCTGAGGAGTCTTCGAAGAAGAGCAGCAAATAAGTTTTGTGTTCATTTCAGGTATCCCTTGATACCGCTTTCCACGTAAACCTTCCGGCCGGACATCATATGGTTCCGGCCGGTAAGTTTTTGAGGGGAAAATTGGTATAATTGAGAAGTGATTCCGGACAGTAATACTGTCCCGATATGGGGGGAATGAAATGGATATAAAGATAGCGTTTTTGCAGATCCTGCCGGGAAAAGACATCCGCGAAAATCTCGAAAACGGGAAGCGTGCATGTATCGAAGCAAAGGAAAAAGGTGCTGACGTAGCGCTGTTCCCGGAGATGTGGAGCGACGGTTATTACCTGCCTCAGGATGATGAAGAAATAAAGAGCCTTGCCGTCGAAAAAGACGGTGACTTCGTTAATGCTTTCCGCAGTCTTGCCGAAGAACTTCAGATGGCAATAGGCATAACGTTCCTTGAGGTGCACGATCCTAAGCCTTTGAATTCGGTTGTGTTCTTTGACAGAACGGGTAATGAGATAATGCATTATTCAAAGGTACATACCTGTGACTTCTCGTTCGAAAGGGTTTTGTCGGGCGGAGACGGGTTCCGTGTGGCAGAACTTGATTTCGGCAGGGGAAAAGTAAAGTTCGGCTCCATGATCTGCTTTGACAGGGAGTTTCCCGAAAGCGCGAGGATACTTATGCTGAAAGGCGCGGAACTGATCCTTGCTCCGAATGCTTGTCCGATGGAGATAAACCGACTGTCCGCGTTAAGGACGAGGGCGTACGAGAACATGGTCGCGGTGGCAACGTGCAACTATCCGGAAGGACAGCCTGACTGCAACGGACATTCTTCGCTCTTTGACGGTGTGCCGTGGAAGCACGACGAGCCGGGCGTCAGGGATATGTGCGTGTTTGAAGCGCCCGGCGAACCGGGAGTCTATGTTGCATCACTCGATCTGGATGCTTTAAGAAAGCACAGAGCTGAAGACATTATGGGTGACAAATACAGACATCCCGAAGCTTACGGCATCCTTTCCGATACTTCAGTGAAGGGCGTTATAGGCGGGGAATTCGTACCCTGGTGACGGGGCTAAGAGGTGATCTATGTCAAAGCAGAATATTTTCGACAACGAGACATTTTTCGAAGGATATAAGAAACTCAGGGAACGCGAGGTAAATGCGAACGTGCTGTTCGAGATCCCGGCGCTCTTCTCGCTCCTGCCTGATATGACGGGAAAGGAAGTGCTCGATCTCGGATGCGGATTCGGCGAGCACTGCATGGCATTTGTTGAAAAGGGTGCATCTAAAGTCGTCGGCATCGACATCTCTGAAAAGATGCTGGAGGTGGCCAGAGAAGAAAACAGCGACCCCGCGATCACTTATCTTAATATGCCGATGGAAGACCTGGGCGGCCTTGACGGAATGTTCGATGTCGTGATCAGTTCTCTGGCCTTCCATTATGTGGAGGATTTTAAGAGCCTCATCGAAAACATATATGCGAAGACAAAACCCGGCGGTGTTTTTGTTTTCTCGCAGGAGCATCCTATAAATACGACCTACGGTAGCTGTGATTTCGAGCGCTGGACGAGGGACGGGAACGGTGAAAAGATATATGTAAATCTCGCAAATTACTGCCGTGAAGGTCTCAGGGAATCAGGCTGGTTCGTTGAGGGAGTAAAGAAATATCACCGCACGTTCTCGACCATAGTAAACACATTGGCGGAAGCGGGATTCACGATAGAAAAGATGATAGAGCCCGTGCCTGATGAGGAGATCATGAGAAAGCATCCGGAACAGAATGACCTGTTCCACAAGCCTGATTTCCTTGTTGTGAGAGCATCCAAAAGATAAAGGACAGATACGTTTATGAAGATACAGCATCAGATCTCCGGAAAGTCTTATAAAGCATCCGGTTTTATCGGAAGATACCAGAAGCTCGTTACGGAAACGGTAATCCCGTGGCAGGAAAAGATCCTGATGGATGAGGCTCCGAATACCGAGAAAAGTCACGCAATAGCTAACTTCATCAACGCGGGGAAAGTCCTGCGCGGTGAGGATCCCGGAGACGGATTCTACGGGATGGTCTTCCAGGACAGTGATGTCGCGAAATGGATTGAATCGGCGTCATTCTCATTGATGAACACGCCTGATCCCGAACTCGAAAAAGAGCTGGATAAAGTAATAGGTTACATCGCCGCGGCACAGGATGAAGACGGGTATCTTAACACGTATTTCACGGTCAAGGACCGCGATAAGAGATGGACAAATCTTCACGAGGCTCATGAACTCTATGTTGCAGGCCACATGATAGAAGCCGCCTGCGCGCATTTCGAGGCAACGGGAAAAAGAACACTCCTTGATGTCATGATAAAAAATACGGAGCACATATACGACCACTTCATCGTTAAGGGCAATCCCGGCGTGCCCGGTCATCCCGAGATAGAACTTGCGCTCATGAAACTCTACAGGCTGACGGGGAATGCCCGCGCTTTGGAACTGTGCAGGCATTTTCTGAATGAACGGGGGACGGATCCGGAGCTTTTCATAAAAGAGGCTGATAATCGCAACTGGAGCGTCTGGGGTTCGAACCCCAGGGATGAGGGCGATCTCTTATACCGTCAGTGCGACAGACCGCTTCGCGAACTTGAGGCTGCGACAGGTCATGCCGTCAGAGCCGTTTATCTTTATGCAGGCATGGCGGACTATGCGTCGGAGGCAGGAGACGATGAACTGCTTTCCGCGTGCAGGCGTTTATGGGACAGCATCGTCAGACGAAGGATGTATGTTACCGGCGGCATCGGTTCGACGGTGCAGGGCGAAGCCTTTACGGTGGATTACGATCTTCCGCCGGATACCGCTTATGCCGAGACATGCGCTTCCGTTGGCCTCATTTTCTTTGCGTCGAGAATGCTCGAAAACGAGATAAAAGGCGTGTATGCCGACATCATGGAAAGGGCATTCTACAACACCGTTCTGGCAGGCATGGCGCTGGACGGAAAGAGATTCTTTTATGTAAATCCGCTCGAGGTCGACCCCGGGATATCCGGAGTTGCCGTCACTCATAAACACGACCTGCCCGTGAGACCAAAATGGTATCAGTGCGCATGCTGTCCTCCTAATGTCGCAAGACTCATAGAGTCGTTTGGCAGATATGCATACGGAGAGAATGAGGACACGGCTTACTGTCACCTGATCGCTCCGGGCGAGGTGCAGTTTGATAACGGACTTACGCTTACCTGTACCACTGATTATCCTCACGGAATGGACATCAGATATTCCGTAGAGGGAACGGGGAAGCTGGCTATACGCGTTCCGGGCTGGAGCAGTTCTTTCGGACTCGTAAAGGACGGCGTAAAGATCAGTCCCGAACTTGATAACGGTTATATCTGTATAGATGTGGAAGGTTCTTCAGAGATTGAACTGAAACTCGACGGAACGCCCCATTTCGTATATGCTTCGAGCCGCATTCCGAGAGCTGCGGGCATGGTATCGTTAAGGCGCGGACCGCTCGTTTACTGTTTTGAAGGTGTCGATAACGGAAGCGTTAAGGCGCTGTGCATAGACAGGAAATCCGGAATAGACATCACATCTGTTCCGGGGCTGCCTGATGTGGATGCACTGGCGGTAAAGGCGTGGCGTGAGGCTGAAAATGATGAACTCTATTCCGACGATGCGCCCGTAACTGAGCCTGTAGAGGCGGTCGCGATACCATACTATACGTGGGGCAACCGCGGTGAGACGGAGATGCGTGTCTGGATGAGGTGATAAGACCCGGTAGAGCTAAAGGTGAACTTATCTCTTGAGTTCGGGATGCTCTTTATAGAACTGATCCTTATCTTCGTACATCCTCTGATCCGCAAGCTTCAGCGCGGCGGTGATGTCGGTCGAATCGTTCTGATAGCAGTAGCCGAGTGAGAAGGATACATTGCCGTAGTGCCTTTGGAGTTTCTTTGTTTTCTCGCACTTCTCCTTGATCGTCTCTTCGGTGGTGAAGGACATGAAGATCATGAACTCGTCGCCGCCGGCTCTGTAGATCTCGTCACCGGTAAATACGTTCTGAAGGACTATCGCGGCATTCTTGAGCAGCAGGTCGCCTGCTTCATGACCTTCCTGATCGTTTACACGCTTCAGGCCGTTAAGGTCGGCAAAGACTATGCCGATGCCCTTGAGCTCATCGCTGTCGCTCTTTCTCAGGCTGTCGATCTTGTTGTTCATCTCGTTCCTGTTGAGGACGCCCGTGAGCAGATCCTTTGAGCTCAGGACTTTAAGCCTGTCTACGAGCCTCTGGTTTGCAATCTCAGAAGCTACGAAGTATGTAGTGAGTTCCAGTGTCTCTTTGATCTTTACGGAATTCTCGGTATCGAAATTACATGCCCAGATGTAGCCCAGGATCTCATCGTTGAACTTGAGAGGGAAGAGGACGATGCTGTTGACGTTTTTCTGTATGAGGGATTCATACCATTTCGGGTTCTTCTCCCTGATGTATTCCATGCCGTTCCTGTTCTTGGCGATGAGGCAGTTGCTTCCGCCGATCGTGTCCATCCATGAGGATGTGAGATCGTAGAACTGGTCGTTGAGGACTCCGCGCATGCTCGGGAGCATGGAGTATTCATTTCTGGATTCACAAAGGACGGAACACTTTCTGGTCTCGTGATCCGTGAGGAGGATTACGCAGGACTGTGCATCGCATATCTTTCTTATGTCGGAGATGACCTCGTCCATTGTATGAGCGAAATTGGTCGCACCGCTGAGTTTTATGCATGTCTTCAGGACATCGGTCGCGATGGAAGCGGAAGTGTTGCTCATCTCCTCGCTGTCCGCATTTTTAGTGACTATCTGTGAATATGTGCAGTAGTGGAGATTGCCTTCGCTTCCCAACGGCATCATGAAGAGGTTGAACCAGAAGTCGAATCTTTCCGGATGCACATAGGTGTGCATCGGCTGCTTCAGGACTGCGCATCTGTAGCAGAAGTCCTCGAAATTAAGATCCGTCGGGAAATATGTCTGATACTTGGAGTTCGGGATGAACTTGTTGGACATCATCTGGGGCGCATCTTCATTGAAGAATTCGATGGAGGCAATATAGGCGTCATTGCCTGTTACGATCCTGATATCGCCGTAGGAACCGTCTTCTTTTGTCTCGACCGAGATAATACATGTCATAACACCGATCATGTCGACAAAACTCTTATAGTCCATGGTACGCCTCCATTTATAAAGAATCCTTGACAGAATTGTACCACATCAGGGACGCGAATGGGATAACGGGGCAGTAAATTGAGATTTGATATTTATGCCTCGAAAACGGAGTCGCAGTATCTTACCGTCGCCATAGCATCCTTGGCATAGGCATCGGCGCCTATCTGCTCGGAATACTCAGGCGTCATGACGGCGCCTCCGACGACGACCTTTGTATCGGGCTTTCTTTCCCTGAGCTGCTTTATCGTTTCTTCCATGGATGCAACCGTGGTGGTCATGAGGGCTGAAAGCCCGACCACCTTAATGTTGTTCTCTATCGCGCAGTCAACGATGACTTCGGGCGGCACATCTTTGCCCAGATCTATTACGTCGTAGCCGTAGTTCTCGAGCATTACTTTTACGATGTTCTTTCCGATGTCGTGGATGTCGCCCTTGACGGTAGCGAGGATCACCTGTCCTTTTGTCGTTCTCGGCTTATCCGCCATGGCTTCCTTTACCACCGCGAATGCTGCCTTTGCGGCATCGGCACTCATGAGGAGCTGGGGAAGGAACACGGTTCCCGCTTCGAAGCCCTTGCCGACGCGGTCGAGTGCCGGGATCAGTTCGGCGTCGATTATCTCGAGCGATTCTTTTCCGGAAGCGAGTGCTTCTCTCATTGCTTCCGTGGCACGTCCGACGACGCCTCTCTCGATTGCTTCGCCGAGTGTCAGGGCTGCGCCTGAAGAAGCGGCGGATGAGCTTTTCGTGCCTGAGGAAGATGCGGAAGTGCCGGCGACATAATCTTTATAAGCATCGATGAATTCAGAAAGATTGGGATCCAGGTTCATCAGCGCATTATATGACCTGTATGAAGCCATCATGTGGCCGTTGCAGGGATTGATGATCGCGCATGAGAGGCCGTTCTGCATTGCCATCGTGAGGAAGTGTGAATTGACCAGCTCGCGGGCGGGGAGACCGAATGAGATATTGGATACGCCGAGTATGGAGTGTCCGGAGAATTCGTCTCTGACGCGCCTTACGGTATCAAGTGTCGCAATCGCGGAATTCGGGTCCGAGGAGACCGTCATGGCAAGACCGTCTATGACGATGTCTTTTCTCGGGATGCCGTAACGGTCTGCCGCTTCGTATATCTTCTTTGCGATGGCGATCCTGCCGTCTGATGTCTCGGGTATGCCGTCCTCATCCAAGGGAAGCGATACCAGGACGCCGCCGTATTTTGCGACAAGGGGCATTACCGCTTCGATGTTCTCTTCCTTGCCGTTGACGGAGTTGATCATGGGCTTGCCGTTATATATGCGCATGCCGCGCTCGAGAGCTTCGATATTCGTGGTATCTATCTGCAGAGGGAGATTCGTTACGGACTGGAGCTTTACGATGACGCTCTCCATCATGGACGGCTCGTCTATCTCGGGCAGTCCGACGTTTACGTCGAGAATGTGAGCTCCTGCTTCTTCCTGCTTCAAAGCTTCTGTGAGAATGTAGTCGATGTTGTTCTCACGGAGAGCCTGCTGGAGTTTTTTCTTGCCGGTGGGGTTGATCCTCTCGCCGATTATCACGGGCTTTTTGCCGATCTTTACGCAGTCTGCAAAACTCGTGACATATGTGTCGTTCTTTACGGTCGGCGGAGTGAAAGGCAGTACCTTTACTTTGTTTATCATCGTCCTGATATGGTCGGGAGTCGTGCCGCAGCAGCCGCCCATTACATGGACTCCGAGCTTGGCGATCTCCTCCATGACACAGGAGAATTCTTCGGGATCGACGTCGTAGACCGTTTCGCCGTTCTCAGTTCTCGGAAGTCCGGCATTGGGGTTAACGACGATGGGGAGTGAGCAGCATTTGACCAGACGCTCTGCGATCGGGAGCATCTGCTTCGGACCGAATCCGCAGTTGATGCCGATGGCATCGACCTTAAGTCCTTCGAGCATGGCTACGGTACCTTCGACGCTGCCGCCGGTGAGGAGCTTGCCTGATTCGTCGTAGACCATCGTGACGATGACGGGAAGGTCGCATACTTCGTGAGCTGCGACTACTGCAGCCTTAGCTTCATAGGAGTCGCTCATGGTCTCTATGAGCACCAGGTCGCCGCCTGCCTCATATCCCGCCTTTATTATCTCGGCGAAAACCCTGACTGCCTCATTGAAGGGGAGATCTCCCATGGGTTCCAGGAGCTTGCCTGTAGGACCGACGTCTATGGCAACGTAAGCATCGTCTTCACGTCCTGCCTCTTTTCTGGCTTCCTGGCAGAGCTTTACAGCCGCTGTCACTATCTCGGATACATTGCCGAACTTGAAGCCGTTGGCACCGAAAGTGTTGGTATTTACTATGTTCGAGCCTGCTTCGAAATAACTCCTGTTAAGAGCTCTTATGTCATCCGGTCTTGAGAGGTTCCATGTCTCGGGGAGCTCGCCGCCCTTAAGTCCGAGTTTTTGGAGGATCGAACCCGTGCCTCCGTCACAGAATAACCATTCAGAACCGAGTCTGTCTCTTAAGCTCATGTGTCAAGAACCTTCTTTCGAGTAATTGCAGGTGTCATGCCTGCTGCATCCGGCGCATCCGGAGCATTTTAATGCGCTCCTGTTTATCCCGATGCCGATAAGCGCAGTGACTGATTTGGTGGGGACCATAAGAAGGGAATCCGTAAGTTCGATCCCAATCTGCTTCGATATATCAAGGAGCCTGAACCAGTCCTTCTGATGTTCGAGGGCAAGGTCGCCGTATCCTGGCGAGAATCTCGGTCGGAGGAAGAGCCCCTGCGACTCGTAATCCTTTTCGAGATTTGCATTGAAGTCGTCAAGGAAAGCCTCTATTGCTGCAGCGCCTGCTGCCTGATAGATTGCAGCTTCAGCAGATGACGTGACGGATGCTCTTCTTACGAGCATGTCGCAAGCAGGACCGATCGTCGCCGCAAGGAGGACTGCTCCGCAGCAGCCTTCGAGATTTCTTGCAAGGGAGGATGACGTCAGAGTGACTTCCTCTGTCTGTGCATGAATGGTGATGTCATTCCCGTTTATGGTGACGGGGAATTCCTTTGTGACGCTCCTTGGGTGAGACTGAGCGCTTACCTGATCTATGGCCTTTGATATCTTAGCCTCCATGTCGGGTCCGATATCCGTAAGACCGCGGTATCCCATGTACCGCTGTACCTCTTTTACGGGTATGTCGACTCCGAGCGGCATCAGTTGATGATCCCCTTGAGGTTGTAGAGAATATCGGAAGCCACGTCAGGCTTGTTCATGGAGTAGACGTGGATATGTGTTATGCCGTTCGCGATAAGATCGATTATCTGTTCAGAAGCATATATAATGCCGGCCTGGCGCATGGATACGGGATCTTCTCCGAACCTGTCGACTATTGCCTTGAAGCGTTCCGGAACGCTGGTGCCTGAAAGCTGTACCGATCTTGAGAGCTGCTTTGCAGTGGTGATAGGCATGATGCCGGGGACGACGGGTACGTTTATGCCTGCGTCCTTGATCCTGTAGAGGAAGTTATAGAAGATGTTGTTGTCGAAAAACATCTGCGTCGTGAGGAAGTCGCATCCTGCGTCGACTTTCTCTTTGAGATAACGGATATCGTCAGCCTTGTGCGCACATTCGATGTGACCTTCGGGGTAGCACGCTCCGCCGATGCAGATATCGGCATCCTGTGACCTGATGTCCTTTATGAGGTCAGATGCGTGGATATAGTCGTTGCAGATGATGCCGTCCTTCGGCGGATCACCTCTTAATGCCATGACGTTGTCTATGTTGTTTTCCCTGATCTGGCGGATCATGTTTGCGACATGCTCTTTGGTCGATGCCACACATGTGAGGTGGGGCATTACCGGAACGCCGTGCAGATTCTTGATGCCTGAAGCGACTTCTATCGTGAGCTTGGAGGTTGATCCTGCCGCACCGTAAGTGACTGACATATAGGAAGGTCCTAAAGCCGCGATGGCTCCTGCCGCTGTTTTAACGTCTTCGAGACCCGTTTCAGCCTTCGGAGGGAATACCTCGAAAGATATCGTCGGAGTCTTGTCTTCAAGTATCTTGCTGATCTTCATTCTTTAGCCTCTTTATATATGGGATTTTGCTCAATTTTACCAAAAACTGACGCAAAATCACATTTATAGAAATATGAAAGGATATTTAAGATTCTTTTACATTTTTTAGTTAAAATTAATTGTATGGTTTTTCCGCACTGCTAATGACAGGTTTATGAGGAGGTAAGATATGGATTTTCAGGCTTTTGTTGACAACATAGAGACCATGACATGCGTGATCTCTGTTGAGATGAAAGAAGACGGCAATTATGGGGATATCCGCCTGGTTGCGGGAAACAAGGCTTATGTACAATCGATAGAGGCAGCTTGGGACGGCCCCCAGCTGATGTCGAACAAGTTCGTACCTAACAGCATATATCAGAATTATTTCCCTAAGGATCTGAATTTTGAGACGGTATGTTACCGTGCAGCGGTCGAAAAGCATCCGGTACATACTTACGTCCATCCGGAAAGATTCGATTTCTGGTTCGATCTTTATCTTATCCCCCTAAAGAGTGAAGGGAACATGCATTACTGCACATATACCCAGGTCGTAACGCAGAAGGCTGATACGAAGAAGATGGCAAATCTGTCACAGGATACTGCTTCAGCAGTCCTCAACACCTGCATCAAGCTTTCGAACACTTCTGATTTTGACCATACGATACAGGAAGTCGTAAAGGATATCCGCGAGATCTGCGGTGCGTTTATATGCTGTATACTGTCAGTCAACCCGATAGACCGGACCTGCCGCGTTCTTGCTGAAGCAAGTTCCGAAGAAGGTCAGGGTCTGACGATGCAGTCGATCCTCGACGAAGATCCGAACTTCTATGAAAATGTCGCTGAGCAGTGGGAAGATACGATCGGCGGCAGCAATTGCCTAATACTCAAGAACAGAAGTGACATGGAATATCTTAAGGAGAGGAATCCTGTCTGGTACGAGTCGATGACAACACACAGGGTCGAGAGCATCGTCCTTTTCCCGATGAAGTTCGGTGAGGAACTCCTGGGCTACATCTGGGCTACGAATTTCGACACGCAGAAAACGGATCAGATCAAAGAGACAATGGAACTTACAACTTTCTTCGTTGCTTCATCTGTGGCAAGCGTTCAGCTTATCAGAAGACTTAAGATCCTAAGCTCGGTCGATATGCTGACAGGCGTTCTGAACCGTAATGAGATGAACGAGAGGATCGAGCGCATTGTGTCCGGTGAGGATTACTTAAGGAATCTCGGAATAGTATTTGCCGATATCAACGGTCTCAAGCGCGTTAATGACGAGCAGGGCCATTTTGCAGGAGACAGGCTTCTCAAGCATGCAGCGGAATTGCTGAGAGACGTATTTAAGAGATGCGATGTCTACCGTGCCGGCGGTGATGAATTCATGATCATAATCCCGGATACGGGCGATAAGGAACTTGAACAGTTCTGCAGTGAGCTGAAGTCGAAAGAACTGGGATTCGGCCCTGTCGGGTTTGCGACGGGATACAGCTGCGTAAATGATTCCCAGGACATCCGTAAAGCAATGCATACCGCTGATGAGCGCATGTACCTGGATAAGGCGGCTTTCTATGAGAAGCATCCCGAACTAAAGAGATGACATGAGGATTTTAAGGCTACTGATCAACTGATGATAAGAAACTGTTAGACGTATGATAGACGGACAAAGTTTACAACTTGCTTTTCTGCTCTTTGAAGCGGTCCTTTGATTTATACTTACGCCTCTTTATGCCGTAAGCAGGGATCCTCTGCGGGTAAGAAAATCCGTGGTGCTTTCACTGAACATCATCTGCGGTTTCATGCTCTTGTGCGAATATCTTTTCTATGTTTACAAGGGTACCACCGGTGCAATGAACGTGCTCATCATGCTCGCAAAGGATATCGACATCGATACCGTAGCCGAGGGCGTTGAACAGAACAATCAGATCAATGTCCTGAAAGGACTCGGTGTTGACGTCATCCAGGGTTATTATTTCGATAAGCCGCTCCGTAAGGAAGACATGACGGAAAGACTCAGGTCTCCGTATTATAAGAACATGCAGAGCTGAAAGCCCGTTGATGTTTAGCAACTTCCATAATAATTTCCGTTAATGAGAATAGATTTTTGATATAGAACGGGTGCCGGAGACTATACCTCAAGCTTCAAATGATGGATTATAATTCAATCATTATAAGGAAACCGGTGTTTATATTACCGGTGTTCCCTGAGGAGGATGAAAAGAAAATGAAGAAGATAATTTCGGTTGTTTTGGCTGCAGTGACTGCACTGTCAATTGCAACAGGCTGCTCCAAGATCATGGAGATCAAAGAAGTCGCCGAGAATTCCGAAGTGGAATCTCTTGTCTCGGCCGGTTCGGAATTCATTGACGAGATCACCGTGGCAGTTCCCACAAAGGACCGTGCGGGAAATGATATCAAGGTTCCGGAGAATGTTGAAAAGATCGTTTCGATGGCTCCTTCAACCACTCAGGTGCTCGTTGAACTTGGTCTGGGTGATAAGATCGTCGGTATAGATACGAACTCTGCATCTTTTGCAGACAAGCTTCCTTCAGGTGTCGCCCAGTTCGACATGATGGCACCCGATAATGAGGCTATCGCGGCTCTCAGCCCCGACCTCGTTTTCACATCGGGCATGAGCTCTGTCGGCGGAACATCACCTTTCCAGTCACTCGTTGACAGCGGTGTGTGCGTAGCCGATATCCCTACGCCTTCTTCGATCGAAGGCATCTGCGATGACATCGAGTTCATCGGTGCTTGTGTCGGCAAGGGCTATGAGGCTCTGGCTTACTCCAAGGGACTTACGGTATTCATGCAGGGCATCGAAGAGCAGGGCAAAACTGTTCCCGAAGGTGAGCAGAAGACCGTTCTCGTAATGATGAACGTTCCTGATGCGGAGTATCCGACAATCTACACATTCGGTAAAGACACATACATGAACGAGATGATCGAAATGCTCGGTGCAAAGAATGCATTCGGTGAGAAGTCAGGCTGGCTCGCAGTATCCGTAGAGGAAGCGATAGCTGCAAATCCCGACGTTATCCTCATGGACTGCAATTGGCTGCCCGGTGCCGCAGATCAGGTAAAGGCTCTTGAGGGTTGGGAAGAAGTAAAGGCCATAAAGGACGGAGCCGTATACCAGATCGATGAGGATCTCTGCTCACGTCCCAATCACCATGTCGGAGAGGCAACTCTCGAATGGGGCAAGTACATTTATGCTGATAAGTTCGGCAATTATACCCAGTCATTCGATGAACTCAAGGATGAATTCATTGAGAAGGTCGTCGGCTGACATCCTTTGAACGGAAACGGATATGACTAAAAGGGGCACAGGACTAAAGATAGCGATATCGGCAGTCCTGTGCCTTTTTATACTTATCCTCGCCATCAGGTCGGGAAGTGTCTACATCTCGCTCAAAGACCTTTTCGGGATAATCGGAGGCCACATAACGGGGAAAGGTACTCCATCAGATATCGAACCAATGATGGATTCGATATTCTGGACCATCAGGATGCCGAGAGCGCTGATGGCTTTCATGGTCGGAGGCGCGCTCTCTGTCAGTGGTGCGTGCATGCAGGCTCTCTTGCAGAATCCGCTGGCGTCGTCTTACACATTGGGAGTCTCGTCCGGTGCTTCTCTGGGTGCCGCGATGGTGCTCATCCTTGAGATATCGATCCCCGCGCTTGCGGGATTCATGCTGCCTTTCGCAGGTTTTGTCTTCGGTCTTGCCACAGTCGTCGCAGCCATGCTGCTCGCATCAGCGATCGACAGGAGCATATCCAACACCACTGTAGTGCTGATAGGTATGGTCCTGTCGCTTTTCGTAAACGGCATGATGAACCTGCTGTCGACTTTATACTCGGATCACTCCAAACAGCTCATCCTCTGGATGATGGGGTCGTTTTCCGCCAGGGGATGGAAGCACTGCGCGATCATGTTCCCGGTCTGTGTTGCAGGATTCATTGTGCTCATGCTGATGTCACGGAAACTGGACATCATGAGTTTCGGTGACCTTCAGGCACGGGCCATGGGCGTTGATGCTAAAAAGACCAAGACAGCAGCCATACTTGTATGCTCTCTTCTGACAGGCGTGTCGGTTGCTTTTACGGGAGTCATCGGCTTTGTCGATCTTGCGGCTCCCCATATCGTAAGAAAGATATTCGGACCTTCACACAGGCTCGTTCTGCCATTGTCGTTCATCTACGGAGGCGCGTTCATGGCTGCCTGCGATCTTATATCGAGAACGCTCCTTTCTCCCCGCGAGATACCCGTCGGCGCCGTCACGGCACTCATCGGGGCGCCGTTCTTTGCTTATGTTTTCTTTGCATCAAGGAGGAAACGCTGATGGAGATCACGGCAAAGAATCTGAGAGTCTCATACGGAAAGACCGAGATCCTTCACGGGATCGATCTTAAGATCGGGTCCGGCGAAAAGGTGTTCATCGGAGGAAGCAACGGCTCGGGAAAGACGACACTCCTAAGGGCTCTTGCCGGCATCATCCCGCATGAAGGAGAAGTGCTGATAGACGGCATGGAAGTATCTTCGATGAAGCGGAAAGACGTAGCCCGTCTCATCGCGCTCATGCCTCAGACAACTGATATATATTTTCCATACACCGTAAATGAGACTGTGCTTCTCGGCACATATGCCTCTGCGGGAAATTCTCTTTTCGGCGTCAGTGCCGCTGATACCGCTTATGCCGGAAAGTGCATGGAAGAATGCGGCATCACAGATCTTAAGGACAGGCACCTGGATGAGCTGTCGGGCGGGCAGCTGCAAAGGGTCCTTCTGGCGAGGACTTTCGCGCAGAGATCCCCGTTCCTTTTCCTGGATGAACCGGGCAACAATCTCGACATCAAGTACAAGGCTGAACTTTGCGACAGACTTAACCTTTGGGCAGGTTCCGGCACGGACGGCATCGACAACACTCTGGTCGGAGTGTTCCACGATCTCGGGCAGGCGAGGAGGTGCTGCTCGAGGGCGGTGTTCCTCAAAGAGGGCCGGATCGTTTTCGATGGTGACATAATCGACGGAACGACGCCTGAAATGCTGCTAAAAGTCTATGATTTTGACGTAGCGTCTTACATTGATTACAAATAACCGCTGTGATAGTATCTTGGCGATTTATTTAATGGAGGGGTCGGACTATGGGTAAATCGAAGGCTAAAGCAAAGAAGAAGAGAACATTCAAGCAGTTCCTGAAGGACAAGGATATCAACGTATCCGCAAAGACATATTTCGTCGATGCAATGGGCGGAATGGCTCAGGGACTTTTCGCATCACTTCTCGTAGGAACCATACTTTCAACACTTGCCAAGTATCTCGGCATGATCAACGTTCCGTTCTTTGTCGGACTGGCTCACTATATCGGTAAGGCAGGTTCGCTTGCTTCCGCCATCACCGGTGCCGCAATAGGTGTCGGTATCGCCGCTGCTCTTAAAGCTCCTATGCTCGTTATGGCATGCGCTGCAGCAGTAGGTTACTTCGCAAACGGTTATCCGGGAGCCATCGGAAACGTCGGACTTTTCGTGCTCGACAAGCCTTATACGGCAGGCCCTCTGGGCGTATTCATCGCAGTTATCTTCGCAGTCGAGATCGGCAAGATGGTTTCCAAGGAGACAAAGGTAGATATCCTAGTTACGCCTCTCGTTACACTGGGTGTCGGATATTTCATCGCTTACATCACATGCCCTCCGATCGCGATCGCTATGAACTGGCTCGGTACTTTCATCAACTCCGCAACACAGCTCCATCCGTTCGCTATGGGTATCGTTATCTCTGTTGTCGTCGGAATAATCCTCACGCTCCCCATCTCTTCTGCTGCTATCTGCGCATCAATCGGAATCGCGGGCATCGCAGGCGGCGCTGCTCTTGCAGGGTGCTGTGCTCAGATGGTCGGCTTTGCTGTCGCATCCTACAGAGAGAACAAGTGGGGAGGCATCGTATCACAGGGCCTCGGCACATCGATGCTCCAGATGCCCAACATCATGACACATCCCCAGATCTGGATCCCTGCTACTCTTGCAGCAGCTATAACGGGACCCATATCAACACTGGTATTCAAGCTCGAGTGCAACGGCGTTGCCGCAGGTATGGGTACATGCGGTCTCGTAGGCCCTCTCGGATGCTTCTCGGCAATGACTGAGTCAGGCACACTGTCCCCAATGGCGTGGGTCGGAATGGCTGTCGTATGCATCATCGCACCGGCTCTTCTCTCACTCCTTTTCAGCGAGATAATGAGAAAGCTCGGATGGATCAAAGAAGGATATATGAAGCTCCAGGGCTGATAATGTCCTGATGTTAAGGCACTTTGTAAACTTTGCTTTGAGGCTCGAAGGAAAACGGCACTTCAAAAGGCTGTAACGTAATAAGACCAGTATTTACGGGGTTTTGACGGCTTGAATGCTTTGAGAATCGAATTGTTGTTTTTGCATATTTTCGCCCAAAGTTTACCGTAAAGATAAGGGCATTTTGACACAGTGGAATCGGGCTCAAATCTTATATAATCCAGATATGGGGTAGACGGCAGGTAGTCGAGATATCCTGCCCATCCTAATAAGTTTTTGTTTCTCACAGCGCGGCTTTCCTACGGGGGAGCCGCGTATGCATTTGTTTTGCAATTCTTTTCATCTATGATAAAAAAGTAGCATTAGAACGATTACTACCAACTGAATAGGTTTAAAGACAACGAACAGGAGAGAACAGTATGCCGCCCGGAGGAAGAGGTATGGGAGGCCCCATGGGAGGGCAGTTCCTGACAGAAGAAGAGAAGAAGAACCAGCCTAAGGTCACGCCCGAATTATTAAAGCGCGTATTCTCATATCTCAAACCGTATACCAAACAGCTGATACTCGTGATACTGTGCATAATCGTATCGTCTTTTTTCACACTCCTTCCGTCGATCCTGACAGGCAAGATCCTTGATGAGGGACTTCTCAAAAAAGATTTGAACGCGCTCATACTTTATATCTCGCTCTCACTCCTCGTAACGCTGTTTGCGAGCCTGATCGGAGTTGCCGAGACTTACATAAACACATGGATCGCCCAGCATATCACATTCGACATGCGCAACCAGATGTATTCGCATCTGCAGAAGATGAGCCAGCGTTTTTTCACGACCAATAACCAGGGCGACATAATAACGAGGATGACGAGCGACATCGACGGCGTTAAGTCCGTCATCACGAGCACGTTCAGCAGCATCCTTTCCAATTCCATCACCCTTGTAATAGCCCTCATCGCGATGTTCCAGAAGAATTGGATACTTGCGCTCGTGGGCATCATAATCGTTCCCGTCTTTACCATTCCGACGAGGAGCGCGGGCAAGAAGAGATGGTCACTGACCAATGAATCCCAGCAGGTAAATGATGAGGTGAACGGGATACTGAATGAGACGCTTTCCGTGAGCGGACAGCTCCTCGTGAAACTCTTCGGCAAAGAGAAATATGAGTATGCGAGGTATGAGAATGCCAACCGCAAGATGATCGCTCTCAACATAAAAGAGAGCATGGCCGGACGATGGTTCAGGGTGGTGCTCACGACGTTTACGACAGTCGGTCCTATGCTGATATATCTGGTCGGCGGAATACTTATGATGAAGTACGATCCGGATCTCACGATCGGCGACATTTCCGTGCTCGTATCCCTGCTCGGCAGGATGTACATGCCGGTCAACAGCCTGCTCAACATACAGGTCGAATGGATCAGGTCCATGGCGCTGTTCAAGCGTATATTCGACTATTTCGACATCCCGGTCGAGATAGAGAATGCGCCCGATGCGGTTACGCCTGATAATGTGACCGGAGACGTTGTTTTCGAGCACGTCGAATTCTCTTACGATGAATCGAAAAAGATACTCAAAGATATCAACTTCACTCTCAAGGCAGGCAAGAGCATAGCGATCGTCGGACCCTCGGGCTCCGGCAAGAGTACGATCGTAAACCTTATCCCGCGTCTTTATGACGTTGACTCCGGAAGCGTTACTTTCGACGGGATCGACGTAAGAAAACTCGACCTGAAATTCCTGAGAGACCAGGTCGGCGTAGTGTCCCAGGAGACTTATCTGTTCAACGGAACGATACGCGACAACCTGCTGTACGCGAAGCCTGATGCTACAGAAGATGACATGATCGAAGCATTGAAGAAGGCAAACATATGGGACTTCGTCGAGAAGCAGGAAAAGGGTATGGATACCGAAGTCGGCAACCGCGGCCTGAAACTCTCGGGCGGCGAGAAGCAGCGTATCTCAATAGCGAGGATAATCCTGAAGGATCCTACGATATTCATCTTTGATGAGGCTACGTCAGCATTGGATTCGATATCAGAAAAGAAGATCCAGGATGCTATCGATCCCATCATCAGGAGCAAGACGAGCATCCTTATAGCACACAGGCTTTCGACTATCCTTGCTGCTGACGAGATCCTCGTTGTAAAGGACGGAACGATAGCAGAGCGCGGCAGTCACAAAGAACTCCTCGGCAAGGAGGGAATCTACCGCGAACTCTACGAGACGCAGTTCTCCAAAGCGCTCATCGAAGAGGACGGAGTTTCCGAGCTCGAACAGTACATCTGGGGGACCCAGCCGGCGGATGAACCTGTTGATGAAAACGGTTAAGTGACCCTAAGTGAATAAAGCCGAAAATAAGGCGAAAGGGTGTTTGCGGACGTCTGCTTTCCGGAAAATATTGAAATTGCCATTACGGAGGGGCTTTTCGGCATTCCGATTCGTACATTCAACTAATCTATCCACTAATTATATTAACAAAAATATAGTATAATTAATTTTCAGGCCATAGTCCCAGGAGGATAGATAGAAATGACCAAACCATATTCAGCGACCGCTGAACAGATAGCTAAGGAAATAGATACAGACCTGGTCAAAGGTCTTACTTCGGATGAGGCATCTTTACGGTATGCCAAGAACGGTCCGAACTCATTAGGCGAAGAAAAGAAAGTCCCGCTCTGGAAGAGATTCTTACAGCAGTTTGCTGACGCAATGGTAATAATCCTCATCGCGGCAGCTGCACTTTCCGCATATATGGCGTTCAAGAGCGGCGGCGGATTCGAAGAGTGGATCGACGTCATAGTCATACTTGCGATCGTAATCCTCAATGCGTGCCTCGGCGTTTACCAGGAAGGTAAGGCTGACCAGGCGCTGGCAGCTCTCAAGAAGATGAGTTCTCCCCAGACAAAGGTCATCCGTGATGGCAAGCTCCATATGGTGGATTCAGAGAATGTCGTAGTAGGCGATGTCATCGCGATCGATGCAGGTGACTCTATCTCAGCCGACATGAGACTTATCGAATCAAGCTCGCTTAAAGCTGAAGAGGCATCCCTTACAGGTGAAGCCGTAGCAGTCGAGAAGGAAGCTTCTGTAGTCCTTCCTGAAGACTGCACGTTAGGTGACCGCAAGAACATGCTCTACATGGGTACGGCAGTCACTTACGGAAGAGCAAAGGGTGTTGTCGTTGCCACAGCAAGAGATACAGAGCTCGGTAAGATCGCAACGAAGCTTACGACAATGGAAGACGAGGAGACTCCTCTTCAGAGAAGCCTTAACAAGCTCGGCAAGATCCTTGCAGTCGTCTGCATCCTGGTCTGCATCATAGTTCTTCTCGTAGACATATTCGTTCAGAAGCAGCCTTGGGAAGATGCTCTCATGACTGCAGTATCTCTCGCAGTTGCAGCTATTCCTGAGGGTCTTGCGGCAGTCGTAACGATCGTTCTCTCGATCGGCATGACAAAGATGGCAGAGAGCAACGCCATCGTAAAGAGACTCCTTGCCGTAGAGACATTGGGCTGCGTAGACGTTATCTGCTCAGATAAGACAGGTACACTCACACAGAACCAGATGACTGTAAAAGTCATATATGACGGTGAGAAGAAATACAATGTCGAAGGCGGCGGATATGCCCCTGTCGGCAATGTTGTCGATGAGAGCGGCAAGCCCGTCAAGATCGAAGGCGACCTTAAGACACTTATCCTTTCAGCCGTTCTCTGTAATGATGCTTCTATCGTTAAGGAGAGCGAGAAGGATTATTCATGCATCGGCGATCCTACTGAGGGCGCTCTTACGACTCTCGGCATGAAGGTGAGAATGCTCCGCGAGGAGACGATGCACGCTTATCCCAGAGAGACGGAACTTCCTTTCGACTCTGACCGTAAGATGATGACCACTTACCACTCCGGCATCGAAGATGGCAAGTGGATAAGTTTCACGAAGGGTGCTCCGGATATCGTTATCTCACGCTGCTCTTCCATCCTTACACCTAACGGTGTTGAGAAGATGACAGACGAGAAGCGTGCTGAGATCCGCGAAGTAAATCACAACTACGCTATCCAGGCTATCCGTGTACTCGCATTCGCCATGAAGGAGCACGGTGACGGTTCCAAAGCAACTTTTGCTGACGAAGAGAACATGACATTCTTAGGCCTCATCGGTATGATCGATCCGGCTCGTGAGGAAGCAAAGGACGCTATCGCAGTCTGCAAGGAAGCAGGCATCCGTGCCGTCATGATCACGGGCGACTTCAAGGATTCCGCAGTTGCCATTTCAGATAATCTTGAGATGCGCGACGAGAAGCACATGGATGCATATTCAGGTGAAGAGCTCGACAAGATGAGTGACGACGACCTCCTCGAAGTAGTAGAGAAGACAAGCGTATATGCGCGTGTATCTCCTGAGCACAAGGTGCGTATCGTCTCAGCTCTCAAGAAAAATGATCACATCGCTTCAATGACGGGCGACGGCGTTAACGACGCCATGGCTCTGAAGTCTGCTGATATCGGTGTCGCAATGGGTATCACGGGAACGGACGTCTCCAAGAACTCCGCTGACATGATCCTCATGGACGATAATTTCGCAACCATCGTAAAGGCAGTTGAGCAGGGAAGGACGATCTACTCGAACATCAGAAAGTTCGTAGGATTCCTCCTCTCATGCAACGTAGGTGAGATCCTTGTAATCTTCCTGCTCTCGCTCGTACCGAAGACTCTGATCCCCGGCATCGCTGCTCCTTTGACTGCGATCCAGCTCCTCTGGCTCAATCTCATCACTGACTCGTTCCCGGCTCTCGCATTAGGCCGCGAAAAGGCTGAGCCCGGCATCATGAAAGTCCCTCCGAGATCAAAGAAGGAGCCTATCATCAACAAGAGCATGATGGGCCACATCGCAATGCAGTCAATCGGACTCTTCATCGCGGTAGCAACGGCATTCATCGCTGCTCTGATCAGCATGAACAGCGGAAATACATTCTTCTATTCAGGTGTTCTCGCAGATGCTGCAGCTAAGGGAGTTCACCCCATAGACATAGCACGTACGGTCGCTTTTGCAACGCTGATCTGCGCGGAGCTTTTCAGGGCATTTGCTGCAAGATCCGAGAGGATATCGGTCTTCAAGCTCGGTATCTTCTCCAATAAGATGATGAACATCGCAGTAGCACTCTCGCTCGTAATGCTCGTCGCAGTCATTTACATCCCGGGAGTAAACACTATCTTCAATAACGTAGCCATCAATCCGACGGCTTGGCTCGTCATCCTGCCTCTGGCAATCCTGCCTTTCGCAGTGAGCGAGATCAGCAAGCTCATAAAAGGCGCTAAGAAGTAAGTTCAGGGTATTTGCCGGTTCTTCGGCTGGAAACGGCACGAATTGCCGTTTGCATAAGTAAAAGCCATGTGTTATTATTCATAGGCTTAATTAGTAAAGGGAGGCACAGGACAGATGACAGTAATGAATATTGTGCTCAGTGTTATAGATATTATCTTGGCTCTTGCCATTATCGTTCTCTTCCTCGTTCAGGAAGGTAATGACAGAGGTATCGGTGTAGTTGCAGGCGGATCTTCTGATTCATACTACAGCAAGGCAAAGGGCAGGACATTGGAAGAGCAGCTCAAGACCTGGACGGTCATCTGCAGCGTTCTGTTCGCAATCGTATCAGTCGTTCTCTACCTTTCGATCGCAAGAGCCTGGTAATTGTAATATCAAAAAAGGTTTTCCGGGGGTTGTCACACTGACAACCCCTTTTTGTTGTTCAGGTTTTATGGCAGAGTTAAAATGGTACTATTGGGTGATAACCCCATTCTTTCTTTAGTGATAAAATTCATTTTATAGTTAAAAAGATTTAGGAGGAATGGGAAATGAAGAACAAGATCTGCAAGTTTTTATCTTTTCTTGTGACAATGGTCCTCTTGGCCGGACTGATTCCTGCGGGCAGGGCTGTCAATGCTGCGTCGACCTATAAGATGACGCTCCTGACCGACCAGCCGGAATGCAAGGTGGAGTTCCTTGGCACACAGTATTCCAGCGGTGCTGTGTTTTATGTTGAAGCCGGTACGACTGTCCGGCTCTATGCAAAGGCTGCAGGCGATTGCCAGTTCAAAAGTGCTGATTCTCCGGATGTGGAAGTTAACAGGAACGGATCTATCGGCTATGCCTTTGATATGCCGGAGAAGAATGTCACTGTCACATTCCATTTTGAGGGTCCCGGACCTTATGATATGGAGTTCTATTCCGTTGATCTGGGAACTGCGGAGATAGGGTATAACCCAAGTGATTTCAACAAATCAATGCAGGCTAAGAAAACGGGCAGTGCTACGGTTGTCGGGGATAATTTCTCCGTTAAGCTGACAAGCGGAAATACTGATGCTTTTAACGTGACAGATCCTTATGGCGGTTCAATGACTGAAAAAGGTGCAGAGTACCATATGGCATATGTTTACCCTGTTGCAGGACTTGCAGCAGGAACATATGATGCTGTTGTTACGCTGTATTATGACCCTGACGGAAACGGAACGGAGTATTCGCCTGAAGAGATCGACGCCGCACATGTACAGTTTACCGTAATCTCAAATGTTACTTATAAGTTGAACATAATCACGGATTATGCTGACGGCAAGGTGGAATATAACAAAACTAAATATACGAGCGGTCAGTCCGTTGATATCCATGAAGGAGAGTTAGTACAAATATATGGCCAAGCTCCTGAAGGATATACATTTGCTTATGCACAGTCTCCTGACATCGAGATCAACAGGAACGGAAGCATCGGTTATGTATTTAATATGCCCGCAAAGGACATAACCGTATATTTCTATTTTGATTCCAACACAAAACATACTGTTAAGTTTGATACCGGCGACGGGTCCGGAATAGCTGATCAGAGTGTCCCTGACGGCAAGACGGTAAAGATACCGGAAGACCCCACGCTTGAAGGATATGTTTTCTGGGGATGGTATACAAATCCCGAATGCACAAAGATGTATAATTTTGCAACTCCCGTAACGGAAGATCTGACTCTGTATGCTTACTGGACAAAGAACATCAGCGGCTTTGGATTTGATGCTATCGGAACGTTAAAGAGTTCTGACGGAAACACTGTATTGAATGTCAGATCAACGGATGTTGTTTTCGATCTTGAATCTGCGGATATCAATATGTTTGTAAGTCCCTTTTATGCAGATAAGTACTTCAATAATCTGGCAACAGGCGGAGTTGAAAAGGGCAAGGAATACTATTTCTATATTGAACTTGACGATGCCGATGGCATAGAAGGCAGACCTACTGTCTATTATTCCAACGATCTCTTATCCAACCTTGAGATCTATACCGACGGTTCGGACATCGTTGCCACCGAGATCTCGCGTTCCCCGGGCGGCAAGTTCTGCACCATTCTGTTCAAGTATGTCCTGGACGAGAGTTATAAGGGCGGCTGGATAATGATCAATGACGAGTGGTATTTCGTTGAAGACAGCGGTGAAACCGCAACAGGCTGGAAGAGTACAGGCGGCAAGTGGTATTACTTCGATGCGAACGGTATCATGCAGACCGGCTGGCTCGAGCTGGACGGAGCATGGTACTATCTCGAAGGCTCAGGCGCAATGGCAAAGAGCTGGAAGCAGATCGGCGGCGTCTGGTATTACTTCGGCAGTAACGGAAAGATGCTGACGAACTGGCAGCAGATCGGCGGAAAGTGGTATTACTTTAAGAATAACGGTGCGATGGTAACCGGCTGGCAGCAGATCGGCGGCAAGTGGTACTGCTTTGAGTCGTCTGGTGCGATGATAACAGGTTGGCTGTCCGTTGATGGCGTATGGTATTACTTCGATGCTTCCGGCGCGATGGTCACGGGCTGGAAAGAGATAGGCGGAGTTTACTATTTCTTTAAGACTAACGGCACGATGGCTGCAAACGAATACTGCGGCGGCTACCGCCTTGATGCAGACGGCAAATGGACATATACCTACAAGGCTTCCTGGAAGAAAGATTCCAAGGGCTGGTGGTATGGCGATTCGAACGGATGGTACGCAAAGAATGAGACCTGGAAGATCGATGGTAAGGATTACAATTTCGATAAGTCAGGTTACTGCACAAATCCTTGATCTGAATTAACTTAACCTGAGTATGAAGAGGCTGTTTCACGCATTGTGGGATGGCCTCTTTCAATGTGTGCACGAAAAGTGCCATCAAATATCAGATAATGGGGTAGAATGTGAGAAAAACATAAGCAAGTAGTAATATATAACAAAAACAATGAGGAATAACGAGATGGACGATAAAAAGAAAAGACCGGCATTTGCCGAGAATATGAGCGCAGCCCAGAGGCGCAGGAACCGTGTAATAAAGGCTAAGGAAGAGCAGTCTGCATTGCCGCCTACGCTGGCTGACATGGCACCGAGAGGACCTCTTCAGGTAAAGAATCAGGTCATCGGCATCCTGAGACAGACTCCGACAGGCGGAGTCGTAATTCCTGATCCCGCATTCAGGAGCACCGATTACGGCGCGATAGAGATCGATAAGAATCACCTGAACGGCGCACCGTTTAACATGGTCGTTGTATGTGAGGTGTTGAATCCCAACTGCGACAGGGGCGACTGCAGGGGAACCATTACCGAAGTGCTTGGTGACGCGGGAAACAACGATGTCAGGATGCTTACGGTGTTGAGGCAGTTCGGACTTTCGCAGGAGTTCCCGCAAAAGGTCATCAAGGAAGTCGAGCCGCTGCCCGTTAATCCCGATCCGTCGCAGATAGCAGATGAGATCGTTAAGGGAAGGAAAGACAAGAGAGAGCTTCTCACAATCACCATCGACGGCGAAGATGCCAAGGATCTGGACGATGCCATCTCGATAGAGAAAATGCGCAACGGCAATTTCAGATTGTATGTGCACATCGCGGATGTCTCAAACTATGTTAAGGAAGGGACGGCTCTTGATATGGAGGCGTTCTCCAGAGGCACTTCCGTCTATCTGGTTGACAGAGTAATCCCCATGCTCCCGCCGAAGCTTTCAAACGGATTGTGCAGCCTTAATCCCAACGTTGACAGGCTTGCCATGACCGCAGAGATGCTGGTAGACAGAGAGGGCGGCATCTATGGCGGTGAAGTGTATGAGAGCGTTATCAGATCCGACAGGAGAATGAGCTATAAAGAGTGCTACAGGATCCTTACCGATCCTCAGCCTGAGGACGATGAGGAATACGGTGAGATAATCCCGATGCTCATCCTCATGAAGGAGCTCGCGGAGATACTGAAGTCCATGAGGGACAGGCGCGGTGCTATCGGTTTTGAGATGCCCGAGACGAAGGTCATATTAAACGACGACGGCACCGTAAAGGACATCATGCCTTACCCGATCAACTTCACTAACGGGATAATCGAATCCTTCATGATCTGCGCGAACGAATTCATCGCAAAGAAGTTCTTTGACCTCAATTTCCCGTTCGTTTACCGTGTGCACGAAGATCCCGACCCGATCAAGATCGCGAGGTTCTCGAACATAGCAAGATTCTTCGGTGCTTCGGGAAGGCTTGTCGGCAGGATAAAGCCTATAGACGTTCAGAGGTTCATGGATACTATCGGCGACAAGACCGCTCTCCCTGCATTGGATGAACTCCTGCTCAGGTCTATGGCGAAGGCCAGATATTGCTCTGACTGTCTCGGACATTTCGGTCTGGCATCGAAATACTACTGCCACTTTACGTCGCCGATCAGACGTTATCCCGATCTTTATATTCACAGGATAATCAAGAGTTATCTGCACGGTGAGAATTCAAGGAGTCATTTCGCAGGACTGGTCGATAACGCTGCCGAGCATTCTTCCGACATGGAGCGAAATGCCGTTGATGCAGAGCGCGCATCCGACAACATCAAGATCTGCGAATATATGGCAGACAGGATCGGCGAACACTACGACGGCGTGATCTCGTCAATAATAGACGGCGGATGCTTTGTAAGGCTCGAAAACACGGTCGAAGGATTTGTGCCTTTCAGATCTTTGCATGACCACTATATCTTTGACGACAGGAGCTACAGGGCCATAGGTGCGCACGGCGGCAAGATCCTTTCGATCGGAATGCCAGTCACGATAGTCGTAGAGAAGGTCGACACTGAAGAAAACAAGATAGATTTCTCATTTGAGTACGGCTTTGAGGAAGAGCGCACATACCGCGAAACAAATGCCGGCAAGAAGGCAAAAGAGATCGTAAAGAAAGGCCGCAAGGGCGGAAAAGGATCTGCCGGGATAAGACCGGGCGGATACGGCAGAAAGTCCGGCGGAACAGGAGGCCGGAGCGGCTCTGGCGGATTTGCTGGCAGACCGAAATCCCATGGCGGAAGATCCGGCCGAGGCGGCGGAAGAGGAAGACGATGAAGAGTTTACTTATAAAAGACACTACAAGAGAAGAACGTGAAAAGATAGTTGCCGATTCCATAGGTTATATCGACGGTTCATGCGACGGATGCATGGCGGGACTTGCCGATATGTATCAGGATTACATCGAAGGCAGGCGCGAGATAAAGGACATCAACATGGAGTTCCGTGCACACTATGAATCGGGTGATGACGGTCCGACGAGAAATTCGTGCGGATACAAGAACTGACAGACGTTCATTTGTATTGACAATCGGCTTTTAAATGATGTAGTATTACGCATTATGCGATGACGGAGACCCCAGTAGTCGTGGTATGTCGCCTTCAGAGAGCTTTGCCCCCGGGCTGAAAGGCAGAGCGGAAAGAGGCCACTGACGAATAACAGCTCTAACAGCAATCCGGTTTAAAGAGATTCCGCTTTTGCGGAGTAAATCAGGTGGCACCGCGGACATGTTATGTTCGTCCTGAACTTAAAGGAATTTAAGTTCGGGGCGTTTTTTGTTTCCCCGAAAGAAAGGATTGGAATATGGCAAACCAATACAGAGACAGGATCATCAGCTCCCTGTCAGAGAAGGACGTAGGAACCGAACTCCGTGTATGCGGATGGATCGAAAACATCAGAGACCACGGCGGCGTATCTTTCATTGACTTGAGAGACATGTACGGCACACTTCAGGTCGTTATGCGCGACACTTCTCTCCTTGACGGACTCGTAAAGGAAGAGTGCATCTCGGTCCGGGGTAAGATCGAGCACAGGGATGAGGAAACATACAATCCCAAGATCGCCACAGGTACGATCGAGCTCGAGGCTCATTCTGTAGACGTTTTGGGTAAGGTCTACAGCCAGCTTCCTTTCGAGATCATGACATCTAAAGAGATCAGAGAGGATGTCAGACTTAAGTACAGATATCTTGACCTCAGAAACCAGAAGGTCAAGGACAACATCATCTTCAGATCAAATGTTATCGCATTCCTCAGACAGAAGATGACGGAGATGGGATTTTTGGAGATCCAGACTCCTATCCTTACTTCATCTTCACCTGAGGGTGCAAGAGACTACATCGTTCCTTCAAGAAAGTGGAAGGGCAAGTTCTATGCTCTGCCTCAGGCTCCTCAGCAGTTCAAGCAGCTCCTGATGGTATCGGGCTTCGATAAGTATTTCCAGATCGCACCCTGCTTCAGAGACGAGGATGCAAGAGCAGACAGATCACCGGGAGAGTTCTACCAGTTAGACTTCGAGATGTCTTTCGCTACACAGGAAGATGTATTCAGAGCAGGTGAGGAAGTCCTCACAGCAACATTCGAGAAGTTCGCACCCGAGGGTGCTCAGGTAACGGCTGCACCTTATCCCGTTATCTCATACAAGCAGGCTATGGAAGAGTTCGGTTCAGATAAGCCCGACCTCAGAAACCCCTTGAGAATAAAGGATGTTACCGAGTTCTTCTCCAGATGCACATTCAAAGCATTCCACGGCAAGACAGTACGTGCGATAAACGTTCACGCAAAGCTTTCAAAGGGCCAGCACGAGAAGATGCTCAAGTTCGCACAGGACGACCTCGGCATGGGCGGCTTAGGCTACCTCGAAGTTCTTGAGGACATGAGCTACAAGGGACCTATCGACAAGTTTATTCCTGATGACATGAAGGCTGAACTTAAAGATCTTGCAGGCCTCCAGGCAGGCGATACGATCTTCTTCATCGCTGACAACGAGGCACGCGCAAACGAGTGTGCAGGCAAGATCAGAAACGAACTGGGCGCAAGACTCGACCTCATCGAGAAGAACGCTTTCAGATTCTGCTTCGTCAACGATTTCCCGATGTATGAATGGGATACAGAGACAAAGAAGTACATCTTCACTCACAATCCTTTCTCTATGCCTCAGGGCGGCCTCGAAGCGCTCAATACAAAGAAACCTGAAGAGATCCTCGCTTACCAGTACGACATCGTCTGCAACGGTATCGAGCTCTCATCCGGCGCAGTAAGAAACCATGACCTCGAGATCATGAAGAAGGCCTTTGAGATCGCAGGTTATTCCGAAGACGAACTCAAGACAAAGTTTGGCGCGCTCTACAGCGCATTCCAGTTCGGCGCTCCGCCGCACGCCGGCATGGCTCCGGGCGTTGACCGTATGATCATGATCTTAAGAGGCGAGGAGAACATCAGAGAAGTCATCGCATTCCCGATGAACGGTAATGCCCAGGATCTCCTCTGCGGCGCTCCCGGCGAAGTAACAGAGCAGCAGCTCAGGGAAACACACATCAAGATCAGACAGTAATGAAAGTCTACTTTCTTACATTAGGATGCAGAGTTAACCAATATGAGACAGACGCCGCGAGGCGCCTGTTTCTTGATAATGGGCACGAGAATGTGTCGTCGCCGGAGGAGGCTGACGTATGCATCGTAAATACGTGTTCGGTTACAGGCGAAGCCGACAGAAAGTCGTCCCAGATGTTAAGGAGAATGGCAAAGAACAACCCCAATGCTGTTATCGTTGCGATGGGATGTGCATCGGAGTTAAAAAACGGTGATGTTGCAGCCGACATTGTCATAGGAACCAGGGACAAGAATACTGTCGTAGCAAAGGTCGAAGATTTCCTGGCAGCACGCGAAAACAAAGAGTTAACGCACGTTACGAGCCACACAAGGCCTGAAGTCAGCAAGACCGATACTTATCACGATTTCGGCACAGTCTTATCTCCTGAAGGAACCAGGGCGTTCATAAAGATAGAAGACGGCTGCAACAACTTCTGCACATACTGTGTTATCCCTTATGCAAGGGGCAGGGTCGTCTCTCGTTCTGAAGAGTCATGCATCAGTGAAGCAGAGTATCTTGTAGAGAACGGCTTTAAGGAGATAATCGTCTCCGGCATCCACCTTTGTTCTTACGGCATGGACCAGGGAAGAGACATAACTGCCCTTTTGGATCTTTTGAAGAAGATCGATGTCATAGAAGGTCTTGAGAGATTAAGACTCGGCTCACTGGAACCCAAGTCCATGACACCTGAATTCATCAGCGGTCTTAAGGAACTTAAACATCTTTGCCCGCACTTCCATCTCTCGCTCCAGTCAGGTTCAGACACTGTCTTAAAGCGTATGAACAGGAAGTATACGACGGCTGAATACGAAGAAAGGGTAAAGGCCTTAAGAGCCGAATTCCCTGACATGTCGCTTACTACTGATATCATCACAGGGTTCCCCGGAGAGACCGAAGAGGAATTTTCGGAGACAATGTCTTATGCCGAAAAACTCAGGTTTGCGAAGATACACGTTTTCCCGTATTCGGTGCGCGAAGGCACGAAGGCGGCTGACATGCCGCAGATCGATATGTCCGTGCGTAAAGAGCGTGCAAAGCGTTTGATCGAACTGTCCGACAGGCTTGCTTCTGAGTTTGCTGTCGGAATGACCGGCAAGCCTGCTGAAGTCCTTGCCGAGAAGATCGAAGAGAAAGACGGTGTGTTGATCGCGGAAGGCTACACGGCGAACTATATAAAGACTTACGTGACTTTGAATGGCGGTCCGGGCATTTGTGAGCGCGGCTCGATCCTGAAGGGCGTTATCAGCGGCGCGGAAGACGGAAACTGCATTATGCAGGTGAATACCTGAATGTGAGTCTGGTGTCATTTCGACGTTGATAAGTCCGTTTAATGTAGCAGAATCGCCAAAATAAGCAGTATTGTCCCCAAATTTATCAAATCTTAATTAAATTTAACAACCACTGTGATAAAATGAATACATCGAAAGATACTTCGTTTGGAGGTTTTTGTGGACAGCAATACATGCAAGTTTGATTTATCCGGTGATAGAACGGCTGATGTACATGCGCTGATGTCGTATGTTTTGAGCGCTCTGAAGGAGAAGGGTTATAACCCCATCAATCAGCTGGTCGGATATTTTATTTCCGGCGATCCGACTTATATCACCAACTATAAGGGAGCCAGAGGTCTCATCAAGCGTATTGACAGAGACGAGCTCCTTGAGGTTATCATCAACGATTATTGCTCCAGACTCTGAGATAGTTTAAGATACCGTTGATAAGCGGAACCGGCGGCTTATGCCGCCTTATTTTTTGGAAAGTGACGGAGACAAGATCCATGGGAAAAGAAAAGGGTAGAGTAATGGGTATAGATTTCGGTACCAGGCACATAGGCGTCGCGGTATCCGATGAACTGAGAGTCATAGCCAAGGGAATCGAGACTGTTAACTGGAACGGCACTGATCCCGAGTGGGCCTTGAACAGGATATGCGAGATCATAAAGGAAATGGGCGTTAACGCCATCGTCATCGGAAGGCCGGCAAGGACAGACGGCACCAGGTCCGAAACGCAGGAAAAGGCTGAGGAATTCGGAAAGGCTCTTGCCGGATTGTGCGGGATAGAGCCTGTATACAAGGATGAACGCTATACGACGGTCCTCGCTTCGAGATATCTTCACGAGAGCAACATAAAGGCCAAGAAACAGAAGGCGGTAATAGACCAGGTGGCGGCAGAGATAATCCTCCAGGATTACCTTAATATGCTATAGTTGCGTGCTGCGCCCGCAATATAACAAACAACTCGCAACCCTTGCAAGCAAGTTGCTCGATAGTTTGTTATATTAGTTTCGCTTCGCTCACTATATAACAAACAACTCGCAACCCTTGCAAGCAAGTTGCTCGATAGTTTGTTATAATAAAATATTATAATTTTAGCGATAATAGCAAAGTTTTTACATTCAAGGAGAATACTTATGGCTGACGATAACAATCTTAATCCCGAGATCGGACCCAAGGACGAGCTGATAGATGCGATCGCACAGTTGGACGATGAGGGTGACAGAGTTATAGAACTCAAGGATGAGGTTACAGGCGAGACAACAAATGCAGTTGTAGAGAGCACGTTCCTCTTCAACGGAAAGACCTATGTTGTACTTATCATCCAGTCTGAAGGTGATGAGGAAGAGGCTGAGTACGTCATAATGCGTTTTGTTGACAAGGGCGGCGAGGTCCTGCTCGAGAATATCGTCGACAAGGAAGCTGACGTTATCTACGATTATTATGACAAGCTCTGCGAAGAGCTTTACGGCGACGATGAAGAATCAGAAGACGAGTAACAAGCCCACCGGCTTTAAGAAAAAGATCGCTCTCGAGAAGGACCGCAAGGCCAAGCTCGCGGGCGAGCATCTTAAAGAGAGCCGGAGTGATGAGCTCATAGTCATGCGCGATCCTTACAGCAAGAAGGATTACTATATGTCGCGCATTGATTCTTTCACTCTCATGAAGACCGAGTATGTCGTCATGTACAACTATGTGCCTGATGACGGAAGCCACACGAAGCCCGAGCTCGTCATCATGCGCACGGCTATCGGAGATAACGGTGAGAGAGTCTATTATTCGATCAAAGACGGCGAAGAGCTTGAAAAGGCCTTTGTATTCTTCATGAGAAGATATTACGGGGCTCAGGCTCCGGAGACCAGGGCAAAGAACGGAGTTTCTTCCGGAGATCAGAAGTAAAGATGACTTTTTGGGGAAAGGCTTGGATCAGGGTCGAAGCAATACTTAAGGCCGCCTTAGGGCTGGTCCTTTTTCTTGCCGTCGATTATGTCGTGCTTTATGCGCTTATCTTCCTTAACATAGACCGGAGTGTTTACAAAGGAACGTCCAATTTCCTGGTTTCGATCGGCGTCATTATTGTCATGTTCATCGTGAACAAGCTGAGTTCGGCTAAGAAAGAGCCTCTCTTCAAGATGGCCAGGCTTACTGCAGACCAGGTTGCGGCGCTCATCATAGTGGCTCTCGGCATGCTGGGATTCGTTATGCTCTACATTATTGTTGCAGACAGGATCTCCGTATATCTTGAGTCGCTCAAGGAAGCGGTCGCGGATTACCGCGAGAGTACAAACAGGTTTGCTTCTGTTTCCCAGACAGTGGTACCCATCTGGGATAAACTGCTTTATGTCATTACGCTTTGTTTTATCGTTCCCGTATCCGAGGAGATGACTTTCAGAGGCGTTGTTTTCGGGAACCTCAGAAAAGGGTTCGGACCGTGGGTATCTGTCCTTCTGAGCGCTTTAGGATTCGGCATCATGCACGGTCTGTCGGTACACATTGGCTATGCTATCGTCTGCGGCATCATAATAGCCGCTTGCTATTATCTGACTGACAGCCTGATCGCGCCGGTAATACTTCACATGGTATTCAATATCTTCGGTTCCGGCATTGCTAATTTCATGATGATCGAGACGTTCAATGTTCCCGACAACATAAGGTCTGCCATTTCATCGGGTATCAATACTTCCTCAATGATCTTCATGCCTGTTGCCGTACTGGCTTTTGCATATCTGGTCAACGTGAAGAGAAAAAATGCGAAGAAGGCGGAAGAAGAAAAAGGGCAGAAGGCAGACGATGCTGAAACCGTTAATGAGATCAATGCTGAGAGCAAAACCGGAAATGAAGCCGGAAACGATATGCCGGCTATAACCGAAGCTGACGGAATAGAGGTGCAGAAATGAAGAAGCATGCCCGTCTGATGTTCGGTATCACCAGAAAGACAAGATTTGCGGCCGGAATGGTTGTGGTCGCCGTTGTAATGGTCATGGCCGTTATAGTGTTGAGTTATGTCGGAATATTCGGCTTAAGATCGGAGCTCTGCGAGATAACGATAACTTCAGACAAGGCGGGCGACACGTACGGCGGTGTCGGCATAAACTGCGATGTCATCCCGAATATCAACATCGTCAGGGACGCATCTTTCGAGAGTTCGACGGATTATACGAGCATGCTCCTGGCAGGCGCATCCGAGAACAGCGTCTTCCTGACGCCTGATGCCGTTGCGGCAGCCGGTTACGATACGGCATCCTGCAGCGGAGATACGGCCCGCATCATATCTATCGACAGTGAGCGTGTCATGAGCGAGAAGTTCACCGGAAAGGTCACGGGTTTTAAGCCTGCTAAACTCGGTGTCGTAAGCCCGATAATCGATGCAAAGGACCTCTGGGATGAGGACCGCATCAGTGAGATGGCTTTCTTCGGCAACACCGCAGTGGCCCTGACTGAGAACGGAAGACTCATCTACGATGTTACGAACAGTCAGTTGACAGGTGTCGTGGAGAGCGACGAGCGTTTTGCAAAGATCGCGTCAAACGATTCCGGCATCATCGCGGTAACGCTTTCAGGTTCGATCTATACTTCTCAGGACGGCAGGAATCTTGTTCTTGTCTATTCTCCTGTTTTTGACGATCCCGATACCGTTCTTTGCGGCATCGGCAGCACCGGACAGGCATTTGCCGTCTGCTACACTGACGGAACGGTGATATCGGTGATGAACGGCAGAGCAGCGTTTTCTTCGCTCCCGAACTCAAATGCGACGGCTTTTGTTTCTGACGGAAAGAGACTGATGGCGGCAGACATTGAGGGAAATATCTATTCATCAACGAACGGCATGGTCTTTGAAACTGTCGGTCAGGAAGAATGGCTTACGGAAGATGAAAGGCCTGTAGCCTGTGCTTCTGACGGAAGATACTGTTTCGTAGTAAACCGCTCAAGAGCCGTGATCGTCAGTTCCGGAGAACAGGGATTTATTCTTGAGAATAATGAGATAGCAAAGTCCACCGGTGCGGAAATCAGCAGCGCATATCTTACGGATACAGGACTCATAATCGTGGGAACTGCGGACAGGAAAGCATTTGCGGTAAATCTTCTTACAGGCAGCACTGCCACGATCACATCCGAAAACGTAGTAATAGAGAAGATAATCGGAGTTTCGGGAGACAAGGTCTATTACGATTCGGGCAAGGAGATCTACAGATCCCAGATCCTCTCGGAACTTGCACTCGAAGGAAATCTTGAAGGTGTCGATGTTATAGCCGACGATATCCTGATAATCGGCCACTCCCAGAAAGCCGCGAGCGGATCAGTGAGCGCAGCCGTCGACGAAGGCGATGACTGGTCGGTTTCTGATACTTCAGCATGGGATATATACGGCAGAGGCACCGCGGTAATAGTTTCAGACAGATCATACAGCGGAAAGAACGGCGCCAGATTGTCCGGAAGCGGTACCGGTGTTCATGCCATGACACAGAAACTTCAGGGAACCGCTGCGGATAACTTTATCCCGGGAACATTCTACCGCTTAAGCCTTTATGCGATGTCTGACAATGCGCCGGATAAGGTCTATTGCTGGGTTGAGGGAGAGGAGTTCGGAAGATACGGCTTCGAACTTGCCCAGGTCGGAGGAAATTATAAATATTTCAGTTATGTTTTCGCTGTAACCGATCAGATGACCGATGATTCCGAGATAAGCCTGAATATTGCCTTTGAAGGCTCCGGCTCGATCCTGATCGATGACATCTATCTGGGTCCTGACAATTATGATTCTGCCGGGATACCGCAGTATTATGCTGACACTCTGGCATCCGGAAATCCTTCCGCGGTAAGGCTCAACAACCTCAACATCGGATGCGACGGTTTTGCTGAGACATCGCTATATCTCATGAGCGAGGATTCCGTATCGAGGGCTCTTACAGGAACGACGAGCAGATCCGTAACAGGAGTTTCCGACGCCGAAGTCGTTCCTTCTTATGCAGGACAGTCTGTAACCGCTTCTTTGGAGGACTGTTTCAGACTCGTAAAAAAATGCAATTCGTCACCCTGGCTCGTTATAGGACCATATGTGAATCAGGGCGATGTAGACAAACTCCTTGAGTATATGTGCGGCTCCATGACGTCCGAATACGGCGGCCGCAGGATCGAGAACGGCACAGCTTTGCCCTGGAGCAGACAGTTTGCGAGATTCTACATTGAGATCAGCGACAGCAGCAAGGTCTTTAAGAGCGACCTGCAGAAATCTTCTTATGTGAATTACGTTATCTCGATGTTTACGCAGTCAGAGTATTTCAGTGACATCAAGGATAAGACCGTATTCCTTGACGGCATGGAATACAGCGGCGGTTCCATGATGTCTGATGCCGACAACCATACGATGGCAGTCAGGCTGACCGCGAACGACAGCACGGCAACCTATATCGAAAATATCAACACCAGTTATGTCATCGCACAGTATCAGACGCCCCATATCGTTTCCGGCAACAATGTCGGTGAGTATATCTACGTATTAGATACCGACGGCAGCAACTGCGGAAAGATAGTATCGGCGATAATGACCCAGGAAGCCGATTTTGCCGAGATGTTCCTTTTCGACGCCTCGGTCAACTTCGTACCTTCATCCTATACGGGGAGCGGCATTTTCGTTAAAGACAGGGAGTTCGTAAATATGATGACCGTTTCTTCGCTTACCACGGGGTTTGCGGGTTATGACGAGCTCTACATCGACATAAAGGAGCCGCTTGATAAGGATGTTCCGGTCAGCGTCGAACAGTTTATGTCCAACATCACTTCGGCTTGCTACAACAAGGGCGGCAAGTCATATCTTGTTATTTCCAACCCGACCACCACGCAGCAGAGCTTCCTTATCAACGACAACAAACTCGGACGTTCCGACAGTATAGTAAGACGTTACGATGAAGAAGGCAGGCTCATAAACGAGAGAAAGATCAGATATGAGCATATCCGTCACATACTCCAGCCCGGAGAATTCCTTATCATCGAGATAGACGCAAAGTAAAACCAGGGCTGAAAAGCCTTAAGAGATGAATTCAGTTGCTTGGGAATTATTGCATCAGCCTTCGCTGATGAGCCTGATCAGTTCTTCTGATGCTTTGGAGCAGGTGTTCTTCCACTTTTGGCAGAGCATTTTGGCTGTTTTCTCGTCTTCTACGGTAATGGTGGCCGTAAAAGGCTTTTCGTCGCCCGTATAGCTCAGGATCACGCGGAATCTGTTGTCTTCCGTAGGTTCCATGGATGCCGAACTTACGGAATTTTCTGCCATGGCACTCTTTATCTCGCCGGATGTCTCGTCAAGACGGGCGAGCAGGGGAGCGCTGAGGGATGAGATAAGGTCGTTTAATACGGCTTTCCCGCCGTCGGTTATAGTAAGGTTCTCGGTAGAGCCGATGGCTTCACCCGTGAAATCGCCTGACTTGCGCTTATCCATAAGATTTCCGGCGATCAGCTCATCATAAGCTCTGCTGAATGTAAAGAAATCTGAATAAAGAAGCTCCATGCACTTTTCCCTGAGGAGATGGTAGCTTACGCCCGGAGCTTTGTCGACCAGATAGAGTATTTGAATCTTGCTTTCAGCAATCGATATGTCAGACATCATTAAATCCTTGCCAAATATAATAAAATCCTGACTTAATTATACTCGAAAATCGAATTTTACGGGTGTATACTCTGTATGATTTTTGAATTAACCCTTAAGGAGAACAGTAAGATGATTACATTTGATTACCAGAACGCCCTCGATTTTATCGGCGGTGAAGAGGCAGTCGCAAGAATGGAACCTCAGGTCAAAGCCGCTTCTGATATGCTTCACAAGAAGAACGGTCCCGGAAATGATTTCCTCGGCTGGCTCGACCTCCCCACAAACTATGACAAAGACGAATTCAAGCGCATCACAAAGGCAGCTTCAAAGATCAGAAGAGATTCCGATGTCCTTATCGTTATCGGTATCGGAGGATCTTATCTCGGAGCACGTGCAGTTATCGAGCTTCTCGGTCACTCCTTTGCTTCTGCTGCTACGAAGAAGGTAAGAAAGAGCCCGCTCATCCTTTTCTGCGGCAACTCGATCAGCGCCACATATCTTGCTGACATGATGGACATTATCGAAGGCAAGGATATCTCCCTCAACATCATCTCCAAGTCAGGCACAACCACAGAGCCTGCCATCGCTTTCCGTATCCTCCGTGCTTACATGGAGAACAAGTACGGCAAGAAGGGTGCAAAGGAGAGGATATATGCCACAACAGATAAGGCAAAGGGTGCTCTGAAGGGCCTTGCTGACAAGGAAGGTTATGAGAGCTTCGTAGTACCTGACGACGTAGGCGGAAGATTCTCCGTTCTCACAGCCGTAGGTCTCCTTCCCATCGCCGTTGCTGGCATCGACATCAAGGAACTCATGAAGGGTGCTAGAGATGCTTCCAAGGCATACAAGAAGCTCCCTCTTTCCGAGAATCCCTGCTATCAGTATGCAGCAGTACGTAACTGCCTGCTCCGTTCCGGATATTCCACAGAGGTTATGGTCAACTACGAGCCCTCTTTCCACTTTATGACAGAGTGGTGGAAGCAGCTTTACGGTGAGTCCGAGGGTAAGGACAGAAGGGGTATCTTCCCGGCAGGCGTTGATAACACGACAGACCTTCACTCCATGGGTCAGTTCATCCAGGACGGTGCTCGTATCATGTATGAGACAGTCGTTCAGATCGACCAGCCCAGAAGAACATTCTTGATACCCAACGACAAGACAAATCTCGACGGTCTTAATTTCCTCTCCGGCATGGACATGAACGAAGTTAACGCGAAGGCAATGCAGGGCACTATCCTTGCACACGTTGACGGCAAGGTTCCGAACCTCCTGATCCACATGCCTGACCAGACAGCTTACTCTCTTGGTGAGCTCATCTACTTCTTCGAGAAAGCTTGCGGCATCTCAGGTTACCTCCTTGCCGTAAATCCTTTCAACCAGCCCGGTGTTGAGGCTTACAAGAAGAACATGTTCGCTCTTCTCGGCAAGCCCGGCTACGAGGACCAGAAGGCTGCTCTCGAGGCAAGACTCAAGAAATAAAAGGCAAGCAATTGCTTTGAACTTTGAACAACGCAGGGGCTCACGTGGTGGAGCCCCTGTGTCATTTTTGAGATTGTTTAATACATCAGCAGTGTATTGAATACCGTTATCTGAATTGCCTATAATATTGCAAAGGAAAAGGTGTTCCAGTGGGATTGGAATACGCATTGATTAACGGGGGTATATATGAAGAAAAAACTGTTTTCAGTTGTAATTGCTGTTGTTATGACTGTGGTATGTCTGGCCGGTTGTTCCGGTGATTTTACTAAGGAGTCTTTCATAAGCGCAGCAAAGAAGATTGGTATGAAAGAACTTGAGGATACTCAAGAACTCACCCGGATCAAGGCATAACCCGGTGAGACTAAAGCGTTTTATTACGACGTGGAGAATTTACAAATAGTCCAGTACCTGAAAAGCTCGTTTGATGAAAACCTTTCTGTTGAAGATGTGAAAGGATGCGTAATAGTCAATGAGAGCATAGGGGAAAACGCCGATCACGGTACCAGCTTAACCCGTATATATTATTTGACTCTCAAAGACAATAAGACAGCGGAGAATCTCTATAAGGAAGAAATTAAATCATTCAAACTCATGAAGCCGGAAGAAGGCAAGAAGAATGGCGTAACATATACTATCGGCTATCTCGGTCCCGATGATTCCCAGCATGACAACTCAACGGTTGAGCTTGCGTGCGGTGTTTATCTTAAGGACAACCAGCTCGTTTGGATCCGCAGTGATTACTATTCCACCATGAAAAACGACTGCGTTGAAGGCATATGCAAATCCCTCGGGGTAGTATCACCTTATAAGTTGAAAAAATCTTAAACCCGGTTGCTTTTGGCCACCTCTGTTGTGTTCGAAAACCGGATTGTATATTTTGTGTATACGATTCGTATAGAACGGGAAATCGGGGAAATCTATAATATCTTTCAGGAATAAGGTTATCCGGAGAGGTCCGGGTTATACCAAACAGGGAGGATTTGACTATGAAAAAGAAGTTGTTGTCACTGGCTGCGGCTGGTGTAATGACGGTTGTTTTTTTGACCGGATGCTCAGATGCATTTAATTCTGATTCGATCAGCAAAACGGCGAAGAAGTTTGGCATGACTGAAGCAAAATCATATTCAGAATATATTGCTGTGATCAGGCCGGATGAAGTAGATTATTCATCAGTTTACTATGATATCAAGGACAGCGAGGAGGCTAATAAATGGTATTGGGCAAGCTACCTCATAAATGAAAGCCCGTCACCTGAAAACATTGTCAAAGAATGTGTTCTTTGTATGGATTATCATAAGCGTGAGGGTGAGACCGAACCTGATTACATGACGGAGATCTATATGTTCATTGCTGTTGACGAAAAAACTGCGGATGAACTTTATGATGAATTTTGCCAGAGGATTAAATATGATCTCATTTCTTCCGGAGAAAAGAATGGCTATTCATATCTAATAAGCTATATTGGGACAGAAACCCGTAGAATGGCGATAGGTGTATATAAAAAGGGAGATACAGTTATCTACATTAACAACGGTGGTGGCATAGTCAAAGAAAACAATTGCGCTGAGTTTTTCTGCAAAGATCTGGGACTTGTATCACCAATGACGTTGAATAAATAATCCTTTGACGGGATTTAATTGAGTAAGTGATGATGGCTATTTACCAGCTTGTGACTGATATTTATAAATCTCCGAAATGAATATATCATATCGGCTCTTTAAGGGCACTAGCCTGATGCCTCTACCTGATCTAATTCAGGCTGCTTTTATCTTGATTATCTGTTCTCCTGTCTTGATGGGAATTGCTCTTGTGTCACCCAACTTCATCATCTGATATGCCGCATTTATGTCTGCGTTAATGAAGATCCCGCTGTTGCTCTTAAATAATCCTCGTTCTATTCTTCGTGTCTTGTCATAGTAAGTTCTGGTTGGCTTTTCTCCGTCAAGATAACTCGTTCCGCTCGTGTAACTCTCGCGTACAGTTTTTACCTCTATGCCTTCAAGTCTTGCTTTGTACACGATCATGTCCGTAAGTGTCCTATACGGTATGGATACAAAGTTCTGGTTTGTTATGTTTCCCATGTGTACTTTCTGTTTCCATCCGTGATTGGATCCTATCACTATTAGTCCGACACCTGAAGAGACGGCCAGGTTAACTATCTTCCTGCTTGCCTTGTGCATGTAGTCTTTTATCTTGCGGTTTCTTTTTGACGTAAGCTTATTCAGTCTTTTGGTCCTGTTCTTTCCGTTATATACCTTCGCCTCCTTCTGCATATGCGCTCTTGCCTTGTTGTAGTACTGGTTTATCGATTTCAGCGGTTTCCCGTTGATTATCACGGGCCTGTCTTCGGAATCCCATGCGGCTGCTATGAGATTGTTTACTCCCAGGTCTATCCCCATGACCTTTGTCCCTCGTGCAGCCTTTTCCTCTTTCTCATACATCAGACTGATAAGGACAGAATCCTTGAACGTCCTTATCCTTATCTGTCTGACTGTACTGTGTCTTGCACGTATGTGTATACCACTGAGGAATTTAGGCATGGTTACATTACCATTCTCATCCACCTTGAAGTTCTGACTGGTTATCACAAGAGAACCTCTTCCTGTTTTCGGGTCCAGATATCCCGGTACATGTGGATGCTCCTTGAACTTCTTCGGATCTTTCCCGTATTCTGCTGTCGCCCTGTAGAACGACTTCCACTCTCTGCATTTCTCCTGTATGCATATCTGACTGCATGTCGCATATGGAACGTCCTTATATACTTCCGTTCCTTTCAGATACCAGCTAAGGAAATATGCATCGGCTATATATCCGTTGTCGGCATCGATATAGCGTAATCTCTTATTCTCAGAGCGTGATGCATTGTATTCCGTTATGCCGCTGTTTATCGCTCTGATGAGTTCATCTTCCCAATCTTCAAGTGCTTTACCGTTCACGATCTTCTTATGTATGCGGTAACACTGCTTTATCAGGTAGTTGATGCTGTTGGAAAGGTTCTTCACTTTATAGCAGTAACCGTCTATCTCGTGAAGAAGCTTCTTATTGTTATGTCTTTTAATCCTGTGTTCTTCCGAGAGTATCATGTTACATGCCCCTTATCTCTATGTGACGAATGAAAGCGGCGGTCTTGCCGATATATCGCTGTTATGTACAGTCAGCCTTCTGCTCAGTATCTGTACGAACATCAGGCTTATGTTTTCCGTCTTGCTTCTTTTGGTGTTTGTTATCAGGTTATTCCAGATGATGTAATGCTCCAGATGTTTGGTCGATACTCCGTGAAACCTGTCGATAAAGCTTTTTAATGAACTGTGGTATGCATTGATGCGTTGGATACCAAGTTTAACCGGTTTTGCGAACGCGATCCCTTCAACGTCAACGGAACAGGGGACACACACCTTTTCTGATGACAGACCTTTCCTGTGCATGTCATTTCCTCTCTTATGTGCTTTCCTGGGCATTATGAACTGTCTGCTATTTTTATGGTTACCCTTGTAGGAAACGTTAAAGAATGTCTCATCAGCTTCAACTATGCCGTCGAAACAAACTCTGTCAGTTACTTCCTACAGAGCATCCAGTATCTTATGCCGCCAGTAAAAGGCTGTTGTTACCGATATGGAACATTCTTCAGCAGTTTCCTTAAGCGTCTTTTTATCCGACATACACTTCAGATATTGAGCCCAAACATTCAAATTCTTTCTAGTACCAGAAGTAACGGAGCAGGAACTCGGTATAAATGACTTCTTGCAATCACGGCAGAGGAAACGCTGAATACCGTCTTTACGCTTTCCGTTTTTAACAACATGAGAACCTTCACAATAGATGCATGTATTACCATCGGCAATACGTGTCTTGATAAGGAAATCCTGGAGGTTATCCTCGTGTACATTTACAGTATTGGAAAGAGTCGTATAGAACACGATACGGTCAGTGAAGGACAATTTCTTATATGCAGCAAAGACTTCCTTCAACTCTGACATCGTACGGGCTCCCTTCAAAAACAAACAAACGTTCTATACATATAATAGAACTAGAACGAATGTTTGTCAACTGCGAAATTTAAAAGAGCCAGTGATGATTATTCTTGCGGGCAAGTTGCTCGAATGTTTGTTATACTCCGCTTCGCTCCATGAAACAAACAAGTCGCAACCCTTATTTGAAGTCTGTTTGTTATCTGTCAGTTTTTGAGCAAGCTAAAAAACTGACAATAACTCACATCCTTGCGGGCAAGTTGCTCATAAGTTTGTTATATTCCGCTTCGCTCCGTGAAACACTTATCTCGCAACCCTTACTTTGCGTAAGTTCGCGATTTTTCAGTCCTGGAGCAAGCTCCGGACTGATATTGCTCACTTCCGCAAGCAAGTTGCTCGATCGCGTGTTATAATAATGCGCGAATTTATTAATAAAGAGGTAGATGCTATGATTTCAACACTCGAAAACGGCGCTTGGTTATTAAACGGCGTTGAACTCATCGAAGATTCCGGTAACGCAGCAGAAGCAGTAGCTGCTAAGAGCGGCAAGGCTGCAGACAAGATTGCTGCAAAGCAGGGCACCATTGCTTACGGTATCCTGAAAGATCACAACACATCAGACAACATGGAGCAGCTCAAGATCAAGTTCGATAAGCTGACTTCACACGATATTACTTATGTCGGTATCATCCAGACGGCAAGGGCTTCAGGCTTGGAGAAGTTCCCGATTCCTTATGTTCTTACAAACTGCCACAACTCACTTTGCGCAGTAGGCGGAACGATCAATGAGGATGACCACATGTTCGGTCTTACTGCTGCCAAGAAGTACGGCGGAATCTATGTACCTCCTCATCAGGCGGTTATCCACCAGTATGCAAGAGAGATGCTCGCTACATGCGGCGGCATGATCCTTGGCTCCGACTCACACACACGTTACGGTGCACTCGGTACCATGGCTATGGGTGAGGGCGGTCCTGAGCTCGTAAAGCAGCTCCTCTCACAGACATATGACATCAAGATGCCCGATGTAATTGCCATCTATCTTACAGGCGAGCCGATGAAGGGCGTAGGTCCTCAGGACGTTGCTCTTGCTATCATCGGAAAGGTATTCAACTCCGGATATGTTAAGAACAAGGTTATGGAGTTCGTAGGCCCCGGTGTTGCAAGCCTTTCAGCTGACTTCAGGATCGGCATCGACGTAATGACAACAGAGACGACATGCCTTTCTTCGATCTGGCAGACAGATGAGAAGACAGAGCAGTTTTTCGACATTCACGGCAGAAAGGGCGACTATAAGAAGCTCGCACCTGCTGACGTTACATATTACGATGGTGCTGTCATCGTTGACCTCTCAACGATCAAGCCTATGATCGCTATGCCTTTCCATCCTTCCATCGCTTACGAGATCGAGTATGTTAATGCAAATCTCGAGCAGATGATCGCTGAGACAGAGGAGAGGGCAAAGGTTTCTTTCGGCGACAAGATCCAGTATTCACTGAAGGACAAGATCCAGGGCGGCAAGCTCATGGTTGATCAGGGAATCATCGCAGGATGCGCAGGCGGCGGATTCGAGAATATCTGTGCTGCTGCTGACATCATGAAGGGTAAGTACATCGGTGCTGACAAGTTCACGATGTCCATCTATCCTGCATCCACACCTGTTTACATGGAGCTCGTAAGAAACGGCGTTGCAGCTACACTCCTTGAGACAGGCGCCATCCTTAAGACAGCATTCTGCGGACCTTGCTTCGGTGCGGGCGATACACCTGCTAACAATGCATTCTCAATCCGTCACTCCACAAGAAACTTCCCGAACAGAGAAGGCTCAAAGGTACAGAGCGGACAGATCTCTTCCGTTGCACTTATGGACGCAAGATCCATCGCTGCAACAGCTGCAAATAAGGGTGTTCTCACACCTGCTACAGAGTTCACAGGCGAGCTCAATAACTACGCTTACACATTCGATTCAAAGATCTACGCTAACAGAGTCTTCGATTCAAAGGGCGTTGCAGATCCTAATACAGAGATCCAGTTCGGACCTAACATCAAGGACTGGCCGAAGATGGAAGCTCTCCCTGAGAACCTCGTTCTCCAGGTAGTATCCGAGATCCACGATCCTGTTACCACAACAGACGAGCTTATTCCTTCAGGCGAGACATCTTCTTACAGATCCAATCCGTTGGGTCTTGCAGAGTTCACACTCTCACGTAAGGATCCTGACTACGTAGGACGCGCTAAGAACATCCAGAAGGCAGAGACAGCACTCGTAGCAGGCGAGAAGCCTTGCGAAGCAGTAGAGGGCCTCCACGATGTAATGCAGGTAGTTAAGAGCCTCATTTCTTTCGAGCACGGCAACGTAAAAGAAATCGGATTCGGTTCAGTAATCTTCGCAGTTAAGCCCGGTGACGGTTCTGCAAGAGAGCAGGCTGCTTCATGCCAGAAGGTACTTGGCGGATGGGCTAACATCGCTAACGAGTACGCTACAAAGAGATACAGATCCAACCTCATCAACTGGGGTATGCTGCCTTTCATCATCGAGAAGGGCGATCTCCCTTTTGCAAATCTCGACTACATTCTCTTCCCGGGAATCAGAACAGCAGTCGAGACAAAGGCTGATACGATCAAGGCAATCGCGATCAAGGGCGATGAGACAAAGGAGTTCACTCTGACATTGGGCGACCTCACAGACCGTGAGCGTCAGATCATTCTTGACGGCTGCCTCATTAACTTCAACCGTCAGAAATAAGATCGATGCCGCAAAAAGGAAAGAGACAGCATCAGCAGATTACGTTTGCTTATATCTTTAAGCAGTGGATAGCACCTCTGTTCTTCATAACAGTTGGTGCTGTCGTAGCTGCTTTTGCGCTTGAAGAATTCCTTGTTCCGTTTACGATCTTAGACGGCGGTGTCGTCGGTATCTCGATGATCATAAGCCAGCTGTCTGACGCTCCTCTCGGTATTCTTACGATTGCTTTGAATATTCCTTTCATGATCCTGGGATATAAGCGTCTCGGCATAAGATTCCTCATCAAGGCGATCTATGCAATGGCGGTTTTCTCAAGCTTCCTGGGCATTTTCGAGGATATGCCGGCCGTAACGGAGCAGGAGATACTTGTAGTCGTTTTCGGAGGCGTGCTCCTGGGCGTCGGCGTCGGACTCATCTTAAGGCATGGCGGATGCTTAGACGGCACAGAGATCGTGGCGATGTTCCTGTCGAAGAACACAGAGTTCTCGGTTGGACAGATCGTCTTATTCTTCAACATAATCATCTACTCGGTAGCAGGTTTTCTTTTCGGACCTGACAGAGCGCTCTATTCACTCCTTACGTATTTCATCACTTCGAAGATAATCGACATCGTCGAAAACGGAATGGAGCAGGGCAAGTCCGTCATGATCATCACAGACCATGGCCAGGAGATAGCAGATGCCATCTATACGCAGCTTGGAAGAACATGCACCAAGATGGAAGGCAGGGGCATGGTGAGCAGCGGCACGAAAACGGTGCTTTACTGTGTCATAACGAGAGTTGAAGTGCCTGCGATAAAGAAGATAATCAACGACGCAGATGTATCTGCTTTCATGACGATCTCGGATGTCTCGGAGATCGTAGGAAATCACATTAAGAAAAAGAAAGCGCCCGCGCATAAACAGGAAGTAATCAAAAAAGGACGTCCCGGCTGAGACGTCCTTTTTGATATAATCTTTTTATCGCTATTGGTTCAATACCGTACCCGTAATTTCATTAAGTCCGGTTTGTGGTTTTGTATGGTCATAAAGAGGTCACATCTTTTTCCTATACTCACGGTGAACAAAGACGGATGTCGTGGAAAGGAATGAAAAAGATGAAAAAGAAATATTTGGGATTCGGGTTAATTTACGGTGTTATTGCGCTGCTTATCTTCTCGGTATCGATCTCGATCTTTACTGAGAGCAAGATCGATCAATTAAACTACGGTTTTCGCAACTGTATGACTATTCCTGATTCAATACTGGGTGTGATCACCATAAAGGACCGTGATAAGGTGGTCAGCAGAGTCATCTACACATGGGAATTACTGTCTTATCTGGAAGATGATGTAGGCATATATTCTACTGTCGTTGACACAAGAAATGGCGGCAGGGTCATATTTGAATCACAGCCCTTTCTGGAAGCCCGCTATTATGGCGAGATAGAAACAGAGGTCATAGAGAACAGCGAGTTCAGATATGAAGAGAAATCGACCCAGCTGGTTCCCGGCGATATACGGTATATGTTTTTGGAAGACAAAGGAAAGTTTTCAAAGGACGAAGCTCTGGCGCTGATGCTTCCCCGTACACATGAGGTCTCAATAAAGGGTGCAAGATGTGATGAGACATTCTTATACGGAGGCACACTTACGTTTACTTGTGACGATACGGTCAGGACATTGAATATCTCTGAGCCTGAAGTGGTCAACGAAAGAGGAAGCGTTACTTACGAAGAGTGGCTCGTCAGGCTCGATGAGGTGAATTACTATGACTTGGGCGGGCGTGCCGGAATGAATAATAAGGCACATAAGTTAAGTGATAAATATGTAGATATGCTCCTGGACGGCAAGGCAACTGCAGGAACAAAAGTAAGGGAAGGCATCTTCACTTCAACAGCTTCGGCAGTCTATGATTTTGACAGCGGTAACTACCTTATTACTTACTACATGGTAATAAATCCTCTTCAGATCGTTTTAAGAGACAATTTGAAGATCTATATCCTGTCTGTCCTGGCACTCATTCTGGTTGAAGCGGCCATCGTTTTCGTAGTCAGAAAACTCTACATCAATCAGAAGAAGTTCGAGTTAAGGAGCGAAAAGCTTACGAAAGGAATCGCATACGATCTTCAGGGACCTTTGTCTGTTACCAGGAAGTATCTTGATAACTGGGAAAACATTGATGACGATAAGCGTTCCGAGTATTCGGAAAAGATCATATCCGAGGTGGACCACATGTCATCCATGGTAACAAGGCTGCTTGAACTGTCTAAATTGCAGGATGGCAAGGTTAAGCTTAACTGTGAGGATGTTGATCTCCTTCAGCTCACTCAGAATATTATCAAAAGAAACAGGCAGCTGATCTCGGATAAGAAGATCGATGTGACATTTGCTTACGATAAAAACGAGGAAGCTTATCCCGTATATGCAGATCTCGAGATGATATACATCGTTATAAATAACTTCGTGACGAACGCGATCAAGTATTGCGATGAAACCATCACGATCAGGCTGGAAAAGCATAGAAATACTGTAGAATTCAGCATCACGAATGACGGCGCACGGATCGAAAAAACAGATTTCGGTAAAGTGTGGGATATTCTTTATAAACCCAATAAAGGCATGGCTGAACCTGACGGGAACAGCGGAGTAGGTCTTTCTGTCGTAAAGGATATTCTTGATGCCCATAATGCAAGGTATGGTTGTTACAGCGGCTCTAAAGGAACTAATTTCTGGTTCTTCATTGATGCGTATGATGACAGATCTTTTTCATAGACTAAAGGCATGAATAAGAAACAACAGGTCATGGAAAGGAAAATAAGATGAAGAAACAATATATTAGATACGGAACTTTATTTTGCATATTTGTTTTACTGGCATTTGCAGTTGCAGTGGGAATTTATACTGGCAACAAGATCAAAGCATATAATGACGGGTTTCACATGGGGCTCAGCAGAGCAGGATTTATTGATTATCATGATGAGAACACCGATGGAGATTTGGAAGAGAAGTTGATCTCAGTGTGGGAGTACTACGATAAGAACCAGGCTGATTGCACAGTCTTTTGTTCCTGGATGAAAGATGTGAACAGCGGAGAGATTATCATTGATTACGAGACGTCTTCCGGAATTGACAGTGATGCTGAAATGGAAAGACTTAGTAATATGGCGCATGAGGTCTGTGATCAGTCTGAACAGGCTTATATAAATCACAAAGTTGACAATGATAAATCAGGCGTATTTACCTCGACATACGGATGGTTATGTCCGTCCGGAAACGGTACCATTTACATAGCTTTCGGCATAGTGGCAAAACCTCTGAAGAGCGTTCTCAGGACTAATGCAATAGCTTATGCTGTGATGCTCGCAGTATTTCTTTTCGTAGAGTCGTCAGTAGCTTTTTCGTTTGTTTTGCTCTACAAGAATCAGATGAACTATGAGATCAGGAACCAGAAGCTTACAAGGGGCATTGCACATGAATTAAAAACTCCTCTGGCTGTTACAAAAGCAACCGTTGAGAACTGGGATTATTTCGATGACGACCGCCGTAAAGATTATTCGAAAAGGATCGTAAACGAAGTCGATCACATGTCTGACATGGTGGGTAAGCTTCTCGATGTATCGAAGATAAAAGAAGGCAGCAATAAGATCAATAAAGAAGCCTTTGACCTGAAGAAACTGACTGAGGAAACTATCAGAAGGAATGCTGCGCTGATCCGTGAAAGGAATATCACGATCGCGTTTAATCATGATGAAAAGCCTTATATGGTATTTGCAGATCCTGAAATGATGGAAATGGTATTAAGCAACTTCATGTCGAATGCGATCAAATACTGTGATCATATCATTATGATCCGGCTTAACAGGAACGGCCGTAAAATAGAGTTCAGCATCACCAATGATGGTGCTAAGATAGAGAAAAAGGATCTGGACAAGATCTGGGATATCTTCTATACGACAGACAAGGCCAGAACTGACAGAATGAGCAGCAGCGGTGTCGGGCTCTCGGTCGTAAAGAGCATCCTGGATGTCCACAAGGCTGATTACAGTTGCGTAAGCGGTGACAAGGGAACTGAGTTTAAGTTTTCCATGCCTGCTCATGAAACGGACTGAAAGGTTAAAAAGGGAAGTAAAGAATGTATCGGATCTTGCTTGCAGAAGATGAGGTTACATTAAGAGAAGTCGTTGAAGTCTTCTTCCGCAAAAACGGATTTGAGATAGACGCGGTCGATAACGGAAATGATGCCTGTTCCTTAGCGGACAGGCAGAAGTATGATGTGGTCATCCTGGATATCATGATGCCCGGAAGAGACGGCAAGGAAGTGTGCCGCCACATAAGATCAAAGTATGATGTGCCTATCATATTTCTTACTGCTTTAGGTGATGAATGCGATATCATCTCCGGCTACGAGACCGGTGCTGATGAGTATGTTACCAAGCCCTTTTCCACAAAGGTCCTGCTCATGAAGGTTAATGCCCTGATCAGCAGATACCACGGGCTTCTTTCCAAGAACGGATGCCTTGTCATTGATGAGATCACTATAGACCCTGCAAGGCACCTCGTAAGCGTGAACGGAAAAGCAATAAATCTTGCGCCCAAGGAATATGATCTGCTCCTGATGTTTATCGATCACAAGGATATTGTCCTTACGCGTGACCAGATCCTTGATATTGCCTGGTGTTCTGATTTTGAAGGCTATGACAGGACTGTCGACTCACACATAAAGAAACTCAGAAAAGCTCTCGGGAAAGCAGGCTATCATATTGAGACGGTTATCAAGACAGGATATGTCTGGAAGAGCGGAAAGCAGTAATCATCTGCCTGATGCCTTAGCCCGGATTATTTATTTTCGTCCATCTGTGATGAAGTAATTGACGTTGTCCGTTTAAAAGAAAAGGACTGTCTCAAGTGCAATGCTTTGAGACAGTCCTCTTGTTTTCCGTGTTGTCAGGCGTTTTACTTCTTGCCGAACTGGCTGTTGAGTGCGTCAACGTCAGGGAGATCTACTCCGACCTTCTTTTCGACCTTGTCGATCGCGTCGTTGGCGATCTTCTTGGCATTCTCGTCCTTAGCTACGGCGCCCAATGCGTCCTGAGCAGCATCTTTTGCTTTGTTGATATCCAGATCCATAAAAGAAACCTCCGTTTTTTGTTGATAACTGCATTATAGCACCATAAGGAAAATTTGAGATGTCCTGTTCGGAGTCTGGAGAAGAAATGATTCCTTCAATGTATTTTAGCGGTAATAGAGTCAGAATATGTCCCTTGTTGCTTTTGTCTTTCACATGCTACTCTTAAATCATTAGCGGATAACAGGAAAATAAGCGGCAAAGATTGCCGCGGGAGTTAATATGGCGGTTTGTGTATCAACTGAAGTAATGCGAAACAGCGACAGATGGACGATCGAGAATCTCGTTCCTTCAAAAGAGCTGATGGCGAGGGCCGGAAAGGCGATCTTTGATCAGGTCAGCTGGAAGGGTCCCGTAGGAATAATATGCGGCAAAGGTAATAATGCAGGCGACGGTTTTGTCGTCGCATCGCTCCTGAAAGATCAGGGCATAGACTGCGAGATAGTCCTCCTTTACGAAGACTCGTTTTCGGAGGACGGAAGATACTTCTATGATAAGTGTATTGAAAAGGGCATCCCTACGGTTACTGGCGGCGATTACGGAAAGTACGGCACCATCCTCGACTGCATCTTTGGAACGGGTTTCAAAGGTGAAGTAAAAGAGCCTGCAAAGAGCGCAATAGAAAAGATAAATGCGTCAGGTGCTTACGTTGTAAGTGCTGATATAAACAGCGGTCTCAACGGCGATACGGGCTTGGGCGACCTGTATGTCATATCGGATCTTACGGTGTCGATCGGCACATTTAAGTACGGGCATTTTCTGGGCCACGCGAAGGAAGCAATGAAGGATAAAGTGAACTGCGATATCGGTATAAAGATAATCGGTGAGACAAAGGAACTGTCGTAAGATTTAGATGTGTTCATAATGGGGATTGTCTTATGGGAAACGCGGATTTTTATGATAATTTCGACAAGGAATCTGAGAAGACTCCGAAGAAGGAGAAGATAAAGGTTGCAATTGTCATATCGGTAATTGTCCTTGTCATTGCTATGATCCCGCTCTCGAAATATATTTTCATACCTGAAATCGGCAGGACGTCATCGTATATGAAGATAAGGAGCGGAGAGGTGGAAGTCGGCGACGTTCTGGCCATAGGCAATTCCAAAGCGAACAACACATGGAAAGTGATCGGCAAACAGGATTCGGAGATACTCGTCATTAATGAGAAGAGCGTGGCTACGATGACATATTGCGGAACGCTGTCACCTTTTACTTCACCTTACAACGGCAACACGGTGATCTTAAGAGCGGACAGCGGACATGACAAGAAACCCCAGCCGTCGGATCTCTGGTTTTCCTGCGGACTTAAGGACGTGTTAAATGACGACTATTACACTAATTTCTTCAATGACCGTGAGCGATCGAGGATGATCGACAAAGGATTCGGCAATATCTTTTTGTTGAGCGAAGAAGAAGTCTATCAGTATTTCCCGTACGGGGCGGACAGGATATCTTCAGGCAGCTCATACTTATGGTGGCTCAGATCTTCGGTCAAGATCGGTTATGAGAAATATCCGTTTTATGTCGACCGCGAAGGTGTGATCAACGGGGAAGGAAGATGTACGCAGGAATCAGCTCTGGGCGTCCGTCCCGTTATGTGGCTCGAGATAGGATGACATTTGCCCTTGTTGAGATGCACTCAACTGTTCGTTGTTTGTAATCGAATTTGCGCAATTATATTATGATGCCATCGGGTGCTCGAAAAGTTTATGCAATCCAAGGAGAATCAAAATATGGGTAATACGCTTGGCAAAAACATAAAGACATTCAGAAAGAATAAAGGTCTTACTCAGGAGGAACTTGCCGAACTGCTTAACATAACACCTCAGGCAGTGAGCAAATGGGAATCCGAAAACGGACTTCCCGACGTGTCGATGCTCATACCGCTCGCACAGGTCCTCGGAGTAACTACCGATACACTTCTGGGATACGATTCCTTATCCGAGAACGAGACGCTGATATCACGTGTCAGAGAGACTGTGTCAGGTCTGGAAAGAAGTGAGGAAGGAAGAGATCAAAAGGCGCTGAAGGTATGTGAATATCTTTCGACGGAAACGACGCTTAATCCCGGATGCTTCGAACTGATAAAGGACTATGCCGAAGAAACTGCAAACCTCAGCATGTATGCAGATCCCGTCCTCGAGAACTGTTTTCCTGATGACACGGAGCGTATCGAAAAGATATACAGGGATGCCATAAGAAAAGGCGCATATCTGATCAGTCACTGCAAGGACAAGGTGCTTGTGGATAAGACGCATTTCGCCCTTGCATGGATCTACATCCATGAGAAGGATTTTGAATATGCGAGAGAGCATATCAATGTCCTGCCTTGCATCTCGAACGGCCGCATCAGAGAAAAGATCAGCATGGAACTGACCTTTTTCGAGAGCGGATTCGAAAAGATGAAAGGCGATATCAAAGACAGTTCCGTATTCCTTTTCGACCTCGTCGCGAGCATGCTGAACACTATCGCACAGAATTACGGATGGTGGGAAAAAGATAAAGATGAGGCGATGGAGATTTGTGACTGGTGCGAAGGGATAGTCAAGGCATTTGCCGTGAGGAAGGATGCGGTCAACATTACGCATTACATCAGGGTAAGAAGGAGCATCGCTTTCTTCAAGCTTGTCGCTGCAAAGAGGGCCGGAGACACCGCTCTTGCGGAAGAAATCTATGCTGGATTTGCAAAGCAGATCGACGGGGAAGACCTGACCGATGAAGAAAAGAAGCAAGCCATGGAACTTCTCAACAACGATATCAGTCACTATTCGAAGTATTGCTGAGAATAGTATTGAACGTTTTGCCTTGAATTGACTCTGATAATAAAGGCCGCAATATGAGATAATAGCAAAAGTGGTTTTATTGTACCCCGCCGGAAAGGCGGGGCATTAATCTGCTTATATCCGACTATTTTTCGAGGAGAGAATCTTATGTACAACTTATTCATCAACACGGGTAAAGAATTGGGTCACATCAATCCTGAGATACAGGGCCATTTTTCAGAACATCTCGGAAGATGTATCTATGAAGGCATCTTTGTTGGTGAGGATTCTTCCATTCCCAATACAAAAGGCATGCGCAATGATGTCGTTGAAGCATTGAAGGAAATGAAGATACCTGTTCTCCGCTGGCCGGGCGGATGCTTTGCCGACGAGTATCACTGGAAAGACGGCATCGGACCCAAGGAATCACGCAAGAAGATGATCAACACAAACTGGGGCGGTGTCACCGAGGACAACAGCTTCGGTACGCACGAGTTCATGGAGCTTGCAGAGCAGCTCGGCTGCAAGACGTATATCAACGGCAACGTCGGAAGCGGTACGGTCCGTGAGATGAGCGAATGGGTTGAGTATATGACATTCGACGGAGTATCTCCCATGGCCGACTTAAGAAGAGCGAACGGCAGGGAGAAGCCCTGGACGGTAGATTATTTCGCGGTAGGCAACGAGACATGGGGCTGCGGCGGAAACATGGTTCCCGAATATTACGCAAACCTCTACAAGCACTATCAGACTTTTGTTAAGCAGTATAATCCCGACAAGAAGATCAAGAAGCTCGCGGTAGGTCCTACGGATAAGGACTATAACTGGACAGAGACAATGCTCCGTGAGTGCTTCAGACAGCAGGGAACATTCCCGCAGAACTTCGGATACATGGATGGCCTGACGCTCCATTACTACACGCTGCCTTACGACTGGGATCACAAGGGAAGCGCAACACAGTTCAACGACAAAGAGTGGTACATGACGCTCGCAAAGACCTTCGCAATGGAGGAATTCATCGAGAAGCATTCCGCAATCATGGACAGATACGATCCCGACTGCAGGATCGGTCTTATGGTCGACGAATGGGGCACATGGTATGACGTTGAGGAAGGAACAAATCCGGGATTCCTCTATCAGCAGAATACGATCAGGGATGCACTCATCGCGGCGATCAATCTCAACATCTTCAACAAGCACTGCAAGAGAGTAAAGATGGCGAATATCGCACAGCTCGTAAATGTCCTCCAGGCAGTCATCCTCACCGAAGGCGAGAAGATGGTCAAGACGCCCACATATTATGTATTCAAGATGTTCAGCGCACACCAGGACGGCGAGCTGCTCGAGAGCACGGTCAACACGGATAAGATCGGTCTTGAGGAACAGTATATGGTTCCGAACCTTCACGAGTCCGTTTCGAGAGGCAAGGACGGCAAGATCAATATCACTCTTGCAAATCTTTCCTGCACGGAAGCTTTTGATGTAAGCAGCACACTCATGGGTTCTGCGATTAAGTCCGTTAAGGCAACGATCGTCGGCGGCGAGATGCACGCTCACAATACTTTCGATGAGCCTTCCGTTGTTGAGGAGAAGGAGTTCACGGATATCTCGTTTGAAGGTGACAGGATATCGTTTAAGATCCCCGCTTCGAGCGTAATGCTGATCGAAGCTGAGATCTGATGAAGTCTCTGACCTGATATGCCGAAGATCTGCACGCGCTGCCTTTTGCGCGACTTCAGTAAGGAAGATTACGAACGCATCATTGTTGAAGGGATAAGGGCTCTTCCTGCAGAAGAGCTTGTTTCTGATGATGTTGCAGCCGGAAGACTAGAAGTCTGCAAAAAATGTGAGAAGATCAACCAGGGAACGTGCCTTGCGTGCGGCTGCTATGTCGAGATAAGGGCGGCCGTGAAAAAGGGAAGATGTCCATACGGAAAATGGGATTAAGCAATAGTCAAAACCAATATGCTTAACAGGCTGCCTCAGATGGAGAAAGATCCGCTGAGGCAGTTTTTATTATGCACTGTGGTAGTCTGACATACCCGGAAAAGACAGGTTCAAACTACCAAAAGCTCAAGATGGTAGTCTGACATACCCGGGAAAAGACAGGTTCAGACTACCAGATCAGAAACAACATGATATACATCATTTGGCCTTAATAGATGGGTGATCAAAAGCAATAAAGAATTCGGCAAAGATGCGGCTATGCCGAATCATTTGCCGTATTTTTTGAGCAAATGCTTTGAAAAATCTTGCAAAAATGCGGCTATGCCCGATTTCTGCCGAATTTTTTCTTCAGTTATAGTTCTTCTCGAAATAGTTACGGTTTTACTATAACTAAATCTGTAACTTTTCATTGATAGTTATAGTTTTTGCCGGTTTATTTGCGGTTTCACTGTAACTTTTTCCGCAACTGCCGGATAAATAAAAAGGGTGCCTCAGAAGTGAACTGTCACTTTTGAGGCACCCTCTGTGTTTTGTTTTATTTTTCGGACCGGTAACTTACTTTGCTACGATGTTGGCGATCCTGCCCTTTACATAGATGAACTTGACGATTGATCTGCCTGCGAGAGCGCCTGCAAGTCTTTCATCGGCATTTACGATCGCTTCGACAGCAGCCTGGTCAGCTTCAGCGGGGATGTTGACTTTGAACTGGACCTTGCCGTTGATCTGGACGGCGATCTCGATCTCGTCTTTTACGAGTGCGCTCTCGTCAACTTCAGGCCACTTCTGGTTGTAGATGGAATATCCGTTGCCGAGTGTCTCGCACCAGAGCTCTTCGGTGAAGTGGGGAGCGAAGGGTGCAAGGAGGAGAACGAGCTTTTCAGCGGCGTATCTCTTGAACTCAGGCTTTGCGTCTACGTTCTGGCTGTACTTTGTGATAGCGTTCAGAAGCTCCATCATACGCGCGATCGGAGTGTTGAACTGGAACTTCTCGATGTCAGCCGTTGAGCTCTTTATCGCGTAGTTGATAGCAAAATTGAGCTCCTTGTCGGCAGCATTCATATCAGCCTTTGCGGGAACGGAAGAAGTCTTGCAGGATGCGTTCTCGGCAACACATGTTTCGATCCTTCTGAAGAACTTGACGATAGCCTGAAGTCCTGAATCTGACCACGGACCGCCTTCGATATATGCGAAGCCGAATCCAAGGTATGTTCTGAAAACGTCTGAACCGTACTTGCTGATGTAATCGTCAGGTGCAACAGTGTTGCCTCTGGACTTACTCATCTTTTGGCCGTCAGGTCCGAGGATGGTTCCCTGGTGAACGAGACTCATGAAAGGCTCGTCGAAATCGAGCATGCCCATGTCGCGCATAGCCTTTGTGAAGAATCTTGCGTAGAGAAGGTGCATGCATGCGTGCTCGGCACCGCCAACATACTTGTCTACGGGGCAGAACTTGTTGATCTTATCCTTGGAGAACATCTCTTTGTCGTTCTTATTATCCGGATATCTGAACTGATACCAGGAAGAGTCAACGAATGTATCCATCGTATCGGGATCACGTCTTGCATCGCCGCCGCACTTGGGGCACTTGCAGTTCATGAATGATTCGCACTTGGCAAGCGGGCTCTCGCCGTCAGGTGTGAACTCAACGTCGTAGGGGAGAAGAACAGGAAGATCTTCTTCGGGTACTGGTACGACGCCGCATGAAGGGCAGTGAATCATCGGGATAGGTGTTCCCCAGTATCTTTGACGTGAGATGAGCCAGTCTCTTAATCTGTAGTTGATCTTCCATTCGCCCATGCCGATCTCGGCGAGTTTAGCTACGATGGCCTTCTGTGCATCGTGCATCTCCATTCCGTCGAATTCGCCGGAATTTGTGAGATAGCCCTTCTTTTCACAGTAAGGAAGTTCGGAGTCGACACCTTTTTCGGGCTGGATGACACGGATGATGTCGAGGCCGTACTTATGAGCGAAATCAAAGTCTCTCTCATCGTGTGAAGGAACGGCCATGACCACGCCCGTACCGTATCCTGCAACTACATAATCTGCAGCCCAGATCGGAACTCTTCTGCCGTTCAGAGGGTGGATGGCATATGCGCCGGTGAACACGCCCGTCTTTTCACGTGTGGTGGACATACGGTCGATCTCGTTAACCTTTGAAGTTGCAAGGCGGTATGCCTCGACAGCTTCTCTGCATTCGTCTGTCGTAAGCTTTGCGCAGAGCTCGGACTCGGGTGCGATAACAACATAAGTGATACCCATGAACGTATCGACTCTCGTGGTGAACACTTCGAGCTTCATGGGATTGCCGTTCTCGTCTGTAAGACGCTCGCCATTCTTCTCAACATAAAGAGCAACCTGCGCGCCTTCTGATCTGCCGATCCAGTTCTTCTGGAGTTTCTTTGTCTTTTCAGGCCAGTCGAGCTTCGGGAGGTCATCTAAAAGTTCCTGTGCATATTCGGTGATCTTGAAGAACCACTGTGTCATGTTCTTGCGGATGACATCAGAGTGGCATCTCTCGCAAGTGCCTTCGATTACCTGCTCGTTTGCAAGAACGGTCTTGCATGAAGGACACCAGTTGACCGGTGCGTTCTTACGGTATGCGAGGCCTTTCTTGTAAAGCTCGATGAAGAACCACTGGTTCCATTTGTAGTAGTCGGGCATGCATGTCTTGACCTCATAATCCCAGTCGACCGTAGTACCCATTGCCTGGAGCTGCTTTTCCATCGTATCGATGTTCTTCAGCGTGGAATCCTTGGGGTGGATGCCTGTCTTTATCGCATAGTTCTCGGCGGGAAGTCCGAATGAATCGAATCCCATGGGGTGGAAGAGGTTGAAGCCCTGCATGTGCTTGAACCTTGCCCAGGAGTCCGTAAGCGAATAGTTATACCAGTGACCCAGGTGTAGGTTGGCGCCGGAAGGATAGGAGAACATCTCCAGGCAGTAAAGCTTCTTGCCTTCTGCGTCCGGATCAAACTTGTAGAGCCCTGTTTCGGCCCATTTTGCCTGCCATTTTTTGTCGGTCTCGATTGAATAACTCATACTAAAGACTCCTTTTTATTATTAGAACAACTAATTATACTCCGATGTTTTCGAAAATTACAGTAAAAATGCAAGCTTTGTTGATGCGGAGGGCGTTCTTGAAGAGCGAAAATCACTTCGGGCCGGTCGCCGGAAATGCCGATAAATCGCCACAAATTGAAATAAGATTGTCACTTAAAATAGGGCGTGCCGTAATTGATTTTTATAAGGGCGAATGTAATAATAAATTGAATTTTTATGAGCAAATGCGTCACTGACGGCGCTTTCTTATATATGAGGTGAATTTATGGGCTTAGGCATGGAAATAGGTGTCGATCTCGGCACCAGCAGTGTTCTTGTTTATATCAGGGGAAAAGGAATCGTTCTCAAAGAGCCTTCCGTTGTTGCAGTAAACAGCAAAACGGGTAAGGTTCTGGCAGTCGGCGAATCTGCTTCGCTCATGCTCGGACGTACTCCCGGTATCGTTGAAGCCATCCGTCCTTTACGTGAAGGCGTTATTTCCGACTTCAGAGCTACAGAAGTCATGCTCAAGGCTTTTATCGGCCGTGTCTGCACAGGCCTCCGTGCCACATATTTCAAGCCTACCATCGTAGTATGCGTTCCTTCGGTCATCACACCTGTTGAGCAGCAGGCAGTTGAGAATGCATGCCGTCACGCAGGCGCAAAGGACGTATTCCTTATCAGAGAGCCCATCGCAGCAGCGATCGGTGCAGGTATTGATATCACAAAGGCTTGCGGTTCAATGGTCGTAGACATCGGCGGCGGTACGACGGATATCTCCGTTATCTCGCTTTGCGAGCCTGTTGTTGACGCATCTCTCAAGGTTGCAGGCGACAAGTTCGATGAAGCCATCATCAAGCACGTAAGAAAGAGACACAATATCCTCATCGGTGAGAAGACCGCAGAGAAGCTCAAGATCGAGATCGGCTGCGCTTATCCGAGAGACGAAGAGCTCACATTGGACGTTCAGGGAAGAAACATTATCACGGGTCTTCCTTCAACGGTTACGGTTTCTTCAACAGAAATGCTCGAAGCACTTGAAGAGCCTATCACACAGATCTTTGAAGCCGTTCACAACGTTCTCGAGAGAACACCTCCGGAACTCATGGCTGATATCTCCCAGAGAGGTATCGTAATGACAGGCGGCGGAGCCATGCTCTACGGACTTGACCACATGCTCTCGAACAGGATCGGCATCGATGTATATCTTGCACAGGATCCTATCTCCTGCGTTGTTATCGGAACAGGTAAGGCGCTCGACATGATGGATAAGTTCGCCGCATTGAGCGACAACTGATATCCGCGTCAGTCAAACGTACGTGATAAGTTTTCAATGCGATTGACTGAATGAAATACTAATGTTATATTATGCGCGTCGGGGAAATACCCGGCGCGCATTCTTTTAGTTCTAGATATTTCCTTTACAAGATTTAGTAATTAATCCCTTTGGCAGAATTACGCGATAATAGGACTTTTCGGGAAAACACTATCTATTACTGGTTACATTTGAAAGGCGTTTATGGACGATTTTGACAATCTAAATTCTAAGACGGATTCTGACTTGAGGCAGATAGCCGTTGCATTCGGGGATTTCACTCCGGAAGAAGCAGAATCGAAGACGAGAGATGAACTCATCATGGCTATCACGGGAGCAAAGAACATCGGTGACGTAACAGTCGTTGATCTTGCGGAAGACCCCATTCCCGTTAAGCCTGTATCTATTCCTGAGCCCATGAGGAGCAATGAGAATACAAAGAGTCTTGATGAGCTCATCGAGGATGTGGGAAGGACCGCAAGGTTTGAGACCAATGAATTAGCAGATGCCATGAAAAAGGCAGAGCGTGAAGAGGAGATAAAAGTGGAAGAAAATCAACAGGCAGTTGAAGAGAAGATCGAGACCGCTGCAGCTCCCGAAGCCGAGGTAAAGGCCAAGGAAGAGAAGAAGCCAGCAAAGCGTACGAGAAAGACGAAGGCTAAGGCTGAAGAGGCAGCTCCTGAGGCAAAAGCTTCAGAGGAAAAAACAGAAGAAGCTGCTCCTGCCAAGGCTGAGAAAGCGGCAAAGGAAGACGGCAAGTCATCCAAGAAGACGGAAACAAAGGCCAAGAGAACAAGAGGCGGAAAGAAGAAGGAAGCAAAGGCTGAAGAATCAGAGCCTGCAGAACCTACTCCCATCGAATCACTTGCTCTTGAGGAAAAAGCTTCCGAAGAAGTAAAGGCTGAAGAAACAAAGCCTGAGGAATCCAAGGCTGAAGAACCTAAGGCCGAGGGTGCAAAGCCGGCAGAGCCTGTACAGAATCAGGGCAAGCACGGCAGATCCAAGAGAAGAAAGATCTCTTTCGGTCCCGGACAGGATACAAAGACAGTGGAAACTACGGAGCAGGTTCCTGCCGAAGGCACAGAAGAAGAGAATCAGGAACCCGCGCTTCCTGTTGAGATCGAGATCGAAGGTGTTCTCGCCATCAATAACAACGAAGGCAACAAGAATGATTTCTGCGGATTCATTCACAGACATAACTATCTGCCGGGCGAAGACGATGCTTATGTTCCCGGTCAGTTCATAAAGAGAATGGGCCTCAGAAGAGGTGACTATATCAAAGGGTTCGCAATGCCCAAGCGCGGCAAGGACAGATATGCTCCGCTCAAGCGCATAACCGAAGTAAACGGCATTCCCGTTATCGAGGGCGATTACGACAACATCAGAAGACGTCCGAAGTTCGAGAGCCTTACGGCCATCTATCCTAACGAGAGACTGGATCTTGAGACGGAGAAGGAAGATATCTCCACGAGGATCATCGACCTGTTCTCGCCTATCGGTAAGGGCCAGAGAGGTATGATCGTTTCACCGCCGAAGGCAGGTAAGACGATCCTCCTGCAGAAGGTCGCAAATTCCATCACTGCAAACAACCCGAACTGCGTACTGATCGTTCTCCTCATTGACGAGCGTCCTGAGGAAGTTACGGACATGCAGAGGAACATACAGGGCGAGGTCGTCTATTCGACATTCGACAAGCGTCCCGAGAATCACGTAAGAGTAACGGAGCTCGTGCTCGAGAGGGCTATGAGGCTCGTAGAGCTCGGCAAGGATGTCGTTATCCTGCTGGATTCCATGACCAGACTTGCAAGAGCATACAACCTTACGATCAATCCTACGGGAAGGACTTTGTCAGGCGGTCTCGATCCGGGATCACTCTACGGACCTAAGAGATTCTTCGGTGCCGCAAGAAACATCGAGCACGGCGGAAGCCTTACGATCCTTGCCACTGCACTCATCGAGACGGGTTCCAGGATGGACGAAGTCATTTTCGAGGAGTTCAAGGGAACGGGCAACATGGAAGTCACGCTCGACAGAAAGCTCGCAGACAGAAGAGTCTTCCCGGCGATCGCGGTCGACAAGTCCGGTACGAGAAGAGAGGATCTCCTCCTCACGCAGGAAGAACTCGACGCGGTATGGCTCATAAGGAGAAGGATTGCCGAAGCGGATACCATTACGGCTACCAATGCGGTCATAAGTTTCATGGAAAAGACGACGAGCAACAAATCGTTTGTACTTTCCGTAAAGAAATCTTTTGCAACCGATTGACAACCGCAACCGATTCAAGTAATATAGCAAGGCTAACACGAAGAATCCGGTATGACATACGTGATATTCAGATTACGCGTCATATCTTTGATCGAGAGGTGAAAGGTAACATGAAAGAAGGAATTCATCCTAAGACGCAGCTCGTCACAGTTAAGTGCGCATGCGGCAACACATTCGAGACTCTTTCCACAAAGAGCGACCTGAGAGTAGATATCTGCTCCAACTGCCACCCGTTCTATACAGGCAAGCAGAAGCTCGTTGATACAGGCGGACGTGTTGATAAGTTCAAGAAGAGAATGGAAAAAGCTTAATTCTCGTATTTGACAAAGAATTAGAGACCGCTTCCGGATTCCGGGGGCGGTTTTTGATTGCCCATATTCCGTTATTTTGCCTTTTGTCTGTAACATCACGGAAAGTTTTAAATGATATAATCACCACAGAATGTACAATTATGCTCATTTGGGGGAACCACATGTCAGAGAACAGTGACAACATGAAGCTGATAACCGAAGATCAGATAAAAGAGATAACTCCTGAGGAGGCAGCACAGGAGCTGGCTCCTGCCGCAGAGGCAAAGGCACCGGCAAAGCCTGCCAAAGCTTCGAAGAAGAAAGCCTGCGACACGCCGGTCAAGAAGACGACCATCGGCGGTCAGGCACTTATCGAAGGCGTAATGATGGTCGGACCTACAAGAACTGCAATGGCGGTCAGGAAGGGCGACGGCACCATCTATGTCGAGGAGATCAAGCAGGGCGAGAAGACTTCCTACTTTGAAAAAGTACCGTTTATCAGAGGATGCATCAGGTTCTATAAGATGCTCGTTACCGGTACCGGCGCGCTCATGAAGGCTGCCGATATCTCAGAGGAGGGCAAGCCGGAAGATACCAAGGAACCCCAGAAGAAATCCCGTCTCGACGAGTTTACCGAGAGGCACTTCAATGTCATGATGTCGATCTCAGCCATCATAGGCATCCTTTTGTCCGTCGGTCTCTTCATCCTCGCACCGAGGCTCATAATCGAGATAGCCGCAAAGTTCATTCCCGAACAGTTCCTTGAACTCAAGTGGATGTCCATAGTGCTCAATGTTGCCGAAGGTCTTTTGAGACTCATCATTTTCCTTTTGTACCTGATCTTTGCTTCAAAGCTCAAGGACATCAAGAGGGTATGGCGTTATCACGGCGCTGAGCACAAGACGATCGCCTGCTATGAGGCGGGGCTCCCGCTCACAGTCGAAAACGTACTGAAGCAGACACGTTTCCATCCCCGCTGCGGAACATCATTCATGTTCAACGTTCTTGCGATCTCCATCATCATCTATACGGTCATCGGTATATTCACCGGTGCCCAGCCCATGTGGGTCAACCTCGTTATCAGGGTCGTAGCAATCCCGATCATCTGCTCCATCTCGTTTGAGATACTGAGATTTGTCGGACGTCATGACAGGAACTGGTTCTGCAGGCTTATGTCCAAGCCCGGACTCTGGCTCCAGAAGTTTACGACGGAAGAACCTGACGGCCCGATCGTGGAAGTAGCTATCGCTTCGATGCAGGCAGTAATCCCGGAGAACAAGGAAGATGACGTCTGGTAATGACAGACTGCTCGCGATACTTAAGGAAGCGGGTGACGATGAAGCTTCGTTAGACCTTGATATCTTAAGCGGAGAATTAGAAGGCAAAGCATTGGAAGATGCTGTGAAGAGGCGCGCTGAAGGCGAGCCTCTTGCTTATATTCTGGGATACCGGCATTTCTTTAAAGAATGCTATAAAGTGCGTCCCGGAGTTCTTATCCCCAGAGCAGATACTGAGACAGTTGTTGAGGCGGCTCTTAAGTTTTTTGGGATAAATGATCTGGCAACAGGCGATCTGCTGACAGTTCCTTCATACGGTAAGGATATAACAGATATAAGGTTCGCCGATCTCTGCACCGGTTCAGGATGCATCGGAATCTCCCTTGCAAATGAGATCGTCAGATCAGGCGGCAAAGCGGAAGGATGTCTCATCGACATAAGCGATAACGCGATTGAAACTTCAAAAGATAATGTTAAGACCCAGGCTCTGAAGCCTGAAGACATAAAGGTATTAAAGCATGATGTCCTAAAAAGTGTGCCTGAACTGGGGAAACTCGACATCATCGTATCCAATCCGCCTTATATCACGGATGCTGAAATGGAAGAATTAGACAGCGTCGTAAAAGACCACGAGCCGGACCTTGCACTCAGGGCCGGCGCTGACGGTCTCTTATTCTATCCGTACATCATCAGGTGCGCGAAAGAACTCCTCAGGGACGGAGGTGCCCTGATGGCCGAACACGGGTACGCACAGGGAGATGCCGTTAGGGAGCTTTTCGGGCAGGGCGGACTGAAAGATTGTCTTACGATAAGAGATTACGGGAACAATCCGAGGGTTACCATCGGGTTTAAATAAGTGCAAAAACCCCGAAAACAATGGGTTTTCGGGACTGCAAAAAAATTTTGAAAAATTTTCGATTTTTCTTGTAACGAATTTGCGATATCTCCGTCTAACAGGTGAGATCACAAAAGAAAGGTTGTTTGATACGTGGATAAGAAAACCGCAGAAAAGCTTTATGAAGCCTTTTATATGAAGGTTTTCTCCTACGTTATGACACTTGCCAAGGACCGTAATGATGCCGAGGAGATAACCCAGGAGACCTTTTTCAGGGCGATATCGACTGATAAGAGCTTCAGGGGAGACAGTGACAGTTACACGTGGCTGTGCGCTATCGCAAAGAATATCTTCATAGATACCAAAAGGCATTATGCGAACCAGGATGATGAACCCGGAGCCGAGCTTCCTGACACGGATAAAGGGATAGAGGATAAGCTCGCCGACAGGGACACATCCTTGAAGATACACACGATACTCCACCGGCTGGAGGAACCGTATAAAGAGGTCTTCCAGCTGAGAGTATTCGGCGAGCTGTCATTCGCGGAGATCGGTTCTATCTTCGGTAAGACAGAGACCTGGGCCCGGGTCACGTATCACAGAGCCAGATTAAAGATCAAGGAAAGGATGGATGAATATGAAATATAATTGTGATTTGATCTCAGATCTTCTGCCGTTATATAAAGACGATATATGCAGTGAAGCCTCAAAAAAGATCGTTGAAGAACATCTTGCAGAGTGTGCTGATTGCAAGAAGATGTTAAACAGTCTGAATGACTTTACCATAGATGAGAAGATCGTTAAGGAAAAGGATGAGGTAATAAACTCCCAGGCCAGGTTTTTTAAGAGAAAGAGCGCTCTGGCAGGAAGCATCATCGCAATGATATTCGCGATACCGATTCTCGTATGCCTCATTGTTAATCTCGCTACAGGCGCAGGACTTACATGGTTCTTCATAGTTCTCGCAGGAATCCTCGTTGCAGCATCTTTGATCGTTGTTCCGCTCATGGTACCCGAGAACAAGATGTTTACCACAATGGCATCATTTACCGGAAGCGTTTTACTTCTCCTCGGTGTTATCTGCATCTACTCAGGAGGCAACTGGTTCCTGGTTGCGGCATCTTCAACCCTCTTTGGACTTACGATGCTTTTCGCGCCTTTTATCGCGTACAGAAGACCTGTAAATGCTTATGTTAAGAATCACAAGGGTCTTGCGATAATGTGCGCTTGCACAGCTGCATTTGTTCTCATGATGTTCTCTATCGGCATGTTTGTGGGAATGAAGGAGTTCTTCCCGATGGCATTTGCAGTCTCAATGCCTTTGGTCGGATTATGCTGGGCGATCTTTGCTATCATCAGATATCTGCGCTTCAACGCTTGCGTTAAGACAGGTCTTTGCGTTGCATCAGCAGGTGTTATGTCATGCCTTATCTCGGTTCTCGGACCTGCTGCAGAAGCAAGTGTTTCAAGGACAGGCGTTACTTATTCTTCCGGTGTATCAGTGCCGCCTTTAACTTTCGTAGTTATAGGACTCGTAATTGCCGGAATCGGTTTCTTAGTTGGAAAAAATAAGGGAGGAAAGAAATAATGAACACAAAACATTTAGTAGCAGGAGCAATGGCTCTTATCGTGCCTTCAACACTTTGCTTAACAGGTTGCTCGTTCGGTCTGATCAACACAGTCAGTTACCGGTACGAGAACGGTGACAAATACACGGCTGGTGATCGTGAGATCGACGACAAGATCACAAAGATCAACATCGATTATCTCTCAGGCGAAGTAAAGGTTAGGGGTACAGACACTGACAACATTAAGGTAGATGAGACCGCCAACACAGATATCGATTCTGACCATCAGGTCCACACATGGGTAGACGGCGATACGCTCTATGTCAGATACTGCGTTTCAACCAAGTCGATCAACTTCAACAAGATCGAGAAGAGCCTTGAGATCACGATCCCCGAGGCTCAGGAACTTGATGACTTCATCATCGAAGTATCTTCCGGTGATATAGATCTGTACGGGTTTACAACAGATTCTCTGTATTCATATGCTTCATCAGGCAACATGAATATCGACTGCTCTGCAACTGCTGTCGAATTGAAGTCTTCTTCCGGCAATGTAGGTCTTGCTCAGAACGGCAACAGTGATTCATTAAAGGTTAAGGCCTCTTCAGGTAATGTCGTTATCATTCAGAACGGTGACTGCAAGTCTTTCGACATTGATTCGTCTTCCGGCAAGATCACTGTCGAACAGCAGGGAACAGTAGACCAGGCTAAGATCCATTCTTCTTCAGGCGGAGTTAACGCTGTAATGGGCACGGTAAATACACTTGACGTAGATGTAAGTTCAGGCGGCATTAAGCTTGAAGCAGACGAAGTAAAGAACCTCACCACAAAGGCTTCCAGCGGTCATTCCGATATCAGCCTGAATAAGGTCCCTGAAACTTCAAATATCAATTGCAGCTCCGGCGGAATCGATGTCAGAATCCCTGAAGACGCTGATGTTACGGTTCATCTTAATGTCTCGAGCGGTGAGTTCAACTATAACCTTCCTTTCGAGAAGAACGGCAAGGATTACATCAGCGGGAACGGCACGGCTGAAATGAAGATCCACTGCTCATCCGGAGATGTGACTCTTAATAAGATCTGAGATCTGTAAGTCTCACCATCAGGAGAACAGAGTAATATCCTCAGACAGTTTCATATAACCAAGACTCCCACGTCCTGAGCGGACATGGGAGTTTTTGTTGTAGTGAGTATGTCCATGAGATAAAATCATTTTGTTAAGAAACTTTGCGAAAATGCTTCTCGGCATGACGAATAAATGCAAATTGGTATTTATGTACACGAAATCGTCACGAAAAAGGCTTTCAGCATGACGTTTTCGAGCACATTGCATTGTCGGGGTTATTTAACGAAGAAGACCAAAACCCTTTTGAGATGCACCGTTAAGCTGTCTCAATAAACTGTGAGACGCAGATGTGCCTGCCGTCGACATCTTCGAAGACGAACTGGCGGTTTATGGTCTGGCTCTGCGCTGCTTTTGCTTCCGGAAGATCTTCGATTATCTTTATGCCGTTGCCTGCGATCTCGTTGTGGAGCAGGAAGGGCTCGGAGCAGTATATGTACATGTCATACTTGATGCCGAATTCTCTTGCGGGCTTGGTGATGGCGCCTTCGCCCCGGACGAGAACGATCGCAATATTATCCCTCGTGAGCTTGATGTGAGGCATTGCCTCATCGTCAAGGTGAGTCGCTCTGAAACCAAGCTTGTCTTCGTAAAAGATCGCTGTCTTATAGATGTCCTTGCAGGCGAATACCGATGCCTGGCTGTTCATGAGAAGGAGTCTGCCGCTGTCTTCATCTTCGCCTTCTTCAGCTTTTTTCGGTTCTTTGCTGCCCATGTTGAACTGATATCCGAGGAGCGGTGTGCCGAAAAGCTTTTCGTGCTCATCAAGAGAGTTCATCATTTCGCTTCTCTTGGATATTTCCTCGGATGTCATCGTAGCCGGGATCTCGGCGAGATACTCTATCTTTTCGAGGTATTCCAGAAGGTTCATGAGCCTTACATGGAGAGGGATTATATCAGATGAGGCAGGAATCTCACATGCTCTGCCGTGGATAAACATCATGCCATGTTCGACGGCTTCTGCAGGGAGACCTGCGTATAGATGCATGAGAAGGTTCATCTCTTCTTCTGCCTTGTCGTGCGTTCCGCCGTTCTTTATCGACTGTTCGATCATGTCGAAAACAAGGTTCATATCGTGCAACGGGTATTCTTTGTTAAGCATAAGCCTCTCCAATAATCGATAGTTAGTCTATTTTATCAATTTGAATCGTATTGGCAACAAGGATAGAATATGCAGAGCAACAGTAAGGAGGCGCTTCATGTCTCAGTTTAAGAAGACAAATGCCATGAGGATCCTTGATAAGGCGGGGATCGATTATACATATCAGGAATACGAGTACGACGAAAATGACCTGGACGGTCATCATGTAGCGGAATATCTGGGCGTTCCTTATGAGGAAGTGTTTAAGACGCTGACAGCAGTATCCGACAAGGGCGAATATCTTGTGTTCTGCATCTGCGTTGATGACGAGGTTGACCTGAAAAAAGCCGCAAAACTCGCAGGATGCAAGAGCGTCAACATGATACACGTAAAAGATCTCCTGAACGTTACCGGCTATATCAGGGGAGGCTGTTCTCCTATCGGAATGAAGAAACAGTACAGGACGTTCATAGATGAGATGATTGAACTTGTTGACGACGTCTGCGTAAGTGCTGGTCAGAGGGGCGTGCAGTTAAGGCTCAAGTCATCCGACCTTATATCATTCACAAATGCCGTAGTCGGAGATTTTGCCGTACGGTCCTGAAATGATAGAATTACTTGAAATCTTGAAGATAAAGGGAAGTGTTTACAGTGCTGGAACCTAAGAGTTTTACATTGAAAGATATAAAGCAGGGCGCAAGGATCTATTTTATCGGAATAGGCGGCATCTCCATGAACGGTCTTGCAAGACTTGCAAAGCATGCCGGATTTGTTGTCGGAGGATCGGATAATCATCCTTCGGAGAGGACAGCCATTCTTGAAGAACAGGGGATAAAGATATACTATCCTCAGGTCGCTTCAAACATCGATGATTTCAAGCCCGATTATCTTGTTAAGACGGCTGCCATACTGCCCGACAACAAAGAGGTAAGCAGGGCGAATGAGCTCGGACTTCAGATATTTGACAGAGCCGAGTTCCTCGGAGCTTTCACGAGAACATATAAGAACGTTATCAATGTCTCAGGCACGCACGGAAAGACCACTACCACATCCATGATATCTCTTATGCTGATAGATGAAGGACTTGATCCGACGGTACACCTCGGAGCTGATCTTGATATTTTCGGAGGTACGGTAAAGGCCGGTTCGGAAGATCTTCTGGTATCGGAAGCGTGCGAGTTCAACAGATCTTTCCTGAATTTCTCATCGACCACGGCCGTAATCACCAACATCGATCACGATCATGTCGACTGCTATCCGACGATCGAAGATGTAATAGATGTATTTGCACGTTTCATAAGACTTGTTGACGATAACGGTTATGTCGTTGTTTCCGGACACGATAAGAACATCGCCAAGGCTGTTGAAGAAGCGAAGGAATACTTTGCAAGTGCAGGAAGGTCATTCCCTCAGATAATAGCTTGCGCAACGGATGACGCTGTCTGTGAAGTGACAGGCGCGGTTGCCGGCTGCAGGGCGGAGAACATCACGTTTAATGACGGACTGCCTTCTTTCGATATCGTATTCGATCAGGAGACCAGGATAGATGTTCAGCTGAGGATACCCGGAAGCCACAACATCTCAAACGCACTCAATGCGGCAGCAGCTGCTTACGTTAACGGGGCAACACCTGACGCGATAAGAAACGCGTTAAACAGCTTTGCGGGTGCCGATGGAAGATATACCGTAAAGGGCAAGTACAAAGGCTGCGATGTCGTAGTCGACTATGCACATCACCCGACTGCGGCAAGGGCTACCATAGAAGCGGCTTCCAATATGCCGCACAACGATATCCTCGTTGTCTTCCAGCCTCTGACATTCAACCGTACAAAACTCCTTTTCGACGATTACGTATCAAGCCTTCTTCCCTGCAAAAAGGTATTGTTTGCAGAGATCTTCTCCGACAGGGAGAGCGATACGCTCGGAATGTCCAGCAAGATGATCTCGGATAAGATCAATGAACAGGGCGGCGATGCCGAGTTTTACGAAGACAGGGAAGAACTGAAAAAGAGGATAGACGAGCTTATCAGACCCGGTGACATCATCCTTATCCTCGGTCCGGAGGATATCAGGACTTTGGGCGATGAGCTCTGTCCGGAGAAATAATGAAGAAGACTTCCCAAAGAGATCCGCAGGAGAGACCGGCCGCGCCGCAATACGGATTCCGTAAACTGCGCCCGATCAAGATACCCAAAGCCGCGTGGTTTGCTTTGGGCATTTCCCTCTGTCTTGCGGTCACACTTTTTGTGCTCTATGGGATGTCCTTTAAGGACAGCCGGAATGCCGGCAACACGCTGTTGATATATTCCGACGGCAGGAATATTCCCGAAGTGTCTCTCAGGAATGCGCTGGCAGCGGCTGATTTTGATTATGAGATAGTTGAGTCCGATAATAAGAGCTCCAAACAGGGATATGTTTATGAGCTTCCTCACGGATACAACAAACAGAAGGTCGTGATCTGCGCTGTCGGAAGCGATGCGTTCAAGGTGATGGACGACCTTCTTGATTCCGGGGCAGGCAACATCGAAGGATATATCCTCATAGATCCCGAATATCCGGGAAATGCCTCGCTCGAAGGTTACACGAGCGAAAATCCTGCGGTTCCCTGTGCTGTTTTCGGATCTGATACCAAAGCAAAATCTTCGACAGAACTTAACGGCGCGCAGATGATATTCGAGAAGATATCGGGCGTCGATACGATGTACGGCCATCCGGCTCAAAGGGGAAAGCTCTTCCCGTCTAAGGTGTTCGTCTCGCAGAACCAGATGAGATATCTGTCGCTGTCATCGAAAAAGATCGGCGACGGACTCTTTTCTTCACCGATGTTCCTGAGCGAACTTTCACAGTATCTCGGAACGACATTCGGAAGAGGTTATTCGTCTTCGAGGATCACGCTCTGGACAGTTCTCCTGGTATTTTCCGTGCTGATGTCTGTCGCATCGCTCGCGCTCTTCCTGTTCATGGTGCCGGTCAGCGTTCCCGACAAGGGCGACAAAGTCCTGAAGGGAAGAGACAGCTTAGGCGCCATAATATTTCTCGGGATATCCGGTTGGATCGCTCTCTGTGGCGCGGTAATGACCTTTATTCCGCAGGTGAAGCAGTATGCGAAATATGTGGCGGTCTATTCGCCCGTGCTCATCATCGGCCTGATGGCGCTCGCACAGCTGAAGCTCATCGCTTCCAAAAAGATCACATATACCAGAAAAGACTATGGCTTTACGATATTTATCGCATCCGTCGTCACGGGTCTTACGGAGATAATGATCCTGGTCGGTACGTCGCTGAACCTGACGAATGCCGAGAGAATGGTAAAGGACAATAACAACTGGGTGACCGCGCTCATAGTATTTGTCGTAATGAGCCTGTCGGCCGTGGCATTGATCCTTGCCGACAAGAAGTCGAGGATCTCGGGGCAGGGACCGGCGGCCTATTTCGGGAGTCCGGCATACTTCCTTGAAGCATTGCTTCCTTCGGCAGTTCTCATAATACTCGGTGTGATAAACTGCGATCACGCGCTGATCGGGGCATCCCTTACAGGCCTTGCCACCGGCATCCTGCCGTTCGTGTGCGTTACCCCGATAAAGAGGATATCGGACTTTTACGAGATAACCGGGCTTATATTCGGCATCGTTGCGGCTCTCGTGATATTTGCCGCAGGGTGATCCATATATTAATTTATTGTTGACTTTGAGATGCCCGTGGTTTATTATACGCGGGTGACCGCATGCGACGGGCTTATTTAAATGCGCTTTTTTAGAGGCGCTGCCTTGGGTAGAGCAGCGAGACTGGAAGAACAGGAGGAATAAATAATGTACGCAGTTATCAAGACAGGCGGCAAGCAGTACAAGGTTTCCGTAGACGATGAGATCTTCGTTGAGAAGCTGGAAGGTGAGGCTGGCAGCCAGGTTACTTTCGAGGAAGTACTTGCAGTATCTGATGACAACGGTATCGTAGCTGGCGATGTTAAGGCTACAGTAACCGGTGAGATCGTTAAGCAGGGCAGAAACAAGAAGGTTATCGTCTCCAAGTACAAGGCTAAGAAGGGCTACAGAAGAAAGAATGGCCACAGACAGCCTTACACACGTGTACTTATCAAGGCTATCAACGCGTAATCTGTTATGATTTCCGTTATCGTCAACAGGGAAGGCAACAGGATCTGCGCCATATATGCCAACGAGCATGCAGGTTATGATGATCCCGGAAAAGACATCGTATGCGCCGGAGTATCGACACTCCTTTTCACGGCGGCAAGTGCTTTGGAAGACATCTGCGGTTATGACAGCGAATCGTTCTTCCGTATCAGCAATGAAGGCACTGAAGATGTCAACTTAAGGATAACGGTTCCCGAACAGGGAAGTGATGAGACAAGGGACAGGGCTCAGATAATAATGAGGACCTGCGAACTGGGTCTTATCGGGATAGCAAGAGACTATAACACCAAAAAGAAGAAGTACGTAGAGATTATTAATTCAAGAACACCGGAGGTGTAAGATGATTAAGTTTAATTTACAGCTCTTCGCACATAAGAAGGGAATGGGTTCCACCAAGAACGGCCGTGAATCCCAGTCCAAGAGATTAGGAGCGAAGAAAGGTGACGGACAGACAGTTCTGGCCGGCAATATTCTTGTCAGACAGCGTGGCACAAAGATCCATCCCGGCACAAATGTCGGAATCGGTTCTGACGATACGCTTTTCGCTTTGATCGACGGTAAGGTCAAGTATGAGCGTATGGGCAAGGATAAGAAGCAGGTTAGCGTTTATCCTGCCTGATAAGGCGATTTAAGGAAACCTAAGAGGAGCAGTCTGTCGCTGGTTTGGCGATCGGACTGCTCTTGTTTTTCGGGAGAATAAAGATGTTTATCGATCACTCTAAGATCTATGTTAAAGCAGGCGACGGCGGAAACGGCGCGCTCAGCTTCCATACGGAAAAGTATATTACCAACGGCGGTCCGGACGGCGGCGACGGCGGTGACGGCGGCAATGTCATCCTTCAGGCGGCACCTAATCTCACGAGCCTTCAGAACTTCAGGTTCAAGCATAAGTTCATTGCGCAGAACGGCGCAAAGGGCATGGGCAAGAAGATGTATGGCAAGCGCGGTGAAGACCTTATTATCGGCGTTCCGGTAGGTACTGTCGTAAAGGATGCCGTTACTGGTGATATCATTGCGGATCTTACTGAGCCCGGCCAGAAGGTGGTCGTTGCAAGAGGCGGCAAGGGCGGTCTCGGAAACATGCACTATGCGAATTCCATAAGACAGGCTCCGCAGTTTGCCACACCCGGCGCTCCCGGTGAGGAGAGGGAACTCGGCATAGAGCTGAAGCTGATCGCAGATGTAGGTCTCGTTGGATTCCCGAATGCGGGCAAGTCCACTCTCTTATCTGTCCTTACAAGAGCAAAGCCGAAGATCGCGGATTATCCGTTTACGACACTGGAACCCGTTTTGGGAGTGGTATCCCAGGATGATTTCTCTTATGTTATTGCAGACATTCCGGGCATTATCGAAAATGCCCACGAAGGAGCAGGCCTCGGTCACGACTTCTTAAGACATATAGAGAGAACGAGGCTCCTAGTACATGTAGTCGATCTCTCCGGAACAGACGGAAGAGACCCTATAGAGGATTTCAAGACGATCAATAACGAACTCGAGGAATTCAGCCTCGATCTGGCATCCAGACCGCAGATCGTTGTCGGCAATAAATGCGACGGCGTGACTGATGAAGAGGCTCAGGAATTCGTTAATGCCGTTACAGAGATGGGATATGAAGACGTATTCATTATTTCAGCCGCAGGACGTATCGGCTTAGAGGAATTGTCTGACAAGATCACTGAGACGGTATCAAAACTCCCGCCCACGATCCTTCATGACATCGCTGAAGGCGGCGAGAAGGTCTACACATTTGATGAAGGAAAGAAATTCGAGATCATCATCAATGAGGACGGAAACTTCGAAGTCACGGGAAAATGGATCAAGAAGATATTCAATTCGACCAACTTTGAAGATACCGAATCGACCAACTTCTTCCAGAGAACACTCGAGAACGAGGGAGTTTTCGAAGAACTCAAAAAGATGGGGTGTAAAGAGGGCGATACCGTCAAGGTGTGCGAACTCGAATTCGACTATTACGACTAAAAGGAAAGCCCGGAAGATCCCGGGCTTTTTCCTTGCGAGGGGATTTCTCCACATTCAATCCACATAATTGGATTAAAATAGCATTATGAAAAAGATCCTTGTAACAGAAGATGAGCCTCAGATCAGGGAATTGATCTTCAATTACCTGTCCCGCGAGGGATTTGAGGTGGATGTTGCGGAAGACGGCGTTCAGGCGCTGTCCATGTTTGCCGCGAACAGTTATGATCTTGTGCTCCTGGATATCATGATCCCGAAGATAGACGGTTTCGGTGTCTGTGAAGTCATTAAAAAGCAGTCAGATATACCGGTGGTTTTCCTGTCCGCATTGAATGACGACAGGTCGCAGATCAAAGGCTTTGACCTCATGGCAGACGATTATGTCACCAAGCCTTTTTCGATGCCTGTTCTGGTAAGGAAGATCAAAGCTCTTTTCAGGAGAAATGAAGGCAATCAGACTAATGCTGATCACATAATCAATTACGGTGATATCACGCTCGATAAGGACACCATGGAAGTCAGCGTATCGGGAAGAGCGGTCGAGCTTACCGCCAGAGAGTTTGATATCCTGCTGACCTTTATTAGGAATCCCGGAAAGATTTATTCAAGGGAATTGCTCCTGGATCTTTTGTGGGATTACAACTCCCTTGTTGACGAGAGGATCGTTGACTGCCACATCAAGAATTTAAGGCACAAATTAGGGGGAGACTATATCGAGACCGTAAGGGGCAAGGGGTACAGGATTGCAAAGACGGATAATTAACAGACTGGCAGTAAAGGTATTTCTCATATCTTTTATCGTTCAGGTATTATCAGGCCTGCTCATTTGCTTTGTCCTTTATTCGCAGACTCCCGAAATGCTCTATTCACCCAAAGATGAACTGGACGATCTCCTCACCGAACTCAAGGATGTTTCCAAAGAGGACGGTGAAATCCTTATCGATGATTTCATAAGAAGGACCGGAATGGACCTGGCTTTCTTCGAGCAGTCAAAATTCATTACCACACAGATAAACGATCCTCTTGATGACATAGGCAAACTTACGCTCAAGACTGTGTCCGAATACCGGAAGGCGATGGAAAGCTCATATGAGCCAGAACATGATATGGGATCATTCGCCGTGATATTTAATGACGATCCGACGGAATATATTGTCCAGTATTTTGACTATGGCGTGAAGACAAATCTGATACCCCGTGCTGTAAGTAAGAGTTACCCTCTGATGATCGCGGTGGTGGTATCGCTTTCGCTTGTGAGTTCGTTTATCTATACGATGCTCTTTGCGCGTCCCGTAAAGAAGCTGAGCGCGGTCTCGAAAAACATGGCCGAGATGGATTTCAGCGTTAAGTGCGATGACCGACGCGGGGATGAGATAGGAGATCTCGCCCGTGATCTTAATACGATGTCGGAAGCTCTGGATCAAAAGATAAAAGAACTCGAAGCGGAGATCAAAAGGGTAAAGGAACTTGAGAGTCAGAAAGAAGTCTTTTTCGCTGCCGCATCACATGAATTGAAGACACCCGTAACGGTTCTTGAAGGCAATATCAGAGGCATGATAGAAGGTGTCGGCCCTTATGAGGATCATGAGGAATACCTGTCCAGGTCACTACGTACCGTCAAGCGCATGGAGAGTCTTATAAATGAGATACTCACGGCTTCGAAGATGCAGTCGGCAAGTGATGTTGCGATGACAAAGACCGATATGGCCGAAGTGCTCAAGGATAAGATCCGCGAGTCGGATGAACTGTTTATGATTAGAGACATCTCGCTTGATGAAGACATAGACAGCGGACTGTATTTTAACGGGAACAGGGATCTGACGGGACTTGCCGTAAGTGCATTTATCAGCAATGCGGTTTTCTATTCGGATGAAGGAACAACTATAAAGGTTTCCGCTCATAATGAAGAAGGACAGATAGCCGTTCTAATAAAGAACAGAGGTGCGTCGATAGACGAAAAGGATTTAGAGCATTTATTCGAACCGTTCTACAGAACCGATTCATCAAGAAGTTCCAGAGACGGAGGAAGCGGTCTGGGACTCTATCTTGCAAAGCTCATCATTACGAAGCAGGGCGGAGACTGCAGCCTCTGTAATACCGGCAACGGCGTGGCTGCAAAGATTATCCTTCCCTCCATATAGGATCCATATTCAATCCCTTAGTGATCCATCTTAAGTTGATAGTATCAGGGTATCAATCTTAGGGAGGAATATCCGAATGAAAAGAATAAATATCAACAGTGTGATCGCGGCCGTTATGCCGGCCGCCATATTGCTTTTGTTTACTGCGTGCTCTGCCGGTGCAGGAAAAACGGATGGCAGTAACGGGCTCGTAAACCGAATGACCGAGAAGGAACTCTCGGAGGCGCAAGAAACGGAATTCATGCTTCTCGATCATCCGTGGGAAAAAGCAGAGGAGACTGAAGATGAGGCCGGATTCAACGAAGTAAAAGACAAGATCCTTTTTGCTCCGGGTCTCGGTTCGATAGTATACGGGAATCCGGTTTTCAACGCTTTGCCGCCGGATGGATATGACGGCGGGAGCGGACAGATAAGTTTTATGCATTTCGACAGCAAGACGGGAGAAACAGCATATACGGAGATCTCCTTTGACGATTATGAGGACTTAAAGACGAAGATCCGGAAGGAATTTGACAAGGATATCGCAGGCGGTTATCCCAAAGTGCCTGCGGATGAGGACTATCGGAGCCTTATAAGTCTGTACGATGCAGTTATCTCAGGTGATGCGGAACCGTTGGATAAGAAATTCCTGGAAGATTACATGGAGTATTACTATAACGGCGGAGTAAGTTCAGAAAGCGACAGTTACTACTGGCAGATGGATGATGAAAAGGTGCGGGCGATAAAAGACAGCATCAAGGAATATCACCTGTACGATGAAGAATTGGATACCGGGTTCACGGTGCATGTCACGACGCCTGCCGGATATGATGCCGGGAGATCTTACCCTGCGCTCGTCATGACGGATGCCGTGTGGAGATTTAATGATGTTACTGCACTTTATGACCTGATGGCTGATGGAAAGGCGGAACCGCAGATACTGGTGACCATTGGATTTGAATATGATACGGACGGCTGGGACAATGTGATCCGCGGAAATATCCTGTGCGATCACAAAAAAGAGTTCCTTGATTTCATCACGGACAACATGATGCCTTTTCTTGATGCGAAATATAAGCTGGATTACGACAGGTCGACCCTTTTCGGCCATTCGCAGGGAGGTGTCTTTACTCATTATGCCGCATTCAATTATGATCTTTACGAGAATAAGCCTTTCAAAAGGTACATTATCGGAAGCCCGACGTTCTGGACTCCGTATTTCACCTGTGTCGGCGATTATGAAAGCTACAGGACAGAATATGGTTATTTTGAAAGGAATAAGGCTTATGACAGGGAATTGTTCATTACGGCAGGGGATAAGGAAGACGAGGATTATGCTGATTATTACGGTGAAAATGATTCAACGACCGAAGGTGTCAGGCATCTGGAGGAACGCCTTGCCGGATACGGGGTCAGCACATACAAGGTAAAGTTCTATGACAGTCACCATTACCAGTATGTTCCGGATATGCTTGTCGAATATTGCGAAAACATGTGACAAAATGCACATTATGTCTATGACTTCAAAATTGGAGTTCTTTGTTAACGGATTGTTCACAAATGTTCCCTTATGATGCCTTAATGCTAAGGTATCATTCTCAATGTAAGACGAGTGCACACTTTATAAGTTTTGAGTTTGTTTGTAGAGATGCCGCAGGAAAGTCCTGCGGCATCTTTTTTGCCGTGTCTGAACCCGCCCAGTCTTTATTTTTTAAAATGATAGAGTAAAATAAATTAGAATTATTGGAATTAGAAAGGGATAGCATGGATTTCCTGCTTCAGATAATAACAAACAGGATTTTGGTTGTTGGTGTTGTATCCTGGTTTTTGGCTCAGGTGTTTAAGTGTATCAGCAACCTTATTTTGACGAAGAAATTCAGTATAGAGAGACTCTTTGGCGACGGAGGAATGCCGAGCGGACACTCCGCTACGGTCGTTTCCGTAGCAGTGGCCACGGGCCTTTATGAGGGATTTGATTCTGCCGTATTTGCCGTTGCCATGATCGTTGCAATCGTTGTAATGCACGATGCGATGAACGTAAGATATCAGGCCGGAAAACAGGCTGAGCTCCTTAATGTAATGGCTGATATGTTCGAGAAGGTGACGGGTGCGGATCTTCCCAATGAGGAAAAACTCAAGGAACTCCTCGGTCATACGCCTCTTCAGGTTGCCGCAGGCTGTCTTTTGGGTGTTGCGACCGCGATAATAATGTATCTCGTCTTCTGATTCTCCCATGATCAAAGACGATATCTTCAAGGAATTAGAAAGACTTCAGGATAAAGGTTACCGTGAAATGCAGATAACCATTATCCCGACTGTCGATGCCGGTTCGATAATCGGCGTAAGGACGCCGGCTCTCCGTGCACTCGCAAAAGAGATCACCAAAAGAGACGATGTTGCTTTGTTTCTTGATGATCTGCCGCATAAGTATTTCGAAGAAGACCAGCTGCACGCATTCATCCTGTCCGGCATGAAGGATGCGGAGAAGTGCATAGAACTTGTCGACAGGTTCCTGCCGTATGTCAACAACTGGGCCACTTGCGACCAGATGTCGCCCAAGGTATTCAGGAAGAATAAGGAACTTCTGCTCGGATATGTCGACAGGTGGATAAAGTCTGATCTGACATATGTGAAGAGATTTGCCATAGGCATGCTCATGGAGCATTTCCTTGATGAGGATTTCAAGACTTCTTTTCTCACAAAGGTCTCAAAGATCCGTTCGGAAGAATACTATGTGAACATGATGATCGCATGGTATTTCGCAACTGCGCTCGCAAAGCAGTATGATGCGGCACTTCCGTTTATCGAAGGAAATAAGCTGGATAAGTGGACACATAACAAATCCATTCAGAAAGCGGTAGAGAGCTACCGTATTACACCGGAACAGAAGGAATTCCTGAAGACGTTAAAAAGAAAGGCGTAAAGCCATGATCTATACGGTTACCATGAATCCCGCAGTCGACATAAGCCTTTGCGTCAGGGCCGGTCTTATGCCCGGGAGCATAAACAAGTCTTATGCCATGAGGACTGATCCGGGCGGAAAAGGTATCAATGTTTCGAAGGTCCTGAAGGCTCTGGGTACGGAATCCGTAATATGCACAGGCATCTGCGGTCCAGACGGTGACAGATTAAAGGAAATGCTCAGTCCTGATTTTGAAGTCCTTAGCGTAGATTACCCCGCAGGCAATACCAGAACGAACATCAAGATCGCGGGAGAGAACGGCGTAACGACCGACGTCAATGCTGACGGACCGCTTTATGACATGAGTTCATTCGAAAAACTCAAAGCAGATCTCCTTGAGAAACTTGGGGCAGGAGACATAGTCGTTATCTCGGGAAGCGCCCTTCCCGGTGCTCCTTCGGAGATCTATGCGGATCTTATACGGGCATTTAATTCTGTCGACGGTGTCAGGGTGATACTCGATGCTTCGGGAAGGTACCTGAAAAAAGGCATCGAAGCCTGTCCCTATGCTGTCAAGCCGAATTGTGATGAGCTCGGGATCGACAATGATCCTGAAACCGCAAAATCGGAAGCGGAGAGGATATTCAGTCAGTACGGAACGCGCTGTCTCATTTCGATGGGAAGTTCCGGAGCGGTATATGCGGGAGGAAACGGCGAAGCTTTCTTTGCTGATGCCCTCGATGTTAAGGTCCGTAATACTACGGGATGCGGGGATGCCATGACGGCAGGTCTCGCTTTTTCCCTCGAAAACAATATGACACCCGCGGATACATTCAGGCTGTGTATGGCTCTGGCAGCTGCGGAAGCAGAGACGGAAGGCACTGATCCGCCGTCGAAAGAACGCATTGAGGAACTTCTCGGAGCCCCGATATGCGGCCAATGAGGACTGGCGGTCTTGCAATCGCAGAACAAACGTTCTAGAATTGACTCATAAGGTTCAGATGCTGGATCAATAAGATCTGCAAAGTTGTTTAGAAGAATTAAGGAATGCTTGTTTTATGTTTAAGCTCGTATCTGATTATAAGCCGTCAGGCGACCAGCCGGAAGCCATAGATAACCTGGTCAGGGGGATAAAAGAGGGGATGAGAGCCCAGACGCTTTTGGGTGTCACGGGTTCGGGCAAGACTTTCACGATGGCAAACATTATCGAGCGGGTACAGAGACCCACGCTGGTCCTTGCCCACAATAAGACCCTGGCAGGTCAGCTTTATGCCGAGTTCAAGGAGCTGTTCCCCGAGAATGCCGTCGAATACTTTATCTCATACTACGATTACTATCAGCCTGAGGCATATATAGCCGCGACTGACACTTATATTGAGAAGGATTCATCCATCAACGACGAGATCGACCGTATGCGCCACGAGGCAACTAAGTCCCTGCTTACCAGGGATGATGTCATAATCGTTGCTTCCGTATCCTGCATATACGGCATTGGCGAGAAGGAGGATTATCTTGCCCTTGCCCTCATGCTGGAAGTCGGCCTTGAGATACCGATGGACAATGTCATGGCGCAGCTCATCAACATGCAGTACACGCGCAATGATTTCGATCTCCAGAGAGGTACGTTCAGGCGTAAGGGCGACATAATAGACATTTGGACACCGGATTCGGAACACACGCTCACCAGGATAAGTTTCTTCGGAGATGAGATAGACAAGATAAGTTATGTGGATGCGATAACAGGTAAGACGGAGTTTACCAGGGATTACATAGAACTGTTCCCGGCATCGCATTATGCGACAGGCAGGGCAAAGCTAAACAAGGCTATAGACAGGATCGAAGAAGAGCTTGAAGTAAGACTCAAGGAATTGAGGGAAGCAGGCGACATGATCGCTGCATACAGACTTGAGCAGCGTACCCGTTATGACATGGATATGCTGAGAGAGACGGGCTTTTGCAAAGGGATCGAGAACTACTCGAGACATATTGCGGGAAGGGAAGAGGGCGAACCTCCATGCACGCTGATGGATTTCTTCCCTGAAGATTTCCTTTTGTTCATTGACGAGTCACACCAGACCATACCTCAGGTCGGTGCCATGTATAACGGCGACAGATCGAGGAAAGAGATGCTCGTTCAGTACGGCTTCAGACTTCCTTCAGCGTTTGACAACAGACCTCTTAAGTTCGCCGAATTCGAGCAGAGGATGGGTCAGACAGTCTTCGTGAGTGCCACACCTGCCGACTACGAGAAAGATCACAGCGAACAGGTTGTCGAACAGGTCATAAGGCCTACGGGTCTTTTGGAACCTGAGATCTTTATCCGTCCTGTCGAAGGACAGATCGAGGATATCCTTTCAATGCTCAAGGAGCAGAAGAAGACCGGCGACAAGAGTCTCATAATGACACTTACCAAGAGGATGGCGGAAGACCTTACCGAGTTCCTCAAAAAGGAGAACGTGAGAGTCACATATCTTCACTCCGACATCAAGGCAGTCGAGCGAATGCAGATCCTGAATCAGCTGCGTAATGACGAGGTGGATGTAATTGTCGGAATCAACCTCCTGAGAGAAGGAATCGACCTTCCGGAAGTATCGCTCCTCATGATACTCGATGCCGATAAGGAAGGATTCCTAAGGTCGGAAAGGTCGCTGATCCAGATAATCGGAAGGTGCGCAAGAAACGATCACGGAAGAGTTGTCCTCTATGCTGATGAAGTGACGGATTCCATGATGAACGCTGTCGCTGAGACCAACCGCAGAAGAGACATTCAGAAGAGATATAACGAAGAACACGGGATTACTCCGAAGACTATCAGGAAAGCCGTTCGTGATGTATTTGACATTGTTTCGGACAGCAGCAAAGACGCTTCTGGCAAGGGGCGCGGCAAGTCGGGCAAGTCCGGCATCGATGCCGCAAGGCTCATCAACGAAGGCGTTTCGGGCGGCACTGAAGAAGAGAACAGGAAGCTTATCGAGAAGCTTACCGTAGAGATGACCAAGGCTGCAAAGGATCTCGATTTTGAGAAGGCGGCCGAGATAAGAGACATAATCATCGAACTTAAGGGGAAGAGATAATGGGCGGTTTTTGTCATTTGCATCTTCATACTGAATACAGTCTCCTCGACGGTGCGATCAAGATAAAGGATCTTGCCGTAAGGCTCAAGGAGATGGGCATGACGTCATGCGCCATAACCGACCACGGCGTTATGTATGGCGCCGTTTCCTTCTACAGGGAGATGAAGGCCAACGGTATCCATCCCGTTATCGGCTGTGAAGTCTATGTTGCGCCCGGTTCGAGGTTTGACAAGACTGCTGTTCCCGGCAGGGAAGACAAGTACTATAACCACCTGATATTGCTGGCCAAGGATAATCAGGGCCTTACGAATCTCAACAAACTCGTTTCCGCCGGTTTTACCGAAGGTTTTTACAGAAGGCCGAGGATCGACGAGGAGCTTCTTGAGAAGTGGCATGACGGGCTGATCTGCCTGTCTGCCTGCATAGCCGGAAAAGTTCCGTCACTTATACTTGCAGGCGATATGGAGAAGGCAGCCCAGACGGCCGTCTGGTATGACAAGCTCTTCGGCAGGGGCAACTACTATCTGGAGATACAGGCAAATACCACACCCGAGCAGGCAAAAGTAAATGCTGCACTGATAAAACTCTCAAACGAGACGGGAATCCCTTTGGTAGCCACAAATGACTGTCACTATCTTATGAAGGACGACTGCGAGGCACAGGATATCCTCCTCTGCATCTCCACGGCAGCAAGGATCGACGACGAGAACAGGATGCGCATGTCGTGCAATGAATTCTATGTCAAGTCAGAGACCGAAATGAGGCGCTTTTTCCCTGAACTTGCCGAGGCGATAGAGAATACCGGAAAGATCGCCGACATGTGTCATGCCGAATACGATTTCGATACCATCCATCTTCCTGTATATGAAGTGCCTGAAGGTTACGGCAGCCATGAGGAATACCTGGCTGATCTTACTTACAAAGGTCTTGAGAAGAGATTTGAGGTCACGCCTCCGACAGGCAGCGTTGAAGACTACATGAAGCGTGCCGAATATGAACTATCGGTCATTAACAGCATGGGGTATACCGATTACTACCTGATAGTATGGGACTTCATAAACTATGCCAAGACTCATGAGGTCACGGTCGGCCCCGGAAGAGGTTCCGGCGCAGGCTCGCTGGTCGCATATGCTGTCGGAATCACCGATATCGATCCAATAAGATACGGACTGGTCTTTGAGAGATTTCTCAATGCCGAGAGAGTGTCGATGCCGGACTTTGACGTGGACTTCAACGACGAGAGAAGACAGATCGCCATAGATTACGTAACGGAAAAATACGGGCAGACGAGAGTTGCTCACGTCATCACTTTCGGCACGCTTGCCGCAAAGCAGGCGGTAAAGGATGTTGCGCGTGTCCTCAATATGCCTATAGCCCAGAGCAATAAACTAACTAAGATGATACCGTTCTCGGTCGGCATGACTCTCAAGCAGGCGCTGGAGGTCAGCACGGAGTTCAAGGAAGCTTATGATACCGATCCCGAGGCGCACAAGGTTATAGACATGGCTATGCGTGTCGAGGGTCTGCCTCGTAACGCAGGTACGCATGCCGCGGGCATCATCATATCGGGAAAGGACATTACTGACATCGCGCCGCTTGCGGTAAACGACGATACGGTCGCAGTCCAGTTTGCAAAGGCTGACGTCGAGAGCATCGGACTTCTCAAGTTCGACTTTCTCGGATTAAGGACGCTTACGGTCCTTCAGGACTGCGTTGAACTGGTAAAGAATAATTACGGAAAAGTCATAGATCTCGACAGGATACCTTTGGATGATCCTGAGGTGTTCAGGATGATAGGCCGCGGAGATACGGTCGGCATATTCCAGCTTGAGAGCCGCGGAATGACATCGTTCATGAAGCAGCTTGAGCCGGAGAGCCTTGAGGATATCATCGCGGGTATCTCGCTCTACCGTCCGGGTCCTATGGATCAGATCCCCAAATATGTCGACTGCAAGAGACATCCGTCGCACATCAGGTACGATCATCCTCTTCTCGAGCCCATCCTCAACGTCACATACGGTTGTGCGATCTATCAGGAACAGGTAATGCAGATAGTAAGGGATCTTGCGGGTTTCTCTATGGGACAGTCCGACAACATCAGACGTGCGATGAGCAAAAAGAAGAAGTCGATGATGGAGAACTACAGGAATCTCTTCATGTACGGCGGAACTGATGACAAGGGACGTCAGATCGACGGATGCATCAAGCGCGGAGTTCCCGAGAAGACAGCTGCGAAGATATTCGATGATGTGTCGGGCTTTGCGGGATATGCGTTCAATAAATCGCACGCCGCCTGCTATGCGGTCGTCGGTTACTGGACGGCATACTTTAAGTATTACTATCCGACCGAGTTTATGGCAGCTACGCTCAACTCTTTCAGGGACGATCTCGGCAAGGCTTCTTATTACATCTCATGCTGTTCTGCGATGGGTATCGAAGTGCTTCCTCCCGACATCAACAGGAGCCGTGAACGTTTTACGACAGAGGGAGACCGCAGGATAAGGATCGGTCTTTCCGTAATAAAGAACGTAGGCGAGGGCGCGGTGCTCGACATCTTGAGTGACAGGGAAAAGAACGGCGATTACAAGTCGTTTGAAGACTTTGTCGTAAGAGCAGCCAAGACGGGCGTTAAGAAGACGGTCGCAGAAGCTTTGATACTCGCTTCGTGCATGGATTCCTTCGGTCTTACGAGGGCTCAGATGACGGCTTGCGTTCAGACTGAATTGGAGAAGCTCGCGCACGAAGACAGCCGCAATATAGAAGGACAGCTCTCGCTGTTCGATCTCGGAGGCGCGGAAGCAGCAGGACCGTCAGTTTTCATCCCGGACATTCCTGAGTATCCCGATGCACAGAAGCTCGGATATGAGAAAGAGATGGTTGGCATCTATCTTTCGGGAAATCCGCTTGCATCCTATACAAAGCTCATGTCTGAGATCGCCACTTTCGACATGTCCGAAGCGGCAGATATACTGGCACTCTCCGGAAGCGATGCGCTGGACGACAATAAGCAGGTCGCGATGTGCGGAATGGTTACCGACAAGAAGAACGGATATACGAAGAAAAAGACCATGATGAGCACAGTGAGCTGCGAAGATCTGAGCGGTACTTTCGAAGTGCTCCTTTTCGGCAAGAACTACGATAATTACAACAGGATGATCGAGAAGAACAAACCGTATCTGTTCATCGGCAGAAGGCAGATGAGGGAAGGCGGAGAACTCTCGATGTTTGTTGACAGCTGCTTTGAACTGACTGACGATCCGGGACTCTTTGAAACCATTAGAAACGACAGGGCATATCAGACGGCGTTAAGGGAAAGAGACGGCGGTCAAGCGGCAAAGCCTGCCGTAAATGCTGCTCCCGTATCTGCACTAAAACAGGTCGAAGCTCCGGCAACGCAGCCCGTTAATGACGGCGGAGAGCACATCCTCAGGATCCACTATACCGGAAAGCCCGATTCGAAGGGTTTCTCGAGACTTCTGAATTTTCTTGTGTATTTTCACGGAAATATGCAGGTGGAAGTACTTTTTGAGTCAGATAAGAGTATAACTAGATTAGATGACGTCTGCAGAGTGCAGCCTGACCGGGAGATAATAAAGAAACTGGCAGAACTTGTAGGTGAGGACAATATCGAGATCATCTAGAGGAGGTAAGACCATGGATGAGAAAAGCATTCAGGAACTGAACAGGATAATCAGAACGAGCAAGCATATCGTCTTCTTCGGCGGTGCGGGAGTATCGACCGAGAGTGGCATCCCTGATTTCAGGAGCAAGAACGGTCTTTACAACCAGCACGATGTCAAGTTCGACAGATACAGTCCCGAATATCTCCTGAGCATCGACTGTCTTATTGATCACCCTAACGTATTTTTCGAGTTCTACAGGCAGAAACTCAACACGGCGGGAATAGAACCTAACAGGGCGCATTATAAGCTTGCCGAGATGGAGAAGGCCGGAAAGCTCGACGGAATAATCACGCAGAATATCGACGGACTTCATCAGAGGGCGGGGAGCCGCAACGTGCAGGAAGTACACGGCTCCACATTGCGCAATTACTGTATGAAGTGTCATGAGAAATATCCTTATGACTTTATATTCAAGTCTGAAGGTCCTATCCCCAAGTGCCCCAAATGCGGCGGAATGGTCAGACCTGACGTTACGCTCTACGGAGAGGGACTTCCCCAAACCGCATGGATAGAATCCAAGAGACTCGTGTTCAGGGCTGACTGCCTTATCGTAGGAGGCACCTCTCTTGCTGTGCAGCCGGCGGCATCCCTTGCTTATGATTTCTCCGGTGAGAACCTGATAATAATTAACAGGGACAGGACATCTGCTGACAGGAATGCGGCGCTCGTATTCCATGAGAATATCTCTGAGGTACTGGACTCCATAGAACTGGAGGAGTGATCCGTAATACGGGATTTATTATCTTTGTGAATGCGTGATTTATTTAAACGCATTGTTTACAAAGGGTTTTTATTGAGCTGAAAAGTGCATGTTATACTTCTCTTATAGACCATTAGGAGGAGCGATGCATGCAGCGCGGCAAGAGATTCGTTTCCGTAAAGATGAAGATGTACATCTTCGTGGCAACTACCGTTTTGGTGGTTGCTCTCGGTACGATGATCATTGCATTCTCCATAAGTTCCAATCAGATCAATTCATACTACAGGCAGAATGCATCCGATAACGCCCGTAATGTGGCTTCCATGATGGACGGTGATTATCTTGCAAGGCTCAGGGAGGCGGCTGCGTCCGATGAATTCCAGGCGCTGAGGGAAAGAGCTGAAGAAGAGGATAACGAGGAGATCATCGAAGAATACTTAAGAGAGCATGATCTGTGGGATGAATACAGCGATATCAGGGAACTGCTCTCGAACTTCCTTGCAAATCTTGAAGGTATCGAATACCTCTATGTTGTTGCACACGGAGATCAGGATGCCGAATACGATATGTATCTCGTTGATGATGACGAGAACCCCATTTATGAGACCGGTTATTATGAAGAACGCGAGTTGGAACTGAGAGGCATCGACATATCGCAACTTCCCGAACCAACGATATCCCACGGGGACTGGGGATGGCTCTGTTCGGATTTCAAGCCCGTCTACGATTCAGAAGGAAACTGCGTCTGCATAGTCGGCTGCGACATCAACATGGATGAGGTAATGGCGGAGAGGGCATCCTTCCTGGTTAGCCTTTCCGTAGGTGCTGTCATATACACGGTCATCGTCGTTTTCGGAGCCATGTTCTTCATGAACAAGGTCGTAGTAAATCCCATCAGGGAGATGACCAGGGAGATGAAGAGGTTCAATCCTTCCGAGAACAAGGATTACGAGACCGCAGGCGTCATGGATCTCGACATACAGACAAATGATGAGATATCGGAGATTTATTATGGCATAAGGGCCATTCAGATTAACATCATTGATTATCTGAAGGAGAAGGCAAAGTCTGAGAACGAGATCAAGAACAAGGAACAGAAGATAGATAAGCTGAGCGATGAAAATAAAAAGGACGCGCTGACCGGTGCCGGAAGCAAGTCCGCCTACATCAAAAAGTCGGCTGACTTGAGCCGTAAGATAGCGAGGGAAGGAGGGCCTTTTGCCATCCTGATGGTCGACCTCAATAATCTCAAGAACGTTAATGACGAGTTCGGACATGAGGCCGGTGATATCTACATCAAGGGATGCTGCAGCATGATAAGCGAAGTCTTTACGAATTCGCAGGTGTATAGGATCGGCGGAGATGAGTTTGTCGCCATACTCCAGGGAGAAGATTATGAGAACCGCGAAGCTCTGGCGGATAAGCTCAGAAAAAACTTTGCCGAATCGTTCGCGCAGGAAGACAAGGAACCGTGGTTCAGGTTCTCGGCAGCTGTCGGTGTGGCAGATAATTCTTCAGCGGATGCGACTGTCGAATCGGTTTTCAAGGATGCGGATAAGGCAATGTACGAAGATAAGGCGGTATTCAAGCAGACTTACGGTGTCGGCCGCTGATATGTTTCCCGTTTGCAACTTTTTCATGTGTTTATCTGTATGTATGGTGTAGACCAGAGATACGGAGATATTTCATATGATGAAAAGAAATAAGATGACGGTGGCCTTTCTGGCCGTATCAGTATTATTAGGAACAGCCGCCTGTTCTGAAGGAGATGCTGTCCCGACAAACGGTAATGAAGCAAGCGGTGTCGAATCAACAGCAATTGAGACCTATGGCATTGAAACGTCATCAGTTGAAACTTCCGGTTCAGAGAGCGTGGAAGATATGATCCCTGTCCCTTCAACAGACGAATTGTTATTTATGTGCACTTACTACAACTGGGCAGAGGGTTATCAGTCCGAACTGCTGTTTATTACCTGCAGAGGGGATGTATATTCTTTTGAGAACAAGTCCGATTCCGGCTGTGAGATGACAGCCTGGAATTATATAAAGGCATATACGGAGCCGGTTGCCCATATTGATCCGGATGAAATGACAGAACTGTACAATGCCTGCCTGAAAATAAAGCCCGGTGTTAAAACATCAGAGGAATTTTTTGCTTTTGATGCAGGTGAGCGAAAGATAATATACATCGATCAGGAGACGTCGGAACAGACGGTCATCTGCTTGTGGGGTACAAGTATCATGACGACGGATGATGCTGCTCTGCAGAAGGCCGGCGATCTGGCATCAGATCTTATCAATCCTCTGCGGCTGGAGACACGCGGACGGTATATCCTGGATGCTTCGCCGGATCACATAGTCAATATCCCATATGGCGGAAGCGAACTTATCGGAAAGCAACTGGTTTTCGAAAACTATCAGCAGTTTAAGTCTTTCTGTCAGGATAACGGGATAGATACCGGAACATATATAGACGAAGAAATGAAAAACAGCCTGAAGTATTCACGTGGCATCCTGTTTGAGGTGTTTGACACAAATGCCAGAGCGGGCGGTGTCCTGAATGAGAATGAAAAGACTTTGGCGTTTCTCCAGTCTCTTGATGAGTTTGAATACGATCCGGCTTTCGACGGCAAGGTAACTGCGGCAGTATATCCGCTTGCCGTAAATACCTCCTGGACGATAGAGTCTTATTACGAAGGGTAATACCTCTTTCTTATTTAGTGTATAATTGTTTCCGAATAATCTTTTTGATGGTTCGGAGGAATTTTATATGGGCAGACTTCTTTATGATGAGAGTAACCTTCCTGAGATCAACAGCCTTAAGGCTTTAAACTACGATGAAGTTGATAAGAGTACGGTACAGCCTGTAAAGCGCGTAGGCGTTCTTACGAGCGGCGGCGATGCGCCCGGAATGAATGCTGCAATTAGAGCAGTCGTAAGGGCAGGCATCAATGCGGGCTTTGAGATGTACGGTGTCACAAGAGGATATCACGGACTCTGGAAGGGCGAGATCAAGCAGCTCGACGGTAGGAGTGTATCGGAGACATTGCAGCGCGGTGGAACTTTCCTCATGACGGCAAGGTCTCAGACATTCATGACTGACCAGGGCGTTCTCAAGGGCGCACGCATGATGGAAGCATATGAACTGGACGCTCTTATCGTCATAGGCGGTGACGGTTCCTACAAGGGAGCAAGGGCGCTCGCAAGGATCGGTATGCCGGTCATCGGTGTTCCCGGTACGATCGACAACGATATAGCATCGACAGAATATACCATCGGTTACGATACGGCGATGAATACCGCTATGCAGTGCATCGATAAGCTCAGAGACACGGCTTCATCACATGAGCGCTGCAGCGTTATCGAAGTAATGGGCAGACATGCAGGCTGGATCGCTCTGAACGTAGGTATTGCCACGGGCGCCGAGAGCATCCTCATTCCTGAAGTTCCTTACGACTTCAACAGGGATGTCCTGAGAGTCATACTCGACGGACGCAATACAGGCAAGAAGCACTATATCGTAATTGTTGCGGAGGGCGTCGGCCACGCTGAGGAAATCGCAAAGCAGATCGAGGAGGCGACAGGCATCGAAGCCCGTCCCACAATACTCGGACACCTGCAGAGAGGCGGGTCGCCCACATTAAGAGACAGAACGATGGCAAGCCTCATGGGCATCAAGGCTATCGACTGCCTCATGGAGAAGAGGTTTAACAGGCTCGTGGTAAGACAGCACGGCGAGATCACTGATGTCGATATCGAGGAAGGTCTTGCAATGACTAAGACCATCACGCCTGAGATCATTGAGAATGCCAAGAGGCTCGGCTGATCCGGGATCCGGCATTAAGACTATAGGGGTACTTTTAGACCATGTATGAATTTATAAGCTTCGAAGAGAGCCTCGAGCGGAAGAAGATCCGCGGGCGCGTATTGAAGACGCTTGAATTCAATAAGATAAGAGACAGCGTGACCGAAAAGGCGAGAACGTCCTACGGCCGCGAACTTTGCATGGATATGGCGCCCTGCTGTGACATGGATTATGTGACCAAAGAACTCTCATGCACGAGACAGGCAATGGATCACATCATGAGGTTCGGCATGATACCCTTGAGCGGCATGAGGGATCTGAGAGAAGCCCTCACATATGCAAAGGCAGAGGGCACTCTTACATGCGGACAGCTCCTGGAGGTGGCATCGTTCCTCAGGACTTCCGAAGAGATCAGTAAAGTCGTTACGAAGGCGAGATCGGCAGGATCTCCGTTCGTTGATGAGACCGAACCTGACATATGCGCCTATATAGACGGCATTGAGACATGCACGTCTCTTTTGGAAAAGATAGACGGCGCAATATTGGGTCAGGATGAGGTGTCCGACAAAGCCAGCAGGGAACTGTCATCCATCAGAAGAGAACGCAAGAATGTTGCGGGAAGCATAAGGACTTTGCTCGACCGCGTCATCTCAAACCACGCCGACATGCTCCAGGAGAGCATCGTAACACTGAGAGAGGGAAGATACTGCATTCCCGTCAAAGCTGATTTCAACGGCAGGATAGAGGGCATCGTGCATGGTGCATCGTCATCCGGACAGACGCTTTTTATCGAACCGATGAGCGTTGTTGATGCGAACAACAAGATCGCGGAACTTAACTTTGCCGAGCAGGCCGAGATACAGAGGATCCTCAAGAGTTTTACGAATGAGGTCGTATCTATAAGCGCTCTTCTCGAAAACAATATGCGGATAGCATCACGTCTCGATTACATATTTGCCAAAGCGGAATACGGCGTCGAGAATAAGTCGTTCTGTCCTGTTCTTAACCTCGACGGAAGGATCGATCTGAAGGGCGCGAGACACCCTCTGATACCCGGTGACAGCGTAGTGCCTGTCGATATCAGGATTGGTGACGAATACGATTCTTTAGTCGTAACAGGACCTAATACGGGCGGTAAGACGGTATCGCTGAAGACATGCGGACTTCTTGTCCTCATGACAATGGCGGGACTTCCGATACCGACTGACAGCGGATCCGAAGTCTGTGTTTTCGACAGGGTTCTGGCGGACATAGGCGACGAGCAGAGCATAGAAGAGAGCCTTTCCACTTTCTCCGCGCACATGTCGAACATCGTATTCATCCTGAAGAACATCAGGGGCAAATCCCTGGTGCTCCTTGACGAACTCGGTTCAGGCACAGATCCTGCCGAGGGCGCGGCACTCGCGATCTCGATAATTGAAGAACTCAGAAAGAAAAACTGCATCGTCATGGCGACGACGCATTACAGGGAACTCAAGGGCTTTGCGGAGACCACGGAAGGTGTAATGAACGCTTCATGTGAATTCGATACCGAGACACTGGCTCCCACATATAAGCTCATTACGGGAAGACCCGGATCTTCCAATGCCTTTGTCATATCGAGCAAACTCGGCCTTGCAAAGAATATCCTGGACAATGCTAAAGCCAGGATGTCCACGGATGAACTTCAGTATGAGGCGCTTCTCGCGAAAGCGGAAGAGGAAGCCAAGCGGGCTTCTTCGCTTGCCGAGGAAAATGACAGACTCAATATCGAACTGAGGAACGAGAAGGCACGTCTCGAAGAAGAGAATGCCAAACTCAAACAGTCCAAGACGAAGATCCTGAACGATATGAGAGCCGAGCAGAAGAGGATCCTCGAAGATCGCGAGGCAGAAGTCGCCGAAGAACTCCGTGAACTCAGACGCAGGTCAAAGGCCATGGACAGGGCGGAGCGCGAAAAGGAACTCGACAAGATAAGAAGGAAGCTCAGGGCAGGCATCAGCGATCTTGAGGAAGATGATGATGAGGCAGTGGCTTCGGTCGCTTTGAGCGGCGAACCCGTAAAGGAAGTAGTTAAGGGCGAGTGCTATTATGTGCCTTCGCTGGGACAGACCGGTATCGCGGAATCAGATCTTTCTAAGAGCGGCACGGTAAACATCGTCTGCGGCAGCATGAAGATCGCAGTCAAGAAGGACCAGCTCATGATGCCTACAAAGGCCCAGCGCGATGAGTTTATGAGGACGAAGAACGGCAGGGCCGCATCGAAGGCCAGGGGTGTTCAGAATAAGAATAAGTCCGAAGATATGGGCAAAGTCAGGTTCAGTGCCGCTTCCTCGACGAAGGCGGAGCTCATGCTCATCGGATTGACTACGGCCGAGGCCGAATCAAAGCTCTATAAGTATCTTGAGGACTGTGTTCTTGCAGGCATCAGAGAGGCGAGGATCGTTCACGGGAAAGGCACGGGTGCTCTGAGGGCATGCGTGCAGGATATACTTATTAAAGACGACAGGGTCGAATCGTTCCGGGCTGGAGCTCAGGGCGAAGGAGATGCCGGAGTTACTATAGTAAAGTTCAGATAAACCTGAGGAGGATAACATGGAAGAGGAAATGAATGGTCAGGGAATAAACGTTCAGGAACAGAGCGGTATGGCTGCCGCTGCACCTGTTCAGGCAGAAGTGGCGCAGGCTCCGGCAAAAAAGAGGATCAGGGTCGGATTCATATTCCTTTCAGTCGTTCCGGTCGCGATCCTCATAATGTTACAGACCGTATGCCAGATCCCATTTATCGGTCTGTCAGTGTATGACCTGATCAAAGACGGTACGGATATAAATGATGCCATGGCCATGACTGACAAAATGATGGAGGTCTTTACCGAGAAATATGCTGCGATCACATATATTCTTTATGCGGTAATCGGCCTTATCATTTTCTCTATCTGGTATTACAAGGGGTTTGTTAAGAAGAATCCGAGAGTAGATCTTAAACAGGTCATCGGAATCAAGTCCATACTGGCTTGTTTCGGTACTGTCGTAGGACTCTATTTCGCGATCAATGCCGGTTTTATCCTTGCCGAAAGGTTTTTCCCTAGCGTAATAGAACAGTATGTCCAGCTCATAGAATCATCGGGCATTACCGACAATTTCCTGATCCAGGTCGTATATGCTATTGCTCTTGGTCCTATCCTTGAAGAACTCTGTCTCAGAGGTGTCACTTTCGGACTACTCGAAAAGTCGGGAATCAAACCGTTCTTCGTCATACTCATCTCGGGTATCCTTTTCGGCGTGATGCATCTGAACCTCGTTCAGGGCATCTATGCGGCGTTCCTCGGATTCATGCTCGGATATATCAGATACAAGTACCGCTCGCTCTATTTCACGGTCTTTACGCACATACTGTTCAATTCCATAGGAACATACGGTGACGAGCTGATTGCTGATATCGGACTGAAGGACAGCGTGAAGCTCATACTCGGCGGACTCGCACTCTTTGTCATCGTTTTCGTCATCGTACTCATAAACGGGGATAAGAAAGCATTTAAGAGCACGGACAACTGAATTTGGGCTTGTGTAATCAGCACGATTATTTGATATAATTAATTTGTTAATCAAATAGAAAGGGAGAGATCATTTTGCTGGACGAAGAAGAACAGTTGTCTCAAGCCCTTGTAAGGATATTTGAGAATGTCGTTTTGACGGAAGAGAAATCTCTTCAGGCAGGATATTTTAATGACCTGTCGATTGCCGAGATGCATACACTTACGGCTATCGGCCCCTATGACGCACGCACAATGACTAAGACCGCTGAAGACCTTGGCATCACCACGGGCACTCTTACGGTTGCGATAGACAGGCTCGTCAAGAAGGGATATGTTCACAGAGAACGTGATAAGAAAGATAAGCGTATCGTGAGGATCAGCCTTACGCATAACGGAAAGCTTGCCTGCAGAATGAACAGCAAGTTCCACCGCGTACTGGCCAAGCACATCCTTGCCGGATACGATGAGAATGACAGAAAGCACATCCTTGATCTTGTTGATGAGGTCGATGAATACGTTGCTCAGCAGTTGAGACGTTATGACAGCAGTGAGAACGTAAGGGCAACCGCAAGACAGGTTGCAAAGGATACTACAAAGGAGAACAAGAAAGATGGCTGATTCAGATAACCTGAGAGAAAATGTCAAAAAAGAAGTTATCAGGATCATGTCCGAGACTTTGGAGATGCCTGCCGAAGAAATAACGTCCGATCTGAATTTTAATACCGATCTGCCCTTTGATTCTCTTCAGCTCTATGAATTCGTTATCGATGTTGAAGAGACATATAATATCCGTCTTCCGGACGAACTCCTTGATGAAGTCAAGACCGTCGACCAGATGGTGGATGTTGTAATGAAACTCACGGCAAAATAATCCTGATGAAGAAACTCTTTATCGTTAACAGCAGAGCTGATCAGAAAGCCCTGGCGAGGTTTAGGGCCGCATATGCCAGGTGTTCGGAGGAGAACCCTGATGCCGCTTCGGTAATTTATACGGAATTCGCGGGACATGCCGGCGAGGCCGCTTCGAAGGCCACAACGGAAAAAGACCTGCTCGTAGTCGCGTGCGGAGGCGACGGTACCATACACGAAGTCGCCAATTCCCTTGCAGAGTCAGATACTCCCATGGCCGTTATCCCTTTGGGTACCGGCAATGATTTCACGAGATCGGTCATGGATGAGAACCACAGGAGCAATCCCGATGTTTGTGTCGGCGATCTCTTCCGCGACGGCTATAAGATCAAGGATTCAGATCTCATAAAAGTAACATCCTACGACAGTGACGGCAACAGGATAGATGCGAGTTCGGCCTGGTGTCTTAATGTCGCTTCGATTGGTTTAGACACAGAAGTCCAGCTCAGAGCAAAAGGGAAGGTTCTCGCCCATCCCAATTCGGGTTTTGTCAGGAGCACTGCATACATCTCGTCGGCTCTGGGATGTATCTTCGGCAACAGGACATTTAATTTCAGGTTCACGACACTCAGAGGCGACGGCAAGCCGAATGAATCGGCAAATACGGAATATACTCTGATCGCCGTCTGCAACGCATCCTTTTACGGAGACGGTTTCTGTCCCGCGCCCAAGGCGAAGATCGACGACGGCCTTATCAATGTCTGCGCCATCGATGCGGTAAAGCTTCCGCGCGCCCTTTATCTCTTGACCAAGTACAAGAATGGCAAGCACGAAGGCTATAAGAATGTCGATACTTTCGTTACTACGAGGATCACCGTTGAAGCAACCGGAACCAAGGATCTTAACGGCAATTACGACGGCGAGGACTTCTCGGGTCATAAAGTGTCATTTGAATGCTATCCGGGAGCTTTAAAGCTGGCTGTTTACGGGTAAGTGTTATATTCCTCGCGTTGCCCGGATATATCCACTCTTCTCGCAACCCTTGCAAGCAAGTTGCTCGATAGAGTGTTATAATTACAAGTTATGAATGAGTTTATAAAAGACAATATCGGGAATTACGGAAGATACGGAGTGAGCGGAAAGGCCCTCGAGGCGGCTGTCAGGGCTGAGGAGGCGCTGGCTGACGTTTACGCGCGTATCGATGACATCGTAACATATAACGAGCTAAAGGTGCTCGATGCTTTCAGGAGTGAGAAGTTTTCGGACACGCATATGGGTTCCACATCTGGCTATGGCTATGACGATGTGGGCAGGGAGAAGATAGAGAATATATTCGCTAAGGTGTTCGGTGCTCCGAAGGCTTATGTCAGATGGCAGATCAGTTCCGGTACGCAGGCTATTTCGGCCATGCTCTACGGCGCATTAAGGCCCGGTGACATTATGCTCTCCGTTACGGGAAGGCCTTATGACACGCTCATGGCGACTATAGGTCTCTCGGCTGACAAGAACGATATGTCCCTTATGTCATACGGAATAGGCTATGAGGAAGTAAGCCTCAGGGAGGACGGTTCGCCCGATCTGGAAGCCATAAGAGCTGCGATCAAGCCTGAGACAAAGATGGTATTCATCCAGAAATCCAGGGGTTATACGGGCAGAAGAGCCCTCCTTTGCGATGACATAGAGAAGATCGCATCTCTTGCTCATTCGATAAGAGAAGACATTATCGTAGCCGTTGATAACTGCTACGGCGAATTTACCGAGAAGAGGGAACCGACAGAGGCCGGTGCGGATGTTATCGCGGGTTCGCTCATAAAGAATCCCGGCGGCGGGATCGCAAGGACCGGCGGATATATCGCAGGAAGGGAAGACCTGGTCGAGAATGCGGCAAGGCATCTTACCACTCCCGGTCTCGGAAGCGAAGTGGGTCCCACGCTTGGAGCGAATGCCATGATCGCCAGAGGACTTTTCACTGCTCCTGCCTGTGTAGGCGAATGTCTCAAGGGTGCGGTTTTTGCGGCTGAGATACTCAGCGGTGAAGGTTATAAGACGAGTCCTTCTTCCACAGAGGCAAGAGGAGACATCGTTCAGACAATAGAATTCGGAGATCCTGAGAAGATGAAGCAGTTCTGCGGTGCGATACAGTCGTGCTCGCCTGTGGATTCTTTCGTTACACCCGTGCCGTGGGATATGCCGGGTTATGAGGATCAGGTAATAATGGCAGCAGGCGCCTTTGTTCAGGGCGCAACTACGGAACTCTCATGTGACGGCCCGATCAAGCCGCCATATATTGCTTACATGCAGGGAAGCCTCGCCAAAGAGCAGGCTAAGCTCGCCTGTATGCTCGCGATCGGGAGGTAAGGGATAGTAATGGCCGACGGAAAACAGTGGTATAACAGCCCGGAAGGGCAGAACGATAAGAAACAGGGCGGAAAGCTCTTCGGCGGAAAGAAGCAGGGAAAACCTTCTTCTCCGCAGCAGAAGATGTCTTCCGGAAAGACGGGCGTTGCTCCTGCAGGAAAACAGGGCGGTAAGCCGTCTGCTGCTTCAGGTATGAAGTCTTCGGGAAGACCCGTGCAGAAAGCACCGGGCAAGCCTGTCAGCGGCAATTCCGGCAAGCCTGTCCAGAAAACTTCCGGCAGACCTATGCAGAACATGGGGAAGACTGCGGGTTCTGCTGGCAGACAACCTGTGAAGCAGGGAAAGGGCGCGCAGCCCGTAAAGGGAAGCGCAAAGCGTCAGGTCAACGGAAAACCTGCATCAGGGAACGGACAGCAGATGCCGTATGGTGTTCCTTACAAGGACCAGAACGGCAAAGACATCAATCTCGGGATCCGGGAAAAGAGCATTATCCCTCAGATGGATAAGTCCGGTGTTTCTTCGGATGTAAAGCAGCAGAACATTGGCACCAAGGCATCCGCAAAACAGCAGGGCCGTGACGCAAAGGCATCTTCCAATCAGCGTGCTGAGGACCTGAAGTATGCCAAGGCCAAGTCAAGAGCCGAGAAGCAGGAACGCGACAAGGTCCTTGAGAAACAAAAGCGTCTTGAACAGGCTAAGATCAAAGAGCAGCAGAAGATCGAGAAGAACGAGCATAAGCGCAAGAATCCCTCGCAGAAGAGTGCTGAGGGACGTGCTGTAAGGAACGGCTTCCTGGGAGCAGTGGTCGTTGCAGCGGCTCTTTTCGTTCTCGTATTCGTAATACACCACTTATATGACTTCCTTGCTGAGAAGCCAAACTTCTCATTCGTTACGACGGGTGCGGTCGAGCATACTATCGGTGCGAGGGCTCTCATCGTAAGAGATGAGGATGTTATCACCAGCACAAACGCAGGTGAACTTGTAACACAGATCACGGAGGGTTCCAGAGTCGCCAAAGGACAGGAACTCGCTATTGTTGTTCCCGAGGAGATGAAATCCGTCGTTCAGGACCTGAGAAACGTTCAGTCACAGATTTCCGATGTACAGCAGGAACTGATAATGCAGGGCGGTGTTGCTGAAGCTGACACCATTTACAGGAACTATAACAAGAATCTTTCCGCGATCCTCGATTCGGTAAGATTTGATGCGATGAGCGGAAATCTCACGAATATGTCTTCCTACGGATCTTCGGTAAACGTTATCCTGGATGAACGTGAGGACGAGATGAGCAGGATCGATTTCGAGGACGACAGGATTTCTGTTTTGAGAACTGACGAGAAGGTTTACGAGGCACAGGTCGAAAAGTATGCATCTGTTATCTCGGCGCACAGGCCCGGTATCGTATCGTTCAGACTCGACGGTAAGGAACAGCTCCTTAACTACAATATGTTCCTTGCTATGCCCGCATCTGAGATAAAGTCATATATAAACAATTCCGTCGGTGCGATCTCTTCAGACCTTAGCGTCGAAGCTGATACCGCGGTAGTTAGGATCGCTCAGAACGAGAGCCAGTATCTTACGGTTTATCTGTCGGCCAACGATGCTGCCGTATCGGATTTTGCCATTGGCACGCTTCATGACATTAACGTCCGTACCGAAGGTCTCTCGATCGACAACTGCAAGGTCGTACGCTGCGAGAGCGATGCGTCCGGCATGCTCATTACTTTCGAGACTTCAAGATACGTTGAAGACCTTCTGGATCTCAGGACCGTTGATATCGAGATCGTCATCACGGAGACAGACGGTATGAGAGTATCCGTACCGAGCCTTGTCAATGCCGATTATGTACAGAGGGGAAGCACTGCTTTCTGCGTTTACTTCTATCCTGATGAACTTGTCAGCGAAGATACATTTGCAGAAGGTTCGATGTTTAACGTTACGATAATGCCCAAGACTCAGAATGACAACGGTGAAGCTCTGTATGAGGATCCTGAGGACATTCCGCCGAATTCCTCTGTCGGTGGGTGCTCGGTAATACACACTGAATCTTTCGAAAACGGCGGCCTGCTTGTTGCATTCGCGACGCCGAACGATTATTCCAACCTCAAGAAGCTCGACAGGATATATTCCAAGGGTTACACGGCTAACTTTGTCGACACGGCAACGGGACTCGGAAAGTCTTCCAAGAAGATTATGGTATCCGATTATTCGGGAATCGCTTCCGTATATACGAACAACCAGGGATTCGTTGAAGAGGTGCGCGTAATCCTGCTCGATAATGACAGAGAGTTCGCGATCATTGACCAGGTCGGAAACGCATCAGTACCGAATCTCGATACTGTCATCATTACTAACCCCAAGACTGTAAAGCCGGGAGATAAGGTTGATTGATATGGAATATGATTACAATGAAGATCTGATTAAGATGATCTCCGATAATATCCTGAAGGTAAGAGAATCGATCGATGAAGCAACGGCTAAATCCGGTAGGGAAAAGGGAAGTGTTACGCTCATAGGCGTCACAAAAGTATTCCCTGTGGAATATGCCGAGGCGGCTGCCATGAGCGGACTTAAGGATCTCGGTGAGAACCGTGTCCAGGAACTCGTTCCGAAGGTCGAGCGTTTTTCCGCATTGGATATAGATGTCAACTGGCATCTTATAGGTACATTACAAAAGAATAAGGTTAAGTATATCATCGGAAAGACAAGCCTTATCCATTCTGTAAACAGCATTGAACTTGCCGAGGAGATATCTAAGAGATCGGTTAGTAACAATGTTACAACCTCTATTCTGTTACAGGCAAATGTTTCCGGTGAAGAGAGCAAGCACGGCTTTGCTCCGCATGAATTGAAGCCTGCTATAGATAAGATCATGGCTCTTCCTTCCATCAGCATAAGAGGCCTCATGACAATGGCTCCGATTGAGACATATGAAGGTCAGGCGAGAGAAGTCTTTGCAAAAACAAGAGTAATATTCGAAGACCTTAAGTCATATACCGGACTTGAAGGCTGGGATGTCTTGTCCATGGGTATGAGCCAGGATTACAAGAGCGCTATCTGCGAGGGTTCAACGCATATCAGGATCGGCACAGCAATATTCGGTGACAGATCTCAATATAAGCCGTTGTAACATTGTTCGATCAGAAAACGTTCATTTTTGTTACATCGTTGTAATATAACCCTTTTAAAATTACCGTCTTATGTCATATTGCCCAAATTTATTGAAGTAAAAGTCAAAGTTCGTTAATATCCGATTATGTTATATGAATGTCCTTGGTCGGGCGAATAATTAAGGAGGAAAACAAATGGGCAATTTTAGTTTTAAGGGTTTTATCGACAGCATGTTTACACCTGTAGGCGGCGGACAGCAGACAGAAGAGCAGGAATTCTACGGTGAAGATATGGGATATAACCTTGACGAAGAAGAATCTTTCATGCAGGAGCCTATCACTGAGGAAGTTTATGATGAAGAGCCCCGCACTTTCGTTCAGGAACCCGCTGTTACTACACCTGTAATGCAGCATAACGCAACAGTTATCATGCTTACACCTTTCGATATCAGAACAAGCCAGATCGTTTGCGATCACATCCGTGAAGGTCATATCGTAATCTGCAACCTCACTAACACAGAAAAGAACCAGCGTGTAGTTGACTACATCAGCGGCGGTGTTTATGCATTAGGCGGCAGAGTAGAGCCCACACCTGTTAAGACAACTTTCGTTTGCACACCTAAGTCTGTAAATCTCGTTGTTGAGAACCAGGATGCAGAAGCAATGGGTACAAAGGTTTCCGCTCTCTGATATAAAATAAATTTCGAAAAATATGACTGCCTCAAGTGTCCTTCACCTGAGGCAGTTTTATTTTGTATGGATAATGACATTCCCGAAAACAGCGTTCTTCTTGAATTAAATATCTTTGTTAATATATAATAGATTGAAAATTGTTTTTTAATCCGTCCTAAGAGGAGGCTTTACAGATGACAACAGAAGATCGCGAGTTTTTATTCGATCATGCTCAGCAGCTGTCTGAGATACTTAATGAAGAATGTGTCGAGCTCTTGGGTATGCTCGAGAAGATAGAAGACAGAGTTGCGATCTCACGTCGCATCAACAAGTTAGAAGATGACGGCGATCATGTATTCCACGAATTTGCGGACAGATTACATGCCGTTGAACCCGATCCCGAGAAGAGGATAACCGTCTTCCAGATGGCAAGACATATCGAAGAGTGTGTTGATATGCTCGACGAGCTCTCCATGACGATTGTACGTTACAACACGAGGACTGTAAATCCGGGTATCAAGGCAAGCGTTAATGCCATTGCCGGCTGTGTAAAGAAGGAAATGCATCTTCTGAACCTCATGCGCACATACGAACCTGAGAATAAGGAACTTTTCATCAGGGCGATCAATGAGTTCGATGCTTTCAAGGTCGATTTCTACAAGATGTATGACATGCTCATCTTCGGCCTTTTCTCACAGGCTCACGATACAGTCGATATCATCAGATGCAAGGCCATCTATGACGCGGTTAAGGATATCTTCAAGGCATTTGAAGTCAGTGCCGATGACTGCTACAAGTACATGATGGCCAGGAACAACGATTCCGATTGTTTTAAGGCTGACGAGTAATACATTTAATATTTTTCAGACCGTTCCTGAATGCGTACCAAGATCTCTTTACCGGACGGCTTTCATGTAGTCTGGTCCGACGAATTTAACAACAGTTCCATCAACGATGCCATATGGAGTGCGGAAACACGCGCCCCCGGCTGGATCAGCGGCGAACGTCAGGAATACTGCGGCGATCAGTGTCTTGATATCAAGGACAGTTGTCTTTGCATCAGGCCCAAGATCACTACAAACAATTCCGGCGAACTCAGATATCTTTCCGGAAGAGTCAGCACATACGGCAAGCGTGATTACACCTACGGCAAGATTGTAGCCAGGATCAAGGTTCCGAAGGCAAAAGGTCTTTTGAGCTATATACGTCTTATGCCGACGGAAGCCTACGATGAGGCCTCGTCAGATTACAGGGAATTTCCTCTGCACGGACAGATCGACATAGTCGAGATCGCGGGCGGAAGGACCGATGAAGCTGTTTCACGTGTAGCTTTCGGATATCCGTATACAGAACGATCCGGAAACTTCAGAAGGCTCAATACAGATTTTTCTTCAGAGTTCCATATCTTTTCCTGCGAATGGGATCAGGACGAGATCATCTTCTCCTGCGACGGCAAGGAATATTACAGAACGTCTTACTGGTTTGCCAGGACAGGTGAGACCGAAGAGCCTTATCCCGCGCCCTTCGACAAGCCTTTCCATGTGGTCATCGGAGTTTCCGTCAGCGATGACAAAAAGGGAAAAGGAAACGACGGCCAGGCGGAACTAAAGGATAATGATTCAGAGCTTCTGGTGGATTATGTCAGATACTATCAGAAGGCTGTTTATGACAGGGATGTCGTAAGGCCCGCACGCATACTTTCTCTCGATACCGGAGATGCAGATCCTTCAAAGCCGAAGCAGGTCGGTGATTACAATTCTTTCTATGTTGCCGAAGGCGATCTTAATACGAATGTCAGTTTCATGGAAGACGAGCTCATTATCACGCCGTCGTTCATTTCGGGCGTATCGGGTGAGACGAGGCTTCTTCAGAACGGATTCTGTTTTAAGCAGGGTGTCTCCTATGAGTTCTCTTTCGACGGAAGAGCAGATGAGGAACGCAACATAAAATGTCTTTTCGTTTCTGACGATGAGGAGCAGAAGCCCGTTACGGAAGCATATTCGATAAGACTCGACCGCAACTGGCAAAAGCACAGGATGCTCTTTGAGCCTTCCGGGGATTTTGACAGCGCTTCCATCATTTTCGCCATCAGTGCCATTTCAAAAGCGTCGATACATATCCGCAATATCTCGCTCAAGAAAAGAGAGGGAAATGACAACAGGCGTAAGATAATCGCCGTATGCGGAGTGTGGGACGACTCGGACAATTTCAGCCTTTTCCTCAACGCTCTCCAGACACCTGAAGTGACGAAGGATTATGTTATCGCAAGCTTTACTTTCAACGTTAATAATCCCGACACCACGCAGGCCGAACTCGAGAAAGAGTTTGCGGATCTGTTATCGAGGATGGAACTTGCTTCGATCATTGTTTTCGGTGAGATGATCAAGACGAGAGAGGTCATTGAGCGCCTTGCCGATATAGGCCACAGGATGGATGTCCCTGTCATCACTTTCCAGTATCCTCTGAACGGATGCGTAAATGCTGATTTCGATTACGGCACGGGATTTGAGTCCGTCGTGGAACACGTTGTCACGGAGCACGGCGCGAAGAAACTCGACATGTTTGCCGGTTTTAAGGATAATCCTTTCTCTGAAGAGAGGATCGCGATATTTAAGAAGGTTCTCGAAAAGCACGGCATCGATCCTGATTCCGCGAAGATCTTCTACGGTGACTTCTGGCAGGCGCGCGCCCTCACGGTAATGGATGAAGTTCTTGAGGACGGATATGAGCTTCCCGATGCCATCATATGCGCGAACGATTCGATGGCCTTAGGCGTATGCGATTCGCTCCGCAAAAGGCAGATCAGGATACCGGAAGACGTAATAGTTACGGGCTTTGACGGCATATGGCAGGGCAGATATAACGATCCGGTACTGACCACATGCGAACTTGAATACGAAAAGATCCTGAAGCAGATCCTTTTGAGGATACGCGATTGGGAAAAGATGAAGAGCATTAAAGACGATTCCTTCCTTATCCCTTACAGGTCAAGATTCATGCAGTCCTGCGGATGCAAGAAGCTCTCTGATTTCCCATGGTCGGAAATAGTTGACGAGCTTGCTGAAGAGAATCAGGATGCATTTAGGCATATGCTCGAGATGGGTCGCTTTGTCTCACGCATGACGGCTACCGACAATCTCGACGAAGCTGCGGACAACTTAAGAAATTCACTCTGGGTGTGGAAGAGCCAGTATTATTTTGTCGGCGTATTGGAAGAGGATAACTGCTGCCACAGCGTTTTCCACGGCAGATCTAACAAGTACACGAATGCGCAGAAATTCTACCGGATGAAATATCCCATTCCTGATTATGATCTGATCCTTGCGCCCGACAGCAACATCAATGTGCTTCTCTTCAGGCAGATAAGATCGAGCACGGAAACATTCGGTTACGTTGTCAACGGTTATGATGTCATCACGTTAAGATCCGAGCAGCGTTTTGAAGAGTTCAGTCTCTTTGTAAACGCTGCGGTCAATGCCGTAAACAACAACAGAAAACTCATATCAACGAACAAGACGAACGAACTTCTCTCAGAGCAGGATTTCCTCACGGGGCTTTATAACAGAAGAGGTTTCTTCGCAGTTATCAACAAGCTCCTTAATACGCCCGCAAATGCAGGCAGGATTCTTTCTTTGTTCTCCATAGACATGGATAAGCTCAAGGCCATAAACGATACGTACGGACACGAGAACGGCGATGTCGCGATACAGACGCTCGCGAGGGCGATAATGAAGTATGTTAAGGACAACGGAGTGGCTGCCAGATACGGCGGTGACGAGTTTGCTTTCGCGATAGTCAGCGACAGGAAACATGAAGAAGAAGTCAGGGATATCCGCAACGAGATCGAGCAGAACGCAGATGCGGATCCGGCCATGACCGACAAACCCTTCGAAGTCGGGGCGAGCCTCGGTATCTCGGAGCGTGTGATAGACAGGAATATCGACATCGAAGACATGATCCTGGAAGCTGATTCCAGGATGTATGCCGACAAGATGGCAAGGAAGAGACTGCACGGGATCTGATCTGCTGACTGCGTCAGATATAGGATCTGTTCTGTGATAAAATATCGTCAGATTTTTTTAAGGAGTGGCGGAATATGAAGCGAAGGATCAATATCGGATTTGTCATTGATGACATTGATAACTATTTCTCCAACCAGGCTGCCATCGGTGCCGAGCAGGCAGCAAAAGTACTGGGTGCGAACCTTTTCGTTTTCCCCGGCCACTACATCGGAAAGACAGACAGCAAGTATGCCGATAAGAGATATGAATACCAGTACAACACGGTGTTCAGTCTTCCCACAGAGCGCAATGTCGACATCATATACATCCTTCAGGGCATGATCTGTTCGAGAGCCGACATCGATACGCAGAAGCGCTTTTTGCAGGCTATGCCGAATGTCCCCATCGTATGCCTCTTCTCGGATTTTGAAGGTTATCATTCGGTAACTTTCGATAACGCATCGGGACTTCGCAGTCTTCTCGTTCATCTGATCAATAAGCATAAGGCTTCGGATATAGGTTTTGTATCCGGCCCTGTTACAAACCGTGACGCCAGGGAAAGACTCGACATTTACAGGAGCGTTCTCAAAGAGAACAACATTCCTTTTGATGCACACAAAATCGTATACGGTGATTTCTCGATGGCGAGCGAGGATGCGGTAAACGAACTCCTCGATCAGAACGATCATCTGGATGCCATTGTTTTCGCAAACGACTCGATGGCCGTCGGTGGTTATAACGCACTCGCGAAGAGAGGTCTGGTTCCCGGCAAGGATATCCTTATCGCGGGATTCGACGACGACGTTTTCTCTATCTCTTTAGAGCCGCCTCTTACGACGGTCGAAGCAAGTTCGGCATCGCTCGCATATAAGGCTGTGCTCAATGCCGAGAACTATATCAACGGTTCCGCGTTAAAGGACATGACGGTCGAGACGCACCTCGTGCAGAGGAGTTCCTGCGGATGCGATGATTTCGATATCGGCGTAATGTACGAGAGACTGAATATCGCTGACTGCGAGAATGACAGCACGGATTTTATCGCAGGAGTAAAGGATTATCTGTTTAATGATTTTGTCAAGACCGAAGCAATAAATGTAGCTCTCGAGGATTTTCTGAGGTCATATATCGAATTCCTGAAGGCTGACGAAAAGCAGGCCGTGATAGAGGAGATGGACGGGAAATTCGCAAAGCTCTTGAGAACTGATCTTTTCGTGCTCTCGACGAGAGAAAAGTGCTTTAATACCATCCAGGCAATGCAGAGCAAGGCACTCGAGGCATTCGGCAACGATCATGACCGTGTGCTTGTAAACGAGGTGTTTGCAAGATACTTCAGACGAATGACATTCTCGGGTATCCTTCCTGTCAATTCGGCAAGGAGAAGGAGCGAGAGAATGCGCGGAATGGTAAACCGCCAGATGGGTGAGGTCTTCCTGAATGAGAACGGATTCAACATTCCGTATGAGCATCTCCTCGGAGGATTCAGCGGACTCGGATTTACGAGGTCGTTCCTATATCTTTTCCAGGGTAATATCAAGAACCACGGTATGTTCAACTGGACTCCGCCGACATCCATCCTGTTAAAGGCCATAAGTGACGGCGGAGAACTGAAGACACTGACCGATGAACAGCAGCTCCTGCGTACGGAGAGCATCTTCGAAAATGAATTCATTACCGGAGATGAGCGCCGTACCATGATAGTTTCTCCGCTCTTCGTGGGCGAGGATGTATACGGACTGCTCGTAAACGAGCTTCAGATTTCTGATTCTTTCAGTGTGTCTTCTGTATCTTCACAGCTGTCTGTCACGCTCAGATCTCTCTTCATGATGGAAGAACAGAATAAGGTCAAGCAGGCTCTGCAGAATTCACTTGAGAGATTTATCAGGGATAATACGATGCTCGAGGAGATTGCCCAGAAGGACGAGCTTACCGGACTTTATAACAGAAGAGGCTTTATCTCCAATTCCGAGAAGGCTCTGGGAGATCCTGCCAACCAGGGCAAGATCGCGATCATATGCTATGCGGACATGGATAACCTCAAGATGGTAAACGACGAGTTCGGACATGATGACGGGGATTTTGCGTTAAGGACTATCGCTCAGGTCCTGCAGGAATCGTTCAGAGATTCCGACATCATCGGAAGGTTCGGCGGCGATGAGTTTATCGCTCTTGCCATTACCGGTGCCGACTGCGATACCGTAGCCATGAAGAGCAGGATAGAGAAGGTCACCAAGCGTTATAACAAGTTTGCGAACAAGCCCTATCCGATCGAGATGAGTACAGGCATATACAAGTTCAGAGTAACAGGCAATGTCGATATCTACGATGTCATCAATAATGCAGACGGACTTCTCTATCAGGAGAAGATAAGAAAGAAGACTGGCAGAGACATACGTTGAGCTCCTGACGGATAATGCGGAAAGGACCTGAACTGAAGTGAGACTGATCAAACAGCACAAGACTTCATCGCTGTTTTTGGCTTTCTTGCTCCTTGCGGGGATCTGTAATCTCCTGACCAGATCAGAGAATATGCTGCTGAGCAGCCTGATGTTCTGTCTGAATGCTTCGATACTGATAGCGCTGGTTGTCTTCTGGATGCAGACGGTAATGACGAGGATCCTTCCGTCCAGAGCAAGGAATTACATTATCACAGCCGGTTTTTCGATGATCCTGTATCTGCTCTTAAGGATATTTAAGTACAGGGTGATCGTGAATTCGGTGGTGATGAACAGGTTTGCGGGCTACGCTTATTATGTCCCGTTGCTTTTGCTGCCCACTTTGTTATTGGCAACATCCGTTGCTCTTGCTTACGGTGATTCCGTGACAGGAAGAAGGATGGAATGGGTGATCTTCATCTCGGCCGGATTAGTCACTGTTATCCCGCTTACAAATGATATTCATCTTCTTGTCTACAGTCCTACAGTGGAGCTTTCAGCGTTTGATCTGGAATCGGGATCGTATGTCTGGGGACCTTTCATGTATTTGATCTGCGGATGGATGTTCCTTGAGCTCCTGATCGGACTTATGATCCTCTTCAGGGCGATGAGAAAAAAAGAAGGCTGGCTTGTCGCAGCGATAGCCACTTCGCTCTTTGCCTGGCTTGCCACCACTTTGCTCTATTCTTTCGTGATCAACCGTCTGAGTCTTCCAAGGATGTTCAATTCAGCAGAGATCGACAGCTTTTTTATGCTCCTTATCTTCGAGTTCTGCATCAGAAGCCGTCTCATACCTCACAATGAAAAACACGCGGCCTTTTTCAGGAACCTGAAAGTTCCTGTTCTCATAACCGACATGGATATGCATGTTGTCCATGAAAGTGCCGCCCCGATCAAGGCAGACAAAGAGATTCTTATGTCGACCGGAACAGTGCCGGTCTATCTTGATGAGGACACGAGACTTTCGCGGATGAAGATACGTGCCGGATATGCGTTCTGGACAGAGGATGAACATGAGCTCCGTGAGGAGCGCAGACGCCTTGACGAAGCCAATGCGCTGATAAGCGAGGAGAACGGTCTTATCGAAATCGAGAATAAGCTAAAAGAACAGAAGGCCAGGATCGATGCGCAGAATCAGGTATACGGGAGAGTCGCCGCGGCAATATGGCCTAAGCAGAAGAGGATCGATGTGCTTCTCGATAACACTGATCCCGGATCTCCTGATTTTGGTAAGGCACTCGGCACAGTATGTGTGTTTAATGCATATTCAAAGAGAAAGACAAATCTTCTCCTCCTTTCGGAAAATACACTCCCGAAGAGCAACCGCGAGCTCTTTCTTGCTCTTTCCGAATCTGCAAGATTCCTTAAGTGCTGCGGTATAGATGCGGCTGCCATCGGAGACGAGTATTCGGAGATGTCTCTGTCAGACATAAACGATCTTTACGATACTTTTGAGACAGTATTGGAGACTTATCTTTCCGTATTAAGGAGAATGACTGTTTCACTTATGAAGGACGGCATACGTATCGCGATGGAAGCCTCTGAGGAAAAAAAACTTCCGCAAACTGTTCTTCCGGTAATCTTCAAGGAAAGCGACGGGCTGCTGTTCTTTACGATCAGAGCGGGGCAGAAGGGAGGCACTACATGATGGATGCACTCTGTACGATAACGGATTCCTGGATGTGGTACCTGATGTGCTCGGTATCACTGATCCAGCTGGTCGGAGCGATCACGATCCTTTTCCGTACTGTTTTTGATACCCATAAGATCAGACCTCTCATTTTTGCAGGAGCGAATGTCCTGCTCTCATTCCTTGTGTTCTTTGTGTTTATGGATTGCTCGAGAGTAGTGAGCGGCAGCGGAGAACACTGTTTTATGCCGTTCCAGCTCATGATGTCCGAACTTCCGTCTGTCTTTTGGGCAGGTGTTGAAGTGCTCTCCGGAATCCTCCTGCTCATCTGCAGCCGTGACAATATGAAGTACAGGACTACGAACCTGACATCAGATACCGTTATCGAGACTGTAAACCTCCTTCCGGAAGGTATTGCCGTAAGCAGCCCTGAAGGTACGGTACGGCTGTCCAATCTCAGGATGAATAAACTCAGCAAGAAGCTGACGGGGGAGATCCTTTTCGATGCAAATCTGTTCTGGTCTCATATTGAAGAAGCGGGCAAAGAGCAGGGCGGCAAATATCTTATCCGTACTCCCGATAAGGAAGTATGGTTCTTCGGCAAGGACAGTTTTGAGATCGGAGGAACTCAATACGAGCAGATCACGGCAACAGATGTTACCGAGCGATACAGGATCATTGATGAACTCGAGGCCAAGAATGAGCGTCTTCAGGATATCCATCGCCGTATGAAGGCGGTTACCGAGCTGTCCGGAGATATGTTTGTCGCCCAGGAGGAAGCAGATGCCAGGGCAGCTCTTCATAATCAGTTGGGTCAGGTACTCCTCATGGGGCGTCACTACATAAATCATAAGGATACGACTGATCCCGGCGTAGTTTACATGGCCACCAGGCAGATGAACATGTTCCTTCTCGGTGAAGCAGAGGAGCCATATCTTGGTGAAGATGATGCCCTTACAATGGCTGTCTCCATGGCAAACAGCATCGGTGTCCGTGTTGATATGACAGGAAACACTCCCAAGGAGCCTGAGATCCGTAAGATTCTTGCACGTGCGGTCACTGAGTGTGCGGCCAATACCGTTAAGCATGCGGAAGGCGATAAGCTCCAGGTGGATCTCAGTGCTGATGAAAAGAAAACTGTCATTACGGTTACCAATAACGGAAAACCGCCCAAGGGAGCAATTACCGAAAGCGGAGGACTTCTCTCACTGAGAAGAAATGTCGAGGAAGCGGGCGGCAGGATGACAGTAGAATTCTCTCCCGGGTTCCTGCTTACTATCGAAATGGATAACTTGACAGACAGTACAGAAGAAAGTTGATCTGCCATCCCGAAAATCATTTTTCCGATCAAAAATGGTACGAATGGGTGATTTCCAAATAATCAAATTTTCTATACGATATACGCGTGGTATCAGATAAGCTGTGGGGACTTGTCTGATCATCAATACTGAAAAGAAAGGCGGATCTGTATGTCTGACAGTACTTCCAAGACACGAGTCGTTGTTGTAGACGATCAGAACATTTCCCGCGGTTTCTTCGAGATGTATGTGCGTGCCGCATCGGATTATGTGCTTGTAGCCGGTCTCAGGACTGCACAGGAAGCAATAGATTTTGTTGAAGGCAGGAGCATCGATCTGCTGATAATGGACGTCATGATGCAGGACGGCGTCGACGGACTTACCGCAGCAACAAAGATCAAGCAGGAGCATCCTGATATCAAAGTGATCCTTACGACATCCACATCGGAAACCAGCTGGGAAGAGAAGGCAAAACAGGCCGGTATCGAGAGCTTCTGGTACAAGGAATATGATGAGCACGGACTTCTGGAGATCATGGAAAGGACCATGAAAGGCGAGTCTGTCTATCCTCTGGACCAGCCGAAGGTGCCTTTCGGGAAAATCACCAGGGCTGATCTCACAGAACGTGAACTTGAGATCTTAAGAGAACTCACGGCAAGCATGACAAATGAGGAGATCGCCGAGAAACTCCAGATATCAGTCAATACCGTTAAGAGACATATCCAGAACATCATGGAGAAGACTGGTTTCGAGAGCAGGCTCGATCTTGCGACAAACGCGAAATTGTTAGGACTTGTCGTCAGCGACAAGGACCGGATGAAAGACGGAACGGAATGATCCAGGGAAGAATTGTTGATGATCTTATCTTTGACAATGTCTTATAAGTGAACATTTCACTTATGAGACACCCCGTTTGTTTTCAGAGCATGGAATTTTCTTATGGCAAAGTGATAAGAAAAATAAGCTATTACACCGGAGCCGATGCCCAAAAGGATCCCTCCGATAACATCCGTCGGGTAGTGAACTCCGACATATAGTCTTGAGAATGCGATGATGACGGCATATAAGATGACGGGGATGATCGCAAGCTTATATGCCGTTGATGTTTTGGAACGTGAGATGCTGCCGTTCTCTCCGATCACGGGAAGACCTAACAGCGCAATGAGAAAAAGGGCTATGGCTACAGAGAAAGCCGCACCGGAATGACCGGAAGGGAAAGAAAAGTCCTTCTGTTTTCCTACCAGGCATACAAGGCCGTCTATGACCTCATAAGGTCTTGTCCTCGCGACTGCGTTCTTGATCACGAGATTCGTAAGGAGAGTTTCGATAATGATGCTGACTGCGGTAATGATACCGAATCTTCTTGTTTTCGGGATGAGGACAATTGCAACTACAAAGATTATCAGTGCAAGTCCGTAATCTCCCGTATGTGTTATAAAAGTCAGGAAGGGAGTAAGCACATCAGACCTGATGTGTTCCTGGATATAGAGTAAGAAGTCGGCTTCCCAGCCCATCGTTAAACCTCGCGAAAATTAGTACTACAGAACATATTGTAATACTTATTCTGTTACAAACCCGTGCCAATCAGATTTATTCTTCGGGCGGCATCGGCAGTGTTGCACCGCCGAACGGCATGCAGATGACAGAGCAGTCTTCGCCGTATCTTGCGTAAGCCTCGTCGAATGCTTCCTGTGCAGAGTGCATCGGTTCCAGGAATATCGATCTTACAAAGTCGTCGTCCATCTCGGAGATAAGAACGATCTTTGCATGCTTTAATACCATTGCGATAGCAGCTGCCTTGTGGCCGCCTAACTGGAAGTCTTTTCCGACTCTCTCGATAAGTTCATCCGGGGTGTTTGCAGTAGTGAGCCATTCTTCGAATTTTGCGCTTCCGAGACCTTCATTGCAGGCTCCGATAACGATTATCGTGCCGCCGTCTGCCACGGCATATTTTGAATTGTCCAAAGCCTTCTGTGTCTGATAAAGGTTGGCGTCCTTGGGCGCGCCTCCCTGTGAGACTATAACGATGTCAGCCCTTCTCTTTAAGGGCTTTCTGTACATCTTATCAAGATACTTGCAGCCTTCCCTGTGAGCCTTTGTAACGTCGCCTGCAACGCAGTAGACGATATGCTTGTGCTCGTCGAGGATGGGGTTGACGATGAAGCTTAAATGGCAGAATGTCTCCGATTCTTCGATGTCTGCTCTGATCGGGTTTCCGTTGAGGTTGCCCGCACATGCCTTTTCGTCTACCATCATGCGGTGGTTGGCCTGGATCGCGGAAGGCGTGGAGACGCCGGGCATAAGTGCCTTTGCGCCGCCTGAATATCCTGCGAAATAGTGGAATTCGATATTGCCAACGCCGATCCTGAAATCAGCTTCTGCAACGCTTCTTGTGATATCAACGGGCGTTCCTCTTGATGTGTCGCCCATGTGGATGCAGTCTGAAGGATCAGAGTCGATGCATCTTACTTCGCTGTAAACGCGCTCACCGACGAGTCTTTTCTTTTCTTCTTCGGTATGAGGTCTGTGTGATCCGAGCGCGAAAACAACATAGATATCTTCCTTTTTGCATCCTGCAAGATAGAGCTCGTCGAGGATGGAGGGGATTACGTCAAAGCTCGGAATAGGCCTTGAGATGTCGCTCGTTATGATGCAGATCTTCTGGCCAGGCTTTACAAGATCCTTGAGCCTGGGTGAACCGATTGGGTTTTCGAGCGCATAGACGACGGCATCAGGACCGCGCCTTTCGTGTTCTATGTCGTTTGCTACAAGTACCTGATCGAGATTCTTGTCAGGGATGTCTACCGTCTGTATGCCTTTGCCGTAGCCGAATTCAACTTTCATATAATGCTCCCGCACAATTTAATTTTTATTATTTTACATTGTCGGAGATCTTTCTCAATAACGAAGGAACACAAAAGCGAAAATCGTTAAGTTCTTGTATTTGGTGATGTTCATGCATCCGGTGTGATAGTATTAGAAAAAGAGATGGGGGAGACGGAACATGGCTGTGTTTGAATTGTTCACCGATGCTGATCTTATTCTCGAGATGGCCTTGCTTCCGTTTACGCTCTTTCTCCTTCTGTTTTTTATCATGTGGCGTAAAGACAAATAACGTTCTTGTGCAGATTGCTTTTTTTATCCTACAAAAAAGGGCGTTTTGCCCCAGTCTGAACAAGTTTTTTTGACATTCCCTATGCTATGATTTTACAAGATAAGCGTTGATCCGGATATGCAGCAACATTCCGGGTCAGTGTTTGTTGTACTTTAGCGGAGGTGGAATATATGCTAAGTAACTTTGAGGAAGCGAAGAACTTCATTCAGGAAAACGACATCAAGATGATCGATTTCAGAATGATCGACTTGAACGGCAGATGGCATCATCTGACGATCCCGGCAGACAGGTTCTCAGAATCTACAATGACAGCCGGAATAGGATTTGACGGCAGCAACTATGGTTTTGCACCGGTCGAGAAGAGCGATATGGTATTTATCCCTGATCTCTCGAGCGCAGCTATCGACGATTTCTGCGAGATCAAGACTCTTTCCATGATCGGCGATGTCAGGATCATCGGCAAAGATGCCAATATCCCTTTCAATCAGGAACCGAGAAACGTCAGCAAGCGTGCTGAGGAATACATGAAGGAATTAGGCGTTGCCGACACATTTCTTCTAGGACCTGAGTTTGAGTTCTATGTTTTCGACGAAGTCACATATGCAAATAAGCCCAACAGTTCCGGATTTACACTTGACGGTGCCGAAGCATTCTGGAATACGGGCGAATACGGCAGTCTTGGTTTCCAGACACCGCATCAGGGCGGCTATCATGCAGCTCCCCCGCAGGATATCGCTTATGACTACAGATCCCGCGTATCCATGCTCATGGAGAACCAGGGCATCAAGGTCAAGTATCACCATCACGAAGTAGGCTCTGCGCAAATGGAGATTGAAGTCGAGTTCGCTCCAATGACTGAGATGGCTGACAAGACAATGCTCACAAAGTATATCATCAGGAACGAGGCAGTTAAGGAAGGCAAGACAGCCACATTCATGCCTAAGCCGATCTACGGGGAGGCAGGTTCCGGAATGCATGTCCATATGCTGATGTTCAAGGACGGCAAGCCGGTCTTCTACGACGAGAACGGATATTCGGGTCTGTCACAGACCGCGCTCTACTTCATCGGTGGCGTCTTAAGACACGTTTCGGCTATCTGCGCATTCTCGAACCCTTCGACGAATTCTTACAAGAGACTTCTTCCTGGCTTCGAAGCGCCCGTAACCATCGGTTATGCGACCGCCAACAGAAGTGCCGTCATCCGTATCCCTGCGTATGCCAAGACACCTGACAAGAAGAGATTCGAGCTCAGGAATCCTGATGCCACCTGCAATCCTTACTATTGCTATGCAGCCATCCTCATGGCGGGTCTGGACGGCATCAAGAATAAGATCGATCCCGAAGCGGAAGGCTACGGTCCATATGACTTCAACCTCTTTAATCTTTCTGATGAAGACAAGAAAAAGATCAAGGGTCTGCCTAAGTCTTTGGGTTCAGCTTTGAAGGCTCTCGAAAAGGATCACGACTTCCTCACAGCAGGCGGCGTTTTCCCGATCGAGCTCATAAACATCTGGATCGCAAACAGAAGGAAGGATCTCGGACGTCACATCTCGATGCCTACTCCCATGGAGTATGAGATGTATTACGATCTCTGATATAATCTCAAAGCAAATCAAAATCATAGGAGATAAAAAATGTCACAGCTACTCAGGATCAAATGTCCTTCATGCGGGAATGTCGTAGATGTTGCCGGTAACGGTACATGTGCTAATTGCGGCAATCCGCTTGTCCTTCCGGAGGATGGTGTCATCCAGATTTACCGTATGGGTTCGCCTTTTGGTATTGCAGTCGGAATGGGAATCTATCTCAATGAGAATCCTTTGGGACATCTTGCAAATGCCGAATCCATCAGGATCCCCGTGCCCTACGGTCATTACAAACTTCACATGACTCACGGTGCAAGCAGAAAGTGTAAGGATATCGAGTTTGACGTTACACCGGAAGAGAGATTCATTTATGCTAAGGCTCATCTCAATATGGGCTTCATCTCAAACACGGTCGTCATCGAGAAGGTAACGGCTGACCAGATGCCAAATCTCTGATAAGGAGCTGTAATCTGAATTATGGCTGTCTCATAAGCGTTTAACTGCGCTTGTGAGACAGTTTTTATTTACAGATCAAGAAGTCCCTTCAAAGCTTTGATAAGTTCTTCGTCGGTGAGAACTTCGATATCCGGCATCTTCTCAGGAGAGGGAAGACCTCTTCTGTTTATCCAGAGGGAATGCCAGCCGGAATTGATGGCGCCCGTTATATCCTTGTCGTAATTATCGCCTATCATCCAGAGTTCGTCCGGAGATAATCCCAGGCGTTCTTCCATCAGGCGGAATAATCTGACATCGGGTTTGGGAAAGCCTGCTTCTCCTGTGACTATCACGTTCTCATCCGAAAACCATTTGTTAAGGCCGAGCATCGTGACCTTGTTGCGCTGGTGCTTCGATTCGCCGGCGGTGAGAATGGCCAGTACAGTTTCCTTATCGGCGGCAAAAGCGTCGAGCGCTTTCTTCATGTCTTCGCTTATGAACATGTGGCTTTGAAGTTCAAGATATGCGTCTGCTGCCAGTACACCGTCGCCATCATCGTAGGGAAGTCCCATAAGCCTGAACGTCTCGTTGTAGCGCCAGCCGTTTATTTCCCTGGTCGTGATCTCGCCTGATTCGAGAGCGGCCATGTTTATGTCGCTTTTCTCATAGAAGATCCTGATGAACTCGCGCCAGTCGCCGACTTTAACGCCGAGCACTTTCTCGGCGGCCTGTACCAGCATGTCCTGTCTGCAGTACAGGGTGTCATCAATGTCGAAAACGATGCCTTTCATGGATCCTCCGGTTTAAGGTTAAGTTAAGACAGCTTTGTTAAAGCCTGTACTATAATAAAGCAGTTTGAGAAAAATGGAATAAGGGATATTTTTCTTAACGGCACGGATCCTGACACCCTGCGGCCTCCCGGAAAGGCCGTTTTTCAAGGCAAATGGGCCGCCTCAGATTTCCCTCAAATAATCATTTGACTATTTTTGACTTTAAGAGTATATTGTTGTTGGCACTCGATGGGATAGAGTGCTAATCGGAGAAGGGAGAGACCAAAAGATGCCGTTGGACAACCGCAAAAAAGAAGTTTTGCATGCCATCGTCGATGACTATGTATCAACAAATGAACCTGTAGGTTCCAAGTCGCTCATCGAGCGCCACAATTTCCAGGTAAGCTCCGCTACGCTCCGTAATGACATGGCAGAATTGGAGCATATGGGCCTCATCGAGAAGCCTCATACATCTGCCGGAAGGATCCCTTCGGACAAGGGTTACCGCGAATATGTCAACTCGCTCATGACCATCGAGGAACTGTCTCCCAAAGAGCAGCTCGAGATCGAGAAGAGGATAGATTCCAGCGTAAATGAAGTCACCGATCTTATCAAAAATGCCACATATACGCTTTCCGAGGCAACAGGCTTCGTATCCCTCGCAATGAGCCCGAGACTTAAGAAGAGCTTTTTGAAGCAGCTCAAGATCCTCATGATCGAGCCCGGCAAAGCACTGGTCGTAATGGTCCTGTCTGCAGGCGTTGTAAAGGATAAGGTCGTAAGGATCCCTAATTTTCTTAGTGACGCTCAGATCATGAAGATATCCGGCGCGATCGAGAAGAACCTTACGGGCAAGCCTTTAGACGAGATCACTCTCGTAACGGTAGAGTCCGCAGGCAAGGGAACAGAGGTCCCCGAGCCGCTCTTAAAGCAGGTTCTTTACGAGGCTTATGCAGCGATAAAGCAGGCAGATGAGCTCAACATCTATCTCGAAGGCGAGCACAGGATGCTGGGTCTTCCTGACTTCAGTTCCATGGGAAGGGCAAGAGATCTTCTGGGTACTCTTTCCGATTCCGGAATGGTTGCAGGATACGTAAACGAGATGGAGAACAGCAAGCAGGGTGCAGACGATTCCTTCATGATAAGGATCGGACAGGAGATTACGCTCGAAGGTCTTGATGACTGCAGCTTCATTACGGCGACATACAATCTGACAGATTCCGTATCCGGAAACATCGGAGTAATAGGACCCAAGAGAATGCTGTATTCAAAGGTCATATCGCAGATAGATTTCGTTAAAAAGAAGCTCGACAAAGAGATGCGGAATTTTATCTGATACATTTAAGAACGATCAATAAACGAAAGGAAAAGACATAAATGGCAAGCAATGGAGAAGAGATCATTTTCGGCGCCGACGACGAGCCCGTAAAGGCTGAGGCCGACAATTCGGCTGTCGAGGATGCTGCAGCATCCGACAAGGCTTCTGCAGAAGGTTCCGCAAATGGTCAGGAAGATCAGGAGAACGCTGAACAGCAGACTGAGCAGCAGGCTCCGGAAGCAGCAAAGGCAGACGAGGCTTCAAGCGAGCTCGAAGCAAGATACATGAGCCTCTATGCAGAATACGACAACTACAGAAGACGCACACAGAAGGAAAAGGACAACCTCTATGCTGATGCTGTGGCAAGCGTAACAAAGGAATTCTTAACGCTCATCGATAATCTTGACAGAGCAACCGAAGGCGCTAAGAAGTCTGACGGGTCTTCTCTCGAGAAGATAATCCAGGGAATGGAACTCGTCGGAAGACAGGCACAGGACACGCTCACAAAGATAGGCGTTGAAGAGATCCCCGCAGAGCGCGGAATGAAGTTCGATCCCAACCTTCATGATGCGATGATGCATGTGGAAGATGAAGAACTCGGCGAACAGGAGATCGCGATGGTCTTTGCCAAGGGCTACAAGTACAGGGACAGAGTCATCAGACATGCTCAGGTCCAGGTCGCAAACTAAGTTTAAGAAAATTGAAAATAAAGGAGAGTAAACATGGATAGAATAACATCTAGCTTGGTTCCTACAGTAATCGAGACAACCGGCCGCGGCGAGCGCGCCTATGACATTTATTCAAGACTCCTCAAGGAGAGGATCGTAATCCTTTCAGAGGAAGTAAACTCAGTAACTGCAAGCCTTATCACGGCGCAGCTCCTCTTCCTTGAGGCAGAGGATCCCGATAAGGACATCCAGTTCTACATCAACAGCCCCGGAGGATCTGTATCTGACGGTCTCATGATCTACGACACCATGCGTCTGATCAAGCCTGACATCCAGACGATCTGCATGGGTATGGCAGCTTCGATGGGTTCCGTTCTTCTTTCGGCAGGCACAAAGGGCAAGAGATGCATCCTTCCTAACGCCGAAGTCATGATCCACCAGCCTTTGGGCGGTGCACAGGGCCAGGCAACTGAGATCCTTATCGCTGCTGACCACATCAAGGACACGAGAGTAAGACTCAACCAGATCCTCGCAGACAACTGCGGCAAGGACCTGGAGACTCTGATGAAGGATACGGACAGAGACCACTGGATGACAGCTAAGGAAGCACTTGAATACGGCATCGTAGACAAGATCCTTGAGAGCAAGAAAACTTAATTAAGTGATAGATAAATTGCAGGTCCGTAACGGACCAAGGAGGAAAATAATATGGCAAAAGTAATCGGTATCGACCTTGGTACTACAAATTCATGTGTTGCAGTTATGGAAGGTTCGGAGACAGTAGTCATCCCGAATCCCGAAGGCAACAGAACAACACCTTCAGTAGTAGGTTTCACAAAGACAGGCGAGCGTCTTATCGGACAGGTAGCCAAGAGACAGGCAGTTACAAATCCTGAACGTACGATCCAGTCTATCAAGAGAGAGATGGGTTCCAACTATAAGGTATCCATCGACGATAAGCAGTACACACCTCAGGAGATCTCCGCAATGATCCTCTCAAAGCTCAAGAGCGATGCTGAGGCTTATCTCGGAACAACTGTTACACAGGCTGTTATCACAGTTCCTGCTTACTTCACAGACTCTCAGCGTCAGGCTACAAAGGATGCAGGCCGTATCGCAGGTCTTGAGGTATTGAGGATCATCAACGAGCCTACGGCAGCTTCCCTTGCTTACGGTCTCGATAAGGAATCCGACCAGAAGATCCTCGTATTCGACTTGGGCGGCGGTACGTTCGATGTATCCGTTCTCGACATCGCAGACGGCGTTTTCGAGGTTCTTGCAACAGCAGGTAACAACAGACTCGGCGGCGACGACTTCGATAACAAGATCGTTGATTACCTTGTAGAGTCTTTCAAGACATCCGACGGCGTAGATTTAAGATCTGACCGTATGGCTATGCAGAGATTGAGAGAAGCAGCTGAGAAGGCTAAGATCGAGCTCTCCGGCGTTACATCTTCCAACATCAATCTCCCTTACATCACAGCTGATGCAACAGGTCCTAAGCACATGGACATCACTCTCACGAGAGCCAAGTTCGATGAGCTCACAGCTGACCTCGTACAGAAGACAATGGATCCTGTTAAGCGCGCAATGAGCGATGCTTCAGTATCTCCTTCCGATATCGACAAGATCCTCCTCGTAGGCGGTTCCACAAGAATCCCCGCAGTTCAGGATGCAGTTAAGAACTACTTCGGCAAAGAGCCTTTCAAGGGCATCAACCCTGACGAGTGCGTTGCTATTGGTGCAGCTATCCAGGCAGCAGTCCTCACAGGTGATGTTAAGGGACTCCTTCTCCTCGACGTTACACCTCTTTCACTCGGTATCGAGACAATGGGCGGTGTATGCACAAAGATGATCGAGCGTAACACGACGATCCCTACAAAGAAGAGCCAGGTATTCTCCACGGCAGCTGACGGCCAGACACAGGTTGAGGTCCACGTACTCCAGGGTGAGCGTGAGATGGCTGCATACAATAAGACACTCGGAAACTTCATCCTTGACGGTATCGCACCTGCACCCCGTGGTGTTCCGCAGATCGAAGTCACATTCGATATCGACGCTAACGGTATCGTTAACGTAAGCGCTAAGGATAAGGGCACAGGCCGTGAGCAGAAGATCACGATCCAGTCTTCTTCCAACATGAGTGAGGAAGATATCCAGAAGGCTGTTAAGGAAGCTGAGATGCACGCAGCTGAAGATAAGGCCATCAAGGAGAAGGTCGAGATCAAGAACCAGGCAGAGACAGCTTGCTTCCAGGCAGAAAAGACCATGAAGGATGCCGGCGACAAGATCTCTGACGCTGACAAGGCTCCGGTAAACGCATGCATTGAGAAGCTCAAGGGCGCTATCGCTCAGGACAATACAGAGGAGATGAAGAAGGGCACTGAAGAGCTCACACAGGCTCTCTATAAGCTTTCCGAGAAAATCTACCAGGCTGCAGGTCCTGCACAGGGTGCTCCGGGAGCAGGTCCTCAGGCTCAGCCCAATCCTGAAGATTTTGCAGGCTACGGCACTGAGTCCACAGGCGGCAATGCAGGTGAAGGCGACGGCTTCAAGAATGCAGGCGGCGACTTCTAATCTGAATAAAATCTGCTAAAATAATCCGGCACTTCCGTTCCTAAAGGATGTGCCGGATAAATGCATATAAGTAACTGCTATTTTTCTGCACGGGTTTTGATCTATGCAGGGAAAGCGAAAAAAAGAATGGAGGGATTCCTCTTTGCCTAGAGATTATTATGAAGTCTTGGGAGTAAGCAAAGGAGCTTCCGACGACGAGATAAAGAAGGCTTTCAGACAGCAGGCCAAGAAATATCACCCGGACCTTCATCCGGGCGACCAGGAGGCCGAGGCCAGGTTCAAGGAAGTAAACGAAGCATATTCGGTACTTTCAGATCCTGATAAGAAAGCCAAGTACGACAGGTTCGGTCACGCAGGCGTTGATCCCAACGGATTCGGCGGAGGCGGCGGCGGTGCCTACGGCAGCTACGATGTTGACTTGGGCGACATATTCAGCACGTTCTTCGGAGGCGGCTTCGGAGGAAGCTCGAGAAGACGTACGGGTCCCCAGAGAGGTGCTGATCTTAAGTATCACATGGCATTGGAGTTCATGGAGGCGGCATTCGGCGTTTCCAAGTCATTCCAGCTGACAAAGGAAGATATCTGCAAATCCTGCAACGGTTCAGGAGCACAGCCCGGAACGACTCCGGAGACATGTCCGACCTGCCGCGGTGCGGGAAGAGTACAGCAGCAGACGCAGACCCTCTTTGGCATGACCATGGTCACGAAGGGATGTCCCACCTGCGGAGGCAGAGGAACAGTTATCAAGACACCGTGCTCACAGTGCAGGGGCAAGGGAAGACTTAAGACGGTCAAGACCATCAACGTTAATATTCCTGCCGGTGTCGATACGGGCGACATGCTTCCAGTAAGAGGCGAGGGTGAACCCGGTACAAACGGCGGACCTTACGGTGATCTTTATATCGAGTTCAAGGTCAAGAAGCACGATGTTTTCGAGCGCAGCGGAAGCAACACTTCCTGCAACGTTCCTATAACATTCGCACAGGCCGCATTGGGCGGAGAGATCGAAGTCCCGACCATCTACGGCAAGGAGAAATATTCTCTCAAGGAAGGAACGCAGCCCGGTGATACCATCACTCTGAGGGGCAAGGGAATGCCGAACAAGAACAATCCGAACATGAAGGGTGACCATGTCGTCAAGTTCGTTCTTGAGGTTCCGACAGGTCTTTCGCGCGAGCAGAAGCAGCTCTTAAAGCAGTTCAATGACACGCTGACAGACCGCAACTATATGAGGAGCAGCCAGTTCTTCCAGAAGATAAAGAATCTTTTCAAGTAATTATTTCACGTCATCAAGCGGGGATCCTTTTGCGGTTCCCGCTTTATTTTGAGAGGGCAAGACTATGAGATGGGCAGAGATCACGATCAGGACCACAGAAGAAGCTTCCGACGCGATTTGCGAGATGCTGGCGCAGGTCGGCGCTGACGGCATCGCATCACAGGATCCGCAGGAGTTCAGGAATACGATAGACAACGATCCTTTGAGCTACTGCGATGACGGAACGATCGAAAGCTATGGTCAGGACGTGGTGATTAAAGCCTATTTCGCCGAGACTGACGACGGCATTATCCGCATGGGCGCAAAGAGCGAGGAATTTGCAAACCCTGACGGTGTCGGAACGATATACGGCTCCATCACGGACAAGGAGCTCCCTACCGCTGAGGCTATGGATTTCATTAAGAGCCGCCTTGCCGGGATAGGTGAATTCCTTGACATCGGTGCCGGCTTTGAAGGTTTCCGCTATGTTGCAGATGAAGATTGGGCGAACAACTGGAAGAAGTACTACGAGGAGTTTAAGCTCTCCGACAGGATCGTCATCTGTCCCTCATGGATAGAAGAGGGTGACGCCGAGCTCGAAAAGGATGCCTTCAAGGTAATCCTCGATCCGGGTTCGGCTTTCGGCACGGGTACGCATGAGACGACCGCGATGTGCGCGGAGATCCTTGACCGCGTGATCAAGCCCGATACGACTGTTCTGGATCTTGGTACGGGTTCTGGCATCCTCGCCATAATAGCGAGCAAGCTTGGCGCGAAGAGCGTTGACGCCGTGGATATAGATTCCCTGGCCGTAAAGGTCGCAGAAGAGAATTGCGCGATAAATGAATGCCCCAATATCACATGCTACACGGGTGAGCTAAAGAGCGTTAAGAATGCGCCTTACGACCTGATAGTCGCAAACATCATCGCCGATGTAATAGCCGCTATTGCGTGCGACATCCCCGCAGATCTTGCAGATGACGGCATCTTCGTATGTTCGGGCATTATCAATAACAAAAAAGAGCGTGTTGTTGAGGCTCTGAAAGCTGCTGGAATGGAGATCGTTGCCGAGCAGTCCAGAAATGACTGGATGGCATATATTGCAAAGAAAAGCTGATAATTGAAAACGATATCGTAGCTTTCCTTGCAGGCGATTTTATCCCAAACCGTGAATTATTGCCTCCGTGGGATATTTTTCAGAGGTGAATTTATCCCAAAAGCTTAAAAATGCTTCACTTGGGATAATTTGCGGTCCGATTTTTATCCCAAATCGCAAGAAACCCTCATCTTGGGATAATTTCGAGCACAAATTTTATCCCAAATCACAAGAAAACCTCATCTTGGGATAATTTCGATCTCACCTTTCAAAAGTCGAGGTATCGAAACGCAGATAATCACTTCGATTTCGATACCTGTCGAAAAGACAGGTCAGAATTCTGCAATCAACTGCAACTGCCACACTTGCTGAAACAATAAGGGCTGTCTCATTATGTTTTGAGACAGCCCTTAGCAGGTTTACTTTTGTTATGTATTCTTACTTACGGATTGGTGCAATAACCTGCGCTGTTGAAGTTATAACTCTTGCCGTTGATCGTAAGTGTCTGATTCTTTGCATACCATCCGGTTGCGTCGCCGAACCACCAGCCGGTTGAATCTTTCTTCCAGGATGCCCTTTGCTTATAGCTCCAGGCACCGCCTTTACTGAGCCAGTAACCGTCGCAGTATTCATTCTCGGCCATTGCGCCTGATGATTTGAAGTAATACCATGTGCCGTTTATCTGTTTCCAGCCGGTGACCATTTTGGCGGCTATGTAGTCACTGCCTCCGCTCTTATCTTCGAAATAGTACCATTTGCCGGAATCGTTTACCCAGCCTGTCTGCATAACGCCGCTCTTATTAAAGTAACGCCATTCGCCTTTGATGAGCTGCCAGCCCGTCTGCATTACACCGTCTTCGTTTACATAATAAACGGTTATATCGTGAGTACCTCTCGAAACATCCCAGTCGTAGATGGTTACATAGGTGCCTGTAAGCATATATTGACTTACACCGAAGAAGTACCATTTGCCGTTAATCTTATTCCATCCGTAACAACCTTCACCGCTGCCGTTGAATCTGTACCATTTACCATCGATCTCTTTCCATGTGTTGGTGATGATGTAACCGTCTTTGTCAAAGCAGTATAAGAAACCGCCAATATATTTCATGCAATCCTTCGGATAAGAACCGTCTGCGTTCTTGAACCACCAGCCTTTGGAATTACTCTTCCAGCCATAATCTTTATAGGAAGTGACCATGGTTGAATTGTCAACAAGGATCGAGCGGTAAGGATATACCCATGATTCGTTATAAACTGAATATTCTGTGGTGGTGTCGGTCCATTCTGTTTCCTCTCCCTTTTGATAAGCAAGCTGGAGTCCGGGATTTGCGGATATATCGATCGAGGACAGATCTGTTCCATAGGTATAAAGCTCGCAAAGATTGGTTAAGTATTCGATACCTTTAAGTGAAGAGACATCCATATCTACCACACTGAGCCTCTTTATGTATTCGATCTCTTCCTCCGACAGATAGCCGTTTTCATCCGAATCATATTTGGATGTCATGAGAAGCTCTCTGAATGTCTTATCCGGGAAGTTAGTTGAATTAATTGCAATTTCAGTAGATGCAGATCCGTACATTACTTCCCCGGATACCGTATCTTCTTCCACGTCAATGACATCTGATCCGCCGGATGACTGTTCATCAGCCAGGACACTGATACCGCCGCCAAGCAGAATGCTCGATGAGAGCAGAAGAGAGATCGCATTTTTCGTCAAATCATTTTTCATACCCTATTCCTCCTGTTTTATTTGGTAATTCGATTATATCCGCAAAACAGATAAAAAATAAGACTTTTTTGATAAAACCCGCGAAATTGTGATACGGATTTGCCAATGTCCCGAAATAATCAGCCTTAAGCAGTTTGTTTGATTTTTTGAGATGGGGATCTCTGATAATTGTTTATCAAGACGCCTGTTTTCTGTTATAATTACTTGTTATTTAAAAGATTTAGGAGAACAGCATGAGATACGCAGCACAGAAGGGTACGAGGGATATACTTCCTTCAGAGATACACAATTGGCAGATCGCAGAGAAGGTTTTTGCCGATGTATGCCATTCCTTCGGCTATGAAGAGATCAGGATCCCGACTTTCGAGCAGACAGATCTGTTCCAGAGAGGTGTCGGTGATACCACGGACGTTGTAACCAAAGAAATGTACACATTTGAGGATAAGGGCGGAAGGAGCATCACCTTAAGACCTGAAGGTACTGCCGGTGTTGTCAGGAGTTTTATCGAGAACGGTATGACGAGCCTTCCTTCTCCTGTCAGGATGTTCTATAACATCACGGCTTTCCGTTATGAGAAGATGCAGAAGGGCAGGATGCGTGAGTTCCACCAGTTCGGTCTGGAGTCTTTCGGTGCGGCAGGCCCGGATATCGATGCGGAGATCATCTCCGTAGTTGACGTCTTCTTCAAGAAGATGGGACTTAAGAATATCGCACTGCACATCAATTCCATTGGATGCCCCAACTGCCGCGGAGAATATAACAGGCTCCTGAAGGATTATTTCAGACCTCATGTTTCTGAGATGTGTGAGGACTGCCAGGCAAGATTCGAGAAGAATCCTTTGCGCATGATCGACTGCAAGGTCGATGGAGGCAAGGATCTGGTTAAGAATGCACCCAGGCTCATAGATCACCTCTGCGACGATTGCAGGGCACATTTCGAAGGCCTTAAGACAAGACTTGAAGCGATCGGCATTTCTTACACTATCGACCCTAATATCGTTAGAGGTTTGGATTACTATACAAGAACAGTCTTCGAGTTCGTATCGGAGAACGTCGGTACGCAGGGGACCATCTGCGGCGGCGGAAGATACGACGGACTTGTGGAAGACTGCGGGGGAGCTGCTACTCCCGGCATCGGATTTGCAATGGGTGTCGAAAGACTCCTTCTGGAGACCGAAGCTCAGAATGCGCTCAAGGAAAAGCCTTCTTATGTGAAGATCTATATTGCTTCAATGTCTGAAGCTGCAAAGATCGAAGCACTCAAGATCTGCTATTCATTAAGACTTGCAGGAATCGGCTGTGAGACAGACATGGCAGGCAGATCTTTTAAGGCTCAGATGAAGTATGCAGGCAAACAGGGAATACCGTTCCTCGCCGTTATCGGCGACGATGAGCTCGCTAACGGCGAAGTAAAGGTCAAGAATATGGCAGACGGTTCCGAGACAACCGTTAAACTTGACGGCATCGGTGATTTCCTTGCTGGAAAATAACATAGAAAAGTTAAGCATTTGCTGGAGGTAATATAATGCAGTCACGTACACATACATGCGGAGAATTAAGGCTTGCTGATGCCGGAAAGAAAGTACAGCTTTCAGGCTGGCTCGAGAATTTCCGTGAAGTAGGCGCAGAGCTCGGATTCGTTGTTATCCGTGATTTCTACGGAACAACTCAGATAGTCATCGAGACGGCTGAGATGATGAAGACTTTCAAGGCAATAACCAAGGAGTCAACTATCACCGTCGAGGGTACAGTCAGGGAAAGAAGCTCCAAGAATCCCAAGCTCGATACAGGCGATATCGAAGTCGTTCCCGAGAAGGTTACTGTGCTCGGACGCTGCCGTTACAACGAGCTTCCTTTCGAGATCAACCACAGCAGGGAAGCTGATGAAGCGGCAAGACTTAAGTACAGATATCTCGATATCCGTAATCCTGAGGTAAAGAAGAATCTCATCCTGAGAAGCAACGTTATCGCAGCTTTGAGAAATGCCATGATCGAGCACAACTTCATGGAGATCACGACACCTATCCTTACGGTATCTTCACCTGAGGGCGCAAGAGACTATCTCGTTCCCGCAAGAAAGCATCCCGGCAAGTTCTATGCATTGCCGCAGGCACCCCAGCAGTTCAAGCAGCTCCTGATGGTTTCAGGCATCGACAGATATTTCCAGATCGCACCCTGCTTCAGAGATGAGGACGCAAGAGGCGACAGGTGCCCGGGCGAGTTCTATCAGCTCGACATGGAGATGGCATTTGCTAGCCAGGAAGATGTCTTCGCGATCATCGAAGACGTATTGCCTCCTGTTTTCGCAAAGTACGGTAAGTACAACAGAGCTTCAGGCTCTCCTTTTATGCGCATTCCTTATCTTGAGGCTATGGAGAAGTACGGCACGGATAAGCCCGATCTCCGTATCGACCTCACGGTTACGGATGTTACGGATCTTTTGAGAACTGAAGAGTTCGCACCTTTTGCAGAAGGCGAGATCAAGGCGGTTGTTATCTCTGACTTCCACGAGAGCCGCAAGTTCATCGACAAGACTATGGGTGAGTGCGAGATCCAGTCAGGAAGCAAGGGCTACTGGTTCAGAGTAGATGAGAACGGCGAGATCGTCGGAGGCATTTCCAAGTTCGTAGCTCCCAAGAAGGATGAAGTGATCGCCAAGCTCGGCCTTAAGCCTGATACACTCGTTGTTCTTTCTGCAGGCAATAAGGGCCAGGCACAGAAGATGGCAGGTGTTCTCGTAAAGACATTCGGCGCTGCGGTTCCGGGCCACATGGACAAGGAACAGTACGCATTCTGCTGGATCGTTGATTTCCCGATGTATGAGATCGGTGAGGAGTCCGGCGAACTCGAGTTCTGCCACAATCCTTTCTCCATGCCTTCCGGCGGACTAGATGTCCTCCTTAAGGCTGAAAGAGGCGAGATCGATCCTCTGTCCATCATGGCAGACCAGTACGATCTCGTAGTTAACGGTATCGAGCTCTCATCAGGCGCCGTACGTAACCACGATCCTGAGATCATGATCAAGGCATTCGAGCTCGTCAGACTCGGCGAAGAAGACGTTAAGAAGAAGTTCCCTGCAATGTACAACGCATTCTGCTACGGCGCTCCGCCGCATGCGGGCATCGCTCCCGGCGTTGATCGTATGGTCATGCTCCTTTCGGGCGAAGAGACCATCCGCGAGGTAATCCCTTTCCCGATGAACAAGAACGCACAGGACGTCATGATGGATGCTCCCGGATATGTATCAGATAAGCAGCTTGACGAACTTAACATTGCCATCAAAGCTACAAATATTGAGAATGGGGATAATTTATGATCGAAGAAGAGAAGAAAGAGATGGAGAATGATATCTCCGCTGAAGAAAAGACGGATAACGGAGACGGAGCCTCTGCGAAAAAGAAGGGCTTTAAGATCGAAAAGGGCACTACCGCATATGAGATCCTGGACTGGCTCCGTACTATCTGCATCGGTGTCCTTGCCGGTATCTTCATTGTCGTATTCCTCGTGCAGAGAGACAATGTATACGGCGATTCCATGGTGCCGACACTGAGTTCCGGCGACGTTATCTTCGCACAGAAGATCGCGACATATTTCAAGTCATACAACAGAGGAGATATCGTCATCCTCGACGGCAAGAATATGGAAGGATACACGAGGAAGGAATACCTTGTTAAGAGGATCGTAGGTCTTCCCGGAGAGACCATAAGGATCGCTGACGGTGCTGTCTATATCAAGCCCGCTGATTCGGAGGAATTTTATCTCCTTCAGGAAAATTATCTGCCTGCAGGCACAACGACATATGTGATGGAAACAGGTATGAGGAAGGGCTACAACGAAATAACGCTCGCAGAAGATGAATATTTCTGCATGGGCGACAACAGGCCCGTAAGCAACGATTCACGCAACCTCGGACCGTTCACGGTAGACAGGATAAAAGGCATTGCCGTTATCAGAGTATATCCGTTCAGTGATTTCGGATTGATCTGACAAAGGAACACCAAATGAGTGAAAGCTACAGAGATTACATAAGAAACTTCTGCATCATCGCGCACATCGATCATGGCAAGTCCACTCTGGCAGACCGTCTGATCGAACATACGCATGTAAGGGAAAAGCGTGAGATGCAGGACCAGATACTGGACAACATGGATATCGAGCGCGAGCGCGGAATAACCATCAAGTCACAGGCCGTAAGACTTCCATACGTTGCATCGAACGGCAAGACGTATCTGCTCAATTTAATTGATACACCAGGCCACGTTGACTTCAACTATGAGGTCTCAAGATCACTTGCCGCATGCGACGGCGCAGTGCTCGTTGTCGACAGTTCACAGGGCGTTGAGGCGCAGACTCTCGCAAACGTTTATCTCGCAGTCGATGCCGATCTTGAAGTGCTTCCCGTTATCAACAAGATAGACCTTCCTTCGGCAAGACCCGAAGAGGTGTGCCAGGAGATCGAGGATGACATCGGTATCGATGCTTCATATGCACCCTTGATCTCGGCAAAAAGCGACATCAACATCGATGAGGTATTGGAGAAGATAGTCGAATATCTTCCGGCGCCGGACGGCGACGAGAATGAGCCTCTGGCAGCTCTCGTTTTCGATTCAAAGTACGATTCATACAAAGGCGTTATCGTCAGCGTAAGAGTCAAGAACGGCACCGTAAAGACAGGCGACCGCATCAGGATGATGCATTCCGGAAAAGAGTTTACCGTAACCGAGCTCGGCATGTTCCATCCGGGTGAACTGGTACCCACCGAGAGCCTTAAGGCAGGCGAGGTAGGATATATCTGCGCGTCGATCAAGAACGTCAGGGACACGGCTCCGGGCGATACCGTAACGCTTGCAGAGAATCCGGCAAGTGAGCCTCTCATCGGCTATAAGGGCATACAGCAGATGGTATTCTGCGGTATATATCCTGTGGACGGTGCAAGATACGGAGACCTTAAGGACGCTTTGGAAAAACTCAGGCTGAACGATGCGGCACTCTCTTTTGACGCAGAGACTTCCGCAGCTCTTGGCTTCGGTTTCAGATGCGGATTCCTGGGTCTTTTGCACTATGAGGTAATCCAGGAAAGACTCGAGAGAGAGTTCAATCTCGATCTTATCAGCACAGCTCCTTCGGTTATCTACAAGATACATCTGACAGACGGTTCCTGCGTTGACTGTTCAAACCCTACGAACATGCCAGATCCGGCATCGATCGATTACATGGAAGAGCCTGTTGTCAAAGCGACGATAATGCTGCCGAAGGAATATGTAGGAAACATCATGGAGCTCTGTCAGGAGCGCCGCGGCGAATATACTGACATGAAGTATCTCGACGAAAAGAGGGTAATGCTCCATTACCTTATGCCGTTAAACGAGATAATCTACGACTTTTTCGATGCGCTCAAATCGCGCACGAGAGGATATGCATCACTGGATTACGAGCCTGCAGGATATCAGAGATCCAAGCTGGTAAAACTCGACATCCTCTTGAACGGAGACCCCGTCGACGCACTGTCTTTCATCGTTCATTCCGACAAAGCATATGCAAGAGGCAGAAGGATGTGCGAGAAGCTCAAGGAGAATATCCCGAGGCAGCAGTTCGAGATCCCTGTACAGGCTGCGATAGGCGGCAAGATAATCGCACGCGAGACGATCAAGGCATATCGAAAAGACGTTACATCCAAGTGTTACGGCGGCGATATCTCACGTAAGAAGAAACTGCTCGAAAAGCAGAAGGAAGGCAAGAAGCGTATGAGACAGGTAGGTTCTGTCGAAGTGCCGCAGGAAGCCTTCATGAGCGTACTGAAGCTGGATGATGAGTAAGCTTTGGGCTTACTGCATCATGCGGTGGCTCTGTCCCTTTTTCTCAAAGACGGTCGCGTTCTCATTGACCGTTTCTTCCTCTGCCTTCGGTACTGAAGTCCTGTAATCATATTTTTCTTCGTAATGCCAGCCTGATTCAAGCGAGATGAAATCTTTTGTTGTCTCATAGGCAGTTATGGGGAAAGAAGAATCGTAATAAGCTTCGACGCCCTGTTCGGGAGCAAGATCGTGGCTGCTCGCCCTTGCGAGTATCTCAAGATCTTTCTTTTCTCTGCTGTGCATTATCTTAGGCAGGATCTCTGCGAGAAAATACATTACCGCACCGATCGTGACCGCTATGATGAGAAGTTCGATCGGGTGATTGTATACGAATCTCATGTACCCGAGGTCGTCCCTGAGGCTTGCGAGCAGACGCAGTAATGCAACTCCGAAAACGGGAAGGAGATATAAGAATGCGCGGATGCCCGTATTCCAGCTTATGGCTTCCATCCTCGCGCGTCTTCCGGTGCGGTTTATGGTCTCCCAACCCTTTGCATAAGGGAACTCTCCGGAAACCTTTCCGGTCTGTCCGTTTACAATGTACTGATAATCCCTTCCGTCAAAATTAATGCTCAGGAACCAGCATGGCAGCAGGGCATACTTGATGTCCTGGTTCTGATACTTTGTGAAGCTCGCGTCAGCTTCCGGAACGAAATCATCATATCCGAAATCTATTTCATCACAAACTTTGAGAGCGTACTTGTCGAGACGCTTGTAGATCCTGTCCGTCATGTCGAGAGGCTGCTCATCGTACTTCTCGGCAAAGAAACCCTGAAGATATTCCGGCCTGAATCTCTCGAGCTCGGAGTAGTCGAAAGGTTCGGCGGCTGCCATAAGGTTGTTTGCGATCTTTATCTCGCCGTCGAAAGGGACATTCTTAAGCCTGAACTTTACCTTGCCGTAAGTAAGCTGGGAGTAGTTTCTGTCTGTTGCCGCATGGTTCTCGTAATATGCCGAGTCGACATTCTTTCCCATGTGTCCTTTTCCGCAGACATTGACTTCGACTTCGGTGGAGATGATCCATGTGGGAACGTACAGACCGGTCATCTTGGCAAGGATCTTCTTTGATTTGAAGTCCTTGGGAAGGTGATCGACACCTGCGCAGTGCTCTTCGAATATGCTGATGGCTTTTTCCTTGTCGAACTTGAAGGGGATGATGTAGTCAGGCTTGAACTCGCGCGTAAGTCTTCTCGATACGAGAGCGGGCGAACCGCAGAAAGCGCAGAACGTGGAAGATGTATTCTTATCTGTCACTATCTCGGCGCCGCATGAATTGCAGACGATCTCGACGCGCTCTTCGTCTTCCTTGCTGACTTCGATCGTGCCGTCGTAATCCTTCTCGGGATTTACCAGGCCGAACGAACCTACCTTATCAAGAGTCGCAGGATCGAATAATCCGCCGCAATTTCTGCAGATCATCGCCCCGTGAGTAAGATCGTAGACGAGATTAGATGCGCAGTTCGGACATTTTAATGAATCTGCTGAGAAAGACTTTAACTTAGGCGTGCCGAATTTCTCCGACGGCTTATCCCAAATAGCCATAAAACACTACCCCTCTTATAAAATTGCTCTTATTCCTGAAAGTAAATATACAATAACGCTCAAATTGTTGTCAACGATAATTGATTTTGAGGATCTTCTTCCAGACGAGCACCAGTATGACGGCGATGGCGCCTGCAATGAGGACCGTGATCTGGCCTGAGGATACGGGCGATCCGTCATGGTAATACTTCAGGTATTCCAAAGCAAATCTGACGGGTATCAGAACCGCAAGGATAATGCAGATCGCACTGAACTTGTTCTTCATCTTTGTTATGAGGAAAACAGCGAGGATATGTATCAGTATGAATGCCGCCATGTCAACGAGCTGGACAGGGAAATAAGTGCCCGCGTGCTCGTTGTGATATGTGACTGCAAAAGGCCCGGAATAGGGTTTTCCGTGGCAGCATCCGGCAAGAAAGCACCCGAGCTTTGCAAGTCCGTACATGAGAGGCGCAGAAGCTATAAACGCTGCCATTACCTCATCAGGCTTGTCCCTTATGATCAGCGCGGCGATAAGGACTCCGCCGATCAGTCCGACTGCGGCACCGAGTCCCGAAAAACTCAATACTATGCCTCTTTCGGTTATCCTGAACGTGACCATCAGAGATGTGATAAATGTGCATACGATTGCCGTAAGGCAGGTGTAGAATATGGTCTGCTTTCCGACGCCGGATCTGCGCATGAGAAGGACAGCGGCAGCAAAGCCTGCAATTACAGACAGTACTACTATCAGGCCGTATGGAGACCACGAAAAAGCGGGTATGTCTATCTGCATCTCTTATCAGAAACCCTGGCAGTCTTTCGTAATGTACCAGCACATCGCGATGAAAAGTGCCACTGCGATAAGACCTGCTGCGAAAAATCCGATATATACCCACATGAGGACTTTGGCGAATTTGCTCTCTTTATACTTGACCCTGGCGATTATCATGAGTACCCATGCGCCGATAACGGATCCTCCCACGAGCGCAGAGAAGATGCTTACCACTGTCTCGGCCACTTCGCTGAAATTACTCATGTTTTCGATCGTAGACGAAAATGCTCCGGAAATTGTTGAAGGCACGAGCATAAGTGCCAGCGAGATAAAGCAGAGGATGTTTGCCTTCTTTCTTCTTGCAGATCTTTCCTCAGGAGTAAATCCGTCAGAAGGCTGTGCCGGTTGGGACGCAGGATATGCGGGAACACCATACTGGGGTGCCTGCTGATACGGCTGCTGGTATTGCTGCTGATAAACAGGCTGCTGATAAACAGGCTGCTGCACAGGAGCGGGGGCCGGTGCCGGGGCATAGACAGGTGCCTGAGCTGGAGCAGGGGCCGGTGCAGGTGCGGGTGCGGGTTGTGCCGCCATAGGCTGTGCCGTCTGAACAGGCTGAGCAACTGGCTGAGCCTGCACGGGTTGTACAGGAATCTGGGGTTGTGCGCTGTTTATGTTGTTATTGTTCTCCATGTTTGTTCCCTTTCGATGAAACATATTCCATGCGTATTCTATCACTCGGGTTGAGAATTATCACTTCATATAGTCTTTGGTGTGAATAGAAACGAGAATTGCATCTTTTCAACCCTTTTTGTCCTTTCAGAGGGTTGGATTTAAGCAATTTTGTCTTTGATTTGCTTCCGGTGTCAATATTTCGGAAAAAGTGACAGATGTATTGCCTGTTTTTGCAGTTCTGTCTGTAAGCCGTTACGGAAAAGTGCTATTCTTTTTGAACCTGGGGAAAGGAATGAGGAACTGTGATGAAAGATAATCTTAAGAGGATGATCAGTTACTATAGGCCTTATCTGGGAACATTCTTCCTGGATATGGTCTTTGCGATCGTGGCATCCGGTATTGCTCTTGCGATACCTCCGATCGTCGGTGATATCACGAGTGAGATACCAAACATGACTTCAGAGGAAGGTCTTAAGAAGATACTGACCGTCGGAGGCATCCTGATCGTTCTCGTGATCATCCAGTTCATTGCGAATTACTATATCTCTTACGTCGGACATGTCATGGGCGCCAAGATGGAATACGACATGAGGGCGGAGATATTTGCGCATTACCAGAAACTCTCTTTTTCGTTCTACGATGACCAGAAGGTGGGTCAGCTAATGAGCAGGATCACGAGCGATCTTTTCGAGATCACGGAGCTTTTGCACCACGGTCCCGAAAACATCGTGACATCGCTGATAAAGATAATCGGCTCGTTCATCATTCTGATCAACATAAGCGGATACCTTACTTTGGCGGCATTCATACTGCTGCCGTTCATGTTCGTTTTTGCGTATTTCCTCAACAAGAGGATGCGCAGGGCGTTTAAGGAAAACAGGGTTAAGATAGCGGAGATCAACACGCAGATAGAAGACAATCTCTCGGGGATCAGAGTCGTTAAATCTTTTGCCAACGAAGCCATCGAAAACGAGAAGTTCAAGGTCGGCAACGACGGATTTCTCAGGGCAAAGCGGGCAAGTTACCTGAACATGGGAATATTTCATTCGGGCATGACCGCTTTCACGTTCCTTATCAACATCCTGGTCATAATAGCGGGCGGTATCCTCATGACTAAGGGGCTTGTTCAGATCCCTGAGTTTGTTACGTTCCTTTTGTATATCAATGTCTTTACCGAACCTGTAAGAGTGCTTATTGATTTCACCGAGCAGTTCCAGAACGGATACACGGGATTTGAGCGTTTTGTCGAGATGATAAGCATCGTACCTGACATTCAGGACAAGGAAGACGCGGCCGAGCTTACGGACGTTAAGGGCGACATAAGTTTTGAGGATGTCTCGTTTAAATACAAGGACGGTGCGCACAGGGTTTTGAGGCACATAAACCTGGATGTGCCGGCCGGATCCTATGTAGCCCTGGTCGGATCCTCCGGAGGCGGAAAGACGACGCTCTGCAGCCTCATACCGCGTTTTTACGATGTTACGAACGGTTCCATAAAGATAGACGGAAAAGACATAAGAGACGTTACTCTGAAGAGTCTGAGAGACAATATCGGAATCGTTCAGCAGGATGTCTATATGTTTGCGGGAACCATATATGACAACATAAGCTACGGAAGACCCGGTGCTTCGAAAGAAGAGATAATCGAAGCGGCAAAACTTGCAAATGCGCATGACTTCATAATGGATCTGCCGCAGGGTTACGATACGGATATCGGCCAGAGAGGCGTTAAGCTCTCCGGAGGTCAGAAGCAGCGCATTTCCATCGCGAGAGTCTTTCTGAAGAACCCTCCGATACTGATCTTTGACGAAGCCACGAGCGCCCTGGACAATGAGAGTGAGAATATCGTAAAAGAATCCCTGGAACGTCTCGCAAAAGACCGTACAACGCTTGTTATCGCACACCGTCTCTCGACGATCAGAAATGCTGAGAGGATACTTGTCCTTACAGAGAAAGGCATCGAGGAGAGCGGGACTCACGATGAACTGATGAAGAACAACGGCGTATACGCTTCGCTCTACAGGTTCAACGCTTGAGAAAAGCATCGCGGTGTTGAAAAAGCCGGCGGACACTAATGGCGGATAAAACGTTACGGAACTGTCGCGCGTATTACGGGTATCTTCCTTAATACCCATACTATCAGCATTATAACGGCGTAGATGAACCAGGGCATAAGCAGGCGGTAAGAGATGGTCTGTGTGTTTAAGCCGATCAGATCATCGACCAGTTTGAAGATGAACCATTGGAGCAGATAGGCAGGAAGTGTGTATTGTCCCATGATCTCCACAGCTTTTTTGAGCCAGTTTACTCTGCTGATCAGCTTCGACAGGTCGCAGAGAAGAACGAAAACGGCAAAGGAATAGAGCACGCTGGGAACGTTGCAGTATCCTTTGAAATATGCGATGATCGCGCCATATTCCGTCGAAAGCTTATATGTGCCGATCAGATGCATGGCCAGGCCTGCGGCTCCGAGAACATAGATGAGGATCTTATACTGCAGAGCAGGAGGTCTTTTATAGATGTAGTAGCCTCCGAATGCAAAGAAAAGATATCCCGCTATCTTGGTCATCTCAAAGTCCCATTCAAGTCCGAGATCAAATCCCTGATTAATAAACGGAACAAGTATGTTCAGGAAGAAAAAGGCAAACAGGATATATCTGATCACGTCAAGCTTTCTGCTCTTATCGATCCACGCGAAAATGGGTATGCAGATATAGACAAATAACAGCGCACGGAAATACCAGAAATATTCAATGATGCCGGCGCCCGAAACTAGTCCGTTTATAAGCCACAGCGGAGTCAATTCTTCCTTTGTTATCCTTCCTGAAGCCAGAAGATAGATTACTCCGGCCATGCTCCAGAAAAGATAAGGGACGAAAACTTTCTTTGCACGTTTTTTGAAATATTCTTTCGTCGAATATCTTTCCGGATAATCCAGGAGTGTAATACCGGTTATCATGAAAAATATGGGAACGGCAAAATAGAATATGCTCTCGATCAGGTTGGCGATGAACCAGTTATTTTCTGTTCCCGAATAACTCCAAAAACTGGAATTGGCATGTAAAGTAATAACGGCCAGCGCAGAAAACACCTGACATAAGGTTAATGAAAAATCCTTATAGGTGTACTTTGCGCCGCCGTCTTGCATTGGTTTCTCCATCGTTCAATACTTCTCCCGTATAACGGAAATGAACCCGGGAGAGGAATGCCTACAGATGCCCAACAGTTATGGTGCGCCTGACAGGACTTGAACCTGCACGATCTCTCACCAGAACCTAAATCTGGCGTGTCTGCCAATTTCACCACAGGCGCAAACTACATAATTATATTACAACAACCTGATTATGCAATGAAACTATATAAACCCGGGTTTCATTCTTATGACAAGTGAAAATATACAGATAGTGAAAAATGAAAGCTGTGTTAAGATTGTCAGGTAAGTCCTTGAACTTGCGATAAAGAGCGACAGGAGTATGCCGGTGTCTGACAAAAGAAAGCGCAGAGAGAACTTCATAACAGCCCTGCTGATAGCCGGGATGTGCATGGTTATCGGCGGCACCATCATCTTTGTCGTCAAGTATACCGGAAGAGACAACGAGGTACTGGAACTGTCGGCCGGAATGACTGAATCTCCGGGAACAGGCATGACTGATGAGAGCGGTGACGTGACAGTTGCGGTCACTGAAGATACTTCGGCCGAGACGACTGTTGCCACGGCGACCCCCGTACCGACAGACACTCCCACACCTGAACCCACCGCAACCCCTGTGCCTACGGACACTCCCACGCCATCGCCTACTCCAAAGCCCGAGAAGCTCAAGAGCCTTTCAGGATACAGTGCCGGTGACGTCATCAGCTGGGACAAGATCGACAGGGAAAACCTCTCGGATTATTTTACTTCGTCTTCCATAGAAGAAGGCGACAGCGTCTATAACAGGATCTATGGTAAGTCTTATGTCAGCAACAGTAATATCGGGCTCAGCGATCTTCGCTACCTGAAGATGCTGCACATCAATTTCGACGGCAGCTATCAGGTGGGCGAGATGATCGTCAACAAGGATGTTGCGGGCGAAGTGCTCGAAGTGTTTGAGATATTGTGCGCGGAAGGCTATCAGATCCATTCGATGTACCTTATCGATGATTTCTGGGCAGGGGACGGCGAGTCTTCCGACTGGTATTCAATCGATGCGAACAACACGTCCGCATTCTGTTACCGTCCCGCAACGGGTTCGGGGAATCTTTCGAAGCATGCCCTGGGCAGGGCGATAGACATCAACCCCCAGCAGAATCCTTATGTAACTTATAATTCTGACGGAAGTCCGAAATATTCACATGACAATGCTTCGAACTATGTCAGCAACAGGTCTTCTGACACGGCTCACGTCATCACGACATCAGACAGGGCATACGAACTCCTTACCAACAGGGGATGGACATGGGGAGGCAGCTGGTCGAGTCCCAAGGATTACCAGCATTTCCAGAAGAGCTGACAGCAAATTTGCGTTTTCAACTGTTTTCGCGATGTTTGCAGGCGTGGACAGTTTTTGTTTCAGTGTTTTTCAGAAACTGCAACAAATGAAAAAAGGAATTGACTATCTGATTTTCACTTGATAATATCTTGGAGATGAATATTCCTGACAGAAGAAAACAGATACTGGATATTTTGGAAGAAGAGGGCGAGATAAATACGACCGTCCTCTCTGCCAGACTTGGCGTTACAGGAGCGACCATCAGGACCGATATCAGGGCTCTCGAGAGGGACGGTGCCATAATAAGATTCCACGGCGGCATCAGGCTTCCTCACAAGATGGCGTCTTACAGCGGCGAGAACTATATGGTCAGGGCCGTTACCCACGTTGATCTGAAGAATGCCATAGGCGCAAAAGCCGCGACTCTGGTAGGCAACGGGAATACCATTTTCATGGATGCAAGTTCAACCACTTTTCATATGATCCCTTACCTCAAGAAGGCCAAGGACGTGACCGTAATAACAAACGGGATCCATACGGCCATGGAGCTTCAGAGGAACAGCAACTTCAAATCGATCATCATTCTGGGCGGCATGCTCAGGCCCCATTCGGGTGCGATCGAGGGCCTTTCGTCGAAGGAAATGATAGGAAGGCTTTCAGCTGAGTTTTATTTCGTGTCGGGAAACGGTTTCTCTGCGGAGTCCGGACTTTCAGGTGATAATTTCTTTGAACTCGAGCTCAAGAGACTCTGTGCTGACCGCGCGAAGAAGATCGTTGCGCTCATAGACTCCACCAAGCTCGGCGCTGATTCCGCATCTTCGTTTATCCCTGCTGACAGGATCGACTATCTGGTCACCGATTCGGGCGCATCTCCCGAGAGCGTTTCGCTTTGCCGCGCTAAGGGTATCGAAGTCCTCATCGGAGAGGTATGATCCTGCGCACAGCGCGTTTTCTTAAAATTTCTATATTTTTTTCTTTTAATGTATAATACTCGGATGAAGTCATTTTCGCATAACTGAGGTTAGAAAGATGCAGATCAATCCGATAATTTTGCCCAGCTGGCTTACGAGCAAGTGTGTTTTCCAGCAGGGTGTAGAACTGAAGATCGAAGGAATCGCCGCTCCGAGCGCCACTGTTACGCTCGAGATCGTCAAGGATCCTACTGACGGCAGAAAGGTCAGTAAGCTCGATACCGATTACGGTGTCATCCTGAGCCGTGAAGCTACGACTTCCTCAAAGGGCAAGTTCAGCTTTACCATCCCGCCTTACAAGGCTTCGGGAGACGCTTACACTTTCACTTTCAAGTGCCTTACCGACCAGACCGTGCTGACTGATATCAGATGCGGTGACGTCTGGGTATTCCTGGGTTCTGATTTCCTCTCGATCCCCATGAAGGAAGCAAATGCCACGAAGGCACCTCTGAAGCGCAAGGTAATGAATTACCTGAGATTCTTCTCGCCCTCAAGATCGGGCCTCGAAGAAGGCGAGGAAGCATATCCCGCTGACGATAAGACGCATTTCAAGAATGCCGAGTGGATCAAGGTTACCGAGACAGCCCGTCTTGCCGAGGTATCCTCTTCGGCTTTTGCGTTTGCATACCGTTTGAGCGACCAGATCTCATATCCGGTCGGCATCGTTGATCTCTCATATAACGATTCCACGATCCTCAACTGGATCGCGCCTTTTGCCATGGACAGGGTTGAGGCTCTGAAGGATGTTGTTGACTCTATGGGTCTGTATCTCGACAGGGAAGCTTATGAGAAGCTCCTCTGGATCGATCAGAGAAAGAAGAAGGTCGTCGAACTCAAGGAAGAGTTCGAGAAGACCAAGGAGATAGGCGATATCGACATCGGAATGCAGGACGAGCTCAAGATGCTGCAGGGAAAAGACCCCGACGATATCAAGCCTCTGGACATAGACTTCCCGACATCCGGTGACAGTTCCCTCAACGAGACAAAGGGACATAAGGAAAACATCTCGTTCTCTTCTGCGAGCCAGCTTGATTTCAACATGATCCCTGAGAAGAAGGAGAATCCCGGAAAGCTCAGCGAAGAAGACGAGAAGAAATACATCAAGCTGAAGTTCAGGATGTCCATCCTCTACAGGACTAAGCTCGTTCCTTTGAAGAACCTTGCGGTAAGAGGATTCTGTTTCTCACCTGACAAGGGCGAGCTCCTTTTCGAGAGATACGATCTGTTCCTCATGGGACTTCTTACTACTCTTGCTGAAGTATTCGAACCCAAGGAAGTATTCGATGAGCAGGTAATGCCTTCGATACTGTTCGTTACGATGCATCCCGATGACGTAGACTTTGACAATCCGTACAGCGTCCTCGAATTTAATGAGAATTTCACGGCATTTACAAAGCTCCTCAGCATGCCTTCTGGTATCGTAAGCATGCACGACATGCTCCTGCCTGACAAGACGATAAGCTTCATTCTCGGCTTAAGACTCGCTACGATAGCTCTGGGCACGCACTTCTCGCCGAAGATGAGCAAGTCTTCACCTGAGCCGAACGACATCGAGATCGCAGGCAACAAGAGGATAATCAAGTTCAGCAATCTCGGTTCCGGACTCAACCTGCCTGACGCAGGCGTCGAGATAACGGGATTTGCCATTGCGGGCGAAGACCGCATATTCTATCCGGCACACGCAAAGAGCCTTTACGGGATGTGCGTAATGGTATGGAGAGACGACATCGAAGAACCGCAGTCCATCACTTACGGTTTCACGCCTTTCCCGCACGATGCGACACTCAAGAACGGTGAAGATCTCCCGATCCTGCCTTTCAGGTTCGACAGGGATCCCGCATATTTTGCACCCGACCTGAGCTTTACCAGATGCGACAGTCTGCAGTTCGTCGGAAAGAAGACCCCGGATTCGGAATTCGAGCTTCTGGAGATCTACAGGACTTTCAAGGGCAAGGGAATAATCTCACAGGACAACATCCACAAACTCACGGGCAGCGCTTCTCTGCGCATCCGTTATGAGACCGACAAGTCTCTCTACGGTTTTGAGCCTTGTCTTGAATATGCTTCGCTCTTCTCGCCAATCGAGATATACGGAAGGTCGAAGATCCAGCTTTCAGTCTTTAATCCCGACCAGAAGAAGAAGAAACTCATCGTTGAGGACTTCGGCGAGGCCGAGATCAAGCAGCAGCTTACATGGCAGACGATAACGCTCGATTATTCCGAGGACGGGCCGATCAGGCTCAACAGTTTGAGGATCTATATCGAGGATAAGGAACGCAACGGTGAAATCTATATTGACGCGATCAATTTCATCTGAAGAGAGGGCATATAAATGAGCAACAAGCTTCTTTCTGCAATCGAGGATAACATCTTCCTGTCCGAGGGTTCGGTGCCGATCGTAATCGAAGGCTTAGAGCACTCATACGACGAGAAAGATTATCTGCCTGATGAGAGCATGCACAATTCGCATGAACTCTTATACCTCAGGGAGGGCAAGATAGAACTTGTTCTGGGAAACGAATCCGTTGTCCTCACAAAGGGTTCGGTAGTGGTCATAAGACCTCTGGTAAGGCACAAGGTCGTTATCAAGAGCGGCAAGGTGGACATGCTAAATCTGTATTTCGGTTTTGTGCATGAATACTCTGATCTTGAGAAGACACGTGAATCCCTCAAATCAAACAAGAATACGCAGAAGCAGATAAACAGCGCCGGCCCGAGCGTATCGATCCCGGGCTCGCTCGCCAAGATATCCCTTGAGAGCTTTTTGAAGTTCGCGGATCTCGGTATCACTGAAGATACTGAGATAACGAGGCAGCCTTTCTTCGTCATAAAGGGAAGCGAGAAGAAGGAGATCAACCAACTCGCTGAGCGCATCGTGATCGAGGATTCAAAGAACTTCTATGCAAAGGAGATTATGGTCCAGACGCTTACGGTTGAACTCATGATAATCATTGCCAGAGCCATCATTAGCGAGTGGGAAGAGAGCCTCAGGGTAAAGAACGGCAAGGCCAAAGAGCTCGTCACCATAGCAAAGCAGTACATGGACGAGAATTTCGATCAGGGCATCACCGTATCGGAGGCTGCAGCTTACGTATTCCTGAGCCAGGGTTATTTCACGCGCGCCTTCAGGGATGAGATGGGAATAAGTCCGATGAACTATCTGATGAAGAAGAGGATAGAGAAGGCCTGCAAGCTGCTTCAGAACAATGAGATAAAGGTTTCCGCGATATCTTTGCAGTCGGGTTTCTCATCGCCGCAGAGATTCAATGTCGCATTCAGGAAACAGATGGGCATGACACCCATGGAATACAGAAAGAAATATCTGTGAGGATAAGGAGATAAAAGATGTACGATTACGCAAATGACAGTTCGATACCGGAGGAGAGCCGCAATAACATGGATCTCCCGAGGATCGAAAATGCCGTAAGGGAGATACTTGAGGCAATAGGCGAGGATACGGAAAGGGAAGGCCTTCAGGAGACGCCGCAGAGAGTCGCAAGAATGTATGCGGAAGTCTTTGCGGGACTTCACAGGGATATCAATAAAGACATCAAGGTCTTCCACGGTGAAGGCAACGACGAGATGATCCTCATAGGAGACATACCGTTCTATTCGATGTGCGAGCACCACCTTCTTCCGTTCCACGGCAAGGCACATGTCGTATACATCCCCAGAGACGGAAAGATCTTCGGCCTTTCAAAGGTCGCAAGGATCGTCGATACGCTTTCCAGAAGACCGCAGCTCCAGGAGCGTCTCACATCTGAGATCGCCGACGAGATCGAAAAGGCCGTCGATGCAAGAGCAGTCTGCGTTGTCCTTGAAGCCGAGCATCTCTGCATGACGATGCGAGGCATCAGGAAGCCGGGCTCAAAAACGGTTACTTCAGCCATGCGCGGCGGATGCAGGGCAGACGCAAGGACAAGGAACGAGGCCCTGGCGCTAATCAACAGACAGCGTTCGGGCATCTGATCTGAAGGAGGCTTTCTTATGAATGCTACAGACGGAAGGTTTTCGGGTACATACAGGTGCGGCGCAAGATCGCTCGACATGAGCAGGAAGACGCTGATAATGGGCATCCTCAATCTGACGCCGGATTCTTTTTCGGACGGCGGCAGATTCAACGATAAGGACGCTGCAATAGACAGATGCGCAGTCATGATCAGGGAAGGTGCGGACTGCATCGATATCGGAGGAGAGGCTACGGGTCCCAATTCCGTACCGGTCAGCGCTGAAGAGGAACTCGACCGCGTAATACCTGTCCTTGAGGTGATAAGGAGCCGTTTTGACGTGCCTATCTCCGTGGATACCATGAAGTCCGAAGTCGCGAAGCAGGCGATAACCGTCGGCTGCGACATTATCAATGACATCACGGGTTTCAAGGGCGATCCGGATATGGCCAAGACAGTCGCCGACAACGGCGTCGGATGCGTTTTGATGTTCAACAGAAGGACGAACGGCGAAGGGACTCTGTCCTACGATCCGATCAGCAGACGCGCAGTCAGAGAACTGACGGAGAGCGTTGAGATCGCCAATAAAGCAGGCATCGCCGATGACATGATCATGACCGATCCGGGTATCGGCTTCGGCACAACAAGGGCGATGGATGCAGAGCTCACGGCCGCGCTCCTCTCGCTCGGCCTGCAGGGAAAACACCCTGTTCTCTACGCAGCCTCAAGAAAGCGATTCACGAGGATATTCGCAGGCGGCGACCAGGCAAATGAGATGCAGCTGGATTATGCGACGGCAGGCCTTTCTTTCACGGCCGCATCGCTCGGCGCTTCGATGGTAAGGGTTCATAATGTTGCGGCAACAAGGATGGCTCTGGACAGTTTCGACAGCCAGTTCTATTGCTTTGCAAACATTTGATTTGTTTTAGACGAGGATAACGGGATTGGATAAGATAACACTTTCGAAAATGGAATTTGAGGGACATACGGGCTGTCTTGATTTTGAGAAAAAAGACGGACAGAAGTTCATCGTATCCCTTGATTTATTCATAGACAGGATCAAGGGCTGCTACACTGACGAACTCGGTGACACAGTCGACTATGCGAATATCTATGAGACCGTAAAAGAGATCGTGACAGGCGACAGCGGCAACCTCATAGAGTGCCTTGCACAGAAGATCTCAGACGGCGTTCTCAAGGCTGATGACCGCATCGAAAAGGTTAAGGTGACGGTATCAAAGCCCGAAGCTCCCGTTAAGGGGATTTTCGAGACGATGGAAGTATCCCTCGAGAGAAGACGCAAGGAGTTCGTTATCCTGTCACTGGGCAGCAACCTGGGAGACAGGGAGGCAAACATCCTCGCTGCAGAAGAAGCACTCAGGGCATTGGCAGGTACGGAAGGTTTTCAGTATGCGTCGATATATGAGACCGAGCCTGTCGGACTTGAGGACCAGCCTTATTTCCTGAATACATGCGTCGGTTTTTATACTGACATCGAACCTTTCGAGCTCCTGGACAGGATCCATGTTATCGAAAATGAGCTATTAAGGACGAGAGAGGTCCATTGGGGCCCCAGAACGATAGACATAGACATCATCTTCTACGGTGACAGGGTGATCATGAAGCCTGAACTTACGGTCCCTCACCCGAGATGGTATCTGAGATCATTTGTCACGGTACCTTTAAGAGAGATCCGGGATGTGGGACAGGATCACCCCGATGACAAAGAAGTGTCCCTATATAGGAAGCGCTGATAATTGAGTTATCACGTGGCAGAGTTTATAATTAAGCGTTACATAAGAACAGATGGAGGAATTTATGTCAGAAAACAATTCGGGCGCACCGGTTCAGCAGCAGGAGAACCGCAGCAACGAACAGAACAAGGAAAAGCGCCAGAGATTTGATCCGTCAAAGCAGGAAGCGGGAAGAAACAGGAATAGGGGTCAGAACCACAGAAGAAGGAATAACGGCCAGAGACAGGGTGGTTACGATAAAAAACGCGAGAACGGCGAGAACCAGGGACAGGGCGAAGGAAACAAGCCCCGCGAGCGCAATTTCAACCGTGACAAACAGGGCGGAAGAGATCAGAACAAGCCCAGGCGTGACCAGAACCGCGAGAACCGTGAGCAGGGACGCGATCAGAACCGCGAACAGAATCAGGGTAATGAGAAGCGTAACCAGCAGACAGGCTTTGCTCCCGGTCCGAAGAAGCCCAAGCGCCAGAGAGAACCTGTCGAGGAAGTGGCAAAGAACGTCAAGAAGGTTGAGACCATCGACGATATCAGAAGCGAGAACGCCAGAATAACCAAGGAAATATATCTTGAGATCGCTTCGCTCAAGAATATCAATCTCAACTGATGATGAAGGGCATATTCATTACTTTTGAGGGCATTGACGGGTGCGGCAAGAGCACCCAGTGCGAACTTCTGAAGGATTATCTTACCGATAACGGCAAAGACTTTATCTTCGTCAGGGAACCCGGCGGGACCGTGATAGGCGAGCGCATCAGAGAGATCCTTCTGGACAAGAAGAATACCCAGATGACCGCAAGGACTGAGCTCATGCTCTTTGAAGCCGCGAGAGCCCAGATAACCGATGAGGTAATAAGACCCGCATTGGAGGAGGGAAAGACCGTCATATGCGACAGGTTCTTTGATTCTTCTTCCGCATATCAGGGAAAAGCCAGAGGTATGGGCATGGAATTTGTTTCAGACCTCAACATGGCTGCAACGGGAGGCCTTAAGCCCGATATCACTTTCTTTTTCGATATCAGCGCCGAAGAAGCGCTCGAGAGACGGGGCAAGAGGGGTGAAGCTTCCGACAGGATAGAACTTGCGGGACTGAAGTTCCAGGAAGACGTAAGACAGGGATATCTTGAACTTGCCGATAATTCAGACGGACGCATCGTTACGATAGATGCAAGGCTCGGTATTGATGAGATATTCGAAGTGATAAAGAGCAACTTAGAGGGAAAGATCTGATGGCATTTTCTGCTGTTAAGGGACAGACACAGATAAAGATCAGACTGGCTGCCGAAGCGCAGAGGCGCGGCAGCGGCGCTTACATGCTCACAGGTCCCGAAGGCACGGGCAAAAGGATGCTCGCCGAGGAATTCGCCAAGGCCCTGATGTGTCCTGACGCAGGCTCTGACGGCGCATGCGGTGTCTGCCCGAACTGCAAGTATTTCGATAACTTCACGACGCCTGACGTTACGAGGGTCTATGAGCCTTCCGACACCAAGAACGTCAAGGTGGATTTCATCAAGGACAGGGTCGTTGCCGAATCCTATCTGAAACCCCAGTTCGCAAGAACGAAGACGTTCATAATAGATTTCGATTATCTCGGCGAGGAGAGCCAGAATGCGCTTTTAAAATCCCTCGAAGAACCGAGAAAAGACGTTGTGTTCATACTTACGAGTTCCAATACCGACGCTGTGCTCGACACCGTCATGTCGAGAGTTACCGAGATCAAGCTCGATACATACAGCGAGGATGAACTCGAAGAGATCGTAAGGCTCAACTTCCCTGATCTTGAAGAAGAAAAGGTGAAGTCGGCTGTATATAACAGCGGCAGGATCCCCGGCAAGGCCATCGAACTTGCAAGGGAGGATTCCGGCGTAAGCATAAGACACGAGATCAACAAGATAATGACAGCTATGCCCGGAAGCTCATACATAGATGTGCTCGAGGACTTCTGCGAAGTGCTTACGGGTTTTAAGGATGATTCGAAGATAATCGCATCTTCGATCCTGTTATTCCTCGATGATGCGGCAAGGCTCATCAATTATCCGGGCTGCCGCAGGATAAACAATGAATTGGACAGAGAGGCCATCGAGAATTTCGTGGCCGTTAATAAACATATAACCACACTTAAACTCGGAAGATGCACCGATGCGGTAAAGGCCTTTACGAGGGCTCTGGAAGTCAACGCCAATTTTGACGCTGCCGCTTCTGCGATGCTTCTCCGGATACATGAGGAGCTTAAGAAATGAAGATCGTAAACTTAAGGACAAGAGATGCCGGTGTCACGTTAAGATACCGCTGCGACGGGTTATCGCTGAGTCTCGGCGACGCCGTAATTATAGATATGGAAACGGGTGAGGAGATAGCTTTTGTAGCCCAGGAACCGTACGTCGAGGACAGCAAAGAGGATATTCCGGTTGTAAAGCGCATCGCGACAGAGAAAGAACTCGACAAGTACTATGACATATGCGCGAAAGAGAAGGAAGCCTTCTTCAAATGCAAGGAACTTATAGCCGCACGCTCGATCGAGATGAACCTCGTCGACTGCGAATACACTTTCGACATGAGAAAGCTGACTTTCTACTTCACCGCTGACGGAAGAGTAGACTTCAGAGAACTCGTAAAAGACCTGGCTTACACTTTCCGTACCAGGATCGAGTTAAGACAGATCGGTTCAAGAGACCAGGCCAAATTGGTCGGAGGCATCGGAATGTGCGGAAGAGAGCTCTGCTGCTGCTCTTTCCTCAACCGTTTCGCTCCGGTCAACTTAAAGCTCGCCAGATCCCAGGGACTGTCCCTTAATCCGGGCAAGCTCAACGGCGCGTGTGGAAGACTTATGTGCTGCCTCCAGTTCGAGAAGGAAGCCTACGACGATGCACACAGAAGGCTCCCTGAGCCCGGTGCCCGCGTCAGGACTCCTGTCGGCATGGGTGTAGTCACTGACGTCAACTATATAGAAGAGACCGTAAGCGTTAAGTTTGTCAGCGAGAATGACACGGAGATCGAGAAGTATTCCTGGGCCGATCTGGAAGAACTGAACCGTGACATGGCAAAGCGCGGCCGCGGAAACGGCGGCGGATTCAAGGATTATCCCGACATGAACGGTGCCTTTGACGAGACGGAAGGCGAGGACGAGTAAGTTTTCGACCGATGTCGCTTTGAAAGCGCAAATAAAGGCTCTCAAAGCCCATTTAAGTAAAAACAGTGTTTTTTTACTTGTTGACTTTTGAATTTTGTGGAATAATCAAATCACTATATGAATAGGAGGATAATTTAATATGGCATATGTAATTTCTGATGCTTGCGTATCTTGCGGTACATGCGCTGACGGTTGCCCTGTAGGAGCTATTTCCCAGGGTGATACACAGTACAACATCGATCCTGATGTTTGCGTATCCTGCGGTGCTTGCGAAGCTTCCTGCCCTACAGGCGCTATCGCTGAAGGCTGATAGATCGTAAGACTGTTATCAAGCAGACCTCAACGCGTTCCCTTGCGGAGCGCGTTGTTTTTTGCATTTATATTATTTTGGGAAATGTTAAAATACTTGTGACCAAAGAATAAGGGGAGAAGGATAATGCGTTCAAGACTGCTGCTGATACTGCAGATAGTTATACCGGTACTGTCGTTAAGCATTTTGGCCGTTTATGCCGGTTTTCAGTTCATCAGTGATTACTGTAATGACACCGTGCCGGATACGACATCGATCTATGTTTATGTTGTAGACCGTGTATTTGATGAGCTCAACAGAAATTATGCCGGTGCCAGAGGGATAGTTCCCGAAGATGAGACGGCGCTGATAACATATGATGACATACCGGAAATAAGCACCTGGGACGGCGTTGAGGATATATATGTGTTCAGCGATGCGGATTTCTCGAGATTTGAAGATCGTGTGATCGAAGACGGGACGGTAAAGGCCGGTATTCCTGCAGATGCTGTCAGGTACTACGGCGGCTGTTCCGGAATGGGTTCGGTATTCGGCTCTAATATCCCGGAGCAGATGCCCGAAAACAGTGACGGATATGTCGTTTATGAATATTACGCGGACCGCAAGAATAGTCCTCCGGTGATAGTTGCAGACGAGCCTGATATACTGCTGTATTACAAGTACGATCCGTCGACATGGGATATGATCCTTGAAGACCTTAATGACTATATAATCAGAGAAGATGCGATATCCGATGCAGAGATGCTCATCACCGTTGACGGAAACTCAAAAGAACTGCAGCAGCGTCTGATGAAGGAGTATCCCGCATCCAATTATTCTTCCGCGGAATTTACAAAGACTTGGAAGGATGAACACAACCGGCAGCTCTCGGTAAGGATACTTACAGCGGCAGTCTCGGTTGTTTTGATAACGGTTGCCGCCGAAGTGCTCTTCGGTATATTACGGAAGAAGGCCGCGCATTCAAAGAATGAAAGCTGATATTTGAGATTACTCGAAAGGATTATTTTATGATCAGATTTATTACTGATACAGAAGAGAAAAAGAAGATATCAAGGGAGATCCTTGAAGCCCTGACAGAATGGTTCGAGGTGGAAGAAAGCAGGGAGGCGTTTATCAGGGAGTCCGCAGATCAGCCTTTCTGGGCTGCATATTCGGAAGATGTTCCCGTCGGTTTCCTCTGCCTTAAGGAGACAGGTCCTGAGACTGTTGAACTTGCAGTTATGGGTGTCCTCAAAGACCATCACAGGGAAGGCTGGGGAAGAAGGCTTTTCGCTGCTGCAAAAGACCATGCTGCAAGGGAAGGTTACTCGTTCATACAGGTCAAGACAGTCCGTTCCGGCATGTATGAGGATTACGATAAGACTAATGAATTCTACAAGAGCCTGGGATTCAAGGAACTTGAAGTGATAGAGACAGTCTGGGATGAGGCAAATCCCTGCCAGATCTATGTCATGGGGCTTAAGAGTGCCGTTGAGACGATTGCGGTAAGGCACAGCTACAGGGGAAGATTTTCTGAAGAACCCGTTCCCGAAGAAGACCTGAAGACCATTGCTTCCGCTGGGATCGCTGCACCGTCGGGATGCAACAAGCAGACTACGGACATAATAGTGGTCAACGATCCTGATGTCCTTGGAAAGATAAAAGCATCGATAGATCCACCGGTCGCACAGACGGCGCCTGCCATGATCGTCGTTCTTTCAAGAAAGATCAATGCATACCGTGACAGATGTTTTGCCATACAGGACTATTCCGCAGCAATAGAGAACATGCTCCTGGCTATTGTAGAACTCGGCTATCAGAGCTGCTGGTATGAAGGTCATATCACCGATGAGGACCGTATTTGCGACAAGATCGCTTCTATCCTGAACGTTCCTGAAGGATATGACGTCGTATGCGTTCTCCCCGTCGGAAAAGCTCTTGAGGAGTTCCACGCTCCCAGCAAGAAGCCTTTCTCAGAGAGAGTAAAGTTCAACAGCTTCACATAAGATCCGGAAGACACATCCTGCATATAACCGGACTATCAAGAACTTCATTAACGTAGAGATTTTTATGGATAACAAAGAGTATCTTAAGCAGATAGAAGAAGTGATCTCAAACGGAAGATATAAGGCTGACTGGGCATCTCTTTCAGGTCACAAGACACCTGACTGGTATGTACAGGCAAAGCTCGGTATCTTCATCCACTGGGGCGTTTACAGCGTTCCCGCGTATGCATGCGAGTGGTATCCGAGATGGATGTACAATCCCGGTTCGCGCGAGTACGAATTCCATAAGAAGAACTTCGGTGATCCCAAGGATTTCGGGTATAAGGATTTTATCCCGATGTTCAAGGGTGAGAATTTCGATGCGGGCAAATGGGTCGAACTTTTTAAGCGTGCCGGCGCCAAATACATAATGCCCGTATGTGAGCACCACGACGGCTTTGCTATGTACGATTCTGAATTGAACCGCTGGAACGCAGCGAAAATGGGACCTTGCAGGGATGTCATCGCCGAGATAAGAAAAGCCTGCGAAGATAATGATCTCGTCTTCTGCGGCTCATCTCACAGGGCGGAGCATTACTTCTACATGAACCTCGGAAGGAAGATCGAAAGCGATGTAAACGATGAGGAATACAGGGATTTTTACGGCCCCGCATATCTATGTCCCGAGATGGATGACACTGAAGTGTTCAGTTATCTTCCCAACGCCTTATCGCCCGTGGGACCTGATGAGGAGTGGCTCGAAGACTGGCTCGTAAAGACGTGTGAACTGATAGACAGATGCAGGCCGCTGATACTATATTTCGACACCTGGATACATCATCAGGCTTTCAAGCCTTATCTGAAAAAAGTCTGTGCTTACTACTACAACAGGGCTGAAGAATGGGGAAAGGAAGTCACGATCAATTACAAGCATGAGGCATTCCCGCCGACTGTTGCGACCTTCGATGTCGAAAGAGGCGCGCTGACCGGCATCTCTCCGTTGCCTTGGCAGACTGATACGGCGATAGGAAAGATATCCTGGGGATACATTAGGGACAATGAGTTCAAGCCTTCAAGACAGGTTATCTGCGACCTTGTCGACATCGTAAGTAAGAACGGAATGCTGCTCATAAACGTCGGCCCGAAGCCCGACGGCACCATCACTGAAGAAGAGACCAAAGTCCTCGAGGAACTCGGTGAATGGATGGACATCAACGGTGAAGGTATTTACGGAACGGTGCCGTGGAGACAATTCGGTGAGGGCGATGTAAATAACTCTGAAGGCTCGTTCATGGATAACGATGAGAAACAGTTCACATCCAAAGACTACAGGTTTACTTACAAGAATGGATATCTCTATGCATTCTGCATGAGACCCGATTCTGATACGTTCCTCATCAGATCACTCAAGATCATGGGCGAGCGTGACTTCGTGACCGGATCTGTGGAGGTGCTCGGAGATTATTCTGTTATTGATACCAAGCGCAGCGCGGAGGGACTTAAGATCGTTTTGGACAGAAAGCCCGATTCCGATAAGCCGGTATGTTTTAAGGTGGAGATAACGTAAGGTTTGGTTTTGAGTTGTTTTATATCTGTATTCTACAAAAGAATGAGTAAGAAAAAAGTATTAGTAATACCAGTGGTGTTGATGTTTGTTTTGAGTATTCCTTTGGGAGTATTGAGTGCTAACACATACAGTAAGTTTGAGATATGCCAATATTATAGAAAGCAAGTAGTACTGAAAGAAGATGTGATATTGGATGATGTGTATACAACAGAAAAATTTGGCACTTCAGTAATATTACCCGCAGGGGTGACAGGTTATATAAGCGATAAAGTTGATTATTGGGGCGATGAATTGGGATATGAGTATATAGACACTTCATTTGTTCTTGATGATGGAAATTATATTGATATAGCTGTTTCAATTAAAGAAGACGCAGAGCCTTTTGATATTCCAACTATTGATATAAGCAGATTGGACAATGCTCAAACTATTCTATCTGAATATAAACAGTCGCGAGAAAAATATACCACCAGAGTAAATAGTGCAAAAGTAGTGGGTGCTGTGGTTGGAGTTGCTTTTTCTTTGCTATTATCTTTATTGTTTTTTATTATAAAAACCAAACAAGGAATAAAAGGCAAATCAAACATGATAATTTTTGGAGTTGCTAGTGTAATAGACGTAATCCTTATATTGGGATTATTGATATCATTCGTGTTTTTGAATGTCTGATTTGTATTAGTTTAATAGTTTTTATTGAGGGTGCTTGTGTCTGAGATATGATGTTGCATTTTTAACACCTTGACACTCTTTTGCCTGCGTGTTAATTTATGGATGAATAAAAATTCATTCATAAAGGAGCAGCCATGCCTAAGTCACAGGAACGTTGTCAGGAGATAAGGGAAGAGACAAAGAATCTCATAGTGAAGAAGTCGGTCCTGTATTTTGCCAGGAACGGTTTTGCGGGAACGAAGATAAGTGATCTGTCAAAACACATCGGTATCGCCCAGGGCACCATCTACATATATTTCAAGTCAAAAGAAGAGCTGTATTCGGAGATATTTGCGATATCGGATAAGATTGCCAAAAATGACAAGCTGACGATGCTCGCAAAGCTTCCTCTTCCTGCCGACCAGAAGATAAAGAAGATGTCGGAATACGTTATCAAGAGTCTGAAGGTAGATGAGATGTTCGCTGCCGGGATCGCACTCTTTACCCAGAGGATCCTTGAGGGTGAAGCAGATCAGACATTCTATAAGACTACGGAGAAGATAATCAGACAGGGACAGAAAGAGGGCACAGTCGTATCAGGCAGCGCACGCAAGCTTTCGGAGTTCTACTGGGGCGTCGTATACCTTTATGCCGTTAAGAGCCTTTATACTGCAGACTCTGTCATGATCAGCTCTTCTGACCTCGCCAGAGTGCTTTTGGAGGACTGATTTATGATAGCGATCATCACAGGCGCAACAGGAGACATCGGTGAGGAGTTCGTAAAAAGACTTCTGGATGAGACCGATCAGATATGGGCAGTAGGCAGGAGCGAAGCCAAGCTCGAGTCCTTGAAGGAAAGATACGGTGATAAGATCATTCCGTTTAAAGTGGATCTTTCAGATAAGGATGAGCTGTTCGGATTCTGCAGGATGATAATTAATGAGAAACCTTCCATTAAGTATCTAGTCAATAATGCAGGTGTCGCAAAGCTCGGCCCGGTATCGGAGTTCACGCTCGAAGAGATAAGCGATCTTCTGGATATCAACGACAAGGCAGCTACATTGATCAGCAGAGCTGCACTACCATTCATGGAAAAAGGCTCTTATATCCTGAACGTAGCATCGGCATCTGCTTTCCAGCCTAATCCTTATATTGCGCTTTATTCAGCGAGCAAGGCATATCTCCTGTCATTTACAAGAAGCCTCAATGCAGAGAATAAGGATATTAACTGTATGGCTATCTGCCCCGGATGGGTCGATACGAAAATGCTCCCGAAAACGAATAACGGGAAAGAGATAAAGTATCCCGGTATCGTTCCGCCTTCAAGAGTAGTCGACTGCGCGCTGAAGGACTGCCGCAGGGGAAAGGACGTTTCCGTTTGTTCGTTCTATTACAGCTACATGAGATTTCTTAGCAAGATAACCCCTCACAGGCTCGTAATGAAGATCTGGCTCGGGATGCTGAAGCCCTATATATGAGATATAGGATCGAAACGGAAAGGGAGAACCTTTTCGACGTGAGCATGGTGATAGCCATGCGCGTGCGCATCATAGGAGAAGTCTCTTTCCATCAGCTCGAAATGGCTTTCCGCAAGGCCGTCTCAACATATGAGATACTCAACTCCGGGATCGTGATCGAGGAAAACGGTGATGCTTATTATGTTGAGTGTCCTGATCCCCTGAGCAGTTTTACTGAGACAGGACTCGGCTTTGAAGACCTGATCTTCGAAAATGAGCGTGTCCGTTTCAGGATAGAGAACGGGGAATACATAAGGGGATTTCATTCGCCTGACGGGCTTGTATTCCTTATGCATCATCTTGGCGGTGACGGCAAGTCTCTGCTGTATTTCATTGAGACATTCATGAGCATACTTGCAGGTGAAGAAGTAAGAAAAGTTCCGTTCGATAATCTTCCTGTGTCAGCGCTTCCAGAAGCGGGCAGGCTGCCTTTTCTTTACAGACTTTTCATCAGGTCGTGGAACAGAAAATGGAAGAAGATGAGGCGTGTGTTTACATACGAAGATATGGACAGCGCATATGATGCTTTCTGGCATGAACATAAGACTAAGACTGTCATTGAGGAATACGGCAGTGAAGAACTCAATGCCATGCTCGACGAATGTAAGCGATGCGGATGTTCTCTGACGTCTTATCTGACAGCCGTTTGGCTCAAGGACATGCCTGGTTTGCGCGATGTGGGATTTGCTGTTGACGGCAGGCTCAAAGATGAGCGGACCATGGGTAATTTTGCGACTGGTATCCATGTGAAATACAGATACGATGACAGCTTGAGCATTGCGGAAAATGCAGTCAGGATAAACTCGCTCATGAAGAAGAATCTCGCTGATCCTGTAATGAGATACAGCGTTCTTCATTTTACAGGTGAATTCGATCCGGCGCTCATTGATAGTCTGAGCCTGGAAGCTTGCGGCGCTTTCCATACAAAGCTGACTTCAAGATTTGCGGACATCATGACATACGGGAAAAAGAAAAGGGATCTCAGCATCACTAATCTGATGAGAGCCTGCATAAAGACTGACTACGGTGCGGTCAGGATAGATGACATAACATTCGTTCCTCCCGTCGTATCCTACGGTAAGAATCTGATAGGGATAATAACCGTTAATGACAGGATGATCATTTCGCATCATACGATGGATAGTATATAAGATATATATCTTGAATAGACCTGAAGTTCGAAAGCCTCAGATCGATAAAGTGCTTATCTGTGCAACTTGATACACGCAAACGGCAACTCACGTAATGACATATTGAATGCACTTCCTGACTTTGTTAGTTTTGTGCCAGCATAGTTCAAAGGAGAGCATTATGATTAAAGCGAAAAACATTTGCAAGAGTTTTGCGGACAGGGAAGTTCTCTCCGGTATCGATCTTGATATCAGGCCGGGCATGATATTCGGTTTGCTCGGACCTTCGGGCGCCGGAAAGACTACGCTGATAAAGATAATCACCGGTCAGCTCGTATCCGATGAAGGTGAAGTAAATGTACTCGGAAAAAACGTCAAAGACCTGACGGGTGCCGATAAAAAACAGATTGGCATCATGATGGATGATCACGGTATCTATGAGCGCATGTCATGCAGTGATAACCTGAAGATCTTTGCTGATATTTATGGTGTTCCTTATTCTGAGATCGATAAGACTCTGAAAGCAGTGGGTCTTGCGGAAGCAGCAAAAAGACCTGCTATGAAGCTCTCCAAGGGTATGCGTGCAAGACTGAGGCTCGCAAGAGTCCTGATGATCTCTCCTAAGATCCTTTTCCTGGATGAGCCGACGAGCGGTCTTGATCCGATGACGATGAAATATATCCATAAGCTGATAATCGAACAGAAGGAGAGAGGATGCACTGTCTTCCTTACCACTCACAACATGGAAGAGGCAAGTGTTCTCTGCGGTGAAGTTGCCTTGCTCAATGAAGGCAGGATCATAGAACATGGTGCGCCTGATGAGATATGCAGAAGATATAACCATCAAAAAAAGATCAACATCCATTTGACATCAGGTGAAGATATCGGACTTGAACAGGAATCAGATTCAGCAGTTGTGATCAGCCGGTTGCTTGAGCAGGGGAAGATCGAGACGATACATTCTTCTGAACCGACGTTAGAGAGTGTATTTCTCGAACTTACGGGAAGAAAACTTGAAGCGGATGAGGAGGCTAAGTATGCGTAACATCGGTGTGATCATAAAAAAGCAACTGAAGGATACTTTCAAGAATAAGACTGTCCTTATCCAGTTTGTAATGTTTCCTGTGCTTGCACTTATTTTCGAAAAAACGATACATATTCCTGATATGCCGGAACTGTTCTTCACCAAACTGTTCTCAGTAATGTACATGGGAATGGCGCCTTTGACTTCTGTCGCTGCGATCATCTCGGAAGAGAAGGAAAAGAATACTCTCCGCGTTCTCATGATGGCTAATGTAAAGCCATGGGAATACCTTGCTGGTATCGGCGCATATGTCTGGATGATATGCATGGCAGGCGCAGGTGTGATGTCAACGTCTCTTCCTGCCAAAGACATTCCGTTCTTTCTTGGAGTAATGGCCGCAGGATTCATCATCTCGATCGCTGCCGGCGCATGCATAGGAATATTTTCCCCAAACCAGATGGTATCAACTTCTCTGGTTATGCCTGTCATGCTGATTTTTTCCTTCGCGCCCATGCTCGCAATGTTCAATGATAAAATAGAAAAAGTGGCAAGGATCTTCTACACGCAGCAGATAAGAGTCTTGCTGAACAACATGACATTTGACGGGATAAAGCCGGAGAGCCTTGTGATTATTGCCGTAAATGCAATGCTTGCACTGGTGCTCTTTTTCGCGGCATTCAAGAAAAAAGGACTTGAATAATGAAGATCAATCTCGACATTGACGGAAAATACGATGACATAGAAGTCATCATCAAAGCGCCTCATCTGAACAATGACATTGAGCGGATGGTCGCCATGATGCGCATGATCGACATGCAGATCGCGGTCAGGAAAGATAATGAGACGTATCTTCTCGATACGGATAAGATACTTTATATCGAAGCAGTTGACCGCAAGACATTTATATATACGAACAGCGAAAACTATGAGTCTGAGCTTAAGCTCTATGAACTCGAGCAGCAGCTGGTCGAACGTGATTTCCTTCGCATCAGTAAGCAGAGTATCGTAAATCTCAGAAAGATAAAGAGCCTGAAGACTGATGTAAACCGCAAGATCCGCATCACCCTGCAAAACGGTGAACAGATCGTTGTTTCGCGCATGTACTCTGATGAGTTGAGAAGAAAGCTGGGGTTAAGGTAATGGAAGACAAAAAGAGTGTATTTGATTATATTAAACAGTTACTGTCGATCTTCGGAACGGTAGTCCTCATAATTGCCGGAATAAGTTATTTCATCGGCGATGAAGCACAGAGTGTATCTTCGATTTTCTCTTTGGGCTCCGGCGGGATCTCGCTTGCAACATTGATGCAGTTCCTGCTGTTGTCAGTTGTTTGTGTGGCAGCTGATACCATTTTCAATACTGACCTGCTTATAAAGAACATGCCTCTTTTACTCCGCAATATCCTGTTCTTCACGACTGCGTCGATTGCCGTTGTCGTAATGGTCCTGGTTTTCGACTGGTTCCCTGTAGGGCAGATGTGGGCATGGATATCTTTCATTATCTGTTTTGTTGTATGTACCGTTGCAAGCACCATTATCACACGTGCCGAAGAACGCGCAGAGAATAAAAAGATGCAGGATGCTTTAAACAGATTAAAGAAATAATCTGATGAGGATCAGACCATTTCAGGCCCCTGATATATCACTCCTGACAAATTATTAGTATAATCAGTTTGGTGTCTGGTACAGCGGCGTTATAGCCGGGGCAAGGGGAACAAGGGCTGATCTGAAATGGCATTTTTAAAAAGTTATTCCTGCGTTAAGTGTGGAGGTGTCCTGAGCTTTGATGAGGATCAGGAGTTTTTTGACTGTCCTTTTTGCGGTACCAGGTTCCAAAGCGCAACTTTCCACCGTGATGAACTGTTCAGCCAGGCAAATGCAAGTCTGGAGCAAAAAGCTTTTGAACTCGCCAGGGAAAAGTACGAACTGGTATTGGCTGATGCCCCTCATGATCTCGATGCATTATTAGGCATCGTGCTTTGTGAGGCAGGCGTATCATCTTTTGATGAGCTTGAGGATCCGGCTGTCTTCAGGGATAAGGATATTGAAAAGATAAGAGAAGCAGTCAACATGGCGAAGGATAATTCCGCTTCCGGGGAAAAAGCATTTTTCGAAGGTCTTTTGGAACTGGCTGAACTGGGCGCGGAAATCAAAAAGTCAGGAGATGTAAAAAAAGAGGTAAGTTCGGGAGCAACAAGAAAAAGTTTTGATGAAGCCTCTGAAGTTGTCTCGGGTTATGACTCGTTAAAAGCGCTGGGCTTTACTATAGGCGCGATCCTGTTAGGCGGGGGTGTGATCTTATGGATATTGGGCTGTCTGACTGATTTTGCTCTTTTGAATTATATTGCCGGTTATATGATCGCCGGATTCATCTTTGTCGCCTTAATGCTGATGGGCCTGAAGCGTAAAGGCGATCCTGCTATAGATAAATACCGTCATGTTGCTAATGTCGGTATGTCAGCAAAGACGGTTGCATCAAGGAAAGAGGAAACAGGAATCGAAGAGTATAAAAAGAAGTTCTTGCTATTAAAGAACTCATTGCCTGAACTGAAAAATTCTTCAAAAACTGCCCGGGAATCCGTGGTGTCCGGAGATGTCAATACCGTTACTTCTGCCGTTCCGGAGAAAGATGTTGCCTGCGACAAGTGCGGCGCAAAACTGTCCCTCGATGATTCAGGGCGCGTATACCGCTGTGAACACTGCGGTGTGGCTTATGGTGTCTCATTGTTTTTCGGCCTTCCGCTCGAGAAAGCGCTGAACGCTCTGAACGCAGGATATTTCGCAGAAGCAGACAAAAGACTGTCGCATGTCCTGATGCAGGAGCCGTCTGATTTTGATGCCTGTCTCGGAAGGATCCTCTGCTGTGGCAGGTGGACCAAGATAAGCGATGTCGATTATTCAAAAGATCTCTCGATAGAATTGATCCGTAAGCTTGAAGGCCTTACGAAGGATGCCGAGGAACGCGTCAGTGCGCAAGACAAAGATTTCTTTGTAAAGGTGAGAGATCTCACAAACGCTCTGACTAAACTCATGCTCAATAAGAAAAAACAGAGCGGCCTTGGTGTCCGTCTGGATAAGCTCGATGCCGCCAAGACGGCATATTCCTATTCGTATGAATATGTCAATTCCGTTCCCGAAAAAGAGAGACGGGAGGCCGACTACGATCTCAGGACTCTTCAGATCGAAGAAGAGAAGATAAGAAGCCGCATTGGCGCGTTAAAGATCGAACTGATCGGGATGAGAAGTGACAGCGTATTCGCCAAATAAATGTATAATATCCTGTATCACATAAATATCACATTAAGAACGGCGGTAAAGGCGGTTGTCTGATTCTTTGGTTATCAATGTCGAAGGCGAAAATATCGTGCCTGAAGATCTCGGGCGCAGCGGGTTCATGCTGCTGCAGCACAAGGACTGCTATAAGCTCGATACCGCGAGCGTTCTTTTGGCCTGGTTTGCCGCTTCGTTTGTAAGGCAGGGAAAGCTTAGCGAAATGCTTGAGCTTGGGAGCGGTACCGGCGGAGTCTCTCTGCTCGCTTCTGCCCGCTGCCAAAATGCGCACATAGACGGCGTAGAGCTCGTCGGGCTTGCATATAAGGTCTTCTGCGAGAATATAAAACTCAATAACTTGTCAGACCGTATCACTGCTTATAACTGCGACATCCGCGACCTTCCCGCTGAGATCAAGAACAAGGTTTACGATGTGGTCTTCATGAATCCGCCGTTTTACGACGGGACCAAAGGCTCTGTCACGGATGCTTCTGTCAAGTCAGAGCACGAGAAGAGTGCGCGTTTTGCTGATCGCGGTGTCCTTGAGGATTTTATCCGCGTTCAGTCTCTCCGCACCCGCACCAGCGGAGGCTATGCAGTCATGTGCATAAGTCCTGACAGGGTGCCGGAAGTCTTTTCGCTCTATGCAAAATACAAGATCACGCCTGTGCGCCTGCTGACTGTTCATGCGAATGCTTCAAAGGATGCTTTCCTTGCTCTGATAGCAGGGAAGAAGGGCGCGCCAAATGCGGAGTTTAAAGTATTGCCGCCGCTGTTCATCAATGAAGAGGAAAGTTCATCCCTTACAGCAAGAGCGGCACATATATATGAGGAGGAACACTCAGATTGCTTTATCTAGTCGGAACACCTATCGGTAATATTGATGACATGTCGCCCCGCGCCTGCGAGGTCCTTTCAAGTGCGGATGTGATAGCCTGTGAGGATACGCGCGTCACGGGAATACTCTTATCGCAGCTCGGCATTACAGGAAAGCGCCTCATCGCATACCATGAGCACAACAAGGCTGCCAGCGGCAACGGCATACTTGATCTTTTAAAGCAGGGACTTAACGTCGCCCAGGTATCCGATGCGGGCATGCCGGCCATAAGCGATCCGGGTGCGGATCTCGCTTCGCTTGCTGCTGCAAACGGCATTGAAGTGTCCGTTATCCCCGGGCCGTCAGCGGTCACTGCAGCTTTGAGCATTTCCGGACTTGATACAAGATATTTCCACTTCGAAGGATTCCTTCCCTCGGAGGGCTCGAAAAGGCGTGAGCGTCTGAAGGCTCTGACGTTGATCGGCGAGACGATAGTCTTATACGAGGCTCCGCACCGCCTGAAGAAACTTCTGGATGAACTGCTTGATGCCGGCTTTGGGTCCTCGAAGATCTCTTTATGCCGCGAGCTTACCAAGAAATATGAGGAAGTGCTCAGGATGACTGTCTCGGAGGCTGTCTCATACTATGCCTCAAACGAGCCCCGAGGTGAATTCTGTATCTGCCTTGAGCCTCTCGAACAGAAGACCATGGCTCCCGCAGGGGACGGAACTGCTCTTATCGCTTTGCTGAAGGAAAAGGGCATGTCTTCAAAGGATATCGCTGCCATTGTATCCGAATATACTGGCATGAACAAGAAGGAAGCTTACAAGATCGCTTCTGAGAGCTGAACTTTAGCGGTAGTTCTTTTCGATAAAAGCGTCAAGGGCTTTTACATCCAGAGGGCAATCCGCTGACTCAAAAGTGTAGAACAGCCTGTCTCCCTGAAATATGCCGGCACGCATGTATTTTTTCGCGCGCTCCGGGATATCCTTTGTATATTCGGGGTCAGTCATTTTCCCGGAATGCTCATGGTAGAGCACTTTGCGGTCGCTCAGCCTCAGAATAGTGAAGTCCGGATGGATTATTTCTTTCCCGACCTTTAGAGGGCACTCATACTTGTAAGGGATTCCCTTGGCATAAAGCCTGTCCGCAATGATTATCTCCGACTTAGACCTGACCCGCTCGCCTCTGAGTGTGTAAAATTCCGGTGCATCTTCCTTGAACGGCTTGGGTTTGAAGGGTTCTGACTGCCACTTTGCCGCGTATTGGTTATCATCTTGAACGATCGGCTTGGCGTAAAGTTTGCGCTCAGGGGTAAGGCCGTCATATACATTCTCTGGAATTATATCAGGGTAGTGATCAATAGCTTTTTTTACCACCTCTGCCTCAGCCAGGGCTGCTTTTTGCGTCTTCAGCAAATAGCTCTTTTGTATTAACTGTTCAAGTAGCTCCTGTTCCTTGGAAGCCAGGTAGATCACGCCCTGACCGGTGCCTGCCAGGCAATAATGCGTTCCCTTGTGGTGGTGCTTGATTTCTATCCTTCCTTCAGGAAATGACTTCAGCTTTTTATCTAATTGCCTGATAGTCTTTTGAAGGATCTCATATCTGGTTTGTAATCTTTCGAGTGTGTCAGACACAAGCTGTCATCTCCTTTCTATAGATAATGATAAACGCCCGGAAGCGCGATTTTAAGGGCTTTTTGCAGTATCTGCAAAAGTTGAGACGAGTCTTGAAATTATCTTGATATTATCAATTGCGCTGCGCGTTCTCTCAGCCTGATCTGGTAGTCTGAGATGCTCGAAAAGCGGGATTTCAGATTTTCAACTGGTAGTCTGAGATGCTCTGGAACTGACAGGTTCAGACTACCCAAATCTCAACATGGTAGTCTGAACTTGCTTAAAAAGCGGTATTTCAGACTACCAAAAGTCCAAGATGGTAGTCTGACATGCCCGAAAAATGACAGGTTCAGACTACCCAAATCTCACATGGTAGTCTGAACTTGCTTAAAAAGCGGTACCTCAGACTACCAAAAGTCCAAGATGGTAGTCTGATATGCCCGAAAATCGACAGGTTCAGACTACCAAAATCTCACATGGTAGTCTGAACTTGCCCTAAAAGCGGTACCTCAGACTACCAAAAGTCCAAGATGGTAGTCTGATATGCCCGAAAATCGACAGGTTCAGACTACCAAAGCACAGCAAGGGCCTTTGCTTACGATGGGATATAGCTGCTCACTTCTTGAAAACTTCATCCCAAATCACTATAATCATTTAATTACGCGCTCTAATATTAATAATATATGCGCGAGGAGGAACATCATGGCAGAAAAGAAGACATTCTACATCACGACACCGATCTACTATCCGTCGGGCAATCCGCATATCGGACATTGCTATTCTACGCTCGCCTGCGACGCTATCGCAAGGATGAAGCGAATGCAGGGCTATGATGTAATGTTCTCCACAGGTACAGACGAGCATGGTCAGAAGATCGAGAAGAAGGCGCAGGAGATGGGCATCACTCCTAAGGCTTATGTAGACGAGATCGTCGCTAACTTCAAGAAGCTCTGGGCCACACTCGGCATCAAGTACGACAGATTCGTCAGAACAACAGACGATTATCATATCAAGACCGTTCAGAACATGTTCGAAAAGCTCTACAACGACGGTTACATCTACAAGGGCGCTTACACAGGCAAGTACTGCACACCCTGCGAGTCTTTCTGGACAGAGAGCCAGCTCGTTGACGGCAAGTGCCCTGACTGCGGAAGAGAAGTTACAGAAGCATCCGAGGAGGCTTATTTCTTCAAGCTTTCAGAGTTCGGCCCGAGGCTTAAGGAACTTCTCCTTGATCCCGAAAAGAATTTCCTGGAGCCTAAGTCCAGAGTCAACGAGATGATCAACAACTTCATCGAGCCCGGTCTGCAGGATCTCTGCGTATCCAGAACGAGCGTTAAGTGGGGCATCCCCGTTACTTTCGATGAGGGACACTATGTTTACGTCTGGATGGACGCTCTCACGAACTATATCTCGCTTCTTGGCTTCATGAACGACACATATGATGACTACGAGAAATACTGGCCGGCAGACATGCACGTAATGGCGAAGGAGATCGTAAGATTCCACTCGCTCATCTGGCCTGCATTCCTCATGGCATTGGGAGAACCCCTTCCCAAGAAGGTTTACGGCCACGGCTGGATCACTTTCGGCGAAGGCGGCGGAAAGATGAGCAAGTCAAAGGGCAATGTCGTCGATCCTTTCGTTCTCTGCGAGAGATACGGCGTTGACGCTTTGAGATATCACCTCTTAAGAGAGATGGTATTCGGTTCAGACTGCCCTTATTCAAATGAGCAGATGTTCGCAAGGATCAACTCTGACCTCGCTAATGATCTCGGAAACCTTGTTTCGAGGACAGTTGCGATGGCTATCAAGTATTTTGACGGAACGCTGCCTGTTGAGAAGGATTTCAACGATTCTGACAACGACCTGCTCGAGCAGCTCGACGCGCTTCCCGATTATGTTTCGGATACTTTTGAGACGATGCGTTTCTCCGACGGTCTTGCCAAGATCTTCAGCGTTATCGCGAGAGCAAACAAGTATATCGACGAGAACGAACCCTGGAAGCTTGCTAAGGATGAGACAGCCAAGCCCAGACTTGCCGCTGTTCTTTATAACCTGCTTGATGCCATCAGACGCGTTGCTATTCTCCTTGAACCCGTTATGCCTCATACATCCCCCAAGATCTATGAGCAGATCGGTGCTGATGCTTCCAATACCACGTGGGAGTCTACTAAGGTAAGACACGGACTTGCAGCTGACGTAACTGTCAAGAAGGGCGAAGTACTCTTCCCGAGGATCGACATCGAGAAGGAGATCGACGAGCTCAACAAGCTGTTCCCGGCAGAAGAGGAGAAGGGCAAGGATCTTGAGCCATTAAAGCCCCTTACAAAGTTCGATAACTTCGCTGCTTTGGATCTGAGAGCCGTTAAAGTCCTTTCCTGCGAGAAGGTCGAAAAGTCCGACAAGCTCCTGAAGTTTAAGGTCGACGACGGATTCGGCGAGAGACAGGTACTTTCCGGCATCGCCAAGTACTATAAGCCTGAAGAGCTTGTAGGCAAGACTCTTGCGATGATTGTAAACCTTGAACCCAGAAAGATGATGGGCCTTGAGAGCAACGGCATGATCCTCTCGGTCAAGTATGGTGACGGTTACAGGGTCGTCGAGTTCGATGATTCCGTTCTGCCCGGTTCTGACATTTCGTAAAGAACTGTGAAGGAAGCCGTATATTACAGCGGGAGCGCTGAGTTTTTTGATACTCACGCTCACATATACAGTAACAGGTATGAAAAAGAAGGTAACACTTCAGTAGAGGACGTCCTGCAAAGATGCAGGGCGTCCGGTGTTACTTCCGTGCTCATTCCTGCAGACAACGAATATACTTCGAAGGCTTCAGTGGATCTGGCAAACAGGCTTGACGGTTTCTCGGGGGTTACCCTGTACGCTTCTGTGGGAGTCCATCCGCACGAGGCGAAGGATTACACGGATGATACCGAGAAGTTCCTGAGGGACTGCCTGGAGCACCGCTCAGAGAAAAAGATTATGGCTCTGGGTGAGATCGGTCTTGATTATTACTACGATCATTCCGAGAGGAACATTCAGCGGGAAGTCTTCGAAAAGCAGCTCATACTTGCTTATGAGTACGATATTCCGTTTATCCTTCATGAGAGGGACGCTACGGGCGACTGCCTTGACATCCTGAGACGCTTTTATAAAGAGGGCAGGCTCAGGAGCCTTCCCGGAGTATGCCACTGCTGTTCCTGTTCTTTAGAGGCCTCGCAGGAGCTTGTTAAGATGGGTTTCTATCTGGGCTTTGACGGTCCCATAACGTTTAAAAACAATAAGAAGACGCCGGAAGTGGCGCTTAATACACCCTGGGACCGTATAGTAATAGAGACGGACAGTCCGTATCTTACGCCTGAACCGAACAGGGGCCTGTTAAATGAGCCGTGCCACGTTCCGTTTGTGTGCGAAAAGATCGCCGAGATAAAGGGTGTGACTATTGATGAAGCCGCCCGAATAACCTATGATAACGGCAAGAAGCTTTATGGAGTAGATTGATTATGAAGAAAAAGAGCGACATCATCCTGATCATCATCACCGTGATATTGGTAATAGTCCTTGCGGTAGGGTTCGTTTATGACAGGAACACCGCACTGATCGAGAGGACAAACCATGTGGCCATCGTCGGTGACGAGAATCTTGAGATCGTAAAGATGAACAAGGTCGGCTTCCTTTTTATGCGCGCAGCATACGAAGCAAGACTCAGGATCAAGGATGGTGAGGCCGATAACTATATCATCCGTATTGCACAGACATACGGCGGTGCAGGCGAGATGTTTGACTATACCCAGTATAAGCAGTATGAAGCTGATGCCTTAAACGGCGTAACAATCAAACCTAATCCAAGGGAAGATTCGTTTATCTGGGTGCTTGGCGTACGTCTCGAAGAGAATTCAAACAAGAATGTGGTTTATATCGTTACTCTTGAGGGCGAGGGAGAGGCATATCTTTACCTGTATTACTCGAGACGATAAGCTGAAAACGGCAGAAAATACGGAGTTTCAACCGATTTTGACTTTCTTGAAAAACTATATTGACAATGCTCCGGATTTTTTTTATAATTCATTCGCGCTTTGAATAAAGGTGTGGCTAACGGAAGCTTAGCTCAGCTGGGAGAGCATCTGCCTTACAAGCAGAGGGTCACAGGTTCGAGCCCTGTAGTTTCCACCAATGGTACGGCGCAGTAGTTCAGCCTGGTTAGAATGCCAGCCTGTCACGCTGGAGGTCGAGGGTTCGAGCCCCTTCTGCGTCGCCATTAACTTTAGGCCGAACACTTTATAAGGTGTTCGGCCTATCTCTTGCTCAGATAGCTCAGTCGGTAGAGCAGGGGACTGAAAATCCCCGTGTCGGCAGTTCGATTCTGTCTCTGAGCACCAAACGTCAGAAACTCTTTCTTTTGTTTAGATAATTGCAAAAGAAAGAGTTTTTTGCATAAAGGGGATATAAAGATGACACACAGAAAGAGATTGACTCCGGCACTTGCTACGCTGCTGTTCCTTTTGGTTGCGGTGGCATGCCAGGTTGTTGTGATTAAGATCTTTCCTTCTGTAGTGGGACAGTCCCTTGTTGAGGACAATGCTTATATCCTCACGAGGATAATGGAAGGATATCTCATTGTTCTTTCACTCATCTTTGCTTTCTTTACGAGATTCAAGATCCACTTTGAATGCCTTACTCCCAAAAAGGAGATGCTCAAGAAAGATCTCATCGCGGCGGGTATAATCAGCGTTTCACTTATCGTGATTCTTGTGATCATCCGCTTTGTTCAGAATTTCTTTTTCCCCGAGATCGCTGAAAGACCGTGGTTCGGACTTTATCTTACAACATACATGCGCTGGTTCTATCCCATCAGCGCAGTCCTGCAGGAGCTCTTCGTAAAGGGTATCGTAGAGGATAACATCACTGCTTCCTGCAAGAAATACAATATGCATTTCTCCGTATGGATGACGGGACTGTTCTTCTTTGTGCTCCACATGGGTTATGAACTTCCCATGATGTTCGGTGCTGCCGTACTCTGCATAGCGACAGGTTATCTCTATGAGAAGACCAAGTCCGTATGGGGCAGCATCCTTATCCATTTCGTTATCGGATTCGTGCCGAAGATAATCGGTGTTACAAGGTAAAGGGTATCTTCCGGTTCAACGAAAAACTGCAGAATGAAAAGAAATGTAATTATTTTTCTGATAATCAGTTTGCTTGTAGTTTCTGCCGGCGGTCTTTTGGGATATTTGATGAATAATCAATATGCTAAAGGATTTTCCGGACATTTTGATAAAGATATTATCATTTCTGAAACTTTGGTCTTTGACGAACCGGAGATTATTGAACAATATGGACATGCTGTTGTTATAGAAGCAGGTTCACATGGGAGTATATCTGATTTAATAACTTCAAGCGGAGATATTAATGGATATGATTATATCGGCACAAGCATTCTTCTTGAAAACGGAGATTATATAAAAGCGGTGATTTCTTTCGACGGTAAAACGGAAAAACAGGTAGTTAAAGCTACGGATATTTACCCACATTCAACAGATAAATATATTATTGTCTTTGATATCAGCAAAATCGAATCTTCTCAGACAGTTCTTGACGGGTATAAGGAATCGCGTGAACAGTACTATTCAAGTGTAAGAAAGGCCCGGATTGACGGAATGATTATCGGTGTGAGTTCTTCAGTGATAATAATGAGTTGTATCGGTTCTGTTATTTACTTTGGGAAAAAGAGAAAAGAGAGTGAAAATTGAGTTCTGAGCTGGAAGAAATGCTCTCGATTGTCCAGGCAGAACAGTAATCATATTAAGCAAGATAACAAACAGATTACATCTTGCTGACATCTTGTTTTCGTCCGGCTTTGTCAAAGAACCCTTATGCTATACTCCGAATTGACCGTTAAAAAAAGATAATAACGATTTTTTCGAGGTATATATGGAGTCGGATAATCTTGCAAAATTCCGGAAGATAGTAGCTGAACTTCCGGCTGAAAAGAGGGAAGAACTTCTCGGACGCATGAAGGGTATGTCGAGGGAAGAGGCCATGAAGGTCGTTGAGCGCATGGTTGAGATATCCGAACAGCGCAAGATTGAGATCACGGCAACGAAAAAGGTGCTCGCAGCGAGCGGCCGTGTTTCTGAAGAGTCCGGCAGAGTTGATTACGAAGTAAGAGAACCCCGCACCTGGACTGAGAACAGACCGCACGACGACAGGAAACTCGAGATCGTCAGGAATCCCCAGGTGAGAAAGAATGCTCCGCAGGCATCAAGACCTGCTCAGCGTCCCATAAAGAAGGCTGAACCTGCTGTGGCAAGAGCCGGCAGGGACCAGGTCGCACGACAGATTGAGCAGAGAGAACGTGAGCAGGCTGAGGCTCAGATACGCAGGGAAAAGAATATCGCGCTTGCAAAGAAGGCAGGTAAGTTCACCCTTAAATGCTTTGGAAGACTGCTCGGAACGGTTGTTGCCACTCTGGTTATCGTTCTTGCAGGTTTCTATACATTCCTGGGCATAATCATGAAAGGTCCTTCGGCACATCTGAGGGATCAGTTCGTTCCTTCAGTAATGGAGTCTTCGGCAGGCGGAATACTTGCAAAGATGATCCTTTCCGATGAAGAGATCGATTCCATAATGAACAGCAATACGACACATGAATTTGATGAGATCACAAACACAACTCTCGTCAATGCTATGGCGGCACAGCAGAATGCAAATGCGAATGCTGATACGGCAGTCGTAAACGAGCTTGATCCCGACGGAGACGGCATCGAAGTACACGATATCAGCGGCCCGATGTATCACGGAAAGATGCTCGTTATCTACGATCCTTCGAGGATCATGGTCGCAACGATCGACAACTATAATCACAACGGCGCAGGTCTTACGCTCAAGGAACTCATCGAGAAGTACGGCGGCGTCGGAGGTATCAACGGCGGACAGTACGAAGATACCAACGGAATGGGAATCGGCGGATGGCCTGAAGGCATTGTTATCTCTGAAGGCCAGCTCAGGATGGGTAACCCCGGCAGTACTTATGAAGTCTACGGCATGACCAATGACAACGTGCTCGTTGTAGGCAGGATGACTGCTCAGTATGCGCTCGATATCGGCGTTAGGGATGCGGTATCTTTCGGTCCCGAGCTTATCGTAAACGGCGTTGCTGCTAACTACAGCGGATGCGGCGGCGGACTTAACCCGAGATCCGCTATAGGCCAGAGAGAAGACGGTGCGATACTTCTACTCGTTATCGAAGGAAGAAAGACTTCATCCATGGGTGCGACGATGGCTGACCTTATCGACATAATGCTCGAATACGGTGCGGTCAATGCCGCAAATCTCGACGGCGGAATGTCTTCTGCTATGTGGCTCAACGATGAAGAGCTTGTATCGAGTTCTTCCATAAGGGTATCGCGTCAGATGCCGACTGCATTTATCATTCTGCCTCAGAAAGACGGCGGTGCTGCAGATCAGCAGGTGTCGGTGAATTAAATGAAAACCTCCGGAAACAAGAACGATAAAGCAAATTCCAACGGGAAAAAGGAGAAGGGAAAGATCAATTTCTTTCTCGTTTTCCTTATCTGCTGGCTTATCGTTGTCACCGGATTCATTGCATGGTTTCTATTAAGGTTTAATGATTTTGCGGCTAACTACGAAGCCCAGTACCAGGATTCATTGCCTTATCACACAGCTGAAGCCATTACAGCGCGTTTCAACGATCACGATGTCGATTACATCTGGAACAACATGTCATCCAAGCCCTCGGTAACCGAGTTTGAAGACGATTCCGTGGTCAAGGATTATATAGCTTCATTGCTCGAGGGAAAGAGTTTTATCTATACCGAGACGGATACATCAAGAGAAGATGAACCGGAGTACTATGTGAAGACAGAGGAAGGACTGCTTGTGGCAAGATTTGAGCTCGAAGAAGACAAGTCCGTAAACCTTCCGTTCGGCTTTAAGGCATGGAAGGGCGAGTCTTTGGAGTTTTATACCGCTGCTTCGTTCTCTGCCAATATCTCCGCTCCTGAGACGTATACGGTGTTCGTTAACGGCGTGGCACTCAATGATTCATATCTGAACGGCGAAGTTACCCCGTCTGAGCTTAATCAGTATGTCGACCCCTATGCGGTTATCCCCGGTACTGCCAATTACCTCGTAAAAGGCCTTTACAAAAAACCCGTCGTAACAGCGAAGGATTACCTTGGAAACAATTGCAGCTGTATCTACGATGAGAAGTCAGATACGTACACGGTAGGATTCATCAAGGACTTTGAGGGAAAAGATGAACTTTCCGAGTATGCGATCAATTTTACTTCGACTTTCGCAAATTACATCTCCCAGGATGCCGGAGCTAATGCTCTCGACAAGTATTTTCCGAGCGGAAGCCAGGCTTTGAGCTACATCAAGAGGAATTCTTCAAGAGAACTCTATACCAAGCACGGAAGCGTCTCGATCCACAACGAGGAGATCAGGGATTGTATCGTATTCTCAGACGACGTCGTTTACATGGAGATCTATGTGGAGCAGTGGATGCAGATGTACTGGGGTTCGAGCGAGCCTGAAGTAATACCCACTGATGCACATGTTTATTTCGTTAAGATCAACGATAAATGGGTCGTCGGAGGCATTCAGTACTGAGCCCCGATTGCCATAGGTTTACCACAGAATTACTCCGTTTTTGTAACGCTCCTGAAACTTTGTCCTTTATTTAAAATGATAGAATTATCGTAGCGTATTATCGGACAAGCTACTGAAGGGGGTACATGTCTTGGAATTCACATATTCGAACGACGGCTTTTTGCCTTACGATTCATTTGACTATATTTTCAACGAGCGACAGATGCCGGAGTTCGGCAAGGTTGCATCACCTTACTTAAAGAAACTTACGACCTGGAGATTCTATCTTGCAGGCGGGCAGTCTGAGATACCTTTCGGCGTTATGAACACGTCTTTTGACGACTCGGAATGGGCGCTCGTCAATTGTCCTTCAACCTGGCAGACGGAAGGCTTCGGCCTGCCCCAGAACCTTATCTACGATTATCCTTTGAGACTTGCGGAGAATGCCGCAAGGAGAGAAGAGACCATCAGTGACAAATATATCCTCAAGTCAACAGGCAACGAGGATGATGAAGTCGGCATCTACAGGACTACTGTCGTGTTTACTCCCGAAGATATCGACAGGGCACTCTATCTTGAGACATCCGGCATCTGCGGAAGCTTCAAGGTATTCATCAACGGAAAGCTCTTATGCAATTCTCATGCCATCTTCACGCGCAAGAGACTTCTTATCTCGGGCCTTGTCGAAGCTGGCGTCAACCAGATAACCATTATCGTAAACCGTTACGACAGGGACGACACGGGACATATCATTCTCGACATGATGAATTACGGTTTCTCCGGTATATTCAGACCGGTAATGATCGTTGAGGATTCCTTGCTCGAACTGTCAAACCTTCATATCAAGCTCGAGTATGTGCCTTCTGCTTATATCTCCGAAGTCGCGAAAATGGATTCTCTCGCAGTCCGCGAGTCGGTATCACGTGTGCCTCACGGAGATTTCATGATAAAAGTCGATTTCGCGATGCGCAATCATACGAATTACATGATCCCTTATTCGGTCAGGATCTCGCTTCTTGAGGCCAGGGCCGAATACGATCCCTATAAGCTGCCGTTCGTAAACATCAAGGGGCAGAGCGAGCCTGTAGTGGGCGTTGTTGATGCTCTCAAAGAAACACGCGCGAGCACAGACTTCGTGGCATTGGACGTCGCTCAGTGGTCTGACTGCACGCCCGTGCAGTACGACATCATTTTCGAGGTGATGGATTCGGAAGGAAAGGTCATCTGCGCAAAGAAGAAGAGATTCGGCTTCAGAACGACGGAGATCGTTCAGGACAAGCTCAACGTCAATGACCGCCGCGTTAACCTCATGCTCGTAAAATACTACGAATTCGATCCCCAGGGCGGTATAGCTGTCCCTCAGGACCGTATGCGTCAGGACATCATTCTCATGAAGCGTGCAGGCATAAACGGCGTCATAGCCGACGGCATGCCGCTGTCTGATGAGTTCTTAAACCTCTGCGACCAGTACGGCATGTATGTAATCGCCACATCTGCTGATTACTGCATGAGGGATTATGTTGAAGCATGCATGAATCACCCCTGCATCGTTATGTGGGGTGTACAGAAATATAACTACAATCCCGAGACGGCATTGAGATTTAAGCAGGAATGCACTCTCATAGATGATACGAGACCGTGGTACTGCGAAGTGGTAAAGCCCGTAACAGCCAACGGCAAGAAGGTAAGGACACAGGGCAAGGTCTCTGACATGAAGCCTATGCCGAGTGATGCCGGTGCTGTCTTCGGACCATGGGAAGATCTCTGCCTCGACAGGAAGAAGATCTTCGGACTCAACAGGACGGGAAGAAACCTTTTCGAGACCATACCGGGCAGAACAAGGTTCACCGATGACGATACTCTCTACAAGTGGATACACCATGCGGATCTCGTCGGCGGAAAGCAGAAGGAGAATTCATGCATCGGTCAGGGCATCGTTGATGCTGAACGTAATCCGCACCCTATATATCTGGATATCAAGAAGCAGTGCCAGACCATCGCTATCTTCTCGAATGCGGGTGATCCTGCAAATCTTACGATGCGCAACTCCAACCAGTTCGGCTATACCGAAGAACTCGATCTGGAGTGGAAGATACTTCTCGGCGGAAGAGCCATCATGTCGGGAAGAGGCATGATCCCCGAGATCGAACCGTTCGGTTCGAGAACGCTGAAGTTCCCGTTTGCCACGGAGATATTCACGACACCCGGCTGGGCTCAGGGCAAGGCTGAATTCATCGAGATGTACATGAATGCTCTTTCGAAAGAGCTCGTATTCGATATCACGCTCAAGCTCCATAAGGACACATACTATGCGCAGGCAGGCTATGAGGTCGCATTCTATCAGGACGTTCTTACGGATAAGATAGCAAGTCCTGTCGGCGATACATATGAAGCGGCTCAGGGCCTTGGAAGCGGCAATAAGAATCAGCAGAATGTCGCACAGTTGGGTTCGGGAAAGAAGGTTTCTTCAAATCCCGGTCTTGATACGGGAATCGACAGCGACCTCGCGGTCAATGACGACCAGGCGCTCCTTACAGAAGATGACAGCGGAAAGGTCGAGAGGATCGAGAACAGCGCCGAGCTGGCAAACAGCGTGGCATTTACTGACGGAGCAACTCCCGTAGAGGAGAAGATCGTCGATGTCATCACGCACAACACGGTAAGTACCGTACCTCACGGTCTCTATGTCGGAAAGGGCAGTCTCAGGATCGGTTTCTCGAGAGAACCGGGCAGCCTGGAGAGCCTTGAGATAGCGGGATTTAATTTCCTTAAGGGACCTCTCGCGCCGAGCTTCTACCGTTGTCCTTCGAACATCGACAGAACGGACAGGAGTTTTATCCTTGCAAGGACCGTATTCTCAAAGGAGAGCGATTACGAGCAGATCCAGAACTCCATCAGGTTCATCGGTTCCGAATACAGCACCAGGGACGGCGAATTCACGATGATATCGAGATACAAGTCGTTTGCCATGAGCGGTGAGGTAATCCTTTTCTATGAGGTCCCTCAGGCCGATATACTGAGAGTCACGCTTGATTTCAAGCCTAAGTATGACATGGTCAGATACGGTATAAGATTTCCGATCGTTAAGAACGACTGCGTATGTTCCTGGTACGGAAGAGGTCCCGGAGAATCTTACGTTGACCGTAAGAACGCAGCAAGGCTCGGCGTTTATTCTGCCGGAGCAGGGAAGATCTATCACCCCTACGCAAGACCTGCCGAGAACTCATCACACACCGATACGCAGATCGTAAAGATCACAAACGGTGACGGCGATTCCGTTGAGATCAGAAGACTCGGCGACAATCCAAAGTTCGACTTTACGGTACTTCCTTACACACCTGAACAGATGAACGAGTTCCTGCATGAGGAACAGCTCATGAATAATGATTTCTGTGAGTTCTTCTGCGATTTCGCGTCGAAAGAGATCGAGAGGACGAAGGATAACATCACGTCACAGCCGGTCAAGAAGGACATCAGATACAGAGAGACATTTGAGTTGAGACTTGTCCCAAGACAGGGTTTCATAGAAGAGACTTAATCTGATACAATTAATGATTGTGAATTATCTTAGCTGCAGGGTGCCGGGGGTGCCCTGTTAAGAGGGGGCTCATTTTATGATCTATATCTGGTATGTCGCACTGGCCGTACTGCTTGTTTACGGCGCGAAGTTCTGCGCGAAAAATGAATGGAATGACGAGATAATGTCTTTTGATCAGACGAAGTCATTTCTGGGATTCTGCGCAGTCATCATTGCGTTCCATCACATCTCGCAGGCTACATGCGCTCCGTGGCTCAATCCCAAATACATAAGACCGGGACTCGAGATCTTTGTGACCGCAGGCTACCCGATGGTGGCTATTTTCCTGTTCTGTTCCGGATTCGGTCTTTACAAGAGCGCAAAGGCAAAGCCTGATTTCTTCAAGCGCTTCATACCGGTAAGGATGCTCCCTGTGATAATCCCTGCTGTCCTTACCACACTCGTATATGTCTATTTCAGATACATGAGGAAGATGCCGATCAAGGTCGTCAATCCGTTCAAGGTCGGAGGCCACGACACGCTGAATCCTTATATCTGGTACATTCCGTGCATGCTTCTCATGTATCTCCTTTTCTACATCGGATTCGGTCTTTTAAAGAAGGACTGGCTGGGGATACTCGTTGTTGCATTGGGTACTGCGGGATGGATAATATTCTGCATCAGGTTCAGATACGGAACATGGTGGTTTAATACGGCTCACATGTTCCTCATCGGCATCCTTGTGGCTAAATATGAAAAGAAGTTTTTCGAAAGCTGCAAGAAGCTCTATCCGATAAGACTGACCATTACCATAATTCTTTGTCTGGTATTAAGGTATGTCGCCGATAATGCGGGCGGATACTATCTTCAGGTCAATAACATCCAATGGACCGAGGCAAGCGGATACAGGGCTGACCTCATCGGTTCGATATTCCAGGTCCTTTACACGCTTGCGTTCATGTCGCTTTATTATCTCCTGAGCATGAAGCTTAAGATCGGAAATCCCGTTCTGAGATTCCTCGGCAAGTTCACGCTCGAGCTTTACCTCGTTCACGGCATCTTTATCCACATGTTCGGATACTGCATGATCAAAGAAGGAATAAAGCCCATCTACTATATCAAGGATGTTCCGCTTTTCACGCTCGTGGTACTGGCACTTGCGATTCCTGTGTCATTCCTTTTGAGTCTGTTCGACAAGAAGGTAGGAAAGGCATTGAGGCCCAAGAAGGCAAAGTAAATATTTTGAAAAGGAGATGTTGCTATGAATCACAAAGAAAGAATGCTCGCAAATCTTCCGTACAGATCCTGGCTCGACGGTCTTAGCGAAGAGCGCATGGAATGCAAGAAAAAGGTCTTTGCATATAACAATCTCCCGCCGGATGCCGTAGAGGAGAGGGAAAAACTCCTCCGTGAGATCCTGGGAAAGACAAAGGAAGGTTATCTTAATATCGAGTCGCCTTTCCACTGTGATTACGGATACAACATCGAAGTCGGAACGGGCTTTTTTGCAAACTACAACTTCATCATTCTCGATGTAGGCAAGGTGCGCATAGGAGATAATTTCATGTGCGGTCCGAATGTCCAGATATGCACTGCGGGGCATCCTCTGCATCCGGAGACGCGCAATTCGGGATATGAATACGGTATTGACATAACCATCGGAGATAACGTGTGGATAGGCGGAAATGTTCTGGTATGTCCCGGTGTCACGATCGGCAATAACGTCGTTATAGGCGGCGGAAGTGTTGTTACAAAGGATATTCCCGACAATATGCTCGCTTACGGCAATCCCTGCCGTGTGGTAAGGGAGATCACAGAAGCAGACAGGGATTTTTATTTCCGCGACAGAAAATTCGACGTGGACGATTATAAGTAACAGAGGGTTGAAGGTAAGGAACTTTATGGGTTCGGAAAACAAAGAAAAGACAAATGAGACTGTTAAGCAGGAAAGAAATCTTTCCGAAGCCGAGAAGAAGAGGGTGGAGGCATTTGCCGTCACCGAAGAAAAACTGAAGCAGGAAGGTTATGTCAGAAAGGATCTGACCATCAGCATAGAGAAGGCAAATCTTGTAGGACCTCTTCTCGTTCTGCCCATAATGGTCGTTCTGATAGCAGTATTCCTTATCCTGTACGGTTTTGAACCCGTAAGGGAAGTGATAAAAGATCATTCTCTTTGGACAGGCGTATCCATTGTCCTTGCAGGATTATCCATAATTCCCCTTGCTATCGTACATGAATGGATTCACGGTTTGAGTTGGGGCATCAGCGCTGAGCATCACATGAAGGATATAGAGTACGGTTTCATTAAAGAAAAGCTCACGCCTTATTGTTACTGCCGTTCTCCGCTCTCAAAGGGCGCGTATGTCTTCGGCTCCATGATGCCCCTGACGATACTTGGTGTCGTGGTAAGCATTGTAGCGATAATAATTGCGAGCCCCGTGCTCCTTTTGGTAGGCCTTATGCAGGTGCTCGGAGGATGCGGAGACATCCTCATCACGGGAATGCTCCTTCGTTATAAGACGAACGGTAAGGATGTTGTCCTTTTAGATCACCCGACGGAATGCGGCCTGATCGTTTTCGAGAAGCAGAAATAAGATTATGTGTAAGATAAACGGGAAAGTCCTTTTCGTTACTGATCTTGACGGGACACTGATGCATAGTGACCTTACGGTCTCCAATAGTACTGTAAGGATAATCAATGAGCTTGTCGGGAATGGCTTGTCTTTTACATATGCGACTGCGCGTTCAATAGTAAGCGCCAGGACGATAACAGGAAATCTCGATCTGAAGCTTCCTGTAATAACACGCAACGGCTGCGTGCTTGCCGATAACGGAACGGGAAAGTGTCTTGAAAAGTCGGTGTTCACTGAAGCTGAGGTAGAACTTTTAAAAGAGATGCTTCCTGAGCTCCCGGCATGCGGTTTTGTCTCATGCTTTGACGGCGACATGATGTTCAAGATGTTTCTTCCTGCAGAACACACGCCTGAGTTTCAGGGTTATCTCGATTACTATAAGGACGATCCCGGTACCGTGCCCGCAACAGGTTTTGATGAAATGTTCACAGGTCATCCCGGCTATGTCACACTGATAGGAAGCAAGGACTATATCGCTCCCCTCTATGAAAAGGTCAGGAAATACAACGGCTGGGAGAGCGTGTTCTCGAAAGATATCTACAGGGACGAATACTGGCTCGAGATATGTCCCCAGAACTGTACTAAAGCAAAGTCCATCCTGAAGCTTAAAGAGAGATACGGTTTTGAAAAGATAATCGTATTCGGTGACTCTATAAACGATCTCCCGATGTTTAAGGCAGCCGATGAGGCTTATGCGGTCTCCAATGCCATAGATGAACTGAAGGAAGCTGCCACTGCTGTTATAGGAAGCAATGATGAAGATGCAGTAGCCGATTTCTTAAGAGAATGGGCTAAAGAGAATCAGCAGTAATGTCAGCTGACCATATTATTTATTTTCGTCAAGAACCGTCTGGATGCGCTTCTGCATAACGGGTATGACATCATCGAGTGAACGTCCGCCGCTGAAATATGAATAAGCTTCTTCTCTGATAATATCTTCTATTGCGCTTCCTGCGTTCATCCCGCCGTATGAGGAAGACAATATGTTGATATAGTTGTCGATTGCCTCTTCAGGAACCTCTCCGGAATAATGGTAATAGCTCAGGCCACCGTTAGAGAGCATCCTGTTGTATTCTGCGAGCACTTCCTCACAGTCTGTTCTTAATGCTTTTCGGTTGATCGGATTGCCGGTTCTGGTCTTCTGGATATCGTATGACAGAAGGAGCTTTACAAAATCCGCGCATGCTTCGGGATGGTTTGTGGCTGCGGAAACGCTTACGAAACAGTGAGATACGGTCATCGGGCCTCTTCCGTCGAATGAAGGGAGACCGTACATGCCTATTCCGTTTCCGTAAAGAAGATAGCAGTCAACATAAGTGTCGAATGAATAGAGATTGCCGTAGACAGCACCGCTCCGTCCTTCGAGCTGTGCATTTCTGTCGTCAATTGCCTCCATTACCTGTGCGACGGCGAGATTGTGTTCCTCTATGAGCGAATCGTAATATTCATCCTGTTCGATCTCCGCATCTTCCGTGCCGTACTTATCAACATACTCAGCGAGCGCACGGAAATCATCACCGTCTAAGTGAACCTTTCCGTCGTAGATAAACAACTCGCTCATGTTCGTGAATAGTCTTGTGAAGTATTCAGCCTTACCCATCTTATATCCGGCTGTCTTAGTCATGGGATCGGTGCCGTTGCATACCTCATCGACGAACTTAACATAGGAATCAAAAGTAAATCCCTTTTGTCCCTGTGGAACATTGGAAGAAGCGGTGAGGATCCCCTCAGCTGATATGTCGAGAGGTACACGGTATAAAGCATCACCGGCCTTTGCGGCATCTACCGCGTTCGTAAAATATTCTTCTTTGAAACTGTCGCTGTTCAGATCGATGTATTGTGCCAGATCGATATAACGGTTGCTGTCGGAAGGATCCATTGAGGGTTCATATGCAAGGAATATATCCGCGTCGACGTCTTTGTAGACGGGCATGTCATCGCTGATACCCTCGTATGGCATTATGTTTTTTATGAAGTATGAGCCGTTGCTTTTGTTGTACTGTCTGATCGCATGGAAATCAGATTCATCAGGGAAGTAGTAGTCTCCTGTAGTGGTAAGGATAAGTTCTGTCTTTCCCGCATTAGGATTGGAAGCTGCTTTGGAAAGATGCATTATCTTATATCCCCATTCAGTGGTGTAACGGCCTGTGTTGACCGCTGTTTCTATGCCGAGGATCAACTCATCGCCGTTCTCTGAAACGTAGAAACATTCGGCTTCCATTATGTCAGACAGAGATTCGTCCACATCGTTGTAATCGAACAGGAGTGTCAGTTCACCGGTTTCCTGATCCACGAGATTAAAACCGCTGAAGTCTCTGGCTATGGATTTTCCGGATGCGTATTCGACCCAAAAACCTGATGTGCCGTAAAGACCTTCCAATTCAGTGACTTCCTTTGTTACGGGATCTATCGAAATGAATACTTCTTCATAAGATGAAGTGTATACCGGCAGGATAACTGTCCCGTTTTCTCCCTGGATGAACCGGCCTGTTTGTTCCACTCCGCCGTTAACTGCTTCATAAAGGTAGATCTCGTCTACGGAACCGTCAGGATTGATTATGTTGAGCGAAGCACCGTGATATCCGGAAGTGTATAACGTATAACCGTTTATGGTGTATATGTCATCGATGAACAGGGATTGGTAATAGTAATCGTATTTGTTTTCCGAAACCGTAATTTCCTCGCCGTTAAGGAAATAGGTTATCTTTCCTGTGTCGGCGACATAGTTTTCCTCGAGAGTGTTGAGCCTGCCGTCAGATACCCAGGCTTTTTGGAGAACTTTGTATACCCCGTTGTCAGCGACGGAGTGATAGTCGGTCTTTTCCAGAAGTTCGCCGTCGAATGAGAACTTAAGGATCGAAGTCTCAAATGAATTGAGATATTCCTCTTCGGTCATGTTCTTGCTATCGCCTTCATAACTCTTCATGGCCTGCACTCTCATATAGATGCAGTCGTCTATCGTTCCTGCGGTCTCGAATTCCGAATAATCGTATTTATCTTTGGGATAGAGATTGGATATCTCGAAAGAATTACACTCGTACCATGTATCGCTTTCCTTAATGATCTTATTCTCATGCTTTTTGGATGAGCATGAAGCTGAAGATGCCGCGAAAAGCAATGCCATTGATAATGAAATAAACTTTCTGAAATGCTCTTTTCTCATGAGCATATTGTAAACCAATACCGGCGATAAAAGAGTTAAGATTCAGGTAACATTTAACTGCTCAAATTGATTTAGCAAAGGTTTAGGAATAAGATTTTTACATGAGCAGAATATTGATCGTAGAAGATGATGAAGATATCGGTGCAGTCCTTCAAAGAGAACTCTCAAAGGACGGCTATGAAGTCATCCGAGCCGTTACAGGCACGGAAGGACGTGTGATGCTGGCCCAAAATCCTGACCTCATCCTCATGGATCTGATGCTTCCGGGTCTAACGGGTGAAGAACTGCTTACGCATATCCCTAAAGAGACGCCTGTAATCGCAGTGAGTGCAAGATCTTCGATAGACGATAAGGTCTCTCTTTTAACCAGCGGATGCGTTGATTACATAACAAAACCTTTCGACATAAAAGAACTGAAGGCGAGGGTCGTGGCAGCGCTACGCACCGCGGAAGGTAAGAAGAAAAGCAATCTTATAAAGTGCGGCGAGATGCAGATCGATACCGATAAACATGAGGTAACCATAGAAGGAAAAGAATTAAAACTGACGAGGACCGAATACGCGATCCTGAAGATGCTCGCAACGGGAGGCGGACGCGTAATATCAAAGTCCGAACTGCTGGACCTCATAAAGACCGAGACTCCGGATTGTACCGAGAGTTCCGTAAAGGTACATGTAAGCAATCTCAGAAAGAAGATAAAAGAAGTAACCGATACCGAATATGTTGAAGCCGTATGGGGCATAGGTTTCAAGCTCAAAGGAGAATCATAAATGGAAAATGTACTTTCGACCAGGGATCTGTGTAAGAATTACGGTAAAGCACACGTCTTAAGGAACGTAACACTGGAGATACCGACAGGCTCGATCTTCGGACTCGTCGGAAGGAACGGCGCCGGAAAGACGACTCTGATGAGGATACTCACGGGCCTTGCCGAACCTACTTCGGGAACATACAGCCTGGGCGGAATAAAGAGCAGTGACCGCAAGATCCTTACGGTCAGAAGAAGGATGGGATCGATAATCGAGAGCCCTGCGATCTATAAGAACCTTTCAGCATACGACAATTTAAAACTCCAATATATCAACCTCGGAATGACGTCTTTCGATACCATAAATGATCTGCTGGATCTTGTCGAACTTAATGATACGGGTAAGAAAAAGGCCGGCAAGTTCTCTCTGGGTATGAGGCAGAGACTCGGCATAGCAGTAGCCCTTTGCGGCAATCCCGACATCCTCATCCTTGATGAGCCCATAAACGGACTTGATCCCCAGGGCATCATACAGATGAGAGAGATACTTTTAAGGATCAATCACGAGAAGCATACGACGATCCTCATCTCGAGCCATATCCTTGAGGAATTGTCGAAGCTTGCAACACACTACGCATTCATAGAGAAGGGCGAGATACTCCAGACTTTGAGCAGCAGCGAGCTTATGAGCAAGGTGCGCAAAGCGTCGAGGCTCAAAGTCTCGTCAACAGAACTTCTGTGTCCTGTATTCGACCGTGAAGGGATCGATTACAAGGTCGAAGATGATGCTGATATGGACATCTATTCCGACATCACCGCGAGCAGGATTATAAGCCTTGCAAATGAGGCGGGCGTTGAAGTCGTCAGCATCACAGAAAACAACGAGAGTCTTGAAGGATACTTCATGAATCTCGTGGCAAAGAAGGACGGGATCTCATGAGCAGGGCTCTAAAGTCAGCTTTTTTCAGATTCTTCCGCACGGGACTTTGGATCAAGATCATGATCTTTTCCGTAGTCCTGGGACTTTTTGTGATCTTCCAGACATGTTCGTCGGATCTCATGCTTTACATGTTCAAAAGACCGAGGTTTCTTTCCAATTCCTTTGTCATGACATGCATCCTGAAACTCGTCTACATCATGCCGTTTGCAACCGCGATCTTCTCGGCTATGTTTACCGGAAATGACATATCTTTCCGTACTATAAACAACAAGATATCGACGGGCATATCAAGAGTTTACATATATCTGGCAGACCTGATAGTTACTGTGCTCTCATCTTTGTTCTCGCTCTTTATCATGACAGGCATATTCTTCCTTTTTGCAAAGTTTGTACCTGTAAAATCTGACGTCAGGATCAGCAGTTTTCTTTTTGGCATCTTTTCACAGGTGCTGGTCATAAGTCTTGCTTTCGCATCTTTATACACGCTTTTGCAGTTTTTCCTGAGCACTAAGCTGCTCGCACTGATAGTCTCTCTGTTAATGATCCCTTGTCTTATGTTCGGAACGATATTTATCCAGTCTCAATTGGATGAGCCTTACAGATACAGCTATGTGGATGAAGAGACCGGAGAAGTAGCGTGGAAAGAGAATCCGGATTATGTTGGAGGGACCGCCAGGAAGATCTTTACCTTCATCAGTGAGACCAGTCCTTACAGTTATGAGTTTATCGTAAATGAGAACAGTTTCCCGCAGGAAGCCATTGCGGCAGGAACGATATTTGCATTGTCTTCTGCGGCAGGGCTTATAGCGATAGGGAAGAAGGAGTATCAGTAATCATGAAAAAGATCATCGCCGGAATGTTTTTCAGAATGATCAGAGGTTTTGAGATCTGGATCCTTCTTGCATTGACTGTAATATGCGCCCTCTTCTTCAATTATAAGGCGATGGATGATGAGATGTACCTTTACATGCTCCACAGCGATGAGACCGTACGTGAAGAACTAAATGGTGTGGAGCTGGATGTTAATGCCGGCAACGTTAAACAATTCCGTTTTGAGAATCTTGGCGTAAGCGTTGAAGATGCTTACAGGGCAAGGGTTGAGACCATAGATCAGGCAGTTTTTGACAGACTCGAAGGAACCTACAATTATTATGATCAGGAGATCCGCTTTCTGTTTGTCTCAATGGGTTCGATTCACCTGTTGCCGACTGTAATGATCATCCTTTTCATTCCGTTCTTTTTCGGAAGGATGTTCAGTGACGGAACGATCAAGAACCTTATAGCAGGCGGCCACACAAGGGGCAGCATACTTTTTTCATCCATGATCGTTACCATGGTGCTCGATCTTATAGCGCTCCTCATCAATATTGCCGCGTTTGCGGTATGGTGTGTTTATTATGAATGGAAACCGCCTGTTTATATGCCGGTCCTTGTTCCTATGCTCATCCTGGCAGTTCTCATGATGTTCATGGCTTCTTCTATCTGCCTTTCGGGACTTTTCATAAGTTCAAAGAAAACCGTATCGTTCGTGGTTGGTTTTCTTGTGGCTCTCTATCTTGCATTCCCGTCATCTTCGATGATAGCAATGGTAGTGCTCGAGAGTTCCTATCAGAATTATGGGATCAGCCAGGAGGCTATTGACGAGACCAAAGCCATTATTCAGGAAAAAGGCTGGAATTACATTGAACAGAAGTTCGATTATTCACAGTTTACGTACACATATTATTATGGAGATAAGGAGTTGCTCGGGATAAATCCCCCGTCCAATCCGCTCCTGAACAAAGTGATTCTTGGCATGCTCTATCTTGATCCGGCACTGGTATCACATTCCGTAGCTTCCAACCATTGGTACGCAGCGCCTTATCTGGTGTCTCGCGACGGTCTTTTGACGGTTAATACAATAACCGCGGTCTTATGGCTGACGGTATCCACGGCCTGCGGGCTCCTTATATTCCGAAAGAGGGAAATACACTGCTGAGTCTTTCCTTATAATGTTGCGTTTACAGGTGTCTTGACGTGAAAAAGATTATATCAGGGTTATTCTTCAGACTTTTTAAGAGTGTTGAGACATGGGCACTTTTATCTTTGCTGATTGTATCTTCGATATATATCTTTTATGTGATAACAGATGATGCTGTGGTCACATGCGCTTCCATTACAAGGGAATGGAACGGAAGCGTCGTGAATATAGACGGGGGCGACGTCCGGGATTATTGCTTCGAAAGCCTTGGTGTAAGTGCTGCCGATGCATACAGGTTATATGGGGAGCCTGTCCCGGATGAAGCTTACCGTAAGCTTCATGATGAGTTTAATCTCGTCTCGGAAGAACAGCAGGTCCTGGGTAAGATCATTATGGTACTTCACCTCTTTCCGTGCATGATCATTATCATATTCATCCCGTTGTTTTTCGGAAGGTTTTACAGTGACGGAACATTGAAGAATCTTCTTACCTGCGGGTACTCGAAAAGTAAGATCTATTTTTCGTCGCTCCTGTTTACATTTGTGATCGATATCGCGCTGATGCTGATTAACATCGTGATATTTGCGGTTTTCTGTTTGATCTATCATTGGAGTCCGCCCCTGTATATGCCGCTCATACTGATGTCTTTAGCCGTAAGGATATTTCTTTTGTTCGTTTTTTCATCATTGAGCCTGGCAGCACTTTTTGGCAGTTCCAGTAAAGTCATATCATTTATTGTGGGCTTTCTTCTTACCGCCACGTTATTCACATCGATGAATTCTTCAGCCGTTGAGAAACTGCATTCATCATATATATTGGAAGCTGACAAGGATGAGGCTTTTTTTGAGGAATACAGGAAGATACGGGCCGAGAAGGGAAACAACGTGTTTTACGAGAAGATCGATCTTGAGATGTATGACATCACTTTGTATTACGGTGACAGGGCGCTCTATCAGTATAACGAAAGCACACTTGATCCTTTCTATAAGGCAGTCCTGTACGCGCAGATATATCTGGATCCGGCTTTGACCATAAACACTGATATCCCGTACTATCTGCTTTTCCGTGACGGGGTAATGACGATCAACTTTGCTGCAGACCTCTTCTGGATCTTGCTCAGCACAACGGCCGGTATCCTGGTATTCAGGAAACGTGAGACTCACTGACATAAACCTTCCTTGTGGTATCATTATCTCAATAAAAATAAGGGGATAACGGCTTTGGAGATCCTGATAGTCATATGCATCATCCTGGCGATAGCGCTCGTGGCTGCGGTCATTAAGATCGTACTGCTGAAGCGCGGCTATGACGAGCTTACCGACAACATCGAAGATCAGGTGAAGGGGCAGACTCAGATACCGGTCACACTTACCACCACGGATCCTCATGCAAGGCGCACTGCCGAGACTCTCAACAGGGAACTCAAGAACCTTCAGGATGAGCGCAATGCATATCATGACGGCAACCGCAAAGTTGCTGAGGCTGTTACCAATATCTCACACGACATCAGGACTCCGCTTACCGCGATCAATTCGTATCTGGACCTTATGGAAGACGAGAAGGACGAGACGCTCAAAGCCCAGTATCTCGAGCGCATCAAGAGCCGCACGCTCTCATTGAGCGAACTTGCGGATGAACTTTTCAAATACAGCACATCCGCAGATCCGGCCAAATACCCTGTTCAGGATGCGGATGTCCCGTCAGTCTCCATAGATATCTGCCGCGTGCTCGAGGAGTGCATACTTTCGTTCTATGCAGCGTTCAAGGAAAAGGGGATAGAGCCTGAGATCGAGCTCCCCGATCATCCGGTATATGTGCTGTGTGAGAAGAAGAGTGCGAACCGTATTTTCGAAAACCTGATCAGCAACGCAATCAAATACGCGGACAACGCATTGGACGTAAAACTGGATGAGAACGCCTGTGCGGTCTTCAGCAATCCCGCTCCCAATCTTACACCGGTATCTGCGGCAAAGCTCTTTGACCGCTATTACACGGTCAATGAAGGCAACACTTCGACGGGCCTCGGATTCTCGATCGCAAAAGAGCTCATATCAAAGAACGGCGGCACGATCGAGTCAGATTTCAAGGACGGCGTGCTGTCGATCCGCGTGAGTTTCAGGAAAGACGAAACAAAATAAAAAAGTTATCAGTTCTTCCTTTGAGAGAACATTGTCCCCAGGAGTTGGAATAACAGGATGGAAAAATGTCTCTCCATCATTTCAACTGCCTTATCCTTGTTTTTCTCTTTAACCGCATTGAAGATCTCTTTGTGTATGATCAGCAATTCATGATAATAATCTGTGCCATATCCGATTGCCTTCCAAAATCCGGACAAAAAAGTTGACAGGTCTTTGGATTGCAGCCTGAACCAGTCAAAGAATTCTTCTCTGTCTGCAATATCAAACAGTTCCTGGTGGAATTGCGAATCATAAACAGCCAGTATCTCAGTGTTGGGAGCTGTTTCCATGTTATCTACAAGCATTTCCAATCGCGAAAGATTGATCTTGGTTTGCTTATCTATGACGATCTTAATGATCTCGCATTCAAATACAAAGCGTATATAAAAATTCTTCAATATCGGATCATCTTTAACGTAGGACATTAAAAATCCGGAGAATGCTTCCTCATAACGGCTGCCATTCTCATACACAAATTGCTCAACGGAGTCGCCGTAAGATTCGATGTCGCCTTTGATGCTGTCATTAATACTTGGGATTCTAGCCATTTGCATTCTCCTTTTCTATTGCGTTCAAGACAGTTTGTGAATTCTTTACTATAGATTCAAGTTCGTTCATTATTTCTTTGTCCCTCATGGAAAAGCGTTCTTCGTTAAAAATCTTGATCTCAGAATATACAGTCAGCAGATCATCATAATATGGTTTCTCTAACAGATCCAACACTCCGCCTGCAAATTGAAGGGAATCCCAAGTCGGTATGGCGATCCTGTGTTTCATGATTACTTTATTATCTATATATTCATTCAACGAATCATGAATGTCCTGCAATTCGTTTTTGATTCCGTTGATAATAAGTTTCAGCTTTTTCCTGGCTTCGTATTTTGCGTTGATTCCTGAGAATACAATAGCAAATAAAAACCCCAAAAAGGCAGCAACAAATTCAATAAGAAAATCATATAAGAAATTCATTGAATCAATCTCCTTTCTAGGGTTGGATATCGGAAGATGCTCATTTCTGTTTTTGAAATTATATCACTATGACATGTATTGACCTAATTAATGATTTATAATTCCTTGACAGATAAGGTTTCTTACAGCAAGGCGTTCAGCCTGTTTATTAAGTTCCCGCAATAAGCTCTTGTATAAACACCGAGCCTGTCCTTTTTCTCCTCGTAGCCGTCCATTGTCTTTATCAGGTTGAAGAAATACCCGTTGTTGTACATTTGAATATGCTGATAGAAGTAGAATGCGACATTGGCATCAGGTTTTTCCGCCTTTAAATGATCCGGATAATGTATCTGGTTTTGAATATGAGTTAAGTCATTTGGGGTAAATCCTTCCGTATACTGCTTAAGATCGATGATAACGTAGTTTTCGTTCTCTTTGTTGTCTCTGCGGTGAAGTATCACGTCGCATCTGAAAGGCTGTCCGTTTTTGCCGGTCGATAACGGATATTCCAGGAATATGTCCACTCCGGAATCAAGTTTAAGTTTTTGGGTGACATCATCTGTCTGGATTATCTCTTTCAGTCCGGGGACAGAGCCGTCGATCTTACTGTTAAAATCCGATTTTATCAGAGGCACGGTAGGCTCGCCCATGAATCCGACGGCATTAAAGCGCTCATCCGCAAGGTCTTTAATGCTGCTGACCAGATCATCGATAACCGCATCAAATCTCTTTTTGTCTTCTTCGACTGCCTTGTGATATTCGTTCGGACTATACAGGAGAAATGCGAAGTCGGGAAGAGATTTCATCCAGGATAAGTATTCGCTGCTGTTTTTGGCGGTTTCGGTTATTTCCTTTTTTGAAGGATGGACGCATCTGTATATGGCATCTGCGAGCTGTTCCATGTTATCTTCTCTTGTTGCTTCGTAGAATTCCTTTACTGAACCGAAATGAATACAGTAATGAGCGTTTGCCTTTATCTTTTCCATTTATGTTGATCCTTTCGAAAATTATTCTGTAATGATTTAAGCCCAACATAACGGCTTTTGCAATCTCTTCAGCTTTAAAGTATCCTGTTTGGATAAAGATCCATATGATGAGAGCAACAGCAAGTTGCTTGTTTTCGTTCCGGTTAAGTAACATACTTAAGCCATGAAACGGAAAGGAGATAGTTTTATGGAAACGAAAGACATACTCAAGAAACTTCGTGAAGACAACAACATGACACAGGATCAGATGGCCGAAAAGCTCATGGTCACAAGACAGGCGGTCAGCCGTTGGGAATTGGGCGAGACACAGCCTAATACGGAGACTCTCAAGATCTTATCCAGGGAGTTCGACATCTCGATCAACACTCTTTTGGGAAGTCCCAGAAAGCTCATCTGCCAGTGCTGCGGAATGCCCCTTTCGGAAGATTCAATGATCAGCAGAGAGCCTGACAGGAGCTTTAACGAGGATTACTGCACATGGTGCTACACAGACGGCGACTTCGTATATAAGTCAAAGGATATGCTCATCGAATTCCTGATCGGCCACATGCCGAATCCTGAGAATCTTCCTGATGACGAGCGCCGCGTTCAGTATGACGGGTTTCTTTCAGAACTCGATCACTGGAAGTGATATTACAGAATATTAAATTGTTTTAAAGCGAAAGGGTTGTCTCAAAATGAGATAGCCCTTCATTATTCATAATAGTGGCAGTTGCTGTAGATTGCTGAATTTCGTAGCTATATTTTTTCGGCAAAGATTCGGCTATGCCACAATTTTGCAAGTTTTTTCCTTCACAATGCACTTAAAATACGGCAAACTATTCGGCACTGCCTGATAATTGCCGATTTTTTATATCTCTTTTCACATGCTCATTTTGCATTTCACCTTCGAAATTCTGCCACTTACCTCATTTCGCAACACGGGTCTCTAAACCTTTGCTACTATGTGGCCACAAGCAAAAAAGGAGGTGATCAGGATGATCAGGAGATTCATGAAGAGCAAATGGTGGCACCTGACGGCGGCTATAACATCGCTTGCGACTGTAGGTTATGTTGCATATATGGCTTATGCCTTCCGCGTGCTCATGGTGTGGTTCCTGCTGGCTTCCGTTTTCATGACCGTCTATGAGTTCTGGAAGTTTGCATCGTTCAAAAAGGACGTTTGATGTAACATAGAGGCATATTTATCGGGAGGCTTTCAGCAGATGAAAGTGAATATAGACATTTCGGCGGAATACAGGGAACCGTTTGCTGTCATACACACGGATAAGGTGACAGATGAGATCCAGCGCATGATCGATGTTTTCAGCAACAGCGAGACTCCGGTCACGGCACTGCAGAACGAGGAGGATATCGTTGTTTTGCAGCCGAAGGATATCTACATGGTAAGGGTAGAGGACGGGGATACGGCCATATACGGTGCAAAGCAGAGATACCGCTCACGCAAAAGGCTCTATGAACTTGCTGACCAGCTTGGAAAGCAGTTCATGCAGATCTCGAAGACGACGCTTATCAACCTGTCATATATGGACAGTATAGAGCCCGGTTTCAGCGGTACGCTGCTGCTGAAACTCAAGAACGGCAGCAAGGATTACGTGTCGAGAAAGTATCTGCCGGAATTCAAGAAATATCTGGGATTATAAGGAGATGAATAAGATGAATAAGATAATCAAAGATCTGGTCAAGAGTACAGTGATCAGCATAGGTATGGCTCTGACGATATTCTGTCTGGCGGGGATCGTCTTTGACATAATTTACGGCGGGAACTTCAGTCTTGAAGGATACAGTTTTACAAAGATGGTGGCAGGCAGCGCAATAGTAGGACTCGGGTTCGGTGTGCCGACAGTGGTTTATAACAGTGATAAGCTCCCGCAGCCGATAAAAGTGGTCATCCACATGGGGATAGGATGCGTGATCTATACGGTAGTGGCTTATGCCGTAGGCTGGTTCGGAGGTTCGGCCACAATTGCCCAGGGGCTCATAGTCGCAGCAATACAGCTGGTAGTGGCATTCGTTATCTGGTTCTGCTTTATGCGCTATTACAAAAAAGAAGCGGAAAAGATGAATGAGAAGATTCAGGCAATGAAGCGGTAAATATTATAAAGACACCTGAGTGTAATAGAAAGAATGTATAATCTCATCAGAGTTGCCCGGCAATCAAGTCGGGCAATATTATGTCCATATTATCGGGGGATAATGGAAATGCATATGACTGGGCAACGGACCCCGTAACTTTCGCGGAATTGTTTCCTGCCGCCTGCATGAAGGTTACGTCAAAGAGTGAAGACGGGACTGCTCCTTTTGAGAACGGTGTGGGGAAGATATGGTACACGATGCCTGTCGAAGAATTTGAGCAGCGTCAGGCTGATGATGACCGACAAAAACAGGATAGACGACGGGTGTCCCGTGGACGATCTGACGGCGCCCCTGCTTCCGAAATACTGGGCAAAGTTTTCCAATGTCTCATTTGAGGCGCCGCAGCAGAATTACAATTTCTCGTACTCATCCATATACAGTTATCTTGATGAGGACGGAAAGATGCTCTACTACTATGACACAGAGGGACTGTACTGCGTAAGCTACGGGTGAATGCCTGGATTCAGAACTCAGGTGTAGTCGCTGAACGAATTCTTGTAGATAACGCTCTTTCCGTCGCCTGCGATGCCGAAGATCGGATCGCTTGATGATCCGGGCATCATGCTTCCGAACGCATCTTCGTACATGTACATGCGTGAATCGATCATGTCTATCTCGTGGAGCATCATGGCTTCAGGTGTCGAAGGGACCCTGATGGCGCCCCATTCCTGCTGTCCGTGATGTGAAGCTATCATGTGCTTGACCATGGCGACCTGTTCTCTGTTATAGGACTTGCCGCCGATGGCCTGATCCTGTCTCCAGACTTCATGGTCGATCATCTCGATGCCGAGCAGGGGATGGCCGAAGAGATTGCCCATGTCGGTATATGTGGCGATGCCCGTATCGGATGTCTTCATCTCGACGAGCTTTCCGATGTCGTGAAGAGCCGTGCCGCATACAAGGAGTTCGCGGTTGAGGAGCGTATATATGTCACAGACCGCGAATGCTGTCTTTACCATTCTGTATGTGTGATAAGCGAGTCCGCCGTATAAGTCATGGTGCATGGATTTGGCGGCAGAAGACTTTGTGAAAGCCTTGATGTTTCCGAGGATCAACCTTACGGCGAGAGCCGTGAGCGAGAAATCATCTGCAGGGACCTCTAAAACAGTCATGTCGTATTCTCTTCCCGATGACTTCTTGATGAGCATTATGGTGTCGTTAACGAGCTTTGCGGGCTCGATCGGAGGAAGCTTGATGAGTTCCCTCAGTTCATCCTCTGAAAGCTTTACGGGAGTGATGTTTGTTATCTTATAACTCTTGTTGCCCTTGTATTCAGTCACTTCGAGCGTGGCTGCCACGGTAGTGCCTTCGGTGATGCCGCCTGCTGTCAGGTCTTTCTTGGTCGTATCGAAGATCAGGGCGGTAACGTTATCCGTGCCGTCATTTAAAGTGACCTTCATCATGGGCTTGTTATTGGCGGTGGCTGCCTGTGTGACTCCCGCTACTACGGCAACGGTCTCGTGTGTGCCGAAAGTCATTGTATTAAACTTGATGATAGCCATGTATTACTCCTTAAGATAAGAATTCTTTTCGACACAATGTTAGCATTAGATGCCGTGCATTTCTATAATCGTGTGCTTGAATGAAAGCATATTCGTGCTAAAATGGGCGCGAGTTGTCCGGAAAGGGCAACCTTGGAAAGCGGAACACTATGAGATACAGGCTGGCATGTTTTGATCTTGACGGAACTCTCCTTAACACATTGGGAGGGCTTGCTCAGAGTCTCAATGCCGCGCGCCGTATGAACGGTCTTGCACCGCAGACAGAAGACCAGGTCAGTTCGTTCATCAACAACGGTGTCGTAAAACTCATAGAAAGGAGCCTTACGGCAGACCCCGGTGAATATACGGAAGAACTCAAGCAAAAACTGCTCAAGGATTACATCGCTTACTATAATTCGCACTATCTGGAAAAGACTTTCCCTTATAACGGGATAACGGAAGAACTTATCCGTCTTAAATCTGACGGCATGATGCTTGCATGTGTCACCAATAAGGACGACGAACCTTCACAAAAGCTCATAGAGCATTTCTTCCCCGGTCTTTTTGATTATGTGAGGGGATCGGTCGAGGGTGTGGAACGCAAACCCTCTTATGAACCTGTTGAAAAGTGCCTGTTTGCTTTAGGTGTCGAAAACGGCGACACTGTCTATATCGGAGATTCTGACATAGATATCAGAACTGCCGAAAACAGCGGTATGGATATCATCAGCTGCACCTGGGGATACAGGACGCGTGATTTCCTTATGGAAAACGGTGCGTCGAAGATATGCACGGCTCCCGTTGATATCCGAAGTTTCATGAGATAAACATTATGGCTGATAATACGAGGAAGAACAGATCAGGATCAAATCTCCGCATCATTGCAGAATGCGGTATCCTTGCCGCGCTCGTGTTTATCGGTACGGAGCTGCGTATCCCGACGGCACTCGGATTTATCAACCTGGGTGACGGCGTGATCCTCATAGCATCTTATTTCATCGGTCCTGCCGCGTTTTTCCCCGCAGCAATCGGTTCCGCGCTGGGTGACCTCATAGCAGGGTATCCCGTGTATATCGCGCCGACATTCATCATCAAGGGCCTCATGGGTCTCACGGCGGCACTGATAATGAAGCATGCAAAAGGGAAGAGCATAAGAGATATCCTCCTGAGGATCCTGGCGGGTATCGCCGCGGAACTCATCATGGCCGGCGGTTACTTTGCATTTGAGACCATGATGTACGGAATGGAAGCTGCGTTGGGGTCTGTGGTGTTCAATCTTATCCAAGGCGGTGTTGCGATCCTGCTGGCCATCCCCCTGACATGCATGATAAGGCTTAAAAAGAACAGATAAGTTTTGTTTTCGCGCGGTCATATAATATAATCTGATTGAATTCCTTTGAATGAAGGAGATTTTTTATGAGTAATTACGATGTAATCATTATAGGTGCGGGCCCGGGCGGAATATTCTCGGTATACGAACTGGTTAACTTAAGACCTGATCTGAAGGTCGCCGTTTTCGAGGCGGGGAAGCCTCTTGAGGAACGCAAATGTCCCATAGACGGAGATAAGATTAAGAGCTGCATCAACTGCAAGTCATGCGCCATCATGCGCGGTTTCGGCGGAGCAGGCGCATTCTCCGACGGCAAATACAACATCACAAATGATTTCGGCGGAACCTTGTATGAGCATATAGGCAAGGAAAAAGCACTTGAGCTCATGAAGTATGTCGACGGCATAAATCTTGCAAACGGCGGTGAAGGCACAAAACTCTATTCCACGGCAGGGTCTTCTTTCAAGAAGATATGTCTCGAGAATAAGCTTCATCTGCTCGATGCTTCGGTAAGACATCTCGGAACTGACAAGAACTATCAGGTCTTAGGCAATATCTTCAATATGCTCAAGGACAAGGTGGATTTCTTCTTTAATTCTCCCGTGGGTGATCTCATGGTGCTGGAAGACGGAACGTATGAGGTGGAATGTCTCGGAAAGACATACACATGCAATAAGTGCATCGTATCTGTCGGCCGTTCGGGCAGTAAGTGGATAGAGAAGATATGCAGTGAACTTAATATCGAGACATATTCGAACAGAGTCGATATCGGCGTAAGAGTCGAGCTCCCTGCAGTAGTGTTCTCCGATCTGACGTCAGAGCTTTATGAGAGCAAGATCGTTTACCGTACCGAGAAGTTCGAGGACAAGGTCAGGACGTTCTGCATGAACCCGAACGGTTACGTTGTTAATGAAAACACGAACGGGATCGTAACGGTAAACGGACACAGCTTCGATAATCCCGAGCTCCAGTCCGAGAATACGAATTTTGCGCTTCTCGTATCGAAACATTTCTCAGAGCCGTTCAAGGATTCGAACGGTTACGGTGAATCAATAGCAAGGCTTTCGAACATGCTCGGCGGCGGTGTCATCGTCCAGCGTTTCGGCGACCTTACGAGAGGCAGAAGATCAAACGCTTCAAGGATCGAGGAATCTACCGTAAGACCCACTCTGAAGGCTACTCCGGGCGATCTTTCGCTTGTACTTCCCAAAAGGATACTGGACGGCATAATAGAGATGATCTATGCATTGGATAAGATCGCTCCCGGTACTGCAAATGACGATACGCTCCTCTATGGTGTCGAAGTAAAGTTCTACAACATGGAAGTCGCAATCGATGACAGGCTTGAGACGCGTTATCCCGGACTGTTTGTTATCGGTGACGGAAGCGGTGTTACGCATTCTTTGTCGCATGCTTCAGCTTCTGGCGTGTTTGTCGCCAGGGAGATAGCAGAAGAGTAAGACTGTCAGGCAGCCTGTTTCTTAGATTTTTTGGCTTTTACGATAAGCAGTACTGTAACAATTATCAGACACAGCACTGTGACGGCTGTCGTTGCAAGGCCGCCCTCAGGTCCGAAGTTTCCGCCCGTGATAAGTGCAGTCGCATTCCTGTCGTAGAGTGCGGTAACGACTGAATTGGATGATTCGTTGCCCGATACCTGAAGTCCGTATATGTTGCCCTGTGACAGGTTCCATGCCGTGTGCATCGCAGAAGTCATCCAGATGTCGCCTGTGAGGAGATATATCAGTGCGAAAAGGACGGCAATGAGCACGAGATTGACCGAAGCAAGCGGAGTGAATCCCGCGTTGAGAGAGTGGAAAGCAGAGAACAGGAGAGAGGATACGATGATGCCGAATGCTGTTTTGTATCTCTTTGAGAATGCGGGAATCATGAAGCCTCTGAACATCACTTCCTCAGATGCGCCCTGCGGGAACCACATAAGAAGATTGAAGATGAATACGCCGATGCCTGACAAGTTCAGGTTAAATCCCGAGAATGTCAGCTGACCGGTAAAGTACATGATGCCGACTGTTGCTGTCATCATTAGGAATCCGAAAAGGAACCCGAGTCCGTAATGCGTTGCTATGTGTTTTCCGCTCTTTAACGGATATCCGCAGGCGCCTGCCATGCTCTTGAAGTTCTTTAACTTCCACACTCTTCCTGCATGCAGGAAGTATGTGATGATGATAGCGGCATAACCCAATGTCATCATGCCGAGGAAGAGCGGATCTTTGAAGAATATGCCGAAGATCTCGAATGTCTTGCTGATGATGTCAGATACCGAGCCGACGTTTGCCAGATCCTGGATGTAAGAAGAATACTCAGGTTTTCTCATGTATGATACGACGACGGGTATCATGGCAAGGAACTGGAAGAACGACAGAACGAGTAACGGGTAGAAGATCTGTGTAACGATATAGCTGAAATTGTCGGTGATCTTGTTGAATACATCGAGTATGGAAGACCTGCCGCCTTCTTTGTGGCGTCTGACTTCCTTTGCATCAACAGTATCAATGGATACAGTGTAACGTTCGATGTAAAGAAGTCTTACCGTGATAAGAACGATTATCGCCGACAGTATAAGTGTTGCTATAGAACTTACGATGAAGCCCGGTACGTCGATCGTTCCCGTAAGGACATCGCCCATGCCGTAGAATTGGCCGTATACCGGAAGATACATGTAGAAGTCTGCTCTCTCGGCGACGGACTGTATGCATGTGACACAGACAGCGACGAGTATGAGGAAGATAGGGAGGAATGCCGTTTGTGCTGAAACAACGGTGTCGTTGATGACTGATATGAGTATGGTGATGGAGGCAATGAATATCTCGAGCACAAGGATGAATGCTATCAGCGCGAAATAGTGTCCCGCGTTGTAATTTGCGGTAATAAACGCGATCGAGGCTATCGAACCCATCACAAAGGCGGGGATCATCGCTTTTATAACGACGCCTGCAAGATAACCTGATACGATCGCATATCTCGGCAGCGGAGTGAGCAGGATGCCTGTAAATGTTCCGCGCTCTTTCTGTCCCGCGATAACGTTTGTTCCTATGCTCATGGAAGCATAGAGGAGAGTAACGAATAAGAGGATAGGCACAAAGGTGCGGCCTAATGTGTTGGTAAACGCGCTCATGCCGTAAAGAGCTTTTTGCGTCTCGACGGGCTGGTCAACTATCTGTGAGTCCGCTACGGATGTGACCTTAAGGCCGTAGTCGGCTCTGATCATGCTCATGTATCCTTCAAGATATTCGTCGATGAAATCATTTTTCATGTCTGAATATTCCATCGAGTTGGTGCGGTAGTAGGTGAGGAGTTCGGGCTTTGCATCAGTAAGGCCGTTCTGACGGTCTGATACCATCTGATCGAAGCCTTTGGGGAAGACAACTGTAAGATATGCGTCGCCTTCTCTCATCCATTCACCGAACGTTACGAAATCATAAAGGGCATCAGTCTCTTTATATACGAACTGCGTCCAGCCGTATCCGTCGTAATTGTATTGGAATCTCGACATGTGTTCCCAGTTGGCAAAATAGTTGTATCGGTTACCGTATTCCCTTGATTTCTTATCACGGTCAGCCTGTGTCATTTCGTTATATCTGATGAATGACTCCGGAGCGTTTACCACGACAACGTTGTAGACTTCATCGCTGAACAGGTGATAAGGGAACCACCACATTATCCATGAAACCGCAACGCAGGAGAGCGCGACGATGAACATGACGGTTACGAGGAAGGTGGCAGGCGCCGCCTGGGCCCCCATCTGTCCTCTCTTGCGGAAGAAACTTCCGATTATCGTCTTTATTCCACGTTTCGCACTCATAATATTTATTTCATTTCTTATTCAACATGATTCTCGACATATATCTTGAAGAATGCTTTCTCGAAAGTGTCGACCTCTGCCTGTTCTTTCAGCTGCTCAACATTTCCCTGTGCGACGATCTTTCCGTCAACCAGTATCGCGATCTCATCGCAGAGTTCCTCGGCAACCGAGAAGATGTGTGTTGACAGTATGATCGCGTGTCCCTTTTCCTTCAGTTCCAGAAGATAATCCGTGACCTGTTTTGAAGTCAGGATATCGAGTCCGTTCGTAGGCTCGTCGAATATGATCACCGGCGGATTATGGATGAGGCTTATCGCGATCGATATCTTCTGTTTCATACCGGTCGAAAGCTCGGTTATCCTCTTTTCCGCAAAAGGCGATATGCCGAATCTCGCAAAGCTCTCATCGCGTCTGTCCCTCATCTCGTTTGCGGGAATGTCATACAGTTCTGCAAAGAAATTGAACAGGTTGTTCGGAGTGGACATCGGATCGAGCTTGATCTCATTGGTAAGGAAACCGATCTTTCTGTGGATCTCGAGAAGGTCCTTGTCTGATGACAGACCGTCTATCTCGATCTTGCCTGACGTCGGTCTCATGAGCGTGGAGATCATCTGCATCAAAGTAGTCTTGCCGGCTCCGTTAGGACCCAACAGACCGAATATCTGTCCCTCGCGGACTTCGAAGCTGACGCCCTTTATAGTCTCGCTGTCTTTTGTATAACTCTTGTGGACATCGGTTAACTTGATCATTTGAGTTCCTCTTTCCTGAATGTGTGTCTAAGGATCAGAAGTGCGAGGCCGAGATTGAGCAGCGTGACGACTATAACGTGCCATGCTTTGTTCTGGGCCAGATAAGTCTCTGCTATCAGTTCCATCGTATTGTGAAGCGGAACGAAATATTCCATGGTGATGGGTCTCGTGCCCCTGACCATTCTTACGAAGAAATCACCGAGAAAATATATGAGGGGCAGCTGAAGGTTTACGGTTATATCCTGAAGGCGTTCCAATGAAAAAACAATGCTGATGCATATTGCAGTCATGAGGAAGACTGCTACGGGAATGGAGACGAGAACGATCGAAAGTTCTGCCGGAGTGAGCATCATTCCGAACGGCAGGAGAGACATCGCATCATTGCTCCTGTTGATCCATGATGAGAAGAACATCAGGAGCATGGTTATGTAAGTTGCAATCGTGACGATGAAGTTTATCGCGATTATCTTTCCTGCATATATGTGTTTTCTTGATACGGGCGTCATGAGAAGTTTTGCCATGAATCCTCTGTCACGCTCCGAAGCGAACATGTCGCTTACAAGAGAATAAACACAGTAATACATCATTATCATAAGAACACCGGGAACAACTCTTGCCGCGGCAGTGTTAGCGACTGTCCTGTAATCTTCAAAATCTGTTATCGGATTGAATGTGTCGGTCTCGAAAACGGAACTTCCGACAACTGAATAATCACCGCCCAAAGTATCGATGAGACTGTCCTGATAATCTTTGAGGACTCCTTCTTTAAACTGCTCGGCTCTCGCTTCGGACGTAATGGAATTGCCGTCAAATCCGACGTATATTACCGCGCTGCTTTCTGCATCGGTATTGTCATTTGACAAGTCATAATAGTATGCGCGGACTTCATCGTCGAAATCCCTTGAAGGATTTCCCGTGGTGAAGTAGCAGATGAGCATACCCTGTCGCAGATGTTTATGAAAAAGTGTTTTGTCTTCCGTCTCTTTTTTGAATTCCGGCAACGTCTTGTAATCGTATTCGAATACTCTCGCGTTGACTGTCTCTTCGACATATTTTTTGAATGATTCGGGTGCGTCTATAACCGTTACCGGTTTTTTCGTGAGAGTGCCTGTGGACATGTAGTTTACGAGGAGAGGGAAGACATTTAATGCAGCCATTAAGAGTATCGCAGGCAACAGGAACAGTGTGACTGTTCTCTGCCAGCTGGAGAACAGTTTGCCGATCTCCCATTTAAAAACTGTAATGACTTTTCTCATAGCGATATTTTAGTTTAATATGCTTTTTAATGCTATGCGGTAAATACAAATTTTGTGAAAACAAAAACAGTTTTTGCGGCTGCAAACGTAGTGAATCATTGTGTGTAATTTGAACAAATAGAAACGCGCAAAGATAATAATCTCTGCAAATATTATAAAAAATGTTTGTTGACACAAATAGTAAAGAAATGTAGATTTATTATATCCAAACAAGGAAAAATACGGAGGTTCTTTTAGTATGGATACAGAAAAGAAAGAAATCAAAAGCGTAGCTGCACCTGTTGCTGCTGAGCCTGCAAAGGCTGCTGCTCCTAAGGCTGAGGCTAAGAAGCCCGCTGCAAAGAAGGCTGCACCTGCAAAGAAGGCTGAGGCTAAGAAGCCCGCTGCAAAGAAAGCTGCACCTGCAAAGAAGGCTGCTGCTAAGAAGCCCGCTGCAAAGAAGGCTGCTCCTGCAAAGAAGGCTGCTGCTAAGAAGCCCGCTGCAAAGAAGGCTGCTAAGAAGGCTGCTCCTGCAAAGGCTGCTGAGATCATCTTCCAGATCGACGGTCAGGAAATCTCTGCTACAGCTATCGCAAAGAAGCTTCCCAAGGCTGGCAAGATCTATGTTGTTGCTGCTGAGAAGAAAGCTTACGACGTTGATGGTAACGGTGTAGACCTCTTCTGATTTTCGAAACAGTCAGAAACTGATTAGGGACTGTCGCAAAACAAAATGCGACGGTCCTTTTTTTATTTGCAAAGAGTGGATTTTTCGATACCCGTCAGCAGCATTATTGCTGCTGTTTTTCCCTTTGTGAGACAACTCCTTTATGGTTTTGACCATTTGGACACTTTGCTTTGTATTTGCCTAAAAATCTGTAGAAAGTCCTTGAAAGTTCAAGTATAATTAAAAAATCAATTTTTTTTAGGAGGTGCTCCATGAAGATGATCAATACCAAGCATTTGATCTGTACGGCAGTCGCTGTTGCTACTGTGGTATCGTTCGGAAGTATTGCAATGGCCGACAATATCCAGACTGACGGCGATGACATCGATACACCTGTTGTTGAAGATGTTGGGGAAGAGGATATCGAAGATGTTATCGAGATAGCCGAAGTAGAGGAGACTGTAACTGATGAAGTCTCTGACGCAGTTCCCGATAACGGCTGGTATGAGGATAGTAGAGGTGATATCTATTACTACAAAAACGGAGAACGTCTTACTTTCTGGCAGCAGATCGGTGGTGAATATTACTGGTTTGATGATGCAGGAAGAATGTTTATAGGCGTATTATTTGATGATGATTACGGCTCCGCATTTGTATTTGACTATCAGGGTAAGATGGTCCACGATGCATGGCAAGAGGTCAATGGATCCTGGTATTATCTTAAGAGCAACGGAAAAGCGGTAACAGGCTGGCAGCAGATTGAAGGAAAATGGTATTACTTTGATCTGGAAGACCATTATATGTACAGCGATGATTTATATCTTATTGATGGTGCAATTTACTATTTTGGCTCTAACGGAGCAATGGTGACAGGCTGGCAAAAATCCGGAGAGGATTGGTACTATTTTGATAAGAAGACCGGCAAAGCTTATACAGACTGGCATCAGATAGACGGCGTTTGGTATTATTTCTCAGTTGATCCCGAAAACCCTTATGCATACACAAACGGAATTTTCACTATTAATGGCGCAAACTACGGATTTGATAAGAAGGGTGCCATGATCACAGGCCTTTATTGTTCGATGACCGTGGAATATCAGGGAGTTACGCTTAATGCAGGTGACTGGTTCTATTTCAATCCTAAGAACGGTAAAGCAGCAAGAGGCTGGACAAAGGTTGACGGAAACTGGTATTACTTTGATCCTGAAACAGGCCATAAGCCTTCTGCAATAAGAGGACTTCAGCGTATTGATGGCTTGTATTATTATTTTGATGAAGTAACCGCGGTAATGTTCAAAGACGGTTGGAAAAATATTCAACCTCCGTACTACTACTACTATTATTACGGTGAGATACCTGCAAGATGGTGCTATTTCGGAAAAGACGGAGCAGCTTACACTGATTGGCAGGAGATAAACGGCAAGACTTATTATTTCGGTAACGGAAATTCCGATCCATATATGTATACCGGTTATCAGAAGATCAATGGCAGTTATTACTATCTCGGCGATGATGGTGTAAAGCGCACCGGCTGGTTCAAGGTTGACGGCAAGTATTGGTATGCTGACAGTCTCGGAGTTGTTTTCCAGGGCGGCTGGAAAAACATCGGCGGCAAATGGTATTATTTCAGCAACCGTACGATGGTGACCGGAATGCGCAAGATCAATGACCATTGGTTTGATTTCGGAACAAACGGTATCTGCAGGAATTATGATGCTAAATATGCGGTTTCATATAATTAAGCATTTCTTTTAGCGTTTGATCCTGTATAAAAAAACACAACAGAGGTTGTCTCAACAATGAGGCAGCCTCTTATGTTTTACTGTTCTTCAATTAGTGAATGACTTTTTATTGCCGAAGTTATACAATGAGTGCCGTGAATTTATTTGAAAGGGTGAAGACATGCCGCTCCTGACGCTTAACAACATCACGATGAATTTCGGACCCCGCCGTATACTCGACGGTGTTTCTTTCCGTGTGAACAAAGGCGACAGGATAGCTTTCATCGGAGACAACGGAGCAGGCAAGTCGACGCTGTTCAAGATAATCAAAGGTTCCATTACACCTGATGACGGTGAGGTCATACTGCACGGAAATACCATCGCAGGTTATCTGTCTCAGAATATGGATGAACAGGACCTTTCAGGTGCTTCACTGAAACCTTCGAATATGCTCGAACTAGAGCTTAAGATCGAGACTGTATCTTCAAAGATCTCACATTCATCCGCCAATAATGAAGATGCATCTTCACTTGTGGAAGAACTGTCAAAACTGCAGGCGCAGTATGATGCTTGCGGCGGTTACGATTATGAATACAGATTGAAGGATGCGCTTGCGGGATTAGGTCTTGCGGACATACACGGAAGAGATGATTTTTCCGGGCTTTCAGGAGGAGAGAAGATGAGGGTATGCCTTGCAAGACTTATCGTCGACAGGCCTGACATCCTGCTCCTCGACGAACCTACCAACCATCTCGACATGGAAGCTGTAGAATGGCTCGAGAAGTTTCTTTCCTCTTATGGCGGCGCTGTTTTCGTTATCACGCACGACAGACATTTCATCGATCAGGTCGCTACAAGAGTAATAGAACTTGACGGCGGGCACATCACGGAATACAAAGGCGGTTACACCGATTATAAGGAACAGAAGGAACACTTCATAAAGTCGCAGTCACTGGTCACAAAAGCACTTGAAGAAGAGCTTGCGCACCAGCTCGACGTTAAGCAGACGATGCTTTCTCACCGCAACATCAGCGGTTATCACCAGAGAGAAAAGATGGTCGCGAAGCTCGAAGACAAACTCGAAGAGGCGAGAGCAAAACTTCCTTCGGGCTACGCAAAAATGAGTTTTACCGCGCAGCCTCTTGAGCGTACGGGAAGATCTGACAGGATAATACTTCAGGCAAAAGAACTGTCCATGAAATTCGAAGACAGCGATGATGCGCTGTTCAGTAATCTGTCATTTGAGGTAACGGCCGACGAGAAATTGTTCCTTGCGGGTCCGAACGGCTGCGGAAAGACGACACTTTTAAAACTTTTATCCGGTCATGCTGGCGAGAAACTCAGCGGATCTTCAGGCACTGTCCTGATCGGATCGGCGCAGTCAATGGGATATATGGAGCAGTTTGTTCCTTTTGATGATGAAGAACTCTCATGCTTTGATGAACTTGTATCGAGAAGTGATATAGGAACGACTGAAGCTAGAACGCTTCTTGCAAGATTCGGCTTTAAGGGCGACGACGCGTTCAAGAAGATATCGATGCTGTCGGGCGGCGAAAGATCAAGGCTTTATCTGTGCTGCCTGTTGAGAGAGAATCCTGATATCCTGTTTTTGGACGAGCCGACGAATCACCTGGATATCAACTCGAGAGAGATACTCGAGGATGCGATAAAAGAGTACAGCGGCGCCGTTATCTGCGTCAGCCATGACAGATTCTTCATCGATAAATGTGCGGATAAGATACTCGGATTTAAAGACAGCAATGCATCTTTGTACGATTCATATTATTTCTACAGGAAAGCCGTTCTTGCAGGCAATATTTCACCTGCTGTCCCTGAGGCAGAAACGAAAACTGAAAATGAAAACACTGTAAGAAATGCCAACCGCGCCCGGGAACGCAAAGAGTCGGCGAAACGCCGTCAGAGGATCGCCGAGATAGAGAAAGAGACATCCAGGCTCGAAGCCGAGCAGAAAGAACTCGAGGCGAAGTTCGGCGGTTCATGCAGCAGCGAAGACCTTAAGAGATACGAGGATAATGCGAATAAACTTGCGGCTTTATACGACGAGTATTTCGAATTGAACGAAGACTGACAGTGCTGTCTCAAAACATAATGAGACAGCCCCTTAGTTGTTTCAGCAAGTGTGGCAGTTGCAGTTGATTGCAGAATTCTGACCTGTCTTTTCGACAGGTATCGAAATCGAAGTGATTATCTGCGTTTCGATACCTCGACTTTTGAAAGGTGAGATCGAAATTATCCCAAGATGAGGTTTTCTTGTGATTTGGGATAAAATTTGTGCTCGAAATTATCCCAAGATGAGGGTTTCTTGCGATTTGGGATAAAATTCGGACCGCAAATTATCCCAAGTGAAGCATTTTTAAGCTTTTAGGATAAATTCACCTCTTAAAACTATCCCACGGAGGCAATAATTCACGGTTTGGGATAAAATCGCCTGCAAGGAAAGCTACGATATCGTTTTCAGGAAAAAGTCTTCAATAACGATATCTGCGGGAGATCAAAGATATCGTTTTTAGGAAAAAAACTTCTAAAACGATATCAGTGGAAGATCAAAGGTATCGTTTTCGGAAGAAAAGTCTCAATAACGATATCTGCGGTTCAGCCGAGGTATCGAAAACAAAGGATTTCCCCGGATTTCGATACGTTGAACTCTCGACAGGTATCGGAAACGGAAGATTTTTAACATTTCGATACTTTGGCCTTCCGGCAGACATGGCTGGTCATTAGCACATCCACTTCAAGGGGTCAGTTTTTCGCCGTTTTTACACGGCAGAAAAGCAGGCATTGGGCAAATGCCTGCAAAAAATCGAAAGTAAGGGGCTGTACCGGCATTTTGATACAACCCCTTTTTGTTTCCTCTACGGATAAACATATATACTTTCTAGTTTAATAAAATTATTGTAAAATATTTATTATTGTTTCCGGAGGTGCAGACATATGCCGATGACCATGACGCAGAAGATCCTTGCAGACCATGCGGGACTGGAAAGCGTTGCTCCGGGAGACCTTATCGAAGCAAAGCTCGATTATGTTTTGGGCAACGATGTTACGACTCCGCCCGCGATTAAGATATTTGAAAAACTCGGCGTAAAGGAAGTTTTCGATAAGGAAAGGGTCCTGATGATCCAGGATCATTTCACTCCGAATAAAGATATTAAATCCGCTGAACTTAATAAGACAATGCGGTGCTTTGCCCGTGAGCAGGGCATCACTCATTACTACGAGCTCGGCAGGAGAGAGATGGGAATAGAGCACGTTATCCTTCCCGATAACGGCATCGTTTTCCCCGGAGATCTGGTTATAGGCGCAGATTCCCACACATGCACATACGGGGCATTGGGGTCTTTCTCGACCGGCGTCGGCTCGACCGATCTGGCATGCGCAATGGCGAGGGGAGTTACCTGGTTTAAGGTCCCTGAGGCGATAAAGATCAACCTTACCGGAATGTTTAAAAAGTTCGTTACGGGAAAAGATCTGATACTCAGCATCATCGGCATGATCGGCGTTGACGGGGCTCTTTACAAGTCTCTTGAATTCGGCGGCGAGGGAATAAAAGCTCTTTCCATGGACGGACGTCTTACGGTTTGCAACATGGCCATTGAGTGCGGCGCGAAGAACGGCATTTTCCCCGTTGATAACTATACGCTCAAGTATATCTCCAGGACAAATCCCGAGAGATTCGTCAAGAGCGGTTACAAAGTCTATACCGCGGATGAAGATGCGGAATACAGTCAGGTGATAGATATCGATCTTAACGACATCGACTTGACCGTGGCGCTTCCTCATCTGCCTTCAAATACCAGAAAAGCGTCTGACTGCAGGGATATGAAGATCGACCAGGTCGTTATCGGTTCCTGCACAAACGGCAGGCTCGAGGATATCGGAGCGGCCGCCACGATACTTAAGGGACTCAAGGTACATGAGGACGTAAGATGCATCGTTATCCCGGGTTCACAGAAGGTATACAGACAGGCGCTCGAAAACGGCTGGCTTGAGATACTGGATGATGCAGGATGCGTCATATCCACACCGACTTGCGGTCCATGCTTAGGCGGTCATATGGGTGTTCTCGCAAAGGGCGAGAGATGCGTTTCCACCACTAACAGAAACTTTGTAGGACGCATGGGTGACGTGGGTTCCGAAGTAATACTGAGCGGAGTCCCCGTTGCGGTAAGTTCGGCTGTGTTGGGGCGTGTCGGAACGCCTGACGAGCTCTGATAAAAGGAGGTCCTTCATGAAGGTCAGCGGAAAGGTTTTCAAATACGGAGACAACATCGATACCGATGTCATCATCCCGGCAAGATATCTTACTTCTGCAGATCCGGTGCACCTTAAGGAACACTGCATGGAGGACATCGACGTGACATTCAGGGAAAGGGTAAGACCCGGTGACATCATGGTCGCGGGAAAGAATTTCGGATGCGGTTCTTCGAGAGAACATGCGCCTGTCGCCATAAAGGCAAGCGGCGTCTCTTTGATAATCGCTGCGGATTTCGCGAGGATATTCTACCGCAATGCGATCAATGTAGGCCTTCCGATACTGGAATGTCCGGAAGCGGCGGAAAAGATATCCGAGGGAGACGAGATAGAAGCAGACTTCGATACGGGAGTCATTACGGATAAGACTACGGGCGAGAGCTTTAGTGCTAAGGCTTTTCCTGAGTTTATAAAGAACATTATGGCAAGCGGCGGACTGGTTGGTTATACAGAGGCCGGGTTGAAAGACTAAGGGGTAAGAATATGCCAAAGAAGTATAATATTGCAGTTATTCCCGGAGACGGGATCGGTCCCGAGATCACTTCGGCAGCCATCGAAGTATTAGAGGCTGCAGTGGCAAAAAAGGAGATCGAGATCTTTACCAAAGAACTTAAGGCAGGCGGTGCCGCCATTGACCTTTACGGCATACCTTTGCCGCAGGAGACGATCGCGGCTGCAAAGGACAGTGACGCTGTCCTGTTAGGCGCCGTAGGCGGTCCGAAGTGGGATGACATGGAACCTGAAGTAAGACCGGAGAGAGCTCTTCTCGGATTGAGATCAGGTCTTGGCCTTTATGCAAATATAAGACCCGTAAAAGTCTATGACCAGCTCAAGGACGCGTCTCCTCTTAAGAATCCCGGAAATATCGATTTTATTATCGTCAGGGAACTTACCGGCGGCATCTATTTCGGAAAGAACGGAGTATATCAGAGCGGCGACCGCCTTCCTGACGGAACGGTAAAGGGGAAGATCGCTTTTGATACCGAGAGTTATTCTGAAGGTGAGATCAACAGGATCTTAAAGATCGCTTTCGAGCTCGCGATGAAGAGACGCAGGAAGGTTACTCTTGTCGACAAGGCAAATGTCCTCACGACCAGCAGGATGTGGAGAACACTTGCGAGCCAGATGAGCTTTGATTTCCCTGAAGTCGAATTGGAGTGCCTGTATATCGATAACGCTGCAATGCAGCTTATCAGCAGACCTTCGAGCTTTGACGTTATCGTTACGAGCAATCTCTTCGGAGATATTCTGTCGGATGAGGCAGGGCAGATCGCAGGTTCTATCGGCATGCTCCCGTCAGCATCGATCGGCACTCCGGGAACCCCGGGTCTTTTCGAACCCATTCACGGATCGGCTCCGGACATCGCAGGACAGAACAAGGCTAATCCTTTGGGCGCGATCCTTTCTGCTGCAATGATGATGAGGATCATGTTCAACGAGGAAGAGATAGCTTCAGATATCGAGGAAGCAGTCAGGAAGACGCTTGAGAGCGGGCTCCGCACGAGCGACATAACATTTATCGGTGAGAACAATAACGTAACTCTTGTCGGGACAACAGAGATAACGAAGGCCGTTATAGAAAATCTCTGACAGGAAACGGAAAAGAGGAAATAACAGATGGCTAAAAAGCTTGTCGCGGTGATCGATGTTGGATCGCTCACGGCGAGACTTAAGATATTCGAGATAGGATCAAAGGGAAAACCCAAGGAGATCGAGGCAGTCCGCAAATTTACAGGACTCGGAACAAGATCATACAGTTCAGGCGTTATCCAGCCGGCACAGGTGGAAGAACTCTGCAGGTGTCTTAAGATGTTCGACGAGAAGTGCAAGGAATACGGCGTTGCGCGTGTTTTCTGTGTTGCCACGTCGGCGTTCAGGGATGCTTCAAATGCCGAAGTCGTAATAGAGAAGGTCAGGACCAGAACGGGATTTAAGATCAAGGTCCTCGACAACTCGATGGAGCGTTACTACCAGACAATTGCCGTGCAGGCGATATATCCTGATTTCGCGAAGATCATATCAGACGGAACGATGATACTCGACATAGGTTCAGGCTCCATACAGGCTTCGGTTTACGACAAGTCCGAATTCTTATTCAGCCAGAATCTCCTGCTCGGATCTTTAAGGATCTCCGGAATGCTCTCGGATCTCCAGAGCAAGACCACGCACTATGACGAGGTTCTCCAGGAGTTCGTCGCGCAGGACCTGGACGACTATCACGCAATGGAGCCGAAGGGGATAATCTATAAAAATCTCATAGCTTTCTCGGGAGAGATGGGTTATATAAAGAAGCTTGCGGATAAGGATTCCATGAATTCGGTTACCCTTACCAAAGAGGAATTCCTTAAGGTTTATAACTACCTTCTGAAGATGAGACCTTCGGATCTCACGCTCAAGGATAATATCCCTTCAATGATCGCTCCGCTCCTTCTTCCCACGGCGCTCATCGTGAAGAACATGCTCGAATATACCGGCGTTGACATGATCTACATGCCTCATGCGTCTCTGTCTGACGGGATCATCTATTACTACTGTGTCAATTCACAGGGTTTGAAGACAGAGATCTCTCCGGACAGTTATCTCATCTCTGCCGCAAGGCACATCGCGAAAAGATACCGCTCGAGCAAGAAGCATATCGAATACGTCGAGAAGGCTGCACTGCTTTTCTTCGATGAGACAAAGAAGATAAGCGGACTCGGAAACCGTGACAGACTGCTCCTGCAGATCGCCGTAATACTTCACGAGATAGGCAAGTTCGTTCACTCGAGAAATCACAGCGACGCAGCATATTCGTTAATCAAGAATACAAATCTGATGGGCCTTGACCACGATGAGGTCAATATGCTCGCCATGATCGTAAGGCTCTATCCGAGGAACAAGCCTTACGACAGTTACTACTATTCGATCCTGCCGCCTGACCAGAAGGTCATCGTATCAAAGCTCGCGTCGATCTTAAAGATCGCCGATGCTCTCGATGCTTCTCATAAGGAAAAGGGAAAGAAGATCCAGTGCAGGATCAAGGATAACGAGTTCGTTATCACCTGTGACGCTTCGGAGGATATGTCTTTCGAGAAATGGGCATTCGAGAACAGGAGCGTCATGTTTGAAGATGTTATGGGAATCAAACCGGTTCTCAAGACCAGGAGGGAAGGCTAATGGCAGTCAGAAAGAGCGCTTCGCAGCGCAAGGCAGATACATCGACCGGAAAGACACAGTCAGCAAAGAAGACAGCTGCTAAGAAAACGGCTTCAAAAAAGACAACGGTAAAGAAAACGGCTGAAAAGAAGTCTGCTGTAAAGAAAACGGCTGAAAAAACTGAGACCAAAAAGACAGTTGCAAAGAAGGTTGCTGTAAAGACTGAGGCAAAAAAAGCAACCGCAAAGAAGGTTGCTGCAAAGAAGGTAACCGAAAAGAAGATCCCTGAAAAGAAGCCGAAATCTTTTGTCGCTTCGCCAGAGATCACCGGTGCTGATTATAGTGAATCGACCGCATCCTTCCTTAGCGGAAACGACTGTTTCTATAACCGTGAGCTTTCCTGGCTCGAGTTCGATGACAGGATCCTGCACGAGGCAAGAGACGTAAAGAATCCGCTGCTCGAAAGGCTCAACTTCCTTTCCATAACGGCATCAAATCTCGACGAGTTCTACATCGTAAGAGTCGCATCGTTGCGGGATATGCAGAGTATCGATTTTGCAGAACGCGATATCGCGGGATTCTCGATCGACGAACAGCTCGAGAGGATAGATCAGAAGACAAGAAGGACCATGGCTCTTATGTATTCGACATACACGAGATCTCTCGTGCCTTCTCTTGCCCAGGAAAAGATCTTCCTGAAAAATTATGATGAACTCAGCGACCAGCTCAAGGCCATAGCAGATTCGTATTTCAAAACGGTCCTTTATCCTATCCTTACGCCAATGGCCGTCGATTCTTCAAGGCCGTTCCCGCTGATCTACAACCGCATGCTCAACATGTGCGTAATGCTGGAGAACGAACCCAAGAAGGTCAAGCTCCAGGAAAGAGCAACATATGGTATCAGCAGTGCCAAGGATAAGAAGACTGTCAACGAAGACAAATACATGTATGCGACCGTCCAGATTCCTACTGTTGTAAAGAGACTCTATCAGATACCGACAGATGACGGTGATGTTTTCGTTCCTGTAGAACAGATAATCAGGGCAAACACCGACATGCTCTTTGACGGCCAGACCGTAGTGGCTACGGCTTTCTACCGCGTAATGCGAAATGCGGATCTTGATATCGATGAAGATGAGGCAGAAGACCTCTTAAAGGAGATCGAGGCTCAGGTAAGGAGAAGAAGATTCGGTGAGATCATAAGACTTGAAGTCCAGGATGACATCGATTCTGATCTGCTCAAGTACATCGTTGATGAACTTGAAGTTGATGAAGCCGACATATTCAGCGTCAACGGACCTATAGATCTCACATTCCTTTCGAAGCTTGCATCGGCTTGCAAGGTGAAGCATTCAGACCTGTGCTATAAAGCACACGATCCCGCGGAAGCTGCATCTTTTGACGGTCCTGTATCCGAGCTCGACATTTTCGAACAGATCAGGGCGAAGGACAGGATCGTACACCATCCTTATGAAACTTTCGAGCCGGTCCTTGAATTTGTAAAACAGGCTGCCAGAGATCCGAACGTTCTCGCTATAAAGCAGACACTCTACCGTGTATCCGACAGGTCGCCAATCATCGCGTCGCTTCTCGAAGCTGCACAGAACGGTAAACAGGTCATGGTGCTTGTTGAGCTCAAAGCGAGATTCGATGAGGAAAACAACATCAACTGGGCGAAGAAACTCGAGAACGCCGGATGCCACGTTATCTACGGACTCGTAGGCCTTAAGACTCACAGTAAGATCACTCTTGTCGTAAGAAAAGAAGAGGACGGTATCAGAAGATATCTGCATCTTGCGACCGGTAATTATAATGACGTTACGGCAAAGATCTATACGGATCTGGGTCTTTTCACTGCTAATGAATCATTCGGCGAGGATGCATCGGAGTTCTTCAATATGCTCTCAGGATTCTCCATCCCGCAGACATGGAGAAGACTTATCCCGGCACCTTTGTGGATGAAGGATTATTTCATAGCAAGGATCAGGAGAGAGGCTGACAACGCCAGGGCAGGCAAGCCGGCGCGAATAATCGCGAAGATCAATTCACTGGTTGATGAGACCATCATAAAGGCGCTTTATACCGCTTCTAATGCAGGAGTCAAGATCGATCTCATCGTAAGAGGCATATGCTGCTTAAGGGCAGGCATTCCCGGCATGAGCGAGAATATCACGGTGCGTTCGATCACCGGACGTTTCCTTGAACATTCGAGAATATTCTATTTCTACAACGAAGGCTATGAGGATATCTATCTCGCATCAGCTGACTGGATGCCGCGTAATCTCAACCGCCGTGTTGAACTCCTGTTCCCGATCGAGGATCCTGACTGCAGGGCAAGGGTAAAGGAAGTGCTCGATGTTGAACTGGCAGATACGATAAGGGCGCATTTCCTTTCACCTGACGGTTCTTATCACAAGCTCGACCTGAGAGGCAAGGAGAAAGTCGATTCCCAGCAGAAGCTCATCGACCTGGCTGATGCCGCAGTCGCAGAAAGACATAAGGCTATAGATAAGCACGAATTTATTCCTGAGGAAAGTCCGAAAGACTGAGAATAAGTAGATTAACTGCAAAAGGTGTCTTAAAGGTGATATGGTTCACTTTTGAGGCACCTTTATTATGCGCTGTTTATTGGTAGTCTGACATGCCCGAAAACTGCCCGGTTTAGACTACCAAATGCTCAAGATGGTAGTCTGACATACCCGAAAACTGGCTGGCTCAGACTACCAAATGTTCTAGATGGTAGTCTGACATGCCCGAAAACTGCCTGGTTCAGACTACCAAACATGGTAAATGGTAGTCTGAACCCCCTATAAATAATCAGTTTCAGACTACCAATTAAAGCCCTCTTCAGTTTTGACCTTATTAAGACACAGTTAAGATTAAGGAAAGGTTTTAATGATAGAATAGCGTGCGGAGGGATAATCTTATGGAATTTGTAATCAGTCATCTCGTAAAGAACTACGGCTCCAAGCAGGTGCTCAAGGATGTGGATTTTGTTTTTGAGGAAGGGAAGATCTACGGACTTCTCGGACGCAACGGCTCGGGTAAGACCACTTTCTTCAACTGCATAAACAGCGATATCGATATCAACTCGGGTTCATTCTATTTCAGGGACGGTAACGATCCGCAAAAGCAGATCCCCGTATTGCCTGAGGATATCGGTTATCTCGTATCGACGCCTACCGTGCCTGAGTTCATGACAGGCAGGGAGTTTTTGAAGTTTTTCATCGAAGTCCACGAGGAGATCGCTCCGGATAAGACCATCGATGAGTATTTTGATTACATGATGGTGCCTGAAGACGACAGGGACAGACTGCTGAAAGATTATTCGCACGGAACAAAGAACAAGATGCAGATGCTGCTCAACATAATCGCTTCTCCGCGACTCATGCTCCTTGACGAGCCTCTTACTTCACTCGACGTCATTATCGCCGAAGAGATGAAGAATGTCATAAGAAGCCAGAAGCAGGGAAGGATCACCATCTTCTCCACACACCTTCTTGATGTTGCCGTCGATCTCTGCGATGAGATCGTACTGCTTCACAACGGCAGGCTCGAACCGATCGATAAGAGCAATCTGGGTGACAGCGACTTTAAGGAAAAGATAATCGCAGCGCTGAAGGATCAGGACGATGCTTAACGATTTTAAGAGTACATTGACCAAGGTCATACACTTAAGGAGCATTATCGGCTATAACAGCCTTGTTTTCGCATTGAAGAAAACTCCTGTTATAGGAAAGATACTGCCTGATGCGCTTTACAGAACGAAATTCCTTAAGGTTATCTACTGGATATTCCATGTGATCCTTGAAGTACTGAAACTGTTTATCGGGAAGTTCGCCGGACTCGGGCTGATATATCTGGTAACAGCTTTCCTTACTAAAGAATATATAGAATTCGCTAAAGGCGAAGGAATGACTGAATCCACGCTTTTCGGATGCTTTGCGCTTTCTTTTTTCATCCTTTACGCATTATTCGGGATCCTGATCAACAGACCTGTTTTCAAATGCACCACTGAGAAGGAGTATCTGGTATTCATGCTCAGGATGAATGCCCGAAAACTAAACGACACGCTTTTCATCTATGAGCTGGGGAAATTGTTTATCGGATATCTTATCACGGGCCTTGTTGCCGCTTTATTCGGCGCGCCTTTACCTGTGTGCCTTGGAATACCTGTTCTTGCAGTACTGATTAAGATCTTCGGAACCGGTGCCCAGGCGGCAGTCTATAAGTTGAAGAATAAACACCACAAGCCTATGAAGACCAACGGTACATTTTATCTGATCACTGTTGTTCTTGTATTAATGATCATGCCCCCGGTACTGGTTTTCATAGCCAACGGACACTATGTTCCGCTGCCCATACTGCTGGCAGCCTCAATGTTGCTCGCTGCTCTCGGTGTATGGGGCTTTTTTGTCCTTAAAGGATTCGGCTCCGATCTTCACAGAAGAGCGCTCCGCGACAATATCGTCAGGACTGAAGTATCAAAGTATAAAGAGTCCGACACCACAAAGAGTTTCAAAAAGATAAAGGCCAACGGCACTGTTAAAGGCGACAAGAAAGGCTTTGAGTATCTGAATGCACTGTTTATAAAAAGGCACGGCAGGATGCTCATAGTAAAGCCGGTTATATTCACAGTCTGCCTTATGGTCATAATGGGACTTCTTATCTTTGAATTCGTGTACGGCTATTATACGAGATTCGGAGGTGATAACTGCCTTGCAATGGTCGGAAGCAATCTCATAAACCTTATTACATTCGGACACTATGAAGATGCGCTCCTGCCGTTTGAATCAGATTCTGCCGTATTGTTTTTCAGGTTCCTTGTCCAGTACCATCTGCTGGGTCTTCTGATACCCGTGTCGATTGCGGATAATTCATTCAAGAGCACGCAGGCCATGTTCATAAACTGTGACAACAGCCTCATGACGTTCAGCTTCTTCAAACAGCGCGATAAGATAATAAAGCTGTTTGACATCAGGCTTAAGCAGCTGATAAAGATAAATATCGCGCCCTCTGTTGCCATGGGTATTTTTGCCGATCTGATCCTTTTCTATACGGGCGGTCAGGATTATCCTTTCCAGTATCTGCTCACGATAGTCATCTGCATCCTGATGAGTGCCATCTATGCTGCTGTCTGGCTTACGCTTTACTATCTGTTCCAGCCGTTCACGACATCGGTCAATATAAAGGGCGGTGCATACAGGATCGCATGGATAATCCTGTCAATCGTATTCTGCATCGTATGCTGGATACCGGCACATTCTGCCATACTGGCAGCCGTATTGCTTGTGTTTACCGCAGTGTTCATATACTTTATGAGAAAACTGGTATATAAACACGCGCCCAAGACATGGAGAGTCAGGGTGTAACGTTTGCTAAGCGGTATCCTGAATTGCAACTGATGCGGATATCAGCCGTTCTTCGCGGAAGTGAATTCAAGTTCCATGCTGTCTTTTTCGAAGATGCCTTCATAGCCTTCGGGACAGGATATCTTTAACTTTATCTTTCCCTCGCCGCAGCTCCTGATGTAAGTGCCGCCCGCGCCGCCGCTGATGCGCGCACGCGCAGGTCCGATTATCTCGCCTGCGCCTTCGATCTCCATGGGGAGACTGTCATTGAAGAAGGGTTGGACATTGCCGTATTCATCGCAGACTGTGATCCTTAATGCGGCCACGTCGTATGTGTCCTTTTCGAAAAGTTTGTCTGAAGAACACTTAACTTCCATATGCAGTCTCTTGAATGCAGTCTTGCTGATGGTCTTAACGGGCTTGCCGTCCTTGTATCCCTCAAAAACAAACTTCAGTGTTGTGCCACCCCAGTTGCCGATATACTTTCCGAACAGCTGATATGCGTCTTCAAACTTCATGTGATATACGGCCATGGCCTCGACGAGACGCATCTTTATCTTGGCGGGGATGTCATTCATGCCGTAGATGCCGATATAGTTCATGGCTTCCTTGACTATCTTGTTCTGTCTGTCAGAAAAGCCCTCGTTTTCCTTCATCTGGTCGCCTATGAGGTCGTCGATCAGGATAGGGGCATTCCTAAGGTTTTTGTATACGGTATCCTTGTGCGTATACTCCTTGATGAACAGATCGTTCTTGTACATCTTTACGCTGTCACAGTTTGTGTAGATATAGGTTTTGCCGCGGTTTCCTGCAGGATGCTCGCCGATGTCGAAAGTGGAACTTACCTCAAGGAACGGTTCTTTCAGATCGCCGCACGCACTGTAGACATAAGATGCCTGCTTGGGATTCCTGAACATGTCCGTCACGCCGTGATAGCAGATGCGGTCTCCGGAACCGAAGTCCTGATGCGTGTTGTAGTCGAAGAAGCACCATCCGAATGAGCCTGCGATGTCATCGTAACCGGCTACCGCATCGAGAACGTTTGCGTGACGCAGTGCATGCTCGAGCCGGTGTTCTTCTGAGTCGAAAGGCTTGGTGGGGAACATGTGACCGTTATACTCGCTTATGAGATAAGGCGCATCCGGGTTTGTCGCAACCTTCTTCTTAGGATCGACGCCAGGAGTCTTTCCGTCGTGGCTGAAATCGTTATAAGTGTAAACGTCTTCCAGGAAACTGCTCTTCTTGAGATATCTGACGCCTCCCGTCGGTCTTGACGGGTCGAGTCTATGTGCTGTCTCATTGGTCTTTTTATAGAGTTCATCGTCGTCGACTGATTCATTGATGCGGACGCCCCAAAGTACGATGGAAGGGTGGTTCCTGTACTGGATGATCATCTCTTCGACATTCTTTACGGCCTGAGCCTTCCATTCGTCATTACCGATATGCTGCCAGCCCGGGATCTCAGTAAATACGAGAAGTCCCAATTCATCACATCTGTCTATGAAGTGCTGCGACTGAGGATAGTGGGAAGTCCTGACGGCGTTAAGTCCCAGCTCATTCTTCATGATATCCGCATCATATCTCTGCATGGACGCAGGCATGGCATATCCAACGTAAGGGTAGGACTGATGCCTGTTAAGGCCTCTGATCTTGAGCTTTCTGCCGTTGAGATAGTAACCGTCAGCCTTGAATTCGGAATCCCTGAATCCTATTGTTGTCATATATTCATCATCTGCTGAGGAAACAGTCAGTTCATAAAGGAACGGATCATCGGTGTCCCACAGTCTTATGCCGTCTATCTTTCCGCTTGCGAAGTGAGTGTCAGTAACATTTTCTGCTGTGTAAACCACATTGCCGCTTGCTTTTTCTTTCAGACAGATGCTGTAGGGGACATCCGTCTTTGAGAATGTGACGTCGATATCAAGAATACCGTCTGAACCTGCCCTGGCGAAAACATCGCTGATGTGGTTTTCGGGTCTAATCTCAAGCCTTACTTCTCTGTAGATGCCTCCGTAAGTCATGTAGTCGATGACATATCCGAAAGGAGGGATGTTCAGCGTCTCGTTGCTGTCAACACGGACCTTTACCGTGTTCGTTCCTGACAGTTTTACCGCATCGGTTATGTCTGCTTCGAAAGCGGTATAGCCGCAGTTGTGCGTAACGATCTCTTTTCCGTTTACATAGACGGTTGCCTTGTGTGCAACTCCGTCGAAAACCAGGAATATCTTTTTCCCGTATGCTCCGTCAGGCAGTTCGAAATCCTTCTGATATCCGCTTATCTTCTGATATATGGATTCATCGAAATAATCGTAGGGCGTGACGGCGACTGTGTGCGGGATCCGGACGCTTGCACCCTCAGGGAGAGCATTGAAATCATCGTTATATATCCAGTCATTGTTAAACGGTATCTTCATAAGACGGTTACCTTCCTTAGTATATTTTCGGGTTTCCTAATTGATGCTGCTGTGCGTTGCGATCTCTATGAGAAGTTCCGTGATCTTTTCGATCGATTCTTTGCAAACGAATTCATAAACACCGTGATAGTTGTGTCCTCCCGAACAGATGTTGGGGCAGGGAAGACCTTTGAAAGATAATGAAGCCCCGTCCGTTCCTCCGCGGATAGGCTCTGTAAAAGGTGTTATGCCTACTGTTTTCATCGCTTCGGTACACCTGTCGATTATGAAAGCATTGTCCGGCATTATCTTCGATATCATATTGTAGTACGTATCGGTGATCTCAGCATCGATCACAACACCAGGATTGTCAGCCGTGACCTTTTCGCAGATGGCTTTGAGTCTTGCTTTTTTCTCTTCAAAGCGTTCCATGCCGTGATCACGGATTATGTATCTCATGACAGTCTTCTCGCATGAGCCCGTTATCTCGATAAGATGGAAGAAACCCTCGTGATCACGTGTCGTCTCGGGACGCTCTGTATCAGGTATCTGCGAGTCGATTTGTTCTGCGATCCTTATCGAGTTGATCATCTTCCCATAAGCGTCGCCGGGGTGTACGCTGCGTCCCGTTATCGTGATCACCGCGCCTGCCGCATTGAAGTTCTCATATGAAATCTCGCCGATCCTGCCGCCGTCGACTGTATATGCATAGTCAGCATCGAAGCTTTCTAGATCGAAGTGCTTTGTGCCTTCACCGATCTCCTCGTCGGGAGTGAAGGCGATACGTATCTCTCCGTGCTTAGCTTCAGGATGTTTCATCAGGTATTCTGCCATGCTCATGATCTCTGCTATCCCGGCCTTGTCATCAGCTCCCAAAAGGGTAGAGCCGTCAGTCGTTATGAGCGTCTGACCGGTGTAGAGTTTCAGATCGGGAAAACTTTCGGGGGATAACACCTTCCCGTTGCCGAGAATGATATCGTTGCCATCGTAGTTTTCGATGATCTTCGGGTTGACGCATTTTCCCGGAGCTTCGGGCGAAGTGTCCATGTGTGAGATAAAGCCTATCTTCGGAATGTTCTCATCCGCGCCTTCCGAGGCCCTGATCCTGCAGTAGATATAGCAGTGCTCACTGTCGAAGATGATATCCTCATCAGGGATACCCATTTCTTTTAATTCGCCGATGAGGATCTGCGCCAGCTCAAACTGTTTTGCCGTGCTCGGTGAGGTGCCGGTGGTCTCGTCGGAAGCCGTATCAACGGTGATATATCTTAGAAATCTTGAGATTGCGTTTTCTGAAGGCATGGTTTTATGACTCCATTACGTTTTTATCCATTATAGCAAAGATACATAAACAGTCAGGAGCGGACTGAAAACTCACCGTTTTTAAAAGTTCATAAAACAGACGGATCAGGAACCGGTTACTTCCTCGATGTACTTGCCGGCCTGATAGAGCGGAATATCACTATAAGGAATCTCTTCGCGTTCGCAGGTAACAAATCCCAACAGCCCGTTGATCCTGGAAGCATTGTCTGTAAGCGTGATCTTCTTTCCGCCGCTACATATAATAGCCATCTTTATTCTGTATTCCTTATGGCGTTTTACGCGTCTGGAATAATCCTCGAAATCCAGTTCTTCGATATCCTCAAGAGCGATCTTTCTTTTCCCGAAAAGTTGTCTGATCACTACAGATTTATCATCTACGGTGATAACGGCCCCCATAGCTTTATCGATAAAGAACAGGATCAGCGATATTACTATCAGTGCGGCGAGGCCTATGCAGATGCCGATTGCGATCCCCCATAATTCCATGACCCCTTTGAACAGAGAAAGTGACATTACTGATATAAACCAAAGCACTGAAGCGACAGCCAGCACGACCTTTAAAGGAAAGAATTCATTCCTTATCCTGAAACTCATAGATTATTCTCCTTATTCCAAATCCCTGCAAAAAACGAAAAAACTAATCATCCCATCCGGTTTCCGGCCGGATGAGGTTATTATAACATATGTTGGTGTTCTTTCTCTATAATCTTCCGGTCCGGGTGTGATTGCAGTTCCGCATTTATTGTTGGTGCCGGATATATTGCTTATAATGTTCTTATCTCAAAAACTGCTTTAAGGAGAATTGTATATGAGAAATGCAAAAGAGATTTATCAGGAACTGGATATTCAAATTGGCAGAGAACAAACAGTAATTGAATTTTTTGTTGCTCCGACCAACCGCTCACTCCCGGGCAGTGATGAAACGGTCGAAACCTGTAGAAATAGAATTGCCGAATTGACGAAGATATGTAAGATCTTTCAAAATTATAAGCAACTTGATGAGAATGGCCTGTTCGGAGAATTTACCCTGGATATGCTTAAAGAAGCTGAAAGATTCTGCTCCAGTGAAAAAGAAAGATATTATAAGATCGTTACAGACAGTATTCACGGTTCAAACAATTATATTAATATCATCCCTAATACGGATATGGTGATCGTGTATATGGAAGCCGATATCTATTTGATGAGACTGATCGCATTGTGGAGCTGATGCCTATATGATACCGGCTATGTTTGCATGGGTAGGAGGGAGGTGATCCTTTACCTGTGCAAGGCTTGCATTTCCAGGGATTTTGCCCGAAGAAAAACTAAAACCGCCCAAACCATTGAGGTTCGAGCGGTTTTCCTTTTGGTGGAGCATACGGGATTTGAACCCGTGACCCCCACACTGCCAGTGTGATGCGCTCCCACTGCGCTAATGCCCCGTTTCCGAAGATGATTATACGTGGCAATTTGCGATTAGGCAACAAGGTTGATTAAATGTGTGCTAAAATCCATTGAAGTAAATCATTTTGGAGGTTACAGGATATGAGTATTACTACCCGTGACTATGTTTCGGCAAGCAATCCCGATAAGTTCAAGGCAAAGCAGTTCACGCTGACCATCGACGGCGGATATGAGGCTTCTGTCATTACATATGGTGCGGTCATTACAGATCTTATCGTTCCCGACAAGGACGGAAAGCCGACCGACATCATGCTCGGCTGTAAAGGTCTTGATGAATATATGGGCAACGGTGCCAATCACGGTGCCGTCATCGGACGTTCCGCAAACAGGATACTGAATGCCTCGTTTACGATCGGCGGTGTTGAATATCACATTCCCAAGAATGAAGGTGAGAATAACCTCCACTCAGGTAATCCCGGTTACCAGAATGTTTTCTGGGACGGCAAGATCCTTTCGGAAGAGGAAGCTGACGAGATAATCGTTGACTCACGCATTGCAGGCATCCCCGGCTGTGACGGCGGAGCAGTTCTTTTGAGCTACACCAGCCCTGACGGTGCTACAGGCTTCCCGGGCAACCTTGATACAAAGGTACTTTACTGCTGGCTTGAGGATAAGACATTCCTCATTCTTTACTGCGGAAAGTCCGATAAGGATACGATCTTTGCGCCCACCAACCACGCATATTTCAATCTCCGCGGCGAGGCGGCTGAAGGCACGGTAAATAACGACCTCATCATGATCAATTCCGACAAGATCACCATCAAGGACGACAACAATGTGCCCACAGGTGAGCTTTTGGATGTTGACGGAACTGTTTTCGACTGCAGGGAATACCGCTTCATCGGCGAGCTCAACGACAGCGATGATCACCAGATGGTCATTTCAAAGGGTATCGATCAGAACTTCTGCCTTAATACATTGGAAGGAACGTTCTCTTTCGCAGCAGCTGTTACGGCTCCCGAATCAGGGATCACGATGGAGTGCCTGACTGATCTGCCGGGCATTCAGATCTACGCCGGCAACAACCTGGGTGACCCGCTCGATATCAAGACAACAAAGGCTTACGGCCAGTACGATGCCATCTGCCTCGAGGCACAGCTCGTACCCAATGCCGTTAACCTTACGGGATTTGATTCACCGGTTATCAAGGCAGGCAAGAAGGTATATCACGCCTGCGGATACAGATTTGTGTAATTTAATAATGCTTTTAGGTTTACCTAGTGGTAAAATCCTTAGTTAATTAAAAACATCTTTAAGAAAGAAGGATAGTTTTATGGAAAAGAAGAATCTCGACTGGTCAAACCTGACCTTCTCTTATCAGAAGACAGATAAGAGATTCGTAGCTAACTACACGAACGGCGCTTGGGACGAAGGCGCGCTCATCGATGACGACATGATCGTCATGAGCGAAGACGCTGGCGTTCTCCAGTATGCGCAGACAGTATTTGAAGGCCTTAAGGCTTATGAGACAGTTGACGGCAGGATCGTTACTTTCCGTCCCGACCTCAACGCTGAAAGACTTCATGACTCTGCAGTCCGTCTTGAGATCCCTCCGATTTCCAAGGAAATGTTCATCAGATCAGTCCAGGAGACTGTTGCAGGCAACGCAGCATGGGTTCCTCCGTACGGTTCCGGCGCATCTCTCTATCTGAGACCTTATATCTTCGGTATCAATCCCGTTATCGGCGTTAAGCCCGCTGACGACTATCAGTACAGGATCTTTGCCACACCCGTAGGCCCTTACTTCAAGGGCGGCGCTAAGCCGATCGCAGTTAAGATCTCTGACTTTGACCGTGCTGCTCCGAGAGGAACAGGAAACATCAAGGCTGGTCTCAACTATGCTATGTCTCTCCACGCAATCGTTACTGCACACAAGGAAGGATTTGCCGAGAACATCTATCTCGATCCCGCTACACGTACAAAGATCGAGGAGACAGGCGGAGCTAACATCATCCTTACAGACGGCCAGGGCACACTCGTTGTACCTAAGTCCGATTCCATCCTGCCTTCCATCACGAGAAGGTCACTCGTTTATGTTGCAGAGCATTACTGCGGCATGAAGATCGAGGAGAGAGAAGTTTACCTCGAAGAGATCATGAGCGGTAAGTTTACAGAGGGCGGTCTCTGCGGTACAGCTGCAGTTATCTCGCCTCTCGGATCCATCAACGATCACGGCAAGGAATTCAAGTTCGCTTCCGGCATGGAGGAGATGGGCCCTGTCATGACAAAGCTCAGAGAGACTCTCACAGGCATCCAGATGGGTACTGTTGAAGCACCTGAGGGCTGGATCATGGAGATCAAGGTCTGATCTGATAACCAGATTGAATCATGAAGGCTGTCACTTGGGTGGCAGCCTTTTAATACGTTTTTGTTTTTCGGAAATGTGATGGAACCTGTCAGACACCCTGATCGTGTGCCGCTTTAAGGACGGCATAACTGAAAAGTCCGACACCTTCGGGTGAGTTGGGATGAAATTCATTAAACATGTATTTATGGGAATCTTCCGTCTCGAAAACAGACATTATTGCGGGATCGGGATTGATGAATATGCAGTCAGTTCCGTTGCACCATTCACCAAGAGCAGCGCGGTATCTGTTTCCCCGTTCAACATACCAGTCATCCACTTCGACAAACGTCCAGGGTGCAATAAAGTAGATCTTTGAGTCCGGTGAGATGTGTTTTAATACATCCGCAAGTTTGGCAGCCCTGTAGGTAAATTCGCTTTCTGTGGCTGAGGCCTGAACGCTGGCGGGGAAGAGGACATCGTTGATCCCGATGGCGACTACATAAATGTCAGCTTCAGGAATGTTTTCCTCCTGTTCTACGAGATCCTTTATAGTCCAGCCGCCGCAGCATACATCCGATGTTTTCCCTTTGATATAAGGTTTGAGCGGCAGATACCAGGCTATTCCGTTGGTCATGTTTCCGTTCGTGATGCTGTCACCTAAAAAACAGAATGATCTGCCGCTCTGCATATCCTCGTAAAGAACACTGTCTTTGAGTTCTTCCGTCATACCGCCGTAAACCTGATATCCGCGGAAAAACCGGTTCATCTCATATGTCGGAATGATCACGGAGACAGTAATAAATATCAGCAGCGACAAAGCAAATACTGCCAATAAAACGGCAGTGGTGCGGCTAATCTTCTTTTTGTTACCATTACTGTCCATAAAAGAATTTTAACAGAGGACAGAAGGGGAATAAAGATTTGTGAGAAAGCCCTGGGGATCTGTAAAAAGAACAGCCTCACAGGCAGTTTTGATGCCGGTGAGACTGTTCATGATGATCGTGTTTAGCGGACGTTATTACAGCAGGTGAGCTCTGAGTTCCTCGCCGGAGAGAGGTGAGAGGAGTGCGGGTGCAATATCGAAAACTGTCTTGCATCCGAAGTCACCCTTCTGTGAGAGACGGTAGATCGCTCTTGCGTAAGCAGTGAGGACGGAACCCGTGAACTCAGGGTTTGAGTCGAGCTTTAACGAATATTCGATAACGTGCCTGTTCTCGCCGTTGACTCCCGTCTTGCCGGTGCGGAATACGAAGCCGCCGTGGTTGATCCTGGAGTGGTCTCTTGCGAATTCCTCTTCGGAGATGAAATGTACTGTTGTATCGTAATCTGCGAAATAGTTGGGCATTTCCTTGATCGTCTTCTCGATGAGAGCGAGGTCTGCACCTTCCTCGGCAACGACAAAGCACTCTCTTGTGTGCTTCTGGCGTGTGGTGAGTTCGGGCTCGGAACCTGAACGTACTGCTTCGAGAGCCTCGTCAACAGGAATGGTGTACTGCTTGCCGTTCTTTACGCCGGGAACTCTTCTGATAGCGTCGGAGTGTCCCTGTGAAACACCCTTGCCCCAGAAAGTATAATCTTTTCCTTCGGGAAGGATGCAGCTGCCGTAGAGACGGTTGATGGAGAACATTCCGGGATCCCAGCCGCCTGAGATAAGTGCCGTATGACTGGAACCTGCAGCTGCCTTGTCAACATTGGCGAAGTGCTCGGGGATCTTTGCGTGAGTGTCGAAACTGTCGATGACATTGAACATTGAAGCATATTCGGGTGTCTGTGTGGGCAGATCCGTTGCCGAACCTCCGCAGATGACGAGGACATCGATCTTGTCCTTGTACTCGGGAGCTTCAAAGACCGGTGCGACATTCACGCCGGGAGTGAGGGTCTTTACCGTTGAAGGATCTCTTCTTGTAAAAACGGTAACGAGCTCCATGTCGGGATTCTGTCTTATGGCGAGTTCAACGCCTTTTGCGAGGTTGCCGTAGCCTAAGATACCTATTCTGATTGCCATATGTAAAACCTCCTAAAGTAACAAGTGTGTTACTTGTTTATTTCTGTTCGAACGACATTATAACAAATAATTCCGCGTTGTATTATAATCCTGCTATGTCAAAACTGAGTTATCTCATAAGGCGCGTTACGCGCATGGACTATAAGGCGATGAACGCCAAGATAAAGGATATCCACGAAAAGAGCGGTAAATCCCGCGTGTGGATATTTTTCGACATGGTCCATTGCGGAAGAAAGTTCGGAGCCGGTTATATGGATTACTGGCTCTACGAGATGTATAACCTCAACGATGCCGAGCGCGACACTTATATCACCAGAGGACGCAACTATGAACTCGTTAAGAGATACAACGATCCGAACTATACGGACCTTATCGATAACAAGATAGAGTTCAATAAGCGCTTCGGTGAGTTCCTCGGCCGCAGATGGATAGAGATCAGGAAAGACAACAAGCAGGAAGTGATCGACTTCATCAACGAACATGATTTCCTGATGGCAAAGGCGGACCTGGGATCTTGCGGCAAAACGGTTGAGAAGATCGACTGCAAGGCTGAGCCTGCTGAAGCTATCTATGAGAGACTCGTAAACATGGAGCGCCCTCATTTCTTCGAGGAGATGATAGTCCAGCACCCGGCTGTAAGCGCGATCTATCCGTATGCCATCAACACGGTAAGACTTGTTACGATCCAGAGAGACGGCAAGGTACATGTTGCAAGTGCCTGCTGCAGGTTCGGTAACTACGGCCACAGCGTCGATAATTTCAACAGCGGCGGCATGACTGCTCCTGTTGATGAAAAGACCGGCGAGATAACCGATTATCCGATAGATAAAACCAAAGTCCTTTACGAGAAGCACCCCATGACCGGTGCCGTGTTCAAGGGCTTTGTTTTCCCGATGTGGGATCAGGTTATAGAGATGTGCACAAAGGCCGCAATGGTCGTTCCCCAGGTCGGATTTATCGGCTGGGATGTTTGCTTTACGCCTGACGGCCCCGTGATTGTTGAAGGCAACGACTATCCCGGACACGATCTTTACCAGCTTCCCGAGCATACCCACGACAAGAAAGGCATCTGGCCAAAGTATCAGTTTTGAGTCTTGATTATCCCGGAAAGGAATAGTATTATCTCGATTGTAAATTAAAAACGCAAACAGGTTTACAATGTCAGAGACAAGTACAAAAACAACTTCGAAAACAACATCTTCCGGCTCACAAGCCGTAAAGAACAGGGCGTTCATCTACGATCTCGTCCTTATATCCATATCTGCGGCTTTAATAACCATATCCTCCTGGATAAGCATTCCGATCGGCCCCGTACCGTTTACTCTTCAAACTATGGGTATACTGGCAGTAATGCTGACCTGCGGCGGCAGGAGGGGAACTCTTGCGATATTGGTCTATCTGGCCATAGGTGCCGTCGGAGTTCCCGTTTTCGCCGGATTCAAGGGCGGGCTAAGCGCATTCGCGGGACCTACGGGCGGATTTCTTATAGGTTTTTTACTTGCCGCACTTGTCTATTGGCTGCTCGAGAAAGCTTTTTTCAAGCGTCTCATGACTTCAACCGTAAGAACATGGGTCCTCGGCGCCGTAATCTCCCTGATATTTGAGATCGTCATGTATGTATTCGGAGTCATCTGGTTCATGACGGTATATGCAGCTCAGACAGGTCCCGTCGGTCTTGCGACCGTTATGACATGGTGCGTGCTGCCGTTCATTATCCCTGATCTGGTGAAGATCGTTTTCGCCGTCGTTATAGGTGAACGCGCAGGCAGGCTCGTCAAGAATTAAGGCTGTATTAAGATAAAGCTCCTTATACTTTGGTATAATGTGGAAAGTCCGGGGAAAAGGGATCCCCGACAATACGGATAATAAGGAGATAAACTCGTGGCTGAGAATAAGGATTATGTTATTAAAGTCAGTGAAGTTTCCAAAGATTACGGAAAATTCCGTGCACTGGACTCCATGAGCTTTACTGTTCCGAAGGGTTCGATCTACGGTCTTGTCGGAAGGAACGGTGCGGGAAAGACCACGATCATGAGAGTCATCTCGGGCCTTCAGAAACCCACTTCAGGTACGGTCGAATATGGTTTCGACCATAAGAAACTCGGTAAGGTAGGAGCTCTGGTCGAGCTTCCTTCGATCTATTCAAATCAGACAGCCAGAGAAAATCTGGTATTCCAATACATCAATCTCGGTCTTAAGATAGACGGATCCATCGAGGAGAGCCTTAATTTCGTCGGCCTCGGAAATACCGGAAAGAAGAAGGCCGGAAAGTTCTCTCTCGGTATGAGACAGCGTCTCGGTATCGCCATGGCCATGAGCGGAAACCCGGAAGTCCTCATACTTGATGAGCCCATCAACGGTCTCGATCCCCAGGGCATCATCCAGATAAGAGACCTTCTTATAAGACTCAACAGAGAGAAGGGTGTAACGATAATCATCTCGAGCCATATCCTTTCGGAACTCTCAAAACTCGCGACCGATTTCGCATTCGTTGAAGGCGGAAAAGTGGTTAAGGAGATCAAGGCAGAAGATCTCGAAGATGCAGGCGGACTGGTAACAGAATTCTATACCGGCACTCCCGAGCGTCTCATCCCTGTCCTCAATGCCAAGGGACTTACGACTTCTTACGATCCTCAGAGCGGTATCGTTTACGCCAGAGGCTATTACAATCTGACTAATATCGTTCTGGCTGCAAATGATGCAGGTGCAAACATAGCCAGGGTCGTTACCAAAGAGACCGACCTTGAGACTTACTTCGTAAAGCTTGTAGGAGGTGAGTCAAATGCTTAAGTTATTGAGATTCGAATTCAGACGTATCATTAAGAGCGTTTTCTTCTGGATAGTTGCTGCATATTCGTTTGTATGGCCGGTGCTGACCGCGCTCTTCTATGCAGCGCTTATGTCACTTGATCTTGAGGATGGCATAAAGTTCAATCCGATCAATATTTCTCAGGACGAGGTCACATTCCTTACCTGGATGCTCTCCGTTGCGTTTATTACCGAACTGCCCAAGTTTGTGGCGCTGTTCACGTGTCTCCACCTCGGCAGGGATTATACGGACGGCATCGTAAGAAACAAGATAATCGCCGGACACTCGAGAGGCGAGATCTACGGATCTTACATGATCACGCAGATAGCAGCCAGTGTTTTCCTTTGTATCGTATACATCTTTTCGTCAATGTTCGGACTCTGGGTATCTGGTATCGGAGTCGGTGTTAACGGCGGCGAGATGTTCGCAAGATTCGGCGTCGCGATAGTCGTATTCCTGGTCATGACAGTTTCATTTGTCGTACTGTCCCTCATTTTCAGGAGACGTGCGCTGCCGGTCATCCTCTGCATCCTTATAGCCATCATGTCGAATGCTGCTGCCGCTGTTATTGGCAGTTTCAATACACCCGGCAAGGCAGTTGATGATTATATCAGGGTAAGACACGAGAATTACGAGGAGATGATCGAGGCCGGAATGCTCGATGAAGACGACGTTGAGGATCTGGAAGACGAATACGACAAGGACAGCTTCCTCGGTGTGGCATGGAAGATATTCCATCCCGTATATGTCGTATCGCCGATAGGTTTTGAAGGCGATTACCAGGCAGGCGGCGTTACCAGCCTTGTCAGCGGAAGCGCCGAGTATGCAGATGAGATCGATTTCTCGGTCAACTTCATCATGCAGTCGATGTATTCCGGTGACATGTCGAGTGTTACTCCGCATGACCTGAAGAAAGTTGATTCAATGCATCTTACTTATGCCGAGAACAACCTTATCTACATCGGCAAGTCCGTCGCATGGATGGCTGTCATCGGTGCCTGGGGCTTCGTAATCTTTAGAAGGAAGAATCTGTTCTGATGTTTTATCTTGATCACCGTTTATCTATCATCATCGGGGCTTACGGAAGTGGTAAGTCCGAGATCGCCGTCAATATGTCTCTTGCACAGCGGAAGGCGCTGCCTGATAAGAAACTGCTCATAGCGGATCTCGACATCGTAAATCCTTTCTACCGCTCGTCGGATTGCGCATCGGTCCTCAAAGATGCGGATATAAGGCTTGTAACCCCCATGTATGCGGGTTCCAATGTCGATGCACCCGTCCTGCCTCCGGATATGTTCGTTATCTTCGATGACGAGTCCTATCAGGGTATCTTTGATATCGGAGGAGAGGACATGGGTGCTCTGGTTTTGGGTTCGCTTAAAAAGAGGATCGAAAACGCCGACGCGGTGATCTACATGGCTGTAAACAGTTTAAGACCTTTCACTTCCGATGCTGAGCAGATCGCGGTAATGACCCGCGAACTTGAGGCAGCCGCAGGCTTTAAGATCGACGGCTACATCAATAACACCAATCTTCTTGAAGAGACGACGGCAGAGATGCTCGCAGAAGGCGAGAGCAAGATATTGGAAGCCTCAAAGATCACGGGTGTTCCTCTTGTCGTCAACTGCGCCATGGAAGGTGTCGAGATCCCTGAGGGGATCCAAAAGACACCTGAGCTTTTCAGGATGAGCAGGAAGATCCATTACGCTTACTGATACTTACGGCATATATTCGGCATAAGTTTCGTGACATATTTCGGAAAAGCCTGATAAAACAGCAAAAATAATCTATAGTGCAGGCAGGGGATAATGCTTTTGTTCGGAGGCTCCGCATATGAAGACGCTGAAACTGTCTGCTCTGGTAATGGCTGTTGTGTTTCTTATGCCGTTGCTTTTATCCTGCTCGAAAGGCAAGACCACTGATGATCTGGTCAAAGAAAACGATCCGTGGTACATATCTTACAGATTTGAATTGGATCCGGACGTGAGTGCTACCGAGATGGTTTCCGGCAACGCAGTTTGTTACAACAAGGGCAGTGTCTATCATCTGTACGTTCTGACTGATATTTCCGACTATGACGATTACCGCAGGGCGATGCTTGATACTTATGATCTGGAAGGCAATCTGGTAAACCGTATAAAACTTTCCAATCCGGGTGATTATCCGATCATCAGTATTGATGCGATACGGGCAGGACAGGACGCAAACACGGCAGAAGCCGCCGTTTCGCTCTATTCAGCTGACGGGTTCCGCAATGCGCTTGTGAATATCGATCTTACAAGCGGTGAAGTGAGCAATGTGAGGAGGCTCACAAATGAACCCGGAAAAGATCTTATGATTTCTGATGACGATATAACGGGCTATGGAGTAACTGATGTCTATTTTGCGGGAGAGTATGTTATTCCCATTATTTTAACTGAATCCGGGTCAAGTGAAGTCGAAGTCCATGCTTACGTATTTAAGGGGTCGAAGTTCATAAACGAACTGGATCTTTCGGGAATGAAAAGCGTATATGATGTTGACGGTTTTACCTGCGATCCGGTCAACAACGTTATTTACACTGTCGGCCACACCATGACGGAAGGTGCCATTGTGCTCGGGTTCGATGCCGGTACGGGAAAGCGGATAAAGACCGTGAAATACGGGGATGACAGCGGAGTGTCCCTCGCGGAATACAAAACAGTCGATTCAGGCGAACTCTGCAGGCTCGATAAATTCGGGAACATTACGGCATTTGACTTAGAGGATCAGGAGGTCAGGACGCTCATAGACAGCGACTGGTATACCCCTTATTTTTCTGATCTTTCAAAGACCGATGTTCAACTTGTCAGCTGTGACAGTAATACTGCTGTTATATGTTCGTCGGAGGCAACGGAATATTCGGTTTTCGATACCGATTATGACAGTACGGTAACCGTTCTGATGAAGGCTGCGAAGAATCCTAATGCCGGAAAGAAAGTAATCGAATTGGCAGCACCGGCCGGTAAGGCGATCAGCGAATATCTGTCAAATGCCATATATGAATTCAACAGGACTAATAATGAATATCTCGTAAGGATTTGGAGCAAATACAAGACGGGTATCAAGGCAGGAAAAAGCATCTCGATGACCGAAGCCGATGATGAGAAGCTGCTTGCGATGATCCAGGAGCTGAACGGGTCCGAAGCTCCGGATCTTGCGATCGGGATCCAGAAAAGATCTGCAATGAGAGATGACGTCTTTGATGATCTTACGGGTTATCTCGATAATGATGTGATGGACAAGCAGTTCCGGAACATCATAGAGGCTTCAAAGACTGGGGATAAGATGTACTTTCTGCCAGTCACTCTCGAGATAGAAGGGCTTGTTATCAACAGGGAACTTGTTAAGGACGGGGCATGTGGCATAACTTTCGAAGATTTTGATGATCTTATCGGGCAGAAACTGGGAGGATTCTCTCCTTACGATTATCCGTTCTCGAAATACTGCAGTAAAAACGGTTTTATCCTTTCGTGCATTGATATCAGGTCGGCGACCGAAGGCGGAAAGGCAGATTTCGGCACGGATCAGTTCAGGGCTGCATTTAAATACGCGGCTGAGCATTTTAACGAGAGCGGTTATGCGGACCCGGCATTTTTTGATTGGGATGAAGAGCAGAACAGGCCCCGCACTGAATGCCGCTATGACAGGATAAGCAGTTATTTGGACTTTGTGTATGCATGTAATTTTGACAAAGGCAGTTACACGATAATCGGAACACCGTCGCTTGACGCTTCTGGTCCGAGATTCAGGGCATTGGAGACGATATCCGTACCTGCTTCATCCGATATGAAGGACGGTGCCAGGCTGTTCATTAATTTCCTGTTTTCGGGCGCAGGCTTTGGCGGTTCATCAAATGAGTTTCAGGATATCGTAACAAATAAAGTGATAATGGAAAGGAATCTATCCATTATCTCCGAGAAAAACAACATAAGTGTGGATGCCGGCCAGACGATGTCTGTCTTTGCGCCGGGTCTGGATGATGTTTTCGAAGTGTACGGAAATAAATATTCCACAAAAGATATGGAAGAACAGCTTATGAAGAGTCTTTCAGCCATTTCGACGTATTATTATGACGATCCCGTCATTACCGCCATCCTTACCGAGGATCTTGAGCCCTGTTATGCGGGGGACCGTACGCTAGATGACGCAATAAAAATATTAAACGAACGTACGGACAAATATATCAATGAAATATAGGTCTTCAGATCCTTTCGGGATTTTTGACATTTTCGCCTAGGGTGAATGAAAAATCATTGTTGTTTTATTGAATAAATGATTTAATTTTTCGACATTTTACAATTCTGCTCAAAAATATGGTTAGAAAAAAGCGTAGTCGTTTATCTTACTAATATAACAAACTGTTATCTAACCTTGGAGCGATCCGACTTGATTAATACCATGGCGGCATAAGAATGCTCATGGCTATTACTGCCACTAAAACTATGCATACACATATAATGTCGATAACAGCCCATATGCTTTTACGATTGATGACTTTTGCAATGATCGCCGGAATAAGCATGAAACAAAAAAAGAAAAACATTGCGATGCTAAAATTAATTGCTTTATCCGGATCAACGCCCTCAGCATATAGAATGGCCCAGAAACAGCATGTTAAGACCACCCATGCGGTCGATACTCCGCAAAGTACCATCGAGCCTATCTGTTTAGGCTTGGAAACTTCGTTTTTTCCTTTTTCAGGGTCTTTTATATATTCCTGATAATATTGGTTATACGGATTGTCAGGGAAACTGTTTTTATCCGGAAATATATCTTTGTTCTGTTCCATTCTGTTTGTCCTCTTATGTACTCTGACGCTTTCATCATTATACAATGTTCTTGCAATCGTATGTCATTAAGCATGCAGAAATGATAAAATATCTTTTAGATTAGAAGGGGATAAGGAAATGTCTGAAAACAGAAGTGTCATTAGCAGTGTTAATGTTACGAGCACGGACATTAAGTGTCCGGGGTGCGGTAATTCCATCGGCATAGGTTTTGATCCTGTCACCGCAACTTTATCATGTCCATTCTGCGGGTTATCGACAAAGCTCTCGACTCCTCAAAACGGTGCTGTTGCCGAAGAACTCGATTTTAACACAGCTTTGCAGCGTGCGAGTGTGGATTGGGGCAGTTACAAGAAACTCATCGTGTGCTCTAACTGCGGCGGTCAGACGGTTTACGATTCCGAACAGGTTACAGGTGCCTGTCCTTTCTGCGGTTCAACAAGCGTTGCACCCGCTGCCGAGAATGACCAGATAATGGTACCCAATGCTGTTATCCCTTTTTCGATCAGCAAAGATCAGGTTCAGGATCTATTTATCGGCTATTTGAAGAATAAGAAGCTCCTTAAGAAGGGCGTGTTAGATTGCAAACTCGAAAATGTTGTCGGTATCTATCTTCCTTTCTGGACTTTTGATGCTTATACCGCTTCATCTTATACTGCATATCGCTACATAGTCGGGAAAGAGAATAATGAACAATTCACCGGAAGCTGGTATCAAGGCTTTGATGACATCCCGATCTTTGCTTCAGACAGAATTAGTAATCCGTTCATTTCAAAAGTTCAGGACTTTGACTTTACCAGAGCCGTTCCTTATTCATCAAAATACCTTGCCGGTATTCCTGCCGAGAGGTATACACTTGGACTCAATGAAGGTTGGGAACGCACAAAAAAGCTGATAACTGAAAAGATAAGACGCGGCATCCGTTCCAATCGTTGCTATGGCGAGAAAATCTACACTAACTATTACAACGTTAAATTCAGATGCCTTATGGCACCTATATATCTTGCAAAATACAATTACGGCAAAAAGACTTACCTTGTAGCCATCAACGGACAAACCGGCAAAACATGCTGCAAAGCACCTACTAAAATTGGCAGGATAATTGCACTCATATTAATTGCCGACGCATTACTCGGAGTCATTGGTTATTTGCTGTTTTTTTTGTTAGTCAGCTATATTAGTTCACTTTAGATTTATTTTGCTTTAGGGTTCATTTTAAAGATGAGATGTGGCGTGAGATAAAAGAGGTCGGCCACTTCTATGACAAACTTGAAATGATGTGGGCGCTCGTGAGATAATCGATCAGATCAACAGCAGATATACCGACTGCTGAGATATCCTGATCGGTATCCCGAAAGCACTAGACACAATATGTTTTTCATATAAAAACGACTGTAGTATCTCGAGCCGATTTTTATTGAGCTTTTTTTTATTTCAATATTGTCGTAAGTTTGAATTTTACCTGATATTTGCAGAATCGACCTGGAATCCGCAAGATGCTGGTTTCATTGTCTTTTTTCACATTATCGTTCCAAACGCTGTGTAAAATCATTGTTGTTTTATCAAATAAATGATATTATTTTTATCGGCGGAGTTATTTTCGACCAAGTTTCAGGAGGAATAATTAATATGGGATTGATTAGTTTAATCAAGAATGTGGCCGGAACCACTTTTGATTCTATTTCAAGCCAGATCCAGGATCAGTATCTTGAGTTCTTCACTCAGGATTCTTTGGGACAGGAGATCCTTGTTAAGAAGGGTGCAAACAAGATGGAGAAGGGAAGAAACAAGGGTAATTCCGAAGTTATCTCCAACGGCTCCGTTATCAACGTACCTGAGGGTTGTTTCTGTCTCCTCGTAAACAACGGAGAGATCGTCGATGTTGTTTCTGAGGCTGGCGCTTATAAGTGGGATACATCTACAGCACCTTCAGTTCTTGCAAACAAGAACTTCGGTGAGAACATCAAGCAGTCTATCGGTGACATCTGGAACCGTATGAAGATGGGCGGAGAGATCCAGCAGCAGCAGAGAGTTTACTTCGTAAACAAGCTCGAGATGATGAATCAGAACTTCGGTACACCTTCACCGGTACCTTATGCAGACCCTGAGTATCGTAACATCTACATCCGTCTGAACGGTACATTCTCGTTCAGAGTAGAGAACCCGGTAACTTTCTTCAGAAATATCGTCGGTAACGTTAAGGACGAGTACACAGTAGCTGAGTTCATGGGAACACCCGCTAAGCCTCAGCAGCCCCGTCTCGAGTTCCTCGACAATATCACAGAGACACTCAATAAGTGCGGCGGCCCTTACCCGAACGGTATCATGTTCTCAACACTGCCTTCAAAGCAGGGCGAGTTCAGAAGATACATGCAGGATTGCCTTGATGACGAGTGGCTCCAGAAGAGAGGTATCGTTGTAGAGACAGTTGCCATCGCTTCCGTTACACCTGACGACAAGTCCCGTGAGAGAATCGAGAAGGTCGACGAGGCAAAGCTTTATGGTGCAGATCCTGGTGCTCTCGGTGCAGCAGTTGCTTTGGGCCAGACAGAGGCTATGAAGGCTGCCGGTGCAAACGCAAACGGCGCAGTCAACGGCTTCATGGGCATGGGCATGATGGGTGCCGTAGGCGGCAACAATGCCACAGCAGCAGCTATGAATACAGTTCAGCAGCAGGGCGGCGCTCAGCCCGGCGGATTCTTCGCAGGTGCAGCTCAGGCTCCCGTTCAGCAGGCAGCTCCCGTTGCAGCAGGTTGGACATGTTCCTGCGGCCAGGGCGGCAACACAGGTAAGTTCTGCGGCAATTGCGGTAAGCCTCAGCCCGCTCCCGCAGCAGCAGGTTGGACATGCTCCTGCGGTCAGACAGGCAACACAGGTAAGTTCTGCGGTAACTGCGGACAGCCTCAGCCTGCAGCAGCTCCTTCGGCTTGCCCTAAGTGCGGCTACAAGCCCGCTGACGGCAATATGCCTAAGTTCTGCCCTGAGTGCGGATCAAAGATCGAATAAGATCCATCGGTTCTTAATTAAATCCATTATGGAGGCTGCCTTTTGGGGCAGCCTCTTTGCTGAGAAGAGATTTTTTATGTTGCGGAAAAAACTGTATAATATTCTGAAGGATAACAGGATACGTTATAGGATCCGCTATATTTGTTAAGGGGGAACGGATTATGAAGATGGTCGGAGTTCAGTGTCCGAATTGCGGCGGTAACATCTATAAAGAGAACGGTGTTTTTGTATGCAGTTCCTGCGGTACGGTCGTTACCATCGACTACGACGATTCAGATGTAGAGTACGAGAGACTTCAGGGCGAAGCAGAACGTGAGGAAAGAAGGCATGCCCATCAGAAGGAATTGCTCGAGAAGCAGTATGAGCTTCAGCGTCAGGCTCAGCTCGATGCCGAGAAGATACAGGCGAGCAGACAGCGCCAGGCTACGGTAAGACGTGTTGTAAGGACATGGCTGATAATTCTAATTGTTTTTAGCGCTGTAACCGGTTTTGGCATCTTTTCGTATTTTATGGCCAATTATCTCCAACCCAATTCAGGCGGATATTCCAGAAGATATGATGATGACGAAGATGAAGATGAAGACGATGAGGATGACGATGACGGTTATATTTTCGTCGCGACACCGACGCCTGCTCCGAACTATGATGTAACGCCTGAAGATGTTATGCCGCAGATGGATGATTTTGTATCGGCGGGACAGCTGAAACAGATGCAGATCGATCAGTGCGCTTATTGGGGCGAGGTAGGAGGTCTTCAGTATTATTCGAAGACGGATGCGGTTTTCTATGATGCTTACCTTGTAACAGATATTCCGGAAGTCAGAGAAAAAGAATCGAACCGGCTGGTTATTATATATGAAGTCTCGTGGCACAATGATGAGGAGGATGATGTTGACCAGATATGTTACGATGCTGTCTATTTTGAAGGACTGCGCGTAAATCCGAACGGCGGCGGCGTAATAACAGATTTCGATCCTGAGACTATCTTCAGAAGTGATGCCGCATGGGGATGGTCTATGGCTTACAGTTATGAAGAATACAAGCAGTGTTACAGGGAAAACATTACCGCTTTGGGCGGCAAGGTCACGAAGGTCGAGTATGAAGTTGAGTGAGATTCAATAAGTCAGGCGCTTTCAGGCTCCGTGTCCGGTATCCGGATACGGAGCTTTTTTCGTGCCTGAAAAATGATGTTACTGTTTTTAACATTTACCTCAAATATAGTTATTGTCCAAAGTATTTTTGTGATAAAATCTCTTATCATAAAATAAGGCGGTACTATTCATGGGCAAATACTTTGGTACTGATGGCTTCAGAGGCGAAGCCAACAAAGCACTCACCGCGCAGAAAGCTTTCCAGGTTGGTAGATATATCGGCTGGTATTATGGCCAGAAGCACGATGACAAGAGAGCCAGGATCATCATCGGCAAGGATACGAGAAGAAGTTCCTATATGCTCGAAGCAGCACTTACTGCAGGCATAACATCATCTGGATCAGATGCATATCTTCTCCACGTTACGACAACTCCTTCAGTCTCATATTGCTGCAGGACAGACGGTTTTGACTGCGGTATCATGATCTCTGCATCACACAATCCTTTCTATGACAACGGCATCAAGATCATGCGTGCCAATGGTCAGAAGATCGAGGCTGAGATCGAAGAGCAGATCGAGGCATACATCGACGGTGAGATCGAGGAGATCCCCCTCGCAGAGCGTGAGGCTATCGGCAACGTCGTAGACTACGCTTCCGGACGCAACCGCTATATCGGTTATCTCATGACAATCCCTACAAGAGCATTCAACGGAATGAAGGTCGGTCTGGACTGCGCTAACGGCGCATCCTGGAATATCGCAAGATCCGTTTTCGAGGCTCTGGGCGCAAAGGTCTATATCATCAACAACACACCTGACGGTCTCAACATCAACACAAACTGCGGCTCCACACACATCGAGAACCTCAAGAAGTATGTTTTGGACAACGGCCTTAACGTAGGCTTCGCTTATGACGGAGATGCTGACAGGTGTCTCTGCGTTGACGAGCTCGGAAATGAGGTCAACGGCGACCAGATCATGTATCTGTGCGGCAAATACCTAAAGGAAAGCGGCAAGCTCGACGGCAACACGATCGTTACCACCATCATGAGCAATATGGGTCTTTACAAGGCATGCGAGGCTATCGGCATCCGTACCGAGAAGACCGCGGTAGGTGATAAGTATGTTGCCGAGAACATGATGGCTAACGGTTTCGTTCTTGGCGGCGAACAGTCCGGACACATCATCTTCGCGAAATATGCGACTACAGGAGACGGAATCCTCACATCTCTCATGGTCCTCATGACCATGCTCGAGAAGAAGCTCCCTCTCTCGATGCTCGCAGGCGAGATGAAGATGTTCCCTCAGTGTCTTAAGAACGTTGTCGTTAAGGACAAGGAAGAAGCACAGAAGAATCCTGCAGTCCTTAAGGGCGTTGAAGAAGTAAACAAGGCATTGGGCGGCGACGGAAGAATGCTCCTCAGAGCATCAGGCACAGAACCCAAGATCCGTGTCATGGTCGAGGCCAAGACAGACGAGATCTGTGAGGAGTATGTCGACAAGCTTATCGCAATCATTAAGGAGCAGGGCCTTACGGCTGAATAACGGGTATTACGGCTTCGCCTGATGTACGGGCGGAGCCGTTTTATATACAAACTATTTCGGGAGGAAAATATGAGAGTTATCAGAAAGAGTACTTATGAAGAAGCTTCAATGGCTTGTGCAGAGCTTATCGCATCACAGATAAGGCTTAAGCCGGACTGCAAGATCGGACTTGCAACAGGATCCACACCTGTCGGCACATACAAAGCACTTGTTGATATGTATAAGGCCGGAAGCCTTGATTTTTCCAAGGTTACATCCGCAAACCTCGACGAATACAGGGGACTCGGCGGAGATCACGATCAGTCTTACAGATATTTCATGAACACAAACCTGTTCGACCACGTAAACATTGACAAGAACAAGACCTATGTACCCAACGGTCTTGAGGCTGATGCTGAGAAGGCTTGCACAGACTACGATAAGATCCTTGAGTCTTTGGGCCACCTCGACATCCAGCTCCTCGGCATCGGCGGTGACGGACATATCGGTTTCAATGAGCCTGCTGACGCATTCTGCGTAAACACACAGTGCATCGACCTCGAAGAGCAGACCATCAAGGACAACGCAAGACTTTTCTTCAACGGAGATATGTCTGCAGTTCCCACACAGGCTTATACAATGGGTATCGGCTACATTATGAAGTCTGAGACAGTTATCCTTATGGCTACAGGTGCAGGCAAGAAGGATATCGTAGAGAAGGCTTTCTGCGGCCCCGTTACACCTTATGTACCTGCTTCGATCCTTCAGCTTCACCCCAATGTCGTAGTTATCGGTGATGAGGCTGCTATTTCTGATGCGGTTGTTGCAGCAGCTAAGTAATTGAACCTATCCCGTTTTTGAGTCGCAGCCAGAGCTCGATTTGACTTGCGGGATAATTACAATTTGACCTGAAAGAGGGGTTGCTTCTAATAAATGAGCAACCCCTCTATTGTTATAAGGTCAGAAAATTATATGGTCAGGCCGTAAAATCAATAATAGCAAGTAAAAGATAATTAAGTTAAAATGGTTGAGTATATAAATATGGGAGGTAACTTATGAAAAGAAGAATTGAATCCAAGCACATTATTTCTGTCATAGCGGCAGTGGCTACGGTCCTCTCGCTGGGCTGTCTTGCTTTGGCTGATGAGACCGATGCTCAGGTCGCAGCCCCTGAACTGACTGAAGAAGTCGAAGAAGTGGTTCCCGAAGAAGACGGTACTGCCGATGACGAGGTTCAGGTTGTGATCTCATATTCTGTAGAAGAAACAGTTTCCGATGAGGTTTCCAATGCACCTTATAACGGCTGGGATGAATATTCTGCCGGAAAATGGAGATATTATGAGAACGGATCCTATGTTAAGGGCTGGAAGGAAATAGGCAGTAAATGGTACTGGTTCGGTTCGGACGGAGTCATGTTTACGGGACTGCGCTATGACAGCACTTATAAAGCAACATACATTTTCGGACTGAATGGCGCGATGCTTACCAACCGCTGGCAGCAATATGACGGAGACTGGTATTACCTGAACGGCAACGGAAAAGCAGCAAAGGGCTGGAAGCAGATCGATGGATCCTGGTATTACTTTGTCGATTCCCACATTCCAAGAATGTATAAGAACGGGGTCGAACAGATCGGTGAAGATTGGTACATGTTCGGCCGTAACGGCAAGATGCTGACGGGCTGGCAGCAGACCAAATACGGATGGATGTTCTTTAATGAGAAGACCGGTCGTGCTGCAGAAGGCTGGGCAAAAATTGAAGGTAAATGGTACTATTTTTCTCTTACCATGGGGATCGGTCCCCTATTGGTGAAAGATGACATAATCCTCATCGAAAACTCTGACGGCAGCAGCGCCTGGTACGGACTCGACGAAAACGGTGTTTTAATGAAGGCAGGCTGGTACAACGATCATTATGTTGAGGTAGATAAAAAGAAGGTTCCTAACGGCAACTGGTACTATTTTGATTCGAAGGGACGGGCTGCTACCGGATGGCAGACAATCGGCGGAGTGAAGTACTATTTTGGAGACGGAAAAACTGATCCTTATGCCGTTATCAATACGAATAAGATTGACGGAAAATATTACTTTTTTAATCCTGCTACGAGCGGATTGATAACAAATCAATGGATCGATACTTTTTCATTTTATTCCGACATATACGGATATCATAACTATGTATATGCGGGAAGTGACGGAGCTCTGTATTCAGGCTGGCAGACGATCAACGGCAAAACTTATTATTTTGGTGATGATAACAGCAGACCTTCGCTTAAGACCGGCTTTATATATGTAAATAATGAGCGATTCTTCCTTGGTGAAGACGGAGTATTACGTAACGGATGGTTTGTAGAAGACGGCGAACGTTTCTATGCCGGAAGCAAAGGGGTTCTCGTTGAAAACGAATGGAAGATCATCGGCGGAAAGACATACTTTTTCACTAATGGCGGAGCCGCGGCAACCGGACTCAGAAAGATAAGCGGAGTCTTGTATAATTTTGATGATAATGGTGTTTGCACCAATCCTCCTTCTCTCTAAAGAGACTGTATAGTTTAATCGGAGTTTAACGAACAGAAAAAGTACGGCTGAAAGACCGGCGTGTGCCGTGATTTCAGCCGTGTTTCTTGTCATCTTGATGCAAAAGCGCGGTGAAAAGAACGGCTGCAGCCGGGGTTTTGCCCCGGTTTTAGCCCCTGGGTGTTTGATAATTATAAAATAAATAAGATATTTGCTTAGCAAAACAATCAAGTTTATAATATGACGATAATTTTAGCGTATCTGATACGCGCGATGTTTTTAGGAGGTTTTTCGTGGCAAAAGGTAAAACGACTTTTAACGAGAATCTGTGCAAGGGTTGCGGACTTTGTGTTGCAGCCTGCCCTAAGAAAATCCTCGAACTTGACAAGACAAGGCTTAATGCCAAGGGTTATCATCCCGCAACCTGCGTAAATCCGGACGAGTGCATCGGATGTGCTTTTTGCGCTACGCAGTGCCCGGATGTAGTAATCACGGTTGAGCGTTTCTGATCGGGAGGGAAATCAAATGGCACAGAAAAGAGTATTGATGAAAGGCAATGAGGTCATTGCCGAGGCAGCTATAAGAGCAGGCTGCCGCAACTATTTCGGTTACCCGATCACACCTCAGACCGAAGTCATGCACTACATGGCTAAGAAGATGGTCCAGGTCGGCGGTAACTTCGTTCAGGCAGAGTCTGAGCTTGCAGCCATTAACATGGTATATGGTGCTGCAGCTGCAGGATTTAGAGTTATGACATCTTCATCCTCTCCGGGAATCTCCCTCAAGCAGGAAGGTATCTCCTACATCGCCGGCGCTGAGCTTCCCGCAGTTGTAGTCAATATCGTCAGAGCAGGCCCGGGCCTTGGCGGCATTCAGCCTGCACAGGGTGACTATTTCCAGGCTACAAAGGGCGGCGGACACGGTGACTACAGAAACATCGTTATCGCTCCTGCTTCCGTTCAGGAACTTTATGAACTCGTTGTTGAAGCATTCAACCTCGCTGATAAGTACAGAATGACCTGTATGATCGTAGGCGACGGTACTCTCGGACAGATGATGGAGCCTGTTGCTTTCCGTGACGAGGAGCCTGTTGAAAAGATCGAGAAGCCCTGGGCCGCTAACGGCAGAAAGGGCGAGGGTTTCCACCACACGGTAACTTCCATCTACATCGATCCCGATGTTCTTGAGAAGAAGAACCTTGAGCTCCAGGAAAAGTACAGGATCGTTGAAGCTAATGAAGTCCGTTATGAGTCCATCTGCATGGATGATGATCCGGAGATCGTTATCACGGCATTCTCCACATGTTCCAGAATTTCCAGAAACGTTATCCGTCAGGCCCGTGAGCTCGGTATCAAGGTCGGCATGATCAGACCTATCACGCTCTGGCCTTTCCCTTACAAGGCAATCGCTGAAGCTGCTGATATGCCCAGCGTAAAGGCATTCCTCGACGTTGAGCTCAATGCAGGCCAGATGATCGAAGACGTAAGACTTGGCGCTAACGGCAAGAAACCCGTATATTTCCACGGAAGACTCGGAGGAAATCTCCCGATGCAGAAGGAAATCCTCGACAAGATCGTTGCGATCCACGAGGGAAAGATCACAGAAGGAGGTAATTTCTGATGGCTGTAGTTTTCGAACCCACAAAAGGCCTTACAGATAAGCCTTTCCATTATTGCCCCGGATGCTGCCACGGCATCATCCACAGACTCGTTGCTGAGACTCTTGTTGCAAATGATGCTCTTGAGACGGCTGTAGGCGTTGCATCCGTAGGTTGTACTTACAACTCTTATGAATACATCGCATGCGACATGGTTCAGGCAGCTCACGGAAGAGCACCTGCCGTTGCTACCGGTATCAAGAGAAACCTCAAAGACAGCTTCGTCTTCACATATCAGGGAGACGGCGACCTCGCTTCCATCGGTACAGCTGAGATCGTTCACGCTGCTGCAAGAAGCGAGAATATCACGGTAATCTTCGTAAACAACGCAGTTTACGGCATGACATCAGGTCAGATGGCACCTACGACACTCGTAGGCCAGGTTACAACAACATCCCCTTGGGGCCGTGATCCTTCTTATCAGGGTTATCCTATCAACGTTTCTGAGTTCTTATCCAACCTCGCAGGCGCAGCTTACATCGAGCGTGTTTGCGTTACTGACTTCAAGAACATCCAGAACGCCAAGAGAGCAATCCAGAAGGCATTCAATGTTCAGAAGAACAAGCTCGGGTTCTCTCTCGTAGAAGTTCTTTCCACATGCCCTACAAACTGGGGTAAGGAGCCTCTCGTAGCCATGGAATGGCTTAAGGAGAACATGGAAAAGCAGTATCCTCTGGGATGCTACAAGGGCGCTGACATCACATTCGATGCAGACGGCAAGTATGTTTCAGGTGCGATCCCTGCAACTTCTAACAACTGCGTTAACGTTGGGGAGGTGAAGAAATGATTGATTTCTCTGTAATTTTTGCCGGTTTCGGCGGTCAGGGAATCCTCTCCGCCGGCAAGATGGCAGCTGAAGCTGCTCTTTATGAAGGTAAGGAAGTATCCTGGTTCCCGTCATACGGACCTGAGATGCGTGGCGGTACAGCTAACTGCTCCGTAGTATTCTCAGATGAACCCATCGGTTCTCCCGTTGTTAATGATGCAGACGTTGTAATCTGCCTGAACCAGCCTTCGATGGAGAAGTTCGAGAAGCAGTTGAAGCCCGGTGCTTTGATGATCCTCGATTCTTCACTCATCAAGACAAGACCTACAAGAACAGACATCAAGGTTATTGCCATGGAAGCTTCTGACATCGCTTCCGAATTAGGCAAGATGATGTTTGCTCCCATCACGATGCTCGGTTGTATGGCTACGGCTACTGGTTGCTTCACTAGAGATTCTTTTGAGAAGTCACTTTATGAGATCCTTCCCGAGAGAAAGCACAACCTGATCCCCATCAACATGGAAGCATTCGACAGAGGCGCTGCATTCGCTAAGTAATAGCGCTGTTCTAAAGAATCTGAGTGTTATAATGTTCCTGCCTGAGAATTCGGGCAGGAATTTTTATTTGGGATAAGATTATGAAAAAGGCTCTTAAAACTATTGGGGTAATAATCCTCGCTCTGCTGGTAGTGCTGGTCATTGCTGTGGTTGTTATTTTTATCTGGCACAGGATAATGCTGGAAAAGGAAGAAACTTTGCTCGAACACCCTCTGGGACAGCTGATCGAAGTTGACGGCCACAATATGTGCGTTTATACGGAAGGTGAAGGGGAGCATACATTGCTGTTCCTTTCAGGATCCGGAACGCCTGCGCCGATAATTGATTTCAAGCCTTTATACTCGCTTTTGAATGACGATTACAGGATCGTCGTGATCGAAAAATACGGCTATGGTTTCAGTGATGTGGTCGATACCGAGAGGTCATTTACCACGATCTTAAGACAGGACAGGGAAGCTTTGGCAAAGGCCGGCATTGAAGGCCCGTTTATTCTCTGTCCTCATTCGATGTCAGGACTCGAAGCAATCATGTGGGCACAGGATTATCCTGATGAGGTGGAAGCGATAATAGGGCTTGATAATGTCTTGCCCAGAACATATGACAATTACGATGTCGAAGGCGTTTTGAAATATGAGAAACTCGTAGTCGCCGCAAAAGAACTCGGTATTTTGAGATTCTACTATTCAGACAGCTACCTGCCTGATGATCTTACTGAGGAAGAAAAAGATCTCTACCGCGCCATAGCCTCAAGGAACACGGTGAATGTGGATGTCGTAAATGAGGGCAGGGCAATTTTCGATGCGGTTGAATTAATAGACAGCAAACCAAAGCCCGATGTCCCGATGCTAATGTTCATTTCTGACGGCGCAGAAACAAAAGGAAGCAATTGGGTAGGCAATCATTATGCTTATGCGGAAGAACTGTCAAACGCCAGAGTGATAGAACTCGGATGCGGACATTATGTACATTATTTTAAGCCGGATGAGATCGCTTGGGAGATGAGATCTTTTATCAATAACGAATTGGATTAAGCATTGAAAGGAACAATTATCCGGGACAAAGCCAATAAGATGCCGGCCTTTTTGAGTATAGTTTTAAGTTCATTTAAGGTTATACAGATAAAGTATATGGAATTGATCTGTATAAAGAGGTAATATCGTTGTTTCTTAGAAAGCATTCATCCAAGATAATAATCGCCCTTATGTCGATTGCTGTGGCAGCCTGCCTGTTGGCTGTCATATTTGCGCCTGATCTTACCGGTATTGCCGGTGGCATGAACGTAAAGATGGAGTATGAGACGGAACTGTTTGATACCGGTGATGTAATAGCTGTTAATATCGAGATTGATAGCGACTCCTGGAACAAGATGCTCGCAAATGCTCTGACTGAGGAATATTACGACTGTAACGTGATCATAAACGGTAACCGTGTGAATAATGTCGCGATCCGTCCGAAGGGAAATACCAGCCTTGCTGCGATTGCCTCTGATCCCGATACTGACCGTTTCAGTTTCAAGCTCGAATTTGACCATTTTGTTGACGGGCAGACATATTGCGGCCTTGATAAGCTTATCCTTAACAATAATTTCGCGGATGCCACCAATATGAAGGAAGCGATCGTATATGACATGTACCGATACCTTGATTCAGATGCATCCTTATATAACTATGCCAAAGTTTCTGTCAACGGTAAGTATTGGGGTGTCTATCTGGCTTTGGAAGGCATAGAAGACAGCTTCATGCTCAGGAATTACGGTACCCAGGACGGAGAGCTTTATAAGCCGGACCCGGCTGATGTGACCAGGGAGGAGCCTGCCGGCGGTCAGGGCATGATGGGAAATGCACCTGAAGATGCACAGCAGGGCGGAGGTCCGGGCGGATTCCAGCCTACAGAAAACGGCGGATTATTGCCACCTGGTCCGGGAGATGGCGGACCGGGTAATATGCCGGGATTGTTCGGCATGGGACCTGCGCCAAGAGATGATTCAAACATCAGTGACGGCGGAGGTGCCAGTCTCAATTACACCAATGACGATCTTGACAGTTATCCTGTCATCTGGGGGTGCGAGGTAACATCAACAAGCAAAGGCGATCACAGAAGAGTTGTTACGGCACTAAAGAATGTCAGTGAAGGCAAGGATATTGAGAAGTATCTCGATGTCGATAATGTCCTCAAGTATATGGCGGTTCATACATTCGCTGTTAATATGGACAGTCTCTCGAGCAACATGACGCACAATTACTACCTGTATGAATACGACGGCAGGCTGAACATATTCCCTTGGGACTACAATCTCTCGTTCGGAGGGGTTCCTATGGCGGGTATAAAAGACGGGACGGAAGTTATCAACTATCCAATCGACACCCCGTTCCAGGGCACGTCTTTTTTCGATGCTCTGCTCGAAAACGATGAGTGCTGTGCAAGATACCATGCTTACCTCAGGCAGCTTGCAGATGAATATGTTAACGGCGGCCGCTTCGATGAGACATACAGCCGCATAAGGAACATGATCGATCCGCTCGTCGAAGAAGATCCCACTTCATTCTACAGTTACGGCGAATATCAGACAGCTGCGGATATGCTCTATGAGACAGTCAAACTAAGAGCGGAGAGTATTGACGGACAGCTTAACGGCAGTGTTCCGTCTACCCGTGAAGGTCAGTCCTTAGAGCCGGGCGCTTTGGTCGACGGTTCTTCGATCGATGTCGTGGCTATGGGACAGTTCAGTAATTCCGGGAAAAACTCTGATGAAAGCAGAGAAAGGAGTGAACCTTCTGAGGGCGGCGGTAAGGAGCACAAAGAGTCAGCTGAGGACGGAGAGAAACACCATCACGGAGACAGGTCAGATGATTCAAATGCTGCAGGAGAACCTGAAAGTACAGATCCCGTCATGAATAACGGAGGAGCGGGCATGTTTTTCCCCGGTCCTCAGGGAGGCGCCCCGAATCAACCCGGTCAGGGTAATCCGCCGCCGTCATTGGCAGGATTGTTGCGTCAGTCTTTTACTCCGGATTCGATGAAGAACCTGCTCATATATGCGGGGTGTTTTTTGTTGATGTTCGTTGCGATCCTTTGTGTAAAGCGGCTCAAGCGCAGATAAACTTGAATATTCAAAGGCAATAGCATTTTTATAGATAACTTGCTCGGCAGTTTATCATATTTTGCTATTTTTTACGATATTTTACATCTCTTGCCAATTTGCTCAGATTTCCCGAAAATTATTTAAAAAGATTGATTAATTCTTCACAAATGTTACTATAAGAATGGATTTTTCTATAGCAAGAATAGAACAATCTCTTCGGAGGGGAAATATGAAAATAAGAGTAGCTATTTTGGACAGTGACAAAGTCTATCTTGACCGCTTTGTAACCGCTTTCAGTGCGAAGTTCGCAGATAAGATCGAGCTTTATTCATTTACAGATCTGCAGATGGCTTTGGATTCTCTTATTTCTAATAGGATCGAAGTTTTCCTGGCTGACGAGACGTTTGAGATAGATTTTGGAAAGATTCCTCCCAAATGCGTTTTTGCCTACTTTGTTGGGAATAATGGAATCGATTCCTACAAAAACCGCAGTGCTATCTGCAAATTCCAAAAAGCGGATCTTATATATAAGCAGATCTTAAGTTTATATGCAGAGAATGCTAATGGTATCTCAAGTTTAAAGCTTGATGATGACAGCACAAAGATAATTCTTTTTTCATCACCTTGCGGCGGAGTAGGTACCTCTACCGTTGCTGCAGCCTGTGCTAAATATTTCAGCAGTAAAGGTAATAATGTTTTATATCTTAATCTTGAGCCTTTTGGTTCAGCGGATATCTATTTTTCCGGTGAAGGCCAGTATGACTTGAGCGAAGTTATCTATGCTCTAAAGAGCAGAAAAACAAATCTCGGTATGAAACTTGAAAGCTGCGTTAAAAAAGATGCTTCAGGTGTTTCGTTTTATTCTGCCACGGCAGTTCCTTTGGATATGCTGGAACTGGCCGTCGATGATATTGTCAGACTTATAAATGAGTTAAAACTTACCGGTTCATATAATTATATAGTTATTGATATCGATTTTGATCTTGATGCGGATCATCTGAAGATATTCAACCTTGCTCATTATTTGGTTTGGGTTTCCGACGGCGAGGAAGGTTCAAACCAGAAAATATCCCGCGCTTATCAGTCTTTGGCCTTGCTTGAACAGAACAATAAAGCAGATCTGTTGAGAAGGCTTCACCTTATGTATAACAGATACAGCAGCAAGACAGGTAAGAATGTCGGAAATATCGATGCAAAACTTATAGGCGGCATACAGGTATTTTTACATGAAAACGCTGGCAAGGTTGTTGATCATATAGCTACCATGTCAATGTTTGACAACATAAATTGAGGAGGATGGTAAGTGGATTCTGAGATGGAACTCCAGATTGTTGCCAAGATCAAGAGTTTGGTAACTGAGAGCTTCTCACTTAAGGATATCAGTGATGATGACCTTGAGGAAAAAATAGAAGAATTGGTCTCCCTTCAGTTGGGAGGTCAGTATTGTTCTATTGAGCAGAGGGTTTCCATCGCCGAGCAGGTTTTCAGTTCTATCCGTGGTTTTGGATTACTTGATTCCATCATCAAGGATGAGTCTATAACCGAAGTAATGATCAACGGACCTGAAAATGTGTTTATTGAGCAGGATGGTCATTTATTTAAATTGGAGAAGCAGTTCGAGAGTGAAAGACGGCTTGAAGACATTATTCAGCGTATTGTCGGTCTTGCAGGTCGTGAAGTTAACCAGTCAAGTCCGATATGCGATACAAGACTTCCTGACGGTTCGCGTGTAAATGTAGTTCTGCCTCCCATTTCTCTTTGCGGTCCTATCGTTACCATCCGTAAGTTTTCAAAAGAACCGATGACAATCGAGAGATTGATCGAATATGGTTCCATAACGAAAGAAATCGCTGATAAATTAGAGATCCTTGTTCGTGCCAAATACAATATCTTTATTTCAGGCGGTACAGGTTCAGGAAAGACCACCTTCCTGAATGCCTTATCAAATTTTATCCCTAAGGATGAACGTGTTATTACGATCGAAGACTCTGCTGAGCTTCAGATCAAGGGAATAGATAATCTTGTAAGACTCGAGACTCGTAATGCGAATACAACGGGTGCCGGTGAGATAACCATAAGAGATCTCATAAAATCCTCTCTCCGAATGAGACCGGAAAGGATCGTTGTAGGTGAGGTCCGTGGTGGAGAAGCTCTTGATATGCTTCAGGCCATGAATACCGGACATGACGGCTCTCTTTCAACAGGTCATGCCAATTCAGTTCACGATATGCTGAGCCGTCTTGAGACAATGGTACTTCAGGGTTCGGCAGGACTTCCGCTGGAGGCTATAAGACAGCAGATCGCTTCCGCTGTTGATATCATCATCCATCTTTCGAGACTCAGGGATAAGTCCCGTAAGACAATGGAGATTTGTGAAGTCGTCGGATATAAGGATGGAGAAATCGTGCTTAATCCTTTGTATGTTTTCGAAGAAGATGAGAATTCAACACTTGAGAAGGTTTCAGGTTGTCTTGTCAGAACCGAGAATAAGCTGACGAACACCTTAAAACTTGCGCTTGCCGGTTATAAGGGGGAGATCTGATATGGCTAAAAAGGTAAGAGGTCCTCAGTTTATTCCGTCAGCGCTGAATACGCCGATGATAAATTATAACGAGTATTATATGAATGGAACCGAGAAGTTCCTAACATTCCTTGTATGCTTTGTTTGTGGCGGTTTGGTAGGACTTATTTTTTATGGTAACCAGTTTCTGGATGAGGATGGCAATGCTACTAATGCATCCATGATCGGTAATATTTTTATCTTTATTATTGCCGGTCTTATTGCTGTCAAGGTCCTTTTCCCAATGAGGACTGAGCAGTTAAGAGCAAAGCGAAGGAATGAATTAAGAGAACAGTTCAGGAGTTTTCTTGGAACGCTTGCAGTATCATTATCAAGCGGTATGAATATGATGGATTCTCTCTTATCTTCATATGATGATCTGAGACTTCAATATTCCGATAAGGCTTATATCGTTTCCGAAGTAAAAGAGATGATCGACGGTATGGAGAATAATGTTCCAATCGAACAGATGATGAGTTCTCTAGGTGAACGAAGCAGTATTGATGATATAAAGAATTTTGGTGTTGTGTTTGATCTTTGTTATCGTGCCGGCGGTAATATGAAGGACATTGTTCGTAGAACCAGTGACATTATCAGTGAAAAGATCGAGATCGAGGCTGAGATCGATACGGCTCTTACATCAAATAAATCACAGTTTATGATCATGATGATAATCCCTGTCGGTATGGTGTTGATGATCAGGACCATGATGAGTTCATTTGCCAGGAGTTTTGCAACTGTTCCCGGTGTTATTGCAGTTACAATTGCCATTGGTATCTTTATCGGAGCCTATAAGTTAGGCACAAAGATAATGGATGTAAAGGGGTGAGAAAATGCTGAGATTCATTTTGCTTTTAATTGGAACAGCTCTCACCGTCTTGTTTGTGGTACAGGATTTCCGCGGTGCGGAATCAGCATATCTTTATGAGAATCTTGAAAGCGGCAGATTCCCGCTCTCTGGTTTGTATACTATCGGATACGCATGGAGTACAAAAGGACCTCTTCGTTTAAGGGGAAAGATAGAAACTGATCTTAAGACTCAGGCTGCTATTTTGTATTCTCCTGTTTATTCAGAGTATTATGCCACGGTTGTCTGGTCACAGATAATATCGTTTGTGCATCTCATTCTGGCTTTTACATTTGTTCTTGCGGGACTTATGTATTCGATGTATGGATTTATTCTTCTTGTAGGATTGATATTTACTTTCATTACAGCTGGCTTTTTCTTAACCCAGTTTAAGACCATTATTGATGAGAGGACTACCAAATGTGATATGCAGCTTCCCGAAGTAGTATCTACTATGGCCATTTTGGTTAATTCCGGCATGGTCTTGAAGGATGCATGGAGTCTTGTTTCTGAGAATGGTGAAGGTGAGTTCTATGATCTAATGAAAACAGCCAGTGAAGATATGAAGAATGGTTGTTCAGATGCTGAAGCTATCTTCAGATTCGGTAAGGCATCAAATTCAAGTGAGATTAAGAAATTTGTGAGTGCATTACTTCAGAGTATGGAAAAAGGCGGTGCGGAATTAACCAGGTTCCTGGCAAATCAATCTACAGAACTATGGAGAATAAAGAGACAGCACCTGTTACAGGAAGGTGAAAAAGCATCAACAAAGTTGTTGATGCCGATCGTTTTGATATTCTTAGGTGTCATGGTAATCGTTTTTACTGCTGCTTTTGCAGGAGGGTTATTTTAAATATGGGGAGGTTGCATGTCAAATGAAGAAAGCATTTAAGGATTTTATTGTTTCAGAACGTGGTGATACGAAATTTATGGCAATTATCATCATTACGGTTATAGTTACGATGCTTGCTTTTATGTATTGGTATTTGGTTGAAAATGGGTGGGATGGTGTCCGCACTCAATTTCATTATTTTTTGAAGTATGTATTACATATCGGTTGATTAATGGGAGAAAAGGAAAAATGAAAAACGGGATCAAGAAATTGTTAGTCTCAGAAAGCGGAGAAACTAATATCGTAGCCATATTAATTATCTTAGCGTGTGTAATCGCGTTAGCTGCTTTATTTCGAGAGTTACTCTTTCAAGGGTTGCAACATATTCACGATGCCATTGAGAAGTTTTTCAATAGTATCGGAATATATTAATTTTTTAGATTTGATTAGTGAATTACTATTCCGAGGATTGAGATGTTTACTAAATTGCGGAGTTTTATAAACAAAGGTATAGATACTTTCTACGATAAAATTGAAGATATCTTCAATTTATTCGGTATTTTTTAATTTTTGAAGAAAGGAGGAGAAATCAAATGATGAGCAAAGTTAAGAACTTTTTAGCTTCTGAGAGAGGCGACACTAACTTTATTTCCATCATCATCATTGTAGCTATTGTTGTAGCATTAGCAGGTGCTTTCTGGGCATTAGCTAAGGGTGGTATGGATACAATTTCTAAGGCTTTCAAAACATTCCTTGGAAAAGTTAAGTAATTTTAGTGAATAGTCGGGGGCAAGAAGCATGTCATTTATTAGTGGATTGATTTGGTGTATTATTGCAGTGTCAATATGTTATTTGACAATGCGGTTTTATTTGCCATATTATCGAAAAACTAAGATGACTGCAGATGCCCCCGACGCTTCTAAAACGTCTGCTGAAACTAAAAAAGCAGTCAGTGTAATTCAAGGAAAAACATCCAGGATTTTGCTTTTGATCCTGATAGGGTTATTTGCTGCTGTATGTGGCTATTTTGCTCAAATTAATGCTTCAGATCTTTTGAGCTATTTAAAACTGTCGATGGGAATGTTGATTCTTTTTGCAGTTGTCATAACTGACATGGAATTGTTTGTTATTCCTAATCTGTTTGTTTTGATTCTTCTTGGAGGAAGAATTGTTTTCTTTATTGCAGAATTGTTCGTTATAGGACAATCTGCGTGGATGCTTATTTTGAATAATTTATTAGTTGGAATAATTGTTATGGTATTCCTGCTTATTATGTCAGCAATAACCAAGGGCGGACTAGGTGCCGGCGATATTAAACTTTATGCAGCGTTGGGTTTTTTGTGCGGTGCAAATATGGCCGTTTTTTCACTCTTTTTTGCTCTAATAGTATCTGCTCTGGTTTCTCTTATATTGTTGATCTCGAAGAAGAAAAAACTTCGTGATAGTTTTCCTTTGGGACCTTTTGTGTGTTTTGGTTTTGGGTTATCAATTATCTTATCTGTTGCGTAATGAGGTTTTTTAGGTGAAGTTCACTAGGGTAATGAGCATAGTTCTTATTTCGTTAAGTGTTATTGGGTGGGGAGTTTTTATTATTTCACCCAATGGCAATGCAGAACGATTGATCGAGCAGCACTGTGACCAGGCTGAAGATTATATTAATCGTGGTCTTTACCAGTTAGCCGTTGCTGAATATAACGATGCTTTGATGATAGATTCTAAAAATGAAAAAGTTTGGGCCGAAAAACTAGCTGCATATAATCTCTTATATGCAGATAATTCTGATAGCGATATTTTTAACGCATTTTTAGAAGAAGCTGATGCTAGCGTCGATTTGTTTCCGAAGAATGCGGATTTTGTTTTGATAGATGCCAATCTGCATATTGAAGATGATGATTACGAAAGTGCATATAAAGTGTTGACCAGAGCTGTCGAATCTGGAGTAAAAGATGACAGTGTATTGGCATTACAGTTTAAAACTAAATATGCTTTTGAATTGCAATATGGTGATTATTCAGATGTAAAGTGCATGATAAACAACTATTTTATTGTTTTTGATTATGATCATTGGGATTATCTTGATGGTGAAGGCAATAAAATAAATACCTCCCCAGTTTCCTTTGCCGGACCTGTCGGAGAAAGTAATATACGTTTTATATCTGATGCTGATAGTGGTAAAAACTTTCTTGTTGATGATGAGACGATCATACACGGATTCTTTAATGAGATCCCAGAAGATGTCGGTGTTTACTCTGAAGATCTTATAGCCATAAAAAATGATGGAAAATATTATTACTACAATAGTCTTGGTGATGTTCAATTTGATGGACAATCATTTGAATTTGCCGGAACATTTTATGATGATACAGCGGCAGTAAAGCAGGATGGTTCCTGGTGCATAATTGATAAAGAAGGCAACAAGGTATCGGATGAAGTTTATGATGATATAATCCTGAATTCAGATTATACATATAATAAGAACAGTATTCAGATCCTCAAATATAAAAACGCTTCATGTTATTCAGTATTATATAAAGATAAGGTAGTAGGAGAGTTTGATGATGTCGGCGTTTTGGCTGATGATCAACTGATTCCTGTATGTGTTAATGCAAAATGGGGATATATAGATAAAAAAGGGAATATTGTTATAGAACCTCAATTTATTCTTGCGCGCAGTTTCTCAAATGGTTTGGCGGCTGTTTATGATGGTAAAAAATGGGGATATATAGATACAAATGGAAATTTGGCGATTGATTATCAGTTTTATGATGCTGGGTACTTCAGTATAGAAGGATGCTGTTTAGTTATAACCGATATGGAATTTGATTCTGAGACAAGAGAAGATCAACCGGTTTGGCAATTATTGGAGTTATATAACAAAATAGATTAATTTGTTGGAGGATTAAAATAGGAATGAAAAAGAAAGTTATATCAGTTTTGCTAGCGTTAGCTATGGGAGTATCTCTTGTAGGTTGTTCGCAAGAAAACGGATCATCAAAGCATAATGATGGTGAACCTGACAGAGAAACAGAGGTAGTTGACCTGAAGGCAAATGAGGATTATTTCACTTTCAGAGATAGTAAATCAGGCCTTAAGTTGACTGGGCTCACTGATAAAGGAAAAAAGCAGGAATCTCTTGTTATTCCTTCAGGTGTGATCATTAGTTGTACTTTAAAGGAAGGTATAGTTAAAAATGTATATTTTGAAAGCGATGATGATATAGATCTTAAGTTGCTGCTTTCCGGTTCAGATACAATCGAAACTATAAAATTGCCTGCAAATCTGACTGAACTTACAGCAATTGATAGTTGTCACAGTTTAAAGGAGATAACGATTCCTAAAGGCGTGACAGAAATACCTAAGTTGTGTTTTTATTCTGATATATCTCTTGAGACTGTTGTTTTCCAAGGTGATATTACTGTAATTGATGATAATGCGTTTAAACAATGTGAGTCTTTGGAAAATATATGCATCCCGGATTCTGTTACAACTATTGGTAATATGGCTTTTTATGGTTGCAAATCATTGAAGACCATTACTTTGCCAAAGGGATTAAAGGTAATAGGCAATAGTGCATTCCAAAATGATGAAGATGGAATTAAAACAATTATTGTTCCGGAAGAATTGGAATTGGAAAAGTGGGATAAGGAGGCTTTTGATCAGTTCGAATCTGAATATACAGTAAAAGTAGTAAAAGGATCTTGGGCGGATAATCATTTTGATGAAGTTTTTAGTGGAAATGCAATTAAAAAATTCGCATAACCGAAAGGAGGTTTTTATGAGGAGCTTCTCTAAAGATGAAGATGGAACGATAATGCTCGAATCTGTTTTCTGTATTTTGGCAACGTTTATAGTTCTTATGATGGTTATGGTTATGGGTTTCCTTGTTTATCAACATGCGATGATGGGAATTGTCGCAAATCAGGTAGCAGAAGAGATTGCTGTTACTTATAAATTCCCAGATTTGAAAGATCCTTCTAATATAACTAAAAAAAGGGTGACTGAAATTGTGTATTACAAATCCGGATCTGAAAAAGCTGAAGAATATAGAGCTGCTAACGAGAAAACTTTGAGGAAGATTGCTCGGACCAGATTAACTAATTCTTCATTAGCTGAAGATTCCGGTGGATATACGGTTTCTTTGGAGCGCATACATGATGATGTTGGCAGATATCATTATAAAATTACTGTGAAAAACAAATATTCGTTTTTTTATGAGGATGTATTAAACATTTTAGGACTTGATAGGACCGAGCGTCTTCAGGCTACCTCATATGTCGCAGGAACAGATGCTTTAGAAATAACAGATATAACGGATACTTCTATATTTGTTACCGGAAAAGTTTTAAATAATAATATAGTTGATACAATGTATTCTTTTATTCACGAACTTTGGGAATTCCTTGTTGATAGAGGTGTATTATGAGAAGGATATATAATTTTAAACAGATTGTTTCTTCATTACTTTTAAAATCCAGAAAGGCAGTTAAAGGTTCTGTCAGTCTTTTATTAGCTTTTGTAGTCACACCATTATTAGGAATGACTCTTCTTATGGTTGAATCTATAAGATATCAAGATGTTATCGAGGAAATGATTGAGATCAACGATCTCAGTGCCTATGCAACTTTGGCCAATTATGATCCTTTCGTTAAGGAACGTTTTGGATTGCTCGCTGTTTCACAGGATGAAGATATTCAAAGCCTATTTAATAAGTATTTCAATGAGAATAAGCGGTTGGTAGATAATGATATGATTGTTAAGTCGTGCACTATTGACGGTGAGTATTCTCTTAAGGATCTGGCCGTAATGAAACAACAGATTATAGAATATTCAGAGTATAGTGCATTTTTTGATGCTGTTTTTGAAAGTGGTAATCTCACAGAGTTACTTGATGATTTAAATGAAGCTATAAATGTTGAGGCTTTGCAAAAAATGACGACTGAACTGAGTTGTGCCTCCACAGTTATGGATGGAGTAGTTCAAGCATATAATGCTATAGAAGCCGCGTCTAAATACATTGAAGAAGATTATGATCCTGCCTTGACAGCTTATGAAGATGCTTACGACGATTTTGAAGATGCTCTCAACGATTATATAAAAGCGTTGAACGGTTACACCGGTAACGGTAATATATATGAGGATGATGATGTAGTAGCGGCCTGGGAGGCTGTTACTAAAGATTCCGATTCGCCTTGTACAGTCTATAAAAAGGCTTGTGATGATTTAGCAAAAAAGATAGAAGGTTTAGAAGACAAGCTTGATGCTGTAGCCGAGGGTATTGAAGATGCGCTCGATGCTTATGATGAATTGAATGATTCACTTGCGAATGAAGATCAGGGTTATGCGGTGAGTACTGGTTTTAAATTTACGATGGACGTTGCCGGTACTCTTCTTCCACTTATTGAGGCAATAGCTGATGAAGATATCGAAGATTTCGTTTCAGACACAGTTAGTGATCTAGAGGATTTGAGTGAAGCGCTCAAAAAAATGGAAATGGAGGATTTTGACGCTGATTCATCTAAAGATGATACTAAAAAAGATTGGTATGTCGAAATTGATGATATTAATAGTATAACTGAACATATCTCAAGGTTCATGAAAAATTATGATGATATAGATACAGAAGCTGAAGTGGAAACAGCTCTGGATCTTATAGATATTATTTTGACGCTTTGTGATATACCTTGCATGATAGATCCTAATTGCAGAGCGATAATAAAATCTGAAAAAAACAAAGAGCCATGGGAATTCGAATCATTCCAAGATCTTGCTAACCTTGTCGCATATAAGGGCAATGATATTTCTAATGCTTGTGGTATTGTTGGTATTGCGGCATTTTGTGATTGTATAGAGCATATTAAATTTCCACCCAATACTCTTCAGTGCATTATTCTTACGGTAGAGCTCTTTGTATGTACCACTGCTCTTGCCACCGGCCTTTTGGTTTGGGTAATGAATATTCATATAGATACCGCTATTGGTATTGCAAATTATAAGGAGTGGTGGAATCACATTCTATTGTGCGGATACGCTGCTTATAATTTCCCTAACAGGACCAACTATATGCAAAGCCTTGATATTAGTGGTTACAATTACGGTATGGAAATCTATAGGGACGTATGCGGACAGGATATGGATAACCCTGGACTTTACGATTTCTATGATGCATATTGGAGCATTAGTGGTGCCAATATGATAGCGCATGCTATTACTGATGGAAGCATTTTACCTCAAACAACTGGCAAGACTTTTTACGGAGCTGAACAGGAATATCTTCTTTGCGGTTGGACGAATGAAGTATATAACCAGTGCGGTGCATTTTACAACATCTTGATGCTCAGATTGGTACTCGATCTTGTTCCGCTTTTTAAGGATGAAGGAGTTAGGAAAATTGCACAAAAAGCCGGTCCCTATGCTTGGCTTGTTTATATTGGGGTTTGGATCGGTGAAGCCTTCCTTGATACTTTTATCCTCGCTAACGGCGGTGACATGAGTCTTGTAAAAGGCGGCTGCTATCTGTCACCGGATGGCATTGGAGATTTGGCATCTTCTCTCGCAGGACTGAGTGATAGAACTGAAAAATATAGTGCAATGATTTCTTGGTCGTATACAATTTATAAAAAAGATTGGAAAGGAATTAATCCATTTTCAAGTGGTATATTACCACATACCTCGTATACTGATCATATGTTCATACTGTTTTTGACACGTACTCATGACCAGGCATTATTGAACCGGATGCAGAATATATTGATTAATGAATCAGAGGCATATTATGAATATCACACGGGTATGGAGTTCAAAATAAGTAAAACATATACTTATGTACATACTGATATAGCCTATGATATCAATCCAATGTTTGATTTCAGTTCGTTAACGGATAGCGGCGTATTTACTAAGACGGTTCATCAGGAAAGATACATAGGCTATTAAGAGGTGATACTATGAAGCAACACAAATTTGAAAAGGGTTCTATGACTCTGGAAACCGCTTTGGTTTTACCTATTTTCTTTTTCTTCTTTTTGGGCATTTTTGGTTTCTTTGGCTTTATAGCGGCAAGAAACCAGATTCACCATGCGCTTATTCAGTCTGCAAAGAGTTTGTCTACAGATTCTTATATGGTTGAAAAGGTCGACACTATTGGAAGTGCCGATTTCCATTGGTGGGAAAATTTAAGCGATATGGCCACCGATATTTACCGGGCACAATTTGATCAGAATTATACTAGTAGAACAAAGTGGTATGATAGTAATTCAAATACTGATGTTGTGAAGAAAAGATTTATTGCTTATCTTACCGGTAGCGGTAGTGACAAAGAAGCTCAAGAAAAACTAGAAACAATAGGAGTTAAAAACGGATTAAAAGGAATTGTTTTTGAATATCAAGTTGTTAATGGTGATCTGATAATTACTTTAAAATACGATCTTCACCTTTGGGTCGATCTTTTTGGAATAGTCAATATTCCAATGGAGGATACAGTCAGGGCCAAAATGTGGGGATTAGATAAAGGCGAAGATAACCAGGATAAAAATGCTGAGAATGGTAGTAGCGCAGATGAAAATATCGGCGAGACTGCTGATTCTGAAAGTGACGTTCTTAACGATTCTGGAAATGATTCTGATACTGGTTCTGATGCTGATACGGGTGCAGATAATTTAAATGATTCTGATACTATTGGAGACGGTATTGATGATGGTGATACTACCGGAAATGGTGATCAGGAAGAACCTAACCCGACAAGTGGCGGCGTTGACTCAATAAAAATACCGCGATAAGAATTGGTGATTATAAATAACGGAAGGCAGTGTTATTGATAGATGGATCAATTTACATACGAAAACAGTGGCGTCAATACATATCTTGTTTATGAGATAAAAAATGATGACAGTGTCGACAGCATGGCTCTGGGAATGATAACCAACAATAAGATTCCCGGATTGGCTCAGACTATTTTTCTGCAGAAAGATAGCAGCAGATTCATAAAATACAATGTTTCTGCGCGTGTTACACTTAAGGATTTCTTCACCGGTCAGGTTAACAGAAAGAGAATGGTCGGTGCTTTTAAGGGTATAGTTGATGCTTTTTTGGCTGCAGAAGAGTATATGCTCGATACCAGTTCCATACTCCTTGATGTGGATTGGATCTTTGTGGAAGTTTCTACATGCGAAGTAAGTATGATCATGCTGCCATTTGTAAGTGAACCGCGAACGAATGCAGATGTTTGTATTTTCTTCAGGAATCTTATGTATACCATTCAGTCTGATGTAACTGAAGACTGCAGTCATGTTGCTAAGATCCTTAATTATCTGAATTCTGCGTCTAATTTTTCATTAACTGAATTCGAGAAAATATTGTCGGATCTTAAAGATGGTAATTCTGCGGCTCAGGCTAGACCGATAACTCAGATTCCTACATCGAATCAGCCTTCAAACAGTCTGCTGGGAAGTGCTGTCGTTCCTCAACAGATAGCGATCAAGCAAGTTCCGCCTGTACAGACGTCTGTTGCTACTCCGGCAGCGGTTTCTCCTTCTGTTGCCGTACCTCCTGCAAATGCAGTTAATGTATCTCAGCCACAGACTAAAGGCAAGCAGCCGGTTGTTCCTCAGAAGGGACCGAACGGAATGGCAATCCCACCTAAGCCGGGATCTGCTAATCCTGCACCTGCAGTTACAACTGACGGTAAAGAGATATCGCTTTTCTATCTTTTGCAGCATTATAATTCTGACAATGCCGCGAAATATAAGGCACAGAAGGCTGCTAAAAAGGCTGCCAAAGTTGCAGCTAAGCCTGCTGCACCTGCACCTGAACAGAATAAAAAGGGTAAGAATAAAAAGGCTACCAATGCTCCTGCAGTTCCTGCGGTGCCGCCTGCTCCCGGAGTTCCGGTTGCTCCAATGCAGCAGCCTGTTCAACAACCCGTTCAGCAGCAAGCAATGAATTATCAGCCTGCACCCAGTGGTGCAAATTACGGTGAGACAACCGTTCTCGGCGGAGGTCCCGCAGGCGAGACAACTGTTTTGAATCCTGCAAACGCTGCTCAGAAAACCGTCACTCCGTTACTCATAAGGGTCAAAACTTCTGAAAGGATCCTGATAAGTAAATTCCCTTTCAGGATCGGCAAAGAGAAGAGTTATGTTGAATATTTTATCGGAGATAATACTGCCGTGAGCAGGAGCCATGCTGTGATCACTTCTCATGATGGTGCGATTTTTGTCAAAGATACGAATTCAACCAACCATACCTATGTTAACGGTACCATGATACAAAGTGGCGTTGAGGTTCCTCTTAATAATGGTGACAGGATCAAGTTTGCCAATGAGGAATTTGAGTTTAAGCTTAGTTAACGAGGTTTGTAATGAACTTCCTTATATCGGCCGTTACGGATATAGGACTCACGAAGAGTACAAATCAGGATTGTTATTTTGTCAGTCGTTTTAAAACAAAGCAGGGCAATGTTGTTTTGGCGGTTCTCTGTGACGGCATGGGCGGGCTTTCAAAAGGCGAGATAGCCAGCTCTTCAGTTATTAATGCTTTTAAAAAATGGTCTGAAACCAGATTGCCTCAACTGTTGGAGACGGGTTTTAATGAGGTTACATTACAAGCCGAGTGGAACGAGATCGCCGTTTCTTTCAACAGAAAGATAATGGATTATGCCCGTTCGTTCGGTACCAATATGGGGACAACCTTGGTTGCAATGCTTTTGACGGAGACTTATTTTTTCATAATCAATGTCGGTGATTCCAGGGTTTATGAGATTTCAAATCAGCTTCGTGTCCTTACCACAGATCAGACGGTCGTTGCCAGAGAGGTCGAACTTGGTAATCTTACGCCTGAAGAAGCGGAAAGAGATCCCAGAAGAAGTGTACTCCTACAATGTATCGGTGCATCTGATGAGGTTATACCTGATTTCTTTATGGGAAATGTGATGCAGGATGCTGTCTACATGCTCTGCAGTGACGGTTTCAGACATGAGATCACTCCTGATGAAATATATAGTTATATGAACGCGTCGGTTATGACAAGCGTTCCTCAAATGCAGGCAAATATGCAGGCTTTGGTCGAGACGAACAAGCAACGTCAGGAACGCGATAATATCACCGTTATCGGTATCAGAACCTATGCGGAATGAGGATAAGATATGCTTGAGGTAGGTTCTTTAGTTGACGGCAGATATAAGATACTGAACGAAATTGGCCACGGCGGAATGAGCGTCGTATATATGGCCATAAATGAAAAAGCAAACAAGACATGGGCAGTAAAAGAAGTCCGTAAGGACGGAAGCATGGATTTTACTCAGGTTCGTGCCGGTCTTATTGCCGAAATAGATACATTAAAGAAATTAAATCACCCTAATCTTCCGAGCATCGTTGACGTAATCGAAGATAATGAGAGTTTGATCATTGTCATGGACTATATCGAAGGTCGATCACTCGATGTAATCCTGGAGGAGACCGGTGCTCAATCAGAATCCAACGTTGTTGAGTGGGCTATGCAGTTGTGCGATGTTTTCGGATATCTCCATTCAAGAACTCCTCCAATTATTTATCGTGACATGAAGCCTGCTAATGTTATGCTTAAGCCTGACGGTAGCGTCATGGTCATAGATTTCGGAACGGCTAAAACATACGATGTAAATACAGGGGAGACTTCCTGTATCGGTACGAGGGGATATGCCGCGCCCGAACAGTACGGCGGTCTTGGAAGGACTGACGCCAGAACAGACATCTATTGCTTGGGTCTGACGATGTATCACATGCTGACAAATGTAAATCCCTGCGTTACGTTGGTTACCGATAAATCGATCAGGGCAGTCAATCCGTTGTTATCACGCGGTTTGGATCAGATAATCCTTAAATGCACACAGGACAATCCTGATGACAGATATCAGACCTGTGCGGAACTGATGTATGATCTCGAGAATTATCAGAATCTCGAACCGCTATATAAGCGCAAGCAGCGTGCCAAAGTTATTTGGTTCGGACTTACGCTTCTGTTATCTGTGCTTTTGCTCGTGGCAGGTATATTTATAACTCTTTCTGCGTCAAAAATAGCCACCGACAATTACGACAGTCTTATGTATGAAGCTTCGAAGAACGCTGATTACGATGCGAAAAGGCGACTATATGAAGAGTGTATCTCAGTACCGAATAAAGCAGGGAAACCTGATGCGTATCTTGCGCTTATCCAGTGTTATAAGGAAAACGATGCAGTATTTACCCAGGATGAAGCAAATCAGATAGAGGTTCTCATTAACACCAACAAAGATGCTCTGATGCAGGATATGAATGCCTATGTGGATATATGCTTTGAGGTTGGGAAACTGTATTGGTACTACTACGATTACGGAACCGGTGCAGATAACCAACTGACCAGGGGTAAGAGCTCTGTAAACTGGTTCCAGGATGTCGTTGACAACGCTCCGGACGGTTATGCCAATTACGGTATGGCTCTGGCTTATGCCAATATAGGCAAATTCTACCGTGATATTACTATCATAGTTACCGAGGCAAGTGACAAAGGCCGTTACAAACCTTTATTCGATGATCTGTCTCAATTGGTTGATCAATTGGCAGGAGATGAAAGCGAGAGTGAGATTATCAGACTCGAGATCATAGAGATGACAAGATCTGCGCTGCAGCAATACTCCACAAAGTTCAAACAGGATGGGGTAAAAGAAGAAGAACTGCTCGCTCTATATAATAAGATCGATACTATCGTTGTATCAGTAGAGACTACTACTGATAAGACGACCGCCAAAAAGAGTGAGATCGTTTCCAATATGCCTGCCACATTAACGGCTATCCAGGCGGCATACGGAACTGTTCAGGAAGAGAACGGGGGCTGATCATGACTGTTGAAATGCTAAATAACATAGCGATGGCAGTTTATATTGCTGCAGGTGTCGTGTTCCTTGTTGCCGTAGCCTTATTCTTCCTTTTGGATATTCCGAAGGTTGTCGGAGAATTGTCAGGAAGTACCGCAAAGAAATCCATTCAAAAGATACAGGAGCATAACAAGAACAACTCCGGAAATCTGGTACATTCGAACAATCCGAATTCTCATGTGACTAAGCCCAGCAAGACCGGCAGGGTAGGCGTTGGAACAGAGAAGTTCTCAACGTCTGCTCTTGAATCTTCGAGTAATGAGACTACGTTGCTTGTTAATACAGTACCAGAAAATCCTGTAGCAAATGAGACAACGTTACTTAAGCCGGATACGGCAAATACTCCTGTGGTTAGTCCGAGTGTTCAGTCTCAGCCGGTTACCCAGGAAGGATTCGAAGAAGTGGAATCATTGGCATCTTATATGGAAAATGAACTGATCGAATGAGTTTTATCTTTAATTAATTAAAGTAAGAAGGTATAATCAATATTTAGGAGAATGTTTTTGGAGGGTTGATAATATGGAAATTACTAGAAACGGTTTTGTCAGATTTTTGTCCGCATTAATGTCGGCTATTTTTGTTTTCACATTTTTGCCCTTCAATGCTGTCGGGGTCTATGCAGAGGGCGAGAAAGGTTTCAATCACGATAATGCCTTTACTGTAGTTGTATACGAAAAATTAGGGGAATCTCACAAAGAAGACAGATCATTTGGCACCTATGATAATTATGGCAACGCTGTAGTTAATACAATCGATGTTTATAATAACGTAGTCGAGGGGGCTTATGTTACATTAACTTGTCTTACAGATGAGGGTGTTAAATTTGATGGAACTACTGATAGTCAAGGAAAAGTAAAATTTGACTTGGCAAAATCTTATTTTGAGCCTAAGGGTTTTCCTGATCATCCTTTCCGTTTAGAAGTAACAAAAGCAGATACCGGTTATGTCAGCTTTTCTGAAATCATTCATCCGAACGGTACATTTGATGGGGCATATTTCTATTATCCTGTCGCTCTCGAACTTACGGATTTATCCCAGGGTAATGTTGAGAAATCAATTGTTTATGATGGAATTGATCATAAGGCATCAGAATTTTCAGATTTGAGTGGAAATGGATTAAATGTTGATTATTATGTTAATGGTGAAGTCGTAACAGAACCAAGTTTTAAAGATGTAGGCACATATGAGTTTACGGCTGTTTTCTCCGGTGAAGGATACTATGCTTTTGAAAATGATACAGACAGTTATGCTGTTGATTATAGTATTACAATAAAGCCTATAGAAAGAGATGATTTTGCTTTTGCAGATGATAACAGTGAAATAGAGTTAAATTATGTTAAGGACAATACAACCTTTACTAATGTTGCTTCATGCAGCAAAGATCCTAAACCAAGCAATATTATCTATTCTTCATCAGATCCTGATACTGCAACTGTAGATACTTCTGGTACTGTGACTTTCTTAAAAGCCGGAACCGTAATAATCGAAGCGACTGCTCCTGCAATTGGATTCTATGAAGAAAAAACAATCGAATATTCTATTTCTGCACTACAAGAATTTACAGCTGTGTTTGCTAATGCCACTGTTGAGGGTTATTACGGAAAGACATTAAATGATGAAACAGGAAAAGCATTGGCATTAAATAAATTGAGTTTCCTTTATTATCAGCCAGATAAGGTAACAATAAAATATAGTATTATAGAAAATGGTCATTTGGCTGAGATTAATAGGAATACAGGTGTTATTACTCCTAAGGGTATTGGTTCTGTCACTGTTCAGGCTACGATTTCAGCTCCTAATTGCAAAACTACAACGGCTTCTTATAAACTGAATATTAATAAGGGTAAGGTTCGTGATGATTTGCAATTGAACTCTTATTCAGAGTATGAATTTGATAAAGAGTACGCTATTTTTAAAGATAATTATTCAGACTTTTCATTTGTTCCTGTTTCTGGCGGTGATTTGTTTGATATAAAGGATGGCAAAATCAAAATTCTTGGTGTAAGTTCGGAACAATTTGAGGTTGATATAACTGTTCCAGAGAATGATTTATATGAAGAATACACATACCACATTAAAGGCAATACTGTAAAAGCTCAACATACGTTGGAGTTTGCGAATAAACCATTCACTGATTATGCAAATAAAAAAACTTATTATATTAAATTAACAGGTGACTGCTTTACTAGTACATCGGTAGAATGTACTGCACCTGGTGCTACTGTTGATTTTGGCTATTATGGTGGTAATCAATATTTGGTTTTGAGTTTTAAAGAATATGTCATATCAAGCATCTCATTTACAGTAACTATTACTTGTAATAAAGATGATACTTATGATGAAAAAGTAATAACCTGTAATGGATTAATTGGTTTTGACAGTAGTATTTCGACAGAGATCTATTATAACAATGAGACCAACGTGAAAAATTGGTATACGGAAGATGTAATCGTCAGACCAAAGAATCCCCAATTGTTTATTGAAACTCCAGAGGGAGAGAGAGTTCCATCCTATACTATTCCTGATAATGGTGTTCATCCGGCATATTCAACATATTTTTATCAAAGCAAGGTGGAAGGAGAGGGAAATATTAATTTAGGTTCAGTTCAAGAGATCAAGATCGACAAAGAGTTTCCTTCTGTTTCTATTGATATCAGCAGCAGTTCACCGGATTCAGCAAAGCCTGGTACATATAAAGATGGAGAAAAATGCATATTTGCGAATTCGGCGTTATTAGTAACTGTATCTGCTTTAGATAGTGTTTCCGGTTTTGGTCACATTGAGTATGATTATGGTGAAGGCACTAAAACTGAAGTCGATTATGGCGGAAGTGATGTATATGGCTTGACTGATGAAGTTGTTGGAACTTTTACTATTCCGGCAAATAATTTCGGAAAACTGAAGATTTGGGTCTATGATATAGCAGGCAATTGCACTGCGACATATGACGACAACGAAGAGCCACAAATGAGCAATTTGATCAGTCTGAACGGAGAGAGCCTTGGACTGTCCGCTGAGCAGGATTTGTTAATCATGACTGATGATGTTAAGCCTAGACTCTTTGTTGAATTTTATAATAATGACGATCAGCATGATTTGTATTTTTCAGCTGACAGATCTGCAACTATTTATATAGATGAGGCAAATTATAATTCTAAGGCAGTCGTGTTAACTGTAGAAAAGGATGGCGTGTCGATTCTTGACAATATCAATATAGTTTTTGACGATCAACACAAGCAGATTAAGATTCCATTTGAAGGAGATGGAGATTATTCGTTTGATGTAAAATACACTGATTATTGTGGAAATGAAGGAGAAGTTACCTATATTAAAGATCATTCTGCAGCTCATGATCATTTCATAATAGATACGACAAAACCGATTGTTTCTGTATCCTTTGATAATAATGAAGCTGCCAATGATAAATATTTCAATAATAATCGAACAGCTACCATTAATATAACGGAAAAGAATTATCTGTATGAGGATCTGACAATTGACGTTAGTATAGTTTCGGGAACAAGCAGCAGGTTCGCTGAACTCGATAAGGATATTAAAATTGAGCGTGATGATGAGAATGAAGAATCCAGAACGGTTACTGTGGAATTTCTTGTCGATGGCGAATATGTTTTTAATGTGTATTATCAAGACCGTGCACTAAATGACGCTAACGTTTTCTTTTTAGGGGCTTCGTGGAACAATTTTGTAATTGATACAAAAGCGCCGGTAGTAAATGTCAGTTATTCAAATAATACAGTTTACAACGAGAAGTTCTTCAACAATGAAAGAATAGCGACTTTTACGGTAGAAGAGCATAACTTTGACGAAAATAATGCTGTTCTTATCATAAACAATGTAGTTGTACCGCTTGAGTGGTCTCCTGATGCTGATGTGCATACAGCTGATTATACTTTTGGTCAGGTCAAGGATGAAGAATTCACGATATCATTTACTTGTACGGATATGGCATTAAATGATTGTGAATCAGTTAATTACGGGACCTCGGCTGCACCAACAAACTTTGTTGTTGATAAGACGCCGCCTGTTAACCTGACCATGACTATAGATGGTGAGTCTATTCAAGGTGATAATCTCATCCCTTCTGAAGATAAGTCAGCAGTTGTAACTAATTCGATTACCTTTGACAGATTCTATAATGAACCTGTAACTGTGTTCTTAGGCGCTGACTGCTCTATTAGCGGATTGTCTGCTTTACAGTATCAATTGGCAGATAAGAGTTCAGAATACGGAATTACGGATACTTGGCTTGATTACGATGAAACTACCGGCATTACAATTAACCCGGGCCATAAGTTTGTTCTGTATTTCAGAGCAACTGATATGGCATCTAACAGTACTACTATTAATTCCGCAGGTATTATCATTGACAGTACTGAACCTGAAGGTGAGAAGAATGCACCTGAGATAGACATCATCCCGGCTGCACCTAATTCTAACGGATTCTATAACGGTGACGTTTCTGTCAAATTGACTGCAACAGATCCGGCCTTTTTGGGAGATACCCGTGATGCTGACGGCAGTTATTCAGGTCTAAAGAGAATTACTTACAAGATCTATGCGACAGATACCGGTGCTGAAGAAAAAGGCACGTTACTGAATCTTAGTGTTGATGAAGACAATCCGAAGATTATCGGTAAAGAGGATGCTTCTGTTGATCGTTATGCTCTTGCGCATTCATGGACTAAAAACATTACAATCGATTCGGAGAAGTTTAACAGCAATAATGTAATAGTTGAAGTAATGGCAGAAGATAATGCCGGAAACATCAGGATTACCAAAACAAATCCCGGAGCAATAAAAATCGACATCACTAATCCTAGCATTGTTATCAGCTACAACAACAATAATGCTGATTCTGACAATTGTTTTAAGGATGATCGAGTAGCTACGATTACTATTACAGAGCGTAACTTTGATCCTAAGGATGTTAATGTTACTCTTACAAGTTCCACCGGCACGAAGCCTGAGGTCAACGGTTGGACTAAAACAGTTGGGTCCGGTAATGGTGACAATACTAAGTGGACTACTACTATTCCGTATACCAGGGATGCCGATTATACTTTTGACATTGCTTATACCGATCCGGCAAATAATGTGGCAAAGTCAATAGATTTTGGTAATAGTGTAGCGCCGAAAGCTTTTACGATCGATAAAACTGTACCTACAGTAAATGTAAGTTACGATAATAATGTTGTCGCAAATAACATTTACTATAATAAGAACAGAAATGCGACGATCACAATCGTTGAGCACAATTTTGATGCCGGCAGAGTCAACATTACTCTCAAAGCTACTGATGACGGTGCAATTATCAATGTACCCGCAGTAAGCAATTGGACTAATAATGGTGATACTCATACCGCAACTATCGCTTACGATAAGGATGGCAAATATGTATTTGATATCTCCGTAAAGGATAAAGCCGGAAATGACGCTGCTGATTTTGCTGAACAGACATTCTTTATTGATACAAAAGCACCTGAGCTTAAGATTACCGGAGTTAAGGATAAGTCAGCAAATAATGGAGATATTTCACTTGACTTTACATATTCAGATACTAACTATTCAGAACAGTTTGTTTATGTAAATTTCTCAGGTGCCAACAGAGGTAAGTTAGTTTTAGACGGAACTTATACTGATATTCACAACGGAAAATCGTTTAAGTTCAATGAATTTGCCAAGCAGAAAGATATTGATGACATCTATACGCTTGAGGTTACAATTATCGATCTTGCAGGTAATGAATCTTCTCAGCTTCTTACTTTCTCAATCAACAGATTTGGTTCTACCTATGAGCTGGGTGATGCAGCAAAAACGATAAACGGAACTTATGTACAAAAGCCGGTAGATATTGTTATCAGCGAGGTCAACCCTAATCAGTTGGTTGAAAGTGTTGTGACTATATTCAAGAACAATGAATCTATCACTTTGGTTGAAGGTGTTGATTATGATGTTCAGAGGACCGGCGGCAACGGCGAATGGTGCGGTTATCAGTACACGATCCATTCTGACAAATTCGCTGATGATGGTGTATATAAAGTATCTGTATACTCCAGAGATGAGGCCGGCAATATCTCTGAGAACACGCTTGATACAAAGAACACAAGTCTTCAGTTCGGTATTGATGCCACAAGCCCGAATATCGTGGCTGCAAATCTCAGCGGCAACACGACATATGCGGAAGAGTCACATAAAGTCAGTCTGATCGTTACAGACAACCTGCTGCTCAGCGGTGTTGATGTATATCTTGATGATTACAATACTCCTTATGTTTCATGGACAGCTGAGCAGGTTGCAGAGATCTTGACCGGCAACGGATCTTTCACCTTTGACATTACGGATTACTCCAACAGTGCTCATAAGGTCAAGATCGTCGGTACGGATGCTGCAGGCAATGTAAGTGAACTGGAGATCACAAACTTCTATGTAACCACAAACCTGTTCGTTCGTTACTACACCAATACACCTTTGGTGATTGGTTCTATCGTTGGTCTGTTCCTGATCGTAGCGCTGGCAGTTGTTATCGTTGTGGTCAAGAGACGTAAGTACAGCAAAAGATAATAACAAATAAAACCGATCCCCCGAACATAAATCGGGGGATCTTTTTTGGTATGACGGGCATGTCCCGAACCTCGGGTGGAAGTCCCGAGGGGCGTAGTTGCCGACGAACCTTAAAGCGACTTGCAAGGTTTGTATCGTGAGGTACAGGCGAGAAGAAGCAATAGCGAAACCGTGGCTCGACGGACAGAAACCTGATATTAAGGCGTATTGAACGGATAAGATGACCAAACGCATCAAAGTCCAAAAGGCAACCGTAACTTCAATGCGTAAATCAGGCGAGTAAACGGGGAAAGGTTCGGGGCTTATCCCGTGAGGTCTCATAGGCGGAGCACGATCCGTAGTAACAACGAACTGTGAGAAGTCAGCAGAAGCCATAGTACCGAGGAATCGGGAAGGGCGGAACAATTTAACCGTGCGACGCAAATGTATGTCCTGAGGATATGCCCGACAGTGGTAGGATGAAACGTATATGAAATCTGAACACACAACATAAGGCTGAGTCTGAGGGAGCGGAAAGGAGAAGAGCACACAAGGCAATGTCAGAACTGCTCGACAAAATCTTACATAAGGACAATATGAACGAAGCCTACAAAAGGGTCTGTGCCAATAAGGGTGCGGGCGGAGTTGACGGTGTCAGTACAGATGAACTTGGTGAGTATATCAAGGCAAATTGGCCTACGATAAAAGAGCAGATACTACGAAGGGAATACAAGCCTCAACCCGTCAGACGAGTAGAAATACCCAAACCTAATGGCGGAAAGAGAAAACTTGGAATCCCTACAGCAATGGACAGAGTAATCCAGCAGGCAATAGTACAAGTGATAGGACCGATATGCGACCCGCATTTCTCGGAGTTCAGTTATGGCTTTCGTCCGAACAGAAGCTGTGAGATGGCAATAAGAAAAGTCCTTGAATACTTAAATGAGGACTACACGTGGATTGTGGATATAGACTTGGAGAAATTCTTCGACAACGTACCACAAGACAGACTAATGAGCTACGTTCACATACTGATTAACGATGGAGACACGGAATCTCTGATACGCAAATATCTCAAGGCAGGTGTAATGACCCCGGAAGGATACGAGCAAACAGAAATGGGAACACCGCAGGGCGGCAACCTCTCACCATTACTTAGCAACATAATGCTGAATGAATTGGACAAAGAACTTGAAAACAGAGGACTGCACTTCGCAAGATATGCTGACGACTGCATAATTGCAGTAAAGAGCGAAGCAAGTGCAAAGCGTGTGATGTACTCCATCACGTCTTGGATAGAAAGGAAACTCGGTCTCAAGGTTAATGCGGAGAAGACTAAGATAGTCAGACCGACAAAAGTAAAATACCTCGGGTTCGGATTCTACAAAGACCCAAAGACACTTGAATGGAAAGCAAGACCACACCAAGACTCTGTCGCCAAGTTCAAACGCAGACTCAAAGCCTTGACGCAAAGAAAGAATTCAATGAGATTAGGATTGAGAATTGAGAAGATTAACCAAGTAACGAGAGGTTGGATAAACTACTTTGCATTAGGGGATATGAAGTCAACAATATCAGACATTGACGCACACTTAAGGACAAGGCTTAGAACCATTATATGGAAACAATGGAAGGTGCCAAGCAAGAGACAATGGGGACTCCAAAAACTCGGAGTCTCCAAAGACTTAGCAAGACTGACATCGTATTGTGGAGACAGATACCAATGGGTCGTGACAAAGACTTGCGTATCACGGGCGATCTCAAAAGAGGTGCTTGGCAGGGCAGGTCTTATCAGTTGCCTTGATTACTACAATGAGCGTCACGCTTTGAAGTTAAGTTGAACCGCCGTATGCCGAACGGCACGTACGGTGGTGTGAGAGGGGGATTAAATTCCCCCTACTCGATTGATGCGTTATTTATCATTTGGATTAATCGAACATTATCAGTTCCGCTTTTCCGTTCTCGATGATGATGTAGGAGGGAAGCGTATCTTCCTTGGGAATGGAAGGTGAACCGGGATTCAGATAACGGTATGTTCTCCCGTCAGGTGATGTGAGTTCTGTATCTTCCGCAACATGTGTGTGACCTGTCATGAGAATGGCACCGTCGGGCATCATCGGCGGAACATTGTAGATGTCGTACTTGTGTCCGTGGGTACAGAAGAATACCTGACATTCATCAGCCAGATAGATGTAATCAGCCATGATCGGGAACTTAAGCACCATCTGGTCAACCTCGGTATCGCAGTTGCCCCTTACGGCAAGGATCCTGTCAGCGATGCTGTTCAGTATTTCTATTACTTTCTTGGGCTCGTAGTGAGCGGGAAGGTCGTTCCTTGGGCCGTGGTAAAGGATGTCACCAAGTAATATCAGCTTGTCAGCGTTGCTTTCCTGAAAAGCGCTGACGACACGTTCAGCCCAGTATGAATCACCGTGGATGTCTGATGCGACAAAATATTTCATAACATGTCCTCTTTCATTTTTCTGCGAATAGGATAACACTTCGGGAGCATTTGGCGAGAGTTAAAAACATAAAACATAATTTACACACAGTTAACCAAAAGGGTTCTTAAAAGATTATAATTAAAACGGTTAGAATGGTAGACGGCCGGGTGGATCCGCTGGGAACTATATGAAAAAGATCGCTGTTTTTACATCTCATGTTTATGAACAGATGTCCGGAATGATGCAGAAGGGCCTGATTGATGCTGCAATGGAATATGGCGTCAAGCTCATATTTTTCGCGAGTTTCGGCGATTCCTACAGCAGCAGGAACTATGGCGAGTTCTCAAAATATGACGAGGGTGACAGGGTATCGTTTGATATTCCTGACCTTAACGATTTCGACGGCGTTATCAAGATAAACACGTATTTCAGCCAGATAATCAAAGACCATCTGAAAAAGATCCTCTCTGAATATGACATACCGGTTATCAATATCGGTGGCAGGGATGATGAGCATTTGAATGTCAGGTGCGACGATACCGGGACCTTTTCAAAGGTTGTCGAGCATGTGGTCGTAAAGCATGGCTGCAGGAACATCTACCATCTGGCTGGTGAGGAAAAACAGTACTTTACGCCTCTGCGTCTGAACGCGTTGAAGAAGGTCCTCGCCGAGCACGGCATTCCTTTCGATGACGATAAGATCTACTACGGCGATCTTTGGTTCACCTGCGGTGAACCGGCATTGGACTATATCCTGGAAGACTGCAAAAAACGCGGATGTGAATATCCGGATGCAGTTGTCTGTGCTAACGATTATTCTGCCATCGGCCTTATCAACGCTTGCAAGGAGAGAGGGATAAGGATCCCTGAAGACTTCATCATTACGGGTTTTGATGCGGTTGTCGAATCCATAAGCGGATTCCCGACTGTAACGACTGCGGACCAGCCTTTTTACAGGATCGGATATACTGCGATCAAGACTATGCTCGAGATATTGGACGGCGCGGAGATCAGGGAAGACGTTCTTCTTACGGGTGATCTCATCTGCAACCAGTCCTGCGGATGCAGACCGAAGACCATTGATAACATTGAGGATTTCAGAGTCGTTTACATTCAGAGACTGGACAATGCCACCGGCATAGCACAGTCCACGACCAATCTCATGCTGACAGTATCGGATGCCACATCTCTTGAGGAATGTTTCAAAGCCATAAGCGACAATGCTAAGACAGATACCGGATTTAAGGATATGCTCCTCTGTCTTGCACCCGGATGGGATAAACAGCGTATCGTAGATGATGATTTCCGCACATGTGATGAGGAGATGACTGTCGTTGCAGGGTACAGGGGCAGCGAGGATGTGCCTGTCCAGACTTTCAGGAAGAAGGATATCCTTCCAAAAGACATGCTCGAAGATCCTAATCCGTATTACATTTTTGCGCTGCATCATCTTCAGTACTATATGGGTTATCTCATCGCTACCCCGGAAGTCGGTTTCCGCGAGCAAAAGGCTATCCAGTCCTGGTTTGTTGATCTCGGTGTAATACTCGAGACAAGACGTATACAAAGAGATCTTGAACAGTCTGTTGCAAGACTCGGATTCCTTTCAAACAGGGATATGCTGACGGAACTTTATAACCGCCGCGGCCTTGAGGAATACTTCATTGATTATGTCGATGAATGCATCCGCAACGGAACGGGACTGGCGGTAATCATCTTCGACATGAATGACCTGAAGATGATCAACGACAATTACGGTCACAACGAAGGCGACTACAGCCTGAAGACGATTGCTTATGCCATGATGAGAGCCACGTGCGAGCATGAGCTGTGCGCGCGTGCGGGCGGCGATGAGTTCATCGTGATAGCCAAGAACTATACGGAAGAGAAGGCAAAGGAATTTGTAGAGAAGGTCAGGACGCTGATCCGTCAGAAGGTAGAACTCGATGATAAGGAATACGTTGTCGGCGTAAGTACCGGTGTACATATCGAGTATCCCAAGGATTCAGAAGAGGACGCACATAAGATCTTCGAAAAATGCCTGAAGGAAGCTGACGCTTCAATGTATTTAGATAAGAAGATGCATAAAGTCGGAAGGGATGAATAAAAGCTTTGTTCAGCCCGGAAAATGTACGGTATTGTGTAATTTTGCACAAAATGAACGACGAAAACAAACGCTTTTTTGTATTTTCGGTTGGTAAATCCTCTAAATTCGTTTATAATATCTGTTATTAAGGGCAAGTGCCCTTGAATATTGACGTGCTCATTTACAGAGCCGCCGACATAAAGAGAGGCAGGGAGGCAAGGCAACATCAATGGATGCCGCTTATTTATTTAACAAGGGCGAGAACTATATGAGCTATAAGTTCCTCGGTGCTCATCCTTACGAGGACGAGAATGGGAAAGGCTTTATATTCCGCGTATGGGCTCCTAATGCGAGAATGGTCAGCGTTATGGGCGATTTCAACGACTGGGATCCCAACGACTGCCAGATGTTCATGTTGGGAAAAACGGGTATATGGGAGCAGAAGGTTCCTGAAGCCCGTCAGTGGGACCGCTATAAATACAGGGTTATCGGTGCGGATAACAGGATCTACGAGAAGGGCGATCCTTACGCCAGACATTTCGAGACGAGACCTAATAATGCTTCAATAATATACGATCCCGATGATTATATCTGGAATGACGATGAGTTCGTTAAGAGCCGCACAGATGCTCTTGCACCGAAGCCGATAAATATCTATGAGATTCATCTCGGTTCATGGAGAAGACATCCGGACGGAAATTTCTTCACATACAGGGAACTGGCAATTGATCTTGCGGATTACTGCAAGAAGATGCATTACACGCATATCGAGCTGATGCCGATCTTAGAGCACCCTCTTGATGATTCGTGGGGCTATCAGGTAACAGGATACTATGCAGTTACTTCAAGATTCGGCACACCTGCCGATTTCAAGTTCATGGTCGATGTCCTTCACCAGAACGGCATCTCCGTTATCCTCGACTGGGTTCCCGCACACTTCCCGAAGAACATGGAAGGGCTTGTCAGATTCGACGGCACTCCGTGCTACGAGTATTCCGATCCCAGGATCGGCGAGCACAGGGAGTGGGGCACCTATGTTTTCGACTATTCCAAGAACGAAGTTATCTCGTTCCTGATCTCAAATGCAGTATTCTGGATCGATGAGTTCCATCTTGACGGTATCCGTGTTGATGCCGTTTCCTCGATGCTCTACAGGGATTACGGAAGACAGCAGTATATCCCGAACAAGTTTGGCGGTAACGAGAATCTCGAAGCCATCGATTTCTTCAAGAAACTCAATTCCACGATCCGCAAGAACTATCCTCATGCGATGCTCATAGCTGAGGAATCCACCGCGTGGCCCAAGGTATCTCACCCCGTTGAATACGGCGGACTGGGCTTTACACATAAGTGGAACATGGGCTGGATGCATGACACTCTGGATTATTTCTCAACGGATTCTTATGCAAGGGCATGGCATCACGACGAGTTCTGTTTCTCGATGATGTATGCGTTCTCTGAGAATTACATCCTGAGCCTCTCGCACGATGAAGTCGTTCACGGCAAGCATTCTCTCATAGACAAGATGCCGGGCGATATCTGGAGGAAGTTCGCTTCGCTCCGTACCATGATGATGTACCAGATCAGCCATCCGGGCGGAAAGCTCAACTTCATGGGTGCCGAGTTCGGTCAGTTCATCGAATGGCGTTTCTATGAACAGCTCGAGTGGTTCCTTTTAGACTACGAATCACACCGTCTGCTCCAGAACTTCAACAGCGAGCTCAATAAGTTCTATGTTGAGAATCCCCAGCTTTGGGAAGACGATCATACATGGTCAGGATTTGAATGGATCGCTGCTGACGATACTAAGAATAATGTATTTATCTACAAGAGATCCTGTCCCGATCCCAAGCGCAATGACATCTATGTTGCGCTCAACATGGTTCCACAGCCTCTTGAGGGATATGAGATGCCCGTCTATGAACTAGGCACATACAAGATCGTATTCAATACTGACGACATGTGTCACGGCGGTTCTGGTTATCCAACGGCGACAGATGCAGAAGGATGCTTTGAGGCGATAGACGAGCCTCTTAACGGCAAGCCTTACAAGGTAAAGATCAATCTTCCGCCGCTTGCAGGAATCTATTTCATGAAGGTTAAAGATCCTGTCAAGAAGAAGGCAAAGAAGACAGAATCCAAGCCCTCTGCCAAGAAGACAACAAAGGCATCTGCCAAAAAGCCTGCTGAGAAAAAGCCGGCAAAGAAGGCTGTAAAGACGGCTGAAAAGAAGGCCGCCAAGCCTGCAGCAAAACCCGCCGCGAAAGCTGCGGAAAAGCCCGTAAAGAAGACAACAGCTAAAAAGCCTGCTGCTTCTAAGAAGGCTGAAAACAAAGAAAAGAAAACAAAATAAGCTCATATACGGAGGTAGTTCATTATGGCAAGAACTGAAGTCGTTGCGATGATACTCGCAGGAGGACAGGGAAGCAGATTAGGCGTACTGACCAAGACGGTTGCAAAGCCAGCAGTACCCTTCGGAAGCCGTTACAGGATCATCGATTTCCCGCTCTCAAACTGTGTAAACTCGGGCATAGAGATCGTCGGCGTTCTTACACAGTATCAGCCTTTGGCTCTTAACACATACGTCGGTAACGGTCACCCTTGGGACCTCGACAGAAACAATGCGGGTGCTTATATCCTTCCGCCTTACCAGAGTAATGCGGGTTCTGACTGGTATAAGGGTACCGCTAATGCAATCTATCAGAATATGAGCTTTATTGATGACAACGATCCCGAATATGTAGTCATCCTTTCAGGCGACCACATCTACAAGATGGATTACGCTGCAATGCTCAAGTCTCACATCGAGAAGGGCGCTGATGCGACCATCGCCGTATATGAGGTACCGTGGGAGGAGGCTCCGAGATTCGGCATCCTCAATACGAAGGAAGACGATGTCATCGAGGAGTTCGAGGAAAAGCCCGCCAAGCCGAAGAGCAATCTTGCTTCGATGGGTGTTTATATCTTTACATGGAGCGTCCTGAGACAGGCTCTTATAGAAGATGAGGCAAATCCTGATTCAAATAACGATTTCGGTAAGAATATCGTCCCGAATCTCCTTGCACAGGGCAAGAAGCTCTGCGCTTACAGATTCTCCGGTTACTGGAAGGACGTAGGAACAATCTCTTCTCTCTGGGAGACCAATATGGATATCCTTGATAAGCCTGAAGAGATCAACCTCGTTGACAGATCCTGGAAGATCTTCTCGAGAAACCCTGTCAAGCCTTCACACTTCATAGGTTCAGGCGCTAAGGTAAAGAATTCGGCTCTTACGGACGGCTGCCGTATATTCGGCGACGTTGAGCATTCCGTTCTTTCCGAGTCAGTAATCGTTGAGAAGGGCGCGATAGTAAAGGACTGTGTCCTGATGCCGGGCGTCGTTGTCAAGGAAGGCGCACATATCGAGCGCTGCCTGATAGATGTCGGAACCATCATCGGTAAGGATGTTAAGGCCGGCAACTTTGTAGAAGGCGAAGGACCTTACACCAACCACAAGATCTGCTCCGAAGGCATCTGTGTTTTCGAGCGCGGCCTCAAGATCAAGGACGGCGCGGTCATTCCTGCAAACAGTATGGTAGATTCCGATCTGGAAGTACCCGATGACCAGAACATCATCGAGTCGACTTTCAGAACATGAGGTAAAGGAGATTAAGACATATGTTTAATAATGCGATGGGGCTTATCTTAGCCGACAACAAAAAGATATCTCTGGGCGAGCTCTCCAATCCTCGCGCGCTTTCCGCCATGCCTTTCGGCGGAAGATACAGGATCATTGACTTCATGCTCTCTAACATGGTCAACTCCGGTGTCAAGAACGTCGGACTTCTTACTTACAACAAGTATAAGTCACTGATGGACCATCTCGGAACAGGCGGTGCATGGTCTCTGGACAGAAAGAACGACGGTCTTCACATCCTGCCGCCTTACGTCAATTCAGAAGCCACGAGCATCAATTCAGATGAAGAGCTTACGGGCGTCATCGATTTCTTAAGGCAGTCCAGGACACCTTATGTAATCGTTGCAGGTGCCAACGTTATCCTCAATACGACATTCGATAATTTCATCAAGTCTCACGAGGAATCCGGCGCCGACATCTCCGTCATGTATAACCGCGACGGTACAAAGTACGGCAATCCTTCTTACATCCTCGACATCGATGAGGACGGTTTTGTAAGAGACATGCTCTACAATCCCGCAAAGGCAACATCTCCCAAGTGTTCACTTGGAATCCTGTGCCTTAGGAGAGATCTCCTGATCGACATCCTTGCACGTCAGATGGCACACGGACAGAGCCATTTCGGCATCCATTCCATCGTTAAGATGTTCGATGAGTTCAAAGTACACGGATTTGAGTATTCCGGCGTTGTATTAAGGATCAACAGCGTTCAGGCTTACTTCAATGCATCGATGTCGCTTCTTACAGATTCTGTCAGAAATGACCTTTTCTGGAGCGGAAAGTCCATCTACACAAAGGTCAAGGATGAGGCCCCGACACTGTATTTCGACAATGCCGAGATGAGCGATTCGATCGTATCAGACGGTTGCCGCATCTATGGTAAGGTCGAGGGTTCCGTTATATTCAGAAGTGTTACGATCGCCAAGAATACAACAGTCAAGAACTGCGTAATCATGCAGGACGTTCACATCTCCGAGAACTGCAATCTTGAGAACGTAATCCTTGACAAGAACGCGTTCGTAAGACCGGGCGTAAGACTTGTCGGACATCCCGACTATCCTATCGTTATAGGAAAAGGAGCAGGTATCTGATTATGGAAAAGACTATCAAAGTATTGTTCGCATCGTCTGAGTGCAGTCCGTTCGTTAAAGTCGGCGGTCTTGCCGACGTTGTAGGAAGTCTGCCTGTTGAGCTCAACAAGCAGGGAGTGGATGCGAGAGTCATCATTCCTCTCTACAAGAAGATCAAGATCAAGTACAGCGACAAACTTCATTTCCTCGGATGGAAGATGGTCCATATGGGATGGCGTTCGCTCTATGCAGGACTCTTCTCGCTCGAAGTGAACGGTGTCGTATTCTACTTCATCGATAACGAATACTATTTCAACTTCGACCAGATCTATGTCGATTATGTTTTCGATATCGAGCGTTACTGCTTCTATCAGAGAGCTGTTCTTGATTTCATGGGCGACTTCATGAACTTCGAGCCGAATGTCCTTCACTGCAACGACTGGCAGACGGGCATGATGCCGATGCTCCTTGACTGTCACTTCAAGAAGAACGGCTATCACACCAACGTGCAGACTGTTTACACGATCCACAATCTCAAGTATCAGGGCGTTCATTCGATCGACGTGGTAAGAGAGATGCTCGATCTCCCTGACGATTACCTGAGAGAGGATTTCTGCATCAAGGACAAGGCCATCAATTTCATGAAGGCCGGTATCGTTTTCTCGAATTCCGTTACGACGGTATCTCCGACTTATGCTTATGAGATCATGACCGATTACTACGGCGAAGGTCTGAACTATACGCTTCAGAAGTACGCTTACAAGGTATCGGGCATCATCAACGGCATGAACGATCTTGAATATGATCCTTCAAAGGACGATAAGATCCCGATGAAGTATTCGATCAAGAATTACAGGGAAGGAAAGGCTGCATGCAAGAAGTCTCTGCAGGAGCAGCTGGGTCTCGACGTCAATCCAGGTGCACCTCTCTGCGCAATGATCTCACGACTTGTTGATCAGAAGGGTCTGGATCTCCTGCTCTATGTTCTGGAAGAAATGCTCTACGACGGTATGCAGGTTGTTATCCTCGGTACGGGCGATCCTTACTATGAGAGAGCTCTCGTTGACATCGCCAACCGCAATCGCGGAAAGATGTGCGCCTGCATCGATTTCGACAGCGGACTTGCACATACTATCTATGCGGCATCCGATATCTTCCTTATGCCGAGTATCTTTGAACCCTGCGGATTGTCGCAGCTCTGCTCGATGGCATACGGTTCCGTCCCTGTCGTAAGAGAGACGGGCGGTCTTAAGGATACAGTAACGCCTTATAACGAATATACGGGCGAAGGAAACGGTTTCTCGTTTGCTAACATCAATGCACATGAGTTCCTCTTCGTTACGAAGTATGCGGCAGACATCTACCGTCATAAGCCGGAAGTATGGAATAAGCTCATCGAGACCGGCATGAAGGGCGACTATTCCTGGAAGAAGAGTGCAGGCGAGTATGCAGGACTGTATTCTCTGATCACGGGTATCCCGAGAGCAGAACCCGAGCCTGAGAAGGCTCCTGCCAAGGAAGCCAAGAAGGAAAGTGCCAAGAAGGCAGAAGAGCCTGCTGAGAAGAAGCCGGCTGAGAAGAAACCTGAGGCTAAGAAGGCGCCCGCCAAGAAGGCAGCGGCAAAGAAACCTGCTGCCAAGAAGCCGGCTGCTGCAAAGCCTGCAAAACCCGCTCCTGAAAAGACTGCGGAGAAGAAACCCGATGACAAGGAGAAGAAGGATTAATGCCTTCATCGGATAAAAAAGAACGGAACAACAAGGCGCGGTGCATTCATGCATCGCGCCTTCCTGAGTACAGGCAGCCGTTTGGCGCAAGACCGTGCACTTCGAATGTCGACATCTTTTTCGACTGCTTCAAGGAAGCTTCGAACGTAACGTTCTGCTATACATACGGCCTTTATAACTTTACATATCACGAAGAACCGATGTATTCGGTTTCGGGCCTTGGAAGATATCATGTTAACCTCATGCTTCCTTCAGAGCCTTCGATACTGTTCTACTGGTTCAGGTTTAATGTGCCCGGAGATCTTAAGGATCTTCCCGATTATTTCAGGGTCGCAAGCGACAATGATATCCCGGCTCCGGTTATCACGCTCTACTACGGGGCGGGCATGGACACAAAGGACGGTGAGGGGACTTTATACAACGAACCGCCCAGAGTCGGTGTTGATGAGGATAAGTATCCTTTTGCTTTCCAGATAACCGTTTACAACAAAGAATTCAAAACACCCGCTTTTTTGAAGGGTGCGATGATATACCAGATCTTCCCGGACAGGTTCGCCAGAGACACTTCTTTTGACTATGAGAAGATGATCCGGTTAGACGACAGGCAGGAGAGGATCTACCACAAAGACTGGAATGAGGATGTCGATACCAAGGGCAAGCCTGAGACAGGTTACCTTGCATGTGATTTCTACGGCGGGAGCCTTAAGGGAATCGAGGAAAAACTCGATTATCTGAAAGAACTCGGCATAACGGTTCTTTATCTGAACCCGATATTCGAAGCGAGATCTTCGCACAGGTATGACACCGCCGACTATCTTAATGTCGATCCAATTCTTGGCGGAACTTCTGCTTTCATGAGCCTTCAGAGCGCATGTAAGGAAAGAGGAATAAAGATCATATTGGACGGCGTTTTCAGCCATACGGGCGCTGACTCCAAGTATTTCAACAAGTTTGACAGATATGAGGGAACGGGCGCGTACAGAGCCTTCAGGGACGGCGAAGAGAGCCGTTACCGCTCCTGGTATAACTTCTACAGAAACGAGGACGGTTCTGTCGGTTACAGATCTTGGTGGGGATTTCCCGATCTGCCCGATATCAATGAGGACGACCTTTCTTACCGCAATTTCATCTTCGGCAAGGACGGCGTTGTAGATACCTGGACTTCCCGCGGAGCTTCGGGATTCAGGCTAGACGTGTCCGATGAGCTGCCTGACAGCTTTATCAGGCAGATGCGTTCCACCGTTAAGGAAAAGACGGGAGGAGAGGGAGCCGTCATAGGCGAAGTATGGGAAGATGCCTCAAACAAGTGCAGCTACGGTTCATACCGCGACTTCATGCTCGGAAATACACACGATTCTGTCATGGGATACACATTCAGGCATATAGTTTTGGATTACCTTTGCGGATATATCGATGCGGACATTGCAGATACAAGGCTTGAAGGATTCCGTGAGCGCTATCCCAAGGAAGCTTACTATTCCATGATGAACCTTGTTTCATCGCACGATGTTCCCCGCATCATGACCGCACTGTCCAGACCATGCGATACTGACGACAGGGAAGTCCAGCGCGGTTTTAAGGTTGAAGCGCAGCATTACGATGTAGTCTCGTCTCTTTCGAAGATGGCCTTTGCTCTTCAGACATGCTATATAGGTGCGTCATGCATCTACTACGGTGACGAGATCCTTATGGAAGGCTATAAGGATCCTTTCAACAGAAGGACATATCCCTGGAACAGGATCGATCAGAGACAGGCAGAAGCCCTTACTTATTTCAGACGCATCGCCAGGATCAGGACGGAGAACGATTGTCTCCGCACGGGATTTTATAAGACGCTAATGGCTGAGGGCGGTACGTTCGCATTTGTCAGATATCTCAAGGAAGGACGCGATGCATTCGGCAGGGAAGCTTCGGGCAGCAGGGCGATCGTACTTGTTGCAAACAGGTCAGACAAGCCCGTTTATGTTGATGTCAGTGAGCGCTACGGTGACTTCGGCTGCAAGGCTTCAGCTGATGACGGCGCGATCCATCCGTTGTCGGAACAGTTTATATTGGGCGGCATACTCGGAGGTACGAGAAAGATAGGCATCAAGCCTTTTGGGACAGCGTTTCTGATATACTAAGAGTTAAAGTTTTTCGTCAGATATAAGGATAGCTGATAAAGGATAGGGAGTAGGAGAGGTAATATGCCACATTCGTCAGGCGGAAGTTCTCACAGCGGCGGAAGCCATCACAGCAGTTCGAGCAGCAGTTCGAGCAGAAGTTCCGGCGGCAGCGGCGGAGGCAGTTCAAGAAGATCATCTTCGCAGCCGTTTGCGGGTTCGAAAAGATATCTCTACTACAAAGACAGCAAACCCTATTTTGTTTATTCCAACTACGACATCCGCAAAAAGAACTTGAGCATGATCGCAAGCTGGATCATTACTTTTGTCATGTTCTTCCTGCCGTTCCTTGCAGGTACCGCCTATTGTACTTTTGATGCGATAAACTTCCCGGAGAAGATACAGTATTTTAAGAACAAAAAAGTCGAGTACGTAATCGAAGACAATCTCGGGATCTTTGAAAATGAGAAGAATCTGAAGCGGTCAATGAAGGATTTCTATAAGGAAACAGGTATCGTTCCCGCGGTCATTACCGTCAGCAACGAGACCTGGAATAATGATTATTCAAATCTTGAAGCTTACGCATATGATGTCTCTGTCAACAGATTCCCTGATGAAGCTCATTGGCTTATCATCTACTCCGAATCCATTAAGGACAACGGATTTAATGACTGGTATTGTGAAGGCATGCAGGGTGACAGAACGGATCCTGTAATTACAGGACCGAGAGGTGATGAGTTTACAGATTCACTCTATAAACGTCTCTTGCAGCGTGATAAGTATTCGGTGGATGAAGCGATAGCTGAGACTTTTGATCAGTTAACTCCCAAGATGATGAAGGTCGGCCTTAAAAATACAGCACAGTTCTATGTTTTCCTGTTCATGACCGTATTATTATTAGCCGGTTCTGCACTTACATTGGGATGGTCGATCCATAAGACAAAAGTTCCTGAAATATATAAGAATGCACAGCCCTGTGATCTCACGGCTGTCTATCAGGAGCCGTGCAATTACTGCGGTGGAGTCTTTATCATCGGCATGCATACCGAGTGTCCTCACTGCGGAGCGGCTATCCCGGCACATCATTATATGAAGGATGCGAACGGGAACGTGGTTCAGATAATGTGAAAAGATCTTATCGTTGTTTTGGGTCAGATCAAAGCGGACGCATCTCCTCCGGAGTAGCTGGTTCCAGGATTACTGTATTGGTCATATATCCGGGAATAACGCGTGCAGCCTTTAGGTACACTATCCTGTTATATGGAGTGACATCGAATTCCAGACCAATACCTTTATATTTACTCATTTTATGATCCAAAAACTTCATCATGACAGTATAGTGACCATATGGCACGGGAATCCGGATAACCTCATCATACTTGAGGCATCCGAGTCGAATACCGTTAAGAAAGATTTCCATACTTCTTCCTAATCCCCCACAGGAAGCCATACGGTAGATTTGAATCACACCGTCCGGAGGAAGGGTAACTATGGTATGGCATTTCCAGCATGGTCCATCGCCCTTAATATCCTGGACCTTTCCGCATTGTGGACACTTAAATCTGAGCAACGTTGACATAATGACACCTTTTCCTTTATCCCTAAAATATAAACAAAAGTTTACTAACAAATATTATAATTTTTTACCTTTGGAACGCAAGAAATGACATCCTGTAAACCTAAAATACATTTGCGTTTGCTTCTTTGCTGTTTGGAATTTCCAAAAGATTGATATAATTATTCTGGCCGGCAGATTGTCGGCATTTCTACTTTATTTGAGAGGCAGACTATTTGTGAGACGTTCCGGTGACACAGACAGGTTAAAAAGGCTCCTGGCGATGGCCATGACGGCCGCACTGTCTGTTACCGCAATAGCATGCTCACCGGTCACCGAACCCGGTGGGACGGACGGATCTGACGGAACCACGGCCGATACCGAAGTCGTTCAGTCAGCAGCAACCACACTGATGCTCGAGACTGTTTCCACCGAGATAACGCCCACCAATACTCCGACGCCTTCGCCGAGTCCCACTCCGACGCTGTCGCCAGAAGAACGCGTAGTAACCGTAACATTTACGGGTGACTGCACGCTGACGCAGGATTACAGGTCGAGCAACCGTCAGTTCGATGCGGTCGTAAACGGTGATATGGAGTATTGTTTCAAGAACTGTGCCGATCTTTTCAGGAGCGACGACTTAACCCTCGTAAACCTCGAGAATGCCGTTACCACGCAGACCAAGCACAAGGATAATCAGTATATCTTCCAGATGAAGCCCGAAAACCTTGAGATGCTCACCATTTCGGGCATTGAGGCAGTAAATATCGCAAACAACCACATCAATGATTTTTGGCAGGACGGTCTCGATGAGACGAGGCAGAACCTGGACGATCACGGGATCCTTTGGAGTGATGACCACTACGGAGCGATCTACACGACATCCAAAGGCATCAAGATCGGAATGGTCGGTCTGTCGAATGACACGAACGTCGGGCAGGTGACAGGGATAATAGACGATCTCAGAAGCGAGGGAGCCGCCATTGTCATAGCTTCATGCCATTTTGGTCAGGAGGGCGTCTACGAGCCTACCGCAAGACAGAAGAAGATAGCTCATGAACTCATTGATTACGGCGTCGACATTGTCGTCGGAACCCATCCCCACAGGCTGCAGCCGATCGAAAAGTACAACGGTCATTACATCTTCTATTCGCTCTCGAACTTTTGTTTTGGTGGAAATTACTCATTATCAGACCCCGATTCCGTCATAATTCAATGCGAATTTCTTATGGACGCGGACGGCTCTGAATGCGTAGACTATAGACTGAGGATCTTTCCTTATTCTCAGACTTCAACAAGGCCCGGAAACGACTTCTGTCCGAAGCCGTATGAATGGGAATCTGAGGATTATTTCAGGGTCATGGCGCGCCTGGAATGGGCGCAGGGCGACGAATAAAGCTCGATCTTTTTGAAAGCAGGTAATTGATATGGCTGATGAAAAAGTACTGGTAGTAATGGGTTCCGATTCCGATTTCCCCGTAATGGAAGGATGCTTCAAGATGCTCAACAAGTTCGGAGTCGGGTTTAAGGCAACAGTCGCATCAGCTCACAGGACTCCCGATAAGGCAATGGCACTCGCAAGAGGCGCAGAAGCTGAAGGCTTCAAGGTTATCATCGCCGCAGCAGGTCTTGCTGCTCATTTGGGCGGAGTACTCGCGGCAAATACCGCGCTTCCCGTCATCGGCGTTCCTTGCAAGGGCGGAGCTCTTGCAGGTGTTGATGCTCTTTATGCGACGGTACAGATGCCCACGGGCATTCCCGTAGCCACAGTGGCAATAGACGGCGGTTCGAACGCTGCCATCCTCGCTTGCCAGATGCTCGCGATATCTGATCCCGGGCTTATGCAGAAGATAAAGGACTACAAGGCAGGACTTGCTGATTCCGTTGAGGAGAGGGATGCAAGACTTCAGCAGAAGATCGCTGAGATGAATTAAAAAGTTAACGGTCCATACCGTAAACATAGAAACAAACCAGAGCAAAGGACGGCAACAGGCACATGAGCGGAGTTTTCGGATGTTATGACATCAAGGGAAGCAAACAGGACGTAACGAGAGATACCTATTACGGGATCTTCTCATTACAGCACAGAGGTCAGGAATCTGCGGGTATCGCAGTCGACGATGAGGGGACTTTCCTGGTGCATAAGGCCAATGGTCTCGTAACTGATGTTTTCGATGAGGTCACATTATCAGCTCTTACAGGTTCATGTGCGATAGGTCATGCTAGAGGCGGTTCTCCCAGGGAGAGCGGCACTGATGCCATCCAGCCCATTTCGATAAAGTCCAGAGTCGGTTCCATAGCTCTTACTTCCGATTCCGTCATCATGAATGCGAACAAGATCAGGGACGAGCTCAAGGACCAGGGTGCCATCTTCCAGACGAATACAGATTCGGAGATCATCCTCTCACTGTTCTCCCGCAACAGGATCAGGACAGATGACTGCGAGCATGCCATCCTTGAGACAATGAAGGAGATCCACGGCGTTTACGCAATGATCTTCATGGCAGAGGACAAGCTCATCGGCGTCAGGGATCCTTACGGTCTTAGACCTTTGATCCTCGGCAAGCTCGGCGACAAGTACTATATCTCCTCCGAATCCTGCGCACTTGATGCCATCGGCTGCGAGACGATAAGGGATTTCGAGCCCGGCGAGATCATCTCGATCTCCAAGGAAGGCATGAGCTCCATCAAGTATGATCCGTCCAAGGAAAAGAAGGATGCCAAGGTCTGCGTTTTCGAGTATGTATACGTTGCAAGACCTGACTCCGTTATCGACAAGATGTCGATCTTCGATTCAAGATACAGAGTAGGCATGGCTCTTGCAAAGGAAAGCCCTGCCGATGTAGATCTCGTTATCGGCGCTCCCGACTCGGGAAATGCCGCTGCAGAAGGTTATGCTGCAGGACTTGGAGTTAAGTACGGTGCGGGACTTCTCAAGAACAGATATGTCGGCAGAACATTCATCAAGAGCACACAGCAGCAGAGAGAACTTGCCGTAAGGATGAAGTTCGCTGCGCTCAAGACTGCCATCAAAGATAAGAAGATCGCCATTGTCGATGACTCGCTCGTAAGAGGTACCACGACAAAGCACATCATCTCATTCCTCCGCGAAAACGGAGCCAAGGAAGTACACGTAAGGCTTGCTTCTCCGCCGGTTAAGTTCGGCTGCTGCTACGGAGTTAATGCTTCATCCGAGACAGAGCTCCCCGCAAGCACAAAGACGATCGAGGAGATCCGCGACATGATCGGTGCAGATTCTCTCGCATACATCAGTCTTGAAAGCTTAAGAGCTTCTCTCAATACGATCGACTGCGGCGTATGCTCCGCATGCTTCGACGGCGAGTTTATCGCAGGCAAGCCTGAGGACGACGAAGAGTCCGTACACAAAGTGAAGTATAACTAATAGCTTTGCTCACTGGGTCCTCCGCGCGGACTACGTCCGCTTGTGCGGAATCGTTCGCAAAGCAATTAGTTCTCTTCCGGAAACGGGAACACTTGTTGCACGGGAATAATAGAACTTTAGATACAGGAGACTTAACGGATGAAGATTGCAGTGTTCGTATCGGGCGGTGGTACCAACCTTCAGGCGATAATAGACAATACCAAGGATGGTATCCTTAAAGATGTTGAGATCGTTCTCGTTCTGTCTTCTTCAAAGGATGCATACGCTCTTGAAAGAGCTGCAAATAACGGCATACCGTCTGCCGTGGTATCGAGAAAGGACTTTGATTCCATCGAGGCGTGGGACGATGCAGTAGTGTCCGCGGTCAAGGCTTCAGGAGCCGAGCTCGTCGTTCTTGCAGGATATCTTTCCTTGCTCGGCCCCAAGATCGTTTCCGAGTATTCCAACAGGATAATCAATATACATCCGGCGCTCATCCCGTCATTCTGCGGTGCGGGCATGTACGGCATAAGACCTCACAAGGCTGCTCTGGCAAAGGGCGTCAAGGTGTCTGGCGCTACAGTGCATTTCGTAAACGAGAATTACGATGAGGGACCGATCCTTCTTCAGAAAGCTGTCGAAGTATTGCCGGATGATACGCCCGAATCACTTCAGAAGAGGATCATGAAGGAGTGCGAATGGAAGCTCCTTCCCGAAGCCATAAGACTTATCGCGGACGGCAGGGTGGTAATAGAAAACAACATCTGCCGTATCAGATAATATCGTATTAAATTTTTGGAGGTGCCATATGATCACACAGAACCTTAGCAAGATCCTTTCAGAGAACGCATATCCCGGAAGAGGAATCGTTATCGGTAAGTCAGACGACGGAAAGTATGCTGTTACGGCATATTTCATCATGGGAAGAAGCGTTAATTCCAGGAACCGTGTATTCACGGCTACTGAAGACGGTATCAAGACAGAGGCTTTCGATCCTTCTCTTCTTACTGATCCGCACCTCATCATCTATTCGCCCGTAAGAGTACTCGGCAACAAGACTATCGTTACCAACGGCGACCAGACTGATACGATCTATGAACTCATGGACAAGCAGATGACTTTCGAGCAGTCCTTGAGAGGCAGGGAGTTCGAGGACGACGCTCCTAACTTCACGCCCAGGATCTCCGGAATAATGCACGTTGAGAACGGCACATACAATTTCGCCATGTCCATCCTGAAGAGCGATGACGGTGATCCGGATTCATGCGAGCGACACACGTTCACATACACAAATCCCAAGGCCGGAATCGGCAGATTCATCCACACATACATGGGTGACGGCAGCCCGCTTCCGTCTTTTGACGGCGAGCCTGAGAAGGTTGAGCTCAAGGGTGACATCGATACTTTTACAAACGAAGTATGGACGAGCCTTAACGAAGACAACAAGGTATCACTCTTCGTACGCTACATTGACATCGCTACCGGCGCTGCCGAGACACGTATCGTAAACAAGAATGTTAAGTAATCTATTCACGAAAAGATAAAGGAGAATGACAATGTCTAACGAGATGCAACTCAAGTACGGATGCAATCCTAACCAGAAGCCTTCAAGGATCTTCATGAAAGACGGTTCTGAGCTTCCCATCGAAGTGTTGAACGGCAAGCCGGGTTATATCAACCTTTTGGACGCTTTCAACGGCTGGCAGCTTGTAAAAGAGCTCAAGGAAGCAACAGGACTTCCCGCAGCAACTTCTTTCAAGCACGTTTCACCTGCAGGCGCTGCAGTAGGAAAGCCCCTTTCAGAGACAGAAGCAAAGATCTATTTCGTAGATGATCTTGGTGAGCTTTCTCCCATCGCATGCGCGTATGCAAGAGCAAGAGGCGCTGACAGAATGTCTTCATACGGAGATTTCACGGCTCTTTCCGACACATGCGACGCCATCACGGCTACAATGCTCGCAAGAGAAGTATCCGACGGCATCATTGCTCCTGACTATACACCCGAAGCTCTTGAGATCCTTAAGACAAAGAGAAAGGGTACATATAACGTTATCAAGATCGACGCTTCCTATAAGCCCGCTCCGATCGAGACAAAGGAAGTTTACGGCGTTACTTTCGAGCAGGGAAGAAACGAGTTTGAGATCAACCACGCTCTTCTGGACAACATCGTTACTGACAACAAGGACATCCCTGAGGACAAGAAGATCGATCTTTTGATCTCCCTTATCACGCTCAAGTACACACAGTCCAACTCAGTCTGCTACGTTAAGGACGGTCAGGCAATCGGTATCGGCGCCGGACAGCAGTCCAGGATCCACTGCACAAGACTCGCAGGCAACAAGGCTGACAACTGGTGGCTCAGACAGAGCCCTCAGGTACTGGGTCTCCAGTTCGTTGACGACATCCGCCGTCCCGACAGAGACAACGCCATCGACGTTTACATCTCAGACGAGTATGAGGACGTTCTCGCTGAAGGTACATGGCAGAACATCTTCAAGGTTAAGCCTGAAGTGTTTACGAGAGAAGAGAAGAAGGCTTGGCTTGCTAAAAACGATAACGTTGCACTCGGTTCTGATGCATTCTTCCCCTTCGGTGACAACATCGAGCGTGCTCATAAGAGCGGCGTTAAGTACATCGCAGAACCCGGCGGATCCATCCGTGACGATCATGTCATCATGACATGCAACAAGTACGGCATCGCCATGGCATTCACGGGAATGAGATTGTTCCACCACTAATACAGTTCTTTTTTCGGCTGTCTCATAAGCGTCGAAATCTGCTTGTGAGACAGCTTTTCTATTTTTATTTGTAAAACGGTAACATCAGCAGGAGGATATTATGGAAAACGAGAATAAAGTCAATGAAGCATCCACGGTAAGCCCCGCAGCACCTGCGGCAGCTCCTGAGGCTGCTCCGGCTGCTCCCGCTGCAGCACCTGCAGCTCCGGCAGAGCCCGTGAAGAATAAGATAACGAAGGGAAAATTCGTCGATTATTCCGACCACGATCTTCAGAGCGAGATACTCAAGTATGAGAAGAAGTCCGCCAAGAGGACTTCAATAGTAGCTTTCGCCATGATGGCCATCGCGCTGATATTCCTGGTTTCCGCCATCCTTATCGTTCCCAAGGTCATGCAGACGTTAGATCAGATACAGATCACTCTTTCGGAGGCTACGGACCTTGTCGGCAAGGCTGAAGACACTCTCGAGAACCTCAATACTTCACTTGACGGCATGAATGACATGATGTCTGATGTTGATAAGGTACTTGCAGATAACACTGACGCCATGGAAGATGCGATCAATAAGATCGGAAACATCGACGTGGACGGCCTGAACGAATCGATAGACGGACTTCGTGACGCGGTCAATGCCATGGGTAAGCTCTTCGGAAGAGGAACCTGATCTTTATGACCCAATACCTTATCGGACGCATTAAGACTTTAAAGCTGCCGGAGATCATTTCAAATCTCGGTAAAAACTGGTTTATACCGTTTTCGGCGCTTTGCTTTTTCCTGAGTAATACCGGACTTCAGGTGGAATTCTATTATTCCGCTTTTACGGCATTTGTGCTTATCCTGCTGTTGTCCGCAGTGTGTCCGCCGTTTGGTTCTTTCTTTTCCGAAACATCTTTAAAACACAGGATCATTGCTCTTTTCAGTTCCCTTGGGATCTGCTTATGCACATGGGATATCCTGAAGTATAAGCCGCTGTTCAGTCTTGAAAACGCATTCCTGATCAGGTCAGTTCTGGTTATCCTTGCCTTGCCGTTTGTATTTGCTGTCAATCTTCTTTTCTGGAAGAAGATCGAAGGCGTTATCGGCACAATTATCGGCAAAGCTGAGATAAAAAAGGCGGAATGGATCGTTTATTTGATCCTGTTCCTGATCTACGGTATCTTTGTCGCGTTTTCTTTTATGAGGACAAATGCATTCTATGACACGGATCTGAAGCTGGATGTTATCTATACGAGCGATTCTTCGGCTCTGGTCGAGAACAATGCTTTTATTCTCATTGATAATGTCGAAAATGATGTCAGGCAGCCTCTGTTTGCGGTTTTATCGGCGCCTTTGCTGGGAATCCCGGGGCTTATCGGCTCTGTTCTTCACAAGATAATACCTTCAATTCCTTCAGTTCTTATCATTGATTACGGACAGATAATACTTCTTCTGGCTGCGGCACTGATACTTGCCGTTGAGCTCAAACTTAACTGGATCCAAAGGATATGTTTTGTTCTTGTCTTTTCGTCCACTTACACATTCCTGCTCTTCTCGCTGATGATGGAACAGTATGTCGTCGCATTTTTCTGGCTGGTCATGACGATCCATTTTATGATCAATGACAGTAAAGAAGCCTGGATATTTTCCTATGCTTCCACGGGAACGTTGCTTACCAGCGGAGTGCTGGTCCCGTTCTTCCTGCTGCGAGGAGAGAAGGGAATGGAAGCAGTTATCAAGTTTGTGGAGCGTCTGGTAATCTACGGAATTGAGTTTGTTGTTCTGATGCTGATCTCCGGAAGACTGAACCTGATAATGAATTTCTGGAATAACGTAGGTGTTTTGTCGCTCTTTACAGGCCGTTCGGTCGGATATGGTGCCAGGGTCCTTCAGTATTTCAGTTTTATAGCCGGTGTTTTCTATGCTCCGGGATCATTGGAAGTCCATTATGACGGATATTACGGCGATTACAACACATGGCAGCTCGCCGAAGTGTCTTCGCTTAATATCGCGGGTCTGATCATATTCGCATTGGCGCTGGCAGGCTTTATCATTTCGAGAAAAGAGAAGATATCCCAGATAGCTTTGGGCTGGATCGGTTTTTCCTTGATCCTGCTGATCCTGGTAGGGTGGGGCACGGCGGAAAACGGTCTTGTATTGTATTCGCTTTATTTTGGCTGGCCTTTCCTTGTGCTTATCTTCAGGCTGATAAAGGCTTTAGAGGATAAATGCAAGGTAAAGTGGATCATCCCGGCATTGTCTTTTGCCGTAATAGTATTCCTGCTGTTCCATAATATTCCTGCAACGGCAGAGATGTTGAGTTTTGCTGTAAGAGAGTTCCCGGTCTGATCAGACTCCGAATAATGTCCTTATCCTGTCGAAATACAGGAGGAACATCATGACTGCAGCATAGATAAAGCATAATGCCAGCAGCACTTTGTCATGGAACAGCACTTCCGTCGGATCGCCTTCGGATGTGTCCTTTTCGATGTTAAGACAGTATTTCAGTGTTATCAGCAGCACGATCGGAACGGTGAAGATGATCTTGTTGCTGTTGTAATGCTCGATGGTTGAGGTTCCCATGGTCCAAAGCGCATAGAAAGTGTTTGCCATGGCAAGGCACAGATACATGCTCTTATCAAGAAAACCCATCGTATAGCCCTTCAGAACTTCTCTGGTGTTGTCCCTGTTTTCCATCTTGAGCTCGTTCCTTCGTTTGCCGAATGCCATAAAGAATGACAGGGCGATAACCGTGAGATACAGCCAGCCCGATACTTCGATTCCGGTTATAACGGCACCGTAAACTGCCCTTATGAGAAATCCCGATACCAGTATTGCAACATCGACCAGAGGAATGTTCTTAAGGCCGAAACTGTACAGGAGGTTTAAGACAACATAGAGGCATAAGAGCAAAAGCGCGTTTATATTGAAGACGAACGAAAAACATACTCCGGCAAGTATCAGGCATACTGCAGCGACTGAACAGGCTGCTTTTACGGAGATCTTTCCGCTCGCGATGGGCCTGTTCTTTTTGGTCGGGTGGAGGGCATCTTTGTCCTTGTCCCTTATGTCGTTGACGATATAGATGGCAGATGAGACAAGGCAGAATGCCACAAAACCTATGGCACAGTCTCTTAACTTGTCGAGCGCGAAAAGCTGTCCGCTGAATAACAGTGCGGCAAAGATCAGGATGTTCTTTATGTAATGCTTGACTCTTAACAGCTTAAGATAGTTCTTCATCAGAAATTTCCTTTTGTCACGAAAGCGCTTTTTAATATTTTAAACAATGGAAGGGCAGAATTAAAGTTGCTCTTTGATATCCCGTGAGCCCGGTGCTGTCAGGAATACAGAAGGGCTGCCCCACCGCATTAGTGAAACAGCCCTTTAAAACCTGGAGCCAAAGGCGGGAATCGAACCCGCGACCTATTCATTACGAGTGAATTGCTCTACCCCTGAGCCACTTTGGCGTGCCATAAAAATATACCCATTTGGAAGTTAAGTGTCAAGTAAGTATTCAGTTTAAGAATGATATAATTAACCTATCGGAGGTTTTATCGGATGAAGGCCCTTGGCATCGGCAGGAAAGCTACAGCTGTTTTATTGTGTGCGTCTATGGCGGGCGCACTGTTTACGGGCTGCAAAAAGGGTGACGATCTGTTTCCTTCGATATCACCCAGAGAGACCATGACTGTTGAGACTGAGGAGACCGGCGAAGAGTCTGTTCCTTCTTTAGATGAAAGTATCCGCCAGCTCACCGTGGCGCTCCCTTATTCGAATGAGACCGTTCAGTGTCTCGTGTCGATGCTCTACTGCAAGAATAACGGCCTCTGGGACAGCGCAGAGAGCGGCCTTACCGTAGATACTGATTATCTTTATTCCGTTGCTACAGATTATGTGGTGACCAATATTGGATGTGCGAGCACCGGCGCCGGCATCGATACCGTAAGGGAATGGTCGTCAGGCGATGGAGCTCCCGATCTTTTCCTGGCCCAGGACTGTCAGGCTGTCAGAAACGGCGGATATGCCGAGGAACTGAACAGTTATCTTTCCGACAATCCGTATCTCAATGCCCAGCAGATATATGCCCGGGCTCTTACCAATGATTCGGAAGGCGGCGTTTTCTATGCTGTTCCGCATTTCTGTTCCGCCGAGATAATAATGGGCAACACGGAGTTTATCCCTTCAGGGACGGGAAAGCTCCAGACAAAGAATACCACTGAAGACCTTGAGGAATACCTTGAGGCTATCAGCAGCGAGCATGAATGTGTCCCGTTCGCTTCTGCGTATGAGCTCATCCCGTATCTGGGATCGGCTTTCAACGGTGATGTCCCGACTTCTTATATGGTCTCTGAAGAGTATGCCTCAGGCAGCGATAATGCGAAAACGATAATCGACAGATCCGCTTCTTTCGTAAGGGATCTTTATGAGGATTCTCTGGCGACGGACCTTGTTGACGGGTCTAATCCCGTATATTCGAGACAGGCTGCACTCTGGACTGATTCTTCGGCAAATGTTACCGACTGGGCAAAGTACTATCCGGGAACACTTTATCTTTTGCACATCCCATGCGATGACGCATCGAATGCCGGCATTCCTTACATAAGCACTTATTCTCTCTGCGTCACCAGAGGCTCGGAAAACGGCAGATTCGCGGCTGAATTTGCGGCATTCATCTCTTTCGATCCCGATGCTCAGCTCCTCATATACAGGCTCGAAAAAGAAAACATGACAGGACTCATGCCTCTTACAAGGAACGAAGCGGTATGGGATCTGATATCGGAAGACGAGCTTTTCGGACACATGGCGTCTGACTTCAGGCAGACGATGGACAATGCGGTCTACTGTCCTGCATCTTACAGCAGGATCGTAAAGAAGACCAAGGACTATACGGCAGAGTATGTAAAAGGAAACGATGAGTTTGATCCGGAGAAGTGCTATGGCTGACAAGATAGATCTTCGCAAGATTCATATTGGCGACAGCTCCGAACTTCGCAAGAGAGGCCTCATGGAAGGAACTCTGAAGTTCATCGAGGACGACATAAGGTCTTTCGGAACGGGAAGTCAGGGAGAAGCCCTGCTCGCGTCCAAGGAAGGCGTAATTTATGCTTTGATAAAGCTCTTCAGACCTGACAGGAAGAACTGCAGGGCGCATATCGAATTCGTTTTCACGAATGACGCCAACGCTGATACACAGAGCGGTGTTGTCGATGAAGTGCTGAGATACTGTTTCTTGAGCGAATACTATCACAAGGTTACGGTCATCTGCGATCACGGAAATGAGGGCCTTGAGCGTATCCTTATGGGCGCGGGATTTACACAGGAGGCTGTTCTTAAGGACGAGGTAAGACTGAAGAATGGTTTTGAGGACGCAGGGCTCTTTGCCATCCTTTCCTATGAATATAAAGCTTATAATATCTGCTTTGTTCCGTTCGCGCGGGGTGTAGCCATCGTGTCAGGCGGCAGGGATTATATCGACAGCGTCAAGCTCTTTCACTACGGTCAGGCCGTGGAGGATCCGTTTGTCAGGAATGTGGCTGCGGGTCTGGGGCTGCTCGACGATAACGGCGGTCTCGTAAGGAATGATAACGGCGATTATACGCTTGAGAAAGAGCAGCTGAAGTTCCTTCCTGAAGAACTCGCTAAGGCCTATGTTGAGCTCAGCGAATACTTCCGCAGCAACAGGGCGGGGTTTGACCTTAATGTGCGGTTCAATACCGGCACGGCATTCCAGAAGAAGGTCTGGGGAGCTCTGGTTACGATTCCGTTCGGAGGTACCGCGAGCTATGAGGATATCGCTCTCAAACTGACTGACGGCAATCTGTCAGAAGCGAGGAAGATCACCAGGGCTGTGGGCGCCGCATGTTCAGATAATCCCGTGGCGGTCATCGTGCCATGCCACCGCGTCATCGGTAAGGACGGCAGCATCGTCGGCTATTCCGCAGGCATCGATATCAAAGACTATCTGCTCTTGCACGAGAGCTTTACGGCGGTTACACCGCTCGTATCCAAGGAGGGATAAGAATTGGCAAAGCACGACAAGATAGCGGTGGGAGTATCGACGATACTCAATCCCGTTCCGGTCGTAATGATCTCATCAGCAGGGAAGGACGGACGTCCGAACATAATGACGGCGGCATGGGCCGGAACGGTAAATTCCGAACCTCCCATGATCTCTGTCAGCATCCGTAAGAACAGGTATTCGCATAAACTGATCTCGGAGACAGGTGAGTTCGTAGTAAACCTCGTTTCCAAATCACTCTGCAAGGCATGCGATTACTGCGGTGTCAGAGGCGGCGAAAAAGAGGACAAGTTCGCATCGTGCTCTCTAACACCCGTCAAGGCGGAAGGTCTTGAATATGCTTACGCGATAAAGGAAGCTCCCGTGTCGATCTCATGCACGGTAAAGAGTGTGACGGAACTCGGATCCCACGACATGTTCATAGGCGAGATAAAGAGCATTACTGCAGACTCATATCTTTTGGACGATAAGGGCAAACTCTGTCTCGAAAACGCAAAGCTTGTGGCATATAATCACGGAGAGTATTATCTCTTAGGCGAGAAACTCGGTTTCTTCGGCTATTCCGTAGCCAAAGAAGACGTAATAAAGAGAAGAATGGGAAAGGATTCAAAGGGAAAGAAATGAAGTTCATAGGCATTAAGAAAGTCCACGAGGGACGTTTTATCACTTCATACGAAGCAGAATACGAGACTGAATTAGGCAACCGCAAGATCTATGAGATGAGCTCGAGAGACAAGAATATAACGAGTCTCGAAGATCTTCAGCGTCAAAAATGCGATGCAGTCATTCTCATTGTCACGAGCGCTGACGGCAATAAGATCCTGCTGAATAAAGAGTACCGCATGGCGGTCGGTGATTTTGCTTATAACTTCCCGGCAGGCCTCATCGACGAGGGTGAGACCATTGAGGTCGCTGCCGCGAGGGAACTCTGGGAAGAGACAGGCTTAAAGCTCGTTAAGATCGATGAGATCCTTCCGATGAGCTATTCCGGTGTCGGTCTTACCAATGAAAAGAGTTCTGTCGTAATCGGCACGGCAGAAGGCGATTTTGCTCCGAGCACATCCGATGAGGAGGAGCTCGAAGCGCGCTGGTATACCAAAGAAGAGGTTAGAGAGCTTATAAAGACCTCCACGAACTTTGCGGCAAGGACCCAGTCTTACTGCTATATGTGGGCGAAAAGCTGATCCTAAGGCTGATGCGGCTTCCTTAGCAGTCTTAAAAAATGTGCCGGGGCTGACAAGTAAAAATACTTGACACACCATTTATCCTTTGTTATTATGTGCAGGCGTCAAACAGGGAGGCTTGCCTTAACATGCGTGAAAAGTCAGTAAGAACAGACCTTTTGCTCGATTTCTACGGCAATCTTCTCACGCCCAAGATGAGGCGCACCTGTGAGAGCTACTACAACGATGACCTGACTTTGGCAGAGATCGCCGAAGCGGAGGGCATATCGAGGCAGGGCGTTCACGATACCGTCAAAAGGGCGGAAAGGCAGCTTGAAGAGTATGAGGAGAAGCTAGGTCTCCTGAAGCTTTTCGAGATGCAGCAGGCAAGAGCAAAGAGGGCTCTGGAGCACATAAAGAGCGGTGATACCGCAATGGCTGCAAAAGAGCTTGAAGAACTGATAGAGGAAATGTAACAACGTGTTTGAGAGCTTATCGCAAAAGCTTCAGAATATAACTTCCAAGATGCGCGGCAAGGCCCGCGTAAGCGACAGCGACCTCAAGGAAATGATGCGCGAGATCCGCATGGCTCTTCTCGAGGCAGACGTAAACTACAGCGTAGTCAAGGAATTCGTCGCCGACATGACAGAGAAGTGCAAGGGCGCCGATGTCCAGGAGTCCTTTACGCCCGGCCAGCAGATCGTAAAGATCGTAAGAGACTCTCTTACAGAACTCCTTGGCGGTGAAGACGGCGAAGATAAGCTTAATGTTTCTTCATCAGGTTTTAATACGATAATCCTTTACGGTCTCCAGGGTGCAGGTAAGACCACAACGGCTGCAAAGCTTGCCAAGCTCTTAAAGGAGAACGGCAAGAAGCCGATGGTAGTATCAGTTGACGTTCACAGACCGGCAGCCGCTCAGCAGCTCAAGGTTTTGAGCGACGCTGTTGGCGTTGAATGCTATATCGATCCCGAAGAAAAGGATGCCGTTAAGATCGCCAGAGACGGTGAAGGCAAAGCAAGATACATGCTCTGCAATTACCTGATCATAGATACTGCAGGACGTACGGTTGCTGATGAAGAGCTCATGGAAGAGCTCAGAGATATCGCAGCAGCCGTTAATCCCACCGAGAAACTCCTCGTAGTCGACGCCATGATCGGTCAGGAGGCCGTCAACGTCGCACAGCTCTTCGAGCAGAACATCGGCATGGACGGATTCATAATGACGAAGCTCGACGGTGACGCCAGAGGCGGTGCTGCTTTATCCATCAGAAAACTTACAAACAAGCCTATTAAATACATCTGTACAGGTGAAAAGGTTGATGCCATCGAGAGATTCTACCCTCAGCGTATGGCTGACAGGATCCTCGGCATGGGAGACGTCGTAAGCCTCATCGAGAAGGCTCAGGCCAACATCGACGAGGAAGAAGCCCGCAAGACCATGGAACGCATGATGGGCAGCGGCTATAACCTCGATGACCTTTATGACCAGTTCGCACAGATGAAGAAGATGGGTTCTCTCAAAGACCTCGTAGGCATGATGCCCGGCGCAGCAGGCAAGGTAAACGAAGAGGACCTTGACGATAAGATCGTTGACAGACAGATGGCCATCATCTCCTCGATGACAAAGAAGGAGAGAAGAGCACCACAGATCCTCAATGCAAGCAGAAGAAAGAGGATCGCGGCAGGCGCAGGCGTTCAGGTCTCAGACGTAAACAAGCTCATCACACAGTATGAGCAGACCGCAAAGCTCATGAAGCAGTTCTCGAACGGCAAAGGCGGATTCAAGATGCCCAAGGGATTTGCCAGACAGGCAGCCAAGATGGGCCTTAAGGGCAACATGGGCGGCATGGGCGGTTTAGGCAATATGGGCGGTATGTCCGGCATGGGCGGAATGGGAACAGGCTTCCCTCAGGGTCTTGGCAGCCTTTCGGCTCCGGGAGATGACGACGGCGGAGATTATTCCGCAGCAGCTCCCACCGGCAGACGCGACCGCAAGAAGAAGCGCAAGGGCAGAAGATAAAGTCGATCCCGTCATTTTTATGGCGATGATTATAAAAAACAAAAATATATTTTTTTGGAGGAAAAACAAAATGGCAGTAAAGATTCGTTTAAGAAGAATGGGTAAGAAAAAGGCACCTTTCTATCGTGTAGTAGTTGCTGATTCCAGATATCCCAGAGACGGACGTTTCATCGAGGAGATCGGTTACTATGATCCCATGACTGAGACAGACGGCGTTAAGATCGATGCTGATGCAGCAAAGAAGTGGATCGCTAACGGAGCACAGCCCACAGATACAGTAAAGTCTCTTCTTAAGAAGCAGGGCATCATCTGATATTATTCAGATGGGGTTCAAAATAATTAGGAAGGAGAGCTTTATATGGACGAGTTATTGGTTTATATCGCAAGGGAACTTGTAAGTAATCCCGATGAGGTAAACGTAAAGAAGACAGAGCGCGGAAACACCGTTGTTTTCGAGCTGTCCGTTGCTCCCGAAGATACAGGAAAGATCATCGGCAAGAACGGTAAGAGGGCTCAGGCCATCCGTTCGATAATGAAGGCTAAGTACCTCAAGGAAGGTAAGCGCGTTATAGTCGATATAGTAGGCTGATTCTTTTGGAAAAACTCATCATCATAGGAAAGATTACCGGCGCGCACGGCGTCCGCGGGGAACTCAAAGTATTCCCCTTAACGGACGACCCGCGCCGTTTCCTTAAACTTAAGGAATGTTTTACATGCGGGCAGGATATGGAAAAGCCCGAAGCTAAAGTATGCGCCAATGCAAGGATGGACAGAGGGAACGTTCTTGTAAGGTTTGAAGGGATAGAGGACAGGGATAAGGCTGAGCTCCTCAGGGGAAGGTTTATAGCCGTTGAGAGAGCCAATGCCGTTAAACTCAAGAAAGACAGTTATTTCATCACCGACCTTAAGGGACTTACGGTGATAGACGATACAAGGGGCGACATCGGAAAGGTAGTTGACTGTTTCCAGACAGGACCCCAGTACACTTTGGAGATCAAGCGCAGTGCGAAGAAGAATCTCTTGCTCCCGTTCGTGAAGGTATACTGCTACGAAGTCAGCATCGAAGAGGGATTCATCAAGTGCAGATTACCTGAAGGTCTATACGAACTGTACGACTGATCATCCGGGGAACGCAATAGCTTATGAAGATAGTCTACTTTATGACACCTGCATACGGACATGTATTGCCGGTCCTGCCTGTCGTAAGGGAGCTCGCCGCAAAAGGTCATAAGATCTCGTGTTTTGCCACTCCCGCTTTCAGGGACTATATTGAAAAGTGCAGTGCTGAGTACCGTGAATACGGCAGGGAATTCCAGACATTAAGACTTGATGAGGTGACGAGCGATCTTTATGTGCTCATGGATAACCTCATTAATCTCAACGAGAAGCTGTACGATATATATCTTGAAGAAGTGAAGGCGGAAATGCCTGATCTTCTCATATACGATTCCATGCTCTCGTTCGCAAAGAATATCGCGTATAAACTCAAGTGCAGGAGCATCTGCACCGTATGTACCATCGGCTTTAATCTGCCGGTCTGCCTTTTCTCGAACATCGCGACATCGAGCGTTCCGCTGGTATTAAAGCACGGCGGCGGTATGAGAAGGCTCATAAAACAGGATAAAAGGTTCAGGAAAGTAAGAGGCCTTAAGGGCTTTAAGCTCATCGACCTTTACATGAATACCGCGGATGTTACCCTCGTAATGACTCCGTACAGACTTCAGCCTCTTTCGTGGACTTTCCCGAAGTCCGTGCATTTTGTCGGAACGACGATAAAAGAACAGATAGAGATGCTTCACGGAGCGGAGTATGAGGATTACGACTGCTATATTTCCATGGGAACCGTTTTCGGGCAGAACGTAAATGAGATGAAGGAATTCCTCGAATTGCCGGGAATGCGCGAAAAGAAGATTATAATATCGGTGCCTTCCGCTCCTGACTGGATGACGGCGATGCCCAACGTGCGTGCGGAAAAGTGGGTCTACAATGTCGACCTTATCCCGCATTGCGGATTGTTCATCAATGTCGGCGGTGTCAGTTCCGTCTATACCGCGATGTACTACGGAGTCAGACAGATATCCATCCCTGCGCAGGAAGAGGAACGGTACAACGCGAGGATAATGAAAAAGCACAAAGCCGGATTTTATCTTAAGAAGTACGATACGGAAAAACTGTATAATGCAGTAAAGAATATCGACAGACTCGAGCCTGACAGATGCCGGACAATAATAAGAGAGGCTGACGGAACGGCTGAGGCTGTGCGGCTGATAGAAAGACATGGTTTGGAGACGTAATGGGTAACAAGGTTCTGCTTACTGGCGCTACAGGTTTTCTGGGCGGTTATGTGATCAAAGAGATCCTGGAGCATCCGGGATATGAAATCATTGCCGTCGGCCGTAATGAGAAGCGCGGTGCGGAACTTGTATCTGAAAGGGTGAGGTTTGCAAAGGCCGACATCACCGACAGGAAGCAGCTCGAAGAACTGTTTGCGAAGGAAAAGCCTGATTATGTCATCCATACCGGAGCCTTAAGTTCCGCGTGGGGCAGATATGAGGATTTCCACAAGGCAAATGTAGAAGCGACCGTATATATCGCGGAGCTCTGCATTGAGCATGACGTGAAACGCATGGTCTATATCTCTTCGCCCAGTATCTATACTGCGAAAAGAGACAGACTGAACATAAAAGAAGAGAACTTCGATCCTGCCAATAAACTGAATTTCTACATTAAGACGAAGCTCCTCTCGGAAAAAGAACTCCATGCTTTGGAGGAAAATGGACTGAACCTTACGATCCTGAGACCCAGGGGTCTTATCGGTCCGGGTGATCCAAGCCTCATGCCGCGCCTTATGCGCGCCAACGGGAAGATAGGCATACCGCTTATCCGTAAAGGAAAGATCACCGTGGACATAACCTGCGTGCAGAATGTTGCTTATGCGTGTTATCTTGCCATGAGCACGCCGGAGGCAAAAGGCATGACGTTCAACATCACGAACGGAGAGCCTTCCGAGTTCGGAAAACTCCTGGAATTATTCTGTGAGGAAGCCGGAGAGACCGCAAAGTTTTTGAACCTTCCCTTCGGACTTTTATATGCTGCCGCTGCTGTCATGGAGTTTTTCTATACCATATTGCCGACAAATAAAGAACCGATGCTTACCAGATATACCGTCTGCACATTGTCTTTCTCGCAGTCACTTGATATCAGCAAGGCAAAGAGTATCCTTGGATATTCTCCGAAGATCACACTAAAAGAAGGGATCCGTGAGTATGGAAAATGGTGGCAGACTAATAAGTAACGTTACGCTCTATGCCTGCGGAACCTGTAAGAATAATGTGGCTTCGGTTTTTAAAGGCGAGAAGAAAAGAGAAGTTGTATTTCCCGCGCTCGTTGCAAAGTTCGAGCATATAGATTACGGTACTGTTCTTTTTGATACGGGATATTCCAAAAGGATATTCGAAAACGGAATAGTATCGAAGCTTTATAATCTCTTAAATCCCACTTCCGTAACAGAAGAAGAGACGATCAGTTACAGGATGAAGGCTGAAGGACTTAATGTCAGCAACATAATCTTAAGCCATCCTCATCCTGATCACATCGGGTGTCTGAAAGACTTTAATGACTATACGCTGCTTGCCACAGGAGACTGTATAGATGCATTGAAAAGAGCGAAAAACCTTGAACTCGTTTTCCGCAATCAGGTTCCTGATGAGTCTGCCAATGTGAAGTATAAGAGGCTTGAACCCGTTAAGAACAGCGGGGATGCCGTTGTTAAGATGCTTTCCGTTCATTTCACGGAAGTATATGACGTGCTGGGTGACGGAAGCATATACGGGATAAGACTTGACGGCCACATGAAAGGACAGATGGGAGTTTATGTTCCGGAGTACAGACTGCTTTTGGCGGCAGACTGTTCGTGGGGACATTTTTTCGCTGACAGGGTAGATAAGATGAAGGCGATCCCCAAAAAGATCCAGGATGACTACGGGCAGTATAAAGATTCGATCTCACGCATAAAAGCATTTGAATCGGAGCATCCTGACATCAAAGTTATCTATTCACACGAGGAATTCAGGGAGGGTGTTTATGAGCAATAAACTGAATATCCTCATGACATATCTTAAGTATAAGAATAAGCATTTCAAAGACCGTGATGCTCTGGAGAGTTATCAGAAAAAGCAGATCGGAAAACAGCTTGATTTCGTTACTTCGCATTCGAAATTTTATGAGTCTTACAAGGGCAGGCCTTTATCTGATTATCCGCTGATGGACAAGAAGCAGATGATGGCAAATTTCGATGAACTAAATACGGTCGGCACCAACAGGGAAGAGGCAATGAAGCTTGCGATAGATTCCGAGCGTAGCCGCGATTTTTCGGAAAAGCTTAACCACATAACGGTGGGACTGAGCTCAGGCACAAGTGATACTAGAGGAATATTCCTCGTGTCAGACAAAGAGAAAGACATGTGGGCCGGATATATCCTGTCAAAGGTCTTATACGGATCCATTCTTGATAAATACGAAGTCGCTTTCTTTATGAGAGCAAATTCGAATCTTTACGAATCCGTAAGTTCATCCAATATTCACTTTGTTTTCTATGACATCTATCAGTCAGTGGAGGATAATATCAGAAAGCTGATAGCCCAGAAACCGGACATCGTCGTAGGCCAGCCTTCGATACTCCTGGATCTTTGCAGATATGCAAAAGACATCCGTCCGAAAAAGGTTATATCTATCGCTGAAGTATTGGAAGACAGGGACAGAGAGGTGATCTGCAAAGCATTTGGCACGGACGTCATCCATCAGGTATACCAGTGTACCGAAGGGTGTCTTGCGACAACCTGCGAATACGGGACGATCCATCTTAATGAGGACATCGTTTATGTTGAAAAGGAATATCTGGATGACAAAAGGTTTATACCGGTGATCACGGATTTTACGAGAACATCGCAGCCCATCATCCGTTACCGTTTAAACGATATCCTTGTCGAAAGGAAAGAACCGTGCCCCTGCGGAAGCTGCTTTACGGCACTCGAGAGAATAGAGGGAAGAGAAGATGACGTGTTCGTTTTCGACGGCAGAAATGACGGCAAGGTTACGGTATTCCCGGATTTTATGAGAAGACTCGTCCTGTTCTCAGGCGATGTCAGCGATTACAGGATCGTCCAGACTGAGCAGGGAGATCTGGAAGTATACTGGAACGAAGATGATGCCATGAAAGATAAGTTTATGACCGAACTTAAAAAGATGGCTGATGACAGAGATTTTATAATACCGAGTGTAAGTTTCCACGGTTATTCATTTGACCGGAGTAAGAAACTGAAGCGCGTGGAATCAAGGAGAAAAAGATAATGAGAAATATCGAGATAACCGGATACGGTTACTACATACCTGAGAGCACTGTCGAATTCAGGGGACAGATAAGACACAGGATACCTCAGGGAAGTTCCGAGAACCAGCTTTCGATGGCTGTAAAAGCCGCACAGCGCGCTCTCGAAAACGCTTCTCTCTCCATTAACGATATCGACTGCATCGTATCGACATCCGCTGTCGGCATCCAGCCCATTCCGTGTACTGCTGCGCTTATCCATGAGCAGATAGCTAAAGGCACGTCGATCCCTGCGATGGATATAAATACGACATGCACGAGCTTTGTGTCGGCCCTGGATGTCATGAGCTATCTCATTGAGGCAGGGCGATACAACAGGGTTCTCATGGTAGCGAGCGAGATGGCGTCGGGCGGTCTTAATCCCAATCAGAAAGAAAGCTATGAACTCTTCGGTGATGGTGCTGCCGCAGTGGTCATCAGCAAGAGCAGTGACGGTGTATCCGGCGTTATATACGGAATGCAGAAGACCTGGTCCGAGGGAGCTCACGATACCGAGATCAGAGGCGGCCTTACAGGATACCTTCCGAAGAATTACGTTGAAGGCTCTGAAGAATATTATTTCGACATGAAGGGCCTCAGGATATTAAAACTTGTCGGAAGGAAAGTTCCTAAGATGTTCGATGAGTTCAAGGAAAAGAGCGGTTATTCCGTAACCGATGTCGATGTCATCGTTCCGCATCAGGCGAGCAAGGCTCTGGGAATGATAATGCATCACCTGGGTATTCCCGAAGGAAAATACATCAACATCGTTCCGCAATACGGAAACATGGTATCCGTTGCGATCCCTCACGCGCTTATCTGGGGTATCGAGAACGGTAAGATCAGGAAAGGTGACCTGGTGCTCCTCATGGGTACCGCTGCGGGACTTACCGCCAATATGCTGCTTTTGAGATATTGATAATCATCTTTTGTGAGGTGATCTTATGAAAGACAGGAAGGTCAGAAACCGTGTGATCGTCTTTACGTTGATCGAGGCTTTGATTGTGGTTGCAACCAACCTCGTGCTCAGTATTGCAACAAGTCAGGTTGACCGTTGCAATTATTATGTTTATGACGGAACGGCCATATTGGATGTCCCGTATACTGATAACGAAGGCAATGAGCATCCTGCGGGTACGGAGTTCCCGATCTCGGTAATATCCGAGAACGGAACGGTTTGGGTTGCCGGAAGCCACGAAACCATAAAGATCTCCGACACCAGGAACAGCGAAGAACTGACAGCTGCCCTGGCAGAACGCAAGCAAAATGCTTTGTTTGAAGATATAAAGTCAAATGTTGTTGTTGCATTGATAAGCTTTGTCGCCGCTGCGGCGGTTTTTATCTGGATCAACATAGGTTTCAGAAAACTGTTGGGCGCACAGATCATCGCTTTGGTCGTTATCACGCTGCTCTGTGCCGTATTTGGCAGTTTCATGACGTCTTACCTTTCCCGCGCAAAGGCTCCGGTCATCTATCTTTACCCGGAGGAGGAAACAGAGATAAATGTCAGATTGGAACTCGATGGCGGGCTCAAGACGACATATCCCAAGTATGACGAAGTCAGCGGCTGGACGGTAACAGCGCTGCCTGACGGTACGTTGACAGACAAGTCCGGCAGAGAATATTCATTCCTTTTCTGGGAAGGGAATATTGCCATTAAGCCCGATCTGAATGAGGGGTTCTGCGTCAGGGGTGAAGACACGGCTGATTTCCTTGAAATATCATTAAGGCAATTAGGACTGAATGAAAAAGAATCTGATGCTTTCATTATGTATTGGCTGCCTCTTATGGAGGGCAATGCATATAACGTTATCTCTTTTCAGACTGATGCTTACGAAAAGGTGGTCAAGATGGATATAACACCTGAACCGGATACGGTATTAAGGGTCAATATGCTTTGGTATCCGTCTGATTCATATGTTGATATCTGTCCTCAGGATCTTACCAGGATAAACCCCTCGATAAGAGAAGGGTTCACTGTTGTCGAATGGGGCGGCGAAAAGTATGAGCGCGGGATAATGACGGTGTTCAAATGAGATTCCGTGGATGATTTTATTTTGTGCTAGAATTACGAAGGAATCAGTGATTTGGGAGGATCTGTATGAAGAGCAAAAAAATCGTTTCAATGTTATTGTCACTTTCTTTGACTGCCTGGTGTCTGTCGCTGCCTGTATTTGCAGATGTTAAGACCGGTGAAACTGATGTTGAATATGTCATAACTGACGAAGCTTCTTTGGCTCAAGTGCAAACAGCATATCTTGATGAAAACGGAGCTGGGAAAACGGTTGATGCTATCAGCGTTGTCAGTTCAGAAAACTATTATGGCGGAAACGGTGAGTCCTGGTACGTTGTTTCCGGGAATGTTGATCTTAACGGTCATATGATCCTGACGGGTGATGTAAATCTCATTTTGGCTGACGGAGCCGAGTTAACATGCAATCTGTACTTTAATGATCATGCATCTCTTTCTGTTTACAGTCAGAGCCTTGGGAATAATATGGGAAAACTGACTCTTCCATACGTAGTAAATGTCAGCGGTGATAACAGTTTGAACATTAACGGCGGTCAGGTAACTGTATCACCGGATATTGACACCTTAGGAATACAGATGACCGGTGAAGCTTCCGTGACAATTAATGCCGGAAAAGTTTCCATAGAGGGTGAGACCGGCATCGGAGCTTTTGACAACAGCAGAGTCATCATTAACGGCGGAAATGTTACGGTAACAGGCAAAGTCTCTGGTGGTGTTAAGGATACTGGAAGCAGTAATCTGATGGTAAACGGAGGAACCGTTTCCATATCGGGAAATGAATATGGAATCTATGGCGGAATTACCGTAAACGGCGGCTCTGTTACCATAGAAGGAATAAACGAAAACGCGTTTTCTAATGATGAGCTGTATGTCTGTAACGGCGGTTCTGTTGTTATAAAGAATAAGGGCGAGATCTTGCAGACATATTCTTATATTGACAGTGACGGCATTCTTAAGAGTCATTCAGCCGATCCCGTGAAAGCTTCCGATACCAGACTCGGCTCATCCGGCAAGACAACATGGTATATAGTTAATGACGACTTTGTTATATCTGATACGGTAGTGATCAGCGGCAACGTTAATCTGATCCTGGCTGACGGTAAAAAACTGACTGTCGATCCCGGTACAAATGACTATTACGGAATATATGTTAATCCCAAGGCTTCCTTGAATGTTTACAGCCAGAGTACGGGTGCAACAGCGGGTGAACTGACTGTAATTTCGAGTCTTTATTATTCGATATACACATTTGGTGCTATGACGGTCAACGGAGGAAATGTCACCTTAACGGGAATCGATTATTGTATCTATATAACAGACAGCGGATCTTTTACTGTCAATAACGGCACGGTATCCGTAACGGGTATTGCAGGTCTCAATAACAAAGGTGCTTTTACTGTCAATGACGGTGTTGTTGATATTACGGGAACAGGTGATGATGCCGTAATCTACTATTCGAATTATTTTGTAAACGGCGGTAACGTGACGGTTCATACCGGCAGCGAGATCCCTTCAGAAGTATCTTATATTGACGAAAACGGTGATAGTTCGAAAGCATATGCTAAAACTGTTACCGGTTCGACCACCACTTTGGGAGCCGATTACAGAACAACCTGGTATGTGGTTGATGATGATGTGGTTATCAATTCAGATGTCAATACACGTGGTGTTGTTAATCTTATCCTGGCAGACGGCAAATCGCTCAGCATTAACGGCAAATTGGATTTGGAAGGAAACGGATTTGCTGTTTACGGTCAAAGCTGTGATGCCGATAAGGGAAAGATGACCATTGAAGCTGCTAATGTAGGTATAAGTATCAATAATACGTGCAAAATGGCAATAAACGGCGGAGATGTCAGCATAAAGGGAAATAATACAGGTATCAATATAATGTCCGGAGGCAGTCTGACGATCAACAGCGGCAATGTGGAGATCAGAGCCGCTGAAAGCCGGCAGGCGCATGGTATCGTCATCCGTGAAGGTGAGGCCGTCACTCTGGGTTACAGAACCGCCTCAGACAGCATTCTGATAAGCGGCATTACCGTTGATGATCAGTCTTCTGGTGCAATTGCCGTCAAGTCAGTCAACAGCTTTGTTGCATATGACGGTGATTCCGCGACGGGTATTATCAACAGCGGAGCGGTAAGTGATCTGAACACTGTCAGCGGAGTCACTCTCCGTCCGTTTTTCGGAAGCACGGTCACCGGTGCAAATGTATCTCTGGGTGATGAACTCGGTCTCAATTTCTATCTCCTGGTACCGGATGATGTTGTTTCTTCGGGTGCAAAAGTCATAATGAACGGACCCAAAGGCGAGCAGTCTGCAGTGCTTAGCGAACAAACCAAAAACGGTATTGAGTATAAACTGATATACAGGGTCAATGCCGTGCAGGCTGACGAAGTTATCTCTCTGAAACTCGTAAGTGCCGGTGATGAGGTTCTCGAGCTTTACAACTCTGACGGAACTTTGTGTGAAGGAAATACCAAGTCGTTGAGTGTTAACGGATATCTGACAGCCGCTATGGCATATGACGGTCTTTCAGACGCGGATAAAGCCAGGGTAAGGGCAACATATACTTATTGTGCTTATTCCGCAAAATGGAAGTATTGTACGGATATTCCTTCAAACGGCTATGTCAACGCGCTTTCGGAACCTTCTTTGGATGATCTGAACGACTATAAAGTTGTTAAGACCGGTGAGAGCAGCACCGTTAAAGTGACGGGATATGCACTTGTTCTTGATTCCAAGACTGCAATAAGGCTGTACTTTACTTTGTCTGATGATGCAGCAGATCATGTCATCAAGTGCGGAGATGAAGTGCTTACGGCTGTTTTATCGGGTGATACCGTCAACGGACTTCCGGAATATTATGTGGATATCAAAGGCATAGGCGCCGGGGATCTCGAAAAGACGTACAATGTTGTTTTCGATGAGTCGGGCGAACGTTATCAGGTTGCACTCAGTGCGATCAGTTATGTCCGAAATGTCTTAAGACTAAAGAATACATATACCGATATCTGCACGCCTGAATTGTGCGATCTTGTAACAGCTGTCTATGCTTATGCCGAGATGTTTAAATGATCGGGAGGGATAATATGAAAGAGACTTATACATCAGTTGATATAGAGATAATCAGATTTGAACGCGGTGATGTGATCACATACAGTGATCCTGTAACCGGTAAGATACCGGACGTGGAAGAGGGAGGTTAAAGTCATGGGAAGAGGCGGCGGAAGCGGTGGATCACACCACAGCTCGCATCATTCAAGCAGTCATTCACATTCAGGCGGCTCCAGATCTTCTTACAGATCTTCAGGCAGCTCAAGATCTTCAAGCGGATCTTCCTACAGATCTTCAAGTTCGTCTTCGCATCACTCCCGAAGCAGCTCTTATAAGGGCGGCAGCGGTGGTTATAGCGGCGGACGCAGCAATGAGAGCTGTCTCGGCGGCTGCATGAGAGTATTCTTAGGACCGCTGTTTATCATTGCGATGTGTACCGTAATGGCATTTTTGATCATGAAAGAAAGGGGTATGGAGCCCCGTATCCCATTTGAGCTTACAGTCGAGCGTTCAACCACGCAAAGAGAACGTCTGCCTGATTCCAAGTGCAGTCCTATAGACGAATGGTATCAGGATGACTGGGGTGACTGGATCGATGACGCAGAGGAAGACGAGGAATTCTCTCTTTTAGTCGGTCTTAAGAGCTTTTATCAGGACACGGGTGTTCAGCCGTATCTCTGGATAATGGGCGAAGAGGGCGAAAAATATAAGTCTGAAGGTTCAATGGAAGAACTTGCGGATGCAAAATACAAGGAGATGTTCGGTAATGATGAAGGACACCTTCTGGTCATCTTCAGGGAATATCCCAATGCTTCCGGAAACTATATCTGTACCATAACTGCCGGTTATGATGCCGAGACTCAGGTCATTGATGATCAGGCAAAAGAGATATTGCTCGATTACATCGATTATTATTATTCGGATGAAGAGTACAACGAAGGCGAGTTCTTCGAAATGGCTTTCATCCGTGCCGGCGAGAGGATCATGACCAAACAGCTGTCATGGAGGCAGATAGGCGTCATTGTTGCTGTAGCGGCTGTTGTAATGCTCGGTATCGTTATTACGTCTGACATAGTCAAGAGGCGTAAGGTAGCAGTTGCAAAGCAGAAGACCTTACAGGCCCAGGAACAGGCTAAGGAGGCTCAGGCTGTCGCACAGCAGAAGCAGACTGATTTTGACCGCAAGCAGTATCAGGATGCTCTCGAGAAAGAGTATGTATCCGTTACATGCCCCAACTGCGGCGCGACGGCAAACAAGATACGTAAGGGAACGGTCGATTACTGCCAGTATTGCGGAACAGCTATCAGCGTTGATGCGATGGGGCAGGCATTTGTCGGCGACATTTACAATAATCAGCAGACACCGCCTCAATCATGAAATTTTATGTAGCGACATTATTTCCCGAGCAGGTAACGACATATCTTGATACCAGCATAACGGGCAGGGGAATGGCGAAGGGAGCCTTCTCTCTGGAATGCATCCAGATGAGGGATTTCGCACCCAATAACTACGGCCGCATCGATGATACGATCTATGGCGGCGGTACGGGCATGATGATTCGTCCCGAGCCTGTTTACGGGGCATATGAGAAGGCGGTCGAACTCTGCGGAGGTAAGAAGCCCCATACGGTCTACATGTCACCGAAGGGACAGGTTTTCAATCAGGCGAAGGCTCACGAACTCGCCAAATACGATAATCTTCTCATCATCTGCGGACACTATGAGGGAATCGATGCGCGAGTAATAAACGAGATCTGCGACGAGGAGATCTCCATCGGAGATTATGTGTTAACGGGCGGCGAGACGGCGGCAATCGTGGTCATCGACGCTGTCGCAAGACTGATCCCGGGTGTTCTTCCCAACGAAGAGGCATACACCAACGAGTCACACACTGACGGAATGCTCGAAGCTCCGCAGTATACAAAGCCTCCGGTATGGCATGACAAAGAGGTCCCGGAAGTCTTAAAGAACGGCAATGATGCCGTGATCGCAGACTATAACCGCATCGCGGCATTGGTCGATACATGGCACAACAGGCCCGACATGCTTGACAAACTGAATATTTCGGAGAGTGATTGGGCAAAAATGCTTGCCTTTGAAAGAGGCATGTGCTAAAATTCTCCAGTTATCAGGGTGGTCCTCTGCCACATCCAGGCAAGAACATCTGCAGGAAAGAGAGGAAACAAACAATATGGATTTAGTAAAAGTAGTCGAGAGCGAGAATATTCGCAATCAGTATCCTGAAGTTGAAGTCGGTGACTTCGTAAAGGCTCACCTCCTTATCAAGGAAGGCGCAAAGGAGCGTATTCAGGTTTTCGAAGGCTATGTCATCGCAAGAAAAGGCCAGGGCCTTTCAGAGACAATTACAATTCGTCGTGTATCTTATGGTATCGGCGTAGAGAGAATTCTTCCTGTAAACTCACCCAAGATCGATCACATCGATGTTATTCGTAAGGGTAAGATCAGAAGAGCAAAGCTCTATTATCTCCGCGATCGTCAGGGCAAGGCTGCAAAGATCACCCAGAAGATCTGATAGCAATCTTAATCGAACATTTGAGACCGTCTCGGACCGAGGCGGTCTTTTTTGTGTTAAAATCTAGCAGTTAATATTAAGGAGTTCATATGGCAGAGAAAAAGAATGACATCAACTGGTTTCCGGGGCATATGAGAAAAGCCCTGAACGAGACGGGCGAGAGGATGAAACTCGTCGATGTCGTCTATGAGACGGCTGACGCGAGGATCCCTTTCTCGAGCAGGAATCCGGAACTCGATAAGATAATCGGAAATAAGCCCAGGATCGTCATCCTGAATAAAGCAGACCTTGCAGATCCTGCCAAGACGCCCCTGTGGATAAAGAGTCTCGAGTCCGAGAATATACGTGCGTGTGCCCTCGAGAGCACTCACAAGAAAGGTTTTGACAAGCTTAATGCCATTACCATGGAACTTATGAAGGAAAAGCTCGAGAAGGCCGCTGAGAAGGGCAGGACAGGACGTCCTGTAAGAGTAATGGTGGTCGGCGCTCCGAACACAGGAAAGTCAACGATCATAAATGCTCTGGCAGGAAGAAAAGCTGCCGTCACCGGCGACAAGCCCGGTGTTACCAAAGATTTCAAATGGATCATGACAGGCGGAAGGCTCGAACTCATGGATATGGCGGGAGTCCTCTGGCCCAGGATCGCAAATGCCAAGAGCGGCATCTGCCTTACGGCGCTCGGTTCGGTCAAGGAAGAGATCACCGATGTCGTTAAAGTCGCATATGAGACACTGAAGATAATGGCAGGTATTTATCCGGATCTTCTGAAGGAACGTTATGGTGTCGATATCGATGTCACGCTCGAGGAAGAGGAAGGTTTTTACCAGGATCCGTTCTACGATATCTTCCTTGCGATGGCGAAAAAAAGAGGCTGCATAATGAGCGGCGGAAGGATCGACGAGGAACGCTTTGCAAGGCTTTTCCTTAACGATCTGAGAGAAGGGAGAACGGGCAGGATAACGCTCGAGATGCCTGAGGATTATAAGTGATATTTTCAGATAAAAGAGGATGCTCAAATGGCTAAGCTAACTGTAGAACAGCTGAACGAAAAATATGATGCGATGTATGAATACGAACGCGATTGTCTTGCCAAAGGTTATAAGATGATCGGCGGTATCGACGAGGCGGGAAGAGGACCTCTCGCGGGACCTGTTGTCGCAGCATGCTGCATCCTTGATCCTGATGTTAAGATACTTGGTCTTGATGACTCAAAGAAGCTCTCTGAAAAGAAAAGGGAAGAGCTTTTCGTTGAGATAAAAGAGAAAGCCAGAGCATATGCGATCTGCGCGGTAAGTCCTGAGGAGATAGATGCGATAAACATTCTCGAAGCGACTAAAAAAGCGATGAGGACATGTGTTTCTGATCTTGCGTCAAAAGGCACATCACCTGACATACTTCTCATAGATGCAGTCAACCTTTCGGGTACAGGACTTGACGTTATACCGATAATAAAAGGCGATGCGAAATCCGATTCCATAGCGGCTGCTTCGATACTTGCGAAAGTAACGCGTGACCACATGATGGTCGAGTACGACGAGATTTATCCGGGCTACGGATTCGCAAAACACAAGGGTTACGGCACCAAGGACCACTATGCCGCGATCCGCGAAAAAGGAATGACTCCGATCCACAGACGCTCATTCCTGAAGGTGATACATTAAGGTCATAAGCAAACGCGGAGAATGATATTATTGAGTAAACGCCTCCGCACAAGCGAAGCGCGGAGGACCCAGCGAACGAAATGATATTGCGAAGCTGGAGGACCCAGCGAACGAAATAATATTACGAAAAGTCTTGACTTTGTGGCAAAGTTTAAGTATTATATCGCTCGTGAAAGAAGAACGTCCGTTTCTCACCTCAAGCGGCTCAGGCTTGTAAAGAGGTAATAACTAGATAATTAACCTAACATTTTGAGGGGTTGCCATTAAGGCAGGGTAGTTATGAGAGAACGGATTTTATCCGTTCTTTTTTTATGCAGGTAAAAGAAGTCTTAACTAAGGAGGTGGCTACCATCGCAAAGACCAATGATACTCAGATGATTAACGGAGCTATCAAGTTCCCTCAGGTTCGTCTCATCGACGCAGAAGGACAGATGGTTGGCGTTGTTTCAATCGAAGAAGCTCTTAAGAGCGCTGAAGATGCTGAATTAGATCTCGTCTGCATATCACCCAATCCTGATAACCCTGTTTGCAGAGTAATGGATTACAACAAGTTCCTTTTCGAGAAGAGCAAGAGAGAGAAGGAAGCTAAGAAGAAGCAGAAGGAGACAGAACTTAAGGAAGTCGGCTTAAAGCTTACAACAGATGTTCACGATGTCGAAGTTAAGCGCAAGATGGTAATTAAGTTCCTCTCAGCCGGAGACAGAGTCAAGGTTAACATCAGATTCAGAGGCCGCGAGATGGCTTTCCAGAATAAAGGTTTCGAGGTCATGAACAATTTCGCTGACAGCGTAACCGAATACGGTTCAGTTGACAGACCGCCGAAGATCGAAGGCAGGAACATGGTAATGTACCTGTCGCCGTTAAAGAAAAAATAAATTAGGAGGATAGTAATATGCCCAAGCAGAAAACACACACTTCTTCAAAGAAGAGATTCAAGGTTACAGGTACCGGTAAGGTTCTCCACAAGCAGGCATTCAGAAGCCACATTCTGAGCAAGAGACCTACTAAGAGAATGAGACACCTGAGACACAACCAGGTATGCTCGGATCAGAATGCAAGAATCATCAAGAAGATGATCCCTTACGCTTAATTGCTTAGAATTTAGGAGGACAAGACAATGTCAAGAGTTAAAAGAGGAATCCGCACAAGAGCGCGTCATCATAAGATCTTAAAGGCAGCAAAGGGTTACTGGGGTCATAAGAGCAAGCTTTTCAAGGTTGCTAACCAGCAGGTTCTTAAGTCCGGTAACTATGCTTACAGAGACAGAAGAAACAAGAAGAGAGAGTTCAGAAGACTCTGGATCGTTCGTATCAACGCAGCATGCCGTCTTAACGACATGAGCTACTCCAGATTCATGAATGGCCTCAAGAAGGCTGGTATCGAGCTTGACCGTAAGGTTCTTTCCGATATCGCAGTTACAGATGCAGCAGGTTTCACTTCTCTCGTTGAGAAGGCTAAGGCAGCTCTCTGATAACAACATCGTATTTGAAAACTACAGCTGCGCGGGTTGATCCCCGCGCAGTTTTTTTGCAGTTTTTTAGGTGTGTTCATTTGAGTACGGATATTGCTTCGAAAACGTATCCTAAAGTGCATTTAATGGTATGATTGCATTTTTGAGTACGGAAACAGGCTTGAAAAACGTACTCTGACGTGCACAGGCAGTCTTCGGCAAAATAGTCCTTTGGAGATGTCTTTTTGCCGTATGTATTTTATAATGTCTTAAGCTGAAAGAAGGAGATACCGGACGTGCAGGTTATCACGAGCAAAGACAATCCGAACGTTAAGCGCATAGTAAAGCTCACGAGGAGGGATCAGGCCAAGAAAGAAGGTCTGATCTATCTTGAAGGAACGCGTCTTTGTGAAGAAGCTTTATCGAGCGGACTGACTCCCGTTGAAGTGATCGTTTCTGAAAGCAGGACGGGCTGGGCAGCTACGTTTACACCCGGTATCGAGCCCCTTGTCTTAAGCGAAAACGTTTTCACGAAAATATCGCAGACCGTTAATCCGCAAGGCGTTGCGATAGTCATAAAAGAGCCGGAATCTGCAGATGACTTTCCTTCTAAAGGCGACGGAAAAGACGTTTATGTAGTGCTCGAGAATACTCAGGATCCTGGCAACCTCGGAACGATCATCAGGATGGCGGATGCGTTCGGACTGACTGCGGTAATAGTAAGTCCCACTACATGTGATCCATATAACGACAAAGTCATAAGGGCAACGATGGGTTCGATCTGGCATATTCCCGTTGTGAGAAAGACCATGGATGAATGTTTTGCTTTCTTTAACGGAAACGGAATAGAAACTGTCGCCACACATCTTAAGGGTAATGATCTTGGTTCAGGTGACCTTAAGCTTCCGTGCGCATATTTTATCGGTAACGAGGGTGACGGACTGACAGATGCGACAACCGGAAAGTGCGGGAAGCTCATCAGGATACCGATGAAGGGCAGGGCGGAGTCTCTCAACGCTGCGGTCGCGGCTTCCGTCATCGGATATGAGCTGTCGAAGCTCATCTGAGTCCTGTTTTCGGGCGGTCTTAACAATGAAATGCCGCCCTTAGATACTATTCTTCGTATAACAGTGAGCAATCTACTTTGCGCGGTTAAGTATTATAATGTATCGCGTAATATCAGATAGAAGCAGGAAGCGGACTGAAAATGGAACTTGAACAGAGAGAACAGCTGATAAACAAGCTTGCGGAAGTGGCGAAAGTCAAGTCGCACATCAACACCGATCTATACTCCAAATACAACGTTAAGCGCGGTCTCCGCAACAACGACGGCACAGGCGTTCTTGTAGGCCTTACCGAAGTCGGCGAAGTAATGAGCTATATCGTTGACGATGCGGACAGGATCCCGGTTGAAGGCAAGCTCTTCTATCAGGGGTATGAGGTAAAAGATCTCGTAAACGGTTTCTTCTCTGAAGGCAGATATGGTTATGAAGAGACGGCTTTCCTGCTCCTTACGGGTGAGCTTCCCACGGCATCCGAGCTTGCTGAATTCACTCAGCTCCTTTCGAATGTCAGACCGCTTCCCGAAGGCTTTACGGAAGACATGATAATGAAGGCTCCGTCTCCTGATGTCATGAACAAGCTCGCAAGGTCTGTTCTGGCTCTCTATTCGTATGACGATAATCCAGATTCGACTGAGATATCTAATGTCGTAAGACAGTGCACTGAGCTCATCGCAAGATTCCCGGTGCTTATCTCTTACGGTTATATGGCCAGGAGACATTACATCGAGCACAGGGATCTCTATATCCATGCACCCGTTGACGAATTCAACACCGCACAGAATATCCTTCACATGATAAGACCTGACGGTAAGTTCACCGAACTCGAAGCAAGGATCCTTGATCTCATGCTCGTACTCCATGCCGAGCACGGCGGCGGAAACAATTCGACATTCGTTACACACGCGGTATCTTCCACGGGTTCTGATACATATGCTGTAATCGCATCCGCAGTTGGTTCTTTGAAGGGACCTCAGCACGGCGGCGCTTCAAACAAGGCTTACGCCATGATGAAGGATCTCAGGGAGCATGTATCCGACTGGACCGACGAGGCCCAGATCAGACAGTATCTTGCAGACATCATCAACAAGAAGGCTTTCGACAAGTCGGGACTTATCTACGGTATCGGTCACGCTGTCTATACGCTCTCCGATCCGAGAACGGTCGTTATCAGAAAATATGCTGAGCTTCTTGCAAAAGAGAAGGGGCAGATGGATCTTTACAATCTCTATCTCCTTGTCGAGAAACTCGCACCCGATGTTTTCCATGAGGTAAAGAAGTCCGATAAGCTCGTCTGCGCAAACGTTGATTTCTTCGCAGGACTTGTATATTCGATGCTCGGCATCCCGTCAGAGCTCTACACGCCTCTGTTCGCATGCGGAAGGATCGCAGGATGGAGCGCGCACAGGATCGAGGAGCTTGTATCAGGCGGACGCATTATGAGACCTGCTTTCAAGTGCGTTAATAAGAGAAGACCTTACGTTCCGGCAAGCGAAAGGAAGGATATCATCTGATATTGGGACATTTACCCTGATATCAGGACAGATTTCATCAGATAAGCAAATCGGTGCCCGGTTACACTTGCACAGTAATAAATCCTGTGGTAATATACTCGGGCAACGTAACAAGGCCCCATGGTCAAGTGGTTAAGACGGCGCCCTCTCACGGCGCAATCAGCGGTTCGAATCCGCTTGGGGTCACCAGATTTTGAAGGAAGGACGAACATCTTAAACAGATGTCCGTCTTTTTGTTCTAGGACGGAACTTGGCTGAATATATGGATGAGAATAAGTACATAATGATAAGAGGCGCGAGGGAGCACAACCTCAAGAATATCAATATAGATATTCCGAGAAGACAGATGGTCGTGCTGACAGGACTTTCTGGATCCGGAAAATCCTCTCTTGCTTTCGATACCATCTACGCCGAAGGACAGAGACGTTATGTCGAGTCCCTGTCTTCTTATGCCAGGATGTTTTTGGGGCAGCTTGACAAGCCGGATCTGGACAGCATCGAGGGACTTTCTCCGGCCATTTCGATCGATCAGAAGTCCACGGTAAGCAATCCCAGATCCACGGTCGGTACGGTTACCGAGATATACGATTATTTCAGACTTCTCTATGCGAGAGTCGGCGAGCCTTTCTGTCCCAACTGCGGCAAGCCCATCAAGTCACAGGGCATCGATCAGATAATAGACAAGCTCAAGGTCTACGAGGAAGGCACGAGAGCCATCATCTACGCACCGGTAGTAAGAGGCAAGAAGGGTGAGTTCAGCAAGCTCTTCGAAGGCTTCAGAAAGTCCGGATACGCGAGAGTTAAGGTGGACGGCATCACTTACGAACTTGATGAGGAGATACCGCTCAATAAGAATAACAAACACGATATTTCCGTTGTAGTCGACAGACTCGTCATCAAGGAAGCCAACACCACGAGACTTTACGATTCGTGCGAGACGGCATTAAAGCTCTCCGACGGACTGCTCCTGGTCGAACTGCAGACAGCTTCGACTGACAGCAACGGTGAAAAGACATATGAGACGAGCGAGGAATTCTTCTCGCAGAACCTGGCTTGCCCTGACTGCGGCATCTCATTCGGCGAGATCAACACCAGGAGCTTTTCTTTCAACAGCCCAGAGGGCGCTTGTCCCAACTGCTCCGGTATAGGTACGCTTACCGCGGTCGATCCGGAACTCTGCATCACCAACCCCAAGCTCTCGATAAACGAGGGCGCGGTAAGGACCGCGGGCTGGAATTTTGATGACCCTAAGAGCTGGGGAAGATGCTTTATAGAGGCTCTTGCCAGGAAATACAAGTTTTCGCTCGATACGCCTTATTACAAGCTGCCCGACAACATCAAGGAGATAATTCTCTACGGTAACGGCGGAGAAATGCTGAAGGTCGACACGAGGAATTCCATCTATCCAAGGAGCGGTGATTACTATTCCGACTGGGAAGGCATCGTGCCGAGCGTCATGAGGCGCTGGAGGGAATCCGGCAGTGAAGATGCGAAAGCCGCATACGAGAGATACATGAGCATCGACATCTGCCCCGTATGCAACGGCGCCAGACTTAACAAGAACAGCCTTTCCGTCAAGGTGGGCGGGCTTAATATCAGCGAGCTTACAAACATGTCCGTAAAGAGCATGAGGGAGTTCTTCTCCGATCTTAAGCTTAAGGGCAAGAATTCCGAGATCGCGGCTCCTATCCTTAGGGAAGTCAGATCAAGGCTCGAGTTCTTATACGATGTCGGACTTGACTATATGACGCTATCCAGATCGTCTGCAACGCTCTCCGGCGGTGAGGCTCAGAGGATCAGGCTTGCGACCCAGATCGGTGCGGGACTTCAGGGCGTATTGTATGTTCTCGACGAGCCTTCTATAGGACTTCACCAGAGAGACAACGATAAGCTCATCAAGACACTCTTTAAGCTGAGGGATCTCGGCAATTCCATCCTCGTCGTCGAGCACGATGAGGATACCATGCGCTCTGCCGATCACATCATAGACATCGGACCCGGTGCAGGTTCGTTCGGAGGGAAGATAGTCGCCCAGGGAAGCGTGGATGACATTATTGCCGTCCCGGAGTCTGTAACGGGCCAGTATCTGTCGGGAAAGAAGTTTATCCCCGTGCCGGTCAACCGCAGGAAGATTGATGAGAAGAGACTCCTGAAGATCACGGGAGCACATGTAAATAATCTCAAGAACATCGACGTATCGATACCTTTGGGTCTTTTCACGGTAATTACGGGTGTCTCGGGTTCGGGCAAGTCGTCCCTTATCAATTCGACACTGGTGCCTTATCTTTCACATGAGCTCAACGGCTCCAGGAAGGTGAAGGTAAAGTGTGAGAGGATCACGGGTTATTCCAATCTCGATAAGATCATCTGCATCGACCAGAGCCCGATAGGAAGAACGCCGAGGAGCAATCCGGCTACGTATATCGGTCTTTTCGACCTGATACGCAAACTCTATGCTGAGACGCCTGACGCGAAGCAGAGAGGTTATAAGGCGGGAAGGTTCTCGTTCAATACCAAGGGCGGAAGATGCGAAGCCTGCTCGGGCGACGGCGTAAATAAGATCGAGATGCATTTCCTCCCGGATATCTACGTCACATGCGACGTGTGCAAGGGAAAACGATACAACAGGGAGACGCTCGAGGTCAGATATAACGGAAAGAACATTTCTGATGTTCTGGACATGTCCGTAGATGAGGCCTGTGAGTTCTTTAAGAACCATCCGGCGATCTATAAGAAGGTAAGGACCCTTCAGGATGTGGGCCTGGGTTATATCAAGCTCGGCCAGCCTTCGACGACGCTCTCGGGCGGTGAGGCGCAGAGGATAAAACTTGCCTCGGAATTATCGAGAAGATCGACCGGAAAAACGATATATGTATTAGACGAGCCTACGACAGGCCTGCACGTTGCGGACGTTCATAAATTGGTTGACATTTTAGAACGCCTAACAGAAAATAAGAACACTGTGGTCGTAATCGAGCACAATCTCGATGTCATAAAGACAGCGGATTACATAATTGACTTGGGTCCCGAGAGCGGAGACGGCGGCGGAGAGATCGTTGCCTGCGGTACTCCGGAGCAGATCGCGAAATGCGCGAAGTCATACACGGGACAGTTCTTGAAGCCTATTTTGAGCAAGGCCAAAAAGAACGGTCAGTATAAGGATATTTCCGCCTTTATCGACACCGCAAGGCTCGAGGAAGAACAATACGACATCCTTACCGGACCGAAGGTAAGACGCAGGATAAGGGAAGAGGAAGAGGATAACGGAGAGAGTTAATAATGGCACTTTGCAGTATTTGTAAGAAAAGACATGCTATTGTCTTTACGAGCCGTTATGAGAACGGCAACAGGATAGATGAGGGTTTTTGCCTCAAATGCGCATATGAATCAGGAATATCGGGCGTTACCGATATGTTCAAGGCCACAGGCATTACAGCCGACAATATCGATGAGATGAGTGACAGGTTGGAAGAACTCGTATCTCAGAACGGTTTCTCGGCTGATCCTGCGGATTTCCTGAGATCGCTTGCATCCGGAGACGAGTTCCCCGGCGGAGGCCCCTTTTCTGATGAAGATGATGATTTCTATGAATTCGATGAGGATTCCACACCGGTAAATATCGCCGATCCAGAATCTGATGATTCTCAGGATGACAAGCCGGATGAACCCAGAAGACCCGGTTCATTCTTTGATTCGCTTTTGGGACGCGGTCCTGACGGCAAGAAAAAGGATGGAGCAGATGCTCCCGGTACGGACAAGGATCCCAGAAAGGCAAGAGGCAAACAGCGCTTCAAGTATCTCAATGAGTTCGGCACAAACCTTACAGAGCGTGCGGCTCAGGGCAAGATCGACCGTATTATCGGCCGTGATAAGGAGATCGAACGCTGCATACAGATCCTCAACAGAAGATCCAAGAACAATCCTGTTCTTATCGGCGCCCCCGGTGTAGGTAAGACAGCGGTCGCACAGGGTCTTGCTGTCAAGATCGTCGAGGGTACGGTACCCGAGAAGCTCCTTGATATGCAGGTATGGCAGCTCGATCTTCCCGCCATGGTCGCAGGAACTCAGTTCAGAGGTCAGTTCGAGAGCCGTATCAAGGGTGTTATCAACGAAGCCATAAAGGCCGAGAACATCATCCTGGTCATAGATGAGCTCCACACGATAATCGGTGCAGGTGACGCAGAAGGATCCACCAACGCTGCTAATATCCTTAAGCCTGCATTGGCCAGAGGAGAACTCAGGATCCTCGGATCCACCACTACGGCTGAGTACAAGAGGATCGAGAAGGATTCGGCTCTTGAGAGACGTTTCCAGAAGGTCATGCTCGACGAGCCGTCCGTTGATATGTCCATTGAGATCCTTAAGGGTATAAGGGACTATTACGAAAAGCATCACAACGTCACATATTCTGATGAGGTAATAGATTTTGCCGTTAAGGCTTCAAAGAGATACATAACCGACAGATATCTCCCTGATAAGGCTATAGACCTTATCGACGAGGCCGGTTCTGCCGCAAATCTCAAGAACGTAAAGCTCGTTAAGATCAAAAACACGCGTAAGGCTCTCGAGAGGGCAAAGTTCGAGCATCAGCTGCAGATCGACAGCATGGAGAATTCATCTCCCGAAGAGCGTGAAGCCGATTACGAGAAGGTTGCAGAGCTCAAAGCCAAGGCTGACAAGCTCCAGAATGAACTCGATCAGCTCGAGAGCGAGAATATGCCCGATCCTATCCAGGTCGAGGATATTGCACGCGTCGTTGAGATGTGGACAGGAATCCCTCTTAAGTCCATCTCCGAGACAGAGACAGAGAAACTCAAGAATCTCGAGGAAAGACTCCACAAGCGCGTAATAGGCCAGGAGGAAGCGGTGCATGCCGTTGCTTCCGCAGTAAGGCGTACAAGAGCCGGCTTTACAAAGAAACACAAGCCGACTTCATTCATATTCGTCGGACCTACCGGCGTAGGTAAGACCGAACTCGTAAAGGCATTGGCTGAAGTCATGTTCGATACGGAAGAAGCCCTTATCAGGATCGACATGTCCGAGTATATGGAACCGCACTCGGTCTCCAAACTCATCGGTTCTCCTCCGGGCTATGTCGGATTCGACGATGCAGGCCAACTCACGGAGCAGGTAAGAAGGAAGCCTTATTCGGTAATTCTCTTCGACGAGATCGAGAAGGCACATCCTGATGTGTTCAATCTCCTTCTCCAGATGCTCGACGACGGTGTTCTTACTGACAGCCACGGTCTGCACGTTAATTTCGAGAACTGCATAATCATAATGACTTCCAATGCGGGAAGCTCCGCAAAGGCAGCCACGATCGGATTCTTCTCGGGTTCGCAGGAAGCTATGGACCAGCATGTTCAGAGCGCTCTCAAGGAAACATTCCGTCCCGAGTTCCTGAACCGTGTCGATGAGACCATCATCTTCAAGTCGCTGACCAAGGATGAGATCCGCAAGATCGTTAATATCATGATCGTTGATGTTTTCTCTTCGCTGGAAGAAAAGCACATCAAGGGTTCAATCACCAAGGCTGCAGGCGACAGGCTCGCCGAGATCGGCTACGATGAGAAGTACGGAGCAAGACCTTTGCGTAAGGCAATAAGGAGCAACATTGAAGACCCTCTGTCTGATATGTTCCTTACGGGTGCTCTTGATAAAGTCATCAGCCTCAAGATAGATTTCAGAAGAGGCAAGTTCGTCTTCGACACGATAAAGGGCGAGTGAACTGAATAACGAAACGTCTGGCGGGCTGCAGAGATGCGGCCCGCTTTTTGTTCAATCATGTGTTTGATGTCTGTTGTATAATTTCGCACGGAAAAACGGGGGCATAATTGCATAAAAATCGATATTTGTGCAATTATGGAAATATTCAATAAAGTACGTGATCTGGTACCAAAAGTGCCGTGAAACGGTACTGTTTTGCGTAAATATTTGATAAAGTACGTGATCTGGTACCAAAACTACCTTGAAACGGTACTGTTTTACGTACTACTGAACTCTTTCGCATTTTGATGACTTTGCAGATCGATCGTTAACAATAAAAAAGCTGTCTCACAGTCGAAATCTATCGAATATGAGACAGCTTTTAAGTTACTGAAGATCAGATGCTCTTATCAGCACCAGTCGAAGTAAGCGTAGTTGTAACCATAGGAGCTTACGCTCGAGCTCGTTGAAACATATACGGTGAATGTGTATGTCTCGCCGGCCTTGATGGAAATCTCGTTCGGAGTGCCTCTGTAGGACTTTCCGTCGCCTGTGAATGTCATCGAATCAGATGTTACTTCAGTGATGGTCGAATCGCTGTAGAGCTTGATATCGAGACCCTTGAGCGACTTGGCGAGATTTGCCGTGCAGTTGCTCTTGTTCTTCAGGTGGATGTCGAACTTGTATCCGCCTGCTGTGGGAGCGAAATTGTTGAGCTTCATGTCAAAGTCGTTGATGGCATAACCTTCAACGCCACCCTTAGGCGAAGTCGTAGACTTGGTAGTAGCTTCAGTCGTTGTGGTGGTTGCTTCGGTAGTAGTCGTTGTAGCTTCCGTAGTCTCTTCGGTGGTAGTTGTTGTTGTAGCTTCCGTGGTCTCCTCTGTGGTAGTTGTAGTCGTAGCCTCAGTGGTTTCCTCGGTAGTTGTCGTTGTAGGTTCTTCTGTTGTTGTAGTAGTCGGTTCCTCTGTTGTGGCTGAAGTCTCAGGCTCTGCAGTTGTTTCGATCGGGTTCTCTGATGTAACCGTAGTGATCGTCTCGATGGGCTTTCCGCCAAAGAGTTTCTTTAAGCCTGAAGAGCTGTCCAATGCCCAAAGTACGCCGATCGCGATGAAGATTATCGCAAGGAATGTGATAAGTCCTGCAAGACCCGGATCTTTCGGAGACTTGGCAGCCTTCTTCTTTTTCTTCTTAGGCTTATCCACTGTCGTAACAGGGGAGATGGTCTTATTGTCGTGATGAGTTGTCGTGGTGCTTGCGGCATTGGAATTGATAACGCCTCTTGTTGCCGCTACAGGCTGTTTGCCCTTGGGCTCGAAAGGTGAATCCGGATATGCCGGCGCCATCGGAGGTTTGTTGTTTACAGGTGAACCCGGTCTCTGTGCCTGAACGTTAGCTGCAGGCGCGGGAGCCGGCTGTGCGGGCTTGAAAGCCTGTGCAGCAGGAGCAGAAGCAGCAGAAGCCGCAGGTGCCGGCTTTGCAGAAGCAGCCGGTCTTTGAGGCTTTTCTGTTTCAGCGGGTGCTTTGACTGTAGTGACAGGCTGCTTGGGAGCACCAGTAACAGGCTTCGCCTGAGCTGCGGATGCTGTTGCGGCTGAAGCGGCGGTTACTGCAGCTGCTGTGGCTGCGACCTTTGCCGTATTGGATTTCTGGGTCTGTTCGGCAGGTTTAACTGATGCTGCAGGAGCTGCGGGTGTAACGGGTTTATTTGCTGCAGGTGCGGTATGTGCAACAGCAGGAGGAACAGGTCTCGAAGGAGCCTGTTCTGCAGGCTTAACAGGTTCAGCGGGTTTAGCTGATGCAGCAGGCTGAGCTGCAGGTGCCTGTTGTGCGGGCTGTGCTGCGGGTGCCGTGTGTGCCGGCTGAGCTGCGGGTGCCGTGTGTGCAGGTTGTGCTGCGGGTGCCGTGTGTGCAGGTTGTGCTGAAGGAGTCGTTTGTGCTGCGGGTGCAGGCTGTGATGCCGGAGCCTTTGCTGTTGTGGCAGCTGTAGCCACGGTAGCTGCTGCGACGGTTGCAGCGGCGGTTGCGGCTGCTGCCGGTGCTGCGTTCTTTGCAGGTTCTGCAGATGCAGGCTTAACCGGCTCTGCAGGCTTTGAGGGAGCGGGTTCAGCGGGCTTTACCGGTGTGCCGGGTCTTGCTGCAGCCTGTGCCTTTGATACGAACGGATTAACGGGATGAACATTCTTTACTTCTGCAAAGAGTTCATCGATATCCTTTTCCTCTTTATCAGCTCTTGAGATCCTGTCAGCTTCCTGAGCTGCCTGTGCAGCCTGAGTGGGCGTGGTGAACATTGCATTCTTGGCAGCCGAAGGATAAGGTCTGTATCCGCCTGCCGACTGCTGGTTGGCAGGTGATATGGGTTTCTGCTTCTCGACAGGTTTTGCAGGCTGTGCGGGTTGTGCTGCACCAGCAAAAGGTGATTTGGCTGCCTGTGCAGCGGGCGCTGCGGCAGGGGCGGAGAGAGGCTTATCCGCTCTCGGAATGTCAACTCCGTCCGGCTTCGGGATATCTGGCTTAGGAGCATTGGCAAAAGGACTTGTCTTTTTGTCATGCTCGGATGTTGCGAAATCAAGACCATTTCCTGATGTGAATACCTTGTCATTACCTGGCTTCGGCTCGAAGGACTTTATCTCATCTTCAAGATCGTCGAATTTGGGAATATCTTCCTTGGGGATCTCGGGAGCCTTGGGTGTTGCCGCAGGCTTATCGAAAGTGCCGCCGTCCTTGGGGAATACAGGGTCGGAATTATTTACTGCAGGAGCAGCCTCAACGGGCTTTGCTTCAACAGGCTTTGCTTCAACAGGCTTTGTCTCAACGGGCTTTGTCTCAACGGGCTTGGGTTCTTCCGGCTTTGCCGGTGCAGGCACGGGTTCGGGTGCCTTGAAAGGCTTGAACGCGGAGATGGAAGCGTCAAACTCGAAGTCATCGAATTCGTCTCTGAATCCGTTGTCGGGTGCGCTGTATTGTAAGCCGCCGGAAGTGTTATCGTTTTTCTTTTCGAGATTCTCTTTGCTTTCCTTAAGTTTGTCAGAAACGGATCCGGTTTTGTCACCGGGCTTGAACTGTACGGCAAATGAAGAACCGACAAAATCATCCTGATCGGGATTATTCATTCCGTTCTGATTCTTGAAATCTTCAGGATCGTTAGGCATGAGTCTAATCTCCTTTATAAAAATTAATAATCTAATTTTAGCGATATTGCATTTTCAATCAAGGCTTTTTTAATACTCTTTGGAATCTTTTCGATATGATAAAGGACTGAAGTTTGCCTTGACTTTGATCCGTCGGGATGATATTATCTTCATCGCACTTACGGATAGGCTCGTGTGGCGGAATTGGCAGACGCAACGGACTTAAAATCCGTCGGAGTAAAATCCGTACCGGTTCAAGTCCGGTCACGAGCACCATTTATTCCTTTAAGTGCAGCGACAGATATCGCGGAGTGGAGCAGTTGGTAGCTTGCCGGGCTCATAACCCGGAGGTCGTGTGGTTCGAGTCCCGCCTCCGCAACCAGTAAAGAAGACCGATGACCGGTGATCCGGTTGTCGGTTTTTTCGTTTATTCGAAAACCCAATTCCTGCCTATACTTATTATTTCTTGTTTTTAAGTTATTTGTGTATAATGTATGCGGTTTATCAGCGCATGCTGTTATCAGATAAAAGGGAGGCTGCATTTATAATGGCTAATCTTCAGAGTGAACAAGCGGCGGAACGTAATGACGTTGCCGGCAGAATAGTTCGTATCTGTATCTTGATAATCGTTTCTTTTTTTGTTGCTATCGCGGCAGTGTCTTTTGCTGTGCATCATATGAGACTTCAGTTCGAGGATGAATTCAAAAAGATCTCCGACACTAAGATGCATCAGGTGACAGATATTGTAAGGATGAGCATAGACGGTGACGATCTGGTATCGAATACGGTCAATGCTCCTGCAAAGTACAGCAGTATCCTTGACCTGATGCTTGCCGATACTTCGAGTGAGAATCTTTCAGCTGAAGGATATGGTCTCTTCGGTTATAACCAGGGCCAGTTATCGCTCCTTTTGAGCCGCGGTGTCAACGATCCTTCGGAGTTTGCCGTAGCAGGCAGGGACATTTCTGAATGGCTTGCAGGGACATCTGAACAGACGGTTCTTTACGGTGAGAATTTTGAGAGCATAATAGTTCCGATCACTGACAGCACAGGTCTGTGCGTAGGCGTTTTCGAGTATAAATGCACATTCGGCGAGCTCTACGCTCTCGGTGACAAGCTGGAGGGCAGGATCCTTACGGCCGTTGTTATCGCGGTCCTTTCAGGTGTTTTCTTATTTGCAGTTCAGGAGATCCTGATCCGCATAATCAGGAGCAGACAGAGCGGTTCCGGCAAGAAGAATACCGAGACTCCACAGAACCGTGACAGACGTCTCATCTCATCCACTATCGGATACTGCTTCACAATAATCCTGGTAGTGCTTCTCGTCATGGCTACCCAGCTGTCGAAAACATATATCAAGGCACTTGAGAGCGAGCGTGCGGACATGATGCAAAAGTGCGCAGTATCTTCTGCTGCGGCACTGACATATACGGACGTAAGGGAGAATATGACTTACATACTCCCGATCTATAAGTACGCTAAAGACAAGCCTTATCAGGTCAATATCTACACGATGGCGGGAGACTCTTTCCTGAGGCTCTATTCATCGACTGCTACAGGCAATGTCCAGCAGACTTATCTTACGGGCGCCGGCAATCAGTACATCGACTGCTTCGGCTTGCAGCAGGTTGCATTCACGAAACGTAATGACAGCGGTGTGTCCTACGTATGTGCCATCGCTCCGATCATCTCTTCTGAGAATACCGTTGCCGGTGTTCTTGAGATCATGATGCCGGTTTCCGATTTCGAGAGTTCGGTAAACGGAATGAGCCTTTCATGGATTTTCACGATCATCTCGATCGCCCTTTCGATGGGTATCATGATATTCGAATTGAACCTGCTCATCTCCACGATATCGAAGGGTATTTCCGGAAATGCACCGGTTCTAGTTATGTACGGAGAGAATGCGAACCGATTCCTTTCGTTCTTCACAGCATTCGGTTCCATAATGATACCGGTCACTTTTGCGGATTATTTTAAGGAACAACTGTCGGATCTGCCCATGCCTGCGGTGCAGGGGTTCATCTGCGGTGCGCTGTTGCTTTTTATCTGGGGTTTCCTCGGTTTTTCAGGCATCAGGAACAGCATAAAGATGAAGTTCACGAGCAGGATCGCCCTTATCGCGATCACCTGTGCGGGATACTTCTTCGCGCTTATCGCCGGAGTAATCAATATCCCTTATCTCACGGCAGGTCTCGCGCTCCCGATCGGTTTCTGCTTCGGCATGACTTTCGATTACTTAAGAGACTACCGTATCAATGCGGGAAGACTCGGCTATAAGGATTATAACGACAGGGTCATCCATAACGTACAGGCGTCTTCATACTTCCTCGGAGTATCTGTCGGTGCCGTCATAGCCGGCATCTGCTATGAGCGTTACGGACTTTTCGTTGTCACTATCATCAGCGGTGCCGCACTCGTTCTTACAGCTATCGGCATGATCTACTTCATGCAGAACAATACGCAGGTAAGGGAAGCGCCCCTGTCGATCAGCGGATGGCTTTCCACCTTTGCTGATTCAAGGACCGCGAGATTCCTGAATTCGTCATTCCTGATGCTTGGTGTTGCTCTTGCCTTCGTTCTCATGTTCATTCCGAACTATCTCGAAAACGTAGGCATCTCGCTTCCGACTACATCGTTCTATTTCCTGGTATGCGGTTTCATGGCATGCTTTGTATGCGGCTTTGTAAAGAACAGATATGCGCATCTGCTCACATCCCGTACCAGAGTGCTCATCCAGGCCGCTTCCACGGTATTGGGACTTTTCATTTTCGCGCTGATGCCGTCAGCTAAGATGCTCGTCGTTACCTGCGCATTGCTCGGTATCGCACTCGGCATCCACGATTACTATTACATCTACGTTCTCTATCTTATCTGCAACGGTAAGGTTAAGGCCAACCTGAGAAAACTTGCCGAATATACCGTCTATCTCGGTGTCGGCATCATGCTCCCGATAATCATGACGGCTTTCATGGTAAAGAACTTCAGGATCACATTCCTTATCGTGACATTCCTGGTGGCTTTACTTGCATTCATCTATCCGTTGTCATCTTTCTCCGGAAAGATCGACGAGCGCGATATTTCGCTGAAGCCGCAGAAGAAGCAGCGCGAAAAGCCCGCTCCGAGGCAGCAGGCTCCCAGACAGCCCCAGGCGCCTGCAGGACAGCAGGTACCTTCAGGTGAAGTAATGCCTGACGGAACGGTTGCACCAGTTCCGTCTGCTCCTGTCCAGCAGAGCGGTGTTGTCGAGGAGGCTTATTACGTACCTTCTCAGGCGCAGCAGCCTGTTCAGCAGTATCAGCAGCCTGCACCTCAGTATCAGCCTGCACAGCAGTATCAGCCCGATCCCGGACAGTATGCCCAGACAGGGTATGCCCAGCCAGCCGATCCCTATGGCACCGGCTATGCACAGCAGCCGCAGCAGGCTCCTGCCGATCCTTACGGTACTGCATATGCCCAGCCTCAGCAGGCACCTGCCGATCTGTATGCGGGCGGTGCTCCGGCACCTTATCAGGGACAGCCGCAGCAGGGCTCTTATGACCCTATGTCATTCCTGAACGATGATGGAACCGAAGGAGGAAATCAAAATGTCTGATGAACTCTGGAATCAGAAACTGACGCGAGAGAATATCCGCGAATTCTATATGTCTACCGTTGTCATGGTATATTCTTCCTGCTACGGTATCACGAAGGAAGCAACAAGATGCGAGAATGCGATAGTAAAGTCATATCTCGATATCTATTACAAGCGCAACAATGTTCCGGCTGACAGGGTTATCTATGAATTCGGAGACATCCTGCTCGAGAACGCAAAGGCCGTTGTTGCCCAGTATCCTCTTCCTGCAGACATGAAGTTCGAGGACAGGCTCCTTGATGAATATACCCGCAATTCGATGCTGGAGAAGATTCTTTCGAAGATCGATTCAAAGAGTTTTAAGGTCAAAGAATTCATCAATACCGACGTCAAGAAATCCGGCCGTCCCAAGCAGATGAGAAAGTTCAACGATCTGTTCCAGGTAACTCCTCTGCTGATCCTCGAGATAATCGTTCTCGCGATCGTTATATGGGCTGTCAGTTTCCTTGCGGTAACATTGCCTTACAGGAATTCAGAACTTATAAACGAAAAAGGAATAATCGAGACTGCATCGATCCAGGAGCAGTTTATTGCGGCGCTTCCTTTCTATCCTTTGCGCATCCAGACCGACAAGTCCACAGAGGAAGGATTCATGCCCAAGCCTGTAGTTGAGGGCGATTATTCTGAACCTTCTGCGGAAAGTCAGACGGAATCTACTGATGACGGCACTCCCAAGCCTGTGCTTGCAGATTCTACCGAGCCTGAGGTATCGGCTACCAGCGGCTGATATTCTTCTGAATCTTTGTTTATACGGGCTGTCTCAAAGCATTGCTTCTGAGGCAGCCTTTTAAATTGCAAAATATAAAATGTATTTGCGATAAATTTGCTCCAAAATGTAGTATTTTCGCCTATCCTGTTTTTGTATGATATTTACGTATCAGATTAATATGCAAAACCGGAAAGGAGCAGGATCTATGTTTGATTTTAAGTACTACACCCCCACGAAAGTTGTCTTCGGAAAGAACACCGAAAGCAAGGTCGCCGAGCTCATCAAGGAGTTTGGAGGGACGAAGATCCTGATCCATTACGGCGGCGGAAGCGTTGTGCGCTCAGGACTTTTGAAGCGCGTGACGGATACGCTCGATGAGGCCGGAATAAGTTATGTTACATTGGGCGGCGCTGTTCCGAATCCGCATCTCGGACTCGTTTATGAAGGTATCGAACTTTGCAAAAAAGAAGGCGTGGATTTCCTCCTTGCTGTCGGTGGCGGAAGCGCAATCGATTCTGCGAAAGCCATAGGTTACGGCGTTGCCAATGAAGGCGATGTTTGGGATTTCTACGATTACAAGCGTCAGGCCGAAGGATGCCTTCCTCTGGGTGTTATCCTTACCATTGCCGCAACGGGAAGCGAGATGAGCGATTCATCCGTCATCACTAAGGAAGAGGGACTCGTAAAGCGCGGATACAGCAGTGATTTCAGCCGTGCGAGATTTGCGATAATGAACCCCGAACTTACGATGACTCTGCCTGATTATCAGACTGCATGCGGATGCACGGACATCATGATGCACACGATGGAAAGATATTTTACGAACGGCGGAAACATGGAGCTTACGGATGCGCTTGCCGAAGGTCTGCTCAGAACCGTGAAGAAGAATGCGGTCATACTTCGCGACGATCCGATGAATTACGATGCACGTGCAGAAGTAATGTGGGCAGGAAGTCTTGCGCATAACGGTCTTACAGGCTGCGGCAACGACGGCGGAGACTGGATGACGCATAAGCTCGAGCATGAACTCGGCGGTCTTTATGACGTGGCTCACGGTGCAGGTCTCGCAGCCATCTGGGGCAGCTGGGCGAGATATGTCTATAAGGATTGCCTGCCGAGATTCAAACGCTTTGCTATTAATGTAATGGACGTTGCCGATGAAGGCACTGATGAGGAGATCGCTCTCAAGGGCATCGAAGCAATGGAGGATTTCTACAGGTCCATCAACATGCCCACGAATCTCCGCGAACTTGGTGTTACCGCTACTGAAGAAGATCTCGTCACCATGGCTCACAAGTGCGCCGTAGGCGTTGGCGGTGAGATGGGTTCGGCGAAGGTCCTGAATGAAGAAGCAATGCTCGCCATCTACAGAGCGAGCATGTGATCAATCACGAATAATTAAAACAGGGAGGAGCCGGATATGTCAGTAAAATGGGGTGTTTTGGGCACCGCGAATATTGCTAAGGGATGTACGATACCGGGCATGCAGTTTGCGGGCAACTGTGAGCTTTATGCCATTGCCGGAAGAGATGAGTCCAAGGTTGAACGGTATAAGAATGATTTCGGTTTTTCCAAAGGATATGTCGGATATGATAAGCTCCTTGAAGATCCCGAAGTTCAGGCGGTATATATCCCCCTCCCGAATAATCTTCACAAGGAGTGGGTCATAAAAGCTCTTAAGGCAGGCAAGCATGTCCTCTGCGAAAAGCCTCTGGCTCTTAATGCCGCTGATGCGAAGGAGATGTTTGATACTGCGAAAGAAAACAACGTCATCCTTATGGAAGCGTATGCGTATCTCCACGGCCAGTATATGGATTCGCTCAGATCCGACATCAGGAGCGGTGTCATAGGTGACGTTGATCTTATCGAGACTGCTTTTTATACACAGGGTTATGTCGAGGACATAAGGATCCACAAGTCCATGGGCGGAGGAGCTGTCTACGATCTCGGCTGTTACTGTACGACTATGATCCTTTCACTGATAGATTCTGATATCGGGTATGTAAAGGCATCTGCCGAGTTCAATGATGACGGCGCTGATGTTTTCGCTTCCGCGATAATGAAGTTTAAGAACGGCGCGAGAGCAGCTTTCAACGTCGGAATGGTATTCGATCCTGAAGTAAACGGCAGGAGAGACAGGCTCTACATCCACGGCTCAAGAGGCACTATCGTTTCCGATATTGAATATAATCAGGAAGGAAGACTCTCATATACGGTGGTTTCCGGAAATAGGGAGTTCCATCCGTCGATCAATGTCAGCCACAACTATATGCTTGAGGTAGAGCAGCTCGGAAGATGCATCGAAAATGGGGAAGCTCCGCACATAACTCCGGAATTCTCCATTAAGAATGCCGAAGTAATGGATATGGTACTTTCTCAGATTGGTTATTGAGGTAATGATCATGAATGACACAATAAAAGTTTTGGAGACAAGAAGAAGCTGCAGGAATTTCAAGCCTGATATGGTAAATGAGGACGATCTTAAGGCCATTATCAGGGCATAGGACACTGCGCTCTCGGATATGCCGCAGAACCTGCAAACGAACCCGCTCCGAGAAAAGAAGATTACGTTTACTTCATCTGATAGAGGTTATATATGGACAAGCGCTTTAAGGTCCTGATCCTTAACGGAAGCCCGAGAGAAAACGGAAATATCGTTCTCGCGCTCCACGAGATGGAACAGGTTTTTGACGAATGCAATGTTGAGTATGAGAACATCCTTCTCGGCAGGAAGGCGATAAGAGGATGCATAGCCTGCGAGAAATGCCGTGAGACAGGCAAGTGCGTATTCGACGACATCGTGAACGAGATAGCTGTCAAGTTTGAGCAGGCGGACGGTCTCGTCATCGCTTCGCCTGTATACTACGGTTCTGCGAACGGTACACTGATGTCGGCACTTCAGCGTTTGTTTTACAGTTCGCATTTCGATAAGAGCCTCAAGGTCGGTGCAAGCGTTGTTAGCGCAAGACGTTCAGGCTGCACGGCGACTTTTGATGAACTGAATAAATTCTTCACGCTTTCGAACATGCCTGTTGCCACAAGCCAGTACTGGAACAATATCTACGGTTGGGAACCCGGTGAGGGCAGTGTGGACGATGAGGGAAGACAGGTCATGCGTGTTCTTGCGAGAAACATGGTATTCCTCATGCAGAGCATAGCGCTCGGAAAGGAACAGTGCGGCCTTCCCAAGACAGAAGACCGCGTATGGACTAACTTCACGAGATAATTCCAGCCATTATCGGATCATGCCGGAGAAGCTCCCTGGAATTTGCAGATTTCCATGATGCAAAATATCATGGTAAGATAATACGCATGTTGCGCGAAGTGATGGTGAAGATCACTTCATTAGGGGAGAAATAGTGGACGTATACGGATTCTTTGTTGAACTGAATAATTATCTCGGTTTTAAGTTTGTATCTTCAAATGTTGTCGCTGGCGAGTGCGGAGGTTTGTACTATGAACTCTGTTTTATTTCATACGGCAGCCTTAAAGTGCATACTGAACCACGTCTTTTCGGAGATGATCCTTACAGGCCTCATATCGAGGACGCATTCGGAAAACTCAGATTCTTTAAGTCTTATACACTGGTGAATGGCAACGTTGACCTTTTTGTTGACGTTACGGACGTAACTGAGGATACAGCTTTCTCGATAATGGAAGATCTTACTTCCTTTTCGGAAACTCTTTCAGCCCTGGGCTATAAATGCACAGTGCCGCAGAGCCCGGTTTTCGAGCCTCAGAAGAGCGAGCCGGTAACTCAATATGATCAGATGTCTTATCAGCAGACTGATGACAGCGGGGAGGATTCACGTGCGCTCCCGCGCCGTATTCCGCTCGGAATATTAGGTGCACTCCTGGGTATGGCCGGCGGACTGCTGATATGGGTGACCCTTTCATTGACGAATTATATGGTCGCGTTCGTGTTGGGTATCGTCATCGCGGTAATGCTCCCGATCATTCTTTATGAGGTGTTCAGCCGCGAGAAAACATCAGCGGTAGAGATAGGCATATGTCTGTTTGTAACGCTCTTGCTGATCTTCCTTGGTGACAGACTGATCTGGACGTTCGATCTGCTCAGATGGTATGAGGACATCACTTTCTCTCAGGCATACTATGAGGTGCCTTACATGGTGGAGGATGAGATCGTTGAAGCATTCAGTTACTATGAAGATTACATTATCGCTTTAGCCGCGCTCATACTCTTCTATTTCATCGTTATCAGGAATTATCTGAAAGGGCTACCGAGTGTGCTTGCAACAGTAAAAGCCATGAACAGGCGGTAGTGGGGAAGATAAGGTTCCTCAATCGTCTTTCTTTTTCTTCTTTTCAGGATCGAAATTAGCCAGAGGATTGCTCTCTATGGCGCGCTGCAGTGCCTCGTCGTCCACGTGCGTGTAGATCTGCGTGGTGGATACGCTTTGGTGTCCCAGGATTATCTGGAGGTTTCTGATGTCGACCTTGCCGTACTTGTACATCAGTGTTGCCGCCGTGTGCCTGAGCTTATGGACGGAATAGATCCTCGTGTCGATCCCGGCTTCTTCCAAAAGACGCTTGATGGTTATCTGTATCATGTCGCACGAGATCCTCGTGCCGCGTTTTGAAACGAAAAGGGCTTTTCCTGCTTCCGGCTTTATCTTAAGTGTGGCTCTCTTGTTCATCCAGTCGTCCAGAGCCTCAAGACAGGCATCGTTGAGATATATCGTCCGCTCCTTGTTGCCTTTACCGATAACTGTCAGTGTGGTTCCGTGAATATCGTTGGTGTTTATGCCGCGGAGTTCAGAGAGACGGAGACCGCAGTTGAGAAATAACGTGAGCATGCAGTAATCGCGTTCATTCGAATCCTTGGGCGATTCGTATGCTGTCTTAAGAAGTTCCTGGCTTTGTTCAAGCGTGAGGTACTTAGGCAGCCGCTTGCCGATCTTGGGCGTCTCTATGTCGTAAGCGGGATTGCTGTCGATAACCCTTCTTTTAGAATGAAGGTATTTGAAAAAACTCTTTAGAGAGGCGATGTGTCTGGCTCTGGCGGCGTTTGACTGTTTTCTTGAACGCGAAAGCCAGATGATAAATGCCAGAAGGTCATCTGTCGTAACCTTATTCAGCATCTTTACATCGATATCCGAAATATCGATCTCTTCAAGCGGTGTGCCTTCGGGTATCAGTCCGCGGTCGAGCTTTAGAAAGCGGGCGAAAAGAATAAGGTCATAACGGTATTCCTTGATTGTGTTTTCCGAACGTCCGAGAGCAGCTTCCATATAACTCAGATAATTCTCGAGAAGCGGGAAAGTCGGTGTCATCTGTTAAGACCTCTGTTTCTTTTTTTTCATTCTAACACAACAAAGCATTGCCTTAATTCAATTAATAGGACACAATTCCCGGATTCGGGTCACGACCGTATAGACTGTGAGATGGTCTGATGGGGTGCATTTTTAATTTTTGTCTGATTGGTACAAAACAAACATAGCTCAAAGGCTTAATTAACTTACATTTGTAGACTTTTACCAATTCGCGGAAATATCATTTTTCGCACTTGTTATATAGAAGTCGTTGTGCTAATATGTGTTTGCTCGAAAGACAAATGTACGCGGTACGCGGACAGCAGAGCGAAAAATAACAACGGCAAAAGCCGTGAAGAGATGGAGTATTTTAGAAATGGAACAGAAATTAAGAGTCGGCATCATCGGAGCAACAGGTTATGTCGGACAGAGATTCATCACACTTCTCGCAGACCACCCCTGGTTTGAGATCGCTGCTTTATGCGCATCTCCCAGATCTGCAGGCAAGACTTACGAGGAAGCAGTCGAGGGAAGATGGAAGCTGGATATACCCTGTCCTGAATTTGTTAAGAAGATGGTTGTCTACGGTACTGACAATATCGAAGAGTACTGTGAGCAGATCGACTTTACTTTCTGCGCTGTAGATATGAAGAAGGACGAGATCAGGGCTCTTGAAGAGAAGATCGCAAAGCTCGAGTGCCCCGTCGTTTCCAACAATTCCGCAAACAGATGGACAGAGGACGTTCCGATGGTAATCCCTGAGATCAACGCTGATCACGTTCAGCTCATCGAAGCTCAGAGAAAGAGACTCGGCACAAAGAGAGGATTTATCGCCGTTAAGCCCAACTGCTCTATCCAGAGCTACGTTCCCGCGCTTACGCCTTTCCTCAAGAACGGCATCAAGTCTATCTCGGTATGCACATATCAGGCTATTTCCGGCGCCGGCAAGACGTTCAAGGACTGGCCCGAGATGGTAGGCAACGTAATTCCTTACATCGGCGGTGAAGAGGAGAAGTCCGAGAAGGAACCTCTCAAGGTCTGGGGTGAATTTGCAGGCGATCATATCGAGCTTGCTAAGAACCCTGTCATCTCCGCACAGTGCTACCGTGTAGCTGTCCAGGAAGGACATACTGCAGCAGTAAGCGTTTCCTTTGAGAACAAGCCTTCAAAGGAAGAGATGATCGAAGTTTGGAAGAACTATGAGAGCGAAGCAGTCAAACTCGGTCTTCCTTCAGCTCCCAAGCACTTCCTGCAGTACATCGAGGAGGATAACCGTCCCCAGCCCAAGCTCGATGCAGATTTCGAGGGCGGCATGGGCGTATCCGTGGCAAGGCTCAGAGAAGACAACCTCTTTGACTATAAGTTCTGCTGCCTCTCACACAATACGTTAAGAGGCGCTGCAGGCGGCGGAGTCCTTACTGCAGAACTCCTCGTAGCAAAGGGCTTCATTACGGCAAAATAAGCTTATTTTTCCGGCTGTGGCAAAAAAATGCCGCAGCCGGTATTTTTGCTCTTGACTTAATTACTCGAAATTACTATACTAATCAAGCGCTTTGAGAAAAGCACGTGTAGTGTGGAAGTGGGCCTTTAGCTCAGTTGGTCAGAGCTCCCGGCTCATAACCGGTTGGTCCTGGGTTCGAGTCCCCGAAGGCCCACCATTACACAACAACTTAATAAATGGGAAGGTTCCCGAGCGGCCAAAGGGAACAGACTGTAAATCTGTCGTCAGTGACTTCGGTGGTTCGAATCCACCCCTTCCCACCATAGAGGAGTTATCGGTTTCGGTAACTCCTTTGTTTTTCTAGGAAAAAGCCCGTGGTTGAGCGGTTTCTTAAAAACAAAATCAAAATTCCGTGTCTTTGTAACTCTACGTAAAACTGAATAAACCTATGCCTAATTGTCGTAAATTCGTCGTAAATTTGTCGTAAGGTAAAGGGGATTATACGACTTCGATTTTGTCCCGAAGATCCAGCAGAGATATTTCCTGTTTCTTGAAATCCGCTGAAGCATCGGTGTAAGTGTTCAGAGTAATATCTACTTCATTATGTCCCATAATGTCGGCTGTAGCCTTGATATCGGCTCCGGCTTCTCTCATTCTCGTAGCAAATGTGTGTCTTAACATATGACTATGAACGTGAGGGAAGGCAGTTAAGCCGTTTATCATGCCCTGGTTCTTGATTTCTGCGTCTATTGCAGCTGACAGCCTGTCTAAACGATGATTAAGCTTCTTGTAGTGGAATAATCCGCCTTTATCATCAAGGAATACAAAGTCTGAGTATTCGTTAATGGTGATTTTGCATTTTATTCCGTTTTCTTCCTGACGCTTTTTCTCATTTAGCAGAGCCTCTTTGACTCTGGGACTAATGGGTATACAACGTTTACTTGACTTGGTTTTGGGCGGGTTTAGCCCATATTCGCTTGTTTTATTGGTAGAACTGCCGTCAAATACGAGAGTGTGCGTGATATGAATCTCTTCTTTCTCAAAGTCAATATCCGCCCATCTCAGGCCACCGACCTCTCCGACTCTCATGCCTGTATACAACATAACTGTAATTATGGGTTCAAGGCAGTGAAAAATACCGGGTTTGCTTATAAAATCCTCGAAAAGAGCTTGCTCAGTACTTGTTAACGCTTTTACTTCTTTAACGGTATCAGCGTATTTCCGTTGCAATTCCTTCATAGCTCCGGTGCAGGGGTTAGTCCTTAACGCACCGTCTTTTATAGCAAGATCGAGAATCATGCCAAGTACAACGTTTACATTGCTTGCGCTTGAAACACTTAACCCGCGTTTTTCAATAAGGTCTTTATAAAACATTACAACCTTACTATAGCTTAGGTCTTTGAGTACTGTGTTACCGAATTGAGGCTCTATATAACGCTGATAAAGGCGAAGGTAGGTGATAAAAGTAGATTCCCTTATACCGCTCTTAATCTTTTTCCATACTGCAAAGTAAGAATTGATAGTCTGATTGCGATCTACGTAACCGATTCCATCAAGTGTGTCTCTCAGGATTTTTTCTTCTTTAGCTCGCAAAGCGGGTATGGTCTTAGCGTATACAGAATGTCTCTTCCCGAATCGGTCGGTCCACTTATACTCAAATGTTCCGTTTGGTCTTTGATACTCTCCTTCCTTAAGTTTTACTCTTCCTTTTGCAAATCTTTTATTGAGCATTTTTTCCTCCTAAAGATAAGAAAAGGAGCTCAAGCACATTATAACTTGAGCTCCTTGGCTGAACAATTCGATTAATGGGTCAGATTGAGTATGACCTGTAAAGGTATTCTTCGAACGGTTTTCGCTTTATAAGACGCTTACTGCCGTTCCATACCACATAAGGACAGTTTTCCTCATTTGTCATGATCCTCAACTTGTTGATGCCAATATTGAAATACTTGGCTGCTTCTTCCAGTGTCAGCAACGCCTTATCGGCTATTGCCACGTCTTTAATGTTTTTGTTTTCCATAATAGGACTCCTTTGTTAATAGATTTTGCCGTTTGAGGGCAATGTAATGAGAGTCGCTACTTAGTGGCGATAGAATTTAAGTGTGTACACAAAACGTTGAGTTCCATGTTCTAACAAGCAACGTATGTGTGTACACACAAATACAAAGTGGCTTGTCAGGGGTGCCCTGAGACCCGTATATCAGATCGAAGAATCTTCGATGTAATTGACTTGCTTTACTAAAAGCAAAAAGAGGGTTTTAGGGAAGCATTCCCTAACAAGTATATGTGTCTGAACGTTCAGACGCGTTGCTTGTTACAACATGGAACAGTCTAATTTGAGCGTTCAGACATAATTAAGTATGTCCTCACTATTAAGTTCTGGGAAAGGCAAAACTGGACATTTTTTTCTGAAAGAAGTCTGATATCTGATACAGAAAGTCTTAAAGTCGACAGGGTACAGTATAGACTAATTTATATGTTCCCCTATATATAAGTAGGGAACTCAGCCAAAACGATGGCCCATTTTCGAAAGTTGTCTGAAAGCTGACATAAGTTCCAAAGAATCTAACAAAAAAGTGCAAAAAAACTACGTCCTACTATTAAGGAATGGGAGAGGGTAAAAGAGGGTAGCTGTACTAAAAGATGTCTTAAAATTGATATGAAAAAGCAATGGATATGATGCGATTTGATATAATGAAGTCGTTAGTTAGGAAAATTTTAATTTTTCTTGCGGAATAATGTAGAACGACAAATCGGAATCTGTGGAGGTTGTGATGAAGAATTATACACAGGTATATGTAAAAAATAGTTTTGAAGCAGCAGAAACATACTGCAAAGCTTTTGGAGCAGAAATAACTCGTGAGTTTAAAAACGAAGATAACACTGCTTATGAGCACTGTGAGCTATCTGTAAACGGGGAAGGTTTTTTGGCATTGGCAGAAGCGAAAAATCCCTGTGATATAGATGTAGTACACAAAAACAAGTGGGAAACTATGACTTTTAACGTTTTTGAAATGGGAACAGAAGAAGCTGTTTATAATGCTTTTCAGGTTTTGAGCGATGGGGGTGTAATTATCGAACCTATCGGAGAACTTCCATGGAGTAAATGTTGCGCCACCATTATTGATAAATATGGTGTGTGCTGGTGGATATCAATTTAACAAATTCCAGTTTAGCGGTGAATAATTAAATGCAATAATCTGGCTGCGTAGAGTAAGCAACATAATCAGACATTCATTAACTCAGATAAGTCCGGGAGCGATCCCGGACTTAATTTTTTTCTGCTGAAAAATAAACAATCCATAAAGATAGGTTTTAGATGGTATAATGCTGAAGATGTAATTTATTTTTTATATTAATTTGAGGGTATGGGTATGGAAAAAAGGAAACGGACAAAGGCTAAAATTGTCGTTGCGGTTATTGCTGCAGTTATAGCGGTTGCCGGTTTTGCCATGTGCTTTATATTCGGTAAGGACGGCAAAGCTGCATCGAATACAAATGTTGTACTGGATGTTTTCGAAGAGGACAGTTTCAAGGCCGGAGCTCACGGCACTATTCTTGTTAACTATGACGGTTTAGGAAAAATCGATGATGAGATCAGTATCGGAAGCGTATACCGTGGAGAAGAAGATTCCGCGGTAGTAATTCTCGAGAACATGAATCTCGACTACTATAACATCTCAAGGTTTCTTTTGACTCCTGATGAGAACGGAAATGTTGAACTGACAGTATCTGTGGAAGAGTGTCCCGAAGAAAAGCGTCAGATGGTGGTTCAATACCTGAATGATAAAAACCTCAGCGTGTATGAGTTTTTGAAAGAGGAAGGAACTGCTGATGCTGAGGTTATGGAATACTTTGAATTTTTATGCTCTGATGAAGGTAAGGCAATGACCGATCAGATGGTATCCCGTTATCAGTGCAGAGTTGAAAATACCAATAACGCAAAGTTCAAGATCATCGGTGAAGTAATGGCTATTGTCGGAAGTGTCGTTGCTCTTGTTTCACTTCTTCTTATAAAGCTCTCTCCTAAGGTAATTATCCTTGGAACACTTGTCCTTATCGTTGCAGGAGTTGTAACTCTGGCAGTCATATACAGAAACCGTATAAGCACATTTGCATCACTTAAGGAAAATGAAACCGGTGTCTATTCCATGAACTGTAAGGAAGATTATAAACTTCAGGCTATGCTCGATGCAGGAATCTCGAGTGAAGGCGAGTTATTCTCGTTTATATCTGATGAAATGTTCTGGGGAATGCCGATCAATATGAATGGTATGTCTTTCGGATGCAGTTCCTTTGCTGTCACGACTCCTGACGGACACCACCTGATGGGCAGAAACTACGATTATCCTGAGACGGATATGCTCATGATTTATTCGGATCCGGCAGATGGTTATGCTTCTATCGGTATGGCTGATATCGGTCTGCTGGGCCTTGGAACAGATGAGGGTGAGACCGATCCTCTGTCAGCGGGCTCAAGATTTATGTCTGTAGTGTTCCCTTATATGACTGTTGATGGAATTAATGAAGCAGGTGTCGGTATATCCATACTGCAGCTGGAACATGAAGAAATCCATCAGGATACCGGTAAGCCGGATATCCTTATGAATGTCGCTATCAGAGCGATCCTTGATACCTGCGGCAGTACTGATGAAGCACTGGTATTTCTTAATTCATATGACATGCATTCGATGATTGACAGAAGCTTCCATCTGTTTATCACTGACAGATCCGGAAAATCAGTAATAGTAGAGTGGATCGACAATGAAATGGTCGTTACTGAAGATTGTAAGGTTACTAACCATATTCTCTTCAGCGGCTATGTTGAACCTGATCCGGATATTGATTCAGAGACTAGATACAAGATCCTGACAGATGACATCTCGGCATGCAGCGGAACGGCAGATGCAGTTACAGCGATGACATTCCTTTCAGATGCTGCATTAAGGAGTGATGATCCCAAACGTATGCAGACGGAGTGGTCATGTGTTTATGATCTTGATGATTTTAAGGTTACGGTCTGCACGGATACGGTTTATGATCACAGCTTTACCGTAACACCTGAGACTTTTGGTGCGGTTAAGTAGATTTAATAACGTCATGGAATTAGACAATTAGGCAAATATGATTGATAAGAAATTAAACGAATTTAATGAAAAATCGGCTGGGTAATCCAGCCGATTTTATGTTGAGCTCCTTTTCATGTAAATAACTGTCGTAAATTTGTCGTAAGCTATCAGTTTTATATATAGAAATAAAGCTGGAAACCTTGATTTTATTGGGTTTCAGAGATTGAAAGTTCTCTGAAGGTTTGTTCCCACCTCTTCCCACCATAGAGGGTTTACCAGGTTCGGTAAACCCTTTTGTTTTGCCTTGAAACGCCCGTGAAACAAGCGATTCCTTTAGCAGAGACATACTGTTGACAAAATGAATTCTCAACGATAAAATGAAACCGCTTTCATTAAATGAAACTAATTTCATTTTATTGCAGGAGATATAAACATATGCCTAAGGTTACCGAAGAATATTTAGAGAGCAAGCGTCAGATGATCGTCGATGCCTGCTATCAGGTGTGCCTCAGAAAACCCGTCGGGATGGTCACGATATCAGACGTTATAGCAGAAACCGGCATGAGCCAGGGCGCCATCTACCGTTACTACAAAGACCTTGACGAGATACTGGCCGACATGTCATCAAAGATACGCACCGAATATAACATCATTGAGTCATTTGAAAAGATCCTCTCTAACAAAGATGCATCTTTAGAAGAGATAACCTATCAGGTTTGTGACTGTCTTGGCGAGACAATGGAAAAACATCTCACGGACATCCAGAAGATTAACTTCGATTTCGGCGTTCTTGCGATCAACGAACCTGAGCGCGCAGCAAAGATAATGGCCGGCATAAAAGCTACCGGCAACCTGGATTACCTTGGTAAAAAGGCAATCCCTATGCTCATCGAGGGAGCATACAAAACAGGTCATCAGCCTGCTGCAAAACCTGAAGACATCGGCCTTTTTATTTCAGCTTCTTATTCAGGCATAGAGAAATACTGCATCCTTGCCAACTGCTACGGTACGGGTGATGTGAAGGTCAAGGTTGAACCCAGGAAGCTTTTCAGAACGCTTGCAGACTCGATAATTCTTTTACTCGGAGGAAAGACAAATGACCAATAAACCCATGCCCACAGGCGAATATGCAGTGGGAACATTCACACATACGATCTGCACAGACAGGGAAGAATTGCTTGCTCCCGGAACCAAAAGAAACATTCCGGTAAGAGTCTACTATCCTGTATTAAAAGAATCAGTTGAAAGCTTAAGCAAAGCAAGATACATGTCCAGGGAAATGGCAAAGGCACTTAAAAAGTCCATGCATGCTCCGATCAACATAGACAAGGCTGAAGCTCAGGGAGATAACTTCAGCGAATGCTACGAAAATGCACCGAAGATCGAAGGGGCGAAGTTCCCGCTCATCACTTTCAGCCACGGCTTCGGCTCGTACAGAGAGGCAAATTCATTTCTGTGCCTGGAGCTTGCATCACACGGATATGTCGTTATCTCAGTGGGACATCCCTACGATGCCGCATTATGCGAATTTGATGACGGAACAAATATCCCGCTTTACAAAGAAGCAATGAAGAGGCAGTATGAACCGATGCTGCCCGGCATGTTCGCAATGATGAAAATGCTTAAGACCAAGGGTACAGACAAGGAACTCGCAGATAAACTGGAAGCAGTGCAGAACAAGTACTGCACTTTCATTGTGTCAAGGCTTGAAGAATGGGAAAAGGATACATTGAATGTCGTGGATTTTGCCAAAGCAGAGCTTTCCGGCATAATCGATTTCTCAAAAGGCATAGGTGCAACGGGTCATTCGCTCGGTGGAATAATCTCATATCTGTTGTGCCTCGATAACGATGAATTCGTATGCGGCGCAAACCTTGATGGCGCAAGTTTCGGCAACCACAAAGGCAAGATCTTAAGAAAGCCGTTTGCCCAGTTAAGCTGCAAGGCAAATCTCGGTGTCGAGAGCAGGGTTCGTATAGACCATACAGAACCTGTGTTCCAGGCAGTTTTCGAGAAGATGCAGCACATAGCATTTTCAGATATGAAACACCTTATCCCTTCAAAAATGATCGTCGGCGGCCTTGATCCTGACCTTGCGCACGAGTATGTATGTAAGATCCATTTGGGACTTTTTGATTCCTATCTGAAGAAAACAAAAGACCATCCTGAGCTTAAGAGCTGTGAGATGATCTCGATCAAAGAATATCAGCCTGATATACAGGACTGAGTTTTACGGGATCTCAGGCATAATTGCGTTGTTTTGTATAGCCTTGCGCTTTTTTCAATTTTGCAAACGGATGTATAATAAAAACAATCCGATAACGTACTGAGGTGATTGCTATGAAAACAATGACAAAACTGCTTACTGTTGTTTTAACATTCGCGATTTCGGTCTCTATGTTCTGCTCATGCAAAGCAGAAGCACCCAAAACACCAGATACCGGGAATACAAAACTCTATCAGACACCAATGGAAGCGTTGGGCCTCAGTCCCGAGGACTCGCCTGAATGGGTCGTTCAGCTTGCCGAATCAAAAGGTGCAACTAAGCAGATCTTTGTCATAGCTGCTCATGAGAAGACAACAGCCTGGGTGTCCCTGCATGAGAAAGATGCAAGCGGAAAATGGAAGATGATAATGACGACTCCGGGTTACATCGGTCTGAACGGACTCGGCAAAACAAAAGAAGGCGACGGTATGACGCCTGTCGGAACATTTACATTCAACCGTGCTTTCGGTATCGCAGATGATCCCGGATGTGCTATCCCGTATGTCAAAGCAGATGATGATACATATTGGTCCGGCGATACAGCAGACGGCATGCATTACAATGAACTCGTAAGCCTGAAGGATCTTCCTAATCTGAACAAGGATGACAGCGAGCATATTACTGACTACGTTTACGAGTACCAGTACTGCCTTAACATCAGCTACAACGACTCCGGCACGCCCGGTGCGGGTTCAGCCATCTTCCTGCATTGTCTCGGCAACAGAAAGCCGCGTACGGGCGGTTGTGTCGCTATTCCGATGGAGCAGATGTATTTCGTTATGCAGCATGTATCACCTGACTGCATGGTCGTGATCGACTCAATGGATAATCTGGGAGCATCATTCTAAGCCTTTCTGATGTCTGCGGAGATAATTTTGGAATATTTAAAATCACAGAATAAGGAAAAATACAGAGAGGAGATGGCAGATCTTTTCTTTAAGAATGCTCAGCTTATTAAGGATCCTAAAGGTGAGCTCAAATCCTTTTATGGTGCAACAATAGCAGGAACAATCCTGGCCGGAGCAGGTCTTTTCCTGCTGACATTCGGATTGATAAGCACTTTGATCAAGAAGCAGGTTAATGTATCTGCTGCTGTATTTTTTATTGTTGCATATTTATTCTTCATAATTATCGGTCTTCTTTCTGTTTTGGTGCTAAGTTCAAGAAAGAGGATTAAAAACCGTCCGGATAATGATGACCGTCTTGACTGTGATAAGGAAGGTCTTAAACTGATTACATCCAAGGGTGAGCGAAAGATATACTGGGACAATTTTCAGGCCATAAGAGCATTTAAATTTACAATGGTATTCATCCCCAAAGATCGTAAAGGGATGTGTATTCTTGTTCCTGTAGAGAATCTCGAAAATGTTACGGCTTTTCTTGAAGAGAATGGTATAAATATCGATGTGATCCGATAGTGCAGCCTTGTTGGGACTGATGACCTGTCGGTGTAATAATGCTATGTATCTATGGAAAAAGATAATCTTGGGAATTTGATGCGAAAAACGCGGATATTTACATCAATAGTTGCGGTAAGCCTTTGCCTTGTGCTTCTCTCCGGTTGTTCCGGAATAATGAATATCTTTCCGGGAAATCACATCAAGACTTATACATATACGGAAGATTATCCTGTGTTGTACGCGGATGAACTTAGGCAGATATTCGGCGATTATTCCATAAGTGAAAGAAAGGATTGCTATATCCCCGGGGAAACTTGTTCTTGCGGTTATCATCAGGATGAGATCAACTATTATGAGTGGACTATTACGTACACTGATTGTTGTGGTCAGACGATGAAATGCATCTTGAAGAATACAGGATCTTTATTTGTTCAGCAGATCGGCTGGCTTGAAGACCAGCTTGAAACTCATTTCTATACACAATATGTGGACAGATATTATGGTGATGAAATAAGGGAGAACGCCAGTTATTGCTTTTGTTTTCTTGGAAGTTTTTGTAACTGTATTTCCAGTACAGATGGTCGAGACCAGTATAGGTTTGATACCACAAGAGCATATCGTGAGTCGATTGAAAGTGAAAAAGTCACCATACCATTGTATTCTATGTCGTATCCTGAATTAGTTTCCCGTTATCCGATGGTATTTAGCATTCATCTTGTTATGAATCCTGATACGACCATGAGTGAGGATGAGTTTAATGCTATCTCGTATGATATGGCGGCTGTTCTTGCTGAGGACATCGGAAATGATCTTAATATGAGTATGATGACATGTGATCGTGAACGCCGCTCTATGAATGGGTTCAGCATCTTACGCGGAGAGATCGTTGAAGATATTGGTTCGGACGGTTTGAACCGCAAAGTATTTGAGAGTTATGTAGGTAAATACTGGTGAAACACCTTTATAAACCAGAAGACGGAACTGTTTTGCGTTGTTTGTGCAGACGGCGATAAACTTACTGCTTCCGGGATTCTTTCCAAATCCTCTTGTTTTCGTACATTATCTCATCAGCTCTCTTGATGGTGTCATTGAGAGACTTGTCCAAATCAGGCGAGTAGACCGCCATTCCCATCGCTATATGAAGCTGATTCCACGGATCTGACGCTGAGGCGCTTATGGCTTCCTGCTCATTCGTGAATATGTCGATAAGATTATCCCTGTTGGCAAAATCATCATTCATGAGAACAGCTGCGAATTCATCGCCGCCGATGCGGAATACGGCACTGCGGCGGAAGGTCGTGCAGATAAAGTGGCATGTATTCTTTATGTACTCGTCACCCTTATCGTGTCCGTACTTGTCATTGATCTTTTTGAGGTCATTACAGTCGAAGATGCTTACGGCTACACCGAAAGATTCTCCGTTGCTGATCCTGGCCTGTACATTATTGATATATTCGGTAAAGGCGCCCTTGTTACGGACGGATGTGAGGGCATCGTAATTGACTCTCTGGTTGAGGTCATTGAGCTGTTTTTTGCCCTTCTGGTTCTTCCTTACGAGTCTTACGTTACGGATAGACAGAATAAGGAGGAGCAGCAGGACAGCAGATACCACGGACATTATTATGCCGAGATTGTCACGTATCATCTCACCGAGAGTTACTTTCGAGTCTTCCGTGGCATAGAAGTTCAGTGCCGAATGAGTAACGGATTCCGGAACGATGCTTGTTGCCTTTGTCATTATTGCATAGAGGGTGGTGTTGCCATCCTTTATTGCAAAGCAGTAATCCATGTCAACGCCGGTGGATACCTCTGTAAGTTTGAGTTTGTCGCAGATCTCCGAAATGTTGTTATACCGGTAGTTGCTGACGATAACGCAATCTGCCTTTCCGTCGGCAACGGCCTTAAGACAGGTCGGAGTATCGGTAAAGTGAGCGGAATCCCAGTCGGGGAACTGTTCCTTGAGGAAAAGGTCATAGTTGGGGTTGCCTTCATTTACTGCTACGGTGATATTTTTTTGCTGGAAAAACGAGTGTTGGTCTGACGCACGGACGATCGCGAGCATTTCCGTACTCATCATGGAATGGCTCATGACAACGCCCATCTGTTCACCGTCGTAAATGGTGAGATTCGCAGGGAACATGCAGTCGATCTCGCCGTTCTTGAGAGCCGTCATGGCTGCTTCGGCAGTGGGATAGGCTATTGTCTCGAATTCGAGCTCCGCGTTGTTGATTCCTTTCGATGCGTAATCGAGATAATCTTTTAATGCTCCGGTCAGTTCGCCTGTAGAGGGATCACATGCACAGAACGCAAGATAGTTATCCTGGTAACCCACACGGATCTTGCCGTGATCTGTGAGCCACGCGAGTTCTTCTGTGCTCAGGTATCTCTCGGCACCTGAATTATCAAGATATTTGTCGTAAAGATGTTCGGAATAGTAATGATCCTCTGACTGAATGGCCAGGAGCGCAGGCTCCAGTTCATTAAGAAGATCGACCCTTGACTTGCTGATGGCAAAATAGAAATCCGATGAACCGATCGTTGCAACCGGAGTCATGCGTTCAACGTCGCCGTAACTGTCAAGGCTGACAAAAGCATCGAGCTTGCCGTTTAACAGCATCTTGATGGAATCATTGTCCGAGATGTCCAGTTCGATCAGTTCAGTGGTAATGCCGCGTTTTTCTGCCCAATCGCGGTAAATGCCGGTCTGAATGCTGTTCTTGGTAACACCGATACGCTTGCCGTTCAATGTGGACAGATCCTCAGCACTGATATCGGGATTGGTGGAATCCTTATAGATATAATAGTTTTCCTGCCCCATCGGGATCGACGGATAAAGGAACTTTTCGGCACGTTCTTTGGTGTATGAGACGTCGCTTAACATGTCGATCTCGCCCTTTTCGAGCATCCCGAAAAGATCGGTCCATGTGCCTTCGACATATTCATAAGACCAGCCGGTATAGGCGGCTATCTTGCGCTGGTATTCATAAGCATAGCCCGAGCGCCTGCCGGATTCATCGATGATGTTAAACGGTGACTCGTACCATCCGACACGGACAGTCTTTGCGGTTGTGTCCGCATACAAAACGGAGGACCCCAAAAAGACCATTACAAGGACGGTGCTGAGAACTACAGCTGCAAACTTTCTTATACTAAAACTGCGCATAATATATCTCTAATACTATCATCCCACATACGAAAAACAACGAAAATTGACAAGTTAATCAAATGTTTTCAGGCATGAAACAGATCAGTCTGATTGTTGTTTTCTTTTGCGTAATATACGGATAAGTAAAAATGGTACAAAAGGAATATGATTTTGATAAGTACGGTTATTGGATCTCATGATTCCTCCCGAATAGAGAAATGATATAATCTGACTGCCTGAGGGTTTATTCCGACTCTCAGGCAGTTTTTTCGTGAGCGCCGCATTCTATTAAAAACTGAACAATCTGTTATTGTTCTGTTAATTCGGATATTTAAGGGTGTTGCTGTGGTATTATCCGTATATGAGAACTGTGTATGATCACAAAAAGGGTCCTGCGCAGTTACTCATACTGATTATTTAGAACACTGAAGGTGACACCGCATTGAGCAAGAAACACCATAAAGGTCTGAGTATAAAGATCGTAACCGCGATATATTCTGTTGCGGTTATTGTTGTTTTGACGATCATTACGGTTATCGTCGGATACAGACTCTATGAGAAGCATGTCATGGAGCACTACAGCAAATATACGACGACTGTTCTCGAATACGCTTACAGTGTTACCAAGGAATACTCTTTCGGAGATATGATCGCCGCCCGTGAGATGCCTGATGCTTATGAGCAGATGAGAGCAGGCTTAAATCATGTTAAGGAGAGCTCCGAGATCGATTATCTCTATGCGGTGTATTTCGATGATGTCAACGATATCAACAGCCTGACATATGCGATCAACACCAAGACCGCCAAAGAACTCGAAAACGGCGGAACCTATACTTATTTGGGAACACCTTGTGAAGAGGGAAGTTTTCAGGAAGATACATTGCTCACTCTTCATGAAGCGGTTCTGACAAAAAGGCAGGAAAGCGGTGTTCTCCAAGGGTATTCCGAAGGCTACGGGTATATGTTTAACGGCTATAAGGTCATCTTTGACAGTAATGATGAGCCGGCCGGTCTCTTGTGTGTTGAGATCAATGTCAGCAATATAAAAAGCGAGCTCAACCGCTACATCCGCAATATAGCCCTTTTTGTCGCTGCGTTCACGATCATCATCACCATAATATTCGTGGCTCTGTCGGAGTATTACATTATCTATCCGATCACAAAACTTACGGATTCAGCCAAAGATTTCATCAGGAATATCGGCAATCAGGAATCGATCGACAGAAGCGTAAGGGAACTGAAATCGATCGATATCCGCTCGGAAAACGAGATCGGAGAACTGTATAAGACGGTAAGTAAGATGGAATCTGATATGGCTGATCAGTATCGAGACATTCGTCAGTATTCGGAGAATGTCATGAAGATGCAGGACGGTCTCATCATTCTCATGGCAGACATGGTGGAAAAACGCGATTCTGATACGGGTGACCATATCCAGAAGACAGCCGCTTATGTCCGCATAATCCTGAGAGGCTTGAAGCGTAAGGGCTATTATCTCGAAAAGCTTACCCCGCAGTATATGGAATACGTGGAAAAATCCGCACCTCTGCATGATGTCGGTAAGATCAGGATCCCTGATGCGGTGCTTAACAAACCCGGAAAACTGACGCCTGAGGAATACGAGATCATGAAGACGCATGCCTCGGCAGGCAAGGAGATAATCAATAAGGCCATCACTACTGTTGAGGGAGAGACTTATCTCAGGGAAGCATGCAACATGGCTGCATACCATCATGAACGCTGGGACGGCACAGGCTATCCTGAAGGACTTAAAGGGGAGGAGATCCCGCTGTCTGCAAGGGTTATGGCCGTTGCTGATGTTTTCGATGCCTTATGCTCACGCCGAATATATAAACCGGCGTTTCCTATTGAAGATGCTCTGAAGATAATAGAAGAAGGCAAGGGGACACAGTTTGATCCCAAGTGTGTTGAGGTCTTTTTGGAGGCTCTGCCCGATATAAAGGCCGTACTGAGGAAATATCATCATTAAATTATTTGTCTCTCTCATAAACATTCTATGATGAATAAAATTTGATTCTTTTCTTCAGATTCTGTAAGTAAAAATCAAATAATGGCCGTTTTTTGATTTTTTACCGGTTTAATAAGGCAAATAAAGCAAAAGAATGGGGTGTCCCGGTATTTTGAGACACCCCAAAATTATTTCAGTTTATTGGAACTGCAGGATCAGGGATTCTGGCATACGCCGTTCGAATCGAAGTTGTATGTCTTGCCGCCGATCGTCTTGGAGCCTGTGACCATGACGCCGTTTGTTCCGAAATAGTACCACTTGCCGGAGATCTGGAGCCAGTTTGTAGCCATTGAACCGTCGGCTTTAAGGTAATACCAGGAGTTGCCGTCCTTGAGCCAGCCTGTCTTCATTGCGCCGGAGCTCTGGAAGTAGTACCACTTGCCGTCGATCTGCTGCCAGCCGGTTACCATGGATCCGTCTGATTTGTTGAGATAGTACCAGGTTGAACCGGACTTCTGCCAGCCTGTGAGCAATGCACCAGATGAGCTGAACAGATACCACTTGCCGTCGATTCCTTTCCAGCCTGTTGCCATCTTGCCGCTGCTCTTATCGAGGTAATATTTTGCGCCGTCAATTGTTCTCCAGCCTGTCTGCATATAGTAGTAATTCATGTAGTACCATGCGCCGCCTGCATTTAACCAGCCCTTTTCCATAAGAGCGCCGGACTTGTTGGCATAGTACCAAATTGATCCGTTTCCTAAAGCATCGATCCAGCCAGTCTGCATAACTCCGTCTTTGTTAAAGAAATACCAGACGTTGTCAATATAGGTGGAAGATTTTGCCAAAGTACCGCTTTCCGTATAGTAATACCAGTTGCCGTTTTGTTTGACCCAGCCGAAAACGTTCTGATAATAATCATAGGTATCGGCATTCTTGTGGATCTTAACTTCTCCGTCAGAGCAGTGAACTGTTACGCCGTCAAGGTGAAGTGTATCTCCGACCAGATTACCGTCATTGTTGTATTCCTTAACAAGACCAAACCACTTTTCGACTGTGCCGCCGTATGTGATCTCCTTAAGTCCGGAGTACTTGAATGCGTTCATTCCGATGGAAGTAACAGAAGAAGGGATGGTGATCTTTTCCAATTTCTCGCAATTTCTGAATGCATCGTATTCGATCTTGGTAACACCGTCAGGAATGTGTACGTCAAAAAGGATCACGTTGTCGGTGAATGCATCCTCGGGAATGGTTTTCGTTCCCTCTTCGAAATATATTCTGGTTATGCGGGCCCTGTCGAAATTATAAGTGATCTTCGGATCATTGCCGTAACTTGCCGGAATGTGAACGGTTACAGGACCGTTGTAGCTGCTGAAATCGAGGTCGATATTAGTAGCATTTATACCGCTGTATACGATTTCCGGGAAATTTGCTACCTCTCTGTTTGAAAAATCAACAGTGATGTATTTCTGTGTATTATTGCTGAAAGAAATCGCGTGAAGCTTAGGCGCATAATTATTGATATTAAGTCTAGTGCAGTCGTCGTGTACATTGATATTCAAAAGATTGTACATTCCTGTCTGGAAATCCGAATATGAATATGTCAGGCCTTCCTCACCAAAGATATTCATTGTATGTATGTCTGCATAATAAGAAGCCCAGTCACTTGCAGAACTCGGATAAGTCTTTTGCAGCTTTTGGACTGCTAATATGCCACTGCCGTTATAGTACCATTTGAAAACGCCGTCTTTTGTGCTTTTTTCTCCTCCGGTGGTTTCAGCAAAGGCTGCACCGTATGAGGAAACAACCATGCCCAAAGCTACCAGTGAAGTAAGTAAAACTTTTCCTTTCATGATAAACCCCCTTGATTTTTTGTTGAAAGACAAGAATATTTTAGCATCGCACTAAAATTATAAAATCACCCAAAAGCACCATTTTTGTTATGAATAGGAGAACTATATCGGGACTGTTTTATAACCACAGATAAAATAGCGTCTGCTTTGTATTCTGCATAAATAAGGCCTCACGAAGGAGGCCTTAAGTATTTGTCAGTTTATTGGAACTGCAGGATCAGGGATTCTGGCATACGCCGTTCGAATCAAAGTTGTATGTCTTGCCGCCGATCGTCTTTGTTCCTGTGACCATGACGCCGTTTGTTCCGAAATAGTACCATTTGCCGGAGATTTGGAGCCAGTTTGTAGCCATTGAACCGTCGGCTTTAAGGTAATACCAGGAGTTGCCGTCCTTGAGCCAGCCTGTCTTCATTGCGCCGGAGCTCTGGAAGTAGTACCACTTGCCGTCGATCTGCTGCCAGCCGGTTACCATGGATCCGTCTGATTTGTTGAGATAGTACCAGGTTGAACCGGACTTCTGCCAGCCTGTGAGCAATGCACCAGATGAGCTGAACAGATACCACTTGCCGTCGATTCCTTTCCAGCCTGTTGCCATCTTGCCGCTGCTCTTATCGAGGTAATATTTTGCGCCGTCAATTGTTCTCCAGCCTGTCTGCATATAGTAGTAATTCATGTAGTACCATGCGCCGCCTGCATTTAACCAGCCCTTTTCCATAAGAGCGCCGGACTTGTTGGCATAGTACCAAATTGATCCGTTTCCTAAAGCATCGATCCAGCCAGTCTGCATAACTCCGTCTTTGTTAAAGAAATACCAGACGTTATCAATATAGGTGGAAGATTTTGCCAAAGTACCGCTTTCCGTATAGTAATACCAGTTGCCGTTTTGTTTGACCCAGCCGAAAACGTTCTGATAATAATCATAGGTATCGGCATTCTTGTGGATCTTAACTTCTCCGTCAGAGCAGTGAACTGTTACGCCGTCAAGGTGAAGTGTATCTCCGACCAGATTACCGTCATTGTTGTATTCCTTAACAAGACCAAACCACTTTTCGACTGTGCCGCCGTATGTGATCTCCTTAAGTCCGGAGTACTTGAATGCGTTCATTCCGATGGAAGTAACAGAAGAAGGGATGGTGATCTTTTCCAATTTCTCGCAATTTCTGAATGCATCGTATTCAATCTTGGTAACACCGTCAGGGATGTGTACGTCAGAAAGGATCACGTTGTCGGTGAATGCATCCTCGGGAATGGTTTTTGTTCCCTCTTCAAAATATATTCTGGTTATGCGGGCCATGTCGAAATTATAAGTGATCTTCGGATCGTTGCCGTAACTTGCAGGAATGTGAACGGTTACAGGACCGTTGTAGCCGCTGAAATCGAGGTCGATATTAGTAGCTCCCACATAGCTGTAATTGATTTCCGGGAAATTTGCTACCGCTCTGTTTGAAAAATCAACAGTGATATATTTCTGTGAATTATTGCTGAAATTAATCGTTTCAAGTTTAGGACCGTAATTATTTATCTTAAGTGTACGGCAGTTGTCGTATACATAGATATTTTTAAGATTGTACATTCCGGTCTCAAAATCCGAATAATTGTATGTTGGTCTTGCATCGGAATCCACACCATAGATATACATGTTCTTTATGTCAGAATAATAAGAAGACCATGTGCCGGATTGAGTCGGATAGGTTTTTGACTGCTTGCGGACTGATAATGTGCCGCTGCCGTTATAAGTCCAACTGAATATTCCGTCTGAAGTGCTTTTTTCTCCGCTTGTAGTATCTGCCATGGCTGCACCATATGAGGAAACAACCATGCCCAAAGCTACCAGTGAAGTAAGTAAAACTTTTCCTTTCATGATAAACCCCCTTTGATTTTTTGTTGAAAGACAAGAATATTTTAGCATCGCACTAAAATTATAAAATCACCCAATAGTACCATTTTTTAGACGTATTGTTTCGAAAAAAGAACAGTGAAAAACCGCTGATAAAGTCTGCTTACATGTTGTAAACCCTGAAGAAGGCTCTTTTCGTTATGGTATAATCTACCGCATATGGTTTTCGGTCTTTCAGACCGATACCTGTTATTTGCGGAATGGGAATACGGTAATGAGCAACATAAAAAAACATCAGTGTCCTTCATGCGGCGGAAATCTCAGCATCGATAACGATAAACAGTTGTATCACTGTACTTTCTGCGGTTCGACTTATGATTACGAATACTTCAGGGAAGAGCAGATGCATGAGATGGGCGCGACATACCTTTTGAGGAAAGAGTTTCAGGCAGCAGCAGACGCTTACAAGTTTATTTTGAGTAAGGATCCGCATGATTTCCTCGCGCTCAGAGGCTTAATGCTCGCTGCGGCACGGCTTAAGAATATGGATGAACTCGTCCGAAGAAATAAGAATAAAGACTTTTCTTATAATCGTCAATTTGTCAGTGATGCTGTCGAAGGTGCTTCGGAAGAAGACAAAGAGTATTTTGAAGATCTGGGTAAGTTATATTCTGATCTGAAGAGACTGTCCGACTGTACCGGCGAGATTGAAACTCTCGGAAAAGCGAGAAGGAAAACGGAAGAAGCGATCCATAATAATGAAAAGACACGTAACGAATACTACTTTAAAGACCGTTACAGTATTGAGTATGCGCCTCATTCAGTTTTTATGATCGTAGGTTTGGCAAATATCATTTTTATCCTGCTTACATTTATATGTGCAGTTATCCTTTGTACCAAGGGCGATGGTCATCTGGCATTTGTTGTGGCTCTGTTCTGCGTTCTCGCGAATATTGCAATTGCGGTGCTGAATTTCAAACTGGTTTATCCGAGAGTGAAAAAGATAAATGAGATAGATGCAGCTAACGGTGAGCTTTATTCCGAATCGGAAAAGACCGCCGGGAAGATAAAAGAACTTAAAGAAGAGAGCGACAGGCTTGCAACTGAGTTGAATGTTTCCGTATCAGAGTTTGTAAAGAAGGATAAGCTGATAATGAGAGACTTGGAGCAGGCAGGATCCTGACCGGAAGGATGGATGTTATGGATATCGAAAACTGTCTGATCATTGTGGATCTTGACGATAAAGAGACCGGAACGGGCGAAAAACTCGAAGTGCACAGGAAAGGCCTGCTTCACCGTGCTTTTTCAGTATTTCTGTTTAACGGTGACAGTCTGCTGATCCAGAAACGCGCTGCAGGGAAGTACCACAGCGCCGGGCTTTGGGCAAATACATGCTGCTCGCATCCTCATGCGGGAGAGACGCTCGCGGAAGCCGTATCCAGGCGGCTGTTTGCTGAGTGCGGGATCAGAGATGCAGAAGTGACTGAGGCAGGCTGTTTTGTATACCGTGCCGTTTTCGCAGACGGGCTTTCCGAATATGAATACGATCATGTTTTTGTCGGAGAATACGACGGATCTTTCGTGCCCGATCCCGGGGAGATCGCCGAACTCAGATATGTGAAACTGGAAGATCTGAAGAGGGAGATGCTGGATCACCCCGAACGGTTTACTGCCTGGTTTTTCACGGCGCTTGGCATTGCGGAAAGATACAGGAATCTGCATGCGAAGGATGAATGAGGCTGTTGTGCGATCAAAGTGACCGCGGCCCTTTAAAGGTCGTCAGATGAACGGGTCCTCCTGAGTTTTCTTTTCGCCGTTCTTTATTAGCTGTTCGGGTATTTCGCGTTCGATGCCCTCATAAGGATCAGAACCGTGCAGAAAAAAGAATTCGTTCTTTTCATCGAGCAGAACGTTGTCGGTGTTGACCTTGTAACGGATACTGTCTGTCGAATACTGGTGGATGCTGCATTCGGTTTCGCCGAAGTTTATGAACTTGTTGAGCACCAGATACGTGATGAATGTTGAGATAGCTACACATGCGAACAGGAATATCAGGGCAGATATGACGAATGCTATGAAAAACTCATTTGATTCAATAGGTACCATGGTTGTCATGCCTGCCTTTTCTTTACAAACTTGAAGATATCTTCAGATTTCGTGATCCGGTTATTCTTAATGATCTTTTTCAGTCCGACGAGTCCGGTGGTAAAGACTGTCGTCGAGAACAAGATTATCGCGATTATCAGCATGTTATATAGGTTGGACAGGCCTCCGAGATTGAATGTTATGCCCAAAAAACACAGAGTCATGACAGTCAGGACCAGGAAGAATATGCTCCAGAATATGGAATATATCCTCTTTTGCTCCCAGGGCATCGTGCCGACTACTTTGCCGGTCTGACCGTTGATGAGTATGGTATGGGGCTCGCCTTTGTATTTGAAAGTAAAGAACCATACAGGGAGCATAAGATATAGCGGATTGTCCTGAATATCGATCCAGTAAACAGAGTCTTCAAGCATCTTGTTGTCTGCCGCGACTGAGTTGAACGATTCTTTCGAGAACAGTTCATGACATCTCTCAGCGGCAGAGCCGCGAAGATCCTCATATGTCATGTCCGATGTGTTGGAGTAGAATCCGTTAAGATAATCCTCGTCAAATTCCTTGGCATCCTCGAAATAGAACGGCTCGAGCTTCATACTTACTTTATCGTTAAGGATGTTTGAACCGTCGATCGGCATATTCTTGAAGTTGCAGCTGCCTGCTCTCTGGAAATGCTTTCTTTCCGTGTACTTGCCGAAGTGGATATCGCCGCTTATGTATTCAGCCTGAGTAAAACGGGCATTTACGATCCAGTAGGGAACATAGATCCCGCGGATGTTCTCGGGGACGGCTTTGTTCTTGACCTCTTTTGGAATGATCGGATTCTTGAGGAATTTCTCTTTGACTCTTTTCAGTGCCTCTGTTTTGGTTATCTTGAAAGGGATAAGTCCGTCAGGTCTGTATTCCTTCGATATCCTTGTGAAATTGATCGCCGGATTACCGCAGTAGATACAGAACGTTGAGACTTCAGTATCACTCGTAACAACTTCCGCTCCGCAGTGAGCACATGTATAGACTCTGGTGTCATAGTACTTGGAATGGATATCTGCGTTGAAATCGCTGACATCCTCAGGAGAAAACATGCTGCCGCATGCGGCGCATTCCAGTTTTTGCGACGCCGGATTAAAAATGAGCTTTCCTGAACAATTTGAACAAAGAACTGCCATTCGAATATCTCCCTTAACCAGATATAAATATTACTATTTCTGTTGCAGGCGTGCAAATGATGACTGCAAATTGACATTTCACACCGCTCCTTTTAAGATTAGTTCATTGAAAAGGGGAGAGGCTATGAGCGAGATCGCAGAGACAATCGAAGAGCGCGAAAGAGGCGAAAACATCGGATTAGGAATACTCGGTGCGCTGTTGTTCGCGCTGATAGGCGGCGGATTGTGGGTGTTGTTCTTTCGCTGGAACCTTTTCCACGAGATATGTGCCGTGGCATGCGTGACAGGTGCCGTAATAGGGTATAGGCTCTTCACTAAGTCCAGAAGTTTAAAGGGCGTGCTCATCTCTATGGCGGCAGCAATAATCGTGATGCTTATCGCGAGTTATACCAATCTTTCCATAGATGTCTTCTTTGCTTACAGGACCTGGTTTGAAAACGGTCAGGTCGATCATCGATTGAGTTTTTTTCAGGCAGTTGCCGGGGCATATCAGTTCCTTGTCGAACCTGAAGTTATGACATACTGTCTCAAGGAGTTAGGCTATGGAATGCTTTTCTGGGCAGTGGGCTCGGTTGTCTTCATTGCTGACGGGATAAAGTATTACAGAGAACAGAAAGAATACTGATCGGAGATAACAGATGGCCAGGACCAAGAGCGGATCTTACAATACAAAGCAGTCATGTGAGATATTGAATTTCCTGAAAGAGCATGCGGGCTCTCATTTCACGAGCCAGGAGATATCCGATCATTTCAGGGCTTTGGGGATAAACATCGGCCAGGCGACGATCTACAGGAGACTTGACCGTCTGACCACAGAAGGTCTTGTAAACAAGTATATTATCGACGAAAAATCACCCGCATGTTACGAATACATAGGCACGGATAATTGCAGCTGCGGCACGTGCTATCACATGAAGTGCGAGAAGTGCGGAAAGCTCATCCATTTGAGCTGTGATGAGATAAACGAGTTTTTCGACCATGTATCAAAAGAACACGGATTCCTTTTAGATCCCAAGCGGACCGTATTTTACGGACTCTGCAACGAATGCAATGACAGCGAAAACCATTGCGGTGAGGATGCTTGCAGCTGCGGCGGTCATGACTCAGGCTGCGGTTGCCACGACGGCGAAAAACACGATAATTGACGCGTTGCCTGAGAAGCACGGCGTCGCGGAAAACTCCTGAATAAACGATTGCGATTGATTAGTCTGATCAAGCCTCAGAGCATATTTGCGCGCTTGGTTACTTCGTCTCTTCTGCGCTTGATAATGCGTGCGCGGAAGATAAGGAGTACGATCACGAGCAGCAGGATGAGTCCCGACAGAACGGCAAAAGTGATGAGAACGCTCCTTACATTTGTAAGGTTGGTCTTTTTCTCGGGATTGATCTCAACGACTCCGGCCTTTTTCTCTATTACGACCACCATCGTTCCGATCAGATAAGTCTTGTCGGAATAGGCTTTGCAGAGCGGTATCTCCAGCGTCTGCTGCTCGGCGGAAGTGTCTATGACAGCCTCGGACAGGTCGATCCTGTTGGTGCTTCCGAGCTGTGCTCTTGAAGACGTGGTGGTGATATAGGGATCGAGCACGATCCTTTGCTCTGAAACATAGAGGTTTGTGTCTGAGAGGAGGTCGTCCATCTGGACGCGCGCTTCTTCGATGAGGGGAGCAAACTCGCTCTCCGTGATCTCGACCGTTGCAAATGTGGAGAAACCGTATTCGAAGAGCTTGATAAGATCCGAATATCTGATGTTTGCATCAGCAGCGTTGAAAACGCAGCCTACGAGCGTTCTGTTATTCTTCTTTGCTGCGGCGCAGAGCGTGTAGCCGGCAGTGTTGGTGAAGCCTGTCTTGCCGCCGATGTAGTATTCGTAGCCGTATTGTGTCGTGTTGACGAATTTGTTGGCGTTGGAGATCTCTCTGACGCTGCTGTATTTGTTGGTGGCGTTGATCGTGTAATTCAGAGTCTTGGCTATCTCTGTATAGTTTGTGTTCGTTATTGCCTCGTTGAGGATAAGCGCCATGTCGTAAGGCGTCGTTACATTATCCGGTTTGGAAAAGCCGAATGAGGAGGAGAAGTGTGTGTTGAGGCAACCGATCTCAGATGCTTTCGCGTTCATGATATCGCAGAAAGCCTCCTCTGTGCCGCCCATGTACATGCCGAGGGCAAGGCTGCAGTCATTGGCGGACTTCAAAACCGCACAGTAGACGAGATCCTTTACGGTAATCTCTTCGCCTTCCTGGAGTGAGAGCTTTACGTAATCCCCGGGTATCTCTTTGATCTTGGCGGCCATCTCGGGAGTGATAGTGACGACAGTATCGGGTTCCAGACGCTCCAGCGCGAGGAGTACTGTCATGACCTTGGTCATCGAAGCCGGTTCTTTTTGAACGTCGTACTCGTTGCCCAAAAGGATGGAACCACTGTTTGCATCGTAGAGCACATAGGAAGCGGCTGAGATCTGCGGAGCGTCCTCGTGGACCTCGTTTAAAAGATCGGTCTTGCGCTCTGCCGCTGTGACGATGCCGTCGTCTTCGACAGTTGTGACAGCAGGTTCTGTGGACTCTGTAGTCTCTTCAGGATCGGCGAAAACAGCAAACCCGGCAAAGCCCCAGAGGGCCGTAAGGGTAAGCAAAAGAGATGCCAAAGCTGCCGATATCTTCTTCCCGAATACTGTCATAGAGACTCCGTTCTTATGTTTAGTCTGTATATTTTAAAGCAAAACCCCGAAAAAACAAAATTGAAGGTCTTGTAATAAATTTAATAAAAATGCGAAATGTTTTACTGTATAATTAGCAAGGTTGTAGGAAGGGGTCATAAATGGCGATTATCAGGACTACAGATACAGACAGGCAGGACTTTGATTCTGCCGTAAATGAACTTAAAGAATATTTCTCGTCGCTGGGAGCCCGTAAAGGCAGGACATTGACATACAATGTCCTTACATACGGATGTCAGCTCAACGAATCAGATTCCGAGAAGCTCTCGGGAATGCTGTCGGCAATGGGGCTCGAGGCTTCTTCGGGCGGCGAGCTTGATGATGCGGATGTCATCGTATTCAATACGTGTTCCATCAGGGAAAACGCCGACAGGCACCTTTTCGGAAATCTCGGCGTGTTCAAAACGCTGAAGAAGAATGACCGCGATGTCATCATCGCAATCTGCGGCTGCATGATGAAGGTGCCCGAGAACGTCGCAAGGATAAAGAAATCCTATCCCTACGTAGATCTGGTCTTTGATCCGCAGCAGCTTCACAGGTTTCCTGTTCTCTTAAGGGATTCCATCAGGGACAGGAAGCAGCTGGTCAATATCTCCGCCGATGACTATATCGCCGAAGACAGCTTTTTCCCGATCGACAGAAAAAGAAAGTTCAGAGCGCTCGTTCCCATCATGTACGGGTGCAACAATTTCTGTTCTTACTGCATCGTTCCGTATGCGAGAGGCAGGGAGCGGTCGAGGGATTTCGAAGAGATCGTCAGGGAACTCGCTGATCTTGCATCCAAAGGCTACAAGGAAGTAATGCTCCTCGGACAGAATGTCAATTCATACAAGGGTGAAGGCGGAAAGACCTTTGCCGACATATTGAGAGCCGCATCGGACTTCAAGGAATTCTCAAGAGTAAGGTTCATGTCTTCACATCCCAAGGATCTGTCCGATGAAGTAATAGACATAATGGCCGAAAGACCCAATGTCGAAAAGCACCTGCATCTGGCTATGCAGTCCGGATCAGACCGTGTCCTCAGAGAAATGAACCGCCCTTACACTATAGAAAAGTTCCTGAAGATCGCGGAGCAGTTCCGTACCAAAGTGGAGGGCGGATCGCTTACCACTGACATAATCGTGGGCTTCCCGGGTGAGACCGAGGAGGACTTTGAAGAGACGCTGAAGGCTATTGAGACCGCGAAGTTTGATGCTGCATTTACTTTCCAGTATTCTGCAAGACCGGGCACGAAGGCTGCTTCTTTCGAGAACCAGATACCCGCAGATATTGTCACCGAACGATTCGGGAGACTGACTGAATATACGAACAGATATGCCGAAGAATCCAACTTGAGGCTTGTCGGAAAGACTATGGAAGTCCTTATTGAAGGCATAAGCAAGGCAGGAGACATGACATTCTCCGGCAGGACGATAACCAATCATCTGGTAAACTTCACCATTCCCGGAGAACTCGGGATAGATATAGGCCCCGACATGCTCGAAGGAAGGCTCTGCGAGGTCAGGATCGACCATGCGAGACCTTATTCGGTTGACGGAGTACTCGTCAGCATTAAGGGGGAATAAACATTGTCTGATAACGGTTTTGATGAGAATAACGTTAAGGCGGCAGGCCAGTTCCCGATGAGCCTTTCGGACCTGAAGCCCGGTGAACTCTCGCCCATGATGCAGCACTATGCCGAGATGAAGGCCAAGTGTCAGGATTCTTTCCTTTTCTACCGTTTGGGCGACTTCTATGAGATGTTTTTCGACGATGCTGTCAGGGGAGCCAAGATCCTGGAACTCGCGCTCACCAGAAGAGACTGCGGTTCAGGCTACAGGGCGCCCATGTGCGGCATCCCTTTCCATGCTTATTCGACTTACGCCAACAGGCTCGTACAGGCAGGATACAAGGTTGCGATCTGCGAGCAGCTCGAAGATCCTTCAGTAGCCACAGGGCTTGTAAAGAGAGGCATCATTAAGATACTTACGCCCGGCACCATTACAGAATCGGGCGGCCTCGAAGACCGTAAGAACAACTTCCTCATGAGCATCTGCTGCGTCGGCACCCAGTTCGGCGTGGCATGCGCTGATATCTCGACGGGAGACTTTGAGGCGACACAGCTCACTCTTACAGACAACGGCGAGCATCTGATAAACCTCATAGGCAAATATTCTCCTTCGGAGATTATCTATAACTCGAATTTTGAAGACACACCCGAGATCACGGCTATCAGGAATGGTACCGGAATCGCGCTCACGAGAAGGAACGACAGGGACTTTTCAGAGAGCCTTTTCAAAAACAGCGGAACTGCCGTACAGGATGCGAAGCTGTTTACGAATCCCGAGCTGATGTTCTGCGCGTGTGCCGCGCTCCTGCTCTATGCGGAAGAAACGCAGACAGAACAGGTAAAGCACCTTGACGTGGTCAGATGCTATAAGATCTCGGATACGATGGAACTCGACATCGCGACCAGAACAGGTCTCGAACTCACGTCGACTATAAGGACAAAGCAGAAGAGAGGCTCGCTCCTCTGGGCGCTCGACAGGACAAAGACTTCGATGGGCGCAAGACTTCTGCGCAAATGGGTGGAAGAACCGCTTATCTCCGTAAGAGCCATCAACAGAAGGCTCGATGCTGTCGGTGAAGCGAAAGAAAGATACATGGCCCGTCAGCAGATAATTGAAGGACTCACCGGGCTTTACGACATAGAGCGTCTTGCGGGAAAGGTCTCGCTTGGGACCTGCAATGCCAGAGATCTTTTGTCGCTTCGTAATTCTCTCCGCAAGATTCCGTTCGTAAGAGAAGGCCTTGAGGAGTTTTCCAAGGGCATGTTCAAAGAGATAAAGACGGCAATGGATCCGTTGCCGGATATCCTGACGCTCCTCGAGAATGCTATCAGTGAAGATGCGCCCGTTACGGTCAAGGACGGCGACATCATTAAGAGAGGTTATTCCGCGGAATGTGACGAGCTTTATGATCTTGCCAAGAATGCCAAAGAATACATCATGCAGCTCGAAAACAACGAGCGCGAGAGGACCGGCATCAAGACACTCAAGATCGGCTACAACAAGGTCTTCGGATATTTTATCGATATCCCGAGAAGCCAGTCGGACAAGGTTCCCGAGGAATATGTCAGAAAGCAGACCCTGGTCAATAACGAACGTTACATAACGCCGCAGATCAAGGAACTTGAGGATAAGATAGTAACTGCATCATCACGCCGAATCGCTCTGGAATATGAGCTGTTCACCCAGGTCCGTGATGCGGTGCAGGCAGTATCGCAGAAGCTTTTCGACACTGCGAGAGCGATAGCCCAGACCGATGTCATCACTTCGCTCGCGGAACTTGCCGAGAACGAGAATTATGTAAAGCCCGTAATCGACGATTCCGAGATCATAGAGATAAAGAACGGCAGGCACCCTGTTGTCGAGCAGATGATGAGATCGTCGCATGAGGTTTTCGTACCGAACGACATTTCGATGAACGAAGACAAGAGACTCATGGTCCTGACAGGACCCAACATGTCCGGTAAATCGACATTCATGAGACAAACGGCCCTTATCGTCCTGATGGCCCAGATTGGTTCTTTTGTTCCTGCCGACAGCGCGAGGATAGGTCTTGTGGACCACATCTTTACGAGGATCGGCGCTTCTGACGACATCTCAACAGGTCAGTCAACATTCATGGTCGAGATGAAGGAAGTCTCATACATCCTGAAGAATGCGACCAGAAGGAGCCTTCTGCTCCTCGATGAGGTCGGAAGAGGAACGAGCACATACGACGGACTTTCGATCGCGTGGGCCGTCATTGAATATATCGTGGATCCGAACATCCTCTACTCGAGGACGATCTTCGCCACACACTATCACGAATTGAACCAGCTCGAGAGGCTGAACAGAGGCGTTTACAATAATCACGTTGAAGTAAGGGAAGAAGGCGACAGCGTGGCTTTCCTGCATAAGATAGCTCCCGGCGGAACATCCGACAGTTACGGTATTGAGGTTGCAAGACTTGCCGGGCTCCCCGCGGACGTTCTCAAGCGTTCGGGTTCGATCCTTTCGGAACTCGAGAGGATAGGAAAGTTCAAGGTCAAGGGAAACAGGGAGACGATGGGCAACGATGAGGAGCTTTCATCAGAAGTCATGCCCGGTCAGGAATCCTTCTTCAATCCTGACAATGTCGTTTACAGGAAAGAGGACAAGATCCGCCAGACCTTAAGGGAACTTGATCCGACGAGATTAACTCCCATCGAGGCGATGAATATCCTTTATGAATTGAAGCAGAAGTGCTCGGAGGAAGACGTTGGGACGGATTAATGTATTAGATACGAAGACCGCAAATGCCATCAAGGCCGGCGAGGTCATTGAGCGCCCCGTTTCCGTTGTTAAGGAGCTTTTTGACAATGCCTTGGACAGCGGTGCCACGAGAGTCACAGTTGAATTTGCAGGCGGCGGTATCTCTCTGATCCGTGTAACAGACGACGGATGCGGAATGGACAGAGAAGACGCGGAAAAGGCGTTTCTCATTCATGCGACATCAAAACTTCAGTCGATAGAGGACATATATACGCTCTCCACGATGGGATTCAGGGGCGAAGCTCTTGCTTCCATCGCGGCATGTTCAGATGTCACGCTTACAACTAGCCTGAAGGGTGAAGATAAAGGTACAAGAGTCGTCTATGAAGACGGTTCTCTCAAAGATATCAGCGAATGTCCTTCGTGTTCCGGAACGACCGTCGAGGTCAGGAATCTTTTCAAGAATCTGCCGGCAAGATATAAGTTCCTGAAAAAGGACTCTACCGAGGGTATGTATATCACGGGCCTTATCGAAAAGCTCGCGATAATTGCTCCTGAGATATCGATCAAGCTTATAAAGGACGGTACGGTCCTTTTCACCACGCCCGGAAACGGTTCTGCTACTGATGCGGTTTATGCCGTTTACGGCAAAGAAACGGCGAAAGCGCTCGTTCCCGTCAGCTATAAACAGGAAGGCGGAAGGATAGAGGGTTTTACGGGCCTAACCTCTTTTGTCAGAGGCAACAGGGGACTTCAGGTCGTGTTTGTCAACGGAAGGCTCATACACAGCAAGACCGTGTCTGCGGCCATCGATGAGGCATATAAGAACGCCGTCATGAAGAATAAGTTCCCAATATGCTTTCTCATGATATATTGCGAACCCGGAACCGTTGATGTCAATGTTCACCCGCAGAAGAGCGAAGTAAAGTTCAGCAGCGACAATGATATCTTCAGACTCGTATACCACGGGATAAAAGATGCGCTTAACAAGAGCGGTGAAGCCGGAATGACATTCGGAGGCATCGCTTCCAAGGTGGAGGAAGAGGCTGAATCCGGAACACAGCTCAGATATGATTTCTCTGCTTCCCAGTCTGCTTCGGGACCGTCATCCCAGACCTCATCCCGGACGTCATCACCTTCCGTCAGTTCTCATAAGCTCGGACAGCAGGGCGGCGATCCCGCTGCGGCAAACAGACTCCTAAAGATATTGTCTGAATTCAAGCCGGATATAGAAGCGCTCAAAGAGGATACGGCAGGACCCCGGAACGGAACGCTTACAGAAACGCAGCCTGAATCACAGACACAACTTCAGGATTCGGATGCTCCCGGTGTTCCTGATGTGTTTATTCCGCCTGTAACGGAAAATACGCAGCCTAAGGCACCCGCCATCATTGATGATGTTACGGAGAACCGCACTATTACCGATATCGACAGGCTCGCTGCCGCAAGTTTTGTCGGCATAATATTCTCGACCTACATCATCCTCCAGAATGAGGATATCTGCTTTATCGTGGACCAGCATGCCGCGCACGAAAGAGTGCTTTACGAGGAGTTCATGGTGAAGAAGAAACCCGGTGCGCCGGTCGCGGTCGAACAGGTGCTGACTCCTCAGATACTGACGCTTTCCTGGGAAGATTACAGCTTCGTGGAAGACAATCTTTCCCGCTTTGAGGAAAACGGTTTTGAACTGGAACTTTTGGGTGACAGACAGATCGCCGTAAGGACAGTCCCTTTGGGAAAAGCCGGCAGGCAGTCTGCGGTTTTCGGTGAGATCCTTACCGATCTTAAACGTGAAGTGCCTTCGAAGTCTGATATCTGGTATCAGCTTATACAGACGACTGCATGCAAAGCAGCGGTCAGAGCAGGTGACAGACTTACCGAACAGGAAGCCATGAGTCTTATCGAAAAGCTCTCAAAGCTTGAAGATCCTTATCACTGCGCACACGGAAGACCGACATTCTTTACCGTATCAAAGAAGGATTACGAGAAAAATTTTAAGAGAATAGTATGATGGAAAAGTCATTTCCCGTTTTCGAGAAGTATTCATATATACCGGTGATCGCGGGACCGACCGCGAGCGGAAAGAGTGCGCTTGCGTTAGCGATATGCAGGGAAGCGGACGGCGAACTGGTATGCGCTGATTCCATGCAGATATACAAAGGTCTAGATATCGGGACAGCCAAGGACAGTAAAGAAGAGATTGGAGACATCCCGCATTATCTTACCGATATCGTTGATCCCGGTACTGATTTCTCCGTCTACGATTATGTGAGCACGGCGATCCCGGTTATCAGGGATATCCTCGAAAGGGGAAAGCTTCCGGTGGTATGCGGCGGCACCGGCCAGTATATATCTTCGCTGCTTTACGGTCTTGATTACGGTACGGGTGATGAACAGGCCGAACTCGAAGCGACAAAGGAACTTGAAGAAGAGTTCAGCCGTACGGGAATAGAGCCTTTGTATGCGCGTTTGAAGGAAGAAGATCCCGAAGCGGCAGCTCTCATTCATCCGAATAACACCAGGCGCGTGATAAGGGCTTTGGCAGTCCATAAGGCATTGGGCATTACATTCAGCGAGAAGAACAGAAGATCCAAAACAGGCGGTCCCGTATTTCCTTTCAAGGTCTTTATGATCGACTGGGACAGGGAAGAACTCTATGACAGGATCAACAGGAGAGTCGGCATAATGGTCGAGAACGGACTTGTTGACGAAGCAAAGATGCTGATGTCTTTGAATGTTGACAGGTCATCCACGTGCTGGCAGGCGATAGGTTACAAGGAGATGCTTAATTACCTTGAAGGTGTTGAGACTTTAGAGCAGGCCTGCGACAGGATCAGGATCGGCACGAGGCATTATGCCAAGAGACAGCTGACCTGGTTAAGGAGTATGGGAGAAGACGTTACGAAGATCGCTCCGGATGATCCCGAAATCAATTCAAAGCTGGTGCTCGGGCTCTGCAGATAAGCGTAAATGACCGGCCTTTTTTCCCGGGTTTGCGTCAAATCCCGGAAAAACCCCTGAAAAAGGCGCTTTGTTTTTCTACAACTTTTAACCTGATTGTATGATAGACGGATTTTCCGCAGCAATAATCCTCAAAAAATACGAAAAAGTTGAGACTGGACTTTGTTTTTGCGCTTCGGAAAGACTTTTCCAGTGAGGTATAAAACAGTCCGCAAAAGCAATAAAATAGCGTTGTGACGGCTATCACAACGCTATCAGGAAAACTTGGTCGGTTTGATTTTATCAATAAAAATTTAATACTAGTCTCACATTATGGGAGGCTTCCCATTTTTGCTTGCAAATCCGCACGGAGCATAAATAATTAGAATACACACCTAATAGGGCCCTCTAAGAAGTATGTAGGAGGTATTTAATCAATTGTGTAACGATGCAGTCCTACAACCTTGCCTAGGATCCTGCAGCCTTCAGTATTGAAAGGAATGGGAGAGTAGGCATCGTTCTCAGGAAACAGATAGGGAATGCCGTTTTTCTTGCCAAAACGCTTTACCGTGGCTTCTTCATCGATCAGGGCAGCGATAATATCGCCTTCATCGCATGTATTCTGTTTGCGTACGATGATGAGATCGCCGTCCAGGATGTGAGCGTTGATCATACTGTTGCCGCGGACCTTGAGCATAAAGGCTTCGGAATCGCCGATTATCGATTTGCTGACCAGGAATGAGTCACTGTAATCCTCATGCGCCAAGATCGGAACACCCGCTGTGATCTTACCGATCACGGGTACCCTGGTGTAGTTGCTCAGACCGGTTACGTTGGAAGTGACGGATTCCGGTTCAGCTTCATCCGAACTTTGACGGATAACGATCGCTCTCCTGAGACCGGGTCTGTACTCGATGCGCCCTTGACTGTCAAGTTGCTTGAGATAAGTATGAACAGAAGATGTGGATTTGAGTCCTACGCCTGCACATATATCACGGACAGAAGGTGAGATCTGTTTCTGGTTGATATAGTCGCAGATGTATTTGTATACACGTTCGATGGTCTTATTGTCTCCGGTTTGCATACTATGCCTCCAAACATATTTTCTTTTAATGATAACATTAAATTCCGTCGTGTCAAACAATTGTTCATTACGGAGAAGGATACTTGTATTTTTGATTGATAAGGAGTTTTGATTATGAAAAAAAATATAAAAATCAAGCATAAGAAGATTGAAGTAAATGACATTGATGACGAAATGAAGGATATTTCTTCTTTTGATGAGGCCAGGGCAATAATCGAGACCAGACTTAATCATCTCCACTCGGATCTGTTTATACGTACAAAGGCCGAGGAGGCGCTTCTTAACAACATCCTTAAGTCGGAAGATGAGATCAAGACTGCATTGATGGATGTGTATGCCGGTTATTATTCGCCCTGCAAGGTTACGGATACGGTATTTGTTCCGAAAGGCGACGGAGACATGAATGACATGATGATAGATTTTTCGGAAGGTTACGATGATTTTGTCCGTGACATGCAGGTGGCATATGCTGAGAAGCTTGACAGAAAAAGAAAGGCTGCGCAGCTCGTGAAGAATATCCTTTCTCTGAAGTATCCGTACTCCAGGGTTCTTTATCTTTCATACTATCAGCTGAAGGATCCAGATGATGTTGCCGATATGCTGTACTTCAGCAGAGCTACTTTTTACAGATCAAAATCATTGGGAATAAACATGCTCACGAAGATCTATTACCCGCATTTGGGCAACGGAGATGATGGCGATGACGGAACCTGTAAAAAGGCAGCAGGGAAAGGTGACAAGCCTATAAAGCCCAAAAAGAAGAGAGGACACAAACTGAAAGGGGCAGCTATGGCTGCAGCAAGGTGAGCTTCACTGAAGAAGGTATAACCGGACGAATGGCGGGAACGGAAGAACAAGACTTCTTACTTTTCCGAAACAATGCTATAATCGCCGCAGTAGGTATTATCTATGGGAATGAATCAGGAAGACAGGAATACATCGTCCGCACAGTCAAATTATGGCAGATCAAGTGTCATGATCGACTTTTTGGGCTGTTCTTACCGCGCAACGGTAAGGCTTATTAAGGGACTTCCGTCGCGTTTTGTTAATTTCGTAAAGCGTAAGATCAAGGAATACCGCAACAGACCAAAGAGAAAGGACATCAGCCGTGTCTATGTCGTAGTAGGGTATACGACAAAGAAACGTGTTGACGAAAAGTTCAATGCGGAGAGACGTATGATGATCATCAGAAGAGGACTCCTTGTGCTGATCTTCCTTCTTATCCTGTTCATTGCCGTAGACAGGTTTACCGGTCTCATCAACTACGGCGAACTGTCTCAGATATTCGGTATAGAGTCCTGGGAGGAGGTTATGGAGAACGATCCTTTTGCCGACAAGACCACCGAAAGCACGAGCTTCATAGTTACAGAGGTAAGCGACCCCGGCTAAAAGACTGCCAGGTTATATGACAGACAATTTATAACGTTAACAAAATGAAAGTTTGCATCTGCGAACTTTCATTTTTTAATTGCCTATTGAAATTGCGAAATTGTTGTAATACTATACATAACGATTGGTTTGAACTAGGTTGTTTTACCTAAGCTTTCAGTCTACAAAATGAATTTTTAGCTTCGCGAACTTGCAAAATGGTTCGGAGCAAAAGAAAGGTGGAAATCTTATGGATTACAAGATTGAGAATGAGTATCTTAACGATCTCATGCAGAAGGTTATGGCAAGGAATGCTAATGAGCCTGAATTTCACCAGGCAGTATATGAATTCCTTAACTCTATCGCACCGGCACTTCCGGTACACCCTGAGCTTATCGAGAAGCAGGTTCTTGAGAGAATCGTAGAGCCTGAGCGTCAGATCATGTTCAGAGTTGCCTGGATCGACGATAACGGCAGAATTCAGGTTAACCGCGGTTACAGAATCCAGTTCAACAGCGCTATCGGACCTTACAAGGGCGGTATCAGACTCCATCCTTCAGTAAATCTCAGCATCCTTAAGTTCCTCGGCTTCGAGCAGATCTTCAAGAATTCCCTCACAGGTCTCCCTATGGGCGGCGCTAAGGGTGGTTCCGACTTCGACCCTAAGGGTAAGTCTGACAACGAAGTAATGGCTTTCTGCCAGAGCTTCATGCGTGAGCTTTACAGACATATCGGACCTGACTGCGATGTACCTGCAGGCGACATCGGAACAGGCGCAAGAGAGATCGGCTTCATGTTCGGTCAGTACAAGAAGATCGTTAACGAGTTCTCCGGCGTTCTTACAGGTAAGAAGCTCAGCTTCGGCGGTTCACTTGCAAGAACAGAGGCTACAGGTTATGGTCTTTGCTATTTCGTAAATGCTCTTCTCCGTGAGAAGATGGATACTTCTTTCGAGGGCAAGACAGTTGTTATCTCCGGTTCAGGTAACGTTGCTATCTATGCTACAGAGAAGGCTCAGCAGCTTGGCGCTAAGGTCGTTGCTCTTTCTGACTCCAACGGTTATGTATATGATCCTGAGGGCATCAAGCTCGACATCGTTAAGGACATCAAGGAAGTTAAGAGAGGCAGGATCAGCGAGTATGCTGACAGAGTACCTTCCGCTAAGTACACAGCAGATGCTAACGGCTCCAAGGGTATCTGGACAATTCCTTGTGACATCGCTCTTCCTTGCGCTACACAGAACGAGCTCAACCTCGATTCTGCTAAGACACTCGTTGCTAACGGCGTAAAGGTAGTCGGTGAGGGCGCTAACATGCCTACAACACTCGATGCTACAAAGTTCTTCCAGGACAACGGCGTATTCTTCACACCCGGTAAGGCTTCCAATGCCGGCGGTGTTGCTACATCCGGTCTTGAAATGTGCCAGAACAGCGCACGTCTTTCCTGGACATTCGAGGAAGTTGACGCAAGACTTAAGGGCATCATGGAGAACATCTTCCACACAGTTGATGCTACAGCTAAGGAAGTCGGCTGCGAGAATAACTACGTTGTCGGCGCTAACATTGCAGGTCTCCTCAAGGTTTCCGATGCAATGATCGCTCAGGGCTGCATCTGATAATCAGATTCCAAAAGATCTTATTAAGGGGTTGCGACGGTATGCCGCAACCCTTTTTCATGCCTGAGCGCGATTATGACATTTATACACAAACTCGGTGTTTTGCCACAGTTTTCTTTTAATATCTGTTAATTGGCAATAGCATTGGTGATGATATAATTGAGTGGCTTTTCGAAAAGTATTTATATGGAGAATTATATTAAAAATGAGTAATAACGACCGCGGCTCTGCGGGGAATAAAACCCGTAAGAAGTCTAAGGCCTTAAGTTATATCGTCAGGTTTATTGCAGCAGTCCTGGGACTTGCTGTAGGTTTTTTCCTATATTGGGTCTATCTTTTCGGCGAGACATTCGTAGATGTTCCTGTTATGAACCAGGAAGATTACTCAACCATAGCTATTGAAGACAGCGGAAGCACCACGGGAGGAGACGTTTCCTCATCATGGTTTGACGGCGGACACACAAGACTTTACTATGATCCTTCGCATCCCATCCTTGAAGTTAAGCAGAAGGATCCCGATATCGAGAATATCCTGGTTTTCGGCATTGATGCCAGAGATTCCAGCGACTATACATGCCGTTCTGACGCAATGATGGTCGTATCGATCAACAGACGCGACAAATGCGTTAAGATAATCTCACTCATGAGAGATACAGGCGTATACCTCGGCGATACGGAGGAGACTCTCGGTTCCAGGCTCAACAAGCTTAACTCTGCCTATCACTACGGCGGCGTCGGCATGATGATCAACACGATCAACGTTACTTTCGGACTTGATATCCAGCGCTTTGTCATGTTCGACTTCGGCAGCGCTTCGAGCATAATCGACCTCTGCGGCGGTGTTGAACTCGACATTAAGCCTGAAGAACTCTCATATGCGAACCGTTACCTTGACCAGATGTATCTGCTCGACGGTAACGATTCACCTCACCTTGAGAGGGGCGGTGTCCAGACTCTTGACGGACATCAGGCCGTTGCATGGTCGAGGATCAGATATCTCGATTCCGACTTCGTAAGAGCTTCGAGACAGAGAAGAGTCGCCACGGCACTCATGGCAAAGGTAAAAGATATGAGCTATGCGCGCAAGCTCCAGCTCCTTAATGATTCTGCGGGAGTTTTCGAGACAAATATGCGTTCTGTTGATATAATGCGTGTGGCACTTAACTGTTTCGATTGTATGGACAATCTGGAAGAACACAGGATCCCTGATGACGGCCTTTACACCGTCCAGAACGATCCCTGGATGATGAAGATAGATTTTGCAGCTCAGAAGAAGAGCCTTAACGAATATATTTGGGGTGAATAAAAATGAGTAAGACAGTAGCAACTTGTATTGCAGAGACCAACCTGGTCCAGGGAGAACCGCAGGAGAATGTATTCTTTCTTACACTCTCACGTAAGATCGAAGATTTCCCGAACGAATTCCTGAGGACAGCCAGATCGACGTCTCCTATTCAGATCTGCGCTATTTTCTCAACGATCGGACCTGATAACCTCTCCGCAGTACTCAACCTTGAACTGAACGCAGAGCTCGAGAAGATCGCTGCGGCATGTTCAAACCAGGCTGTCCTTGATTTCGAAGGATTTGCAAATCAGGTTATAAACAACCTTAACGTAAAGGTATGCAACTTTGCTGCCAACAAGGGTACACAGTTCAAGACTTCAATGTCCATGTTCGTTATCGAAGGCGACATCCTCCGCGTTATCCATGTAGGTATCACGAAGGCTGTTCTCTTCAGGAACAACCGCATCATGCTCCTCACTGAAGAGCAGACGGTAGCACACAGATATGTCCAGATGGGCGCCATCCAGCCCGGTGAGGAACTCACTCACCCCGAGAACATGAACCTCACACAGTATCTCGGCAAGATGCCTCAGGAAGGCCCTGTCAACGCAGACAAGAAGGTTCACTTAAAGCTTCAGGACAACGACGAGCTCTTCCTCATGGGTGTCGGTCTTTCAAGAAAGCTTCCTTCACAGATGCGCAACTCCATCATCGCCAAGCCTCTGACCACTGAAGTCAAGGCAAAGGAGATCATCAATGCGGCTGTAAGCTACGGCCTCAAGTCCGGACTTACCCTTATCGATATCAAGGTTGAATCAACATTCCTGCTTCCCGGCGATGCCGTCATCAACAGCAATCTGAAGACTGAGGCACCGGTTGCTCAAAGACCCGGAAACGCTGCCAAGACGCAGAATGCAAGTGATTTCACCAATTTGGAAAAAGAAGAGAGTGCAGATGACACGATAAACTATGTTCCCGGTTCGGCTACCGCAGCAGTTGCCGGTATGTCTGACCCGGAAGAAGAGGAGCCTATCGTAAACGAGAAGAAAGAGAAGATCAAAACGATTATCATCCCCATCGTTATCTTCATAGTCTGCGTATTGCTGGGCTTCGGCGTTACGTTTATGGTATTCAACATGAAGGATCTCATCAGTTTTACTGAAGCTACGACGTTCCTTCCCACATCCGCAGGCTCGGTTCTCTATGCGGCAAGTGACGGAGTGCCTGTATATTCTCAGGCATCTCTTGACTCAACAGTCATCGGAAACCTCAACCGCGGTGATGTTGTAACGCTTCAGGAGATAACCGACAGCACATTCTCCAAGGTCATCACGGCAAATAACGTAACGGGATATGTCCTGAGCGCACAGCTTCTGGAAGAAGATCCCACATATTTCGACGAGACAACCGAGATGACAGGTGATCCCACACCTATACCGACAACAGAGACTGCTGAGTCAACCACTCAGATGACTACAACTGCAGTCCAGACTGACCAGATCTGGAGCACGACAAAGGCTACGACAACGAGCAGTGAGTCCAGTGACAGCAGCGCGACTGTTGAGCCGCCGGATGATGTCACACCTACACCTAACCCTGACGGCGGCAACGGCGGCGGAGACAATGGCGGCGGAGACAACGGCGGCGGAGACAACGGCGGCGGAGACAACGGTGGCGGTGATAACGGCGGCGGTGACAACGGTGGCGGTGATAACGGCGGTGGAGACAACGGCGGCGGTGATAACGGCGGTGGAGACAACGGCGGCGGAGACAACGGCGGTGGTGATAACGGCGGCGGTGACAATGGCGGCAGCAACGGTGGAGACGCAGGCGGCGGAGATGCCGGTGGCGGAGACGCAGGTGCAGGCGAGTAATCTCTGATACTATATAAACAAAAATATCAAGACCGGACGGCATAGTGCTTGTCCGGTCTTTTTGTTGATAAGAAGATTGATATGTCGGATAAAACTTTATTTTAGCTCAACCGCCAATTCGTTGGATTTTGTTAGTTTGGCGGTAGGGAAAGTTCTATGATTTCGAAGGAAGACCGCCAATCCGTTTGTTTTTAATTTATTGGCGGTTGGTTTTCTTAAATCTTCTCGTATATCTGACCGCCATTATTAAAGAATTAACCGGAATGACGGTTTATAGCATGCAAGGTATCCTTAATAGATACCGTCAGTTCCTGGAAATATAACAGAATGGCGGTTACCTGAAGAAAACTTATTAAGAATATACCGCCAATTTATTGATATCCGGCAGAGTGGCGGTTATTTGCATCATGTTTTTTGAAAGTTTAACGCCAGTTTTCCCCAAACGATCAAATTGGCGGTCCTTTGATATAGCGTGCAGGCCTGACCAAGGATAGATCATAACAATACGCTTTGAAATGCTAGTCCCTTTTCAGGAGAATAAGCACTTTGGCAACACATTGAAAGGCCTGTGTTGCTTAACCGACAAAACTAAGAAACATTACTGATTGTTTGGGATTGCTCTTGTTGTGATAATGAAGCCATCAAGAAAACAACAACACAAAAGAAAACGGAGGACAGAAAAATGAAAAACACAGATATCAGAGAACTTAACGTAGAACAGCTCGACATGATCAACGGAGGATATCTCTACTTTACCACTATAAACTATGTAGACCTCTATCAGGTGCTGGATGATGACGGTGATGTCAGGAAAGAATTCATTGAGAAGGAAGATGCGATCGCATACGCTGAGGCTCACGGATATTCCACAGAAGTTCTCTTCTTCTGGGAAGACGTGCAGAAGCTGAGGATCAGAGGACCCAAGATCGCAATGCCGGGTTTTAAGTACCTTACGGTCGAAGAGATGGTAGAACAGTTATTACCTTATATTCAATGATTTGATTACGAATTATCACCATCAGATATAAAATAAAAACGAACCCCGGAAACTAACAACGGCTTCCGGGGTTCGTTCTTTATCAGTTTATGATCTTATCAATATCTGAAGAGTTCCTTGTAGAGTACTCTTACGGCGTAAGAGCAATAGGATTCTGAGACACCGAACATCATGGAGATCTCGGATGCGCCCTGGTTAACGATCCTCAGGTTGATGCCTGCGTTGGAGAGGGCGGATGCGGCACGTGCCATGATACCGACGGAATTTGCCATGGCTTCACCGACGATCATGACGATGGCGAGGTCTCTGTCTACGCTTACATCTGCTTCGAGTTCTTCCTTGATTCTCTTGACGATGATGGCTTCCTTTTCTTCAGTGAAGTATTTCTTGCGGAGAACGATCGTTACCGTGTCGATCCCGGAAGGAATGTGGTCGATGGAGATAGCCTCATCAGAGAAGATCTTGAGGAGTGCAGCAAGGAAGCCGACCTGACGGTTCATCATGTACTTGCTTACAGTGACAGTGCAGAAGCCCTTGTCGCCGGCAATTCCTGTTACGAGTGAATCGTAATGAGTACGCTTGGATACGATCAGCGTGCCCTTTGCCGTAGGATTATTGGTGTTCTTGATATTGAGAGGTATGCCTCTTGCAAATACGGGATAGATAGCTTCCTCATGAAGAACGGTGAAGCCTGCATAAGAGAGCTCTCTCATCTCGTCGTATGTTATCTCTGTGATAGGGAAGGGGTTCTTAACGAGATTGGGGTTAACAGCGAAAACGTTGTCAACGTCAGTCCAGTTCTCATAAACGTCAGCTCCGACTGAAGCTGCGAGGATGGAACCCGTGATGTCAGAACCGCCTCTTGAGAATGTGATGATCTTGCCTGTCTTGGATACACCGTAGAAACCGGGGAATACAAGGATGACATCTGTCTCGTCCTTGAGCTTTGCAAGGTTGTCGTATGTCTCGGGAAGGATGACTGCTTTGCCTGCTTCGTCATGCTCCAGGTAAAGGCCGCACTCTTCAGGATTGCAGTATTTTGCAGGGTGTCCCGTAGATGTGAGATAGTAAGCTACAAGTCTTGCGCAGCAGTCTTCACCCATGGCTTTGACTGAATCAAGGTATGCAATGTCTTCCGTGTAATCTGCCTTTACGATATTAAGGAGTCTTTCCTCTATGTCGGGAAGGACTCTCTCGATATTGAGCTCGTCGGCGATCTCCTCGTAACGTGCGAGAACCGCACCGACTTCCTTGTCATAGGATTCTCCGGCAAGTCTTGCTTTTGCAACCGCAATGAGAAGATCCGTTACCTTTGTGTCGTCCTTGGTGCGCTTACCGGGCGCGGAAACGACCATGATCTTTCTGTCTTCATCTGCGAGAAGAATGTTGCAGACTTTCTGTATCTGAAAAGCGTTGGCAAGAGATGATCCGCCGAATTTTGTTACTTTCATGGCAATAGTGCTCCTTGACTCGTCATTTTGCTTTACTATAATATCACAAGCGCAAAAGTATATATTTATAATTATTTTGACGCGAAATATTAGTCAGTATGTAATACTGCACAATAATACAGGAGAATACTTTGAACATATTCAAAGCGATGAAGCCGGAGAAAGTTTACGAGAGCCTTGTCCTTGTCCCGTGGGGCGAACTTGCCGCAGACGGAATCAGGACCGCTCTTTTGGATTTCGACAACACGCTGGGACCTGACCACGCGACTGAGCCTGAGGATTACAGCTACAGGTGCGTTAAGATGATCCAGGAACAGGGGATAAGATGCTGTCTCGTATCGAATGCCAAATCCGAGAGATCTGCGAAGATCGCGGAGATGCTGGGTATTCCCGTTGTTACCTACGCCAACAAACCCGGTACGTCGGGCGTGATGAAGGCGATAGCGCTCATGGAGTCTACGCCTGCAGAATCGGTAATGATCGGTGATCAGGTCTTTACGGATGTCATTGCCGGCAACAGGGCAGGCGTGAGAACGATAATGGTCGAGAAGCTCCACAGACCCGAAATATGGTATGTTATGCTTAAGCGGCCCTTCGAGAAGATCGTAAGGTTTTTTGGCAGATTCTGATCTTAAGATGCCCTGTATCCGCTTGCGGGAACAAATGAAATGGATACTTGCATAGAAATACTCTTTCAAGTAAAATTAGTCAGTTAAACGCTTATTTATTAAAAAGGAGAAGATATTTATGATTAGCGCAGGTGATTTTAGAAACGGTCTGTGTTTCGAGATGGATGATCAGGTTTATCAGGTCGTTGAATTCCAGCACGTTAAGCCCGGTAAGGGAGCAGCTTTCGTAAGAACAAAGTACAAGAATGTTAAGACAGGTTCCGTAGTTGAGAGATCCTTCAACCCTAACGAGAAGTTTGAGCAGGCTCAGCTTACGAGACAGGATATGCAGTTCATCTATGCTGATGGTGATCTTTACTACTTCATGGATCAGGAGACTTATGAGCAGACTCCCATCCACCAGGACAAGATCGGCGACGGCATCAAGTTCCTCAAGGAAGAGATGGTCTGCAAGGTCGTATCTTATAAGGGCGACATCTTCCAGGTTGAGCTTCCCATCACTGTTATCCTCGAGATCACAGAGTGCGAGCCCGGCGTAAAGGGTGATACGGCTAACAACGCTTCCAAGTACGCTACACTTGAGACAGGCGCTGTAGTTAAGGTACCTCTCTTCGTTAACCAGGGCGAGAAGATCAAGGTTGACACAAGAACAGGCGAATATCTCGAAAGAGCTTAATTTTCAGATCAGTTGCCGTAAGCGGGTGAACTATCCGCTTACGGCAGTTATTTATCCGCACCTTTATAGTTTAGAAGATCCAAGGAACCGATATGGAAGACAATACTAACATCGAATCCATAAAAGGCGATCGTTCAATGACACAGGGCTTTGTGGCTCAGTATGCGTCTGAAGCAGCGCTCCAGATAGACGGTGTCTTGTCTTTGGTTCCGTCATTCGCGGTTGCTCTCAAGGAGAAGGCCGGAGTGGTACATGAAGGAAAAGGTGTGAGAGTAGTTTTCGGGGACACTGTAGAAGGATCAGTATCGATCACTGTCTATCCTGTTGTTAAATACGGGATGATCATCCCCGAGATCGCTTGGATGATCCAGGAAAAGGTTAAAAAAGACGTCGAACGATTTACCGGACTTACGGTAGAGAGTGTCGACGTTTATGTTTGCGGGGTTGAGGAGGTGTCATGAATTCCTTTATCAGAGCTTTGATGTTCTTATATTCCGTTGTAATAGCCGTCATTTCGGTCGTGCTGTTATATGCGCTTTTTGATGACGGTATCTTTGCCGATATCCTGAAGCCTCTGTCAAGGATAGTAACCGGACCTGTCAGCAGGTATATCTATCTGGGCGTTCTGATGCTCCTGTTCATCACGTCAATTGTTTCGATCACAAACATCATTACATCGGGAAGACTTAACCGTACAAGACTCAGAAAGAATGATATCGGTACGGTCGACATCAGCCCTGATGCCATCGAGAGCATCGCGCTCAATGCAGCAAAATCCGCACAGGTCGGTATTAAGAGCGCGAGATGTCATGCCACACCTGCCAAGAATCAGGCACTTAAGGTTACAGTGTCATGCGAGCTCTATTCAAATGTCGAGATTCCTTCATCCATGGCAAAGGTCCAGGAGAAGGTAAAGAAAGATATCGAGAGATATACGGGAATAGCTGTAGAGCAGGTTGTTGTCAGAGTCTCCAAGGTTGAGCAGGCTCAGACGAGAGTTGAGAGCAGATAAGGATGGAAAGGTTTTTATCAAAGCTTTTCGAGAAACTCCGTAACACCAAGGCTGGTGTTATATTTGCTGTCCTGTTTTTTATAATCGGACTTTTACTTTGCATATTCGGGTTCTTTAAGACCCTTTTCATATTATTAATGACGGCGGTAGGCTTCTTTGTCGGTTCGTTCCTCTTTTCCGATACGAGCAAGTTCAAGAAATTCCTTGACAGGATATTGCCTCCGGGGAGGTTCAGATGAGTAGGATCGAGACACGTGAAAAAGCTATGGAATTTCTGTTTCAGACCGGTTTCAGGTCTGATCCGGTAAGCGAACAGATCAATCTGTTCAGGGAAGCATATCCGGAGATAATCGAAGATGAGCCCTATTTCCTTGATATCGTCTACGGCGTTATCAACAGCAGGGACGAGCTCGATGCAAAGTTTGTTCCTTTCCTTAAGAGATGGAAGCTCGAGCGTCTTCCCGTGACTGACCGCATCATCTTAGAGATCGCCGTATATGAGATACTTACTGTTGAAGATATCCCGACTTCCGTATCCATCAATGAAGCGGTAAAGCTCGCAAAGAAATACGGTACGGACAGTTCATCTTCTTATATCAACGGCGTATTGAGCAACTTCGTTAAGAGCCTTTGAAATCATGTATGATTTTGAAAGTGTAAGCCGGCTTAACGGCTATATAAAGCAATCACTCCAGGATAATCCTTATCTTGCCGATATCAGTGTCGTGGGCGAGATATCACAGTATACCGTGGTCGGCGGAAAGCATGCATATTTCTCGCTCAAGGACGATCAGGCGGTAATAAGTTGCGCGATCTTCCAGGGATACAGGAACCAGCTGAAGTTCACGCCTGAGCAGGGCATGAAGGTAAAGGTATTCGGAAGCATCGACATATATTCTCCGAGAGGCCTGCTCCAGCTTATCGCGACAAGGATCGAGGAGATAGGAAGCGGAGATCTGCACGAGCAGTTCAACAAGCTTTTCGAAAAACTCCAGAAAGAGGGCCTTTTCGATCCCGCGCACAAAAAGCCCATTCCGATACTCCCCAGGAGGATCGGAGTCATTGCATCCGGCTCGGGAAAGGTCATCGCCGATATCGTAAATACCGTAAGGAAGAGAAATCCCCATCACGACATACTTTTGTATCCGGCAAGCGTTCAGGGCGCGGAATGTCCTCCTGACGTTATCCGCGGACTGGATTATTTCAACAGCGAAAAGAACGTCGATGTCATCATAGTCGCAAGGGGCGGAGGGTCTTTTGAGGACCTTTTCTGCTTTAACGACGAGGCCATGGCAAGAGCTGTTTACGCAAGTGAGATACCTGTCATCTCTGCGATCGGACATGAGCCCGATTACACGATAATCGATTATGCAGCTGATGTCAGGGCGGCAACTCCGACGGCAGCCGGAGAGATGGTTATCGCATCTTACGAAGACCAGAAGAAAGAGATAGACAATCTGGCCCTCAATCTTGATATCGCGATCAACAGTTTCGTAGATTCTAGACGCAAGGCGCTCGAGGTCTATAAGAATCACAAAGCCCTTCATTCACCCGCATATTACGCGATGGAGCAGTTGGCGGTCGTGAGGGAACTCAGGACAAGGCTCGATGCCGCATCGGTCAGGATCACCGGACAGAAATCTTCAGAACTCAACGAATTAAAGGTAAGGCTCGAGGCGCTGAATCCTGAAAACGTCCTGAAGAGAGGTTATTCATACGTATGCGATAAGGACGGAAACGCCGTCGAATCGGTAAAGGGAGTAAATACGGGCGACAGCGTGAACATCATGTTGTCTGACGGTAAGCTCGTAACCGAGATAAAGAAGATAGAGAATAAAGATGACGGAGGAGATAAAGATGCCTGAATCTAAAGATAATGAGATGACATATGAGGCCTCGATGGCCGAACTTCGCCAGACAGTCGCCAAGCTTTCCGAAGGCAAAGCGACATTGGATGAATCATTAAAACTCTATGAGAGAGGCGTCGAATTGGTCGCCATCTGCGAGAAGAGACTTAATGAGGTCACGGCAAGGATCGAGGCTGTCAACAAGGCTAACGGCACGACAGATCCTCTCAACATCAGCGAGAGCGGGGTATGACGATGGAAAACGCCGATATCATGGCTCTGATGGAGAGGACCGAAGAGTGGATCCTGCCCGAACTCTGGAATGTCTTTGGTAAGGATGTAAGCGAGGACATTACGGTCAAGGCAGCGATGTACAGCCTTTTTGCCGGAGGCAAGAGGCTGCGTCCTATGATGATGATGCTCACATCCGACATGCTGGGACTCGATGAGAGTGCTGATGCGGATGTTAAGTATTTCGCCGCGACGCTGGAGATGATACATACATATTCTCTTATCCACGATGATCTTCCTGCCATGGATAATGACGACTTAAGACGCGGAAAACCGACCTGTCACAAGGTGTTCGGTGAAGGCATAGCCACGCTTGCCGGTGACCTGCTGCTCAACAGCGCCATGGAAAGGCTTTTCCGCATCTCCGAAAAAGATAACGGTTACATATATGCCGCTTCCGCATTGGCTAAAAATGCAGGCATCTACGGCATGATCGGCGGCCAGAGCATCGACATCTCATCTACGGACAAAAAGATATCATTAGACCTTCTCATCGAACTTCAGGAGAAGAAGACAGGTGCGCTCATAGAAGCTGCTGTCGTAACTCCTTATTATGTTTCGAAGAAGCTGACATCTGAAGAGAGCATGACTGACGGGACGGCAATAGAACTCAGGAAGCTCGCTTCGCACATCGGACTTGCGTTCCAGATAAGAGACGACATCCTCGACGTTATCTCGGACAGTGCCGTGCTCGGAAAGAGTACCGGCAAGGACGAGCGTGATTCGAAGGCGACATTCGTAACTCTCCTGGGTCTTAAAGGCGCCGAGATGAGGATGGAAGAAGAGATAAACAGCATCAGGGATATCCTCTCGTGCTTCAGGCAGAAGGGCTTTGATACTGCAAACTATGAGACATTGACTGATTATCTTGCAGACAGGGACAGGTAATGGAATACAAGTATCTCGGAAAGGAAATCACGCATGAGAAACTGCAGTCAATGAAGACTGCGGAGCGTGAACAGCTCTGCTCCGAGTTGAGGGACAAGATACTCAATACCGTATCCCAAAACGGCGGACACCTTGCGAGTAATCTCGGCACGGTGGAACTGACCGTGGCACTGCTTTCGGTCTTCGATTACAAGAAAGACAAGATCGTTTTCGATGTCGGCCATCAGTCTTATTCGTATAAGCTCATGACGGGAAGATTCGACCGTTTCAATACGCTCAGGAAGAGGGACGGTATATCCGGATTCCCGAGGGTCTCCGAATCTCCTTACGACGCATTCGACACGGGTCACAGCTCGACTTCGATCTCCGCCGCGATGGGTATAGCCAGAGCCAGAGACCTCGAAGGCAAGAAATTCAATGTTGTCGCCGTGATAGGCGACGGTGCGCTTACGGGCGGACTTGCATATGAGGCTATAAACGACTTAGGTCACAGCAAGACCAGGATGATAATCATACTGAACGACAACGAGATGAGCATCGACAAGAATGTCGGAGGTCTTTCCAAGCATTTGTCAAAGCTCAGAATCTCGAGCGGATATATCTCGGCAAAGCAGACGACCGAGTCGTTCCTGCAGAAGCTGGGATTTGTCGGACGAGGACTCATCAAACTGATCCTTGCGATAAAGGATTTCTTCAGGTTTCTCCTGTACCGCAAGACGCCTTCGATGTTCGATGACCTCGGTCTTAACTACTACGGCCCGATCGACGGTCATAACATGGATGATCTCATCAAGGCACTGGACGCAGCGAAGGACATCAGAGGTCCCGTGCTCATCCACGTAATAACCAAGAAGGGGAAAGGTTACGCTCCTGCTGAGTCGAATCCTTCCGACTACCACGGCGTCGGTCCGTTCGATCTGGAGACGGGCGTCGCTTCTTCCGGCAATCACAGTTATACGTCGGTCTTTGCAAACACGCTGACCGAACTTGCCGCGAATAACCCTAAGATCGTTGGCATTTCCGCCGCCATGACGATAGGAACGGGCCTGGATAACTTCCAGATGAAATATCCCGCCAGGTTCTTTGACTGCGGCATCGCCGAAGAACATTGCGTAACCATGGCAGGAGGTCTGGCTGTGTCGGGCTTCATACCTGTAGTGGCCATCTATTCGTCATTCCTTCAGAGAGCTTACGATGAGATGATCACGGACTGCTGCTTCATGAACAACCATGTTGTATTCGCGATAGACAGGGCAGGCTTTGTCGGCAATGACGGACACACGCATCACGGACTTTTAGACATCTCGTATCTTAATTCGATGGTCAACATGACGGTCTTTTCTCCCAGGGATTATAAGGATCTTTCGAGGTGCCTTACATATGCGGTCGAGAATGTTAAAGGTCCTGTAGCCGTACGGTATCCGAGAGGAACGTCTCCTTTCGAATCAGGCGCTCCTTTGTATCAGGATATATCAGACTGCGTCAGGCCTCACATTTCGAGAGATTACGGTAAAGACTTTGTTATCGTATCGACCGGAAAGATAAGCGAGGAAGCTGATAAGGCCGCAGACATCCTTAACGGACTTGGCATCAGTGGCAAGCATATCAATGTTTCCATGATAAAGCCTGTTCCGGCAAAAGAGATACTCGAACTCATGGACGGCGCGGAAAAGGTATACAGCCTTGAAGAGGGCATAATCAGCGGCGGATTCGGTGAAGCGCTCGAAAGAGAGTTCGAAGGGCTGGGTTTCTTTGGCGGCGTTACCGTCTTCGGCGTAAAGAACCCCATAGTCAGAGCGATGAGTCAGAAAGAACAGATCGCATACTGCGGTCTGGACGGCGATTCGCTCGCTGCATCGATCAAGGAATCACTCCCTAAAACATAAGGATATTTTGCTTCTGTATTTTTATACAAGAAAATGTTTAAATATATAGAGTTTTGAACGGGAGGATCACTTCATGAATTACGGAATATGTTCCAATGGTTCAAGAGATACCGGTTATGAGACGGCAGTAAACACCGCCGAGATAATCAGCAGTTTTGGTCATACGCCTGTTTTCGAGCCTGACATGGAGGAAAAATGCCCTCAGCTCAAGGCAATACCGAGAGTAACTTTCGGTGAGTTCGCCAAGATGGATCTGAAGACGATCATCTCCATCGGAGGCGACGGGACTTTCTTATATGTAGTCGCAAAATACAGAGAGCTCGATGCCGAGTTTGTCGGTATCAATAAAGGTTCGATCGGATTTCTGACCGAGATATCACAGGAAGATCTCGAGAAAGATCTCGAGCTCCTTGCAACGGGGCAATACAGTACCATCGAAAGGACGCAGCTCAAGTGCGAAGTCTTCGATAAGGACGATAAGCTCAAAGGATCATGCATCTGCCTCAATGACATAATAATCGTAAGGGGAGCAAGGCCTCACATTACGAAGCTCAAGCTCGCGATAGACGGGCAGACCATAGAGAATTTTTACGGGGACGGTCTGGTAATAGCCACTGCCACGGGTTCTTCCGCTTATTCGCTTTCCGCGGGCGGTCCCATCCTGATGCCCGGAATGAAGGACATAATCGTAACCCCGATCTGCTCGCATACACTGAACGGATATACATATGTCGCGACTCCCGAGAGCGAGATCAGGATCAGTCTTGACCAAGTCGAGAGCGTGCCTTTGATCTGCCCTGACGGAAGGGATTTTGTTGATCTCGAGAGCTTTGATCACATCGTGATAAGAAGATATGACAAAGTCTTAAGGACTGCCACGGTAAAGAAGGATAACTTCTTCAGCGACGTAAGAAAGAAGATCGTACAGAGAGGATATTTCTATGAAAACCGCTAAGAACTCCAGACAGGAGAAGATCCTGGCTCTTATAAGGGATAACGATATCTCCACTCAGGAAGACCTCACCGCAAAGGTAAACATGGCGGGATTTGAGGCGACACAGGCAACCATTTCGCGCGATATAAAAGAACTCGGTATAATCAAGATCACGCTGCCGAACAGGGGAACGAAGTACTGTGTTCTCGACAGAACGGGTGATACCGCACCGGGAAGGCTTCTTGCCGTTTTCTCTAACAGCATCGTATCAGTCAGCCAGGCGATGAACATAATCGTTATAAAGACGCTCCCCGGCATGGCACAGGCGGCAGCATCCGCACTTGATTCGATGCATCTTGAAGAGTGTACGGGCACGATCGCAGGCGATGACACGATCTTCGCCGCATGTCCCGGAATAGAAGAAGCGAAGGCACTTGCCATTACTATCTCCGACATGATGGACAAAGGCTGATCAGATGCTCGTAAGACTTGAGATAAGAGATTTTGCGGTCATAAGCAATGTCGTATTCGAACCCGGTAAAGGTCTCAACGTGATAAGCGGTGAGACGGGTGCCGGAAAGAGCCTCATAGTTGACGCCATCAATCTGATACTCGGCGCTAAAGCTTCCAAGACTCTTATAAGGACGGGGAGTTCATCCTGCTATGCGGAGGCGGTCTTCGACTGCTCGGAAATAACTGACAGTGACTTCAGACAGATGCTCTCTGATAACGGAATAGAAGATGATGACGGCATGCTCATCGTGAGCAGGACCGTCTACGACAGCGGAAAATCTGTTGCCAGGATAAACGGGACTGGCGTTACGAATACCATCTTAAGAGAGATATCCTCAAGGCTCGTCGACATTCACGGCCAGCACGATACGCAGGCCATCTTCGACGAAGGATCGCACGTTAAGTTCCTGGACAGGTTCGCGGGGGAGAAGTGCGTCAGCCTGAGCCGTGACTATACAGCAAAGCTTAAAGAATATGTGGACATGGTCTCCCGCATCAAGGAGATATCGTCGACTCCCGATTATCTCGAACGCCGCAGGGAATATCTGGAATATGCGGTAAACGAGATAGAAGCAGCGGGATTTAAGGAAGGAGAAGAGGAAGAACTCCACGAGACCAAAAAGAAGGTCTCGCAGGATGAGGCGACGCTCGTGAGTCTTTCCAATGCGCAGTCGCTCTTATCTTCCGACGGTTCTTATGAAAGTCCCGTACAGGCTGCCGGTCAGGCCGCCAGAGAGCTCCTTAAGGCTTCACAGTCTGACGAGGCTTTTAAGGATATAGCTGAACGTGCAAGAACTCTTGCTCTTGAGCTTGAGGCTCTCTCATCGGATGTTGACAAGGAACTCTCTGACAGAAATTACGACGAGGGCCTGAAAGACCGCATCGAACAGCGTATAGGCCTTCTCTACGATCTTAAGGCCAAGTACGGTCAGACTATTTCTGAGATAAATAAGTTCGCTGATGAAGCGAAAAAGGAACTCGATGCTATCGAGCATAACAAAGACCTTTTGCAGGAGCTGAAAAAGAAGCGTGCTGAGATTCTGCAGGAACTGTTAAAACTCGCTGAAGATCTTTCGGCGGAACGCAAGAAAGCCGCTTTGAAACTTGAGAAAGCCATCACAAAAGAACTTTCCGACCTTGAGATGCCGAATGCTGTTTTCGAGGTTAACTTTACAAGACGCGAGAATGCAAAATTCTTCTCGAAGTCGGGCATAGATGACATAGCATTCAGGTTCAGCGCCAACCCCGGACAGGAGGCAAGGGCATTGTCGGCTATCGTATCCGGAGGCGAGGCTTCCAGGATCATGCTCGCCATTAAGAATGTTCTGAGCAGCGTTGACCTTATCCCGACACTGATATTCGACGAGATCGACACTGGTGTTTCCGGAAAAGCCTCACTTGCCATCGCAAACAAGCTCAAGGCGATAGCTTCATCCCATCAGGTGCTCTGTGTTACACATACCGCGCAGATCGCCGCGGCGTCCGACAGAGGCTTTGTCCTTACCAAGAAAGTAACGGACGGAAATACGGAAACTATGTGCGATGTTCTCGATGCTAACGGGAAGATCGTAGAAGTGTCCAGGCTCCTTTCCGGCGGAAACGCGGAATCTTCGGTCCGTCTGGCGGAGGAACTCATAGCTTCGTTCATCTGTTAAAGAAGTGTGAAATCAGGCTTATCAACCTAGTCCTTAATACCTGTATCAAGCTCCGCGGAACTGATGATTTCAAGTCTGCGATAAATGACGTCATCAAGGAGATGTATAAGGACAAGGAAAGATACTATAAAGAGCATCCTGAAAGAAAATACAGGTAAGTCCTTTATCTTATGCCGTCAATGACTCTCTGCATGTCTTCCGGGAGGGCGGCCTCGAAAACCTTGTCTTCCTTATCGAAAGGATCTTTATACTCGATCTTGTATGCGTGAAGAGCGACTCTTCCCATCTGTTCATCGAAGATCACGGCCGTATCCTTAAGCGCCGGGTTGGGGTTGTCGTCTGAAAGCGGTCCGTAGAGTCCGTCTCCGAGGAGAGGGTGGCCTACATGACAGCAGTGAGTCCTTATCTGATGGCATCTTCCTGTCTCGAGTTTGAACTCGACAAGTGATATCCCCGCATTCCCGAAATGTTCCACAGTCTTATAGTGTGTGACCGACGGCTTTCCGTTTTCGACGCAGTCCCTGATCATGACCGAGTTCTCGCGTCTGGCGATAGGGAAGGACATCGTTCCTTCGGAGGGTTCGAACTTTCCGTAACAGAGTGCGAGATAGCTCTTTTTGATATCCGCTTCAGTAACCAGCATGTTGTGGGCGTATCCGTCCTTGGCGACTATGAGGAGACCTGAGGTTTCTCTGTCCAGGCGCATTACAGGGTGCAGCGTCTCATCAGAGAGGCTTGTGAGAAGGGAATCCTCAAGATGACCGTGTGAAGGGTGGGTGACCATGCCGGCGGGCTTATTGACCACCGCGTACGAGCCGGTTTCGTAGAGAATGGAGACATTTTCAGGGCAGTTCAGTTTCCCTGAATTGTCCTCATACTCGAAATACAGTCTGTCGCCGGTGCTGACACGGTCCTTTACACGGGCATGAACGCCGTTCTGCTCAACGGTACCGTAGAGCTTGACGCGCTTGACCCATGTGGTGCTCATCTTGAATTTCCGGCGCATTACCTGCTGGATCTCGCACCCGTTATATTCATTTTCAACAAAATATTCGAATTTCATTGTTACATTCTAACAAATTATTGACAGAAAGTTGATTTATTTCTACAATATTCAATGGCTTGTCAGAGCCATTTAAAACGTTCTTTGACAACTAAATAAATTTTGGAGGTGAGTACCAACGTGCCACAGGTATCATTATTGTATGTGATAATCGCGGGCGTTGTTGGTCTTATTCTGGGTATTGTATTTGCAGCAGTATATTTTCTGTCAGGAATTTCCGGCAGACAAAAGAGGCTGGAGGAGGATATTGCTAAATCCAAGGAGGATAGCAATGTGCTTCTCGCTAATGCGCAGAAGGAAGCAGAAAACAACAAACGCGATTTGCTTTTGCAGGCGAAGGAGGAAGTCTCTCGTGTACGTTCAGAATTAGAGCGTGAAGCAAGAGATAAGAAACAGGAACTTGCAAAAGAGCGCAATAGGCTCGAGCAGAAAGAAGAAAATATCAATCGTATTGAAGCTAATTGTGAGCGCAAGCAGGAGGAGATCGAGAAGCGTCAGCAGAATGTGGCTGAACTCGAGGCCAGAGCGAAGGACTACGAGCAGCGTAAGAAAGCTGAGCTTGAAAGAGTGTCAGGACTTACGATCGCAGACGCCAGAAGCTTAGTGCTTGACGAAGCAAAGCGTGAATACACACATGATATGGCTATTATGCTCAAGCAGATGGAAGAGAAGACCAAGCAGGATGCCGATAAAGTCGCAAAAGACATTATCGTCAACGCAATTCAGCGTTATGCATCCGATTATGTCTCTGAAGTCACTGTATCGGTCGTAAATCTCCCGAACGACGAGATGAAGGGTAGGATCATCGGTCGTGAAGGACGTAACATCAGAGCGATCGAGACTATCACGGGAGTCGATCTTATTATCGACGATACTCCGGAAGCAATCGTTCTTTCATCTTTCGATCCGATCAGAAGAGAGATCGCGAGAATGACTATTGAAAGACTCGTTGCAGACGGAAGGATCCACCCGGCCAGGATCGAAGAGATGGCCGGCAAGGCAAGGAAGGAACTCAATCAGACTATCAAGACCGAGGGCGAGAAGGCTGCCTTTGATACGGGTGTAATGAATCTGCATCCCGAACTCATCAAACTCTTAGGCCGTCTCCGTTACCGCACATCGTACGGACAGAACGTGCTGCAGCACTCCATTGAAGTTTCATGGATCGCTGCAATGATGGCGGACGAACTCGGATTAGACAGTAATCTTGCAAGGCGCGGAGGCCTTTTGCATGATATCGGTAAGGCTGTTGATTTCGAGCAGGAAGGAACACATATCCAGCTCGGTGTCGAGATCGCCAAGAAGTATCATGAGAGCCCCGCAGTCATCAACTGCATAGAGGCGCACCATGGTGATGTCGAGCCTCTGTCTGCAGAGGCTGTATTAGTTGCTGCCGCTGATGCCATTTCAGCAGCAAGGCCCGGAGCAAGAAGAGAGAATCTCGAGACATACATCAAGAGGATCGAGAAGCTCGAGGAGATCGCCACGAGCTTCGAAGGCGTAGAGAAGAGCTTCGCCATTCAGGCAGGCAGAGAGATCCGCGTCATCGTTTCACCTGATAAGGTTTCAGATGACGAGATGACTCTCAAGGCTCGTGATATCTGCAAGAAGATTGAGGATGAACTGGATTATCCCGGACAGATCAAGGTTAATGTGATCAGAGAGACTAGGGCAACTGACGTTGCTAAATAATTTTATTAATGCATTTTACATATATTTTTATTTAACACGTTAGTATCATCTATCAAAACAAATCAAGGACCTTGGGTCAGTGTCATTAAGACACGAGACCTGAGGTCCTTTTTGTTTGCGTTTGGATAGTGTTCTCCGGCTTTACGCGATATGGTTTAGAGCAGATTTAAGATCATTCTTTGACCACCGGTCTGCCGCTGTAAGGGTTCAGGCATACGCCGTGTGAATCAAAATCATAGAGCTTGCCGTTGATCTCGTAGTCCGTCATGGAGTTGATCATGGCGCAGCCGTATTTCTTTCCCGAGAAATAATACCATTTGCCGTTTTCTTCGAGCCACTGATCGCTGTAAACCTTTCCGTTGGTTCCGCAGTAGAACCAGTAGTCATTACCCCAGTAATTCTTCATCGTAGGGACTTTAAACCAGCCGATATGCATCTTGCCGTCATCATCAAACTGATAGTAATCACTGCCGATGATCCTGGGTCCCGTGCACATGTATCCGTCTTCAGGATCGAAATAATACCATTTGCCGCCGATCTTATGCCATTCCTTGTAAGGTTTGCCTTCGGAATCGAAATAGTACCACTTATCCGAATCCTCCACCCAGCCTGTAAGCTTCCTGCCGCTGTAAGGATTGGAGCAGACGCCGCTCTTGTCGAAATCATAAAGGTATCCGGAGATGTAATAGTTAGACTTTGAGCAGACCATAAGACAGTCATCGTTGAAGTAATACCATTTGCCGTTCTGATTGAGCCATTTGGAAGAGTATATGATCCCGTTCGATCCGAAATAGAACCATCCGTCTTCTTCGGTATCGGCACTGACCCATTTGTTCTTTATATAACTGCCGTTCTTGTCAAAACAGTAAATGCCGCCGTCTTTGTCCTTCGCGATCCCGTATGCCATGCGGCACTGGCGGGAAGCGTTCTGACTGTTCGAGCCGTCCTCGAAGAAATACCATTTTCCGTTTACAGTCTTCCAGCCTTTAAAAGCGGCTCCATCGGCTCCGACATAGCGCCAGTCCTTAAGATCAAGGAACTGGGACCAGAAACCGTCGGGATCTCCGTTCAGGTCACAGATGTATTCGGCAAAACCTTCGAAATAGGATTCGCCGCAGTCTATCCACTTGTTGGTTTCCATGGCGCAGCTGCTGTCGAAATGATAGAGCTTGCCGTTTATCGTCTCCCAGCAGTCCGCATAAGCGATGCCGTCAGCGTCGAAGTAATACCACTTGCTGCCGATCTGTTTCCAGCTGTTCTGAACGTAAGTGGTGCTGTCGGTGTAATAGGACCATCCGGCTTCGGTCTGATGCCATCCGGCTCCGTCAGCCATTACGGCTGCAGGCAGGAATGACATGATCATCCCGGCGGAAAGGACTGAAGCCAGCAATTTCTTTATTTCCATATACTTATCCTCCCATGTATTCATAGATAGTATTCTAGCAGAACGGGTAAGGAATAAAAGACGGCAGGAACCTGTGCCGCCTTTTATTTCAAAACCTCCTGCTTAAAATACGCTAAGATTTTTGCTATACTTTTAAAGAATAAAAAGATTTGGAGGGCTTATACCGTGAAAGTGTGCTTTGTTGGCGATATCGTCGGCTATGCCGGACGCCGTGCTTTTAAGACGGTAATGCCCGGTTTCCTTAAGAGCAATTCGATCGACTGCTGTATAGTAAACGCTGAGAACAGCGTTCACGGTCTCGGAGCTTCGATCAATATCTTAAGAGAACTCGAGACCTATGGTGCCGATCTTTTTACTCTGGGAAACCACACATTTTCAAACAGGGAATTCATAAGCCAGATTGCCAAGGTGAAGAACCTGGCAAGACCTGCCAATTTCAGCCCTTCTTGGCCCGGCAACGATTACTGCGTTTTTGAGAAGAACGGCGAGAAGATCGGCGTTTTTAATCTCCTGGGCCAGGTATATGCAAACGTTCTGCCGGATAACCCGTTTACTTATGCGGACGGGATAGTGGAGAGGCTTAAGCGCGTGGAGGGGTGTACGACTGTCCTGCTGGATTTCCATTGCGATGCCACCTCCGAGAAATGCGCGATGGGTTATTATCTCGACGGCAAAGTGTCTGTCGTTGCGGGAACACATACGCACGTTCAGACTGCAGACGAGACGATCCTGCCGAACGGCACCGGATACATTACCGACTGCGGCATGTGCGGTGCGAAGGAGTCGATCCTCGGCATGGACATAGAGGCTTCCATAAGGAGGCTCGCTTATAAGCTTCCTGCCAAATATGAGCCTGCCGACGGCGAAGGATTCGTGTGTGGTATCATTTTCGAGACTGATAAAAACGGAAGGTGTACCGCGATCAGACGGTTCTGTGAATATGAGTAACAGTGTAAGTGCGAAGAAGAAAACTAATGTAAAGCTCATCGATATCTTTTCGGTTCTTTTTGCCATACTCGTGGCGGCCGACCAATACTTCAAGGATCTGGTCGTAAAACAGATCAAACCCGTCGGAACAAAGGTCATAATCAAGGATTTCTTTTCGTTGTTTTATTGCGAGAATACCGGAAGCGCATTCTCGTTATTTGCTGATAAGGCTTGGGGAATATATTTCCTTATAGCTGTCTCGACCATACTCGGATGCGGCATATTCGCTCTCATGATCGTGTCTTCAAAGAACAGCATGCCGCTCTTATCCGTTGCTTTCTGTCTCCTGTCGTCAGGCGCCATCGGAAACCTCATCGACAGAGCGCGCCTCAAGTATGTCATCGACTTTCTGAGGTTCGACTTCGGCAGTTATACATTCCCGATATTCAATTTCGCTGATATATGTGCCGTGCTGGGCACATTCCTTTTGATCTACATAATCGTGTTCCGTTCCAAGGAGTTTGAGGCTTTCTGGAATATCCTCTTTAAGAAAAAGGAGACCGAAGATGCCGAATGAATCCAAGGTTTGCGGTACAGACGGAGTAAGGCTCGACAGCTTTGTCACGGATTCTTTTGATTCCACATATTCCAGGTCGTTTTATAAAAGGCTGATAGACGACGGAAAAGTAAGCGTCAACGGAAAGGTGATCACAAAGGCAGGCACGAAGCTCTCTGCCGGTGATGTGGTCGAGGCGGAGATACCGGCACCCAAGGAGGACGATTCCTTCATAGCTCAGGATATCCCGCTCAATATCGTATATGAGGATTCCGATCTTCTCGTAATAAACAAACCGCAGGGCATGGTCGTGCATCCTGCGGCAGGACACAGCGAGGGAACTTTGGTCAATGCTCTGCTAGCGCACTGCAAGGATGAGCTGTCCGACATCAACGGAGTCTTAAGGCCCGGCATCGTTCACCGTATCGATAAAGATACTTCCGGATTGATGCTTGCCTGCAAGAATAATTTCACGCATTTAAGACTTGCCGACATGCTCTCAAGACACGAGATAGTAAGAGAATACAGGGCGCTCGTATACGGTGTCATAAAAGAAGACAAGGGAACGGTCGACGCTCCCATCGGAAGGTCTGCTACCGACAGGCGCAAGATGGCTGTCGTAAAAGACGGAAAACCCGCAGTAACTCATTTCGAGGTCATCGAGAGACTGGGCGAGATATCTGATATCAGACTCATCCTTGAGACCGGAAGGACGCATCAGATCAGAGTTCACATGGCCTATACGGGTCATCCCGTCGTAGGTGATCCCGTGTATGCTTCGAGACGCAAGAACTACGGCCTTGAAGGCCAGGCGCTTCACAGCAAGGCGATAACTTTCGTCCATCCGAGGACGGGCAAGACTATGCATTTCGAGACGGAACTTCCGGAGTACTATACTGCGGTGCTCAGGCAATTTAAGGGCTGAAATGTTGACTCGAAAATTGATTAGCATAATAATTCTTTTATAGGAGATCTCATTTGGAAGAAAGAATCGAACAGCTCAGGAATTCAACGCAGACGGCAGGTCTTTATGCATCAAGGATCGCCGGCTTTTTTGATGTCAGCATAGAGCACGACGGAAACGGTTTTGTCATCACGGGTGACACCAAGGAAGTGTTGATCGCAAAGGATGCTTTCCTGGCTTTGGATAAGCTTTCGGCCGATTCGGAAATAGATGAGACAGATATCCAGTACCTCATGAACCTGGCCAGGGACGGCAGGCTCGAGGAATTCCTTAAGACTTCGGACGAGGTCTTTTACATGACACCTTCGGGAAGAGCCGTTAAGCCCAGAACTCTGGGACAGAGGCTCTATGTGGATTCCCTGAAAAGATCGGAACTTGTGATCTGTGCGGGTCCTGCCGGAACAGGCAAGACTTTCCTCGGCGTCGCCATGGCCGTTAAGGCTCTGAAGAGCAGGGAAGTGTCGAGGATCATCCTCACGAGACCCGCAATAGAAGCCGGCGAGAGACTCGGTTTTCTGCCCGGTGACATCGAAGAAAAGGTAAATCCTTACATGCGCCCGATATACGACGCACTGTCCGCTCTTTTGGGACAGGAGATGTTCGAGCGTTATTACGACAAGGGCGTCATAGAAGTTTCTCCTCTTGCTTTCATGAGAGGGCGCAATCTCGATGACTGCTTCGTGCTGCTGGACGAAGCTCAGAATACGACTCCCGAACAGATGAAGATGTTCCTTACGAGACTCGGCGTTAACTGCAGGGCATGCGTATGCGGCGATTTCACGCAGATCGACCTGCCCAAGGGGATCGAGAGCGGCCTTAAGGATGCCATCACGGTCCTCAAGGATGTCGACGGCATAAAGATCGTAAGTCTCAATGATTCGGATATAGTCAGGAACAGCCTTGTTGCAAGGATCGTAAAAGCTTATGAGGATGCTAGGCAAAGGTGATCTATGAGCAGTAACAAATCCGCAAAACCGAAATTCCATCAGATCATATCGTTGGCGCTCGCTTCGCTCACGATAATCTTCCTCGTTTTCTACGGTTCGCTTCCCGTAAGTTACGATTATGAAGTTGGTTCCATCGCTACTCAGGATATATACGCTCCGAGAACTTTTGCCGATACTTACGCGACCGAGAGGGAGGCTGTAAGGGCAAGGGATACCGTTGCAGATATCTTTGTGAGATCCGACAAGCAGGCCCAGGTGAGCATCGACAGGGTTGATGATTTCTTCGATCTCGCAGAGCAGGCAAGAACGAACATGACTCAGGCGAGGGGAACGACATCTCCGATGTCTCCCGCGGAAGCCGCTTCACAGGTGACTCTTAACGTCGAACAGACGATGAACGTTAAGATAAAGTCTGAGGATATCCTCGTTTTTTTCGAGATGAGCAATCCGACATTCACATATATCAGGGAGAAGACCACGACTCTTGCAGAGCTTATCATGTTAGGCGACGTAAACGAGCATCTTCTCGAATCCAAGATCGACGAACAGATCAGCAGTTTCTGCGAGTCGAGCCCTTCTTACGAAAAGTTTGCCGATGCGATGAGGATAGTTCTCTCATCAATACTCGAACCCAATACCATCTACGATGAAAAGGCTACGGAAGATTCCGCGAACAATGCTTATATGACGGCTTTAAACGATCCGATCATGATCGATAAAGGTACGAAACTCGTGGAATCCGGTGCCATTATCGATGAGCATGTATACAGCAATCTCGTTGAACTCGAACTCATCAGAGACTCTTCGTTCAACGTTGTCATCTTCCTCAGAGTCACCGTTTATGTACTGATAATCTCGGCATCTGCAGCCGTATATCTCAATATCGAGCGTAAGAAACTCCAGGTTGAGATGCCTGTATTCTACATGCTCCTTATCACGTTCCTTATCACGGTTGCCGCATCGGTTTATCTCTCGAGCCTTTCGACGCTCCTTTGCATCGTCATATTCTTTGCATCTGTCTGTGCCACTTATATCGGCACCCAGAACAGCATAATCCTTTCGGTCGTAAACCTTTTGCTTATCTGGCCGATGTACGGATTCGATCCTGAAATGTTCTTTATCAATCTCATCGGCATCATACTGTGCTCCATATTCGCGGGCAGGTCTGACAGGATCATCAATAACGCCGCTCTTATTTTCTTCCCGACTATCGCCACTATCGCGACGAGTATTGCTTTTAATTTCCTTCACGGCAATACGAGGACCGAATACCTCAATTCGCTTATCTACACATTTGTAAGCTGCATCGCTTCGCTCGTTGCTGCTGTCGGACTTTCGCCTATCTACGAGCTCGTGAGCAACGCAGCTTCACCTGTCAAGCTCATCACTTTGAGCCAGCCGGGCCAGCACCTCATGAAGCGTCTTTTCCTGGAAGCTTCCGGTACATATCACCATTCCATGATGGTTGCGACACTTGCTGACTCCGCAGCTGAAGCCATCGGCGCCGATACGCTCCTTTGCAAGGTTGCGGCTTATTATCACGATATAGGAAAGCTAGAGCACCCGGAATTCTTTACTGAGAACCAGCACGGCGGCGAGAATCCGCACGACAAGCTTACCGTAATGGAGAGTGTCGGAATAATCACAAAGCATCCTGAAGACGGCGTTAAGCTCGCCAAGAGGGAGAGGCTTCCCAATGCCATAATCAAGATAATCGACGAGCATCACGGCACGACTTATCCTTCTTATTTCTACCGCAAGGCAGTTGAGGATGCGAAGGCGAGAGGCCTTGAACCGCCGGATGTCAACAACTTCAGATACAGAGGACACATCCCGTCTTCAAGGGAGTCTGCTATCGTCATGATCGCCGATACCTGTGAGGCAGCGGTCAGGTCCATGAAGACGACAGACGTTCAGAGCGCAGAGCAGCTCATACGTGTACTCATTAAGGATAAGATCGATCAGGACCAGCTGATCAATTCCGGTCTTAACTTCGATGATATCGAGAAGATAGTTATAGCATTCAGGCAGGTTTATGCCGGTGTTTTCCACGAAAGGATCAAGTACCCTGAATGAGGATCGATTTAGTAAATAATGCGGAAGGTTTTTCCGCGGAAAAGCTCGCTCTTTTGGGCGGATATATTGAGAAGTTAAGCGGAGTCATTGCTGACGGCGAGTACTGTTCACCGCAGGTGGAGAGGTCTTTGAAGAGCGCTTATGCCACTCTTACTTTTGTGACTCCGGATGAGATCCGTGAGATCAACCGTGAGCAGCGCGGCATCGATAACGAGACAGACTGTCTTTCTTTCCCGATGTTGGATCTTAAGGAAGGCGAATTCACATATATACCTGACAGCGGGGATTTTGAGATCGATGACAACGGTGATCAGGTACTCTGCTTCGGAGACATACTGATCAATCCTTTCGCGTGTGAAAAGCAGGCTGAGAGCTACGGTCATTCATTCGAGCGCGAGACTGTTTTCCTCATCGCGCATTCGCTCCTGCATCTCCTTGGTTACGACCATATCGATTCCACTGATGAGAAGATAATGACTGATAAGCAGAAGAGGATCATGAAAGCTCTGGACCTTGCTTTCGAAGATGAGCTCGAAGACGTATACGAGATTGATAACCACAGGGATAATACACCCGCCGAAGGTCTGATCCCGGCCGGAGCGCCCTGCAAACACTGCGGTACTGTCGCTCTTTTGGGACGCCCCAATGTCGGAAAATCCACGCTCCTTAACTACATAACGGGCATGAAGATCGCGATAGTATCGCACAAGCCCCAGACGACCAGGACCAACATTAAGACCATCTATAATACCGAGGATACGCAGATAATCTTTACCGATACTCCGGGTATCCACAAGCCGACTTCAAAGATGGGCGAATTCATGGTCGACAGATCCTATAAGGCTGCTCTCGGCGCCGACTGCGTAGTGCTTATCGCAGACGGCAGATTCCCCGAACCCGGCGCTGTCGAGAAGAAACTCTTATCGCTTCTTAAAGAGAGCAACAAGCAGGTTATCCTTGCAATAAACAAATACGATGAGGCAGGTCAGGAAAAACTCCTGCCGCTGACGCAGAAGTATTCCGAACTTTACGATTTCGCAGACGTTGTTCCCGTAAGCGCAAAGACCGGAAGGAACGTCGACCTGCTCCTTACAGTGATCGCGAAAATGCTGCCCGCGGGTCCCAGGCTCTACGACAGCGAATATATGACAGACCAGACCGAGCGCGTTATCGCTGCCGAACTCATCCGTGAGCAGGTGCTGCACTATACGGATCAGGAGATACCGCACGGAACAGCGGTCATCATCAACGAATTCAAAGAGAAGAATGACGACGGAGAGATAACGGACGGAGATGACCGTACCATTGTCGTCATCAAAGCCGACATAATCTGCAGCAGGGATTCGCATAAGGCGATCATCATCGGAAAAGACGGCCAGATGATCAAGCGCATCGGTACCGCTGCGAGAAGGAACATCGAGAGGCTGCTGGACTGCAAAGTCTACCTTGACCTTTACGTAAAGGTAAGGAATGACTGGCAGAACAACGACGCACTGCTCTCGGAGACTGGTCTTAACAAAGACTCCGACGAATAATGGATCCCTTTAACTGCCGCGGTCTCATAATCCGTTCGAGTGATTATAAGGAAAAGGACAGACTCTTATCTGTCCTTACTGCAGACAGGGGACTTATAACCATATGCGCCAAGGGCGTTGCCAAGCCGGGCGCCACGCTTGCTTTTGTTTCAATGCCGTACATGCTCTGTGACTTCGTGGTATCGGTATCACACGGTTACTATTACCTCAAGGATGCTTCGATCATAGAGAGCAATTCGAAGATAATGGAGAGCTTGGAGCAGATGACCGTTGCGGCTCATATCTCGTCATGTCTCATAGACTGCACACTGCAGAGCGAGAATGCCAAAGAGGCTTATGAACTTGCCGTTTACGCATATTACTATCTTGCAAATAACAAAGATAAATATCTGCTCATCTATTCGGCCTTTAACTGGAGACTGCTTTCAATAGCAGGTTTTACTGTCCTCTATGACTTATCCAGTCCGAGCTATGTCGCATCGGGAGATAAGCCGAACCGGTACCTGATAAACATCGCGGGCGGAATAAACAGCGATAAGAATCTTTCGAGGACTTTTGACAGGCTTCTCGATGAATCCGCTGTAAGGGCGCTGAACTATTTCGCGACGTGCGATCTGAAGAAGCTTTTTACTTCGACTGCTGACAAGAAGACCGAAAGAGATCTGAAAGACCTTACAACAGACTATCTTTCTGTACATTTTGATAAAAAATATGACAGCCTTAGCGTTTTGAATAATATATAATTCCCTTATGAAACAGAAAAGAGAGGAAAATGCCAATGAACATTTCATCCGTCCCTTCGCACCGCTTAGGTGAATCCCTTGTAAGAGTATTAGATAAGAATGGCAACCCTGTTGCTGATAAAGAACTGGTCTTAAACCAGAAGTCACATGAATTCCTGTTCGGTTCCGGAGCTTTTGCTTTTCTTGAGTTTGAAGGCATGAAAGCCGATCCTGACAGGTTGGAGAAGTGGCTTGCAATGTTCAATTACGGAACGCTTCCTTTTTACTGGGGACGTTATGAACCCGAAGAAGGACATCCGCATTACGACCAGCTCATGACTGCCGCAAAGAAATTGAGAGCCAATAACGTAACGCCGAAGGGCCATCCGCTCTGCTGGCATACGGTTTGTGCCGACTGGCTCATGAAGTATCCTGATGAAATAATAATGGATAAGCAGCTCGAGCGTATCAACAGGGAAGTAACGGCTTTCAAGGGCGTTATCGATTTCTGGGATGTAATCAATGAAGTTGTCATCATGCCCATCTTTGATAAGTACGATAATGCCGTCACGAGACTGTGCAAAAGGTACGGACAGGTTGGGCTCGTAAAAGAGGTCTTTGCCGCAGCAAGAGCCGCAAATCCCGAAGGTACTTTCCTTATTAATGATTTTAACGTATCACCCAAATACGAGAAGCTGATCGAAGATTGTCTCGAGGCAGGCGTTGAGTTCTCAGCAATCGGCATCCAGTCGCATCAGCACCAGGGATACTGGGGAACTGAAAAGCTCTACGATGTTCTCAAGAGATTCGGAAGGTTCGGTCTTCCTATTCATTTTACTGAGAATACTCTTGTATCCGGAAGCCTTATCCCTGAATATATCGAAGACCTTAACGACTGGCAGGTCGAAGAGTGGCCTACTACACCTGAAGGTGAGGAAAGACAGGCAAGGGAATGGGAAGAGATGTATAAGATCCTCTTTGCCGATCCCAATGTGAAGGCCGTAACCGGATGGGATTTTGCCGACGGCGCATGGCTTGGCGCTCCGAGCGGTCTTGTTACAAAGGATAACAGGATCAAGCCTGCTTATACAAAACTTCATAACCTTATTAAGGGTGAGTGGTGGACAGAAGGCGAAGTCATCCGCACCAATTCAGACGGTATCGTAAACATCAAAGGCGCTAAGGGAACATATGAGATCGAAGGCTGTCAGGGTGTTATCACTTTAGGAGATAAGCCTTCGGAGGTTACCGTCACACTGTAAGATCAGATCTTCCAGTGATCGGGGAATAACATCGTATACTCGGGATTTGCAAGTCTTGAATCTATCAGGAGTGCAAATCCCGTATCAGTTTCAGTCCTTATGACGCGGCCGACTGCCTGAAGAACTTTCTGCCAGCCGGGGAATCTGTATGCAAAAGCGAACCCGTCGCCGAACCTCTCGGAGTAGTAGTTGCTCAAGATCTGACGTTCGGGAGTGATCTTCGGAAGCCCCACGCCGACAATTACGACGCCCGTGAGCTTGTCGCCGACAAGGTCTATTCCTTCGCCGAAATGACCGCCCAGCACGGCGGCGCCTATGAGCAGTCCCTTATAAGGTTCGCTGAAGCTCTTTAAGAAATTTTCTTTCTCTATGCTCGTCATGTCCGTTATCTGGGATATGATCTTGAAGTCTGAAACGCCCTTTGAAGTAAGCTCATTGCTGAGCCTCGGCATTATCTGCTGAAGGTATTCGAAGGAAGGGAAGAAGATCATGTGGTTTCCCGTCCTGTCCTTAAGGCATTCCGCGATCCTCGATGCCAGTTCATCCTGAGTCAGCGACCTGTTCTTATATGCGGTCGAGATGTCTGAATCTATCATGATCTCAAGATTTTCGGGCGGGAAAGGCGAGGGGAGCCTTAGAAATGACGAGTAATCGCAGTCAGGTCCCACAAGGCAGTTGCGGTAATACTCATACGGGGTAAAGGTTGCGGAGAAGAATATGACCGACATCCTGTCCCTGATTATGTAGTCGAGTTTGGACGCGCAGTCCAGGCAGTTCAGCGTTATGGTGATCTCTTTTCCTTCTCTGGATGCGGTCGTTATGTATGCGTTGTCGAAATAGTGTTCGAGCACAGTAAGGAAATACCTTGCTTCAAAGAAGAACTTCATAGAAGTCCTTCTGCACTGACCCTGTTCGAGCCTGTCCAGTACAGGCGAAAGGCGGCTTATCGTATACCAGAGCTTGGCATAGAGCTGCCTCGGAGGCTGCCTCATCGCTTCCCAGTTCTCAGTCATCAGGACTTTGTGCTCATCTGCTTCTTCCATAAGCTTGAAGCAGGAACTCGATGAATCAAAGCATGTTCCTATATTCACGAAATAATTCCTGAGCTGATGTATCATCGTCTCGATCTTCGTGTCCCTGCCCTTGAAATCCTGGAGCATCTCATCGATGAGGCTAAGTGAGAAGGAAGCAGAGAACATGTCGCGTCCCCTGTCTATCATGTTGTGCGCCTCGTCGACAAGTACGGCGATGCGCTGATTGCCGGGCTCTTTGGATATCATGGATACTCTCGGGCTGAATATGTGGTTATAGTCACCTATTACGACTGTGCAGTAGTTCATGGTGTCGAGCATGAACTCGTGAGGGCATATCCCGTGCCTGAGTGCGATCTCGGTTATCTTTTCGGGCGTTATCTCATCCAATACGAGTGATTCCGCCAAAGCGGCCTTCAGCTTGCCGTAGTAATCTTTGGCGAGCGGACAGAATTTCGCATCGCATTCAGTGCCGAACGGGCACATCTTTTCCTTGGAACGTAGCGTGATGGACCTTATTATCAGTCCGGACCTTCTCATCTGGTTGACGGTCGATTCCGCAACGCCTCTCGTGGCTTCTTTTGCGGTCAGATAGAAGATCTTGTCGTATCTGTTCTTGACGAGACCTTTAATGGCAGGGTAGAGGACGGACACGGTCTTTCCTATGCCCGTTGGCGCCTCCACGAAGAATGCTTCCTGTGAGTTCAGCGCCAGAAGCGCCTTTTTCATGAATTCTTTCTGTCCGGGCCTTATTGTGTCGAAAGGAAACCTTATCTGCGATACTGTATCGAGCAGGCTGTTCTGATAGTCGAGCAGGGTCTGCGCGAAAATGCAGTATTCCGAACAGATATCCTCCCACAGCTTATTTGCCGTTTCGAAAGACATCTCATACGTGTTTTCAAAGCTCTCGAGCGTAGTTATGGAGACATATCTCAACGTGAGCCTGACATCGAGAACATCTGAATTCGTAAGCAGATACATTGCTCCGTATAGCTTTAACTGGGTGACGTGCTCGGGACGTACCAGCGCTTCAAAACTGTCCTTGGTCGAATTAAATGACTTGATCTCGAATATCATAGGCGGTTTGCCCGTGTTGAGCATCATGGCGTCGATCCTGCCGCTGACGGAAAGTATCATGCCCGTCTCGGAGATATAGTCGTAATTCAGGGACTCTTCAGTAGTTATGACGTCTCCGTAGGCTTTCTTCAGATCGGAAAAGACCCTCTGGTGGAGCCTCGTACCTTCAACGCCTGACACGGACCCGTAAGACCCGCCGGCAAGATTGCCGCGGCGTGAGATATAGGAAGCCAGATCTGTAACGGAGACATTTACCTTATTCATATTGTGATTATAACCTTCTTATTGAAAAATAATGCATCATGTTATAAAATCTATCCCGCACGCAGATGTGGTGGAATTGGCAGACGCGCTAGCTTCAGGTGCTAGTGGGAGCAATCTCGTGCGGGTTCAAGTCCCGCCATCTGCACCAATTTTCAAGGCTCTTCATGGTTTTCCGTGGAGAGCTTTTTTCTTTGGCAAATCATCGTTCGATGACGGCCTCCAAAACCGCATGCTGATCTCAAAGTAATAGTAATGATTCCGTATTGATTGTGATAAAATATATTTGTTATTTTTTCATTGGGGAGGTAGGTATATGCGAAGATACTGTAAGGCTCTTGGAGTGTTAATGACGGTTGTTATGATAGTGACGATGTTCTCGTCAACCATCCTTGCAGCGCCGTCTAAGGTTTCCGACGGTACGAATAAGTATTATGATTGGGTTTTGTATAACGATGGCCATCTGGATGTTAAACTAAAAAGTACAACTGTCAGACTATCTGAAATCGATCCTGAACTCCTTGATACTGTTACGTCTGTAACCTTTGATTTTTCAGACTATTGTTATAATGCAACTTATTATTTTTATGATGCAGGAAGCAAAGCCGAGTCGGTCACATTTACCGGGTGCGATGGCTGTTCGATCGATAAGATAGAATTACACGATTTCGCAAAGATCGAAAACAGTGCTGTTAAGCTTTCGTCGGGAGCAGACTTTAAGACGCTGTTTTTCGATAATTGCAGTATCAATAAAATTGACTTTTTGGGGAATAATGTTGTCAAAACACTGAGAGTAAATAAGTGCAATTTATTAACCTCCATTGATCTGAAGAATAATGTTGAGAACCTTCGCGTTGATAATTGTGAAAAATTTTCAAGCATTTCCAATACCGGTGCACTTAAGACTTTGCAGATCAATTCGGCTCCCGCTTTTAAGAAACTGAGTATTCCTAAAAACTTACAATCATTGACAATGTATGGTTGCGGTTTGGAAGAGATCTCAATACCGAGCACATGCATCGCTCATATTTCCGGTGGTAGTCTTAAGAAGGCAATAATAGAATCCGGCAGACAAAAGACTGATATGTGGATGTTCGAAGGATCAAAAGCACTTGAAGAGGTCAGCCTTCCTGAGGGATTAACCGTAGTCCAGTATGATACATTCAACGATTGTAAAAGCCTTAAAAATGTAAGCCTTCCTTCCACTGTGGTGACTATCGGACAGGGTGCTTTTAACAGTTCGGGACTGACATCGGTAACACTGCCTGAAGGGCTGAAGGCGATACGTTCAAGGGCATTTGCTTATTGTGATGATCTGAAGACCGTTTACATGCCTTTAAGTGTTAAGGAAATCACGGTTACGGCATTTGATCATGACAAGATATCTGATGTTTATTATGCAGGTTCGGAAGAGCAGTGGAATAAGATAACAGTTCTTGATGCTGATTACAGTAATCATAAAGAACTGACACTGAAAGAGACTTTCGGCAATGCGAAGATCCATTTCAATTATGTCGCAAAAACCGGATGGGTCGAGGATAACGGTAAATGGTATTACTACAATGCCAACGGAGTTAAGGCAACAGGGTGGAAGTCAGTTGGCGGAAAGTGGTTTTATTTCGATGCTTCCGGCGTAATGGCTACCCGCTGGGTTCAGGACGGCGGTAAGTGGTATTACATGGATCCGGCACACGGCTCCATGGTAACCGGTTGGAACCAGATCGGCGGCAAATGGTATTATTTTGATTCAACCGGTGTTATGAAGACCGGATGGGTAAAAGACGGCGGCGATTGGTATTACCTTAAATCATCAGGCGAAATGTCTACCGGATGGGTGTCGACAGGCGGCTATTGGTATTATTTCGATAACCGCGGCAAGATGAAGACCGGCTGGCAGGAGATTGACGGTAAATGGTATTGCTTCGACTCTTCCGGAGCCATGCTCACAGGCTGGCAGGAATCGGGCGGAAATTGGTTCTACCTGAATTCTTCTGGAGTAATGCTGAAAGGCTGGCAAAAGATCAGCGGCAAGTGGTATTTCTTCAAGAACAACGGTCAGATGGCTACTAAGTGGCTTCAGATCTCTGGCAAGTGGTACTGGTTCGGAACAAACGGAGACATGGCTTATTCCACCAGCATCAAGATTGACGGTAAGGTATATAACTTCGATTCGGACGGAGTATGCACGAATCCGTAAATTTAATGTAGTAATTCAAAATAAAATATGAGGAGGAAAGGATATGCGTAAAACAAGCAAGATTCTCGGAGCCGTAATGGCAGCCATCATGATCATGTCATCTTTCTCGATGATGGTCACGGCAGCTGAGATAGTGGATTCGGGATCATTATACCCTTATGATTGGGCTTTTTATTCCGATAACGAATTAAAGATCACCTGTACCAAAGGCAACCCGGATCTCGGGCTCATTTCAAAGGAGTACAGAGACAAGGTTGAGAAAGTTAGCATTGAGTATTCAGGAACCGGTTGGGAGTGGTTTAGTATTAACGGTTTTGATTGCAATGCCAAATCGTTGAGCATTTCATTCAGCAAGCTTGAGAACATAGAGGTTTTAATGATATCTGATTTCCCGAATGTTACCGATATCGATATGAATGTAGCTGCCGGAGCAAAGATTACTTCTTTTAATCTGTCTTCAGTCGGAATACAGACTGTGGATTTTTTGGGAGATTCAAATGCCAAAAGTTTTACAGTTGACTATTGTTCAAATCTTAAAAAAGTAGTGCTTACAAAGAACATTGAGAGTTTTGTTGTTTATACTTGTCCAATACTAAGTAATGTGACAACAACCAACTCTCTTAAGGAATTCAAAGTTTATGGTACAAATTCAATTAAGAACGTCAGTTTCCCTTCAGGTATGGATACCTTGGTCTGGCATAATTATGCCGGTTCCGAAATAACGATTCCTAAGGATCCGTATACTCAAGTGTCAGGCGAGAAACTTGAGAAGGCTGTCCTTGAATCAGGTAGAACAAAGATCAACCGCCTGATGTTCTATGAATGTAGTTCTCTTAAATCGGTCAACATCCCGAATACAGTCACGTCCATAGAATATAAAGCTTTTTGTGATTGCTATAATCTTAGAACGCTGGATATTCCGTCTTCCGTAAATAAGATCGGAGATAGAGCGTTTTATAATTCGGGATTACAGAAAGTCTCTATTCCCAAGAGTGTAACCAGTTTAAATGACTCTGCTTTTAGCGGCTGCAGATCTCTTACAGATGTCTATATCGAAGGCAGTGAGACTGATTTTAAACAGCTTATCGGACAGTATAGAGATCCGACGGATTATTTCGGAAATGCGATGATCCATTATAATTCATCAATGCCCGGCTGGAAGGATGATAACGGCACCTGGCGTTATTACGATGACGAGGGAAAAAAGGTAACCGGCTGGAAGGAAATAGGCGAACGCTGGTACTTCTTTGAAGATGATGGCGCGATGGCTACCGGCTGGAAAGAGGACGGTAATAAATGGTACTACCTGAATCCTTCAAACGGCGCTAGGGTGACAGGCTGGAAGCAGATAAGCGGGAAGTGGTACTATTTCGACGCATTTGGAGAAATGTGCAGCAACCAGGCATGTCTTATCGATAACAAAGTATATGTCTTTAAGACCAACGGTGAGATGGTAAGTTCCGGCTGGTATAAACTCTATGATTCGTCCAACGGCAATACCGCATGGTTCTATTGCGGTTCAAACGGCGTTGCGGCTACGGGCTGGAAGCAGATCGACGGCAAATGGTACTATTTCTATGAGACCGGATCCATGGCTGAATCCGTATGGCTCAAGGATAACGGCAAGTGGTATTACATTAATTCCGACGGCACAATGTACAAGGGCTGGAAGAAATCCGGCGATTACTGGTATTTCCTTAAGTCTGACGGCACCATGGCTGCAAATGAATATTGCGACGGCTACTGGCTAGATGCTGACGGAAAATGGACTTACCAGTACAGGGCATCCTGGAAGAAAGATTCAAAGGGTTGGTGGTACGGCGATTCCACCGGCTGGTATGCAAAGAACCGGACGCTGAAGATCGACGGCAAGGATTATAAGTTCGATGCATCTGGTTACTGTACAAATCCTTGATGCAGATTATGTTGATCGTTCGATCGATCTAAATAAGACAGGGTTGCCTCATTGATACTGAGGTGACCCTGATTTAATTTAGCGAAAAAGCCGGTTAAGGATTATAAGTGCAAAAATCCAACCCTCTGTGGGGACAAAAAGGGTTGAAAAAAAGCAAAAGCCATAATAACGACAGGTCTCAACATGGTAGCTTTTCGAATTGCCCCGGTTTTTGTTGTAGAATAGTAAAAACGAGTTTTTGTGAGGTTATATGCCGGTTATTCCGTTAGAATGTCCTTCCTGTGGTGCTGATCTGAGGATAGACTCGGATGAGAGCGCAACCATATGCATTCACTGCGGAAAGCCGTTTGTCGTTAAGGATGCCATAGTCGAGAATTACATTAAGCTGGTTACCGAGATAAAAGGTGATATCAGCACGTTAGAGGACTTTGAGACAGAGGACGGCATTTTAAAAAGATATAACGGGGCATCGGCCTGTGCAGTTATCCCTGATGATGTAACAGCCATCGGCATTAAGGCTTTCGAGGACTGCCGGTGGATCAGAGAGGTGCGCTTTCCCGATTCGGTGACTGAGATAGGCGAAAATGCTTTTTCCGGATGTGTCAATCTGCAAAGCATGATCTTCAATTCTTCGCTCAGGAAGATCGGAAGCTATGCATTCTCTGAATGTACCGCACTGAAAAGCGTAGAACTGCCTGTTAATCTCGAAGATGTCGGTCAGTACGCGTTCAGCGGATGCTTTATGCTCGAATCGGTAAAGATGCCGTCTTCCAAGACAAAGGTCCATGAGACCGTTTTCATGGGTGACAGGGACCTGGTATTCGACTGGCCGGCCGACTGGAAGAATAAGCAATGGGATAAACTGAGGATCGCTGCTCCGGCGTTGGGCGGACTGGCCTGTCTGTGCGATCAGGAGACAGCACCTGACAGCATTACCAAACCGCTGTTGTTTCTGGGCATATCCGAACCTGATATGAAGTATAACTTTTACACTTACCATGGGTTTATGAATCTTTTCTCGATAGGTAAGAACAACGACGATCCGTATCTTTTGAGACTCAGCGTGGAATATGCCCAGCAGAGGTATGATGCCATCTCAGACATCCAAAAGAGTTATTCCGAACTTATCAGCCTTTTAGACCTCGCGGACATCAGCAGAGACATAATTCAGCCTATAAACATTCCGCATTTTATCTGGAAACAGGGGAAGAGGATCAAGGATTACAAGCTTACGGATATCGGTCCTGTGTCCGTTTTGCAGTTCAGTCTCAGACAGGAATAAGCATTCTTTTGCGGGTTTATCAGGCCCGTTTTTGTGCATTTTATTTCGAAATGTTCAATATTCTTATTTATTACGTTCACTCATTATTCATAAAATTAATTTAACAACTTGCTATAATTACAATGAGATGACATTTCTCGACTCTAAAAAGGAGGAATCCCATATGAGAACATTGAAACGTTTGACGGCAATGCTTGTGGCGATCTGCCTGGGCTTTTCCGTTCTGCCGAGTCTCGTGCAGACGGTAAGTGCCGATGAGATCATTCTTGAGAATGGTCAGCTGATGGTAAGTTTTGATGATTATTCGTTCCCGGACGGAGAAGAAAATGAGGATATGCCCCATACTTTTGTCCAGGTGAACGGTGAGTATGTCGAAGACGGTTCTGTCATTAATTTTGTACCTAATGAGGAACTTGTTTTCAGATTGGAACAATACCGCGATTATTACCTCGATGAGTGCAAAGTCGTGCTTCGTCAGGGTAATCCCGGTGATGACGGAGAGGAGTATTATTCCACTGATTCAGAGGATCCCGATCATCTGATCGTCCTGAATGAAACCGGTGAATTTTCTTTTACTCCGGTAAAAAACACTCCGATCTATGTAAATGTATATTGGAGCGATGTCGACACGCTAGAGGCCGAGAAAGGTCAGATCAGGTTCGATATCTACCGCTGGGGCTGGGGAGATGTTGATTTCTCTGCAGGCGTTGAGCCTCTTTATACGGCTGAGGCATCCAACGGTACTATAAGGGCAATATTTGACAGATCTGATGTTGATGAGGAAAATCCTGTTGTAGTTACTATCACACCATACTACGGCTGCACGTTGTGGAGTCTGTCGTATGCGCTCGATGATTTTGTAAGTGATGAGTATCACTCCGGATTTGATCAGGGAGCTCCGGGACCTTATTTGTCTGATCTCGAGTATCTCACGATGAATGAAGACGGTACTTTCACTTTCACGATCGGTTCATTTGAACCGTATTCAGATGATATCACCAAATTCAGTATCAACATGGGCTGCGAGAATCCCATAGGAGCCCCCGGCTTCTCGGTCAATGACAACGGAACTGATGTGTACTACACTGCAGACGGCGAGAATTATTATCCCGTCGAATGGCAGCACTTCGTTGATGAGGAATCAGGCTTTGAGTGGGATGAACATCTGCTTCCTGAAGAAGAGATCCGCGATTACGATGAGATAACCTTCAAATTCGTAGTTAAAGAGGATGACCGTGCGTGGAAATTCCTGAACGGTATAAAGATGGAGTATTTCGATACCGAATATGTTTATTCCTGCCAGCCTTTGGAAACTGAAAATGACTATGAGTATTATTACACGTTCGAAAGGCCGTTAGAGGGATGGCATTCTTACAGGATCGAGGTATTCGACTGGGTTATGCCGTACGATAACACGTACATGATATATCTCCAGGGCGATAACTCATGGAATCTTAAGGTCGATCCTGAAGTCTCTGACAGTCCTGTTCCTTTTAAAGTCGGAGAACCCATCGAGTTCTCCATCGACGGCGAGGTCTACGGTGTTTATGTAAGCATCGGCGGTAATCCCAATGATTGGGAGATCTTCCCTGAAGACGGCGTATATTCCTTCATGCCGGAAAATTCACGTCCAATTGAATTCCATGTTTATACAACAGAGGAAGAGTTTGAGGTCATGCACCTTGAAACCGAGAATGAGAACCAGTGTATTGTCGAATTCCGTGTCCGCAATGACGGTTTCCCTGAAGATGTAGAATGGGGTTCAGTCGAGATCCTTGAGAATGAGCATATCAAGAGAGTCGCTGAGAGTCTGGGTTACTACAGGGTCATTGTTGAATATGACAGAGAAGAACCTGACTATGAAGCAGCAAAGCTCGAGATCAAGGTCAATGTTCCCGAAAATGCTGCATTCAGCGTATGGATGAATGACGAGGATTACACTACTGAAGTCATCGAGAACGATAATGTTTTCGTCTATGATATCGCAGGAATAGTCTTCGACAATCAGTGGTACAGCCCTGATTTTAATTTCGAATACAGGGAATTCGGTGATCAGAACATTGTCATCCGCTATGACGAATGCTGGTGGAATGACGGTGAAGGTGAGGGTTACCAGCAAGCAAAAGTCCTTATCAACGATGAACTTGTCGGTGATGGTGAACCGTTCGGATATGATCTGGAAACTCCTCTGACGTTTAAGCTCATACCTCCTGAAGGTTATAGTTATAATGATCCCATCATCGAGTTCCGTCAGTACAGCTACGACGGTGAAGCGGAACTGTTCTACTCAACATATGCGGAAGATCCTGAGTACCGCATAATTCTTGACGATAACTTTGAAGTCCCGTTCATTCCTTCCAGATACGGCATGATCGAGATCAATATCTGGTGGTCCGCTTTTGACGCTCTCCATCCTGAGAACGGTCAGGTTCAGGTCGAACTCAACCATTGGGGAGACGGTAATGTTGAGTTTGCAAAAGGCATTAAGCCAAACGCTATGGAATCATGTCCTAACGGCGACGGCAGAGTCCGTGCGATCTTCGATAAGAGCGTTTTGAAGAGCGGCGGAATCCCCGTTATCCTGACACCTGGTGCAGGCAACATGCTGCGCAGCATCTCTTTTGATGACAGTGGAGATTGGATCGAGTATGTTGACCGTAAGGATGATGAGAATGATAAGAGACCTGTTCTCTCCGAACTTGAAGGTCTTGTCGCAAACAGCGACGGAACATATACGTACACGATCACTTCAGTCGGCGAAAACGAGTGGGGAGATTCATTCTATAACATCAATGCAGGATTTGAGAATCCCATCGGATGCAATGGAATATCCGTTGATTCCCACGGTGCAAGAGTTTACTACAGCATTGACGGCGGCGATTTCGTACAGCTCACGGAAAGACATTTCGATAACGAATTCGGCGGATGGGACGAGATGCTCATAACTCCTGAGGAGTATAAGGATGCTGATAAGATCGTCTTCCGTTTTGAATATGACGATGAGTTCCATCTCGCGTTCGGAGTAGGCTTTGAGTACTTTGACGGCGTAAGACACAGATCCCAGCTGCCGTTTGATGACGCTGAAGGTTACTACTTTACGCTCGAAAAGCCTGCTTCAGGCTGGGGCAATTACCGTCTCGACGTTTTCGACTGGAATGCACCTTATGACGGCAATTATATTATCTTTGTCAACGGAGAAGGTTCCTGGGAACTTGAAGAGAAGTTAATGGATGCCGGTGTCACTGTTAACGCAAACACTCCTTTGACTGTCGGAACTCCGATCGAATTCACGATCGATGAAGAAGTATACGCAGTTTATGCTAATATCGTCGATTCAGGTGAAGAACGCCTTCTCGTTCCGAACAACGGTAAGTATTCATATACTCCTGACTCACCGAGTGCCGTAGAGATCAAGATCTATATGACTGCTGATGAGTACAAGGTACAGCATCTTTGGAGTGAAGGCGAAAACCAGCGTATGGTCGAGTTCTGGGTTAATAACTATGATTTCCCGGAAGACGCAGAGCAGGGTTATGTCGAAATCCTTGAGTCTCCTTACATAAAGGAATGGGCATGCAGCTGCGGCTGGTACAGGATCATTGTTGAACGTGATCCTGAAGATCCTGATCCTGAGGTTAAGATCGGACTCAAAGTTAATGTTCCCGAGAATGCTGATTTTGATGTATGGATCGCTGATGAAGACATAACTGATCTTGTCATCGATAATGATTATGTCTATGACTGGGATGTTACAAGTTTCTTCACTGAGAATTGGGTTTGGAATCCCAGCTTCAATTTCCACTATCAGAGACAGGAAGGAATCCATCTTAACGGAATGCCGGTTTCAGGTCTTGATGCCGAGTACAGCACTGACGGCGGCAATACATATCAGGCAGTACAGGATAATTTCATCCCTCTCGACAATGAGTTTGAGAGACTGACGCTCAGATACCTCTATACTGATCCCGATATGAAGATCTACGGCGTTGACGTCAGGTTCGGCGATCAGGTCATCATGGAAAGACTTGGTAACGAGCTCGTTTATGAGTTCGAGAGAGGCGATCATTGGATCACATACGACGTTGCACCTATTTATCAGGACGGCATCTTCGATTGTGAATGGACTGTCGAATTCGCAATGGGCGAAGACAGTAGCGATGTAACGATCGTTAACAGCGAGATAATGGAGGGCACCAACCGCTTCGGCAGAGGTGATGAACCCACTATCGAGGTTGAAGGCGACGTTTACTGCATCGAATTGGAATTCTCTGATGGTTCGAGAATGTGGATGGATCGTGACGGCAATACATTCTCATTTGTTGCCAATGAACTTACGGGTTTCGTTGCAAGGATCTACACATCCGAAGAACAGTACGAATACTGTAATCTGTGGCCGGATCCCGAGACCGAAGGTCAGTATGTCGTTCAGTACTATTCCGAGACAGAGGGAGATCTTACAGGTACTATCGCAGTTGAAGGAGAGGTCGAAAGAAAGTCCTATAACGGATGGACAAAGGTTATCTTCAATTCCGACTTCCCTCTGGCAGTCTTCACGGTAACTCCGGCTGACGACTATGGCTATCAGGCTTTTGTCGGCATGAATGAATTCAATCTTATTCTCGATGTAAGTGACTGGCTCGATGAATGGCCGTTTATCGAGTTCTTCGAGAGAACAAATATCGCTGATGCGGTAATCACTCTCGATCCTTCAGGAGATCTGGATTACACGGGTTCTGCTATTGAACCTTCAGTAAAGGTTGTTCTTGACGGTGAAGAGCTCACTGAGGGCAGTGACTATGAAGTCAACTTCCTCGATAATGTCGGTCCGGGCGAAGCAAAGATCCGTGTTGACGGTATAGGCAGCTACTGTGGTTCCGCAATGAGTTCCTTCAAGATCGTTAAGGACATTGCAAGCGCTACGATCGATTCTGTTGCAGATCAGATCTATACAGGTAATGCCATTACTCCTGCAGTAACGGTAAAGGACGGCGATAAGACTCTCGTTCTCGGAACTGACTACACGGTTCAGTATTCTGATAACACCGCTGTCGGTGAAGCTAAGATCACCGTTACAGGAACCGGTTTCTATAAGGGTACTGCGGAAGTCAAGTTCAAGATCTATGAACAGACTTATGCGATCACCGTATCCGAGACTACGGGCGGTACAGCAGGCGTGTCCAAGACAACTGCAGTCAAGGGTGACGTTATCACTGTCACAGTAACACCTGCAGAAGGCTATGAACTTGATACGATCAAGGTTAACGATGTAGCTATCGAAGGCACTTCGTTTACCGTAGGTGAAGCAGATGCAGTCGTAACTGTTACGTTCAAGAAGAGCGAATATAAGATCACCGTTGTATGCAGCGATAACGGTACGGCCAGTGTTGAGGGAAAAGCTAACTTGGGTGAAACGATCGTTGTTAAAGTCACACCTGCAGAAGGCTTTGAACTCGATACGATCAAGGTTGACGGCACTGCTATTGAAGGTAACTCGTTCACGATGCCTGCAAAGGATGTTACTGTTGAGGTTGCTTTCAAGGAAGCTCCTGCTCCGGTTGAAGGTTGGGAATCAGAGAACGGTAATTACTATTACTTTATTAACGGCGTAATGCAGACCGGCTGGATAAAGGACGGCAAGTGGTATTATCTGGATCCTGAGACAGGCATCATGGCCAAAGGCTGGAGACAGATCGAAAACAAGTGGTATTACTTCGAAAGATCCGGTTCTATGGTTACAAGCTGGAAGCAGGTCAGCGGAAAGTGGTATTACTTCGAGATTTCCGGCGCTATGGTAACTAGCTGGAAGAAGATAGGCGGAACGTGGTATTACTTCGAGAGTTCCGGCGCTATGGTAACAGGCTGGAATAAGATCGGAGGAAAGTGGTATTACTTCGAGAACTCAGGCGCAATGGTAACAGGCTGGAATGAGATTTCTAAAAAGTGGTATTACTTTGATGGTAACGGCGCTATGAAGACCTTCTGGTTCCAGGATGGAAGCACGTGGTATTACTTAGGTAGTGACGGCGCCATGAAGACCGGATGGCAGCAGATCGGCGGCAAGTGGTATTACTTCAAGAATAGCGGCGTAATGCAGACCGGATGGCTCTCGTATGGCGGAAAGTGGTATTACTTAGGTAGTGACGGCGCCATGGTTACGGGAAATGAGACTATCAGAAGTGTAACATATGACTTCGGTACGGACGGTATTTGCAAAAATCCGTGATCAGATTCCGTTAACTAAATGATTAACTGGGGCCTCCTTCGGGAGGCCTCTTCTTTGAATCATGTCCGTTTATTTCATTCTGTTTACATCGGTCCGCGAAATGTTGAATTCAGTATTGCCGCGCTCTATCCTAAATAAACAATTTCCGTTAGACATTTAAAAATCCGATACGAGTGCAATCGAGAAAAGAGGTGCAGCATATGATCATACCTAAAGTTCTTATCTATTCGAAAAACGAAGATGACATTGAGAATGATCTGATCGGGGATGATATTGATCTTGATTATGATCCGGAACTGGATTATGAATCTGATCGATTTACCAATTTACAAGGCTGCATAATCTGCCCCGATAATCGTCGTTGCTCTCTTGCCGAGAGGATCAACTCTCTTGGAGAGGAATTCTTTAATAGATTCAGATATGTTACCAGCGGAAGCTGGTTCCGCGATATTTCCGGGTTGGGCTGTGAGATCGGCCTCGGTTGGAAAGAAGATATTGAAGATTTTTTCGACTATTATGATGATGATATGGCTTCCTGAAGCCTGATCTGCGCATTTACCTGCCACAAAAATAACTATATCTTTCCTCAAATATAATTAATCTTTGATATAATACTCTCATTCACTTTAAGGGAGGATTAGATATGGTTATCAGGAAGATCATCGCTGCGGCAATGACCGCAGGCATGATGATGACGTTCATTCCTGCGACTGCGATGGCGGCCGGAACAGGCTGGCAGGGCAGTAATGCGGCAGGATGGCGTTACTACACCAGTGACACGGAGTATGTAAAGAACAGCTGGAAAAAGATCGGCGGCAAGTGGTATCACTTCGACAAGTCCGGCTTTATGCAGACCGGTTGGATCGAAGACGGCGGAATTTGGTATTACCTTGATAAAACCGGAGCCATGCTGGTCGACAGCTGGGAGACGATAAACGGCAAGATGTATCATTTTGGCACGAGCGGAGCCATGGATACAAATAAGTGGATCTCCTACAGCGATATAGAACTGATCGATATCTCCGGTGTTGATGTCGTTTTCCACAAGGATTTTAAGAACAGCAAGATGTGGCGTTATGTCGGATCGAACGGTGCTGCTTATGTCGGATGGAAAGTCGTTGACGGCAGGTGGTATTACTTTGATGAGGAGATCGATACCGATAATAATACAGGAGATATCTTAAACGGTATCCTTCTTTATGAGAATGAGGACCGCTATGGTGCCATGCGTTACGGCTGGCTGACCGATAATAAGGGTTCTGTGTATTTCTTTGACGGCAGAGGAAGATATAAGAACGACGGATGGTTTAATCTTGTTTTGTCTGAGGGTTCGGATGCCTGGTTCTATTTCCAGCCGGACGGACGCGCGTATATCGGATGGCATCAGATCGACGGCAGCTGGTATTATTTTGTTCCCGGTGTCGGAAGTATGTATCAGAACGGTTCCTACAGGATCGACAATAAGTATTATTACTTCAAAGAAAACGGTCAGATGATCACCGGATGGTATAAGGATAAGAGCGGCCGCTGGTATCTGGCCAGGGATAACGGTGCTCTTTATGCCTATGAATGGTACGAAGAGGACGGCAAGTGGTATTACTTCGGCAGTATCGGCGCGATGACATGCAACAAGAATAATTACTACATCAACGGCAAGTATTATGACTTTGACAGTCATGGCGTATGTAAGAATCCTTACAGCGGAAGGACCACTTTAACATAAGGATCTTTACTGAGTTATAAAATTCCGGGAGCTGCCTTTTGCGGTTCCAGGATTCCATAGAAGAATATTTGAATGAGAATAAGGAGAATTGAGTATGCGTATTAAAAATATTCTGGCAGTTGCGATGACTGCAGGCATGATGATGACATTTATCCCGACAACTTCTTTGGCTGCAACAACCGGCTGGCAGGGAAGTAATACTGACGGCTGGCGTTACTACACCAGTGATACCGAATATGTAAAGAACAGCTGGAAGAAGATTGGCGGCAAGTGGTACTATTTCGATGCTTCGGGATACATGAAGACGGGCTGGCTCGAGGAGAATAAGAACTGGTATTACCTGGATGAGAGCGGCGCGATGGTAGTCAACAGCTGGGAAAAGATAGGCGGAAAGCTATATCATTTCGCAGGAAACGGTGCCATGGATACAAACAAGTGGATCGCATATGATGACGTAAATCTTGTTAAGGTCGAAGATGTCGATGTTATCTTTCATCGGGACTATAAAGGCAAGAAGATGTGGAGATATGTCGGTGCGAACGGCGCGGCATATACAGGCTGGAAGATTGTTGACGGACAGTGGTATTTCTTTGATGAGTTCGTCGACAAAAACAAGAACAACGGTGATGCTCTAAATGATCTGATCCTCTATAACAACGAGGACCGTTACGGAGCCATGCGTTACGGATGGATGACCGACAATAATGATAATATCTACTTCTTTGACGGAAACGGAAAATATAAGAGGAACGGCTGGTACGAACTGAAGCTTACCGATAGCGTAACCGCATGGTTCTATTTTGCATCTGACGGCCGCGCGTATACCAAATGGCATCAGATCGACGGCAGCTGGTATTATTTCGATGAAGATGTCGGAGATATGTACGAAAACGGATTCACTTACATCGACGGAGATTATTACTATTTCAAGCCTAACGGACAGATGGTAACCGGCTGGTATAAGGATTATAGAGGTTACTGGTATTGTGCAAGGGCCAACGGCAAATTGTACTACAGGGAATGGCTTAACGAGAACGGCAAATGGTATTATTTCAACGGCGCCGGCATGGTATGCAACAGGACCAATATGAAGATCAACGGCAAGTATTATGACTTTGACAGTCACGGGGTCTGCACGAATCCGAGCGGAAGAGCAAATCCGGCTTAAGGATAAAGAATCTATCTAATATTTACAGGGACTATCTCAAAACAAAACGAGATAGTCCTTTTATATGTTGTTTTGCCAATACTCTGTTATAATCAAAGAACTTTTACAAAAAGAGGAGGTCAAATATGGGTTTAAAGAAGATCCTGGCGGTAGTTATGACTGCTGGCATGATAATGAGCTTTATGCCTGCCACGGCTATGGCTGACGGCGGCGGTTGGCGCGGTAACGATAAAGACGGATGGAGTTATTACACGTCTGATACCGAATACGTAAAGAGTGACTGGAAGAAGATCAGCGGCAAGTGGTATTACTTCGATGAATCCGGGATAATGCAGACCGGTTGGGTTTTGATCAAAGGCAAATGGTACTTCTTCGGTAAAGACGGTGCCATGAAGACCGGATGGCTTCAGGACGGCGGTAAGTGGTACTACTTACTCAGCAACGGCGCTGCAGTTACGAATGATTGGAAGATCATCGGCGGCAAGCACTATCATTTCAATAAGAGCGGCGCTATGGAAACCGGAAAGTGGATCGACTGCGGCGAATCGTTTTATTCCCAAATGTCAGGAGCGTCCTATGATGCCGGAGATGTTTTCAGCGAGAATTTCGTAAAGCTGATGAAGGAGTTCAGAGGCGTGCGTAACTGGCGTTATGTCGGTGATGACGGCGCGGCTTATACAGGCTGGCATAAGGTGGACGGTTCCTGGTATTTCTTTGAATACGGAGATTCAAATTCTTCTTTCATCACAATGGGGAATATGGCCTACTATTTCACGTTTGACAGTGATGGCGAACTGTATTATTTCGGAAAAGACGGCAAATATCTGAAGAATGCATGGCGTCAGGGCATCTTTGAAGATGCAAGCGTAGCCTGGTGGTACATGGGTGCTGACGGACGCGTATGCAAGGGCTGGAAGGCCATTGGCGGTAAATGGTATTACTTCGATGAATATGACGGCTCGATGGTAACAGGAGAGCTCCTGTTAGGTGATGTCTGGTACTACTTTAAAGATTCGGGCGAGATGTTGACAGGCTGGTATTCTGTCATGGTCGACGGTGAGAAACGCTGGATCTATGCAAATTCCGACGGTTCGCTTGTCTATGACGACTGGCTCCAGAAGGGGGACAAGTTCTACTACTTTGATGGCCCGTTCATGGTAAGCAACGTGGTAGGTTTCGTGATAGAGGATCTGGAATACGATTTCTATCCCAGCGGAGAATGCGCAAATCCCAATGCGGGCAGACCTATCGCAGTTGGTTAAGATCCTGCAAGATTTGTTTTGACAGAATCGAAATAATTAAGAGACCGAGGCAAAGACTTCGGTCTCTTATTATTTGCTATAATTAAAAATCATATCAGATGTATAGGAGAACCGCATATGGGTTGGAGTGACAGAGACGCAAGGGCGAAAGTCTTTGAAGATACGCGTTTGCATTATATGAATGATGCATCTCTTAAGGACGTTGTGGAAGATTCCGTCCGCGGACAGAAGCTGATACTCGAAAAAGATGCGACCGGATTTGATCATTCGGTTCTTAACGAAAACGATACGAAGATCGTTGTATCTCGTAAAAGATCCTTTGAGGCGGCTTCGGAATACTCAAAGGCGGGACTCAAGACTGCAGTTCATAATTTTGCGTCATCCACGAATCCCGGCGGCGGAGTTGTAACAGGTGCGGGGGCGCAGGAAGAGTGTCTTTGCAGATGCTCGACTCTGTATCCTTGTCTTGATGTTAAGGAAATGTGGGACGGATTCTACAAGCCGCACAGGAAAACGGGTGATCCGCTGCATAACGGGGATATCATTTACACGCCCGGAGTTGTAGTCTTCAAGACGGATACGGCTCTGCCTGAGATGATGCCTGAAAAGGAATGGTACAGCGTTGATGTGATCACATGTGCAGCACCGAATCTGCGATCGGATCCCTCTAACAGGTTCAACCCTTCAGACGGGGCTAAGAGAGCTGAGATTGGCAATGAAGCTCTTAAAGAAATACATGTCCAAAGGCTTAGCAGGATGTTGGAAGTTGCGGTTGTAAAAGGATGTGAGGCGGTTATCCTCGGAGCTTTCGGATGCGGCGCGTTCCGCAATCCTCCTGAAGTTGCTGCGGAAGCCGCTAGGATTGCCGTCGATCAGTACGGAAAGTATTTCAAGGTTATAGAGTTCGCAGTTTACTGCAGTCCGAATGATCTGAGCAACTACAGTGTCTTTAATTCTGTATTCGGGTAAGCCTGGAGGTGTTTGTGGTAGAAGTAATGCGGGGTGAGGCCGAGTGGCAGAGAGCGGGAGCTTATTCGGTCCGTATTCAGGGAATGAACCGTCAGCATCACATTCCGCTCAGGGACGAGTTCGATGAACATGACTGCGACGGAACGAGATACATCATTCTTTTAGATGACGGATATCCCGTGGCGACATGCCGCTTCTATGAAACAGGTGCTGACAGTGTGATACTTGGGCGTCTTGTAGTGCTGCCTGAATACCGCGGTCAGAAGTTAGGGCAGAAGACAGTATTGGAAGCTGAACAGTGGATAAGAGAACTCGGTTACGGAAAGATCATAATTGACAGCCGTTTGAAGGCTATAGGGTTTTATGAAAAACTTGGGTTTGTCCACGGAGACGACAGTGTTATCAAGAGCGGAGATTTCGATTGCGTAAGGATGTATAAACTGCTGTGATCATTGGCGGAGAATACCGTTTTTCGCACTTTGGTATAATGATATAACTCTAGATGCAAGGAGATTTACAGTATGGGGATCAGAAAGTTCTTGGCAACAGGCTTTTCGGCAGCAATGGTGCTCTCGATCGTATCTTCATCCGCAGTTGCGGATACGACCGGCTGGCAGGGAAACTATAAAGACGGATGGCGTTACTACACTTCTGATACCGAATACGTAAAGAAGTCCTGGAAGCTCATCGATAACGAATGGTATTACTTTGACGGAGACGGCTATACTCTCATGGATACATGGGAAGTGATAAACGGCAAGCTCTATCATTTCGGAAAGAACGGCGTTATGGAAACCCACAAATGGATTTCCTGCGGCGATTATCAGTTAGACGAATACTATGATGAATATGTTGAATTAAATCCCGATTACGAAGAGGTAATGGCCGAATATAAGGACAAGAAGATCTGGCGTTTCGTCGGCGATGACGGTGCGGCTTATACGGGCTGGCGGAAAGTCGGTGGCGAATGGTATCACTTCAATGATGAGGACATAACTCTTGTTGATACCGAAGAAGAGTTCCAGGATGCCTATGCCGTTATGACTTACGGGTTCTATTTCGACGAGTCGGAAGAAGCCTGGTACAACTTTGACGGTGACGGTCATTACAGGACGGATGGATGGTATTACGGTCCCGGCGAATACGAATATACCAACTGGTATTATTTCGATGCGGACGGACATGCGCTGTCTGACTGGCAGAAGATAAGGAACAAGTGGTATTTCTTTGAGTCGGACTGTATCGACTTCGCTAAGGGCATCAACGGTCCGGGCTATGCCTGCACGGATGAGATGTATTTTTTCTACGATACATACGATGAGGACGGGTATTCCGTTGACTGGGATATCTATCTTTTCAAAGAAAGCGGCGAGATGGTTACGGGATGGTACAGGTATCACAAAAAGTGGTATTATTCCGCATCCGACGGATCACTTTATAAGGACCGCTGGTTCAAGTACAACAATAACTGGTACTATTTCAACAGGCTCGGTGAGATGGTCGCGTCTGCCGATAATTATGAGATCGGATGCAAAGGCTATGACTTCGATTCGAACGGTGTATGCAAGAATCCTTATGACGGCAGGAAGATCACAGGCTGGTACGAGCGAAAATATGACACCGAACCTTATTTCTGGTATGAGGACGGATATGCCTGGAGCTATATCGACCGTAACGGCAAGAAGGTATGCGGTGTCGAAGACTACGTGATCGGCGGCAAGGCTTACGATTTTGACACTCTCGGCATCTGCAAGAATCCTTTCAGCGGAAGAGTACCGGAATAAGCGTTTTGCCTCCATTTAGTGTCGCAGATTATTTTCTCCCTATAATGCACGCTCTTAACAACTGGATTCTTAGTGGTTTGTGAGAGATTAATGTTAGCTGTGAATAGTTTCGAGCGGACAACTTACTTTTTGTTCAATATCGTTCTTAAGCCTGTCTGACAAATAGGATTATTATTGAAATAAAGTGTTACAAAAATCAAAATTTTCTTCTTTCTTGTAATGATAATGACATATTGCTGATAAAATCATCTGTATATATTCCTTAAACAATCTATCGCACGAATGCAAAGGAGGTCTCTATGAGTTACAAATTCAAGCATTCATTTGCAGCGGCCTTAGCGGTCGTTCTTGTCGTCGGCTTTTTGCCGATCAACGCGTTGGTGGTCAGAGCTGACGAAAACGATGTTTATTACATTTATACAGACGAAACCACCTATGAGACTGGCATCGCAAAAGAGATACCGGATAATGCTTATAAAACCGGAGTGTTTGTAAACGGCGGTTCATATGATCTTCAGGATGATGATTATACTGTTTGGGTTAATAAAGGTACCGTTTATACAACTACCGACGATATTTTATTCGGTAGTCATAATTTCCGTATTTCTGATAGCGGTAAAGTAGCATCTGACGAATTGGAAGTAACCAGTCGTGAAGGTTATTGCCCGGAGTATACCGGAGATATTGATTATGAAACTATAGATGATTATTTTTATAATCAGAGCAGGAGCAACATCTATACTTTTATCTCCGATTATCGCTATTCGACATATTATCGTTTTACTTATGATGAAATCGTGATTCCAGAGGATGTTACGTTAACCATCGGATCTTACGAGGAAGATGGACGAATTGAAGGTACATATCTTTGTGTTCTTTTCATGCACGTCTATGGAACCCTTGAGATCGAAGGCGTTACCGATGGAATGGGAAGTTTAAATATTGTTGATATAGGCGATCATGCCGGCGGAGAAATTGGTCCTAACGGCAAGATCATCGGCGGAGACGGAGCTTGTATCGATCTTTCTTTGAATTCAAATAACTTTGCGGGGCTCACTGTATATTATTCTGATTATAATGATGATCTCGTTGAGATCCCTACCGAGGAAGTCGAGCGGCCTGTAATCTATGATTCCATCCGCGATAAGTGGATCGTTTCTAATATGTATGATGCTTCAGGATTTTTTAAAGCGCAATATAAGTTCTTTGAAGGTGGCGCATTCCTGAATGCTAATGGCAAAGATATCTATGATTCAACATATTATTCATATGATGCGGAGGAAGAAATCGATTTTGTTGTTACGGTTCCTGAGCAAAGAGCGGGAGAGACTCCTGAAGTTAAGATTATCAGTAATAATGGTCGTACGAGTGAGTATCCTGAACTTACAGGAAACGGTTCGGAATATACTTTCAGTTATACTCCAGATTATCCATACGGATTTACTGTCCGCATCAATTGGTGTGAGTTTGATACTTTAAGTTCCGATGATAACAGTTTTTGTTTAGATATAGAGGGTAAAGGTTCAATAAATTATGACGTTGCTCCGTCAGGAGAGGTCTATGTTGAACCCCACAACGATGATCATACAAGATACAGGATCGACAAGGCTTGTCTTGAAGACGGCGTTGTTATCACCGTTACTCCTGATGAAGGTCATGAAATTGCTGAAATTATGTTTGATTTCAACCATTATGACTTGGATGAAGCTTTTGAATATATTGACGGTATCGATGAAGTCGACGGCGGAATTGCGATTACTCTGAATAATGATAATTACTATGGCAGCTGGCTCTATATGTCGTTCACGGCTGACGATGGTATGCCGGATGATCCGGGTTATGGACCGGGAGCCTGCGAGTATTCAGTTGAATATAATACTATGTATGTTAATGATGAGGAGCAGGGTTCTGTTGAAGTCAACGGCGTGACAGTTGACAGTTTTGATTATGGTGGTTGCTGTCAAAGTTTTACGGTTGGAGAACCATTGGTTTTCTCTCTTCATGCACCTGAAACACGGCAGGGTGTTGATAGAGTAGTAAGGATCTTCGACAATCATGGCACTTATTTGTCAACTGATGCTGAAGGCAGCGATAAGCTCATTATTGAGAATGACGAGTTCGTTTTTACACCAACTTCAAATTACGGGTTCAGGGTTCAGATAGAATGGAGTGCTTATGATGCTGTCTGGCCCAACGACAAACAGATCTGGTTTGGCACAAAAGTAATAGGCAATGGATCTGTCACGGTCGAGAAGAGTACCGTTGTAGAAACGGATCCATATTATGAAAACCGGCAAAGGATACTGGTTCCGAGTTCGGTTATCAGTGAAGATGGTGCGGTTTATGTTTCTTTCATTCCCGAAAAGAATTGTGAGCTCAAATCAGTTACTGTTGAAGGAAATGTGCTCGTTCCTAGGGGATCTGATGCTGATTATTTTCATTGTTATTTGGAAGATGATCAGCGTTTTGAGTACGTCGATGGTATTTGGACATTCAAGGTGACTGAATTCGATGAGTTTGATAATTTGTATCACATTACGGCTGAATTCGGAAGAGACGGCAATCCTTTAGACGGAGAATTCAGATTGGTCTATCCCCAGCCGTGGAATGGTGAGGATGCTCCTCATGTTGTGGTTAATGGCACGAGATATAACAACGATTCATATGTAAATTTTAACGCCGGAGATAAATTGGAGTTTGTTATCAATGCGACTGAGGATCTGAACGGTGTTGAGCGTGTGGTAAACATTGTTTCCGGTGGTGAGACTGTTTATTCGACTTCAGGAGAAGGCGATAAGAAACTTGTTGTTTCAAATGACAGATTCTCGTTCACTCCCGAAAACGATGACGGTTTTATCGTTTATGTCTATTGGTGTGAATATTATGTTCTGACTCCTCAGGCTGACAGTGTCAATATCATCACAGATTACAGCGGCAAAGGTAATGTCAATATCTCCGAAAACGGATCGGAGATGATATATCCTTCAAGTCGCAGCCTCCGTAAGATAGTGGTTCCTGCATCTGTTCTTGACGATGACGGATATATTGATGTTTCGTTTGAGCCGGCAGAAACTTATGTCTTGCAATATGTTTTTATTAACGACAAAGAGTATATTCCGGAAAATTCAGATGATAACAGTTATGCCACATTGATGTCAGAGACTCCCGGATTCATATTGGCTGACGGAATTTGGTCATACAGGATCACGGAAGATATCGATAACGACAAGTGGATCGAAATATATGCATCATTCGGCAAGCCGGATCATCCGGAAGACGGTCAGTTCCAGATTCATTATCCTCAGCGTTGGGATGACGGTTCTGCTGTTGATCCTTATGTTGAAGTGAATTCCATTGTTGTTGAAGACGGTGATGTCCTTGATATCGTTCCCGGACAGGAATATGTATTTAAGCTGTATGCACCCGAGTCAAGAAAAGGTCTTGACCGGGTTGTTAAGATCTTCTCTGACGAAGGCGTTATCTGCTCTACAGACGGAGTCGGTGATAAAAATCTTACAGTTACAAATGATCAGTTCTGCTACACGCCTGACTCAGTTAAACCGTTTACAGTCATGATCGACTGGTGCGAGTTTGATGTGGCTGAGCCCGGTGATGATCAGTTTATGTTATCAACATATGTTGAAGGCGGTCACGGAAGCATCGGTGTCTCGTCCTATGATATAGACCTGCCCGAACCTGCAGGCGGACATTCTCATAAGTATTATGTTAAGTCTTCAGAATTAGATGGAGACGGTGAAGTTATAGTCTCGTTTATTCCTGATAAAGGATATGAACTTGCTGCAGTTTACATTACTTATAAGTATCAGTATTGGGGTCAAACAGATGTTTATGCTGTAGAAGATTCTGACGAATACCATTATGCTGATGGCCTTATTGCTGATAATCCTGATTTCGAGTTTACAGACGGCATATGGGTATTTAAGTTCTCGGAATTCCCGGATGGAGCTGTAAATAAATATATCAGTTTCAGTGCGTATTATAAGAAATCCAATGCTCAGTCAACGGAACCGCAGTTTGATTTGAGTGCTGACACTTTTGGTCCGGATGGTTCACCCGAGTGTTCTATCATCATAAACAGCAGTTGCTATGATGGTTACCGGATCACAGATAATAATACCGTTTTGGACTATAGTGCCGGTGATGAGATATCCTTTATTCTTGTTCCGCCAACAGATAGACAGATAGATGGTCTTGTGCCGATCGTTAATATCTATAAGGGTAATTCCTGCCTGTCTTCAGCGAACGGCGACATAGAGATAGTGAAAGCAGCCGGTGAGGATTACAAATTTACTTTCAGTTACACTCCTGAAGATGAAGACGGATTCCGTATGGAGATCTTCTGGAGCGAATACGATATTCTGACAAAGAATCAAGACGGATTCCTGCTTCAGATAAGTGCAAATTACACCAGAGCTGACTATTACGTTATGACTCCTCCGGAAAAGTCAGCTCTTAATCCTGACCGTTTGCACGAGTTAGCTTGTTTATATAACAAGGATAATATTTCCGGAGACGGAATAAAGATCGAGCTGAATTCGGATTACCGACCTGTTGAAAGTGTTGTGATAACTACAGGTAAAGACCGTAAGACTTATTTTAATGACAGCTATTCCACTTCCGGCAGTCTCTGTTTCTCGGATCTCGATTGGTTTGATGTAGACGGTGACGGCATCGTTACTCTTACCATACCTAAAGATGCTTGTGGATCTTCACTTTCTGTCAGGATCAATTACATCATGAGCGGTCCGGGCGATTATGACAGGCCGAGGAGAGGTGAGTATATCGTTGATTGTTATCAATTGGAAGAAGCTTGTTTGGAGGTCAACGGTGTTCGTATTACTGAACATAAATATCTGAATTTTACTGCAGGTGAAGCATTGAGCTTCAAGTTCAACGTGCCTGAAGGCAGACAGGATTATAAGCAGTATGTAAGGATAATCGACGGCAAAGGTGATACGGTAAAGCTCTATGTTCTTGATAGCGGGGAATTCACTTACACACCTGAATCTGAACGCGGATTTAAAGTTCAGATTAGATGGAGTGAATTTGAAGACTTGAATTGGCCGGGTGACGGACAGTTCCTGGTATGGGCCGAATCAGACGGATCAGGTTCTGTTGCTATATCTGATGATGCGCGCAGCCTGGTAAATCCCACTAATGAGAACTCGATCAAATATCTTGTTCCTGTTACGGCTGTTGACAATGAGCCTGTAGTAATCTCGTTTGTTCCGGATACCGGTTATAAGCTGAAAGCCGTTACATTCACCAGATGTGATGACGATTTTACTCCTGTAGTTTATGTGCCAGAGGTAACTTCTGATTACAATTACTATAAACTCATGTCAGATAATGCTGCTTTTGAGTTTGTTGACGGAATCTGGACGTATAAGATTTCCAAAGACACAAACGGCTTGGACGGAGCGAGATTTGATTTCTATGCAGAATTCACCGAGGCTGAATACTCAGTCACGTTGAGTACTGATATCGAGCATTGTGAAGCAACGCTCTCGACTGACAGCGCCGGTTATTGTGATGAGATTACCGTAAATGTCATTGCTGACACCGGTTATGAGTTCGATTACATTACGGTTAACGGAGAAGTCATCAAGGATACGAAGTTCACGATGCCCGATTCTGATGTCGTCGTAAATGTTTTCTGCAAGAAGATCGGCTACACGGTTACTGTTGAGGATTCCACCGGCGGTTCGGCAACGGTTTCGTCCGCTACTGCTGCAGCAGGTGAAAAGGTAACCGTCACTGCAACACCTGATGAAGGATATGCATTCGATTACATCACGATCAACGGAGAAAAGGCTGATGGTCTTGAGTTTACGATGCCGACAGGCAATGTAACTGTAGGCGTATTCTTTAAGAAAGCAGTATACACGATCACTATGAGCGATGACCTTAAGAACTGTGATGCCACAGCTTCTGTGAACAGTGCCAACATGGGTGACAAGATCACCATTACGGTCGATCCTGTCGAAGGTTACGAGTTCCAGTACATTACTGTAAACGGTGCGGCTATCCGTGATACTGAATTTACGATGCCTGCAGAAGATGTTGTCGTAAACGTTTACTGCATAAAGATCGATTACAAGATCACGGCAGCTGAAACTGTTAACGGTACCGTAAGTGTCACCGCAACGGCTAATGCCGGTGATGTTGTTACGATCACTGCGACACCTGCTGAAGGTTATGAGATCGACAGCATTACGGTCAAGGGCGCAGGCGATACCGTTATCACTGTTAATGGAAATGAGTTCGAGATGCCTGCTTCAGACGTAACTGTTACTGTTACATTCAAGAAGGTTGTTGTTGCCAAGAACGGATGGGTACTTGAAGACGGTAATTACTACTATTACGAGAATGGTAATATGAAGACCGGCTGGATAAAGGACGGCAAGTGGTATTATCTCGATCCTGCTACCGGCATCATGGCTAAGAGATGGGTACAGGTAGGCAGCAAGTGGTATTACTTCGAGAATTCCGGCGCTATGGTAACAGGCTGGAAGTCAATAGGCGGCAAGTGGTATTACTTCGACAGCAACGGTGCTATGGTAACCGGTTGGAAGACCATCGGCGGAACATGGTATCTGTTCGACAGCAACGGCGGTATGGTAACCGGCTGGAAGGCTTCTGGCGGCAAGTGGTATTACTTCGAAGGTTCCGGTGCGATGGTAACAGGCTGGAAGTCCATTGGCGGCAAGTGGTACTATTTCGAAGGCTCCGGCGCTATGAAGACAGGCTGGCTCAAGTCGGGCAATTACTGGTATTACCTTGATACCAGCGGTGCCATGGTAACGGGTTGGAAACTGCTTTCAGGCAAGTGGTACTATATGGAGTCTTCTGGTGTAATGGTCACCGGATCCAAGAAGATAGGCGGTAAGACATACGAATTCGATTCGAGCGGAGTCTGCCTTAATCCGTAACCGAAGGTATTATCGTGTAGAAGTTTAAACACGGGGGCTGTCTCAAAATGAGGCAGCCCATCGTTCTTTCTAAAACAATCTTTACACGCAATTAATGATTTATGGCTCTTCGAGTAATACAATTAAAGAATACAGGACTGCCGGAGGTGCATTTATGTTTTTCAGGAAGATGCTTGCAACAGTCATGACAGCCGGTTTGATGTTGTCATTTGTTCCTTCAACGGCTTTGGCTGCCACAACGGGCTGGCAGGGCGACAGTGCATCCGGCTGGCGTTATTACACATCCGAAAGCGAGTATATCAAGAACGACTGGAAGTCCGTAGGCGGCAAGTGGTATTACTTTGATGCTTCGGGCTACATGGTAACCGGCTGGGTCAAGGTTGGCAGCCAGTGGTATTACATGGACAAGAACGGTGCCATGAAGACCGGCTGGCTCAAAGACGGGAATGCATGGTATTACTTAAAATCCAACGGAGCGGCTCTGCAGAACGCATGGGAATTCATCGGCGGAAAGCTCTATCACTTTAACAGTTCTGGAGCCATGGAGACAAATAAGTGGATCGACTGCGGTGAATCCAGGTGGTCGACTGATGCAAAGAACTATACCGCAAAAGACGGCGGATCCAAATCTTATAATGAGACTGTTGCAAAGATACTGTCCGAATATAAGGATTCCAGAAACTGGCGTTATGTAGGCGCAGACGGGGCTGCGTATACCGGCTGGAAAAAAGTAGGCGGGCAATGGTATTACTTCCGCCGGGATAATGACGGTACGTCACTTAATGCCGAAACGCCTGCCGATTATTTCGGCGTTATGTGTTACGGCTGGCTTTACGAGGATTTTGATCCTGATAAATATTACTCCATGAGTGCATATAACTTTGATGCTAACGGAAAATACAGGACTAACTGCTGGTATCAGGGTACGCTTTTCGGCATGCCGAGATGGTACTATTTCGGCTCCGACGGTAAAGCTTATATGGGCTGGAAGAAGATCAACAATAAGTGGTACTACTTTTCCGAAATGGATAAATATATGTGGACCGGTCTGATCACGTTCTCAAAAGGCGAAAAAGATAAAGACGGTTATCAGGATTATGATGCATATTATTTTAAAGAAAGCGGCGAAATGGCGACATCAGGCTGGGTCGGGGGAGACGCTTTGTCGGGTTATAACACCTGGTATTACGCAAGATCCGACGGAAGACTTTATGCAAATGAGTGGTTCCGAGCCGGCGGTGTCTGGTACTTTGCAGGAGGCGAGAACGGCATCCTCATGAACGTTACAGATTATCTTATCGGCAACAGGTTCTATGATTTTGATGAGAACGGCGCATGTCTCAATCCATACGACGGAAAGACCGTAACGGGATGGTATAAGGATGCGTACCATAAGTCAGGCCGTTATGATGAGAAGGGCGGCAACTGGTATTATTTCGATGCCGACGGGAACAAGATCTGTGATGTGAGTGATTACATCATCGACGGCAAGGGCTATGATTTCGATACGCACGGCATATGCAAGAATTACAGAAAACCGTATATTCACGATAATGAACTGGACATAGACAACTGAACCACCTCTGACGGAAACGGGAGAAGCAGCTGATGACGACGAGTGAGTTTTTGAGCGATAACTTTGTAATGATCTACGAGATAGGCGGGCTCGTGATCCTGCTTCTCGTGGGCGCTCATATCTCGCTTTATATGAAGAGGAAAACCCTTGTTGCCATAGGGCTGCTCGTGACTGAAACAATATGTTATCTGACTGAGAGATGGACGCAGACCTATAGCGAGCTCAGCATTTTAAGACCGATGCTCACGGCCACGCTCTACTCGATCTATCCGCTGATAATTATAGTGATGATGCTCGTCACCACCACCGAGATGGACAGGAAACGTTTCTGGCTGCTGATGATACCGGAACTTGTCTGCATTCCTGTTTTTTATACATCACAATGGACGCATATAGTCTTCTATTTCATCAATCCGAACAATTATCAGGGCGGACCGCTCAGCTATCTGCCTTATGCGCTGTTTACCTTGTATGTAGTCATATTCCTCATCCATAATTTTATCTATCTGAGGCACACATCGAGGATCAACAGGACTATCGTCGCGTATATCACGATCGGTCCGCTTGTTGGGGCTTTTGCCATCATGATCTTGGGCATAGATAAGGATTACTGTGCGCTTTTCACTTCGGGATTCCTGCTTTACTTCGCATATCTTTACATCCACATGGCCAAGGTCGATCCGCTGACGAGCCTGTACAACAGACAGAGCTACTATCAGGATATCGAAGTCAACGCGCGTTACATTACGTGTGTCGTCTCCGTGGATATGAACGACCTTAAGTATCTCAATGACAATTTCGGTCATCAGGCCGGTGACGTGGCATTAAAGACGGTTGCTCAGATATTAAGGGGCAACTGCGGACGCAATGCGACTGTCTACCGTGTAGGCGGTGATGAGTTCATGATCTTCTACACGGGGAGCACTGAAGAGACCGTCAAAAAGGACCTGGCTGCGATGAAGGCCGCGATGGACAAGACGGAATATGTCTGCGCCTACGGATATGCCATGGTCGACAAGGGCAGGGCGATACCTGATGCCATCAGGATTTCCGATCAGCGCATGTACGACAACAAGGCTGAGCTCAAGAAGATCAGGAATCTGAATGCCACGGGATTAAGGGGATAATACTTCAGTTCAGGCAGATCCTTTAGTGATATTTTAGTGGTTTTGTTTTTATTTCTCGGTTGCGTTAAAGTCCCGATAATATATAATACTGTCGTCAATTTGTGCTATTCATGCCGAAAAAGCGAAAGGCTGCTCATGATCTATTTCGATAACAGTGCCACAACATTTGTCTCTGATGCCGTAAAGGCAAAGATCAGTGAACTCATGGAGGATCAATTGTCCGCCAATCCAGGTGCGCTTCATAAGCTCGGGAACAGGGCGTTCGAACTTTACGAGGGCATCAGAAAAGAGACTGCAGGACTCCTTGGTGCCAAACCCGAGGAGATATTCTTCACGTCATGCGCTACTGAAAGCGCCAACACTGCCATCAAGGGATATATGAGCCGCAACAAACGTGCGGGGAATGCCGTAATATCCACAAGAACCGAGCATAAGGCGACTTTAGAGTGCCTGGAGTATCTGGCTAAGCTCGGATACGAGATAAGATATGTTAAGGTCGGTCTCGACGGGAAACCGGTTATGGCAAGCCTTGAAGAGGAACTCGGAAAGGGAGACGTCGCACTCGCGTGCTTTACACTGGTCAATAACGAGACTGGAGCAGTGCTTCCTTTCGCAGACATAGCAAAGAAGATAAAGATTATGTCTCCTTCGACTGCGATCTATCTCGACTGCGTTCAGGCATTGGGTAAGATGCAGATAGATCTTGCATCCATGGGGGCTGACATGTGTTCTTTCTCCGGACACAAGATACATTCCGTAAAGGGTAACGGTGTTCTCTACGTCCGCAAGGGCGTAAGGATAGATCCGCTTATCGTTGGCGGAGGACAGCAGGACGGCATGCGTTCGGGAACCCAGAGTCCCGTGCTCGCCGGAGCTTTCCTTGAGGCATTAAAGGAAGTTTCTTCGGAGATAGACGAAGCCCGCGAAGAAGTAGCCTTGATAAACAATTATCTGAGGAAGGAACTGGCAGCAAGAGGTGCACAGATCCTTTCTCCCGATGATGCGCTGCCTTATGTGCTCAATGTGTCTTTCAGAGGTTTTGAATCCGAGACTATGCTGCATTGCCTTGAGATCTACGATATATATGTATCCACGGTCTCTGCGTGCTCGGCTAAGCAGAAGAAGGTTTCCTACGTGCTTCTCGAGATGGGCATTGACCGCAAGACGGCGGCAAACGCGGTAAGGTTAAGCTTTTCCAGACATAACACGATGGATGAGGCTTATGAATTCATCAGGCACGTTGATGAGATCTACGAGCAATTTCTGATCAAGTGAGGGAATAAGATATGGCAAATGTTCTTCTTGCAAGAATGGGTGAGGTAACGCTTAAGGGTCTTAACAGGGGTTCTTTTGAGATACAGCTCAAGATGAATCTCAAGTACAGGCTCAAGAGATTCGGCAATCTGAAGATCTATCAGAGCCAGAGCAGAATCTGGATCGAGCCCAAGGAAGAGGATAATCCGAACTTCAGGAGCATGGCGGATGCAGAGGATATCATGAAAGCTGTCTGCCAGGTTTTCGGCATCGTCTCCGTAAGTCTCGCAAGGAAATTTGAAGGTGACTTTGAATCGATAAAGGAGAATGCCGTTTCCTGCGTAAAAGAACTCCTGGAGCAGAATCCGGGATATCAGACTTTCAAGGTTGAGAGCAAGCGCGGAAACAAGACGTTCCCGATGACTTCGCCCGAGATCTGCGACGAGCTCGGCGGATATCTGCTCGATACATTCCCGGAACTCAAAGTAAAAGTAAAGAATCCTGATTTCATTGTCAACGTTGAGATCAGAGAGTCCAACTATATCTATTCAGGCAAGATGATGGCTCACAGAGGCCTTCCGGTCGGTACATGCGCAAAGGGAATGCTCCTTTTGTCAGGCGGCATCGACAGCCCTGTTGCAGGCTTTATGATGGCTTCCCGCGGTATGCCTTTGGACGCCGTTTATTTCCATTCATATCCTTACACGAGCGACCTTGCCAAGCAGAAGGTAATAGATCTCGCGAAGATCGTTTCTGGATATTCGGGACGCATGACGCTTCATGTCGTAAACTTCACGCAGATCCAGCTCGATCTTTATAAGCAATCGCCGCAGGACATGCTCACGGTCACGATGAGGCGTGTAATGCTCCAGATTGCTGAGCGCCTTGCCCTTAAATATGACTGCAAGTGCCTCATAACCGGCGAGAGTCTGGGTCAGGTGGCATCACAGACCATGGAAGCCATTGCGGCCACAAATGAGGTCGTCAAGATGCCGATCCTGCGTCCCCTCATCGGCATGGACAAGCAGGCAACCTGTGATATCTCGAGAGATATCGGCGCTTTTGAGACATCTATACTGCCGTATGAGGATTGCTGCACTGTTTTTGTTGCAAAACATCCAAAGACACACCCTCATCCCGAGGATATAATCGAAGCAGAAAAAGACCTTGATATCGAAGATCTTGTCGAGAGAGGCGTTTTAGGCACCGAAGACATCGTCATCGATCCGTTCTGATATTGCAGCATCTTGCAGGGGGGATAAGTCTTGAGGATAGGAAAACTTACAGATGAGCAGCTTGAAGCTCTTGTTTTATCGAGATTGCCCGGATTATCGAGCAATACGCTCTCGGGTGCCGGAATCGGTGCTGACTGCGCATGGCTCAAAACAGGCGAGAACCTCCTCGTAACATCGTCAGATCCCATAACTGCCGGAGGAAGCGAGTCCGGTACTCTTGCGATCCACGTATCCTGCAATGACATTTCCGCATGCGGAGTTAAGCCCACGGGCATACTGATAGTTATAATCGCTCCTCCTGATTCAACTGAAGAAGACATAAGTTCGATCGTGGACCAGGCCAGCCGCGAGGCTAAAAAACTCGGAGTTGACATAGTAGGCGGTCACACAGAGGTGTCTGACTGCGTGAACAGGTTTGTGGTTATCTCGACGGCTTTTGGAGTAGTCGAGAAGGGAAGCGCCGTTCCTTTGGGACATGCTCTGCCCGGTGACAAACTGATCATAACCAAGACCGGAGCAATCGAAGGCAGCTTCATAGCCGCAAATGAGCACCGCGCCAAACTCGAAGGCAAAGTGCCTGAGGAGTATATCGAGGAAGCGAAGACTTACAGCAAGCTGATCTCAGTCGTCAGGGAAGGAACCATCCTGGGACCTCTGCCTTCTTCGACCGGGGCATTGAGAGAGGACGGTTTTCCGAGATCCTGCGTAAACCTCATGCACGACGTAACCGAGGGCGGTGTTGAGGGAGCGGCTTTTGAGATGGCCGACTTTTCGAAGACCGGCGTTACGCTTGATGAGCGCCTCGTTCCTTTTACGGATTGTTCGAAGGCTATCTGCGGTGCGTTGGGACTTGATCCGTTCAGGCTCATATCGTCCGGAGCGCTCATGATCGCATCGTCCGAACCCGAAAAAGTTATATCGGCACTTGAGGCCGAAGGTATAAAAGCCACCGTGATAGGCGAGTTCACAGAGCTCTCTGAGGGCGCTAAAACAATCGGTCCTGACGGCGTGACCAGACCTATGCCTGCTCCTTCGGCAGATGAGATCTATAAGATCTGAGCTTCCGGTACTCGTCTTTTATAGCCTATTTGCACACGAAAACGCGGTATTTTACTAAAGTTTTTTTGCTTGATTGAAAAGGGTCCTTATACTAAAATATTACGCGTTGATTACAACCCGAGGAGGAATTTTATATATGTACGACCACATCAAGGCTGAGGATTCTGAAGTCTATTCCGCAATAATGCAGGAGATCGGACGTCAGAGAAACAAGATCGAGCTTATCGCATCAGAGAACATGGTTTCCGAGGCTGTCCTCGAAGCAGCAGGTTCTCCGCTCACAAACAAATACGCAGAGGGTTACCCGGGAAAGCGTTATTACGGCGGATGCGAGTATGTGGATATCGTAGAGCAGCTTGCAATAGACAGAGCTAAGCAGCTCTTCGGTGCTGAGCACGTTAACGTACAGCCCCACTCCGGTGCACAGGCTAACACGGCAGTTTATTTCGCCATCCTCGAACCCGGTGACACCATCCTCGGACTCGACCTCTCACACGGCGGTCACCTCACTCACGGTATGAAGATCAACGTTTCCGGAAGAACATATCATTCCGAGTTCTATCAGGTAGACGAGAAGACACAGATGCTCGACTACGAGGCAATCAGAGCAAAGGCTCTCGAGTGCAAGCCTAAGGTAATCGTTGCAGGCGCTTCTGCTTATCCGAGGATCATCGACTTTAAGAAATTCAGAGAGATCGCTGACGAAGTTGGCGCGTATCTCTTCGTTGATATGGCACACATTGCCGGTCTTGTAGCAGCAGGACTTCACCCGAATCCGGTTCCGTACGCTGATTTCGTAACGACAACTACACACAAGACATTGAGAGGACCCCGTGGCGGTATCATCATGTGCAAAGAGGAATATGCGAAGAAGATCAATTCCGCAGTATTCCCCGGACAGCAGGGCGGCCCCCTCATGCACATCATCGCTGCAAAGGCTGTTGCTTTCAAGGAAGCTCTCTCTCCTGAGTTCAGAGCTTATGCCGAGCAGATCATAAAGAACGCAAAGGCAATGAGCGAAGCACTCCTCGCAAGAGGCGTTAACCTCGTTTCAGGCGGAACTGACAACCACCTCATGCTCATCGACCTGAGAGGCACAGGCGTTACAGGCGCTATGCTCCAGGAGCGTTTGGATGATGTAAACATCACGGCTAACAAGAATACAATTCCTTTCGATCCCGAAAAGCCTACAGTAACATCCGGCGTACGTGTTGGTACACCTGCAGCTACTGCAAGAGGCTTCAAGGAAGAGGATTTCGTTGAAGTTGCAAACATCATTGCCGATTGCATCTTCGACTACGATAACAAGAAGGAAGAATCCATCAAGAGAGTCAAGGCTCTTACTGATAAGTATCCCGTATATCCTGATATCGTTTGATCCCGCTTTGAGCTGATACTCAAAGCTAAGGCTTATGGAAGATAACAAACCGCTGGCTTACAGAATGTCTCCGTTGACTCTGGATGAGTATGCGGGGCAGGAGCATATTATCGGCAAAGGTAAGATGCTCCGACGGATGATCGAGGCAGACAGACTGTCTTCGATCATTTTGTTCGGGCCGCCTGGAGTCGGCAAGACTGCTCTTGCACGTGTTATCGCCAATACCACCAAATCCAGGTTTGAACAGCTGAATGCCGTCACGGCAGGCGTTTCGGACATCAAGAAGATAGTTTCCGACGCCTCGAATCCGTTGCTTTCGGAAGGCCGCAAGACTGTCCTGTTCATCGACGAGATCCACAGATTCAACAAGCTCCAGCAGGATGCGCTTCTCCCGTTCGTAGAGGACGGGACTGTCGTGCTGATCGGAGCCACGACGGAAAATCCGTTCTTTGAAGTGAACAAGGCTCTTGTCTCGAGATCAACCGTATGTCAGCTGAAGCCTCTCGAGGCAAAGGACATAGTTAAGGTTCTAAAGAATGCCCTGACAGACAAGGAACGCGGCTTAGGCTCGATGGATGTCGAGATCTCCGATGAGACACTGATCAAGATAGCCGAGACTTCGAACGGAGACGCGAGATCTTCACTGAACAGTCTTGAACTTGCCGTTATTACAACACCTCCTTCGGCTGACGGTACCATCGTTATTACGGACGAGGTAATGAAGGAATGTATCCAGACCAGGACTGTTCTTTTCGATAAGGACGGGGAAAACCACTATGACAATATAAGCGCCATGATCAAGTCCATGAGGGGCTCTGATCCTGACGCAGTTATACTATATCTGGCCCGTGCGCTCGCTGCGGGCGAGGACATCGAGTTCCTGGCAAGGCGGATCATGATCTGCGCGGCCGAAGATGTCGGAATGGCCAATCCCAACGCGCTGCTTGTGGCAGTTGCCGCTTATGAATGCGCCAGGGCCGTCGGCATGCCGGAGGCGAGGATACCGCTGGCCGAAGCTGCGATCACGGTCGCGACTTCGCCAAAGTCCAACGCGGCTTATCTGGCCATTGACAAGGCGCTGGGAGATGTCAGGTCAAAAGATACGGGAGTCGTTCCCATGCACCTCAGGAATGCGCCTGCTAAGGGCATGGAGGATCTTGGATATTCCGTCGGGTACAAGTATCCGCACGATTTCCCCGGACACATAACAAAGCAACAGTATATGACCGATAAGATGCTCGGAACGAAGTATTACGAGCCGACGGATATCGGATATGAGCGCAAGGTCAATGAGTATCTCGAATACGTAAAGAAGATGACCGGGCAGGGGGGACAGGATGCGTAAGGCAGCAGTGTTATTGATTACCTTTATGGTGTTGGTTTTTGGCATTTCGGGCTGTAATGAGATAAAGGAACAGCCTTTTAAGATCGAAGATCCCGTGACCATTGAACAGGTAAACACGGGCGGAAAATATGTTGCGAGGGCTTTCCTGGAGTCGATCTTCACCGATGACCGGGAACTGTTCAATAAATGCTATCCCGACGGTTATCTCGAAAGACTCGGCAAGGCTGCCGGCGCTGATGTTTTCGAGCAGTATAAGAGCGTAATGAAAGTCAGCTCGGCTGTTATGGGTACCGCATCGGTGGACTACAGGGATTACACGATAGAGAACGGTTATGACCAGGCGAGCATGAAGGCTCACATATGCCTTAACACGGAAGCCGAATACTCGGAGATTAGCCAGATACAGCTTCAAAAGATCGGAGTCCGATTCAGCGGTTCCGGAGATACCATGGATACGTATTTCTATTTTGTTGTATACGAGAGAAACGGTAACTGGTATATGCTCGAGACTTTCAAGGGCGAAATGGAGTTCTGATCATGAGATTCTGCATACAGGTCGTAAAACAGGCATCAGTTGATATCGATGGTGAGACGGTGTCTTCGATAGGCCCCGGCATGCTCGTCCTCTGCGGCGTCGGCAAGGACGATGATGAGGCTGTTGCTGACAAGATGATCGCCAAGCTCCTGAAGCTCAGGATATTTTCAGACGAGAACGGCAAGACGAACCTCAGTCTGACAGATATCGGCGGGGAAATGCTCCTAGTGTCCCAGTTTACGCTCTATGCTGACTGCAAGCACGGAAACAGACCTTCATTTACGGACAGCATGGGTCCTCAGAGAGCAGAAGAGCTCTATAACTATATCGCTGACACCATAAGACCTCAGGTCAAAAAGCTCGGAACCGGCGTTTTCGGGGCAGACATGCAGGTGAGTCTGATCAATGACGGCCCGTTCACCGTCATCCTCGATTCTGCGGCCATTTAACCGCCGTTTGTGTCATTGACTGATAATTTTTCACGCGTTTGAAATATTATATATATATTATTTTGTTAAAATAGCGTCGTAGTGATAGAATATCATGACTACGAATTTTGTTTTTCAGGAGTTATTTAATGGCTAATTCTAAGAACGGCAACTACGGCGGCGACTCCAGAGAAGTCTTAAGCTGCTCTTTTTGCGGCAAATCCGAGTATGAGGTACCGAGACTTTTCTCAGGCGTAAACTGTTATATCTGCATCGACTGCATCAGGACGGCTTACGGCATCGTAGCTGAGGAGGAGAAAGTCAACAAGAAGCGCAAGATGCGCAGCATCAAGCCCAAAAAGCTTGTTACACCCCATGAGATAAAAGAAAAGCTCGACAGTTACGTCATAGGACAGGAAGAAGCAAAGGTCGCTCTTTCGGTTGCGGTTTATAACCATTACAAGAGAGTATATGCTGACCTTCCTCAGGACGATACTGAGATCTCCAAGAGCAATATCCTGTTGCTCGGACCTACAGGTTCAGGTAAGACGCTCCTGGCACAGACCCTTGCAAGGATACTCAATGTTCCTTTTGCGGTTGCTGACGCAACGAGCCTTACACAGGCAGGTTACGTCGGAGAAGACGTCGAGAACATTCTCTTAAAGCTCATTATCGCTGCTGATTATGATATAGACAGGGCCCAGACGGGTATCGTTTATATCGACGAGATCGACAAGATCACGAAGAAGTCCGAGAACGTTTCCATTACGCGTGACGTAAGCGGCGAAGGCGTTCAGCAGGCATTGCTCAAGATATTGGAGAGCACGGTCGCAAACGTACCTCCGAAGGGCGGCAGAAAGCATCCCAACGAAGAGTGCATCAAGATCGATACGACAAACATACTCTTTATCGTAGGCGGCGCTTTCGACGGCCTTGATGAGATAATCGCTGAGAGAGTCGAGCAGAAGCAGTACGGTTTCGGAGCCGAGGTCCAGTCAAAGAAGGACCGCAACAGCGGCTTCTATTTCCACGATGTTAAGCCTGACGACCTCATGAAGTTCGGTCTGATTCCCGAGTTTATCGGCCGTCTGCCGGTAACAGTATCTTTGGACAAGCTCGACAGGGATGCTCTCGTAAGAGTACTCACCGAACCCAGGAATGCGATCATCAAGCAGTATCAGAAGATGCTCAAGATGGACGATGTTGATCTCATTTTCGAAGAGGATGCCATCAAGGCAATTGCCGATAAGGCGATCGAGCAGAATATCGGCGCCAGAGGTCTCCGTTCGATCATAGAGGGAACCATGAGAGATGTAATGTTCGATATCCCTTCCGAGAAGGATGTAAAGGAATGCATCATCAAGAAAGAAACCATCGTTGAAGGAAAGCAGCCTGTTCTTATCTACAAGAACGGCACACAGGAAAAGAAGAACTTCAGCGATGCCGGCACGGCTGGAACCGCGCTTGGCGTCAGCTGAGAAAATAAATTAGAGGAGGAATTAAGCAATGGCAGAATCTTATAATCTTTGTCTTGATATCGGCGGTACCAAGGTTCTCGGTGTTATCTTCAACTCCAAGAAAGAAGTGGTGTACAGGCTTAAGAAGAAGACCAAGGCCGGCGGTGATTCTTCCGAGAACGTTGAACAGGTCATCATCAACGTGGTAAAGGAACTCATCAGCACATCAGGTATCAAGAAGAGCGACATACATGCCATTGCAGCAGGCGCTCCCGGCGTCATCGACCAGGATAAGGGCGTTGTCCTTTTCTCACCCAATCTCCCATGGAGAAATTACAACATCAGAAAACCGATCGAAGAGGAGTTCGGATGCCCGTTCTATATCGGCAACGACGTTAATGTCGGCGTGCTGGGTGAATACAAGTTCGGTGCCGCTAAAGGCTACAAGAACGTTGTTGGTCTCTTCGTCGGAACCGGAATGGGCGGCGGACTGATCCTTAACGGTGAACTGTTTACAGGCAACAAGTTCAAGGCTGCCGAATATGGCCACATGATCCTCGATCCTGAGGGTCCTTTGTGCAACTGCGGCCAGAGAGGCTGTCTTGAGGCATTCTCCAGTAAGCAGGGTATGTCATCCTATATCAGACAGCAGGTCTCCAGAGGCAGAAAGTCTTCCATGGCCGAGACAGTTACGGACGGTGTATTCAAGTCCAAGGCATTGAAGAATGCTCTCGCCGAAGGTGATGCCGTGGCAAGGGAAGCCGTCAACCGCGCATGCCATTATCTGGCCATCGCATCCGGCAATCTCGTCAATACGTTCAGCCCTGACGTGGTCGTTTATGGCGGCGGCGTCATCGAAGCAGTAGGTGACATCTTCATGGAAAAGATCCTTGCGGAAGTTGACAGATACTGCATGCCTTCCATCAGGGAGACAGTTGAGTTTAAGAAAGCGGCTCTGGGAGATGATTCCATTCTCTATGGCGCGCTCTCGATGATAAAGAAGTAAATTAGAGAGGATATCAGATCATTTATGGCAAGAATCGACAACATCAGTAAAGCATTTGATCCGAATGAGGCGGAGAGCAGACTTTACAGCAAGTGGATGAACAGCAACTATTTTAAGCCCAAGGCAGGCAAGACGGGGAAGAAGTTCTCTATCGTTATGCCCCCGCCGAATATCACGGGTCAGCTCCACATGGGTCACGCTCTGGACAACACGCTTCAGGATACCCTCACAAGATATAAGAGAATGGCAGGCTATGAGACCCTTTGGGTTCCGGGTACCGACCACGCATCGATCGCCACAGAGGCCAGGATCGTTGAGACCATGCGTAAGGAAGGCCTTACAAAGGACGACTTGGGCCGTGACAAGTTCCTCGAAAGAGCCTGGGCCTGGAAAGAGCAGTACGGCGGCAGGATCGTCGAGCAGCTTAAGAAGATCGGTTCTTCATGCGACTGGTCACACGAGCGTTTTACAATGGATGAAGGCTGCTCTGACGCAGTTAAGGAAGTTTTCGTTAAGTACTATAACCAGGGATTTATCTACAGAGGCGAGAGGATCATCAATTGGTGTCCTCATTGCCTTACATCCATCTCCAATGCGGAAGTTGATTATGCCGATCAGGCAGGCCACTTCTGGCATCTGAGATATCCTTTCGAGGACGGTTCCGGATATATCGATCTTGCAACCACAAGACCTGAGACTCTCCTCGGAGATACTGCGGTAGCAGTTAACCCCAAGGACGAGCGTTATAAGGATGTTATCGGCAAGATGCTCATCCTGCCTCTCGTAGGTCGCAGGATTCCCGTTATCGCCGATGATTACGTAGACATCGAATTCGGTACAGGTGCAGTTAAGATCACTCCTGCGCACGATCCCAACGACTTTGAGGTCGGTCAGCGTCACGGACTTGAGGTTATCACCGTTCTTACAGCTGATGCAAAGATCACGGAAGATTATCCCAAGTACGCCGGAATGGACAGATACGAAGCGCGTGAGGCTATCGTTAAGGATCTCGAAGAGGGCGGATATTTAACAGAGATCGAAGATTATTCGCACAATGTAGGTACATGCTACAGATGCGGTACCACGATTGAGCCCAGAGTTTCACTCCAGTGGTTCGTAAAGATGGAAGAACTCGCTAAGCCTGCTATCGAAGCAGTCAGAAACGGTTCCATCAGGTTCGTACCTGAGAGATTCTCAAAGAATTACTTCAACTGGATGGAAGACATCAGAGACTGGTGCATCTCACGTCAGCTCTGGTGGGGTCACAGGATCCCCGCTTTCTACTGCGACGACTGCGGTGAGTTGGTTGTCACAAAGGAATCTTCTTGCACATGTCCCAAGTGCGGCAAGGAGATGAGACAGGATCCCGACACTCTTGATACATGGTTCTCATCGGCACTGTGGCCTTTCTCCACGCTCGGATGGCCTGAAGAGACTGAAGACCTTGCAAAGTTCTATCCTACGGATACGCTCGTTACAGGTTATGACATCATTACGTTCTGGGTTTCCAGGATGATCGTTGCCGGTCTCGCGCATAAGAATGACGTTCCTTTCCGCGATGTTCTCATCCACGGTCTCGTAAGAGACTCTCAGGGACGTAAGATGAGTAAGTCTTTGGGCAACGGCATCGATCCTCTCGAGATCATCGAGCAGAACGGCTGTGACGCATTGAGATTTGCTCTTGTTACGGGTAACGCTCCGGGCAATGACCAGAGATTCCAGGAAGACAAGATCCTGATGGGCAGAAATCTTTCCAATAAGATCTGGAATGCCATGAGATTCGTTGTCATGAACACGGATGACGATTTCACACCTGACATGGTTGACGAGTCCATCTTCACAACTGAAGACAAGTGGATCTTAACTGAGCTCCATGATCTTATTTCTGAAGCGACTGTTAACATCGATAACTATGAGTTCGGCGTTGCCCTGAGCAAGATCGTAGACTTCCTCTGGGACAACTTCTGCGACTGGTATATCGAGATCACAAAGAGCAGACTTTACGATAAGGAATGCAAGACAAGGAACAATGCCATCTATCTCCTCAACTATGTATTGAGCGAAGCCATGAAGCTCCTGCATCCTTTTATGCCTTTCATCACTGAAGAGGTATATCAGAATCTCGTTATCGCCGATAAGGCAGAGTCCATCATGATCTCCGAGTGGCCTGAGGCAGACAAGGTCCTTTCAAGTGCTGAAGACGCAGAGATGATGAATACCATGATCGACGCTATCAGAGGCATCCGTGCAGTACGTAAGAATATGGACGTTGCTCCTTCACGTAAGGCTCACATCATCGTAGTTACAACATCTGATAAGATCGCAGATATGTTCACTCAGGGTGAGGGATTCCTTGAGAGACTTGCTTCCGTAAGCAGCCTTGAGACAAGAACTAATAAAGAAGGCATCCCGTCAACTGCAGTACAGGCAGTATTCGGCGGCGGAGAGATCTATATTCCTCTGGAAGACCTTATCGATATTGCCAAAGAGCTTGAGAGACTTGATAAGGAGAAGACACGTCTTGAAGGCGAGATCAAGCGTCTCAAGGGCAAGCTCTCCAATGAGTCTTTCGTAAGCAAGGCTCCTGCTGCAGTTGTTGATCAGGAGAGGGCAAAGCTTGCGAAGTATGAAGAGATGTATGCTAATCTTTCTGACAGAATAGAGGTTTTGAGTAAATAATTAAGGAGGGGTTTTTATGTCAAATGAACTCGAAAACAAAGAACTGATCGAGAAGCTGCCTAAAGAGGGGGTACATTGTTATCCGGCAAATCCTTCGAAGATCACACGCAACAGGATCTTATCCGTTGTCTTCTGCCTTTTGGGAGCATTCCTCGTAGCAGTTGGAATCGTCAAGGTCAGCGACAACATCATCAAGATCGGATTGCTCGTAGTAGGCGGTCTCAGTGCTTTGATAAGTATCCTTGTATTTGCTCAGTCATTCCTCATTGCAAAGTACCGTGTCGCAGTTGACTATAACGAGAAGAATGTCGTACTCAGATACCGTTACAGCAAGATTGCCATTCCTTTCGAGAACTTCGACGGCAGAGACGGAACACCTGACCAGGCTGAAGCTCTCATCGACAAGAACTTCAAGAAGGATAAGACATATTATCTTGTACTCGACGATGTTTTCGAGGACGCATGCTATCAGACATCGTCGACCGACCTCGAGTCAGTAGACGATTTCAAGCAGCTCCGTGACGAGTGCTTCGCCATCGCTGAAGCTTACGGTGCCCGCAACAGCAAGGATAAGGTCAAGTTCTACTATGAGAAGGATGATGACAAGGATGCAGGTTCCACCGATCTTGATGCTCTCATCGAAGAGACCAGAGCCGAGAAGAAGGCTGACGAGGAAGCCGAAGCTGCAAGAAGAGCAGAAGAGTATGCAGCAAGAGAAGCTGAGGAAGCTGCTGCAAGAGAGGCTGAGGAAACTGCTGAATCTGAAGTCGCTGAGTCTTCTGAAGAAAAGACTGAAGAAGAATAAGTCTTATATAATAATTTGAAATTTGAGACTGTCTCAAAATGCGGTACATGCATTTTGGGACAGTTTTTTATTTTAGTCCAACGCTGCAGGTATATGGTTGACTGATATTATGTTGGATGGAAAAAGTGATCTTATTACTCTATCCCGCTGAGCAGCTCTTTCTTTTCCCCGGCTGTCAGGTATCTCCATTTGCCGGTCTCGAGATCGCCTAAAAGGATATTCATGAAGCGGATGCGTTTGAGTTTTGTGACTCTGTAGCCAAGGTACTCACACATGCGGCGGATCTGACGGTTTAAGCCCTGATGAAGGATTATCTTGAATGTCCTGTCGCCGGCGGGAGTGATCTTGCAGGGAAGAGTCAGCTGTCCCAGAACGGGAACGCCGGATTCCATGGATTTAATGAAAGCTTTGTCATACGGGCGGTTTACGGTAACGAGATATTCTTTCTCGTGACCGTTCTCGGCACGCAGAAGCTTATTAACGATCGAGCCGTCGTTTGTAAGGAGGATAAGGCCTGATGAGTTCTTATCAAGACGTCCGACGGGGAAGATGCGCTCGCTAAAACCGATGTAGTCTATTATGTTTGAAGGGTCGCGGTTATCCGTGGTGCAGGTGACACCGAGAGGCTTGTTGAATGCGATATAGACCATTGAGTCCTCGGGTTTTATCCTGCGGCCGGACACTTCGACGACATCGCCGTCCATGACCTTGCTGCCCTGAACGGCAACTGTGCCGTTTATCGTGACCTTGCCTTTTTCGATTAGGGTATCGGCTTCACGCCTTGAGCAAATACCTGATGAGGCTATGTATTTGTTAAGCCTTATGCCTTCGTTATCAGTCCCAGACATCCGGAACCTCTGCCTTTGTCAGCGTGAAGGTGAAAGTGGAGCCTTCCTCATACTTGCTGTTGACGGTGATCGTCTCGCCCATGTAAGTAAGGAGTTCCTTTGCGATGGAAAGACCGAGGCCTGAGCCTTTCTTTCCGCGCGCACGATCTGCCTTGAAGAACCTGTCAAAGATATGACCGATGTCATACTCGTGTATGCCTTGTCCTGTGTCGGCAACCGATATGTAAACCTTTTTCTCCGTCTCGATGTAATCGGTAAGGATCGTGATGCTCTTGCCGGCCGGAGTGTATTTCTTGGCATTGTCGAGGAGGATGACCAGGATCTGCTCGACGCGGTCCGGGTTACCCATAACGGTAGGGAGCACGCCGTAATTGTTCTGTACGGAGAACCTGATGCCGGCTTCCTTCATGATGGGTTTGAACCTGATCTCGATGCTGTTTATGAGGTCGTTCGGATTGAAAGGGAACATCTTGAACGCAAGAGTCCTTGACTGGAGTTTGGAGAGCTCCAACATGTCGTCGATGAGTCTGGAAAGTCTCATCGTCTCGTTCAGGATGATCTGATAGTAACGCTGACGGTCTGACTCTTTCTTGACCATGCCGTCCGAGAGAGGTTCGATGAGACCTCTTAAAGTCTGGAGCGGGGTACGCAGCTCGTGTGAGATGTTCGCTACGTAATCCTGGCGGAAACGCTCGTTCTTCTGTTCCTCAAAGATATCACGGAAGAAGCCCGTAGCGCCTATTATTGTGCTGTTGTCGCTGGAATCGTATTTAGGGATGATGGTACACTGGTAAGCATAGTCCCTGTTGTCGATCTGTCTGGTCTTTGTCTCGCCGGTAGCGATACAGTCCTCAAAGTCTTTCCATACGTCATCGAAAGGAATGAGCTGGAGTCTCTCGGTAAACAGGTTGTTCTTATCAGCACGCTCGAAGAGCTTATGAATGGCTTTGTTTGTCGTAACGGGAACAGCATTCTTGTCTACAACGACGATACCGTCTGAGATCACGTCAAAGATATCCTGCAGCTGGTTACGTTCTGCCGTGAGGTCATTGATGGATTTGGACAGACGGTCTGCGAGGAAGTTGAAAGACTGACCGAGCTCACCGATCTCGCCTTTGTGGGATTCATCGGCACGTGCACTGAAGTCTCCCTTACCGTACTGCATCGCGATCTCATTGATCTCCTGCAAAGGAAGCACCATTCGGCTGACGAAAGCGTAAGCGGGTACGAGCATCGCTGCTGCTGCCATGAGCGTCGATAAAAGAAGAATGTTGAGGTATTTTCCGACAAGATCGCTGTAACCCTCAAGATAGGAGAGGGAATAAAGATCGTACGGATTGCCGTCGATAGTTACCGTGAAACGGTCTACTATTATCATGCTGTTGATCTTCATGTTGTCGACGACGACATAACCCATGTCCTCGCGGTCGATAACCGCATTTCCCATGCCGTCACGGTCGATTATGGAATAGCCGAGACCGTCTTTGTCACGGTAATTGAGGGATCTTAATACGGAACTTATGTTGGACGTGTCCTGCGCGGAAAGGTTGCGCTTCTCGATGCGTGTGTAATTGACCGCTTTTCCGTCAGCATTTAGAAGGTAATAGTCGTGCCCGGTGGCATAACTCGTCTCGAAAAAGAAAAGCCTGGTGTCGACGCTCCCGAAATAATCGGGGTTTTCCTCAAGGATATTCTTAAATTCCTCATCCTGCTTTATCGCGCTGTCGACTTCGAGCTCAAGTGTTGCGGTTCTTCCCGCAACAATGAATGCGATCGTCGCAAGTATGGCGGAAGCCAGAAGGGAAAGTACGACGAGCGTCATCGTTCGCTTAAGAAGCGTACTTTGGAACATTTACGATACCTCGAATTTGTAACCGATACCGTATATGGTCTGGATCGACCAGGGCGCATTATCGTAAGTTATCTTCTGTCTGATCCTCTTGATGTGGGTATCGACGGTCCTTGAATCGCCGTTATAGTCGACACCCCATACGGATTCCAGTATCTGTTCGCGTCCGAACACCTGACCCGGGTGGGAAGCCAGGAGATAGAGGATCTCAACTTCCTTCGGAGTGCAGGGAACGCCTTCGCCGTTAGACTTGACGGCGTAGTTGTTAAGGTTGATCTCGAGTCCGTCAAAAGTGAGGACGGAAGAGGGCTTGGGAGCATCACCGAAACGGCGCAGAACGGCCTTGACCCTTGCGATAACCTCGCGGGGTGAGAAAGGCTTTACGATATAGTCGTCCGCACCGAGCTCAAGACCTACGATCTTGTCAATCTCTTCTCCTTTGGCCGTAAGCATGATTATAGGGGTAGCCATAGTCTTTCTGAGTTCACGGCATACATCAAGGCCGCTCATCTCAGGCATCATGACGTCGAGGAGTATAAGGTCGGGCTTTGAAGCCTGGGCCATCTCAAGAGATTCTCTGCCGTCGTATGCATCTATGTGCGTGAAATTATCGTTATCAAGATATAAGCCTAATGATTCGTGTACGACCGGATCGTCGTCGCAGATTAAGATGTTAGGTGCTACTGACATTTTCAATACCCCCAATTTTATAGAGAATATTATATTATTCTTTAGGACAAAAGTGCAAACCGTTTCTGAAAATCAAATAATATTATGCTTTTTCATTGAGTTTTGTCGTAAATAAATATAGAATTTATTAATTGCTTCAATAAGGGAGGATGATTTTGTGAATAGAAATATCATTAAGAAGGCTGTATCTGCTGTTCTGACAGGTGCGGTCCTGTTGGGCTTTACCGGATGTCTTAATAACGGCGGAGCCAAAAAGGCTGTATTGGAAGTTGCCGATTCTCTGGCAACCGATATGTTGACCTGCAATGCAGGAAAGATCATCAAGAATACCGGTCTTGATAAGAAGAGCAAGGAGGCACAGTCTCTGACCGAACTCCTTTCCGATGATGAGAAAACCGATGACGAGAAGGCTTTCTTCAAGGCCGTCGAGTCCACCATCGAATATGAGATCGATGAGGAGTCTTGCACGGTAAACAAGGACAGCGCTTCCGTTGACATCGTTTTCACTATCGTCGATTATTCTTCTGTTCTTGCTGAGGATTTCAATGATATCGATGAGCTGACAAAGGCAATAAAGAAAGGTGACACCAACGAGATCACCTTTACTGCCGAGTTCGTCAAGGAAGACAAGGAATGGGTGCCCGACAATGTCGGAAGCAAGAAATTCCTCAAGCTCTACGATTACAGGAAAGTTGAGTTAGATCTCTCGCTTTCAGCCGAGAAGATCGCCGGCCTGATCGATAAGAACGTCAGTGATTTCTGGCTTACAACCGACGGCAAGTATGTTGATACCAACTTTATCCAGTACGATTATTTCTTCGCTTCCGAAGCTCTTGAATATGCAGACAAAGAGTTTTATCTGTATTTCAAGCTCTATAAGGACGGTCAGGTTGCTTATGTCAGCGACAACATGCTCTTTGGAAAGTCCACAAACATTTCCTGCCGTGTCGAGCTCGGAGATGTCGGCCTTACCGGAAGCATCTTTGAAGACGGTACTTACACCATCGAACTGCTTACCGCAGACGGTGAGGTAGTAGATACCGAGATCGTTACCGTTGAGCATACCGAGATCACCGTTCCTTCCGGCAATGGCGGCGGAAACGGCGGCGGCGGAAATACGACAACAGGCGGTGAGGGCGTTTATTTCGATTATTACGATAAGTCCTTCAAGCAGTATGTCATCGAGGCAGACTGGTTCGAGTATGACGTTGATGCCGGATGCCTTTCCGACGGCTGCTTCTATGACAAGTCGGTCCAGTATATCGCTTTCTCCATCCAGGTAACTCCCGAGTGCGACAAGGAACTCACATACTATTATTACTATGCCGCAAACGAGAATGAGCTCGCGGATGCACTCTCAGGTTCACCGATCTTTACTGACACAATCTCCGTAACCCAGTATGACAACGGATACTATTACGATATCGATTATGCGACAAACGGTGAGGCACAGTCAGGCTTCTATCTCCTGTTCGTAATGGATGCCGAGACGAACTCCAACATACTCTACGGATTCTGCAAGGTTTCATGAGAATCTGCCTGATTGTATAAAGAACAAGTTTGATATAATAAGTCGAAATAATGGTGGCGCCTTCAAAAGAGGCGCCACTTAAATGTGAGGAAATGGAATATTGATGCGTTATACAAAAAAGATATTCACTGTGTTCCTGGCTGTCTGCTGTGTCATGTCCGTGCTTTGCGGATGCAGCTCAGGTGACAGGAGCCCGGAAGCAAAGAGCCTCTGTGAGACTTTCTGTACCGACGTAAATGCCGGAGAGATCTCAAAGCTCGCTTCTTATTTTGACTACGGAACCATAACGGAAGAGGAACTGTCCGAACTTATCGCGCCTTCTGACTTTAACAAAGAAGAAGCCGCTTTCGCCGCTGCCATAAAAGAATCCACGGATTTCTCCGTTCAGGATCCCGTCTATGACAAGAACACTAAGACCGCAACCGTTTATGTCGTCTGGAAACAGGGCGACTTCAGTTCGGATGCGGCTCTTTCCGCAACCTCCGTTGAAGAGTTCAAGACGGCTCTTTCTTCGTCATCTTCGAAAAACATAACAGTAAATGTCACGGTCGACCTGAGCGGTGAGTTTGCCAGGATCAAGAATCCAAAAGATACAGTGGATGCCGTTTACGCTTACAACACCATAAACCACGGTATAATGCCTGGGCTCCTTTCGGATTTTTATACTGACTCAAATTGGGCTTTGGCTCCAAAAGGCGTTTATACGAACGTAAAAGAGATCGGACTGCGCGTAAACTTCAACAACGAGCTTTCCAGATACAGGTTCATTCCCGGGGTGTACTACACGGTATCGAGGGGCGGCGAGGTCATATACACATCTGACATCATGGATATCGAAGACAACAGCATCAGGCTGGATTATTCGATTGACATGGCAGGCGCAGGAGACCTCAACGAGGACGGTTTCATCACTGACGGCAAGTATTCGGTAATGGTCTTTGACGCGCACTCAAAGCAGATCTGCACATCCGACTGTGAAGTCGTTAATGAGATCCTCGAGAAAGAAGAGATAGTTTTCGAGGAATACAAGAAGGAGCACTACCTGACCGATCTCGTCTATGACATAAAGGACAGCGACCTTATGGCAAATTCGTTTGTCTTTAACACAGGCTGGTGGGACTACGACGGCACATCAGTCGGCAAGAGTGCTTTTGCTTCAAACACTAAAACACTCGGATTCTCTCTTGCTGTCAGCAGCACAAATGACAACGAGCTCTACTACGATTACTATTACAGCGAGAAATCCGATTTCAAGGATGTGAACGAGACCGAACCCGTTTTCAGCGCTTCCTGCAAGCCTACTGTCTATGACGATCAGTCCTGCTACGACATCGACTATACTCCTGCGGAGATGAAGCCGGGATTCTACGGTCTCGTGGTCTATGGAGATGCCGGCAGGAAACATATTGTGTTCACTGCTGCATGCATCGTTGTCGAAGAGACGAGCGGAGATGTAATAGACTGACGATCCCTGATATAATCTAAGGATCTTTCAGATAAGAGGTTCTATGGCGGATCGGATATCACATCAGATGATAAAAAAGATAACTGCGGCGCTGCTGACTCTGCCGTTGGTTATAAGTATCGCTTCGTGTTCGGCCATTGATATCCTCGGCAGTGAGGAGACGCACGGAGGAAGGATCCGTTCTTCCGAGCCGAGCAAGCCCGAGCACGGTTCCCGTGGTACCGAACCTACCTATGAAACGATGGAACCGACCGGAACTTACACCTCCGAAACATATGTGATGACTGATCCTGACTTTGACTATATTAGCAGCGTATATGTCTACAGCATCTGGTATGATCCGACCGAGGATAATCCCGTGTATTACCAGGTCTTCGATACTGAAGACATGTTTGCCATGAAGGGTGTATTCTATTTCTCGGTTCCTCTTAATGCAATTTTTGAAGCAAGATTATATAAAGACGGCGAGGTTCTTCTTACGAGAGACGTCGTCTTGAAGGATAATGTAACCGCTGAAGCCGATTTCAGCGCCGGAATGGAGGGCTGGGGCACGTTTGCTCCCGGAGACTATTATGTCGAGCTCCTTTTCGAAGGACGGCGCGTGGCGGTAACTAACAGTATCGGGGTGGTCTGAGATATGTTTATATCGGATAACTGGAAAGATTATGAACTCCTTTATTGCGGAGCAGGCGAAAAGTATGAACGCTGGGGCGATGTAACCTTAAGGCGTCCCGATCCTCAGGCTGTCTGGCCCGTGATAAGGAACGGCAAAGAGATACCGATGGACGAACTCGAGAAGCCGTCGGCGCTCTACAACAGGAGCAATACGGGCGGAGGTGCCTGGACGAAGCTTAAGAATTTCCCCTCAACATGGAAGATAAGTTACGATTCCCTTGGAAAGAAACTGACGTTCATAATAGAACCTACGGCTTTCAAACATACGGGGCTTTTCCCCGAGCAGGCTTCAAACTGGGATTTCTGCGGAAATCTCATAGAAAATGCGAAAAAAGCGGGGAAGAAGGATATCAAAGTCCTTAATCTATTCGCTTATACGGGTGCCCAGACCCTGGCCTGCGCCGCGCACGGTGCCGATGAGGTCGTCCATGTCGACGCTTCAAAGGGCATGATCGCAAGAGCGAAGGAGAACATCAAAGAAAGCGGGCTCGAAGACCGTTATGTCAGGTTTATCGCTGAGGACTGCAAAAAGTTCGTCGAGCGCGAGATAAGAAGAGGACGCAGATACGACGGAATAATCATGGATCCGCCCTCATACGGCAGAGGCCCTTCGGGAGAACTGTGGAAGCTCGAGGACTCTTTCTACGATCTGGTCAAGCTCTGTTCCGAACTGATCTCGGATGATCCGCTTTTCTTTATCGCAAGTTCCTATGCCACAGGCATTACTGCCCAGGCATCGGGTCAGATCTTAAAGCTCGCGATCCCGGGCGGCAGGGTGGAAGCGGATGAACTGATGCTTCCCGTATCGAAGATGGATGCATATCTTCCTTGTGGTCAGACGGCAAGATGGACGGCAAAGTAGAACTCCCGTACGGCGTAAATGTCCTTTACGAGGATAATCATATAATCGTGGCCTTAAAGCCGGCAGGCGTGCTGTCCCAGTCGGATGGCACCGGAGCTCCGGACATGCTCACGGTCTTAAAGGCGTATATCAAAGAGAAATATTCCAAACCGGGTGAAGTTTATCTGGGACTCGTTCACAGGCTCGACAGGCCCGTGTCCGGAGTCATGGTCTTTGCAAGGACCAGCAAAGCGGCATCAAGGCTTTCGGAGCAGATAAGGTCCAGAAAGGTCGAAAAGATCTACAGATGTGTGGTGGACGGTGTTCTCGAAGGCTCGGGAAGGCTCGAAAACTATATCTGCAAGGATGAAAAGACCAATACGGTAACCGTATCCGATACAGAGAAGCCGGGTTTTAAGCGTTCATACCTTAATTATAAGGCGATCTGCTCAAAAGACGGGCTCACGCTGGCCGAAGTAAAGCTCGGGACGGGAAGATCCCACCAGATAAGGGCCCAGATGGCACATGCCGGATACCCTCTGATCGGTGATCAGAAGTACGGACATGCGGACAAAAGATGCAAAGATATTGCCCTCGATGCTTACAGATTATCTTTCGAACACCCCGTAAAGCGCGAAAACATTGCGTTTGAGGCGCCTGTCCCGTCAGTTTTTCCGTGGAGCCTGTTTGCTTGACTTTGAAGCCCCATAATATATATAATTTTAACTTGCAAAATTATATATAAAGGTGAAGCGGTTTATGTACAACAAAGTTTCAAAAGACCTTAATTTCGTGGACAGAGAGAAACAGGTTCTCGAATTCTGGAAGCAGAACGACATCTACAAGAAGAGCATTGCGCCCAAGGCTGACGGTGCTCCGACTTTTACTCTTTATGACGGCCCTCCGACGGCTAACGGAAAGCCTCATATCGGACATATCAAGACGAGAGTCATTAAGGACGTTATCCCGAGATATCACGCAATGAAGGGCGAGACGATCGTCTTCAAGGCAGGCTGGGATACTCACGGACTTCCGGTCGAGCTCGAAGTCGAGAAGGCTCTGGGCATCAACGGCAAGCCCCAGATCGAAGGTTACGGCGTAGAACCCTTCATCAAGAAGTGTAAGGAATCCGTCTGGACATACAAGGACCAGTGGGAGCACATGAGCGACCGCGTAGGTTTCTGGGCTGATATGGAACATCCTTATGTTACATACGACAACAACTACATCGAGTCCGAGTGGTGGGCATTAAAGCAGATGTGGGATCAGGGCCTTATCTACAAGGGCC
>NZ_JNLF01000004.1:0-843124 GCF_000702965.1 Butyrivibrio sp. AE2032 | reverse complement strand
TTGTACTCCTGAACGGCGGTATCGGCGGCACAATAATCGAGCGCATCGAGAGAAAGGATGCTGTTGAGACCGGCAAGAAATACACCATCTACGATGAAGACTTCAACGACTATGTCGTTACGGCAAAGTGGTGGGACTATGACGACACAATGGATAAGCCCGGCACATACAGTGTTGATACCGAGACGATCGCATTTTCCATCGAAGTAAACGAGGATGCCGAAGACGAGATCTACTACGCTTATTATTACAGCAAAGATAAGGAATTCGATAAGGATGACCTTTCAAAGCCCATCTATTCCGATTCCATCACACCTGTTGAGTACAGCGACGGAAGAGCTTTCTATGATGTTGACTGCTCCAAGGTCAAAAAGGGCTATTACGTAGTGGTTGTCGCTTCAGACGACAGTCTCAAGTATCCTTACGTGCTGGCTTACGCTGAAGTTAAGTAACTGACAGATACAGACGGTTATTCAAGAGGCTGCCTTTTGCGGGCAGCCTTTTGTTATGGGAACCTGACTTTCGCAGTATAATGGTCATATGATGACAGCTGCATTCAACAGAGCAGATATGGCGAATAAGATAAATGCTTCACTTGTTATGCAGAACGGTGGTGATTAATATGAAACCAAAAGCAATCGTTGTTCTTTTACTTACAACTTCCATCCTGATGACAGCATGCAGTTCAGGCAGCTTAAATCCGGGTAACAATGAGGAAACTGAGATAACATCAACAGAGACAACTCTTCCTCCTGTGTATGACTTTGAGTGGGGAGATGCCGAGAATGAAGCGTTTGCAGAGTATATACAGGGAACTCTTGTGCCGGAATTTACTTACACATTAAACGGTTATATTCATTGTTATGGTTTTACTGATGAACTGAATAAGATATTGACGGATTTTGTTAACGAGAGGTTCGACAGGAATTATGAAAGTGTTCCATTTTCTGAAGTCGATTATCTTTATGGAATAACAAAGTATAATAATACGCAGTTTTATATAAATAATTATGAAAAATTCTGTGATTATTTTCTTGATGCAGATCCTTATTATGGAATGCTGAATAATAAATTGACGTTCAGTTATCTCATTCAAAACAATATTCCTTATGGAGAGTGTGTTTCTGCTGAAATATTCAAAACGCTGTTAGGCGAAGGATATTTATTATTTGAACGTTCCGGATCTTTTAGCTTTAAACCTCATCTTGGCAATTTTGACGAGCCCTACAAATATTCAAATGAGGAATTAGCCAGTGTACTGTTGAAATATAACGATTGTGTTTCTACTTTATGTGCTGATGCAGATATCAAGACTATGGTCATCACGGACAGTCCGGAAACATGTGAGATCTATAACGGCTATTTAAAGGATTATTTCGGGAATTCGGCTCCGCAGTTTGGGAAGCTTATGACAGCGGAACAATACAAAGAACTATTCGGTGAGGAACCGATGGATCTTTCGTATCTTCCTAAAGATGTTTCAGGAGTAGTGTATTTTCCTCCTGAACATTCGACTTCAAAAGATCTGTATGGAACATGGGTTGCCTGTCAGAGCAGAGGTTCGATAAGTCAAAGCTGCGTTTTTAACGAGGATAATACCGGTGCCATGATTACTGAATATACGGGTTTGGATTATGATACACAAGAAGAAGTAAAGGGTACGATTGAACGCAAGTTTACCTATGAGATCATAAAACATTCCAGCGGACACAGATGGCCGGGAAAAATGTTGTTGACTTTTGATGGAGATAAAACTGAAGAATATTTTTTCTATTTTGATTATGGTGACCTTTATCTGGAGGGTGGAAACGACAAGTATACTACGGAGTATTACAATGCAGAAGCCAAAGCAGCTGAGCATTATCATTAAAACATAAGAAAAGGTGCCTCGATAAACGGGGCACCTTTTGTATAAGTCAATTTAAATGAGATCCCTTAAGGATGGGGATATCCGAGTGCATCGAGGAAATCATTGACTTCCTTCTCGATCGAGAGGTCGTAGTCGCTTGCAATGGCGACGATGACCGTGTCTCCGAGAAGATAGATCGCATCGTGATAAGGAGTGTAGGTGTTTTCAACCTTGTCATCATATCTGCCGTCGATAAGTACGTAAGCTGTGTTGCTGCCTACCTCGTGGCTGCTGATGCCCGAGAAATCCTTATTGTCAAAGATGCCGTCGTAATCAGCGTAATAGTAGTCAAAAAGAGCCTTTGCGGTCTCTTCGTCAACGCACTGAGTGAAGCTGTACTGGTTGCCGTTGTCTGATACCGCATCAAGATTGATCGTTACCTCGAAATCCGTGTCGTCATCGTTGAATGAGAAAGATGTGTCGAGCATCTCATCAACATCGGATTCGTCGATGCCGATGGCGCCTAATGCCTTGATGAAGTCTTCATCGTCAACTTGCTTGAGCGTGGACATATCAACCTTGGGTTCATGTGTAATGCCTGCGCAGCCGGTAAAAAGAACTGTTGCCGCGATTACCAGAGCGCCTGCAGCCTTAAGTCTTGAAATAATCATTTCGATCCCATTCCTTTCTTATTAAAAACAAAGAGAACTATAACACAAAATGTGTCTATTTCAAACTTAACAAAATGCCATGTGCTATAATCTATCGGCGTAAGATCCAAATAAAGGAGACTGACAGATTATGAAGAGTGTGGGATTTGGGAAAAAACTGGCGGCAACGGGACTTATTGCGGCTGTTTTACTTACAGGCGCCGCATGCACGGATAAACTGCATACGGACCCGACGGAACCGCAGCAGACTGTTCAGCAGACAGTTGATCCGATGTCTTTCCAGGTGATCGATGCCAAGATACGCGATTATACATTCGGACTTAATGAATACATGAAGGAACACGGATCCGAAGCGAAATCCAAGAAGGTAAGCGGTGCCACATTAAGCGGGGTAGCCGCAGCAGGCACGTATACGGTCTCTCCTGACGGCAAATATGAAGCTCTCCAGCTGGAGAAGAAACTGCCTGACGGAATGCAGATGGACGAGTATTTCAATATGGGAGATGCTCTGTTTATTGCACGCACGACGATCTATGATGACGGGAATTTCGACCCCGTGGACAAGTATTACATAACAGACGGTGTTGTCTACAAGGTTGACGGATCAGCTGAGACGGTCACGAAGATCATTGAGCTCAGTGACTCAGCTGCGGACGCGAAAAAACTGGAACTTGATCTGTATTTCACATTTGAAGAGATAAGAGCTTTATATGCCTAAAGAAGATTCCGGCACTGAAAGTTTTAACGGATACACAATGGGGGAGGGCGTCAGAGACGGCCTTCCTATTGGTTTGGGATATCTGTCCGTTTCTTTCTCTTTCGGCATACTGGCAGTGTCAAAGGGACTGTCCTGGATACAGGCAGGACTCATATCACTTACGAATATCACGTCTGCGGGCCAGGTTGCCGGACTCGGCATAATGACTGCCGCCGGCGGTATTATTGCCATGATAATATCGCAGATAGTCATTAACCTGCGTTATTCACTCATGGGTATCGCGCTGTCACAAAAGGCCGACAGGACCATGACGCCTCTTTTGAGGATGCTCCTGGCATACGGGATCACCGATGAGATCTTCGGTGTGGCGGTGAGCAAGAAATACGAGTTCGGAGCCCGGTATTTCTTCGGCCTGACGGTTTTGCCGGTTGCGGGCTGGGTTGCGGGCACCGTGATAGGCGCGCTTCTGGGACAGGTCTTCCCGGACTTCCTGACAAATGCCCTGGCCATAGGCATTTACGGCATGTTCGTATCGATCGTTCTGCCCAAGGCAAAGCACGACAAAGTGATATTATGCGGTTCTCTTCTGTCGTGCATACTCTCGTCGCTTCTTTTCTATATTCCGGCGCTGTCGCAATATGTCTCCCAGGGATTCGCGATAATCATTTCCGCGGTATTGGCTGCTCTTGCGGGTGTCACGGCAAGAAAGAAACTTGAAGGGAAGGCCGGCACAGCCGTTGCGGTTGCTGCCGGGGTCATTCTGATCGTTCTGATGCTCGTTTTTGCTCCGTCCTACATCATTCCGGCGAATACTGCTGCGGTAACGGAGGGTGCGGGCGGCTCGCTCGATAACAGGATATTTATCCCGCTTCTTGTGATCATGGCGCTGACCACTTATCTGGTGCGCATGCTGCCTTTCGTTCTGTTCCGAAAAAAGCTCGAAAATCCGGCCGTTAAGGCATTTTTCGACTACATACCGTATACGGTGCTGTCGGCCATGACGTTCCCGGCGATCCTTTATTCCACAGGTTCGTTCGTTACCGCACTGTGCGGATTTGCAGTGGCAATGTTACTGGGATTCTTCGAACGGTCTCTCATAACTGTTGCGGTCGGAGCCTGCCTGGCCACATTGGCCGCGGGCGTTGTGCTGATGTATATCTGAAACAAAAGAAAAACTCCGTAAGAACAGCAGTTCTTGCAGAGTTTTTAATAGTGGAGCCCCCATCCGGATTTGAACCGGAGACCTCATCCTTACCATGGATGCGCTCTACCTGCTGAGCTATAGGGGCAAGTTAAAGCTTATGAAGTATAACACAGTAAAAGAGCGTTTACAATAAAATCTGTCAGCGTAATCGAATCAAAATGTTGACAAAGGTACCCAAAGATTATACAATCATTGAGCATTTTATAAGAACACGGAGAAGTCGCCTAGCCTGGTCGAGGGCGCACGACTGGAAATCGTGTAAACCCCAAAAGGGTTTCGAGAGTTCGAATCTCTCCTTCTCCGCCAGATGAAAACCCCTGTAAACATTGCGTTTGCAGGGGTTTTGCTTTTGCCGGCCTGTAATAATCGACAATGAGATCGACAATTGGCATTTTTCTGCAAGTTATTCGCAAAAACGTGTAATGCATTCCAAAACCGTGTTTTTGAAATTCTTTTGTTGTATCTTCATATCAGAGGAAAGGAGTGCAAGAGGTGAATATCAAGTTAATGCTCGATCCCGACGACCCGATGAGGGCAAGTTTGCAGAATATGGGGATAACAGACGATCCTGAATCGGAATACCTTCTGATACGCCGCGGCTCTGGGGTTAATTACATTGCGGGTAAAAAGGAAGATCAGCAGTTCTATCTTGATGTCAAAGATATCTGCTTTATCGAGAGTATGGGTCATGACATTATCATCCATACTACTGACGGCACTTACAATTCCGGTGAAAGGCTCAAAGCATTGGAACAGGTCCTGCCGGCGGACCGGTTCCTGAGAGTCAGCAATTCCGCGATCGTAAACCTGAAGAAGATAAAACGGATCGAATCTTCGCTCCTGCAAAAATTCATCCTCCATCTGACAAACGGCTCAAAGGTCGATGTCACAAGAAGTTATTACTACATTTTCAGAGACAGAATAGGGATATAAAGGAGAAACAGAATGTTTGGTGCAGCTTTTGGTTTATTTTTATTTACACTACCGCTGATATTGATAGTTACGGTTATTGTTTTCGTTATCTATAAGAGGTGTTTCGACAGGCACACTAACAGAGTGCTCGAAAACGCGGAGACTGGCAAAAGAAAATGGATGGCACCCTGGGGGGTAGCGCTTATCGTTCTTGGTGCGCAGCTTATCCTTGTGACGGGCATCATGTTCCCGTTATCGATGTATATGATGGATACTTCTTCTAAAACCGTGGTGGAAGAGGAGGAATCGGCTGAGTTCGGTTACGATTTCAGTCTGGATACGGCATATGTGGCCGGTGATGACTATCAGAAGGTCTCTGAAGGATCAGGCGACGGCATAAGCTGCAGCGTTTTTAAAAGAGATAACGGCGACGGTTCGGTCAATCTGTTTGTATCCGGAAGCATAACGCCGTGGAATTCGGGTGATAACCTGCAATTGTCCTGTGCTGATGAAAACGGGGAGATCTACAGCATGGCTTCATACTTCGGAGTTGCGGACCAGCTGGATACTTTGTATTTCAAGATGGAAATGCCGTTGGACGAATACCATCCCGGAACAATTACGGTCATATTGGGTTCGAATTCAAGCAGTGAAGAAAAAGGAAACATAGAGTTGTCTTTTTGATAAAAATAAAGATTTCCTTATTATTCGGTGCACCCTTATATGCTCAGATGGTATAATTAACGAATGAAGGGCGGTTCTTCCGGAAAAGAACTGCGGTCAGCCATTGTAGAGTATTTAGGGGTAGAGATATGGCTATTTGGGATAAAGCATCGGGCACAGGTTCCGGTACGGAATCATTATCAGCAAATTCGGTCAAGTGTCCTAATTGCGGATCAAACCTGTTTTTTGATCTGGAGCACGGTGCGTGTATCTGCAGGTTCTGTGGCGGAGTCTTTGATTCCGGTACGCTTGATAAAGTAGGCTCTTTCGGTCTTTCAAACTTTGAGAAGGAATACGACGGAACTGTCGAGATGAGCAAGGAAGACGAGTCGCGTATAGAAGTCGTCTGCGATTCTTGCGGCGCACAGATCATTACGGATAAGAATACCGCTTCGACTACATGCGCTTTCTGCGGATCACCCGCGCTCGTCACGAGAAGGCTTACACGTGAGTTCAAGCCTGACTACATCATTCCGTTTAAGTTTGATAAGGAAAAGGCGATAAGCCTGTTTGAGGAATATTGCGCGGGAATAGAACATCTTCCCAAGGATTTCGGTTCTAAGAAAGTCCTGTCGAAGATGACCGGACTTTATGTTCCGACGTGGATCGTATCATCTGAAGTCGAAGTGAATATCGCCGGCAGGGGATACAAGGGCAGGATGGCGGACACGGTCTATGAGGAAAACTTCAATGCCACTGTGGACAGCGTGTCACAGTCTGTCTACGGGAAGATAAAGTTCAGGCTGAAGGATGTCCCTTTCGACGGTGAGAAGAATATCGCCAACCGCCTGATGGCTGCTGCGGAACCTTTCGATTTCAAGGAACTCGTAACGTTCAGATCCGAATATCTGCAGGGCTTCTTTGCCGAGAAATACGATGAACAGCCTCTCGATATGACAGGTACCATCTATAGGCGGTTGGACAGGTATGCCCTGTCCGTATGCGAGAAGATCACGTTCGGCTATGATTCCTTCGTCCCGTCGTCAGAGCAGAGTACGACAAGATACCGCAATCAGGAAGTAAAATACGCGCTCCTGCCGATATGGTTCCTGAGCATCGATTTTAACGGAAAGAGGTATCAGTACATAATAAACGGTCAAACGGGCAAGGTCTCCGGCGAGTTCCCTTATGCCAAGGGCTGGGAGGCGATAGAGCGCGGAAGCAGACGTGCAAAGATGAACTCCGTCAGCTGGAAGCGCGGCATCCGTCTGGCGCTCTATCTTATGCCATGGTTCATATTCGTTCTTGTGGGCGGGATCATGATACTGTCGATAGATGTCAGCATGTACATAAACAATCATCCTCTGGAGTGCCTGATATACATCGTACTCATAGTTCTGTTTACGATCTTCCTTTCCGCGATACTTCCGAAGATAATGCTCGACAGGGAGAAACGTGATATAGCGGAGCTGTCCAAGACTGATAACCACGACCTGGCTCCCGAACTCGGAGTAGAAGCTTATTACGATCCGTCTTTTCCGATATCCGCCGTTCAGACAAACGGTTCGTTTGTCGAGCTTGAGTCAGGATGGAAATACAGCGAACAGAAGCGTTACTTTGCAAGAGACGTCCGGCATGATGCAGCGGAAGAAGTTGTGGAAGACGAAAACGCTACCGATTTTGAGAAGAAGGGTTATGACAGACGCATGATGCGTTAACCTTATGCTCAGGCCGGAAAGATCAGCGGTCAGCAGTTAATGAGATAAGACGTCTGATGAAGTCTGTGTTGGCATCATCGCTGTCTTCGCCGTCAGGATCGAATATGAGAAAGCCTCCTCCGCGTTTTATGTCCTTAGCGTCCATTATCCCGCGGAGATAAACCTGTGCGATGTGGTTTGCACATATTCGGCAGTCGTACAGGTCATTCAGTTCCTTTGCTCCGTTTATATTGAGATCTTCTGTCTTCATGACTTTCAGAAGATACATGTGAAGTATCCTGGCGGCATCTCTCCGTTTGATGGGACGTTCTTTGAAAAGAACGTCTCCTGCTTCGAGCCAGCCTTCTTTTCTGCCACGTCCGAAAACGCCGTCAAACTCCATGCCCGCAGCGCCGCACAGCTCTGAAATGAACTCTTCAGTCGTCATGTGACAGGTGAGATCCTGATGACTTTGCAGCCGCATGCGGCTAGTGTTCCGGAACTGAACGTGCGCTCCGGCGTCTCGTATACTCCTCCGGTGATAAGATCTTTTACCATGAAGGAAGCAGCTTTTTTTAGAGCGTCCGTGCTGACTGCCTTATTATCCAGTGCTTTGAGTATCGTATCGATGTCTGTCGATATGTTGTCGTCCTTGATGACCTGATCGAGGTTGAAGAAGCCCAACGCGATGTCACCATTTTCAAGAGGCTTGGCGAGAATGTCGATCCTCTTATTATCGCGGATGTATTCTTTGTCCGGTTCACTGCTGCCTGCGGTCGAGAATATTCTTTTTGCCTGAATGCCGAGCGGGTCCTGATCGAGAGCTATCAGATCTTTGTTGGAGATGATGTTGTATATGTCATCGCCCTTATTTACTCTCCTCAAGTCAAGACCCAGCATGAGGGGAGAATTCATCATGCACCACATTGCCATGTGTGACAGGCACATCGTCATGTCGATCCCGTTCATGCCTATAACGAGCATGTCAGGATCGTTCCAGCCTTTGCCGAGTCCCGCATATTCATCCATTATTACGGCTTTGTTGTACTGAGAAGTTATTGACGTCGTGTAATCGCTCTCCCATGAAGCAGTGCCATGATCACCGTCCGATCCGACCTGGAATGTTATGTCGTTTAATATCCTCCACGAATCGCCTACCTTGTGTCCCCAGTTCTGCGGCTGGGTCTTTCCCCATTCGCAGATGGAAAATACGATGTCGCGGTCTCCCGCGTTCTCCAATTCACGCCGGATCTCCGTATAGGAATGGAGCGTGTTCTCCTGTCTTCTGTGGTTCATTATCCGGATCTTGTTGATTCCTTTTTTGAGATTGACCGGTATGGATTGTGATGTCTCGAAATCTTCAGGGCTTCCGGTCGCAGGCAGCAGACCGTCGAAGATGATGTTGTCTTCTGCGGCGATCTGAAGCCACTGTCCGACGCCTTCTTCGGCACCTGTTGCATAAGTGACATGCATATCTTCCATTCCGTCTTCGGCAGCCTCGACATCAAAGATCAGCTCGCTGCTCCTGAGGCCTGAAGGGGAGTGGTCGGGAGCCGTTCCGTCGAATGTCCCGATCGAGGTCACATATCCGTCTTTTACTGATGCTCTGGTACCCGTTATCACAGCTTCTGCCGCATCGTATATCCTGCCGCCGACTTCTATACTCTTGATGTTCGGTGCATAAGAATACTTTGCATTTTCAGGGTTGGCAAAAGTGGCATTGTCCCACATGTAGTAGCAGTTGTCGACCTTGATAAAGTCTATTTCCCATTTGATGTAGTCTTCACAGTCGGTCTTCTCAAACCCGTAGATGCCGACCTCGGCGCCGGAACAGAGCCTGGTGCCTATGTCGTTATACATGCCGAACTTTAGCCCTTGTGTGTGGACAAGATCTGCCATAGCCTTGAAGCCGGACGGGAATTTGACATCATCAGCCTGAAGGTGTCCGTTGACACGCCCGGGCCTGTAACAGCCGTCATCGAGAACGACATAAGTGTAACCGAGCTCATCGAGTCCAAGTTCTTTTATCTTCAGTATCATTGCCTTAGTGAGTTCTTCCGTGTTACCGCTTCCGAAGGCATTCCAGCTGTTCCAGCCCATTGCCGGAAGGCGGGGCTTTTTTGAGAACAGATCGTTGTCACCGAAATTATCGAATCTCAATCTTTTGTCATCAATGGGGGAAGGTCCTGTCATGTGCTGCCTCCTTATGCTGTTCAGATGTGATTATATCATCACTTTAAAAGCCACCAAATAAAAGAAAAATATTAATAATAAGTAACACGCGTGTAAATGAGATTATTTTCTTTGCGTGATAAAATTATAAAAATGTTTTATGGAGGTCAGGGGCTGTATGAGAACGGCATTATCAGTGGTATTTTCCATTCTGATAATCGCGCTTGTCATTTGCCAGGTGTTTGCCAGGCGCTCGAAAAAGCCTATCGGCAGGGCCGTGGCTTTTCTTCTTGCCGGCATGGCTACTCCTGTTTTGGGAAACCTGATCATAATAACTGCTTCGAATCAGCTTATCGCCACGATCGGATACTATGTTTATTTTCTCGGCATGGATACGGCAGTCTATTCCATCTGGTTCTTTATGCACGATTATTGCGACATGGGAAAGCCCAAGCGTGTTTATAATACCCTGATCCTTGTATTTTTTGCTGTCGATCTGATTCATTACATTCTTAATCCTTTTCTCCATCTTTCGTTTGTGACAGAACAGATCATGGTCGAGAACAGGGCTTATTACAGGCTTGTTCCGTATTTGGGGCAGGCTTATCACAGGGTCTTCTGTTACGGATTGTTCTTTGCAATACTGATAGTGTTCATCGTCAAGACTGTAAAGGCATCGAGAGTCTATTCGGAAAAATACTGGGTAATGTTGTTTTCGATGATATGCACCGGTGCGGTGGAAACCTATTATATCTTCTCCAGACAGCCTCTCGACGTGTCCATGATCGGGTTCGGAATGTTCGGCCTTCTGGTCTATTTCTTCGCACTCCATTACAGACCGCTGAAGCTTTTAGACCGTATGCTCGCCGGTATGGCTTCCGAGATGCCCGAGGCATTGTTCTTCTTTGACAGGAGCGGCAGATGCATATGGTCGAATGATCCGGGAAGAAAGCTTATCGGAGTATCAAATGAGAACTATGATGACGTCAAAGATGATCTCAGATTCCTCTTTGGTGACATCGATTTTGACAGCAGCGGCTGGGTAAAGAGAATCACTCTCGGCACGGGTGAGGATACCCAGTATACATATCTCGCGATGAGATCGGTCGTGGATGACAAGGGCAAGGTTACAGGTTCTTATCTCAGCGTCCGTGACATCACTGAGGAACAGCGTGAGATGAAGCGTGAGATGTACAGGGCGACTCACGATTCCCTGACAGGTCTTTACACTAAGGAATATCTTTTCGAGAACATAAGCAGAAAGCTCGAAAACGACAGTAAGACCGATTACATGATCGGATATATCGAGATCGCAAACTATAAGGTCATAAACGATGTTTTCGGAAGAAAATTCGGTGAATATACCATAAAGCATATAGCGGATTTCATAAGTAAAAATGCCGGTGAAAATACTTTATACGGAAGACTGTCGGGTGAAGCATTCGGCCTCCTGATCGACAAGGCGGATTTCAATGAGGAAATGCTGGAGGAAAGGCTAGAAAGATTCACCATCAGGGATGATAATCTTGAGCACCGCATCCTGATCCACTTCGGTATCTACGACATAGATCCCGAATCCGAGAAGGATATACCGCTTTTCTTCGACAGTGCGCGTCTTGCGACGATGATGATAAAAGACACCTATCAGAAGCACATTGTTTATTACGATGACAAGCTCAGAAATGAGATCATACATAATCAGCTTATATCCAACCAGCTCAAGGATGCGATCGCGGAGAGACAGATACGGCCTTATCTCCAGCCTATCGTAGACTCGCGCGGCATGCTCGCGGGAGCCGAAGCGCTCGTAAGATGGATACATCCTGATGAAGGATTCATGAATCCCGGCGATTTTATTCCGGTATTTGAACATAACGGACTGATCGCGGAAGTCGACCGCTATATGTGGAGATGCGCGTGTGAGATCCTTTCGGAATGGAAGAAGAAAGAAATCGGAAGTTTTATATCCGTAAATATCTCTCCAAAGGATTTCTACTATATGGATGTGGTATCCGAGCTCAAAGGTCTTGTCGAGGAATTCGGCATCGATCCCGTTAAGCTCAGGATCGAGATTACGGAGACAGCCATGATGACGGATTCCGTCGACATACTTAAACTTGTCAGCGGTCTCAGGGAATACGGTTTCATCGTGGAGATGGACGACTTCGGAAGCGGATATTCATCTCTTAATCTTCTTAAGGATATGGATATCGACGTCATTAAGATCGATATGCAGTTTCTGAGGGATTCGGAGCGCAACATGAAGGCAGGTACTATTATCAAGAGCATTATCAATATGTCGGAGGAACTCGGCATAGATACGCTCACGGAAGGTGTTGAGACGGCTAAGCAGTTCGAGAAGCTCTATGCAATGGGCTGCAAGCTCTATCAGGGATACTATTTCTCCAAGCCGGTTCCGGTGGAGGATTTTGAGAAGCAGTGGTTCGATTGATGTCTGATCGTTTAGCGAGGTGTGATCATGTTACAGGAACCTGAAACGTTTAACCAGATAGCTTTCTCTTTGGCGAGACATTACGAGTGCGTCTATTATGTCAACATTGAGACCGGACACTACGTTGTATTCACGGAAGATGTGGAAGCGGCTGATCCCGAGCTGCCCAGAGAGGGCAATGACTTTTTCGGTGACTGCACAAGAAATGCGGAGAAATACATTCATCCCTCGGATCTCGCAAATGTGCTGGAGACATACGACAGGGAAAACATGGTAAATAAGCTCTCATGTGATGGTGAGTATACCATTGTCTACAGATCGGTTGCCGGCGGTAAGGTAATCTACATGCGTCAGGTTGAGATCATGTGCAAAGACGGAAAACACATCGTCTGCTGCCTTGAGAATGTGGATGCCGAAATGAGGGAGAAAGAAGAGCAGTTACTGAATCTCAGATCCGCCGAACGCATGGCAAGACGGGATGAACTGACGGGCGTCAAGAACAGCAATGCATTTAAGGAATTGACGGATCAGCTGGACAAAAAGATCGCTTCCGGTTCTGAAGATGTGAAGTTCGGTATCATCATGTGTGACATCAACGATCTCAAACTGATAAATGATACGAGAGGCCATAACTTCGGCGATGAGGCGATACAGGCGACGAGCAGACTCATCTGTAAGATGTTCCATCACAGTCCGGTATTCAGGGTCGGAGGCGACGAATTCATTGTTTTCCTCCAGGGCAATGATTACGAAAACCGTGATTACCTGCTGGAAAGATTGCGGGAAGAATCGGACAGCAACAGAAGGACCAGCTCAGGTCCTGTCGTAGCTTCAGGTATCGCAGTTTTTGAAGAAGGTGATGAGAAGACCGCGGATGTCGTAAACCGTGCCGATCAACTGATGTATGAAAATAAGAGTGAACTCAAGTCACGAAAGGCACTTGAACGCATACGGAATATGGAGCGGACGGATGCCCCGATCCCGGAAGAAAGGAAGCGGCTTCTTGATGCGAAGTTCGGTGCGATGCTGACCGTGGCAGGCGGAGGATACGTCTACCTGAATGACATGAAGTACGATTATTCCAGATGGGCAATCTCACTTTTGCATGATTTCGGACTCGAATCAGAATACATGTACCAGGCCGATAAGGTCTGGCAGGAATACATCCATCCTGACGACATGGAAGTCTATAAGGATGCCGTCAACGAGGTCCTCTGCGGGAATGCGGAAGTAAAGCCGATCAAATACCGCGCGAGAAAGAAAGACGGGTCTTATGCTCTCCTGTATACAAGGGGATTTGTTCTCAATGATGCTGACGGCAATCCGGAATACTTCGGCGGCATCATCATCGAAGACCGCGACTGAACCGGGGAACACTTCTATAAATGCCGTCCGGCCAGGTCTTCGAAACGTTCGAAGGATGCTGCGCTGGCTGCGAAACTCTATGAATTCAGTGAAGTGCTGGTGCGTCCTGACGTCCGGTAGCTGACAGCATCGGACTTGTAAAAAACAGAGATTGTGAGAATATATCTGTTGTTATAAACAAAGAGGGGATAATAACATGATAAAGGCACTTCTGACGATAGATGATGTTTCATCAAAGAATACAACTGCGATTGTCGATTACTTATGCGAAAAGAATATAACTGCCATTATGTTCATGGTCGGTGAATGGGCGCAGAAGTTTCCTGACGAACTCGTCCATGCTTTAATACACGGGATGATCGTCGGCAATCACAGTTATTCACATCCGTTCTTTTCCGAACTCAGCTTCGAAGAATGCAAGGCCGAGATAGATAAGAATGAGGAAGTGCTGGACCGCTTTTATGCCGAAGCCGGGGTGGAGAGGAAATACAGACCATTCCGTTTTCCGTATGGAGACAAGGGCGGAGAGAATAAGGAGAAGATCCAGGAATATCTTGCCGAAAAGGGATTCAACAAAGTAAAGGACACCATGCTCTTTTATCCGAGCTGGAAAGAGATGGGCCTGGATAAGGATATCGACACATTCTGGACTTTTGATTTTGAGGAATACAAGATCCGCAAAGGCAGCGGTTTTACTTCCGAAGACGTGATAAAAAGGATTTACGGTCAGAACGAGGAATACGGTGCCCCGCTCCTTCAGGACGGGAATAATCATTTCCTTCTTATCCACGCGCACGATGAGACGGAAGAACTCGCTCCCGGCTATTTCATGACTTTCATAGATGAGCTGCTGAAGAACGGCGTTGAGTTTGTAACGCCTGAATTCTTCTGAAATAGAACAGTTTTATTCCCACTTAAATCTGCGGAAAACGCCCGGCTCGAGCGTGATGTCAGCCGTAGTGTATACGTCCTTTTCCCAATGCCTGTTGATATATGCGGTGCTGACCGGTATTTCCTCACCTGTGGTGAGATCTCTAAGGCACTTTGCCTGTTTTGCAGTATAGAGCTTAACCTGTTCAGGCCTTATGTCTCCCTTTACATAGCGGTATAAGATCATGCTGCCGTCATCGTAAGTGAAGACGGAAAAGTTCCTGCCTGATGCATATCCGTCAGGGTTTATCACGCGCTTGAGAACATCAACGGCCGGCGCGGGGATCCTGTATATGTCCGAAGGATTATCGGGTATGGACAGTATGAAGATGCGTCCTTTGCCGAAATTGCTTTGCAGGATGAGCGGGGTGTGGTAATCTCCATCTCCGCCGTTAAGGAGTGACCATGAATCGTTGTTGCCGTGGACGGTCTCGGGAAATGTGATCTTCCCGATATCATCAAGATATCCGGCCCTGTCATCGGTGATCTGATATCTCGTTACGGAGATCTTTCTGCCGGTTACCGTTGCTTCCGTAAGACCTGCATCCTTAAGTTCATTCTGAAGTTTCATCATGCAGCCTGAGGTGATGACCGCATCTCCGCCTGCTTCGACGAATTCTTTGAGTCTGGATACGACATCAACGTCAGAAGCTGAACTTTCAGTAAGCAGGATCATCTTTCTGTCTGACGGGAATTCAGGCATGGGCTCTATGGGGATGCCTGTCATCCCGAGGCGCATCTCCAGATGATTCTCGCCTGATGAAGCGTGGGGGATATATGCGGCAATGCCCGTGGGATCTCCTGTGCCTTCCATAATGGCATCAAGTTTCTTCAGCTGTATTCCTGCTCCGCCGGCGAAATAATTGCCGACGAGATCGCTCCACTGGAAGAACATGAGTTCCTTTGCTTTCGCGAAAACGGTGAGATAAGCCTGCTCGAGATAACGGTCGGCCGACCAGCACTGATAGGTATCGAACCATCCGCCGCCGTTCCTTCCGGGCCAGGCGTTTTCCATATATCTTACGAGTGAGTAGCTCAGATACTCGGGCAGGTGCTGATCCGCATACCTGGGACTTCTCGTCTCTGTTCCGATGTAAGTCGCATCAAAGATGTCCTTCTGTTCATCGGGAAGATATCCGGTGAAATGAAACGATTCGCGCCAGTTGGGATATTTCACGATCATTTTCACATTTGGATTAACAGCCTTTGCAGGACCGACTATCAGATTCTCTGACACATCACGCATGAGATCTTTTCTGAAGGATACCCAGTCCCTGCCGCCTTTCTGTCTGATGCAGCTTTCACATGTGCAGTTGGTGAAATAGAAGTCGTCCAATATGATCTCGTCAAAGATACCGGCCGCATATTCAGCCATCTGCCTGACCTTGTCCCTCATGACAGGATCGGTGTAGCAGACCGTATTGAACAGCCTTCTTTTGCCGGTTACCGCACCTTCTATGTCAGGCAATACCGTGGTTATTCCTCCGGATACGGTTACTCCTTTGCTTTCGAGAAAGGATTTGATCATGCGGAGCTGTTCTTCCGGGACGTCTATGTCGTCCCTGTGAGTCTCAAGATAGACCTTGTCGAGCCCTATATACTTTTCGATAAACGCATAATCCTCAGCGAGCTTTTCCGGAGTCATTTCGAATGCGATCAACGCCGGGATATAGACAACTGTTCTGAAATTCCTGTAATGCATATCCACCTCCGGAAATGTCGGTCAGTCTTATGTTTTTCAGATTTTACAACAGCCATATTTTTTCTTATATCAATTCAAGAGTATATATATCCTCTTCTTAAGCAAAACTGAAACAATGAGGCTGTCCTTTTTGATAAAATGATTGAGACGGAGGGAATTTATGTCCCTTGATTCTTATAAGCATATCTGCGGAAAAAGGGCTTATGGATAAACGCAACTGGTTTTGGGATTTCTGGAAGTTCATAGCGGCTATCGGAGTGATCCTCGTACACATTCCGTTTCAGGGAAGACTCGGTACCATCTGTACCTGTGTCGGTACCTGGGGTGTCGGTTACTTTGCCTTGATAAGCGGATATGCCTGCTGCGGCGAGAGCGAAAAGATGAGCAGGAAGATCTTAAAACGTCTTGGCAGGAACGGACTTATCACTGCTCTGTTCATTACCATCTACATGTGTTTCAGTTACTACGTTTTCCGCAAGGAAAACATGCTGATCCTGTGGCAGCTCGAACTTAAGAAGCCGGTAACGTACCTGAAGATGATCTTTGTAGGAGACTTTGAGTTCTTCTACGGTTCCCCTCTCTGGTATATGGTGGCGCTGCTCTACTGTTATGTTCTCTTCTATTTCCTTGTCCGCTTTAACCTGAAGAAGGTCATATATGTGCTGCTGCCCATTTTCGCAGTGCTGAGGATCGTCGTTGATTCATACGTCAATTCCTTTAACGCCAACTGGCACTGGAGCGGTAATGTCCTGGTAGGCATGCTCCCAATGGTGCTCGTCGGATATGTGATCGCGGACCAGAAGGAAAGACTGTTAAAGATCCCTACTTGGGTGTTGGTGCTCGGTTCGGTCCTCTCGGCTTTGGCGATGTTTACCTTTGTCTGCGTGAAGATAGGAAGGATCGATATCTCCCAGCCGTTCAAGATGCTGTGTGCTTCGTTCGTGCTGATACTCGGAATGAAGAAACCGAACTGGTATGTGATCAAGCCCCTGGCTTTTCTCGGACGCGAAGACTCGCTCTATATCTACCTGTGCCACTTTATCCTGATGTATTTTACTTCAGAGTTTGTATACAGTTTTCCGAAGGCGGGAAGATATGCCTCATGGCAGCTGCCGCTCGCAGTCATCATCGTTTCCGTTGTCTTTGCCAGAGTGCTGTCGATGGTCATCCGGCTCATTAAATTCCTTATCGGGAAAATCTTTCCGAAAAAGGCCGCAGTACAGAAAACCTGAGATGATGAAGCATCTGCGGATGTTATAATCTTATGTGGTGATAATGAATAACGGGGAGGATGGAAATATGGAAAACGGAAGAAAGTGTCCGTCATGCGGCGGTACCATGATCTTTGAGCCGGGATGGGACAGCCTTTTATGCCAGTCCTGCGGCTACAAGGAGATAATACCCGAACTGGTCTCGAAGATCCCGGTTCAGGAGATGGATTTTCTCACTGCACAGAATACCGCGAGCCATGACTGGGGCATGGAAGCCAAGGTCGTGCAGTGCAGACACTGCGGTGCCCAGACAATCCAGAACAAACTCCAGCTCTCCGGTCTCTGTCCTTTCTGCGGTTCCACAACTGTTGAGACTGCCGATCCTGAAAAGGACATCATGGCGCCTAACGGAATCATACCGTTCAAGATCACTGAGAAACGTGCATTCTATATCTTTAAAGAATGGATAAAAGACAGGTCACTGGCTCCCGGAAAGCTTGCGGCCAATGCAGATCTAAAGAAGTTCTACGGAATCTATGTACCGCTCTTTACCTTTGACGTGTTGACCGTGAACCGGTATACGGGCAAGTACAACACTGCCGAAGGATTACGCTTCAAGAGCGGAAAATATCAGTTCCAGGTAGATGATTTCCCTGTGGTTGCCAGCAGACAGCTGTCTTCTGACAGACTGCTCCAGTCGGTCGTAAAAGACTATTGGACGAAAGAAGCGAGACCTTACACGCCTGATGCTCTGGCAGGATTTCCCTGTGAGCATTATTCGATCGGCCTTAAGGAGGCATGGAACAGTTCAGGTGAAGAACTGTACAAATACCTGAAGCGCGAGACGGAGAATCACGAGTCGAAAGGAACGTATCTTGATGCGGAGATCGCCACTGATTATTTCGACCTAAAATACAAATATCTCATCGTTCCCGTATGGCTCAATTCCTTCGAATACGATAACAGGTTATACACTGTCGTCATCAACGGACAGACAGGCAAGATCAACGGTCAGTGGCCAAAGTCGTTCGGCACTTTCCTGTTGAAAGCAGTTGACCTGCTTTTGTGATATGAACATTCACATCTTCTTAACTGTCTTTTGCCTTGAATTGGCGGAAGGCAAGTGTTATATTGCCATGGAAAAAATAATGCAAGGAATCAAATAATGGGCTTTCTATACGAGACACATCTTCATACCTGTGAGGCAAGTGCCTGCGGAAAGGTTCACGGTGAAGAATACATCCCGTATCTGATGGATAAGGGCTTCAGCGGAATTATCGTGACTGACCACTTTTTCAACGGCAATACGTGCGTGCCTGAAAACCTGCCCTGGAAAGAAAGAGTCGAGATCTACGCGTCCGGATACGAGAGGGCATTAAAGGCAGCCGAAGGCAAAGACTTTAATGTAATGTTCGGCGTCGAGTTCAATTTCATTAAGGATGAATATCTCCTCTATGGCATCGACAAGCAATGGCTTCTCGATAATGAATGCATCATGGAGATGACAAGGCATGAACTTTTCGAAGCCGTCCACAAAGCCGGCGGCATCATGATACAGGCCCACCCTTACAGGGAGAGGGATTATCTTTCGGACATCAAGCTCGCTCCGACGGCATGCGACGGTGTTGAAGTATATAACGCTGCCAATAAGCCGAACATGAACGCGCTCGGATATGAATACTGCACTGAACTCGGTCTGCCCATGACAGCAGGTTCCGACATACACTTTTTCTATGAAGGTGACATGGGCGGAATGCTTTTCGAAAAGAAGCTCGGTTCCATAGCGGATTATGTGACTGCCATTAAAGAACGTTCGGGAGTCCCCGTGAGGTTAAGCGCCGACGGCACCATTACACCTGTTGCTGAGATAAAGGAACAGACTGTTCCGACAGGTCTTCCGACTCTGCCTGTTCTCTATCCTGAAGGCAAGTGAGATACTGTAGAGCAAAAACCTGCTTTTTCTGTTTTTTTGCCTGCAAGTGCCGAAAAATCACACAACTGTCATAAATTTTGCGTAATTATTGAGATAGTATTTACAAATAAAGAGTGTAAAATTAGTTCGAAATAAGAAACAGGTTCATTTAAGGGAAGTCAGACATGGAACGCAAGGCGATGACGATAATAATCACTTCGGTGGCGGCAGCAGTGCTCATTGCGCTGTTTGTTGTCGTTATCGTCATGGACAGAGCATCCGTAAAGACTGTTGCAGAGACCCTGCCTTCAGCAGGATCCACGGAAACCGCAGAGAGTTCCGAGACGGAGACGACCGCTGCAACTTCCGAAACGACAAAGGAAACAACGAAAGCTACTACTACCACCACGACATCGTCTGAGACCACAGAGACAACCGAAGAGACGACAACCGCAACTACAGCCGCACCCCGCAGAACAAACAACACAACTAGAGCGACTGAGGCTACTACAACGACGACCACTGCTGAGACCTCGGAAGAGACTTCTGAAGAAACTTCCGGAGAGACTTCAGAAGAGACTTCAGAAGAGACCTCTGAAGAAACCTCCGCAGAAAACGGCGGAGAAAGCGGCGAAGGCGGCGGAAATAATGAAGGCTCCGGCGAAAATGGCGGCGGAAATAACAATGAAGGTTCCGGCGATAATAACGGGGAAAACGGCGGATCGAACAACTGGTTTGATAACACCAACAACGGCTGATCCCTGCCGTTAACTCATCCCTCTTAAGGAACGATCAATGGGATATTTCATGGACATTAGAAAAGAACTCGGCAGCAGACCGATCATCATGGCCGGTGCCGGTGTTTTCGTGATCAACGACAAAAACGAAGTGTTGCTTGGCAGAAGGACCGATAACGGATTCTGGGGACTGCCGGCAGGTTCGATGGAACTCGGCGAAAGCTTTGAGGAGTGCGCGAGAAGAGAGACGCTCGAAGAGACGGGTCTTCATTGCGGCAAACTCATTTATCTTGATCAGCTGTCAGGGAAGGATACTTATTATGAATATCCGAACGGCGATCAGGTGTATCTTGCCTGTTGTTATTATGTCTGCTTCGACTACTCGGGCGAGATGAAAGTGCAGGAGGAAGAGGTCTTTGAACAGAGATTCTTCAGCCTGGATGAACTGCCTGAAAACATTGACCCCGTAGACTCCGTGCTTTTCGGCAAACTCAGGGAATTCCTTAAGAGATCAGACTCCTAAAGTATCACAGAATCTCATGAAAGCCTTCATGCCGTCAGGGTCTCTTTTGAAGACTCCGGCACATTCGAGTATCTTTGCAAATGCTTTGCCGATCTCGCACCTTATGGCTTCACGTATCTTTTCTTCTGTGGACAGATCGTAATTTCCGCGCCAGCCGGCTACCCATTCCGCGTGCTTTGAGATCATGTCATTTGAAGTCAGATCATCGCCGTTTGCAATGGCATTCGCGAGAATTGTCATCTCGTTCTTGAGTCTTGCGGGAAGAACAGCAAGTCCCATTACCTCGATCAGGCCGATGTTCTCTTTCTTGAGGTGATGGTATTCCTCGTGCGGATGGAAGACACCCATCGGATGTTCTTCTGTGGTGATGTTGTTCCTGAGGACGAGATCCATCTCAAATCTCATGTCATTCGTTCTTCTTGCGATGGGCGTGATGGCATTGTGTCTTGTGCCGTCTTCCGAGTAAGCGCGGATGAATGCGGAACCGTCGCTGTATGCAAGCCATTTCTGAAGTATGTGTTCGGCACAGGAAACGATATCTTCCTTGCTGTCAGCCTGAAGCCTGATCACGGACATGGGCCATTTGATCGTTCCTGCATTTACGTTTTCAAATCCCTTTATGGTAAACATCTCTTCGTATGGGGCTCTGGCCATGGGGAATTCATAGCGGCCGCCCTGGAAGTGGTCGTGGGATAATATGGAACCGCCGACTATCGGGATGTCGGCATTTGAACCTGCAGTATAGTGAGGGAACTGATCCACAAAATCGAGAAGCTTTACAAAGGTGCCGCGGTCGATCCTCATCGGGATGTGCTTCCTGTTAAGGATGATGCAGTGCTCGTTGTAATAAACATAGGGTGAATACTGAAGATAGTATTCCTCGCCGCCGAGTGTTACCGGGATTATCCTGTGGTTCTGTCTCGCCGGGTGGGATACCGTTCCGGCATAACCCTCGTTTTCGGGACAGAGGAGACACTTCGGGTAGGATGTGCTCTTTGCTCTGCCCTGGGCGGCGATATCCCGGGGATCCTTCTCGGGCTTGCTCAGATTGATGGTGATGTCTATGTCTCCGTATTCAGTCGGAGATTTCCATTTGACGTCTTTGGCGATGCGGTCGCAGCGGATGTAGTTGGTCTTTTTGGACAGCCCGTAATACCAGTCTGTGGCGATCTCCGGACCTGCTTCGTACAGTTCCCTGAATGTGTTGATCACTACTGAGGGCGGCGGTGTAAGGATGCCCATGAGCTTTGTGTCAAAAAGGTCCTTGTTGGCGATGGAATCGCTTTCAAGTATTCCTTCGGCAAGAGCGTAGGAGATGATGTCCTCAAGTATGAGATGAAGTTCTCTCGGAGCAGGCATGCTGTCCGGTTCCCGGTATTCATCGAGACCGAGAACGGGCAGGAGGGAGTTGATGGCATATGTCCTGTCGAGGTCATTTGTCAGACCGCTCCTGACTGCGTAATCGACCAGTTCCGATATGTATGTAAAGATCTCCGGGGCTTTATCCATTTCCCGATACCTCCTTCATTTTATCTCGATGCCGCCGTATTTTCTGATGGTCAGGATCTCGCATGAATCCTCACCGAATAAGCGGTCCATGTAATCTTTGTACTTTTCGGCATTCTCTTCTTTTACGAATGCCTGTATGGTTCCTGCAAATCCTCCGCCGTGGACTCTCGCCGCTTCGTCATCTTCCAGGATGATCCCGCTTACAGCCAGCGCGAGTGACATGTTCTGCGTTCTGACATCGGTATTCGTGTAGACATTCTGGAGATACTTAAACGAAGAATCCCCTGATTTTCTTACCAGGGAGATGAAGGTCTTTATGTCGCCTTTTTCGAGCGCCTCAGCTTCCTTGCCGGCACGCTTTGTTTCTTCTTCGAAATGGAGCGCGCGGAGCACTGCACGGTCTCCGGCTTTACTTCTTAATAGACTCATATTGTCCATTATCTCGTCCAAAGAAACGTCCCTTAATTTATCGTGTCCCAAAAGTTCTGCGACTTCAGTCATCTCTTTGGGGATAGCCGCGTATTCGGCGGTCAGGTCTGCATGGGAGCCTTTTGTATCGGTGATGCACAGCACGTATCCGGATCCTGCGAGATCGAAATTGATGCGCTTTACGACGGGCGCCGAAGGGTCCTTAAAATCGATATAGACAAGGCTTCCGACTGAGCATGCCGTCTGATCCATGAGTCCGCAAGGCTTACCGAAATAAACATTCTCGGCTTCCTGACCGGCAAGCGCAATGGTTACCGGATCTATCTCCGAGCCGTTGAAAAGACCTGATACTATTGTTCCGATTAGCGTTTCAAATGCCGCGGAAGAAGACAGTCCGGCACCGATGAGAACGTCGCTTGTTATATATGCGTCAAAAGCGCCGAGGGAATATCCGCGGTTCTTCAATGAAGCGAGAACGCCCCTTACCAGAGCTGCCGTGGAGTTCTTTTCTTCAGGCTTCATGCCGAGATCATCTGTCTTAACCGTGACAGGACCGAAACCTTCCGCATTGACCCGGATCTCATCTCCGGTTGTCCTGCGGACGACGGCTATTGCATCCTTGTTTACCGCAGCTGCCAGGACTTCGCCTCTCTGGTGATCGGTGTGGTTGCCGCCTATCTCCGTGCGTCCCGGAGCGCTGAAGATCCTGAGATCATCATGTCCGTCGCCGAAGATCTTAATAAAGGTCAATACGGCGTCGGCATAGCGCGAAGGCTGCCGGATGGCAGCTTCCAAACCGTATATATCCTGAAAAACACCAATTCCAAACTCAGCCATGGTACACCTCCTGATAATCGAATTATAAGTTGTAACATGAAAACATTCGAGAGGAACGGGCATGCGCTTTTGCACAGGAAATGGAAACCAAGTTTGTGCAAACTGGTTTCCAAAACGACAGGAAATGCCGATCTTAAACTGCTATCATTATGGCAGGAAACTCGAAATGTGGAATTTGGTTTCCATACGGCAGGTGCGTTTGGCACAACGTTACGGAGGAACCTTACATGGCTAACGGTGATGATCTGAGAAACAGGATACTGGACAGCACGATAGTAGTCTTTAACCGCAAGGGCATAAGACTGACAATGGCAGACATTGCCACCGAGATGTCGATCAGCAAGAAAACTATATATAAGGAATTTGAAAGCAAGGACGAGCTGTTCGACGCGATGGTCGATTATATCTTCGGTTCCATAAAAGAGAAGGAACAGGAGATCGCAAATGATAAGTCGTTAGGCACCGTGGAGAAACTGAAAAGACTTCTTGGAGCGATGCCGGAGAAGTACAACGGGATCAACTATCAGGATCTTGCACCCCTAAAGGAAAAGCATCCGAAGGTCTATAAAAAGATAGTAAGAAAACTTGAGACCGGCTGGGGAACAACGATAGAACTCATCGAAAAAGGCAAGGCTGAAGGCGTCATAAGGGAAGACGCGGACGTCGGGATATTGAAGATAATGCTCGAGTCTTCCATCGAGAAACTGATCTCGGGCAGCACGTTAAAGAAGAACAAGATCAGATATGTCGATGCACTGAACATGATCGTTGACGTTCTGGTCGACGGGATCGCCGTACACTGAAACAGCAGGAGGCAATAAACCATGAACAGATCTGAGAGCGTATTCGGAAACATGCAGCCTTCTTCCGTACAGAGGAAAGCGGTAAGATCCAAGGCCAAGTATCAGAAAAAATTCGGAGACGACAGCAAGGCGGATTATTCGGCCGTTGTTGTCCCCAATGAATATATAGGAGACATGCTTGGCGTAAGCAATATCGCCATCGGCAGCGCCGCGCCCGGAACGGCTGAAGGGTTCGATAAGGAAAAGGGTATCATCGTCGGCAACATAAGGATGGGATTCGGTCATTACAGGATATCGATGGCGATCGCATCCGCCGCAAATCACATGGGCTATAAACCTTACTGGATGGATCTTAATTCTTATAAGCAGACCACCTGCACGAAGGTGATATCGGCGCAGAACGATCTTTATTCCACGGGTTCACGTCTCTCGCAAAAGAGCAGGCTCTTTAACAGGATCGTTTGGGAACCTCTGAACTACGAGGGATTCAGACAGCTTACCTATAATTCGGGCGACCAGAAAAATGCGGAACTCATGGCACCTGTCTTCGCGAACGTTCCAAAGGACATTCCCGTGGTCGCAACACATGTCTGGCCCGCACAGGCGGCTCTTCATGCTGACATGAGATATGTCGTGAACGCCATTCCCGACAACTGGCCGATGGCGCTTCATTTCGCGGAAGGCAGCATACATACGGTTCAGACGCATTATGCTTATCAGGGCTACCGTATCTGCAACGGAATGGCAAAGGATAAGGTGCTTTCCCCGATGCCTGAAGACAATCTTGTCTATACGGGGCACTACATCGATCACGAGCTTGTCGCAAATATTGAGGAAGACTGCAGAAGGAGACTTGAGCGCAAGGCTCAGGGAAAACCGATGAGATTCCTTCTTACAATAGGCGGAGCAGGCGCGCAGAAAGAGATCTTCGCCGCGATCATAAATGAACTTATGCCGGCAGTAAGGGAAAAGAAAGCAGCCCTCTATGTGAATATCGGTGACTACATGAATGTGTGGGATGACTTAAAGAAGATGTGTCCGGACATAGGTATGTCGACGACGACCCACTTCAATAACTGGAACGATACGGTAAAGTTCGCTGGAGATGCGCTGGACGGAGATGTCGAAGGAATCCATCTCTTCTGCCATGACAACATCTTTGAGGCGGTATATGCCACGAACCTCCTGATGAGGTCCTGCGACGTGCTTGTTACAAAGCCTTCGGAACTCGCTTTTTATCCTGTGCCGAAGCTCTTCATAAAGAGAATCGGCGGACACGAACAGTGGGGCGCGATACATTCCGCGGAGATCGGCGACGGTACTCTCGAGTGCAGGGATATTCCGCACACTCTGCAGATGATAAACCTGTTCCTGGAAGATCACACAACGCTTGAAGGTATGTGCGGATGCATCGTCAGGAACAAAGAGAACGGCATCTATGACGGAGCTTATGAAGTCGTCAGGATCGCCATGGAAATGAAGAACAGCTGAGTGCATACATGTGGAAAGGAGAACGGCTATGAGTACTAAGAAAGGTCTTTCCGGAGTTGAGAAATTTGCATACGGTGTAGGTGCCGTCGGCAAGGACATGGTCTACATGCTCTCGGCTTCATATATCCTGTATTATTTCCAGGACATCATGGGTGTAAGCGCGATCGCAATGGGTCTCATACTTCTCATCGCGAGAGTATTCGATGCTTTCAATGATCCGATAATGGGATTCATCGTCGCGAAAACAAAGACGAAGTGGGGCAAGTTCCGTCCCTGGCTCATGATCGGCACGGTAACGAATGCCGTCATCCTCGTCCTGATGTTTGCCGCACCTCCGTCACTGGACGGCAGGGGACTTGTGGCGTACGCTGCGGTCACATATATCCTCTGGGGTGTTACGTATACCATGATGGATATCCCGTATTGGTCCATGATCCCCGCATTTACGGAAGGCGGTAAGGAGAGAGAGGGACTTTCTGCTCTCGCAAGATCATGTGCAGGCGTCGGTTCCGCTCTTGTAACGATCCTCACTGTCCTGTGCGTAGCTGCACTGGGTAATGCGTTCATGGGAAAGAATACCGACAGCAGGACAGTAACCTATTCATCTTCGGACAGTTCCATCACTTCTTATGTCGTCCGTCTCGATGAGAGCGGAAATCCTACTTCCGACATGCTTACTTTTGATGCCGGTGCAACTGATATCAGGATAGATGTAACGGGTTCTGACAAGGTGTTCGAAGGCAAAGAGATAAAGGACGGCGATGCCGTATACGAAGGCGTCATTACGGTAAGTTCGGATAACGCGAATGTCTATGCCGAGATCAACGGCATGACCATAAGCGAACCCAAGGTCAAATATGCCGACAACGGAAAAGAAAACAGCGGCTCAGTTGTGATCTTCTATGTGGACGCAGAGACTTATTCATCGCTGAAGGATGCTTCAGTCCTTCAGGGCACCGTCAGCATGGAATCGAATCTTGAGACCGAGCGTGTCGGCTTCAAGTATTTCTCGATCATCATCGGCATCCTCTTCATAGTATTCATCACCATAACATGCATCTGCATCAAGGAGAAATCATCCGTCGACATGCAGACAGCATCGGTCAAACAGATGTTCAAGGCGCTGATCCAGAACGATCAGGCCATGACGATAGTACTTACGATCGTACTCGTAAACTCCGCAACGTACATCACTTCGAATCTCCTCATCTATTTCTTCAAATACGATCTGGCAGGTTCGAACTGGCAGGGCAACTACACGCTCTTCAATACATTCGCGGGCGGAATGCAGATCATCGCGATGATGATATTCTTCCCGCTGCTCCGAAGAGCATTTACAACACTTAAGATCTTCTACATAAGTGTCGGCGCTGCGATCCTCGGATATGTGATCCTGCTCGTCATGGCTCTTGCAGGCACCAAGAACGTATTCCCGTTCTTCGTTCCCGGATTCTTCATAATGGCAGCTGTCGGCATCCTCAATGTCATCGTCACGATATTCCTCGCAAACACGGTCGATTACGGCGATCTCAAGAACAACAGAAGAGACGAGTCGGTCATCTTCTCGATGCAGACGTTCGTCGTAAAGCTCGCGTCAGGTATCGCGGCCATGGTCGCATCGGTCTGCCTCGCGGTATTCAATATCCAGGAAAATTCCTCGGGTGCCCAGACTGCTTCGATGCTGGTCCGGAGCCTGAAGGATATGGTATCGGGTGCCGATACCGCCATCGATAATTCATCTGTCGTAGGCCTGAGGCTTGTCATGACGCTCGCGCCCGTCATCCTTCTAGTGATCGCATTGTTCGTATTCAAAGCAAAATATATACTTACAGATAAGAAGCTCGAAGAGATCTCAGGAATGCTCAAAGCAAGGAGATAACGCTATGATCAGTGCCACAGGCGACAAAGAAACACTGTTTATCCTTGATACCGACCATACGACATATGCGATGAAGGTGCTGCCTTCAGGACAGATCGAGCATCTGTACTACGGCAGGAAGATCCGTATTTCGGATGCGGACGGACTAACCGAATATCAGGAATTTCCGGCGGGCAATACCATAGTTCCGTCAAAAGAACACGGCAATCTCACGCTCGAAGACGTAAGGCTCGAGATGAGTTCCTACGGCAAGGGTGATATCAGGGAACCTTTCATTGAGATCGTAAACTCCGACGGCAGCATGACATCGGATTTCAGGTACCGTCTGTTCGAAAAGAAGGAGGGCAGATCAACCGCTGACGAAGGTGAAGAGGACATGCCGAGATCTTACGGGAGCGATGCTGAGATACTTGAGATCACACTTGAAGATAAAGAGAATGATCTTGAGCTCGATCTGGTCTATACGGTTTATCCCTCCTGTGATGTTATCACGCGTTATGCGGTGGTAAGGAACGGCATAAAGAACGATGTCGTCATCCGCAAGATAATGAGCACGCAGCTCGATCTCAATCCCGGCGAATATGTCTTTACGACCTTTACGGGCGCGTGGACGCGTGAGATGAACCGCAATGACATCCCGGTCGGAGGAGCAAGGCTCGTCAATTCGAGTATTACGGGAACATCATCAAACCGCGCAAATCCCTTTGTCATGATCTCCCGGAAAGGCTGCACCGAAGAATACGGTGACTGCTACGGGATCAATCTCGTCTACAGCGGAAATCACTATGAATCAATAGAGAAAAGCTCATCGGGAAAAGTGAGATTCCTTTCGGGCATCAATCCCGACGGATTTACATGGAAACTTTCGAAAGGAGAGTCCTTCGCCAGCCCCGAAGCGGTCATGACGTTTTCGCCTTCGGGATATAACGGACAGAGCGGGCAGATGCATAAGTTTGTATCTGAACACATCCTGCGCGGTCAGTGGAAGGACCGTCTTCGGCCCGTCCTGCTGAATTCGTGGGAAGCTTCATATTTCGATATCAATGAGAGAAAACTCTTAAGACTTGCCAGAAAGGCAAAGAGCGTCGGCATAGAACTCTTTGTCATGGATGACGGCTGGTTCGGAAAGAGAAACAGTGACAACTGTTCATTGGGTGACTGGTATCCCGACAGGAAAAAACTTCCGCACGGAATAAAAGGGCTGTGCGACAAGATAAGGAAACTTGGTCTTGAATTCGGCATCTGGGTAGAACCCGAGATGGTCAATGAGGATTCCGATCTTTACAGGGCGCACCCGGACTGGGCAATAAAGATCCCGGGCAAACACCATTCCGAAGGCAGGAACCAGATGATCCTGGATCTCACGAGAAGAGAGGTTCAGGACTATGTCATAGAAGCTATGCGGAATGTATTCTCTTCTGCGGACATTTCTTATGTTAAGTGGGATATGAACAGGATCTTCTCGGACGTTTATTCTGCCGCGCTTCCGGAAGACCGTCAGGGTGAAGTCTTTCACAGATACGTGCTGGGACTCTACCGCGTCATGAGGACGCTTACAAAAGAATTCCCGGATATTCTTTTCGAAGGATGCGCATCGGGCGGAAACAGGTTCGACCTGGGCATACTGTCTTTCTTCCCGCAGATATGGGCAAGCGACGACACGGACGCGGCGGCCCGCGTAAAGATACAGAACGGGTACAGTTACGGATACCCCATGAGCTGTGTGACGGCGCATGTTTCCGACTGTCCGAACCATCAGACTTTAAGGCGCACTCCGATAGAGACAAGGTTCAATGTTGCCTCGTTCGGAGTGCTCGGTTATGAATGCAATCTCTGCGATATGAAAAAAGAGGATATCGAAGCCGTAAAGGCCCAGATCGCGTTCTACAAAGAACACAGGGAAGTCATGCAGTACGGGCGCTTTTACAGAGGCGGTCTTATTAACGACAGTTCCTGCTGTCCGGAAGATCATGTCACCTGGACCGTGGTGTCAAAGGATAAGAAGAAGGCCGTTGCGATGACCATGCAGATGATGACAAGGCCGGGAATAAAGTGGAGAGTCATAAGACCGAAGGGGCTAAATGAAGAGACACTTTATAAGTTCAGCGGAAGGGATCTTACCTTTGACTTAAGGAACTTCGGCGGTCTTGTAAACTATGTCGCGCCATTCCATGTCAGACAGGACGGCGCGGTCCATGCGCTGATAGCAAAGTTCGTGAAGATGAGGTCCGAGCCTGATTCGCATGAGATGTATGGAGATGCCATGATGTATGCAGGCGTCCATCTGAAGAACGCTTTTACGGGTGCGGGTTATAACGAAAACGTGGCATATTGTCCGGACTTCGGATCAAGGATATATCTGATCCGCGAAGCATAACTGATCAGGTTGCTCTGTATTTTCTCTCGGGATACTTCTCGTAGTATTCCTTCTTGTCGGCATACATCCTCTCATCTGCTATGCGCATCGCAGTGCGGATGTCTTCACCCTCATGGACCGTGTAGGTGCCTACTGCAAAGTGAACATTGTCCCTGTCAGCCTGTTCTTCGAGAGCTTTGAGCCTGACTTCGAGCCCGGTCTCATCCATGCCGTATAAGATGAGCATGAATTCGTCTCCGCCGGCACGGTAGACTTCAGCATCGATGAAAACGCTGCCAAGCACATGTGCAGCTGTCTTCAGGAGGTTGTCACCTGCTGTGTGGCCACTCTCATCGTTTACGCGCTTAAGACCGTTAAGGTCGGCAAAGACGACAGAGTAGGGATATGTGATATAAGCCTTTTTCGAGACTATGTCGTTTACTACATTATTCATTGCATTGCGGTTCTTTGTGCCCGTAAGCATGTCGGCCGAGCTGAGCACTTCGAGCTTTTGGAGCAGCTGGTAATTCGAGATCTCGGAAGCGATGAAGAAAGTCGTCAGCTCAAGTGTTTCCTTGATCTTTACCGTGTTATCCTCGTTAAAGTTCAGTGCCCACATATAGCCCAGAGTTTTGCCGTTGTATTCGAGAGGGAACAGTACGATGTTGCGGACACCTGCTTCGGTAAGTGATCTGTACCATGCCGGATTGACTGATTCAAGCCATTCCCTGTCCTGCTGGTTCTTAATGATGATGCAGGTGCTTCCGTCGAGCGTGGCATCCCAGGACTGCGTTATGTCAAAGAAGCCGTCGTCAAGGTAATGGTCCATGGGAAGTACACCGGATCCTTCACTTATGGATTCACAGAAAGTCTCGCAGGTGCGCTGTTCCTTATCCACTAGAAGTATGCAGCAGTGGTCCGATTCGCATATCTTTCTGATATCGCTGACTACCTCGTTCATCGATTCGCGGGTGTTTGCGGAGGCGCGGAGCTTAATGCATGTCTGAAGGACAGTGGAAGCAGTGTCTGCGGAAAGGCTGGCGCGCTGCTCGGTATCGGCATGAGGTGTTACCTCGTAGGAATATAGACAATATCCGGTGCCTTCCTTGTCGGAATCAAGAGGAAGGAGGAACATGTTGAGCCAGAGATTCATGAAGGGCAGACTTACATAGGTATGGAGGAGCTGTCCGAGGATAGCACTGCGGTAGCAGAAATCCTCGAAATTCTTATTCTGCGGGAAGAATTCCTCGTAAGGCGAACCGGGGACGAATTCCCTGTGCATCGTTGCGAGCATGTCATCGCAATGGGGTTTGTTGCCTGCGACGATGCGGATGTTTCCGTAACGGTCATCCGGGAGCTTATCGACTGACATGATGCAGGCTTTGCTCTTATATCCCGAAAGCAGTTTTTCGAAATCCATGGTGATGCCTCCTTGAAAAACTACCTTGTGCCTAGGATATCACAGACATTTGAGGCTTTGTTGAATTCTTCGCAAACGATACATATTCATAACGAAGAGTTAACGTATATGCTATAATTCCGCGTATGAATCTTCTTAAGAAAAAGTCACTCTGGCTCGGCGCGCTGTTCTTATTGCTGCTCGGAGGAGCAACACTTTACGTTGTCTACCGCGAGCTCCGTGGTCAGGATATATTGGGAACACTGAAGAATGCCAACCTCTGGTGGGTCCTGGCAGCTGTGGTGTCGATGGCCCTTTATGCCGTTGCGGACGGCATAAACATCAGCCGCTGCTTAAGACTTGCGGGTTATAAGCTGACATTCGCGCAGATGATGAAGTATTCTTTTGCGGGCTTTTTCTTCAGTTCGATTACCCCGTCTTCGACCGGAGGACAGCCGGGCCAGCTCTACTTTATGGCAAAGGACAGGCTTAAGGTATCTCACAGCGCTTTTACGCTTCTTTGCGCCCTGCTGAGCTTCCAGTGCGCCGCGGTCGTTTTGGGAGTTGTGGGCGTGATCTTTTCGCACGGAGAGGTATTCAATCTTCAGGGAAAGTTCTCCTATGTTTTTCCGATAGGTTTCGCGCTTAACATCGCGATAATAATAGGTCTGTTCTGCGTGCTCTTTACCAGAAGGATCGCGGGTTTCTTCGCGGGGGCAGGACTTTGGTTCATGAAGATAAGGGGAATAAAGCCCGGTGATAAGTTTAAGTTCCTCAGGTCTTTTGCGGCTTACAGGAAAGCTGCTTCTCTTTTGAGACTCAACAAATCTGTATTTGTTAAGATGCTCATCACATCGTTTATCCAGATAATACTCTTCCATTCGGTCACGTTCTTTTGCTCGCATGCCGTCGGATGCAGTTCTCTCGACTGGTTTACGGTACTGAGGACACAGTCATCGCTTTTCATATCCGTATCTTCGCTCCCGCTTCCCGGAGCTGCCGGAGTAACCGAGTACGGATATGCTCTGTTTTATGCGGATCTTATACCTGAGGCTTTGCTCGGGAGTGCCATGCTTCTGTCGCGTTTCTGCAGTTTTGTACTGCCGCTTGTCGCGAGCGGCCTTGGACTGGCGGCTTTATCAGTTAAGCAGGAAAAATAATGTGCCCGTGATACCGGTATCAGTTGAACCCGAAATGTCTTCTGGCGATCTTATAAGCCAAACGGTAAAGAGGATAGCTCATCCAGTGCGGCATCCTGCGCAGAGGCCTCATGGGATGACGGTAAAAGGGTCTGCTCATTATCCAGTTGTAGTAGACGGGACGCTTTTCCTTTATCTCATCCAGGAACGATTCCATCTGCGCGGCATCTTCCTTTGTGCCTAAACGGAGAAGGAAGGATACGGTCGCGAGCGTGACTATCTCGGTATAGTAGTAAAGATATTCCTTCTTTGCGGGATTGGTTATCTGATCCACCTGGAGAGCATAGAGCATGAGCCTGTTGACCTTGAGCTGCTGGTCCATGCGGCTGAGCATGACCTTCTCATTGACCGACTGGTCTTCACGGCCGATAAAATAACGGTATAGATCGACATCGAGATAGTACATCTTCTCAACATGGATCATGGGGTAACAGACGAAAAGGTGGTCGACGTAGAAGGTGTGCTTCGGAAGGTCCATTCCGCTGTTCCTTGCGAGTTCGGTGCGGTAAGTTGCGGAATGCATGAGGATATAAGATCCCGTGGCGAACTTTCCGACTTCATCCCAGCCGAAGAGCCTGCCGATGGGGAGGTTCTTGCGGTAATCGATGGCGCAGCTCCTGCCTTCGTTGACCTTCTCGTATACATAGTTTGTGATAACAAGGTCGGCTGCTTTTGAAGGATCTCTCATTTCTTCGAGAACATCCAAAAGCTTGAGCAGGGAACTCTCATCGAGCCAGTCGTCAGAATCAAGGACTCTGTAATAAAGGCCGGTGGCATTCTTAAGACCGGTCATTACGGCATCTCCGTGACCGCCGTTTTCCTTGCTGATGAGACGGACGGCATCAGGATATTTACTTACGTATTCCAGAGCTATATCTGCCGTGCCGTCTGTTGAGCCGTCATCAACGACAAGGACCTCAACTTTATCCTTGCCCGGTAATAGACTGTCGATTGCTCTTCGCACATAATCCTGCGAATTAAAGCACGGGATTGCCACCGAAAGAAGTTTCTGCATTATCTAGTGAAATAACCTTTCCTCAAAAACCGATAGACATTATATCACCTGTATTCGAAATAAAATATTTAATTTTATTGAGGAAATGGCGGAGTTTAAGCCGTTAAAAACCCATTGCTTTGAGTTCTTTAACGACGCCGACATAGAATGCCGCAATGTCGCTTACTTCCGTATCGGAGGAGGGAAGGCGGGAGGTGAATCTTCTGCGTCTCAGGTCCACAACATCGGCATGGGAGATGCCGCGTCGCGTGGATGAAGTGTGCACTCCCTTGAAGTTTGCCCAGCGTGAAGATGCTACAGAGACCATGCCGTCGTTCTCTCCGTCAAATCTGCTGACGACGGGGAAGGTGATGCAGAATACCGGATCCGAGAATGCGCTCTCGCACTTGAAAGCGTAGCTCTGGCAGTAGATCCCTTCGGGAGCTGGATTGTCGATGTCGAACTGCTCTGCCGTTCCGGTTGTCAGGATATCAAAACATTTATAGCTGTCGGGATGTTTGTCGCCGAGGATCTTCATCCACAGATCGGTTCCCCATGCAGCCGTCTTTACCATCCATTTAGGACTTTTCATGAGAAAGTCGATGGTGTGCGACCCGTGGTGGGGAGTGTCTATTGTCGTGATGGATGCGATCTTATCCTGATAGCCGTGGTTTACGAGATACTTCGCCTCGAGCCCGCCCTTGGAATGGGCGAGGATGTTCACTTTGTCGGCTCCGGTGACCCTGAGTGCCTCATCGAGGCTTTTTGCGATCGTGTCGGCGTTGCTCTCTATTGATCCTACGGAATCCTGGTTGCCGAAGAAAACACGGGCACCAAGGGATTCCAGTGTCTTCGGGACTCTGCCCCAGTAGCACAGATGCTTTCTGTCACGGAATCCCATTCCGTGGACCATGAGTAACGGGTATCTGAGATCACAATCGCTGCCCATAAGTTAAAGCTTCCCCTTAGTATTCTGTACTTTAAGGGAAGTATAACGCGGTATTATACAATGTTCAATACTGAATTTTGTTTAAGAGCCCTTTTCCGCAATATTGCCACAGCCTGACCGCTTATCGCGCAGTACTTTGAGCGCAACAAAGGCGATCACGAGACCTATGGCTGTTACCGCAAGGCTCACGGTAAGCATGAAGTGAGGTCCTTTTATGTCGAGAAGACGTCCGCACACAAGGCTCGAGAATACTCCGCCAAGGGTAATGGAGACGTTGATGTAAGCCTGGCCTTTGACCTGATCGAGTCTAGCCATGGTCTGATTTACGAAGTAGGCGGATACCGGGATGAAGACGGCATAGGCAAGCATCTGCATCGCCTGACTGATGTAGACCAGCACCATGTTGGGCGCGATGAGCATGAGAAGCGTCTTTACGAGAAAAGCGGTGCCCGAGATGAGGAGCAGGTTCTTTACGGAGATCTTCTTCATTATCTTATCTATCAGAGCCATGGTCGGGAGCTCGAGAAGTGCAGCGATGAATACCGCTGTGCCCATGGATGCCTCGGTACCTCCCAACGGTGTGATTATCTGGATCATGTAGTCGTTTATCGCATTGTGGGCGAAGAAAAAACATACGGCGCCAAGGACGAAGAGCATGAATCCGGGATAAGTCTTTATGAAGCTGAAGAGGTTGTTGTGGGCTACCTCAGTACCGTGAACTTCTGCGGCTTTGACTTCGGGTTTCTTAAAGAAATAGAGTACGATCAGTGCTATCGCCAGGAAGATGATGTCCAGGATCATGAGGATGCTTACTCCGAACCTTCCGATCGCCATGCCGGTAAAGACCGATGTTACGGCAAATCCGGCCGACCCTAAACCTCTTGCAAGGCCGTAGTAGATATGGCATCCCGCGGCCTCGTATTCGAAATACATGGCCGTGATTATCGGCTGATAGACCATCTGGATCATATAGATGAGCGCGAATATGATGAAAATTACAGCAATCCCGTTCCTGATGATGAGCAGGAGGACCGAGCCTATGAGCAGCAGTGCGGTGGATGCCATCGACACGTTGCGGTTGGTGAGCTTACCTTGTTTGTCGATCAGCCCGGCGATGAGAGGCTGGAAGATGACCGAAAGGATATTGGCAAGTGCGAGAGTGATGCCTATCAGCGTGTTTGAGAAACCTTTTTCGAGCAGAAAGACCGACGCATAAGCGTGGATCCCGCTGTATACGGCAAAATAGGTAGCGTTGATGATGATGTATCTTAAAGTCCAGTATCTCTTGGTACCTGGCATAAGCGCCTCTTCTTTCTAAATTGCGAAAGCCGGGATCTTAACATATTATTATGATCGGTAAACTGCTTTCAGGCTGAATAAATGATAACAGGGTGAAGATATGGAATATATTAGAATTCTTGGGGAGCTTATCGCCAATCCGTTATTGGATTTTCTCATGGCATTCGTGGGAATGCTGATCGTTTCGCTCCTCATGATGCTCCTTCAGCTGGCATTCTTCAAACTGTTCAAGTTAAAACTCCAGTATATAGAACTGTTCGGTTTTAAGTTTTCCAAGCCGGAGCAGGGAAAGTGGGAATACAGGGGCCACAGGAACAAATTCGGTTTTGAAGCGGCTTTCAATTTAGATCTGAAGGCATGTGCCGGTATGGACAACAAAAAGATGGTCTCATATGAATACGGCTTTATCCTGACAAGCACGATATCCTGTTTGATTATTTCTGTCATTATCTGCACGGTCTGCTGGATCAATGCTTTCAGGATATCTCCCTGGTTCGCGGCATCTGTCGTCTTTCTTACCGGTTTCTGGACATTGATGTTTGGCTGCGGAAGGCTCATCGTTGCTTTAATATCCATTGCAAAAACAAGTTCGAAGAAAACATTAGGCGGCTATGCGTCACAGGCATACGGGATGCTCAGGTCCGGTATTCCCTATGAGAGAATGGATCTGAGACCAGTCAGGGAATTGAATTTCCGGAATGTGTGGGATGCCGAGAAGATAACATATTTCCCGATCTATTTCGCATATCTTGATGCAAACGGGAAATATGATCTGATGCCGGAAGCTGTTGCCGGCATCGAGAGCATACTCAAACCCGGAAATACGTCGAAGCCTTATTTGATCGTATATTTTTATCTCGTCTTTTACTATTCGTATCATTATATCGTGCCGTCAAAGGCCAAGGAGTACTATCACAGGGCAGGGGATGCCATTGCCAGGGATAAAGATTCCGACGGTATGTGCCTGAAGGGATTTTACGAACTAAACTGCTTCGGAAATGTTGAAAAGGCGAAAGAATGCGCCGCGGCAGCCGTAGCGAAGATCGAAGATTATCCATCTGCTGTCGAAAAGGAATACTGGAGAAACAACATCGCGAAGCTCAATAACGCGATAAACAATTTCCGCGGATGAACCCTGTCTTTATCTTTTTACCAAACACAGAGCAGAAAGTAATATAAATAAAACAACATAATTAACAAATTTGACACAAAGTCGCCACAATTGCAGTCCGCTATGCTATACTCTTTAATAAATTAGGAGGCATATCGTGAGCAAAAGATTTGTTAACAGCGCAGTCAGATTATTAAGTGGTGTTGCAGCCGCTGTTTTCGTTGCCTCACATCTTATGTTTCCTGTCAGTGCGGATTCATACAGCGGCATTTCCATTGACGGTGATTTCAGTGACTGGGACAGCGTCGTAAAGTATGACGCGCTCGGCAATACGAGTTTTGTCAATCAGGTCGCAATGGTCTGGGACGGAGACTGGGTTTACATCTATCTCGATGAAGTGCAGCAGAATTCTGCAACCTGGTCCGGTGCTAAGACCGACGGTAAGTTCGTTATCAAGACGGACCTCAATCAGGATCTCGTCGTCGCTTTGTATAACAACGGCGCCAACGGAAACAGGGTAGAGGTAACACAGCCCGATTCCGATCTTTACCTGTCTGATACAAACGGCAAGGTCAAGGTTGCTTTCAACAGCGATTATTCGACCTGGGGTGAGCCTTCTCTCATGGAGATTGCCATTCCTGCTGACGCCCTTCCCCAATATAGTTCCACGATCAGTTTCGGTTATTACCTTGGCAACATTCTCATTTCAGATGTTGCCGATTCAAGCGGATTGTCAGGCGGAGCAACACCTACACCCGGCCCCCATAATGACGGTTCCGGAATAGTTATTGACGGCGAATATCATGACTGGGATTATTATCCCGTAACCACAATCGAATACGATACCGCAGGTACTAATAACTCGCATCCCGACGCGAGAGGCTCGATCCTTTCGAGAGACGGCAAGGCCTATGTCCACTGTGTAACAAATTATTTCGCTGAGCAGGATACAGGCTTCAGATACGGTGCGGAATTCCTGGAAGTAATCGTTCATCTGGGCGATACGTTTACGATGCTCAAAGCTGTAAAGATCGGTCCGAACGGCGGTCTCGACTGGAAGGCCGAATACAATTCCCAGCCTTACGGAGAGCATCATTTCGCATTGTTCTATTCCGGTGACGCCGAGCTTTCCACGAACATCAACAACATTTCACAATATGATACTTACCTTGGTGACATGTATATCGAGGTTGGAGAATATCAGAACCAGACGGAATTCTGGTTTGACGTAGAGAAACTGGCAGAAAGAGCCAATGTGAGCCTGACGGAGGCAACGAACATCAGAGTCCGTTTCCACAGAATCGGAAGAGAGACGCTCAGGTGTTCGGGCATCTCGACAGGTCCTGCATTTGTCGCGCTCCTGTCGACCGTAGCAGTCGGTTCGTATCTGACCATTAATCGCAGAAAGAAGGCCTGATGATATATCTTATCGCTGCCGCTGCAATCGCGCTGTGGGTATGGCTCCTTCTTGTTCTTAAAAAAGCTGAGCTCAGATTTTGGAAATATATTGTCGGAGCCTGCGGATTATTCCTTATTTTATTGATTCTTGTCAGGCCGTGGCTCATGATGCCGCTTGCGAGGCTCGTCGCCGCGATCGCCGGAATATTCGGTAAGGTAACCGGGTTTTATCAGGCTTATTACAGATACGGCGTAATATTCATCGAATCCGCCAAGGGAGCCATAACCGTTAACATCGACCTGGAGTGTTCGGGAATAATCGAGATATCGGCTTTTGTCTCGCTGCTTACTTTCTATGAGGTCTACAATATCCCGGAGCGTATCTATGTCGGAATAATCGGAACGCTTTATACACTCCTTACAAATGCTTTCAGGATCTCCGTCATCTGCACGATGATCCATTTCCTCGGGACGGATTACTACTATGCAGCCCACACCATCATCGGAAGGATGATCTTCTATGCGCTTCAGGTCATACTGTATTTCTTTGTATTCACGAAGCCGCATGTCATGAGGATGAAGACCGGAGATTTCGGTTATAACAAAAAGGACGAGACCGTTAAGAGCGGGGGAGATGCCACATGAACAACATAATGACACAGCTCCTTAACCCGTTCTTTTACTGGCTTGCCTGGATAATCATCCCGCTTATTGTCGAGGTTATCCCTTCGATAGGTTCGTTCTTTGTCCTGCTCCATCAGAAGCATAAGCACAAGAAACTTACGGAGCCGGCCATCTGGCCTGACATCGTGCTCATAATCCCCGTTTACAATTCCGAGAACAGCCTGGAGGCATGTCTCGAGTCAGTCAACGCATGCGATTATCCGAATGAGCATATCGAAGTCTACCTCGTCAACAACATGAGTTCGGACAGGAGCTTTGAGGCATTTGCCAGGGCACAGGAAAGATACCCCGCGCTCCGCATGAACTGGCTGAATTCGGGCCAGGGCAAATCAAGAGCTTTGAACCTCGCCATCTATAACAGTAAAGGCGTTTATCTTATCAACATCGACTCAGACGGTTATCTCGAGAAGAGCGCTCTCAAGAACATGATCCTCTATCTTGAGAATCACCGTGAGTTCACGTGTCTTACGGGAACGATCCTCATCAGGCCCGAAAAGATCGAAGAATACAAGACATTTAAATCCAGACTCTTAAGAAGGATAGAGTTTGCCGAGTATGCACAGGCTTTCCTCGCGGGCAGGAATTACGCTTCCGAGACGAATACCATGTATACGCTGTCGGGTGCTTTCTCCGCATTCAGGATGAGCTCCATCCGTAAGTCCCATCTTTATAACACGGAGACCATCTCGGAGGATACCGAGATCACTTTCCAGATGAGGTACATACAGAAGCAGAAGGTCGGCATATGCTCCGATGCGATCTATTTTACCGATCCGATCGAAGGAGTCGACAAGCTCTATACGCAGCGTCAGAGATGGCAGAGAGGATCTCTTGAGGTCGCAAGGCTCTATCCCCAGAGCAAACTCAGGCCGTGGAGATTCTTAAGAGACACGAATGTACACACGCTTCTCTTTGACCATACTTTCGCTTTCCCGAGAATGATCTGGTATCTTGCGCTGGTCGTTCTCATGGTCTACGGCTTCTCGAGCACGACGGTACTGATATCCATGGGTGCGATATTCCTTTTCTACATTCTGTGCGGATATCTTTATTTCTATATAGGACAGTATCTATTAAAGCCGTTCCCCGAGACGCGGAAATACTATCTGAAGAGATGGGGCGAGGTGGCTCTGCTGCCGTTCTATAACTTTGTTGTCTTCTTTATCAGACTCGCGGGAATAATCAACAGCATCAATACCAGAAGCAGCTGGAAGACCGATACTCTTACCAGGGAAGCGGATAAGTTCCGCGTTGCCGTCAGACAGATGCTCGGCAAAGTATCCAAGGCGATAAAAAGATTGACGGAACTTGTCAATTACGAGGGGAAATATAATGAATAAGAAATACAGGAAAACACTGATACTGGTAACCGTGGCGGTTCTTGTGACAGCCGCTCTCTGTGCCTCTTTTGCGGTATGGCAGCTACATAATTACGAGCAGGGTGTTGCCGAGCTCTATGCGCAGGAACAGGACGGATATGTCGAGATCGTTGCAAGACAGATCGAGCTTTACGGTGATATCGCCGGCGACAAGTTCGTTGAGGATACGATCGAAATGCTCGACTCCACCTCACAGCGTTACTGGACACTCGATAACTCCGAATACTTCCTTTTCGTTAAGAGTATCAGCGAGACCAATGTATATAAGACTTTCTCGACGGATACCTTCTATAACACCCAGAGCGCACAGGACTTCCTGGCTACTCTGTACAAGGGAACGGTAAGACACTCGATCATAACGCTTGAAGGCGTTAAGTATGTCGCTTCGGGAATAATCTTTGAATACGACGGCACGGAATACAGACTCTGTCTGCTCACGGATTATGATGTAATGCTTACTAACAATGCTTATCTGAGCAGCAAACTGTATCTTCTCATTGTCTTTATCTTCCTTATCGCACTCCTTGTTATCGCAGTCATCTACTTTGCCGCAAGACTCATCGAGGCAAGGAAAAAGGTCGACAGTATCGTTAATGTCAATACTGAACTGAATAACTATATCGACTTCCTTGATAATGTCATCATGGGAAGAAACCAGGCTTCTATCATTTCCGGAGAAGGAAAGATATTGAGACTTCTCCACAGGATCGATGACAGAAGAATGTATCCGTGCTCGTTCATCAGGATAAGACTCGCGACTGAAGCCATGATGAACTTCCATTCCGTCAACAGCAAGAAGCTGGGCGAGAATGTGGTCTGGATCAGATACCGCAATGACGGATTCCTGCTCCTGTTCGGCGGCTGCAGTGCTGAAAGGGCCATGCAGTTATTTGAGCAGGCAGTACCGAGGGATTCGATCCCTGAAGATGCGGTCGCCTATTCCGCAGATGAGAAAATGAGCGCTTCGGAAGTTTATGAAACATTGACCAAAGTATGAGGGAGGATGAATAAATGATCAGATATTACAGAATCAAAGCGTATCTCAATGCGAGCCACTTCGTCGTTTTCGACGGCAAGAAGGGCAATGTGCATCCTCATACATGGGAATTCGTTGCGACTGTCTACACGACAGGCGACAACATCATTAAGTTTACCGAGCCTGAAAACCTGATAATGAAGGTTTTCGAGCCTTATCAGAATCAGGTTCTGAACCATGTCGAACCGTTCAGCGCGATCATTCCTTCGCTCGAGAACATGACAGAGTTCTTTGCAAGTCAGATCTCCGAGGCGGTAAGACCGATAGAGTATCACCTGAGAAGATTTGAGGGAAGTGAGACGCCTGTCAGAACATACGGTGTAAGGTTCCCTGAGGCAGACGGAATAGATGACGGAAATGCGGCTGATGAAGTTGAAGTCGCCATTTCGAGACTGGAGAAGGGTTTTGGAGCCGAGAACTAAGAAAATCATAACAGCGGGGATCAGCATCCTTATCAACCTGATCATAGCGTGCGGCATCATCTGGGCCGTAAGCCGCAGTTTTGTCTTATTCAAAGGATCGGATTCGATGTATCACGTTTACCGTGGAGACTGGATCCTCAAGTCCGTTGAGTCGGGCGATGTCTGGCCTTTGTATAATCCGGTCTGGTATAACGGCGTCGAGCTGATGCGTTACTGGCCGCCGGTCACGGCATACCTTATGGCTTTCTGCCAGTTTATTGCAAGGTCGATGCCGTTCCTGTTTCCGTCCAATTACGTAATCGAGGGCTTTGCGGTTTTCTGCGGAGTCATATATCTTCTCGGTGCGTTAACCTGGAATATTGCCGGCTTTATAAAGAACAGACCGGTGCTCGGTGTTGTATTCGGAGTGTTCTGGTTCTTTATGCCTCAGAGCTCTTATGTCCTTTTTACGGAAGGCAATCTCCCGAGAGTCCTCATCATGTCATTATTCCCGCTGGCATTTATATTTATCAACGAATATCTGAAAAAGGGCGGGCTGAAGAATTTTATCGGTACGGCCGTATCATTCTTCGCGATGTGCGCATGCCACGTGGGCTACACGGGCATGGTCGCTTTAGCTTGCCTCATGTATCTCATCATTTACAGGCTCTGCTGCTTTACCGGCATGGGAAAGCTTCAGAAGTCAGGGAAGAGGGACCTGGAACTCATCGGTGCCGTCATAACCGGTTTCCTTTTGAGCGGTATTTTCCTTCTTCCGGCTCTTAAGGGCGGACTTGCATCGAACACTTCAAATGCCAGCCAGGCAGCTGAGTCGTTTTTCCAGAGTCTGTTTATTTCCCTTAATCCCGTAGGCAAGATACAGAAAGGTTATTCCTCATCTTATTTCGGGATCATCTCGTTCCTGCTTGCCGTTCTGGGAACTTTAACGGGCAAGAAGCGTTCGCGCGCAGGTTTTATCACCGCGATAATCATCGTCTTTATGACGTCGGAATCCATAGCACCGATCATCAAGGCTCTGCCGGGCGGATCTCTCCTGTGGATGATGCGTTTCTTCCAGATCGCCCAGGCCATGATACTTTATTCCATGCTCGAATGGGACAGCCTTAAAAAGCCGGTCCTTGCGGTTGCTGCAACACTTTTGGCATTGGATTGCGGAGTGGCTGTGTCAACTTACCTGCCGCAGGTCAATAACTCTTATGGAAAGAACTACTTCGAGGAGATGGCGGAGACCACGCTGCTCGGTGAAGCCAAGGAGATGACCGAGAACAGGATCGCCATGATCGACAGTGGCAAGGTCATTGTTAACGGCGTATTCTACCTTACGGATTATAACGGTACGGTCAATCAGCTGTTCGGACAGGGCTGGGAAGCTGCATCGACATCGCTTCAGATAGCTCAGATAAACGAAGCATTTGATACCGGATATTACTATTTTATGTTTGACAGACTTCTCGAGTTCGGATGCGATACCGTGCTCGTTAAAAAGGATTCTGCTGCCGTCGTTCCTTATAATGAGATAGAAGCTGATGAGGCGGCTCTCGAAAGGGGATACGAGAAGGTTTCTGACAACGGTCCTTATGCCGTATATCACCATAAGGATGTTACGGGCACATACGGCACGGTCAGCACTTTCGAAGGTGTTGCAATAGGAAACGGCGCTTACTACATCTCCATGATGTTCCCTGCGATAGCAGAAGCTCCGAGTGAATTTATTGACGACTTTACGCTCGATGAACTCAAGAGTTACAGGGTTATTTATCTCGACGGCTTTAAGTATCATGATGTCCATGCTGCGGAAGACCTTATCACCAAGGCAGCCGAAGCCGGGACAAAGGTATTTGTGCTCGCTGACGGCATACCCGAGAACAAGGAGAGCAGGACTAACAGGTTCCTTGATGTCGAATGTCATTCCGTTGAGTTTGACAACGGTTTCCCGAAGCTCGAGACCAGAGATCTCGGAGACTTTGAGATCGCGCTGTTCCCTGAGGAGTGCAAGAACTGGAAGACCGTATATTTCAACGGTGCCACCGAAGTGCTCGGATGGTCTGAGGTGCTCGGGGAGAAACTCGTATTCTGGGGTAAGGGTACGAACGATAACATCAACTTCATCGGATTTAATCTCACATATTACTATGCGCTCACCAGGGACAGAAGCATCGGTACGCTTCTGCGTGACGTCGTAACGACCGGTGAGAATAATCTTCCTGAAAGAAGAGTTGTCCCGATAGATATCGAATACGGCGAGAATTCGATTACGATCAACTCACCTGAGGATGACGTCAACACCTCTCTGGCTGATCATGACATCTTCAACGGCGATTACCGTGCGTTCAACAGACTCGTTCATGTGGACAGCGGAAAGACCGAGATAACGTTCCACTATCCCTACCTCCTGCAGGGCAGTCTCATGTCTTTCGCAGGCATTGTTTTCGGAGGCATAATGGTGGCATTCATAAAGCGCAGAAAGCATGCTTAAAACATATAGATAACGGTCTATGTGTTAACGTGGAACCGTTTCTGATAACAGAAAAATGCTTTGATATTTGCGTAAATGCTTTGACATCTCACTCTGTCACCAATATTATTATGTGGGTAAATAAAGTGTATTCAGAGTAGCCGTTCGGAGGCGTGATTATTATATGCAAGAAGTAGATGTTTGGGCGGCTTTAGTAGAGCTTTGCGCCGGCATGGCGCTGTTCCTGTACAGCGTAAAGATCACCAGCGGAAGTTTACAGACGATAGCGGGAGACAAGTTAAAGAATGTCCTTGCCAAACTCACGGGCAACAGGATCATGGGAGTTGCCGTCGGCGCCGGCATCACGGCCCTGATACAGTCTTCTACAGCCACCTCGGTAATGGCGGTGGGATTCGTCAATGCCGGACTCATGAACCTCTATCAGGCACTCTGGGTCATCATGGGTGCAAATATCGGTACAAACATCACCGCTCAGCTCATAGCTTTCGATGTCGGAGCTTTTGCCCCGATCGTAGCTCTCCTCGGCACATTCTTCTGTCTCCTTACGAAGGACAAGAAATTAAGGAGCATCGGTGAGGCTGTTGCCGGACTCGGTTTTATCTTTGTGGCCATGTCCCTCATGAAGGAATCCATGGCGCCTCTGAGCGAGATGGATATCGTAAAAGAGATATTCTCGTCTATCAATAATCCTTTCATCGGCATTATCGTAGGCATCATATTTGTTATCATCATTCAGAGTTCTGCCGCAGGAGTCGGCGTGCTGCAGGCAATGGCGATGTCTGCTTCCGGTGCCCAGCTCATTACTCTCGAGCAGGCGATGTTCATCATCTTCGGACTTAATATCGGCACCTGCGTAACAGCAGTATTTGCATCGATCGGCGGCTCGCGCAATGCGACCAGGGCAGGCATGCTCCACATGCTTTTCAACGTAATCGGAACCGCGATCTTCACGTTAGCTTACTATCTGCTCCCTATAGCCGATTGGGTAAGAGCCCTGTCTCCCAATGACGTTGCCAGACAGTTTGCAAACATGCACCTTGTATTTAACCTTGCTTCGACGATAATCCTGCTTCCTTTCGGAACGCTTATAGTCAAGCTCGTCAAGATAATAGTTCCCGACAAGCGCGGGGATGAGGCAGGCGTACAGTGCCTTAAATACCTTAACCCCAACATGATCAGCAACAATAACCAGGTAGGTACCGAGGTCCTTATCAGGGCTCTCTGCAATGAGACCAGCAGGATGCTCGAGATGGCCGGGAAAAATGTTCAGATGAGCATAGAGGCCGTCCTCGAAAACAGCGAGAAGACGCAGGAGACGATAAACGAGACGGAGGAGTATGTCGACTATCTCAACAAGGAAATCTCATACTACATATCTCATGCCATGGTCTTCGACATGTCCGAAAAGGATGCCGTCGCAATGAGCGCGCTGTTTAAGATAACGGGAAATATCGAGAGAATGGGCGACCACGCGACAAACATCTCCGGTTATGCCAATCTGCTTGAGAGTAAGGGATTAAGGCTCTCTGACAAGGCAAGGGCGGAAGTAAGCCAGATGGTAAAGACCACGAAGGAAGCTTATGACGTTCTCCTCGGCAGCAAGCCGGGTTCCGTACACATCAAGATGGCCAAGATGGAACAGAAGATCGATGACATGACAGACGACTACAGAGAACATCAGCTCGAGAGACTTAAGTCGGGGGTTTGCTCCGGAGACGCCTGCGTAATCTATTCCGAGATGCTTACTGATTTCGAGCGTCTCGGAGATCACATGCTCAACATCGCAGAGGCAGCTGCCGAGTCCAATCTCATCTCACTTAAGGTACCTGAAGAGATCGATGCGGAAGAGAAGGGAAAGGCAAAGGGTAAGCCTGCTGCCGCCAAAGCGTAAAGATTCCTGTTAGGTGCCGGAGACGGAGAACAAGATGAGCGGATCAAGTGAAAACGTAGTAAATGTAGTTCTTTTCGAACCCGAGATCCCGCAGAATACGGGAAACATAATGCGCACCTGTGTCGCAGCAGGCGCAGTCCTTCACATAATAGGTCCTGTGGGATTTGATATCGATAATCCCGAGTTCAGGAGAGCATCCACAAATCACATCACCTGGGCTGATTATACGCTCTATGATTCATGGAGCGATTTTGCGTCAAAGAATGACGGTGAGTATTTTTTCATGACTCGTTACGGCAAAGTGCCGCCTTCCGATATCGATTTCCGCGAGGCTGCAAAGAGGTCGAAGATATACCTGATATTCGGCAAAGAAAGTACGGGAATACCGGGAGAGATATTAAGAGCTAATCTCGACAGATGTTTCAGGATCCCGATGAATGCCGACTGCAGATGCTTAAATCTTTCCAATGCCTGTGCGGTTGCCATTTACGAAGCTCTCAGGCAGCTGGACTATCCCGGTCTTTCCATGACCGAGGAGCAGAAAGGCGAAGACTTCCTGGAGCAGAATTACTCATACGACGAGACTCTCAGGAAAAAGCGTCCTTAACAAAAACGGCAGCCGTTCCCGAAGGAACAGACTGCCGAAAAAGCCTTTTTGATATAAAGTGATCAGCCGATCTCAAAAGTGCATGCGTCGATAAGAAGAACTCCGCTCACATATCCTTTGTCAGTCGTAACAAAGTCACCGTCGATGTAATAATCATCGGAGTTGTAGGTGTAGTTGTCCGAATAAGATGTGCTGTAAAGATCGTCATTATAAGATGCCATGGCTTCGTCCCAAGCTTCATCCCATGCATCGCCGAATTCATTGCCGACTTCTTCTCCGACGGGTTTCCAAAGGAATTCGAAAATGAGAGCACAGGATACGGCACCGATGATAGTGAGGATAAGACCTGCTATGGCCTTGCCCTTGCCGCCGGCGTTCTTCTTGACAAGACCCAGGATCGAGAAGAGCAGTCCGAAGAATCCCAAAACATAAGGGAGGACCGGGATCCAGCCAAAGATGAAAGTGAGGATGCCGAATATAAGACCTGCTGTCGCAAATCCGTTAGAACGGAGCGCAGGTTTTGTCTGGATAACCGGAGACTGCTGATATACAGGCTGCTGGTAAGAAGGCTGCTGATAAACGGGTTGGACCGGCTGTGCAACAGGCTGGACAGGCTGTGCTGCTACAGGCTGCTGATATACAGGCGTTACAGGCACCGGTTGAGCCGCCGGCTGCTGATAAACGGGCTGAACGGGTACAGGCTGAACTGGTGCGGGCTGTGCCTGTTGTACGGGTTGAGCCTGTTGTACGGGCTGTGCTGCCGGCTGGGGAGCGGGTGATCCGCAGTTAGCGCAGTAAGCCTGACCGTCCGGAATGAAGCTTCCACATGATTCACAATACATATCTATCCCCTCCTGATCGTGATCTGTCTTTTGAAGACAGAATGGTTCAAATGTGTTCCTCATAAAATTTTAACATATATCAGCGAAAAATACGCTGATATATCAGAGGATAGTCGAATCAGGATACGTAATCCGTATCGTAAGTCTGGTAGGAAGCCGCAGCCTGTTCTGCCTTATCAATATATGAATTCAAAGATGTGGAGAAAAGCGCTCCGATATATACGATACTTATGAGCGATCCTAAGATGGACATTATAAGTCCGGCTATAGCGGCTCCTTTTTTGCCGGCATTTTTCTTTGCGATCCCCACGATGGAGCATATCAGTCCGACAAGACCGAATACCCATACAAGGAACGGAACCCAGCAAAAACAGATCGTAAGTATGCCGAAGACCAGACCGACTACGGCTGCGCCATTGGAAGATCTTGCGGGAGGTGTCTGGACTATGACGACAGGCTGGGGTGCAGGCTGGTAAACAGGCTGATAGACCGGCTGCTGATAAACGGGCTGAGCAGGCTGTTGATAAACAGGTTGCTGATAAACAGGCTGATAGACAGGCTGAGCGGTTTGCTGTACAACCGGCTGGGGTTCTGCCTGGGGAGCCTGTGCTCCGCAAGTGGGGCAGACTGCCTGACCTTCAGGAATGAAACTTCCGCATGATTCACAATACATAACTTTTTCCTCCAAAGATCACAATACTTTTTTCAGGAAAGACTGCAGTCTCTCGTTCTGGGGATTCGTGAAGATCTCTTCAGGAGTGTTTTCTTCTATGATCCTTCCCTGATCCATGAATATGACGCGTGTGCCTACTTCACGTGCGAATCCCATCTCGTGTGTGACGCATACCATCGTCATGCCTGCTTTTGCGAGATCCTTCATAACATCAAGAACTTCTCCAACCATTTCGGGATCCAATGCGCTCGTAGGTTCATCGAAGAGCATGACCTCGGGATCCATGGCAAGAGCCCTTACTATCGCGATCCTCTGTTTCTGACCGCCCGAGAGCTGTGACGGATATGCCATGGCCCTGTCTTGAAGACCTACTCTCCAAAGCAGATCCAAAGCTTTTTTCTCTGCGACCTCTTTAGGAAGTCCGTGAAGTTTCATCGGAGCGATCGTCATGTTGCGCAGGATAGTAAGGTGAGGGAATAGGTTGAAATGCTGGAAGACCATTCCCATGTTCTGTCTCAAGAGGTTTATGTCGGTCGAGGGATCCGTTATATCCTGACCCTCGAAAGTGATAGTGCCGCCTGTAGGGCGCTCGAGAAGATTGAGCGATCTTAAGAATGTTGATTTTCCCGAACCGGAAGGGCCGATGACAACTACGACCTCACCTTTGCGGATATCTGTCGTTACGCCGTCTAATGCCTTGATCTCGCCGCCGTTATAGTGTTTTTTGAGATCGTTTACGGAGATTATTACGTGATTATCAGCGTTCACTGTTCTTGAGCCTCCTTTCGAGCAACGAAACGAGCTTACTGAAGATCATTACGATCACGAGATAGATGGCCGCAACAGCAATGAGCGGCAGGAAGGCGGAATAGGTTCTGGACCTGATTATGTCGCCGCCTTTTGTAAGCTCCTGAAGACCGATATAACCTGATACCGATGTCTCTTTGATGAGTACGATGAATTCGTTGGCGAGAGCGGGGAGAACGGCCTTGAATGCCTGGGGGATGATGATGAATGCCATCGTCCTGACGTAACCGAATCCCAGAGAACGTCCTGCCTCGAACTGTCCTTTGTCAATGCTCTCGATTCCGCTTCGGATGATCTCTGCAACATATGCCCCGGAGTTGATGCCGAAAGCGAGGACTGCCACGAGGACCTTATTGTTCGATGATGCGAAGATGACGAAATATGTGATCATGAGCTGAACGACTACAGGGGTTCCTCTGATGACAGTGAGATAGATACCTGCAACTGCGTTCAGGAACTTGAGCAGCCCTTTGCCGAAGCCACCGTGCATCTCTTCCTTCAGAGTGGCATAAGACGATCTGATAAGTGCAACGACAATACCCAAAGCGATGCCAAGAAGTGCCGCAAATATCGTGACCTCAAATGTAATGCCGAGACCTTTGAAGATATATGTGTAGCGGTTGTCGGTTATGAAGTTGTTCTCAAAATCAGCAGGGATACCTTCGAGCCAGTAAATAAATCCAGCCCAGGTGTTAGCCGCCCAGACCGCTATGTTTCCGACGGAAAGGGTAAGGATGACAAAGACAGTGGCAATTATGGAAAGCGGCATGCCGATGAGGGCAAGGATCCTGCCGGTCTTAGCCTTGCTCTGATTCTTGGCAAGGTCATTCCTGTTTGACTGATAGATGGCTATGCCGGCGAAAACGATACCGGCAAAGGGAATTGCCGATAAGAGTATCGACAATAATCCGAAGATGAATATCTGTCCGGCTTTCTTGGCCGAATCGGATACGCTGATATCAGGCAGCGGCTGATGGCACTTGGGACATGACGTTTCATCGCCCGTAACTTTGGTGCCGCAATATCTGCAGAAGCGTGATTTGATCATAAGGCTGTTCCTTTTATTTGCTTGGATTCATGACCCTTGGGAAATATTCCTTATTGTAAATAATAAAAGAGCGGAAATAAAGACCATTTCCGCTCTTATTATTTTCTGTTGTGGGATAACTTATTTGTTAGCTGCAGCAACGAAAGCCTTAGCAGGTTCGTTATCGATGACTACTGCATCGATCTTGCCTGACTGAAGTGCGATTACTGCATCGTTACCCTTAGCAAAACGCTCGATCCTGTCTTCTCCGACATCATCTGTCATGTAGATGTCGCCTGTAGTGCCGGACTGAACGCCTACCTTGTAGCTGCCGTCAAGGAGCTTATCAAGATCTGTGATCTCGGAATCTTCCATAACGATGATGGACTGGATGCCTGTAGCATAAGGTGTTGAGAAGTTAACTGACTTAAGTCTGTCCTCAGTAACAGTCATGCCTGCGCAACCGATGTCATACTTGCCTGCCTGAACGCCTGCGATGATGGAGTCGAACTCTACATCCTCGATAACGAGTTCAAGACCGAGCTTGTCGGCAACAGCCTTTGCAATCTCGGGATCGATGCCGACTACCTGGTCGCCCTCATAGTACTCGTAAGGAGGGAAGAATGCGTTTGTAGCCATGATGAGTTTTCCGCTCTCGATCGTTGTAAATTCGGGATAGGTTGACTCTGAAGCTGAGCCTTTTCCTGACTGAGCCTGAGCGCCTTCAACGGGAATGTACTTCTGGATGATCGCGGGAATTGTGCCGTCGTCTGTAAGTTCCTTAAGAGCCTGATCGATAGCGTTTTTGAGGCCATCGTTATCCTTGTTGATGGCCATAGCATAGTCCTCAACGGTGTAAGGTGTCTCGAGGATCTTAAGACCTTTCTTTGCCGAACCCTGAGAAGCTCCGGCGCAGGATGTCAATCCGAGCAGAAGTGCTGCAGAGAGAATACCTGCTGCGATTCTTTTGAATGTCTTCATAACAGTGTCTCCTTTGTCTTGTCTCAATTGGATAATTGAACAATGGTATCTTACGCTAAGCCAGTGCTGACAGTAAATGAACAAAAGCCCGAAAAATAATTGCTCAATAATATTTTTTTAAGTAAAATATCTAAAGAACGTTTGAAAGGTCGCTGATAATCGATGAAAAGGGTGTTGATTCTCGGTTGCAATGAAATCACTAAGCGTTTGCTCATCTATCTATGCAATAACAAATCTTATGCTTCGGACATTTGTTTAGCATCCCGCCGTAAGGAGGAGTGTGACGAACTTAAGAATCTTGCTTCCAGCATGGGAGTGAGAGTTATGACTTCGGGTATTGATGTCAGCAATGCTGAAGGTGCCATGATGATGGTCAGGATATTTGCGCCTGATCTTATCGTTAATCTTCTCCCTCCGGAACTTGCACTTGACGCCATGAATCTTGCTATTAATGCAAAGGCGGATTATATAGATGCGGCTCTATACGGAGTGCCGGATATTCCTTCGCCGACATCGCTCCTTTCGAAGCAGTTCCAGCTTTTTGCAGAGTTTCAGAATAACTGCAAGACGGCCGTCTGCGGAGCCGGTTTTGTTCCCGGTGCCGTCAGCACAATAATAAAGCGCGCATCAGATAATGCTTTTTCGAAGATCGACACGATCGATCTGTTATCCGTATCGGGAGAGAAGAAGTCTTCCGGTGAAGGTGAAGGGAACAACGATGACGATATCTTGTATTCCGAGGATGTAAAAGCTACCAAGAGCTTTATCAATATCGAGCCGGACAAGACCGTTTTCTACATTGAGGACGGAAAGATCGTCGAAGCTGATGCCATGTCGATCGAAGGCAAGTCCGCTGAAGGAAGCACGGTCTATCTCGATTCCAGCCCCATGATCACTGACCTTATCAAGGAGTTCCCTGATATAGTAAATGCCAGATATTTCAAACTCGGCAAAAAGGACCCCAAAGAGCACAAGGCTCCGAAAGAAAAGCTGGATCTTTTAAGGGAACTCGGATTGCTTTCCGAGATCCCGGTAAGAGTAGGTCATGCTGCAGTAGCCCCCATTGATCTCGTTGCCGCCGTACTTCCGAAGATGCAGGTTGATGACAGCCCGGAGGAAGAGGATACAAAGCCTTCCGGTATGGCATCCTACGAGATCTATATTACAGGTCAGTCAAAAAAGAACGAGGAGACCGTCACCAGATCGTACATCATCAAGGGTGACAATGAGCAGATATTTGAGAAGTATAACGTCAGCGCATTTGAGTATATGAAGGGTTCGGCCCTGATCTCAGGCGTGAAACTTATGTGCAGGGACAAGTGGAAGAAGCCGGGTGTTTTTACTCCTGCGGCTTTTGACTGCGAGACATATTTTAATGCTCTTTCCATGGAAGGCATTAAGGTTACCGAAGGTGAAGGAAAGCCGTTCTGATAACACAGGCTGTTACCGGGGACGGAAATATGGGGAGGACAAAACAGGATGTCTGACAAGAATTTCTGGGAGAAGATGCAGATAAACGACATGCTCGTTATCGACACCATCCGCAGGCACAGTTTCGACACTATCTATTTTAAGGATAAGGATTCCAAGTTCATCTGGAATAATTATGTGCATGCCAAGCAGCTCGGAGTCGAAAAGCCCGATGACCTGATCGGAAAGACCGACATGGACTTTTTCCCTGCGGAATTTGCCGCTAAAGCCAGGGAAGCCGAGCTTGAGATCATGCGCACCGGTACGCCGCTCCTCAATATCCTTGAAGAACTCGTCATCGATGAAGACACAGTCAAATATTACTATGCCTCAAAGTACCCGCTTTATGACAAGAACGATCAGATAGTCGGTACCTGGGGTATCAGCAGAGATATTACCGAGCAGAAGAAACTCGAGAAAGAACTCGAGCGCTCGTATCACAAGATGGAGCGTCTGGCGCGCGTAGATGATCTCAGCGGTCTTTATAACAGACGTTACTTCTACGAGACTCTCGAGAAATATGCGAGCCTTTATGAGAGAAGGACTGACGGAAGCACGTTCGCGCTTCTTGTCTGTGATGTTGACGACATGACTCATGTCAATGACATCTACGGCCAGCAGAACGGCGATCTCGTATTGAAGAGTCTGGCTGAACTTTTCCTGGAGAATGTCAGGAAAGAAGATACATGCTTCCGTACTGGCGGTGATGAATTTGCTCTCGTACTTCTTGATACGGATAAGATTTCTGCTGTCGGACTTGCAAAAAAGCTGGTTGAACTTATCGCAAACGAACCGATAATCCTTGACGGCAAGAGAGAAAAAGTTACTGTCTCTGCCGGTCTGGTATTATTCGAAAACAGCAATCCCGATCTGTCGGATCTGTTGTCCAGAGCCGAAAGAAAACTGAACAAGTCCAAAAGAGAGGGCAAGAACAAGGTCTCTTTCTGATCTTATTGAATATGTTGCTTTTAGTGAGGGCCGGGAGATATCCCGGCCTTGCTCTTTATATGAGGTGTGTGGAGAACAAATGTTGAGCAAGGCCGGGCATTCCCTTATACGGAGAAAAACGGACTTATGGATGAGCTGTCATTGGTCGGGACTTAAGCTGCACCCTTATCCTTCAGATGGTATTGACGTGCCGGCCTGTTGCTGCAGGAGGCGCCTGAGGCCGTAACAGGAGTATTGACCCTCTTGATGGGAGTGACGCGGACGGATGCCGGCCTGCCTGTCCTTACGGTCCTGGAGAGCGAAGCGGTCGTGACGGGCTTCTGAGCCTTGGGTGCGCATGCGCTCTCATCATCGGCATCCCTCCAGTATTCGATGCTGGCTGAAGCAGCCTTGATGGTAACAAGGATAAAGAATAAGAAAATAAGCATATCGAGTGGTGACATAATCAGTACCTCCAAAAAGTTCAAATGTTCTTTTATGGAGATACTATATCACACCACATCTTCCAATAATGGGACTATTACGCGGTTTTTGAGAAAAACGAACAAAAATTTTGCTTGACTTTTTTATTCTCCCAGTTTTGAAGCGCCGATCCTGGAGGCTCCGCTGCCGATCATTTCCCTGGCGGAATCGACCGTTCTGATGCCGCCGGCAGCCTTGATCCTGACATCAGGACTGACATTATCCCTCATCAGAACTATGTCTTCGACTTTTGCTCCGGCACTGCCGAACCCTGTGGATGTCTTGATGAAATCTGCTTTCGCCTCGCTTACTATCCTGCAGAGACGGATCTTTTCGTCTTCCGTCAGGTCGCATGTCTCTATGATCACCTTGAGCAAAGCGCCCTTTTCGTGTACGGCTTCCGCTATGAGCCTGATCTCATCAAACACCTCGTCATACCTGCCGGATTTAACGAAGTTTATGTTTATGACCATATCGATCTCGGAAGCGCCGTTGTCACACGCCTCTTTGGCTTCATATATCTTCGTTCCCGTTGTCTGGTAGCCGTTCGGGAATCCGATTACGGTGCATACTGCGACCCTTCCCTGTGAAAAGCGCACGGCATCTTTAACGAAGCAGGGCTGGATACAGACTGAAGCTGTCTTCAGGGAGACGGCCCTCTCGATGAGTTCCCTGATATCTTCTTCTTTAGCAGTGGTCTTGAGATTGGTAAGATCCACATAACTCATAATGTTGTCTTCATCAGGAGTGTTCGTATTGGTCTCAGGACAGAATTCTCTTTCATATCTGCGCGACATAAGGGCGGTGAGAACAATGCCTGCAATGTTATTGAATCCCGTAAGTTCGCCCATGTTGCAGGGAACACGGTATCCGTCACCGCTTATGAGAAGAGGGATGCATTCCCTGGAGTGGTCCGTGGAAGGCGTTGAAGGATCACAGCCGTGGTCGGCGGTAATGATGAGGAGATCGTCTTTTCTCATCTTACCGAGGATGGTGCCGAGTGCATCATCGAATTCGTGCATAGCTTCGGCATAACCTTTGATGTCGTTGCGGTGGCCGTACTTCATGTCGAAGTCCACGAGATTTACAAAGCAGAGGCCCGTAAAGTCACGGTCCATCATGGCAATGGTCTTTCCTATGCCGTCGGTGTTTCCCTGCGTGGGATTTGACTCGGTAAGCCCTCTTCCTGCGAATAGGTCATAGATCTTGCCTATGGAGATAACATCATAGCCTTCGCTCTTGAGAAGATCGAGCATGGTTGATGAGGGTGCGGCAAGCGAGAAGTCATGACGGTTTGCCGTCCTTGTGAAATTGCCGGGTTCTCCGGTAAACGGTCTTGCGATCACTCTTCCGACAGCATCATCTCCTGTCATTATCTCACGTGCTTTTCTGCATATGTCATAAAGCTCTTCGAGCGGAACGGTTTCCTCGTGTGCCGCTATCTGAAGTACGCTGTCGGCTGAGGTGTATATAATGAGTTTTCCTGTCTTTATATGTTCCTCGCCGTAGTCCCTTATAACATCAGTCCCGCTGTACGGCTTGTTGCAGAGAAAACCTCTGCCTGTTGCTTTTTCGAGCTTTCGGATGATCTCCTCAGGGAACCCGTCAGGGTAGGTGGGCTGAGGTCTGTCAGATATGATACCCGCTATCTCCCAATGGCCTATTGTCGAATCCTTGCCTGCAGAGATCTCTCTTACGCGAGCATAAGAACCAATGGGGGAGGGGATGGCATCCTGGGCCTTTTTATAACTGAGGATCCTGGGGTCGTCTTCTCCGTCGATGGCGAAAAGTCCCATCTTTGCCAGATTTGGAAAAGGTTTGTCAGAATAAGACAATACCGCGGCAAGTGTGTTGCTGCCTTCGTCGTTGAACTTCGCGGCATCAGGTGCGCCGCCTATTCCAAAGCTGTCCAGAACGATAAGGAAAACACGTTTTGCCATAAGAGTACTCCTTCGGATAAAATTAATGAATATTATTCTTCAGTTATATATTTAATTATAAAGCAAAGATCAGATGACATCGCCCTCAAGATAAATGCTCGGACTCAGGTGGTCGTTGACATTCGTCACATGGTAAAGAGAAGGACGGATGTCAGTAATAAAGATAATAACTTACGCATAAACAGCCTCTTATTTCATAGATATAGTCAACAGGGCAATCATATCATTATCGGCATATCTGTGATATAGTTTGCGGGATAAATCGAAATGGACATAAGGAAATAATGAGCGAAGAGAAGACATTTGCAGATCTTGACCTTTCACCCGAGGTGATGGGTGCCCTGAAAAAGATGGGAGTAAAGCGTCCCACGACTATCCAGCAGAAAGCGATACCGCTTATGATGGATAATGTCAGCGTTATCGCAAAGGCTCCGACAGGAACGGGAAAGACATTCGCATTCGGAATACCGATACTCGAATACCTAAATATGGATTCGAAGTTTGTTCAGGCGCTCATCCTTTGTCCCACAAGAGAGCTGGCGCTTCAGATCACGACCGAGCTCAAAGGTCTTGCCAAATACATCAAGGGTTTCAGGATCGCTGCACTGATCGGCGGACAGAGCATGCGCCTTCAATCGGAGAAGATCCAGAAGAGACCGCAGGTCATCGTTGCCACACCCGGAAGACTTATCGACATGGTCGGAAGAAAACTTGTTGATATCTCTGAGATATATACGCTCGTTCTCGATGAAGCAGATGAGATGCTCAAGATGGGCTTTATCAATGACATAAGAAAAGTAATGGCTCTTACGCCGAAAGATAAGCAGATAGCGCTCTTCTCGGCGACCATGCCAAGAGAGATACAGAACATCACATGGGAGTTCATGTCTGATGCGGCAGAGATCGATGTCATGCCGAAGGCCGAAGATCATCCTGATATCGACCAGTTCATTGTTGAGTGTCCCGAGAAGGATAAGCTCAAGACCATCATCAGGATAATGGCCAAAGAAGACCTTAGAAAGACGATCATTTTCTGCAATACCAAGGTCACCACTTCAAAGGTTGGCGCACAGCTGACCGCAGCAGGCGTATCTGCAAGGATCCTTCACGGTGATATAAGCCAGAGTGTCCGCAACAAGGTAATGGACCAGTACAGAGCAGACAAGTTTGATGTGCTCGTAGCCACCGACGTTGTGGCGAGAGGTATCGACGTCGATGATATCGAGGCGATATTCAATTACGATATACCGAAGGAGAACGAACTCTATCTCCACAGGATCGGCCGTACAGCACGTGCCGGAAAATCCGGAAAGGCATTCTCGCTTGTCGCTTATCTGGAGCGTCCGAGAATGGAAGAGATCATAAGATACACTAAGGTCGATCCCAAGCCTTACGAACTCTGATATTATCCTATCTTTGAGGACTTCTTAATCATTCCCTTGTATGTTGCAGGGTTAAGGAAAACGATTATCGGGAGCAGCTCGAGTCGTCCTGCCAGCATATCGAAAATGAATACCCACTTTGACAATGTCGAGAAGAAACTGTAGTTGTGCGTAGGTCCTACCAGTGAAAGACCAGGACCGATGTTATTAAGCGTTGCGGCTACGGAAGAAAAGATCGTAACCAGGTCATGTCCTTCAAATGCCACGATGAACATCGATGAAGCGAAAATGATCATGTAGATGAAGAAGTACAAAGCTACCGAGCGCTCCACATCCGTATCGATCGTCTTACCGTCGAGATGGATCTTCTTAACTGTCTTCGGGTGGATATAGGACTCTATCTCACGCTTGATCGTCTTGAACATTATCTGGAATCTCGATACTTTGATACCGCCGCCTGTGGAACCTGCGCATGCGCCGAGGATCATGAGGCTCAGGATGATGAACCTGGTGAGCGAAGGCCACAGATCAAAGTCGGTCGTGGCAAAACCGGTTGTCGTGATTATGGTGGAAACCTGGAAGAATGAGTGTCTCAAGGTCTCTCCGAAGTCTCCGTACATTCCTCTTACTGAGAAGCAGATGATCGCAGTGGAAATAGCGATGACTATCAGATAAACCTTTACTTCGCTCATCTTGAAAGCCTTTGATATCTGTCTTGTGGTAAGGAAATAGTAGAAGTTGAAGTTTATTCCGAAAACCACCATGAAGACTGCGACGATCCACTGAAGGTGAGGCGCATAAGAAGCAAAGCTGTCATTCTTTACGCCGAAACCGCCCGTACCGGCTGTTCCGAAAGCAGAACAGATACTGTCGAAAAGCGGCATGCCGCAGGCAAAAAGGATAACGATCTCAAGAATGGTGATCGCAAGATAGATGATATAGAGCATCTTTGCGGTCGACCTTACCTTCGGAACGATCTTTCCGACAGAAGGTCCGGGGCTCTCTGCTCTCATGAGATTCATGTTGGAACCGCCCGCCATCGGGACTACGGCCAGAAGGAATACGAGAACGCCCATGCCGCCGATCCAGTGAGTCAGAGACCTCCAGAGCAGGGACGTGTGGGAAAGGGCTTCGACATTAGTCAGGATGCTGGCACCTGTCGTGGTAAATCCGGAAGCTGTCTCGAACATTGCATCAGTGAAAGAGGGAATCTCTTTGGTGAGCATGAACGGAATACAGCCGCATATACTCAGGACGAGCCAGGAAAGAGCTGTTGCCACGCAGCCGTCCTTGATGAATATCGTCATGTTCTTAGGTTTCTTCAAAGAGATAAGACAACCTGCGACGACATAGATCAAAGCGAGTGCCGCGTAGAAGATCACCTCGCGTTCACTGTAGAACAGTCCGCAGATGATGGGCAAGATCATAAGAATGCCTTCAATAAGCAAGACCTTGCCTAGGATGTAGACCAACATCTTTATGTTCATCTTAAGATATCGGTCAGAGCGGTAAATCCCTTATTCTTGGTAACGATCATGACACTGTCTCCTACTTCAATGGAATCGCTTCCGGTAGGGATGATGATCTTTCCGCCGCGGTTGATGAATGATACGAGAGTGTTAGGCTTGAGCTTAAGATCCTTGAGCTGCTTGTTCGTGGCATTTGAAGGCTCCATTACCTTAAACTCGATCGCTTCTGCTCTTTCATCGAAAAGATGATACATAACTTCGACGTTGCTTCCGATGGAAGCCTGTCTTGCACGCGCATATGAGATGATGGCTTCTGCCGTGATGTGCTTCGGATAGATAACACTTCCGAGATCCAGACGGTTGATGACATCCGTGAAGCTGATCTTGTTAATCTTGGTTACGGACTTGATGCCTCTTGAGATCTGCCTTGCGAACAGAGAGAGCATGATGTTCTCCTCGTCGATCCCTGTAAGAGCCACAACGGAGTCTACATCTCTTATTCCTGTCTCCTCGAGGAGGGATTCGTTTATGCCATCGCCGTTGATTATTGTAGCCTTGGGGAGGAGTTCGCTCAGTTCATCACATCTTGCGGCATTCTTTTCGATGATCTTTACGTCGATGCCGGTCTTGATCAGCTGATCCGCAAGATAGAAGGCGGATTTGCCGCCGCCGATGATGATCGTGCTCCTTACGGAGTTTGTCTTGAATCCGATGGATTTAAGGAATGAGTGGCAGACCTTTCTGGTCGCAACAAATGAGATTATGTCTCCTGCAGTAAGTTCGAAAGAACCGTTCGGGATGGTGACGTCGTCACCGCGCTCAACACCTACGATGACCAGGTCATTGGTGTAGTTGCTTCCGAGGTAAGCAATGGTCTTGCCGTCAAGGACATTGCCTTCCGGGATCTTTATCTTTACCAGTTCGGCACTGCCGTGCGCGAAGGAGTTGATAGATATAGCGGCAGGGAGGAAGAGTATGCGTGCTGCTTCCACAGCTGCCTCATACTCAGGATTTATGATCATCTCGAGACTCAGTTTGGAACGGAGATAAGGTATCTCCTTGCCATAGTCAGGATTTCTTACACGTGCGATCGTGGCAAGATTCCTGTTGAACTGCTTTGCGATAGTGCAGCAGAGGAGATTGAGCTCGTCTGATTCAGTGACGGAGATAAAGAGGTCGGCAGAAGCGATTCCTGCTTCCTCCAAAACCTCATGGCTTGCACCGTTGCCGATTATCCCCATGCAGTCGCAAAGATTTGCGAGTTCAGTGAGACGTTCGACATTCTTGTCGATGATAACGAGGTCATGGCCTTCTTCAGCCAGTCTGTTAACGAGGGTATCTCCGACTTTGCCGGCACCTACTACGATGATCTTAAGTCCTTTTTTGCTCATAGTGATCAAATCCCGAATAATTCTTTGACTGCGTCCTTTTTAACGCCTGAACCGATAACTACTATCTTGCCGGTAACATCTGAGGCTCCGGTCCTGACTTCTGCCTCCTCAGGCACGAAATCAAAGTGGATCCATGTTCCGTCTTCGCCGGCAACGATACCCTTTGAACGGAGTATCATGCCGAATCTCTCGCTGTCGTCCAATGCCTTCAGGGCATTCTCAATCTCAGCCTTTGTGAAGCGCTTGGATGTCTCGAAACCGATGGAGTCGAAGATCTCGTCTGCGTCGTGATCGTGATGATGATGACCGCAGGAGCAGACTCCGTTCTCATCGTAATGATGATGGTGTTCATGTTCGTCATCGTCGTCATCGTGGTCGTGATGATGCTCGTGCTCTTCATGCTCGTCATCATCGTGGTCGTGGTGGTGATGATGCTCGTGCTCTTCATGCTCGTCATCATCATCGTGATGATGGTGGTGATGGTGCTCGTGCTTCTCAGCTTCGAGTAGAGCCGCTGCCATGTCAGCAGCCGTAAGAGGCTCTTCGATGGCCTTGAGGATCTGGACTCCGGAGAGTTCGTCCCAGGGAGTGGTGATTATCTGTGAATGATCGTTGATCTCACGGATAAGGGCAATCGCCTGATCGAGCTTTTCCTGAGAGATATTGCCTGTACGGCTTAATATGATCGTTCCCGCATACTTGATCTGGTTCTCATAGAACTCCTTGAAGTTCTTGAGGTAAATGCGGCACTTTGATGCGTCGATAACGGTAACTGTACCGCAGATCTCTGTGCCTTCAACGCGCTTGACTGCCGCTACGACATCGGAAAGCTTGCCTACGCCGGAAGGTTCAATAAGGATCCTGTCAGGTGAGAATTGGTTGATAACATCCTGAAGTGCAGTGCCGAAGTCGCCTACAAGGCTGCAGCAGATGCATCCTGAATTCATCTCCGTGATGTTGATGCCGGATTCTTTAAGGAATCCACCGTCTATGCCGATCTGACCGAATTCGTTCTCGATAAGTACAAGCTTTGCTCCATTGTAACCGTCAGCGATAAGCTTCTTGATCAGTGTAGTCTTTCCTGCTCCCAGAAATCCTGAGAAAATGTCTACTTTTGTCATTAAGATCCCTCTTTTCTATATGTGTCAATTAAAATAGATAACGTCATTGTCGGGCTTGCTCGTCAGGGCATAGTTCTCAACCGTAAGGCAGGGAACGTTTACTTTGCCGCCCTGTCCGTCGTCGTCTTCGAAATATCTTACCTGGCCTGTGACCTTGAGCCATTGGTTTACGGGGAACCCCGGTTTGCAGTCATAAAAACACAGAACGCCCATCATCTGGATGTCAGCGGCGCAGCATGTGTAAGCCTGTCTCTGAAGGACAAAAGCTCGCCCGTTGAATTCCCTGAGTATGACTGCCTGTCCGATGAGGCTTATGCGTTTGCCGTTGTAACGCTTCATGTTATCCATGGCATCCGTGTAGAAAAGACCGAAATCCTCTGCTGCTATATGGCAGGGATCCTGCTTGAGGTCGAAGGGAAGATGGTCTTCGATCCTGATGATCTTGTTGTCTTTTCCAAGGAAATTGATGCTCATGCCGGGATTGACGGCCTTTACCGAGCCTCTCAACTTCGGAATGTTGTCCTTCTCCTCATTCACGCGGTTGAAGATGACCGTATCGCCGTATCTGAAATAGTCGGCGAAGAAAGTCTGCATGTTCTTGAAATATTCGCCGTATGTCGAAGCGTCGATTACTACTACTGCGGCAGCAAGCGCCCAACGTTCCGGGACATCGACCTTTTCAAAGAATTCGGCAGGGGAGACCGAGCCGTTCCACTCGATGAATACGACACCGGGCTGATATTTGCTCTCGATATCGAAAGTCATATCCTTGTCTACATCGTCGGTATCACAGTTGATGATGACCGGGTTTGCGCCTTCGTAGTTCTCGGGGATATATTCCTCTTCACCTTCCTCGGTGTTGATAACCACAACTTTGCGGTTCCTGAAGTTCTCTCCGCCGATCCATGAACAGATCACGGAAGTCTTACCGCTGTCCAGAAATCCGGTAAAAAAATAGACCAGACAATCATCCATAATTAAGTCACCTCGTTTACGGGTATTATTTTGTCCCTTATTTGTAATTATTTCAAGCAAGAAAAGATTTAAAATTTATTATTACCAATTCTGTTTTTTGGGAGTTTTAATGAAATCGGTCAAGATAGGTGACATTAATATCAAAAAACCGATATCTCTGAGCCCTATGGCCGGGATAAGCAGCCTGCCGTTCAGGATCATCTGCAACGGGATGGGCGCAGCTTACAGTCCGACAGAACTCGTGAGCGCGAGATCGATCAGGTACAACGGGATCGAAAAGAGCCTGCGCTACATGCGCATCTCGCCGGAAGAAGAGGGGATCACCGCGATCCAGCTTTTCGGCAGCGAACCCGATGACTTTACTGCCGCCATAGATACCATAATGGACACGCCTGTCCTGAAAGAAGTGTCGATCATAGACATAAACATGGGATGTCCCGTCCCCAAAGTCGTAAAGACAGGGTCCGGAAGCGCTCTCATGGAGGATCCGCAAAAAGCGGCAGCCATTGTAAGAGAATGCAAGAAGGCTGTCCAAGGACTGCCAAGGAATGTGCCGGTAACCGTAAAGACCAGGACCGGATTCAATGCGGATGACAAGGGAAGACCTGATTTTGCAAAAACTCTGGCTGATGCCGGCTGTGACATGATATGCGTTCACGGCAGGACGAGGCCGCAGATGTATCACGGGGAGAGCTCTAATGAGGCTATAGCCGTAATGCGGGAGGCAGTAAGGGAATACGGCATTCCTTTCTATGCCAACGGCGATATTACGGATACGGCATCGGCAAAGAAGATGATCGAACAGACCGGATGCGACGGCATCATGATCGGAAGGGCGGCAAGGGGCAATCCGTGGATCTTTGAACAGATCCTGGCAGGACTTGCCGGAACTGAAATGCCCGGTTATCCCGGTGCGGTTGAACGGAAGAAAATGCTTATAAGGGAACTCGAAGGCAGGCTTAAGTATCTGCCTGAAGATGTTGCCGTAAGGGAGTTCCGGAGTGTCATGCCCTTTTATATCAAGGGACTTCCGGGTGCTGCCGCTGTAAAGGTGAGACTCTGCAGTGCTACAGGGATAGATGAAGTAAAGGAGATACTGGATCTTGTCTGATATTTTTATCACGGAAATCGCAGTTATTGCGGGATGCCTTATGTGTTTTTCGGGTTATAAGCTCTTCAGGCTGAGCCTCGGCATAGCGGGAGGCGTGGCCGGTTTTGTCCTCGGGAGGTTCCTTATCAACCTGACTTCGGAGTTGGGCATTGAATGGAACGGCATTGCAAAGACCGTAATACTGGTATTGTTCACGGTCGGACTCGGCATACTTGCGTTCAAGCTTTATATGAAGGCTTTGATCGCGGTTACGACCCTGATATGCGCCTTCTGGTTCTATGATGACTTCAATTTCCTTTTCGAGAGGATGACGAACAATGCCCTGAGGATTGTCGTTACACTCGGAGCAGGTCTTTTTGCAGGCTTCCTTATAGGTGTGATCGTTTACTACGCGCAAAAATGGACTATAAGTCTTTTTACCGCATTTGTGGGTGCCAGGGTGATATCGGGTGTGCTCGCACCGGTCCTCTGGTCAGCGGTTTCCACAGGAGAGTACGCCGGGATCGTTGAAAAAAACATGCTCGGAGACGGAGTCGGAATGAGTCTTTCACTGGTCAGAGTGCTTGTGCTTGTTGCATTTTGTGCAGCCGGATTTGCAATACAATTGAAAACAGCAAAAAAATAGTGAAAAAATAGTTTGACCAAAAACCTTATGCTTGTTAAAATCAGGCTGTATACGTAATGGGGAATATGCGTATGCAGATAAAATAAGACAATTTTCTTAATCTATCCCTTATTCCATGTCGAGGGCATTCCGATCTAACGGGATGCCCTCGGCGTTTCTACAGATATTTTTTGTTGTCTTGCCGGTCAGTTGACCTTGTTAATAGGATTACCGTTCAAGAATGCCTCGAGATTGTCTGCAGCCGCATCGATGAGGCGGATCCTTGTCTCAACCGGTGTCCAGGCGATGTGAGGCGTGATCACACAGTTGGGCGCGCCGAGGAGGGGATTATCCTCCAGCATCGGCTCGACACAGACGACATCAGTGCCGTATCCGCCAAGCAGACCGCTGTCCAGTGCCTGCCTGACCGCATTTTCGTTAACGACAGGACCTCTGGCACAGTTGATCAGAATGGCTCCGCGCTTGATTCCTGCAAGTGTATCGCTGTTGATTATTTCCTTCGTCTCATCGGTGAGCGGGCAGTGGAGTGATATGACATCCGCATTCCTGATTCCGTCTTCGAGAGACAGGAATCTGACCGGAGTGCCGTCAATATCCTTGACAGAACCGGTCAGTGATTTGTCGTGGGGAGTGGCGGTTACCGTCATGCCGAAGCTCGATGCCATCCTGGCAACTCTCCTGCCGATCTTGCCGAGACCTATAATGTGGAGAGTTTTTCCTGCCAGTTCGGTCAACGGAGACTTGAAGTAGCAGAATTGTCTGGAGCGGCACCATTCGCCGTTCATTACAGATTCCGTGTGGAGTCCTACAAGGTTTGTAAGTTCAAGTAGGAGTGCCATTGTCATCTGTGCTGTGGCAAAAGTCGCATATTCAGGCACGTTCGTTACTGTAACGCCGTGTTTGCGGGCTGCTTCAAGGTCCACGACGTTGTAGCCTGTCGCCAGAACGCCGATGTATCTGAGGTCCGGAAGACTTTCAAAGACTTCCCTGTCAAAGACTGTTTTATTTGTGATGGCGCACTCTGCACCATGCATTCTCTCTATGAGATCTTCTTTTGCCGTATAGTCGTAGGCGATGACTTCGCCCAGTTCTTCGAGCCTTCCCCAGGATATGTCTCCGGGATTTGCCGCGGAACCGTCCAGGATAACTATCTTCATGTATCTGTCCTCCCGATAATTTCAACTATTTTAGCATTGAATCCCGTTGAAGAGTGGTAATGTTATTACAGGATGCGAGAAAGGCGGTTCCGGTTTATGTACATTATCTGTTACGGCAAATCCCAGAAGGCAGTGGCAACAGGAAGCAAGCTCATAAATGAGATCGGCGGAAGGCATGTCACCGGTACCGAACTCATGACCGGAAGTTTTGTCATCTCCGAGAATGAGACGGATTGCGCGATAGTAATGATCCTTCCGCTTGAAGCGGCGGTCCGATCGATGGTGGAGACCATTTCCGAAAAGACGCGAGATCTTCCCGTGATAGCCGTGTCGCCAGAAGGCCGTTTTGCGGCGGTTATAAGACGCGGAAGCAATATGTACGAAAAAGGGACCGACAATGTCTATTCCGCTGTTGTTAAGGCGTTAGGTCCGTTTTGTTTCTCGGGATTTGAGGGCAAGGAAGAGATCACGGATGATCTGGGTAATCTCATCGCCAAATACAACATGAAAGTCAACAACGCCGAGACTCTCGAGAGAGTGAACCGGATGATAAGAGCAGGAGAGAGAGTCGATGTGTATACGGACCTTCCCGTTGTTTTCGCCGACCCTGTAATAGACCCGATGATCTATTCACTCCACAGTTATCCTTATGACATGCGCGATGATTTCATCAGGCAGTACAAGGCTGCAAGAGACGGGAAAAACGGCCCTTCCGTTTTTATCACATGCACTTATCTGGGAGCCGGAAATGATGAGAATAACCTTATCCTTGTTCCTTCGATATTAAGCCTTGGCATTGAGATAAAAGTGAAGACCGATCCCGCATACTGCAGACCGGCTATCAGAAAATCCCTGATAAACCACCTTCTGGATCCTGATGCCGTTGCGGTTGTAGCTGCCTCATATACCGCAAGGGACAGCGAGATAGTGAAGGGTATCGCCGAAGAACTCGGTGCGGAGGTCGTATCCTATGCGGCCGAGAAAATCGCCAAAGCCCAGGTGCCGATGGAGATGACGTTCAGTCCGGAGAGGAAGAACGATTCCGCGACGGCGCTCGCGTTCCTGGCCGGTTCGGAGGGTCTTATCGTCATAAGAAGAGCGACATCCGCGAAGGGTCTTGTCTTCTCTGTTGCGCTCAGGAAGGATAACATCATTTTGCCTGAATAAGCTCAAAGTAGGATATAATAATCTTATGCGGCTTTTTACCGCATAGGGAATAAGAAAGATGATAAAACGGTTTGGAGGTAAGCCAAATGAAGAAGATCGAAGGGAACAAGCTCGTAGCTTTACTTATATCGGCAGGCATGGCAACCACGATGCTCGCCGCATGCACCATCAATACAGATGAACTCGGTCAGGGGATATCCGATCTCGGAAATGCCTTTGTGACCAGCCAGACAGAGATACCCACACAACCCGAGACGACGGCTTCTGAAGAGACAGAGACGACGGCTGAGACTACTGAGGAGACGGCAGCGCCCACTCCTTCCGCAACGCCTACGGCTACGCCTTCTCCCACACCGCTCCCGAGACGTGTTGATTTCTCCGATTATACGGACGATATCATTACTGATGATTTCACCGTTACGCTCGAGGATTTCAGCGAGAGTGCCTACACGGACAACGATGACATGCTTCTCGCGAGATTTGAGGGAAAGAGACTGGTCGTTACTGATGCAGCAAATGAGAACGTCAGGAATGCGATAAACATACTCGTCGACGGTTTCTACAGGGAAGCCGAAGGCGCATACAACCGAGTCATTTCCAAAGCTGAGGCTGCTCAGAAGCTTACGGGTGTTGTTGAACATGAATACACAGTCAGTGTTATCTTCTCGTATACGACGAACGGCCGCGTTCTGTCCATTCTCATGAGATATGACGTAATAGGCGTCGAAGAAGACGAGTCCACGGTCATTGATTTTGCCAGCTTCGACATGCTTTCGGGACAGTATGTCACCTTATCCTCGGTTACGACAGACCCTGCAGGCCTTGAAAAAGCTCTCAGGTCAGCTCTTGCTGAGAAGCTCAAGGCAGAGGCAAACATTCCCACTCCTGCCGTAACGACCACAACTGCAGGCACGGATGAGACTGTCGAGACAACCACTGAAACAGAGACGACAGAAACCGTTGTTAATGTAAAGACACCGTCCGCATCCGAATTTGAGAAGATCTATGTAGGAGCAGGCTCTGATATTGGAGAGGGCGGAAACGGCGCATGCATTACCGTATACGGTGTAGTAAACAACGAGGTTTACAGCAGCGAGATCGACATCACTCTTTATCAGGCTTTCCTTAACCGTTACGGAACATCCGTACTTATCGTTTGATTCCCGTAGTCCGCTAGGGTCATACCGGATATTGCCACAAAGATTTTGTAACATTGCACAGAAGGCGATTGAACTTCTGTGCAATGTGTTATAGAATGCACCTTTGTATAATATTAAAAAATATTTGTGAGGAGAATAGGATGAAGAGTAAAAAGCTGTTTGCCCTGTTGATGTCATCTGTTATGGTCATCGGCGCCGTCACAGCTTGCGATAAGCCCGGTGCTGACCCCACGGTAAGCACTGATGAGACGACGGAAAGCTCAGAACAGACAACAGAGCCTACCGTGACGGAGACCACTGCAGCTCCGGCTGACATCGACGGTTACAAGGAGAGAACGGTAGCCGAGGTCAAGGACGAAGATGACGGTAAGATAATGATCTACGGCCACAATTCCGAGTTTGTCGGACTTGCGGAGAAGTATGCCGGAGTTACGGCAAATGACTACGATTTCATTGAGATATCGAATAACGACGGTTCTTATACCGAGAAGCTCGATGCCGTTCTTTCGGACGGTAACGAGGCGCCCGATATCTTCACTTGCGATGAGGCATATGCGAGAAAGTATCTTGCTTCCGACAATACCATCGCCATTAACGATCTCGGCATCGATTATTCCGAACTTACCAACATGTTCGATTATACGCTCAGGTTCGCCAGCGATGACGACAGCGTAATCAAGGGACTTGCCTGGAAGGCATGCCCCTGCGGCGTTTTCTATGAAAGATCTCTGGCTGAGCAGTATCTCGGAACATCCGATCCGAATGAAATTGCCGCCAGCTTTGCAACATGGGATGCGGTTCTGGCCTCTGCAAGGACAGTAAACACCGCTTCCGAAGGTTCCGTAAAGCTGATGTCCGGATATACCGAAACATACAGGGCTTACCTCAGCACACGCGAGACCGGATGGATCATGGACGGAAGCCTTAACATCGATCCCCAGATCGAGAGTTTCTTTGATTATGCTAAGACTCTCTATGAGGAGGACCTTACGTTCCGCGCAGAGCAGTGGACTGATTCCTGGGAGAACTCAATGTCCGACAGGACGGTTATCTCATACTGGGGTTCACTGCAGTTTGCCAAGTATGAACTTGGTCTCAATCCCGGCGAGGGTACGGCTGTAAATCCCACTGCCGGAGACTGGGGCGTAACAACGGCTCCCGTAAGTTATTACAGCGGCGGTTCATGGGTTATGGCATCCAAGTACTGCGACAAGAAGGCCACTTCCGCAGACATCGTAAGGGCTGTCTGCATCAATGAGGATAACCTCAAGGACATGGTAAATAACGGCGAGTTCGTCAACAACGTCAAGCTCATGACGGCAGCTGCGGCCGATGATAAGTTCGCTCTCGAGTGGCTCGGCGGCCAGAATCCTTATCCTGTACTGCTCGATTCGGCTTTACATGCCGGAGCTGTAATGACCGGTCCGGATGACGATGCGTTCAATAATGCATTCAACTCCGTTGTAGGTCCTTACTGCGAGGGTTCTTTTGAGTCCATCAAGGAGGCCGAGGAGGCTTTGGAGGACCAGCTGAGCGAAAAGGGACTGCTGGAAGAATAGCGTCAGTTCAACTGATCGCAACTTTATGATTTACAAGGGGCTGTCTCAAGATGTTTGAGGCAGCCTTTTCCGTGTTTTGAAAAGTTGCACAAAAATATGACATAAGACATAGAATGTTTATATTTATTATGTTTTAAAGGCCTTTTGGATAGTGTAAAATGGATTAGTCTTTTGAAAAATATTACCACGGAGGCACAATCATGAAATTCGGGCATTTCGACGACTCAAGAAAAGAATACGTCATCAACACTCCAAAAACACCTTATCCCTGGATCAATTATCTGGGCAATCAGGGCTTTTTCTCCCTGATCTCCAACACGGCAGGCGGTTACAGCTTCTACATGGATGCAAGACTCAGAAGGATCACGCGTTACCGCTACAACAACGTTCCTCTGGATATGGGCGGACGTTATTTCTACATCAATGACAACGGCACTGTCTGGAATCCCGGATGGTCTCCGGTCAAGACAGAACTCGACGAATATGAGTGCCGTCACGGTATGGGTTATACCATCATCGAAGGTAAGAAGAACGGCCTTAAGGCTGAAGTCACTTTCTTCGTTCCCCAGGATTACGACGGAGAAGTCCAGCAGGTAGTCCTCACAAATGAAAGTTCCGAAGCAAAGGAATTCGCTCTCTTCTCAATGGCTGAATGGTGCCTCTGGGATGCACAGGATGACTGCACAAACTTCCAGAGAAACTTCTCAACAGGCCGCGTCGAGATCGAAGGTTCAACCATCTATCACGTAACGGAATACAGAGACAGACGTAATCATTATGCTTTCTATACGGTAAATGACGAGATCGACGGTTACGACACAGATCGTGACGCTTTCCTCGGAAGCATCTATAACGGCTGGGACAACCCGGAGACGGTAAAGGCCGGCAAGGCTTCAAATTCGTTCGCAGACGGCTGGTCACCGATCGCTTCACACTATAAGAAGATCACTCTCGCACCCGGCGAGAGCAAGACGCTTATCTATATCCTCGGTTATGCCGAGAATCCGCAGGACAAGAAGTTCGCTTCTGAAAAGCCTGCTGATCTCCTTACAAGAGAGGCATGGGTCCTCAACAAGGAGAAGGCTTATGCCATGATCGACAAGTACAACACACCTGAAAAGGTTGCTGCAGGACTTGAAGAACTCCGCACGACATGGGAGAACCTCCTCTCCATCTACAAGGTCGATACGCCTGATGACAAGGTTAACCGCATGGTCAACATCTGGAACCAGTATCAGTGCATGGTCACATTCAACCTTTCACGTTCAGCTTCTTACTTTGAGTCCGGAATCGGCCGTGGAATGGGCTTCAGAGATTCCAACCAGGATATCCTCGGATTTGTTCACCAGATTCCTGACCGTGCAAGAGCAAGACTCATCGACATCGCTTCCACTCAGCTTTCTGACGGCGGATGCTATCACCAGTATCAGCCTCTTACAAAGAAGGGTAATGCCGATATCGGCGGCGACTTCTCGGATGACCCGCTCTGGATGATCATGTCTGTCGCAGCTTACATCAAGGAAACAGGCGACTGGGGCATCCTCGATGCAAATGTTCCTTTCGATGACGATCCGGAAGGAAAGCACACAATGCTCGAGCATCTGAACGTTTCCTTCTATCACATCGTAAACAACCTCGGACCTCACGGACTGCCTCTCGCAATGCGTGCTGACTGGAACGACTGCATTAACCTCTCCTGCTTCTCAGACACACCCGGTGAGTCTTTCCAGACTTATACCAATCCGAAGTTCAAGGCAGAGGGCGGTTACTCCAAGATCGCCGAGTCCGTATTTGTTGCAGCTCTCTTCACATATACGGGTCCTGCTTATGTGGGCATCCTTGAGCACCTCGGAAAGACTGAGGAAGCAGCAAAGGCTCAGGCTGAGATCGACAAGATGAAGAAGAATACGATGGAATCCGCATTCGACGGCGAGTGGTTCCTCAGAGCTTATGACGCAAACGGTGAGAAGATGGGTTCCCACGAGTGTGAGGAAGGAAAGATCTTCATAGAGCCCCAGGGCTTCGCTGTTATGTCTGAGATCGGTAAGGATGTCGGCGCTGACATCAAGACTCTCGATTCCATCGATAAGTACCTCAACTGCGAGTACGGACTTGTTCTTAACAACCCCGCATTCACCAAGTATTACATCCAGTACGGCGAGATCTCCACATATCCGGGCGGATACAAGGAGAATGCTGGAATCTTCACACATAATAATGCATGGATCATCTGCGCCGAGGCTTATGCCGGAAGAGGCGAGAAGGCTTTCGAGTATTACTCAAAGATCGCTCCCGCATTCACGGAAGAGACATCCGACATCCACAAGACAGAACCTTATGTCTATGGACAGATGATCGGCGGTAAGGATGCAAAGAACTTCGGTCAGGGCAAGAACTCCTGGCTCACAGGTACTGCTGCATGGAACATGGTTGCCATCTCACAGTACATCCTCGGCATCAAGCCTGAGTTCGACGGCCTCAGAGTCGATCCTTCGATTCCTTCCGCATGGGACGGATTCAAGGTTGTACGTAAGTTCAGAGGCGATACATATGAGATCGAGATCAAGAATCCTGACCACATCTGCAAGGGCGTTAAGAAGCTTACGGTCGACGGCAACGAGATCGAAGGCTGTATCGTACCTGTAGCAGGCGACGGCAATACTCACAAGGTCGAGGTATTGCTTGGCTGATCACTTCAACTGACCGGCAATTTATGATCAACAGAGCAAGAACCCCGCAGTCTTTTTGAACCGTGGGGTTACTTGCGTAAAATCAGGAATAATTATTCAGAATCCAAAAAGCGGAGGAGCATTATGGGTTACATCGGTGAAAAAGCTAGAGGCGAAAGATGTCCGGCAAAGGAACTGCTGATCGCAAAGTTCGGCGCTGAGAACTGCAAGGGCGGCATTTCCGCCCAGTATGTGCGTTTCGGCAAAGAACCTGTGGTCATCGGTATCTCGGGACTGAGATTCGACAGCATGGCAGTTAATATGCTCGCATCGGACGATGCGGTCTACGGACAGTTCAACAAGGCTGTCAGTGACGGGATGAGCATTCTTCTCATCAAAGCGGAAGGCGGCATCAGGGCTTTGGCCGAAAAAGGCGGCAATGTCTCAGACGCAGGCTTCGACGGAGCTGTTACCGGCAGATGCGGCGAACTGATCGAAAGCACCGAGACATGGGGCGGACGTCTCAATGAAAAAGGTGAGCTCATCTGCGATCCTTCGACGCCTTCACCCGGACCTCACTATTACACCAACATGCTCATCGGCAACCGCATCGGTTTTGACCGTCCTCTGCAGTCAACTCCGAAGAGCGCGGTAGACCGTCTTGGCGGCGGATCGTTCAGATCTCATGCCGATACACAGGTTCTTGCAACAAGATGGGATTATCTGCCTGAAGAGAACGGTTTCCCCGCAAACAGACAGTTCTATCTCCTCGAGAACGGCAAACAGATCTTCTGGTCCGGTGCGGCAGTGGCAGACGGACTCGAAAAGATCGAGACTATCCACTCTCAGAACAGGACCACGATAAGCTACGAGCTTTCATGCGGGCTTAAGATCAAGAGGACCATCTTCATCGTTCCCCAGAGAGAAGGTCTGCCGGTTGCCTGCGAAGCCCAGATAATCGATATAGAGAACACGAAGGGCGAAGACAGGGAACTGAGACTTGTATATACGGGCATGTTCGGCACACAGCAGACACATGCGCTCTCCGAAGACGTTATCTTCTCCACGGTAGTCCAGGAGTCCCAGATATTCTTCAACGAGGACAATGAGATCCGCGCCATCAGCTGCGATCCCAATCCCAAGTGGACAAAGGGCGAGATCAGGTTCAACGAGACTGTCGTCCATACTGATGACGGTGTTGTATTCCCCGACCAGTACAGCGCAAGATACATGGATTTTGTCGGCTCCGGCAGTCTTGAGAAGCCGGAATACATTTTCCCGCTGTCTTCAAAGCCTTCTAGAAAGGGCCCGGGTTTCTTTGCCACATCCACACCTTTCAAGATCAAGGCGAACGGCTCCGTTCGTGCGGATAACCTCACGTGTCTTTCTTCCGACTGCGTCAACGACGCATTTGAAGCAGACGTTACTCCCGCAAAGGAAGTTGAAGCTGTTGCGGAGTACATCAAGGATCCCTCAAACCTTACAAGAGATCTTCAGGATGTCATCGATTTTGCCGAAAAGTATTCCGGATACATGAAGATCGCCCACGCTGACAAGAATTTCGAGGCTTACGTAAATAACAATCTCCCGTTCCAGGTCTTCTATCAGACATTCGTATCGAGATCTCTCGACTGGACTCAGAAGGGTTACCGTGAGATCGGTTTCAGAGAGATCCAGGACATATTTGCTTCCATGTACTATTTCGCAGGCATGGGAAGGATCGATTTCGTCAAGGAGATGCTCGCAGGCTGGATCGAGAATGTCTATGAGGAAGGTTTTACCAATCACAATTTCTATTGGATCGGAAAAGAACCCGGCTGGTGGTCTGACGACGGACTCTGGCTCCTTCAGGCTTTGGACAGATATCTCGGACTTACAGGCGACTATGCTTTCCTCGATGAAGAGTTTGCCATGGCCGGCACCAAAGAGAAAAAGACCGATCCCGGTATCAAGCGTAAGCTCAGGGATACCATCAAAGCCATAATCACATACAGCGGAAAGATATCCGTCGGCAAGCACGGTATCCCGCTCATCGACCGTGCAGACTGGAATGACTGTCTGAGAGTAGATCCCGACTGTATTTCAGGAAAGGACAAGATCGCAAAGTATAAGGAACAGATCGCAGCAAGCGGTAAGGCTTACGGTGAGGTTCCTTATGAATCGGAATATTCGGAATCCGTAATGAACGGTTTCCTCTTAAAAGTCGCGCTTGATTCGGCAGCGACGATGCTTGGTAAGATCGGTGACAGTGATGCAGAAGAGATGAAAGCTCTTTCCGTCAAGCTCGCCGCAACGCTCCGTGAGAACTGCTGGAAGGGCGATTTCTATGCAAGAGTCCTCTTCAACAGGTCATCCAAGCCCGATATCAAATATCTCGGCGCACAAGGAGACGGACTTGCCGTCGAAGACGGTCATCCCGGAGCATATTTCCTTAACAGCTTCTCATGGTCGCTCCTGGCCGGAGTCGCTTCAGAGGACGAGATCTCCAGGATGCTCGATTCACTTGAAAAATACCTAAAGACTCCTTACGGATTCAGACTCTGCTCCACTGTGGACTATCCGAAGATCGCACCGAAGATCGACGTTGCCCTTTATTATCCGGGTGACCGTGAGAACGGCGGCGTATTCAAGCATGCGAACATGATGGCATGCTCTGCGATGCTCGGCGCGGCTAAGAGCGTCAAGGACGAGGCTCTCGCATCGAGACTTGCGGACACCGCTTATTGGATCATCGACAAGATCCTGCCTTATATCACGCTCGAGTCTCCTTTTGCCACATGCGGCAACCCGAGATGGTGCACACAGTATAATAACAGCCAGACGGGCGAGAATATCGGACCTACGTTGTCCGGTACGTCGACATGGCTCCTGCTCAGCCTTTTCCAGTGCTTCGGCGTTGAGTTTACGAGCGACGGATTAAGAGTCGAACCTATCCTCAGACAGAGCGATACGAGACTTGATGTAAAGGTATCCATTTCAGGAACCGTTTACGACATCCATATTCAGAAGCCCGAGGGCTTTATCCGTGCTCAGGACGGTATCGAGGTAACTCTTGACGGCGAAAAGTGCGAGGGTACGCTGCTTCCTGTAGCGAACGACGGCAAGACACATGAGGTCGAGGTCAGGTTCTGATCAGGGATAACACGGAGGAAACAGATTAGAAATGCCTTTTTCGAGCGTTTTTTTATCAGAGATCGTAAAGCAGTATAATCTCGAGGTCGTATACGATTCAGGCGATATCGAATCCAGAAGGATATGCGTCGCCGACGTTACCAGACCGGGACTTCAGCTTGCCGGATACTACGATCATTTCGGGCCGGACCGTATCCAGGTCATCGGAAACATGGAGCACGCTTATCTCGATAATCTCTCGTCTGACGAGAGGGCTAAGTCGGTATCGGCGCTCTTCGAAAAGAACATTCCGGCACTTATCGTTACACGTGACCACAAGGTTCACAAAGAGATCCTTGATGCTGCCAGAAAATACCAGACTCCGGTGCTGCGGACTTCACAGGCCACATCGGATTTTTCCTCAGAATTGGTCAAATACCTGAAGATGGAGCTTGCTCCGCGTGTGTCGATGCACGGCGTTCTTGTCGAGGTAAACGGTGAAGGTATCCTCATCCTCGGCGAGTCGGGTGTAGGTAAATCGGAGACTGCTCTCGAGATCGTTAAGAGAGGTCACAGACTTATAGCAGACGATCAGATAGAGATCCGCAAGGTGTCGGAGACCACTCTTCTTGGCCGCGCACCTGATGTCATCAAGCATCTCATTGAGATCCGCGGCATCGGTATCCTTGATGTAAAGGAACTCTACGGTGTATCTGCGGTAAAGCCGCAGGAGAATATCGACTTCGTCATCAACCTCGAACTTTGGGACGAGAAGAAGACATATGACAGACTCGGACTTAATGAGGAGACGACCGACATTCTCGGAATAAAAGTTCCTTCGGTTACGATCCCAGTAGGTCCCGGACGTAACCTCGCGATAATCGTTGAGGCTGCCGCCATCAATTACAGAGTAAAGAAGATGGGATATAATGCCGCACAGGATCTTGTGTCCAGGGTATTCCCGGGTAAGTCTCTCGATGGCTGATTCAGGTATTCAGGAAAACATTCCGCTCGCGGGATATTCAACATTCAGATGCGGAGGACCGGCCAGGTATTTTGCCGAGCCGTCCACGGGTGAAGAAGTTGCCCGTCTTTTCGAATGGGCTGAAGAGAAAGGGATACGCGTTTTTGTTTTGGGAAACGGTTCCAATTGTCTCATATCGGATGACGGTTTTGACGGTCTCGTTATCAGGATCGCCAGGAACATGAGCAGCCTATCCTCGGAAGAACTCGGTGCCGGCAAGGTGAAGATCACTGCAGGCGCTGGTCTTCCTTTTGCCAGATTCGGAAATTACTGCGCCGAACTGTCGCTTACGGGTGCCGAGTTCGCTTGCGGAATTCCCGGTTCATGCGGCGGCGCGGTATTCATGAACGCCGGTGCATACGGCGGTGAGACAAAGGATTTTATCACCAAAGTAAGTTATTGGGACGGTGCGGAGATCAGACGCTTAGACGGCAGTGAATGCGGATTCGGTTACAGGACGAGCCTGTTCGAAAAGCTCAACGCCGAAGGGAAAAATGTCGTTATCCTTGGCTTTGAAGCGGTCCTTCCGAAGGGGAACAAGGATGAGATAACCGCATTGGTCGATGATCTGCGGTCGAGAAGAACGGCAAGCCAGCCTTTGGATGTTCCTTCCGCCGGATCCACATTCAAGAGACCCGAAGGATACTTTGCCGCGAAGCTGATCGAGGATGCCGGGCTCAAGGGTTTTGCCCTCGATGATTCGGGTGCCCAGGTGTCGCCGAAGCATGCCGGATTTGTCGTTAATAACGGCGGCAGGGCGAAGGCTTCTGATGTAATGAGATTAATAGAATATGTTACTCTAAAAGTCTACGAGAACTCAGGCGTCAGGCTTGAGAGGGAAGTAAGACTCGTTGGAGATTTCGGGGTGTAATATATGGAACTGTTATTTCTTACCGGAATGAGCGGTGCCGGAAAGAGTGCTGCCGTAAGATATCTGGAAGACTGCGGCTATTTCTGTATGGACAATGTTCCGCCTTATGTTCTTCCGGACCTTGTAAAGAGCTTCTTCAGGGGCAGGAACGGAGAAGGTTTCTCGACTCCCAAGCTCGCTTTCGTTGTCGATATCAGATCGCAGGAATACCTGGACGGTTTTGATGAGGCTTTGGCCCTTATCGATGAGGAGGTCGGATGTCCTTACAAGGTCATATTCCTTGAAGCTTCAGACCCTGTTCTCATCAGCAGATATCAGCAGACAAGGAGAAAGCATCCTCTCGCCGGCAGAAAGGGTTCGCTTACGCAGGCACTCGCTGCTGAGAGGAAGATGCTGGAGGATATAAGAGGGATAGCCACTGTCGTTATCGATACGTCGCTCCTTACCGATGCCGAGCTCTGCAAGAACATCGGCGAGATAATCAAGAATGAGGACAGCCAGAGCATACTGGTGGTGGTCGAATCATTTGGATTCAAGTACGGTCTTCCCGTAGACTGCGATTATGTATTCGACGTCAGATTCCTTCCGAATCCTTTTTATCTGCCACAGCTCAGGAACTATACGGGCAAGGATGAGGAGATAGCGAGGTATCTTGAAGGTTTCAGGGAGACGGGTGAGTTCAACTATATGACTTCAGAACTGCTGACATTTGTCATTCCTTTCTATGAAAAGGAAGGCAAGGGAAGTGTCCATATCGGAGTGGGCTGTACGGGCGGAAGACACAGATCCGTATACTGCGCCGAGACGATCGCCTCGAAGCTGTCCGAGAACGGCATCAAGTGCATAATCTCCCACAGGGACATAGACAAGGAACCCCACAGATATACCAGGAAGGCGGATGAGACCTGATGGAAGACAGTTTCTCTGTCAGGGTCAAGCTTGAGACGGCCACAAAAGCCGTTAAGAAGGCTGTCCAGAGACAGACGGCTCTGTGCGGACTCTTTTTGAGCCAGAGCAGCGTTAAGGGCTCGGCCAAGGTTATAAGGATCCCCGAAAGGCTTTCTGAAGTCGTAATCCAGCTCTTTGAAGCCGAGAACATAGAGTGTTCTTATTCAAATGGAAGACTAAAGATCAAAGACATATATTCATCAGAACTCTGGGAACGCTGCGAGGAGCTGCTGTCGGGATTTGCGAACGGCAGCCTTTCCGTGGAGGATGCGAGGAGATTCTTAAGAGGCGCTTTCTGGGGATGCGGTTACTGTTCAGATCCTTCCGACTGTTACCGTATAGAATTTGTCGTTAAAGAACCTGAGAATGCCACGCTCATATGCGCGGCGCTCGATGTTTTGTCCATAAGATATGTCAGATCGCAGAGAAAGAGTTCCTATGCCGTGTATTTTAAGAATGGTGACGATGTCTCTGATTTTCTGGGTTACATAGGAAGCCCTTCCGCAATGATGGATTTTGAGAATATCCGTGCGGAAAAGGACGTCAACAGCAAGGTCGTCAGAACAGTCAACTGCGATGCCGGCAACACCAAAAGACAGGCTGAAGCTGCTGCACTGAGAAATGAACTCATAGTTCGGGTAATGCAGTCAGGCATGGCCAGCAAACTCTCTCCGGAATTAAGGGAAGCGGCCAAGGCGCATATGGAAAACCCCGGTGCATCGCTTGCCGAACTCGGTGCCATGATGGATCCGCCGATAGGCAAATCAGGCATGAGACACCGCCTGGACAAGATAGCCGAATTTGCCAAAAGTCTACAACAAAACCCCTGAAATTCACGCTTTTTCTAGTGTTTTGAGAGTCTTAAACCGGCCCATGGTTTGAGATAAAATTACAGCCGTGTTACAATATGCGTTAACTTTTTGGGAAAGGAACGATAAGAGGGGCGATCATGACTCGCGGTGACCAGTACATCGAGCCTGATAACAGTTTCTACAGACCTTCGAGGGATCCGAATGAAGGGACCATGACTCTTGTAGTCGTGATCACGCTTCTGTTTGTATGCCTTACGGGCGTGCTTGCCGCTGTATATTTCAAAAAGGCTACTGCAAAAGAAACTTTGGCCAATATCGATACCACGGATCAGTCCGGTTATATCTCTGTAGCTTCGCCGACACCTTCACCTGTTCCGCCCATTACCGATTATCAGAATCCCATCCTTTATCCCGGTCTTGCGGGCATATTCATCAATACAGAACTTCAGGTAGCGCCGGAATGCGTTCCTTCCGCAAGGAAGATCAATCAGACGATTACCGTTGCCGGAAACATAGTTGACGGTGAATATGTCAGGGAAAAGCCAATTTACATGACCGATCCCGTTTTCTACGGAGAGATCCCCGGGATCTTCACGTTCAGAGGCAACAACTTCAGGAACTGTGCATCCTTCGGATACACAAACCTTTACAGAGGCGCGCTTACCCAGAGATGGGAATTCGCCGGCATCGGCAAGAAGCTTGCTTCGACCATGAACTTCGAATGGTCGGGTGTAAGGTGGACGGGACAGCCCCTTGTCGCTGAGTGGCCGGCTGCAGTACGAAGCAGCATGGACATGTACGACAGCGCCAAGCAGCAGCTGTCACTGACGGAGGTCATTGTCGCGGCTCTTGACGGCAAGATATATTTCTTCAATCTTCAGAACGGCGAACAGACAAGAGACCCGATCGATGTCGGAGCTTCGATAAAAGGCACGCCCGCTCTCGACCCGAGAGGATATCCCATCCTTTACGTCGGTCAGACTGACAACAACGGCGGAAATGTTTTCGGAATGTATATCTACTCACTGATAGACGGCACGCTGCTTTATTCTTATGACGGTTCAGAAGACGGCGCGTACAGGAGCAACTGGGATGCGTTCGATTCATCCCCGATCGTAAGCGGAGAGACGGATACCCTTATCTGGCCCTGTGAGAACGGCATTATCTACACGTTTGACCTGAATACGAATTACAACCAGGCTGCAGGTACTCTGTCCATATCGCCTTCTGTTACGGGTTACAGATATATCTTTGATGACAACGTCGGATCCCACATGGGAGTCGAGAGTTCAATTGCCGTTTACGGCAACTATGGATACTTTGTCGATAACACAATGAATCTCTGCTGCCTCGATCTCAACACGCTCAACATGGTCTGGACTAAAGTATTGGGCGATGATTCGGATATCACTCCGGTCGTAAATGAGGAGGGCGGAGTGCCGTACGTCTATGTCGGTACCGAGGTCGATAACCAGGGCGGAACCGGCGAATACTGCGGTGCCGCATACATCTATAAGGTCAACGGCCTTACGGGTGAGACTGTATGGCAGTCATCAGAACCCTGTTACACATATAACGGCGAATCTTCTGATTCCGACCAGAGCGGCGGATGCTTCGGCAACCCGATTATCGGCAAAGGTTCCATATCGAATCTGGTTATTTTTTCATTTAGTATGACAAACGGGCTTGCAAGCGGTAATAAAGTTGTTGCATATGACAAGGACTTGGGTACCGTGGTTTGGGAATATAATATGAACATCTATTCGTACAGCTCGCCTGTTGATTTCTACGATTCAGAGGGGCACGCTTACATCGTTATTTGCGATTCAATCGGCCAGATACACATGATAAGCGCTGAAGCGGGGGTCGACCCCAAGGAGAGGAGAATTACTTACATACAGACCAGAAGGAATCTCGGCAAATCAAACGAGACCGCATCGGGTATCTGTATTGAGGCTTCTCCGATAGTATACGAAGGCATGCTTGTCGTAGGAACCACATCCGGGAGTGTTTTCGGGGTTGCGATAGAATGAGGAGCGTTATGGATTTTTCGAAGGCATACGGATCTATTGCTGTTTTGGAGGTCGAGATAAGGACCTTTGCAAACGAGGGATATGCGGTGAAGTATGACTTTGAGCGGAAAGTGATCTCTTGGCGCGATAATTACATGTGGAACAACAATTTTACGAGATCCATAAATGACGACAAGATGGCCATTATAATGGAAAAGCTTCCCGCTTCCGGCATGCTCGAGTGGATGCATGGATATAATCTCGGCCTGACTGATGAGTACGGTGACAAGACAGTGATCCCCGGCGAATGGAAGATCGAGGTCGAATTCAAGGATAAGACAAAGATGAAGGCCGGCGCCGAGCAGCATTTCCCGAAGAAGTGGAAGAATCTCAAGAATCTCATAGAGCAGACAACGGGTTGCAGTTTCGTTTTGAGGTAAGACAGACCGGGCAGGCTTAAGGCCTGCTTTTTACTTTGTAGTCGCATTTGCACATCTGTGATAAAATTCTATAATATGCCCGATACTTGATACCGGGATGTTACGTTGAAGGAGTAGTTTAGCTTGGATTATCTGGAAGGACTTTTGCTCGGAAGGCTGTGGAGCGATACTGATTACGAGAACCGTAAGCATTTCGGTTTATTCGTTCTGTACGGTCTTCTTGTTGATGCGATAATCCTCTATATCTACATTCTCGGCAAGGGACTTTTGGGATTCGGCATCATCGGACCCATCCATATCGCCGTGTTCACGCTTTTGTTCCTGGCCAATCCTTTTATCTGTTTCAGATATTACCGAATGCCCTGGTGGGGCAAGATCTTGATATTACTGGTAAAAGTCTTCAAATCTTATTTGATCATCAGCTATACGGTAAGTCTGCTCCTTCCGAGACTGTCGGTACAGGTTGACGATCTTCAGGATTTCCTTATTGCCTATCTCAACAGCACACTTGAGAATTACACCGAGAAATTTCAGGCAAGTGCAGGTTCTTTCTCAACGGTGCTCGGAGTTCTGGCAGGCGGCGTTCATGTCGTAGGGACGGTGTTGCTGCTCGCATTGGCGGCCATCGTTATCCCGAGCCTCATCTATCTGGCTGTAAAGCTGGTCCAGTTAGCTTGGGACTGGTTGGTAAATGTACTGATCATCAAGAGGTTCTTTCCTCAAAGAAAATAAAGCTGGTCTAAAGGAGACAATATGGCAGAGCTTAGAGACAGGATCGACATAACAGTTGAAGAGCTCGAGGAATCCCTCGGCGCCGTAAGACTTCCGCGTTTTATTGCAGAATCTGAGAGCGGTTTTGTCGGAAGGATCGACGCTATATGTGACGAGATCTGTTCCGATACGAATAAAAGGGCCATTTTTGTATCAGGCCCCACATCATCAGGCAAGACGACATTCACGTTAAGACTGTCAAACAGGATCAACAGCAGAGGCCGTAAAGCGGTCCACCTGTCCCTGGATGATTATTACAACATCACTGAGCTTAAGTGCGACAGAGAGGGAAGACCGGACTTTGAGACGATCGATGCCCTGGATGTCGACAGGATACAGCGTGACATCAAGGCTCTTCTTGACGGTGAGACGGTAATACCGCCTTTCTTTGATTTCAACGTAAGGGTTCAGAAAGAAGGCGATCCCGCAAATGCCATCTGCTTAGGCGATGACGGTATCCTCGTGGTTGAAGGCCTTCACGGACTTTCCCCGAGAATATCGGGTGAATGCCCCGCCGAAAAGTGCTCCAAAGTATTCATCATGCCCTATGGCAATGTCTATAACGACTCCAAACTGATGGACAGCAATGAGATAAGGCTCCTTCGAAGGATCATCAGGGATTACCGTCACAGGAGCGCACATGCTCTTGCAACGATAGATTACTGGCCCATGATCCAGAAATCGGAAGAGAAGTATTATGAGGAATACCTGACCGCTGCTGACTACCACGTCAATTCTTTCCTTGCTTATGAGTCGCTCATCGTGGCGCCCATGGCAATGAACGATATAAAAGAAGCTTTGGATAAGGCTCTGAACGGTTCCATCGAACCCAGCGTATTCATGGAAAAATCCCCGACGGGCAAGTCGTTCGCGGATCTTTCTTCAGCACTTATCAAAGCAAACAAACTGATGGGGCATCTGGGAAAGATCCCGGTAATAAGCCCCGAGCAGGTGCCGGCTGAATCGATACTCAACGAGTTCATTGCGCACTAGTTTCCAGAAATAAAGGAGGCATGTAATGCCTATCAGAATAGCTAACAATCTTCCGGCAAGGCATATCCTTGAACAGGAAAGAATATTCGTTATGGAGGAAGACAGGGCCCTGACCCAGGACATACGTCCGATCAGGATCGTGATCCTCAATCTCATGCCCGATAAATCGGTCACAGAGACACAACTCCTCAGGGCTCTTTCAAATTCGCCGATCCAGGTCGATGTCGAGCTCCTGTTTACGAGAACGCACCAGTCGACTCATACGCCGGCCGAGCATCTCATCAAGTATTACAGAACATTCCCCGAGATCGAGAATGAGTTCTTTGACGGCATGATCATCACCGGAGCTCCCGTTGAGAAGCTTCCGTTTGAAGAAGTTGACTACTGGCCCGAACTGGTCGAGATAATGGAATGGAGCAAGACACATGTCTATTCGACGCTTCATCTCTGCTGGGGTGCATTTGCCGGACTCTATTACCATTACGGCATCCCGAAGATCGTTCTGGACAAAAAGGTCTTCGGTGTTTTCGAGCATTCGATGACATGGAGCAGGCCGGTAAAGCTCTTCAGGGGTTTTGACGACATCTTCTATGTTCCGCATTCCAGATATACGGAAGTAAGGCGCTCTGATATCGAGAAAAGGAAGGATCTGAGGATCCTCTCAGAATCTGAAGAGTGCGGTATCTATGCGATTTCCGATCTTCACGGCAGGCAGTTCTTCATAACCGGCCACTCCGAATACGACAGGGATACCTTGGACAGGGAGTACAAGAGAGATCTTAAGGCGGGTCTTGGAGACGTCGATCTTCCGAAGAACTACTATATCGATGACGATCCTGAGAAGGGGCCTCTCCTTAAGTGGAGGTCATCTGCGACATTGATGTATACGAACTGGCTCAACTACTACGTATATCAGGAGACGCCGTTTGACATCAACTCGATTAAGACGATACGCAACGAGGACCTGATCCCGAACAGAGACCTGGAGAAAAATGGCTGACATTATCCCGATTGACAGAGAACTGATATCAGGATTTGAACCTGCAAGGACGGAGCTTGGACATAAGTACAGTTTCGGTACTGTCCTGGTATGCGCGGGTTCGAGATACATGAGCGGAGCAGCTGTCCTGGCGACGGGTGCGGCTTTAAGGTCGGGTGCGGGACTCGTAAGGGTATTCTCGGAGGAGAAGACTCTGGACGCGGTAAGATACAACGAACCGTGCGCTCTCCTAGAGCCGAGACCTGACAAGACCGCGGATCTTTTGAGAAAGGCATCGGATCTCTGCAAAAAGTCCGGGTCCGTTCTGATCGGGTCCGGCATGCCCTCGGATCTCAAGGATATGGAGGCGCTGACATCTGTGTTTCTGGAGGAGGCGCAGAACCTGGTGCTCGATGCGGGTGCATTTTCTGACAGACCGGATGTGCAGGACAGGCTGAAAGAACTGCTTAGAGCAAGGGCGATACCTGCAGTGCTGACACCCCACACGGGTGAGTTTGCGAGACTGACCGGGATTTCTTCACGGGAAGTTGCCGGCAGGCCTGAAGAACTTGCCGCTGATTTTGCCGAAGAAAACAACTGTATCGTGATCCTTAAGAGTGCTATAACAGTTATTGCCATTCCTGATGGCAGGGTATACAGGCTCGCAAGTCCGAACAGCGGATTTGCTAAGGGCGGCTCGGGAGATGTCCTGGCCGGTCTGACAGCGGGATTCCTCGCTCAGGGAATGGAACCGTATAAAGCGGCATGTTCTGCCGTGTTTATACATTCGAAGGCCGGAGAAGCTGCTTTTGATGATATCGGGATAAGGGCAGTCCTTCCGTCCGACCTAATAACTTATCTGCCTGAAGGGTATGAGGAAGCCGGGTGGTTACGATAATGACAGACTATTCTACGGGTACGGACAGCATATTCGACAGATCATGCGTCGAGATAGATCTTGATGCTCTGAAGCACAATTTCGAGCAGATCAAGAAGGCGACCACTCCGGGTACGGACATAATGGCCGTCGTAAAGGCTGACGCATACGGACACGGGGCGCTGGAGACGGCGAAGACCCTGATAGACAGCGGAGCCGCAGGACTCTGCCTTGCGACCATAGACGAGGCGGTCGAGCTCAGAAAGCACGGAATAGACGTTCCAATGATGACACTCGGATATACCGATCCGTCAAGATTTGCCGATGCGGTCAGATACGATGTTGAGCAGGCGGTCTATTCTTTCGAGATCGCCAGGACACTCTCGGATGAGGCCGTCAGGAAGGGCAAGACACTGAAGATCCACGTCAAACTCGATACCGGCATGGGAAGGATAGGGTTCAAGACTGACGGCAGCGAGACTGATGAGATAGTCAAAGCGTGCCGTCTGCCGGGCCTGGAGCCTTATGGCGTTTTTTCACATTTCGCAGTTGCGGACACAGATGACGATGAATACACGGAGCGTCAGTTCGGTCTGTTCATGGACCAGATCGATGCCCTGGAAAAGAGTGGCATTCACTTCACCAAGAGACATATATGCAACAGCGCCGGGATACTGAGATTCCCCGGGATGCATCTTGATATGGTGAGAGCGGGCATCATACTGTACGGACTCATGCCGCCCGGATGCCCCAAACCTGTTGTCGACGTCGATCTTAAGCCTGTCATGAACTGGTATGCAAAGGTGATCCATGTCAAGACGGTTCCTGCAGGAAGCACCATTAGCTACGGAAGGCACTTTACCGCCGGACGTCCCACTGAGGTCACGACTGTCGGTATAGGATATGCCGACGGATTGTCCAGAAGGCTCTCAAACGGGTTCGAGCTCATTATCGGAGGGAAGAAGTGTCCGATAATAGGCAATATCTGCATGGATATGTGCATGGTAGACACCACGGATCTGGAAACAAGACCTCAGATCGGTGACAAAGTTACGGTGTTCGGCAGCACGAGGTCTGCGGATGAACTGGCCGATGCGCTGGGTACCATCAATTACGAGATCACGTGTGATGTCGGTAAACGAGTCAGAAGATTGTATATAGGAGGCTGATCTGACCGCTTTCCTGTTTGTTGATATTCTCGGTGAAAAAAGCGCAGATATGCGATATAATACATACGCTTTATTTATTAGTATCAAGGAGAATGTCAATTAATGGGCACTTTGAAAGACAGCTGGAACTCACCGGAGATAAAGAAGAAACTCCTTTTCACGTTCCTTATCATATCCGTTCTGAGTCTGCTTACGATCATTCCGATCCCCGGTCTCAACCATTACACAGCAATAAACACTATCCGTGAATGGGGGAGCTTGGGAACGATCCTTAACACTCTTTCCTGCGGTGCTCTTTCGAATGCTGCGATAACCAGCCTCGGCATTTATCCTTTTCTCGTTGCATCCATCATAATGCAGATCCTTACCCTGGCCATCCCGAAGCTCAGGAACATGGCCCAGATGGGTGAAGAAGGAACCAAGACAGTTACCAAATATACAAGGATCGCTTCCGTTGCAATGTCAGTTATCTTCGGTGCACTCTACTGCATCGGAATGAAGAATGCCGTAACCTCAAAGCTCAATTTCTGGCTGGCGATAGTCCTCTGCGGATTAGCCGTAGCCATCGGAAGCGCTTTTTGCGGATGGTGTGTGGAACTCCTTAACAACAAGGGCATCGGCGACGGTCTTACGATCATCATCGTTGCAGGCATTATCCACAATATCCCCCGTGATGTCGTAATGCTCTATTTCGATGCTGAGAGCGTAAATGTATATCTCGCACTCGGTTTCATGATCCTCGGCATCTTCCTCATGATAGGTATGCTCTTCCTCGTCCTCCTCATCAACATGGGCGAGAAGAAGCTCAGGATCATCTTCTCAAAGAGAACGGTAGGCATGAAGCAGTTCGGAATGCAGAATATGGTGCTCCCGCTCAAGGTCACACAGGCAGGCATAATGCCGATCATTTACTCAATGACCATCATCCTTCTCGTTCCCTCCATCCTCACCATGATCGCTCCCGAATCAGAAAATATCTGGTTCACAGGCGCAAAGAATTTCCCGACAAGTGCCGCATTTATTCCTTTGTATGTGGTACTGGTCGTTGCTTTTGCTTTCATCTTCTCGATGATGCAGTTCAATCCTTATGAGATCTCTTCACAGATCAAGCAGAACGGCGGTTACATCCAGGGTGTCAAGCCCGGAAAGCCCACGGCTCAGTACCTGATGTCAGTATTCAGCAATCTTAACAGCGCTGACTGTGCTTTCCTTATCCTGGTATCCATCGTTCCGATGATATTGAACTTCATCCCGTCGGTAAACGGCATCGCTTACAGCGGCGTTGGTCTCATCCTCATTGGCGGCGGATTCATCGAAATGAAGACTCTCCTCGACAACGCTCTCAAGGCTGAGGAAGAAAAACTCAAGCTTGCCGGCAAAGACAAGAAACGTAAGAATTACAACAAAAAGTAAGGGAGGAAAAACATATGAATCTGATCATCTTAGGCGCACCCGGTTCCGGCAAGGGAACATCAGCAACGGTTTTAAGAGAGACATATTCTCTCGCTCATATCTCCACAGGCGATCTTTTCAGATACAACATCAAAGAGAATACTCCTCTCGGAATAGAAGCTAAATCATACATGGATAAAGGCGCTCTCGTTCCTGATGACGTTACTATCAGGATGGTTGAAGACCGTCTTAACAACCCTGACTGCGAGAAGGGATACATCCTTGACGGTTTCCCGAGAAACATTGCTCAGGCTGAGGCTCTCGACAAGATGCTCGCCGCTAAGGGTTCAAAGATCGACGCTGTTGTATATGTAAAGTGCGATGACGATATCATCATGGACAGAGTTACGACAAGACGTGTCTGTGAGAAGTGCGGCGCAAGCTTCAACGTCAAGTATATGCCCACAAAGGTTGAAGGCATTTGCGATGTCTGCGGCGGAAACGTGGTTCAGAGATCCGACGATAACCCTGAGACGGTTGCCAAGAGACTTGAGACTTACAGGATAAATACCCAGCCGCTTATCGACTTCTACAATGAGAGAGGCATTATCGTTGAAGGCAATAATAATGTCGATTCAAAGACCTGCATCAGTTCCATCGAAGCAGGACTTAAAAACCTGGGACTCTAATTAGAAAAAGGTGTAATAGATGGTAGAGATACTTACCGATGAAGAATTCGAGAAGATGAAAGCGGCAGGAAAAGTCCTGCAGCACGTCTTCAAAGCATGCAGAGACGAGATCAGACCGGGCATCTCCACACATGATGTCGACAAGCTCTGTTATGACATTATCAGGAGTTATGACGCGATCCCGTCCTTCCTTAACTACGGTCAGCCCCCGTTCCCCGGAACGATCTGCGCTTCCGTTAATGAGGAGGTCGTTCACGGCATTCCCAGAAAATCCAGGATACTTAAAGACGGAGACATCATCTCTGTCGATGTCGGAGCCATACTCGACGGGTATCAGTCTGACGCATGCAGAACATACCTGGTAGGCGAGGTTGCTCCTCCGGTGAAGGCTCTTGTTGAGCGTACAGAACAGTCTTTCTGGAAGGGTCTTGAGTTTGCCAAAGTCGGCATGAGAACGGGCGATATCGGACATGCAGTACAGGAATTCTGTGAAGGTTTCGGTTATGGCGTCGTAAGGGAACTTACGGGTCACGGTATCGGAACGACAATGCACCAGGATCCTGATGTTCCTAACTACGGAAGACCGGGTCACGGATATAAACTGAAAAAAGGTATGGCAATCTGCATCGAACCGATGATAACATTAGGAACACGTGAGATTGAGCTTTTGGGGGACCAGTGGACGATAGTCACACAGGACGGCAAGCCTGCAAGCCACTATGAGAATACGATCTTAATTACGGATGAGGGTCCGTATCTTACAACTTATGACTATGAGGAGGGTTATTGATGGCGAAGGAAGATGTTATTGAAGTATTGGGAGTAGTTGATGAGGCATTGCCCAATGCGATGTTCAAGGTAAAGCTCGACAGCGGACACGTTGTTCTTGCTCATTTGTCAGGAAAGCTCAGACAGAATTATATCAAGATCCTTCCTGGCGACAAAGTAACGATGGAGATCTCGCCTTATGACCTTTCACGCGGCAGGATCACATGGAGAGGCGAGAAGAAGCCGAAGCAGTGATCATTCTGATCCGTTTCAATATTTAAAACCATATGCGTACTAAAATACAATCTGTATATTAGTACGTATTTTTATTCTTATATAAATTTTTCCTTTGATGTCCGATTTTGCCAAATCTGTGATATACTCACCGCTGAAATATTTGGAGATACAAAGAGCATCTATCAGAAGGTATTCGGGCTTTTGTATTGAGAAAGGAACAATGAAATGGCAGAAGAAAACAAAACAAACGATGAAAAGAAGACCGAGGGCAAGAAGTCATTCCTTAATGAAAACACACTTGAGATAATCACGGTTGTCCTGCTCGGTATAACGGCACTGCTCACGGCATGGGCAAGTTACGTAGGTTCCATTCACGGAGGCAACCAGGCAACTAACTATGCTACGAGCAACAATCTTTCCAGTGACGGCAATGCACTCTACAATTCAGCAGTCCAGACACTTACGCAGGATATGTCTGTCTGGAATACCATCCTGGATTATGATATCGAGATCCTGTATGCGGATTCCGTAAATGATACCGAAGCGGTCGAAGCTTATGTCTGGAAACTTCAGTGGTTCTGCATGGACAATCTCACGGATGATATGGCAGAGATGATCGGTTATGACCAGATTGCTTTTAATGACGGCGTAAATGATACGGCAGATATCCTCGACTGGCTCAACGACGAGAGCGGCAATGCTCTTGAATCACCTTTTACTGATGATGCTTTTGTTCAGAGTTATTTCGATGAATCAAATGCCAAGCTCGATGAAGCACAGGCTGTTTTGGAACAGGGACAGCAGGATAATGCAAACGGCGATAAGTTCTCGCTCGTTACGGTAATCTACAGCGTAGCGCTCTTCCTGCTCGGCATCGTCGGTGTATTCAAGAATCAGACAAACAAGAAGATCGTTCTCGCGATCAGTCTCGTATGTCTTGTGATCGCCGTTATCTTCATGGTAACGATACCTCTTCCAGCATCCGGAGGAATCTTCGGTTAAGTGGATAAGGCATTAACTTGATGCTATAATGGAGCCGCCTCCGGGCGGTTCTTTTATTTGGCGGGCACATGTTTAAAAAGTGCCGCGCAGATGAAAATTTCCAGTTGAAAACCGTATCGATTCTGCTATAATAGTTCAGCATGCGCTCACAGGGCGCCTGTATTTGTTGTGGAAAAATATCAGCAACAGGAGGTACTAACATGAAAGTACGACCGTCAGTAAAGCCGATGTGCGAGAAGTGCAAGATCATCCGCAGAAACGGCAAGGTAATGGTCATCTGTTCCGACCCTAAGCATAAGCAGAGACAGGGTTAAGACATTTGACGGGTCTTCAAACAGTACGGAATTAGCCCCGTACGCCAAAAAAGAAGACCGCGGGATAATAGCTCCTTCCCGCACAAGTACTATTAAAAAAGTAATCATATTTATTCACCGTTACCGAGAGGGCGGCTGCTCCCTAACCCGGAGTTCCTTGACTTACGCGTGTCAAATAGAGATTAAAACACTTTATCCAATACGGAGGTACATTAAATGGCTCGTATAGCCGGCGTAGATTTACCGAATGATAAGAGAATTGAAATCGCTCTTACGTACATTTACGGAATCGGAAGAACAAGTGCGGATAAGATCATTGCCGATACAGGCATCAATCCGGACACACGCGTCAAGGATTTGACAGAAGATGAGGTTGCGAAGATCCGTGACCAGATCGAGAACAATTATAAGGTAGAGGGTGACCTCAAGAGAGAAGTACAGTCCAACATCAAGAGACTTACAGATATCGGTTGCCTTCGCGGACGTCGCCACAGACTGGGACTCCCTGTAAGAGGCCAGCGTACAAAGACTAATGCTCGTACACGTAAGGGTCCGAAGCATACAGTTGCTGGTAAGAAGAAGTAAGGTGAGGTAAGTCAAAATGGCACAGAAAAAAAGCTTAAGACCCAGAAGAAGTGAGCGTAAGAACGTCGTAGACGGTCAGGCTCATATTCACGCTACATTCAATAACACAATCATTACAATTACCGATAAGCAGGGAAACACAATTTCCTGGGCTTCTGCAGGTATGGACGCCAAGGGTTCACGTAAGGGCACGAGCTATGCAGCTCAGGTTGCTTCCGAGAAGGCTGCTAAGACAGCTTGTGATCATGGCATGAAGACTGTTGATGTTTATGTCAAGGGACCCGGATCCGGACGTGAGTCCGCAGTAAGAGCCCTTGAGACAGCAGGCCTCAGAGTCACAATGATCAAGGACGTAACACCGGTTCCGCACAACGGATGCCGCCCTCCCAAGAGAAGAAGAGTTTAATCTTCTCTCGGCAGAATACTTAGTTTAGAAAAGAGGAATATAGCAATGGCTAGAGATATGACACCTGTCCTTAAGAAGTGCAGAGCCCTCGGTATTGAGCCTGCTTTCTTGGGAGTAGAGAAGAAAGAATCCAAAAAGCACGGTGCATCCAGACCTCGTAAGATGAGCGAGTATGGTATGCAGCTTAAGGAAAAGCAGAAGGCAAAGTTTATTTACGGCGTTCTCGAGAAGCCTTTCAGAAATTATTATGAGAAGGCTCAGAAGCTCAAGTACGGTACAACCGGTGAAAACCTCATGATCCTTCTTGAGACAAGACTCGACAACGTTCTTTTCAGAATGGGTTTTGCCCGCACAAGAGATGAAGCCAGACAGATCGTAAGCCACAGAGGAGTAAAGGTTAACGGCAAGATCGTTAACATCCCTTCTTTCGCAGTTAAGGTTGGCGATGCAATCGAGATCAAAGAGGGCGTTAAGAGTTCTCAGAGATTCAAGGACATCATCGAAGTTACAGGTTCCAGAGCAACACCTGCATGGGTAGAAGCTGACAAAGAGAAGCTCAGCGGCAAGATCCTTGCAATACCTGCAAGAGATCAGATCGAAGTACCTGTAAACGAAGTTGCAATCGTCGAGTTGTATTCTAAGTAATACCATCCGGATCGCAAGATTTAGAATAATCTAGGAGGAACAAACATGATGGAAATCAGCCAGCCGACCGTTAAGTGCGTTGAGACCAACGAGGATAAGTCCTACGGCAAATATACCATCGCCCCGCTCGAGCGTGGATTCGGCACGACACTCGGAAACTCACTCCGCAGAGTGCTTTTGTCATCGCTTTCCGGCGCGGCAGTAACATCTATCAAGATCGAGAAGATTAAGCATGAGTTCTCCACTGTTCCGGGTATCATCGAGGATATGACGGAGATTATCCTTAATATCAAGGGTATCCGCGCTAAGCTTCACAACGAGTCCAACATCGTCAGCATCAGCGTCGCCAAGGGCAGAACCGGCGAGCTTACAGCAGGCGATATCGTACATGGACCCGAAGTTGAGATCATGAATCCTGAGCATGTTATCGCTCACCTCAACGGCAGTGATGACGTATTCATGGAATTCACACTCTCAAAGGGCCGCGGATACAATACATCAGAGCAGAACAAGCCCGCTAAGCAGGTTATCGGTGTAATCCCGATCGATTCCATCTTCACACCTGTTAAAAAGGCTAACTACAAGGTCGAGAACACACGTGTAGGTGCAAGAACAGACTACGACAGCCTTACGCTCGAGGTCTGGACAGACGGCACCATCGACGTTGATGAGGCTCTCTCTTCAGCAGCTAACTGCCTGATCGAGCACCTCAAGTTCTTTACGGCTCTTGCTGATACTGATTCAGCTCCGAGCTTCAAGAACATCGAAGAGAGCGGTGAGCATGATTCAAAGCTTTCCGGTGTTATTGAGGACATGGATTTCTCTGTACGTACTTACAACTGTCTCAAGAGAGCACAGATCAACACTGTAGGCGATCTCGTTGCCCGTTCAATGGACGAGATGATCAAGGTAAGAAACCTTGGTAAGAAGTCCCTCGAAGAGATCATCGAGAAGCTTGAAGACATGGGTCTGCACTTGAGAGAAACTGAAGATTAAGGTTATTGGAGGATATATAAATGCCTAACAGAAAATTCGGCCGTGCTTCAGATCAGCGTGCTGCTATTCTGAAGAATCAGGTCACAACATTGATCATAAACGGTAAGGTCGAGACAACCGTTGCCCGTGCTAAGGAGATCAGCGCTATCGTTGAGAAGCTCGTATCTTCCGCAGTTAAGGAAAGTGACAACTACACAACAAAGGAGATCACTGTTTCCGCTGCAAAGATCGACGGTAAGGGCAAGAAAGTCTTGAAGACAAAGACAGCTAAGAGCGGCGCTAAGTATGAGGTAGTCGATCGTGAAGTCAAGACAAAGACAGTTCAGGTTGACAATGCTTCACGTCTCGCAGCAAGAAAAGCAATGATCAAGTGGGTTAACAAGAGCCACGATGCAGAGGGAAATATCATCAATCCCGTTAACAAGATCTTTGATGATATCGCTCCCAGATATGCAGGAAGAAACGGTGGTTACACAAGGATCATCCGTCTGGGCGCAAGACGCGGCGACGGTGCAGAGATGGCTATCCTGGAGTTCGTGTAATAAATACACAAACAAAGCCGACAAATTGAATTGTTAATCAGTTACGGGGAAAGGTTTACATCTTTCCCCGTTCTCTTTAAAATGTTGCTACTAAAACAACGAGCGGGGTAAAAAACTTGCCTGATGACCCTAACAGAATAGAGATCAAAGATGTGAGTTTCTCATATGATGTCTCTGATGAGAATTCATCGGGAGCGCCGAGGCCTGCTCTTGACGGCATTTCCGTCACCATCGGGAAAGGTTCATACACGGCGTTCCTGGGAAGCAACGGTTCCGGCAAATCAACGCTCGCTAAGATAATAGACATATTGGAAGTGCCCGATTCAGGACGGGTCGTGATCTTCGGCAAAGATGCCGGAGATGACGACCTTTTCTGGGATATAAGGTCACAGTGCTGCTGTGTTTTTCAGAATCCCGATAACCAGATTGTCGGTACAATGATCGAAGAAGACGTTGCATTTGGTCCTGAAAATCTCGGGGTACCGAATCCGGAACTCAGGGAACGTGTCGATCAGGCATTGAAGGATGTCGGTCTCTATGAGTTAAGACACAGGGAGACCATGGCCCTGTCAGGCGGACAGAAGCAGAAACTCGCAATAGCGGGAGCTCTCGCGATGCGTCCCGATATCCTTATCCTCGACGAGGCAACGGCGATGCTGGATCCCGCGAGCAGGGACGATTTCCTCGCTCTTGTTGAGAAGATGAGGATCGAAAAGGGTCTTACGCTCATTACCATCACGCATGACATGACGGAAGCATTGAGATGCGACAAGCTCGTCATCATTAATAAGGGAAAGGTCGCAATGGAGGGCAGCCCCGAAGAGATCTTCATGTCAGAAGACCTCTGGCAGTATGGGCTTAAGCGTCCGGTCAAATTCAATTTCGCGTTCGAGATCGCGAAGCTTACGGGAAATAAACTCACAAAAGAAGACCTGAGGTCCGATGAGGCACTCCTCGAAAGGCTCACATCGATGCTCGGAAAGCCCGGGATAAAGATGCCTGACGCCATCCCTGAAGGGAAAAAACATGCGGATGACCACGAGATCATAATGGAAGTAAAGGGTCTCTCGTATTCATACGACGGAAACGAGACCAAAGCCATCGACAATATAGATCTGGATATCAGAAAAGGCGAGGTGCTCGGTATCGTCGGCGACAGCGGATGCGGAAAGACGACCCTGATATCGCACATGAACGCAATAATAAGGCCGGTTACGGGCGATGTTATCATCCATACGGAAGACGGGGATCTTTCCTGCAGGAACAAAAAAGACACCATGAAGATAAGACAGAATGTTGGTCTTGTCTTCCAGTATCCCGAATACCAGCTTTTCGAGGAAACAGTATATAAAGACATCTTGTACGGTCTGAAGAAAATGAATGTCTCAAAAGATGAGCAGAAAAAGCTCGTTATGGAGGCTGCCGAAAAGGTCGGGCTTAAGGAGCGGGAACTGAACGCAAGCCCGTTTGAATTATCCGGCGGCCAGAAAAGACGCGCCGCAATGGCCGGTGTTCTTGTCATGAGACCGAAGATCCTGGTGCTCGATGAGCCCGCGAGCGGTCTCGATCCCCGCGGAAGACAGGAGATGTTCGCCATCATCAAAGGACTAGCGGAGAGCGGCACGACGATCATCCTCGTATCACACAACATGGATGAGGCGGCAGTAAACTGCGATCGCATATGTCTCATAAAAAACGGTAAGATCAAGGCTGTCGGAACACCGGAAGAACTGTTCGAAAAGGACAGATCGGAAGAATTGGGTGTTCAGATGCCGAGGATAACAAGGTTTTCGGATCTGCTCAGGGCAAGGCTTGCGAATGCCTGTCCCGGCATAACATTCGAAGGAAGATATTTCGAACCCGAAAATGAAGCACGGGTAATAGTCGCGGCAGCAAGTAAAGCAGGTGGTTCCGATGCTCGATAAGATAAGCATAGGCAGATACTATCCTGCACATTCATTCCTTCATGATACGGATCCTAGGATAAAGACGATCCTCTATGCCGTCTATCTCGTTGCGATCTTCATGATAAAGGAGCCTCTGGCGATAGGCATACTCGCCGCGATAGTCATAGTCCAGCTGATACTGGCAAAGGTGACTCCGGGGATACTGTGGTCGACCGTAAAGCCGATGATCCCGCTGGCTCTGTTTATCTTCATCATCAATGTCCTGACGATAAGGCAGGGTGATGCCATCTTCTCATGGAAGATGATAACCGTTACCTGGTACGGGATAAGCCGTGCCGCGATAATGTCGGTAAGACTTATTTTTCTCATAGTATCAACGAGTGTTCTTCTGACACTGACGACCACTCCCCTGAAGATGAGCGATGCATTGGAAAAACTCTTTGCGCCGCTTCAGATAATTAAGATACCCGTCCACGAGATGAGCATGATGATGTCCATCGCCATAAGGTTCATACCGACGCTGGCTGCGGAGACCGACAAGATAATGAAGGCCCAGCAGTCCAGAGGAGCGAACTACGACACCGGCAGCTTTATCAACAAGGTCAGGGGATATATCACAGTCCTTATCCCTCTGTTTGTTTCGAGCTTCAGACGTGCCGATGAACTGGCTATTGCCATGGATGCAAGATGCTACAGGGGCGGAAAGGGGAGGACCAAACTGAATCCCCTTAAGATGACCTTAAGGGATGTGCTTACGGGTATAGTATTTACACTGTCTGCAGTACTGGTTGTTGTCATTGATTTGTCTTTGAGATAAAACTGCTGCTGTGATAGAATTCTAGTTGCTAATTGCAAGAGAAAGGTTGGGTTTTCGAATGGGTTATTATTGCGGAATCGACTTGGGCGGCACAAACATCAAGGCCGGTATTGTTGACGGAGAAGGAAAGCTCCTTAACAAATTGTCGATCAAGACAAATGCCGAGAGATCTATGGAAGAGATCATACATGACATGGGTCAGCTGGCTTTGGATGCCATCAGTGATGCAGGCTTTGAGGTGAAGGATATCGAGGCGATCGGCATCGGTTCTCCGGGAACTCCCGATAACGATGCAGGACTCCTGGTATACTCGAGCAATCTGCCCTTCAATAAAGCTCCGATGAGAAAACTCATCAGGGAAGTCGTAGACCTCCCGGTATATATCGATAACGACGCTAACTGTGCGGCCATGGCCGAGGCGGTTGCGGGTGCGGCTAAAGGCGCTAAGGATTCCGTTACCATCACTTTGGGAACCGGAGTCGGTGCGGGCGTCATAGTCGACGGAAGGATCTTCTCAGGATTCAATCAGGCCGGTTCCGAGTTCGGTCACACGGTACTCGTATCCGGAGGCGTACAGTGCGGATGCGGCAGAAAAGGCTGCTTCGAGCAGTATGCTTCTGCTACGGCTCTGGCCAGAATGACAAGGGAAGCAGCTGAAGCTCATCCTGAATCACTCCTTAACAAGGTAAAAGAGGAAGAGGGCGAATGGAATGCACGCATCGCTTTCGTGGCAATGCGTGAAGGCGATAAGGTCGCAGCGGAAGTGGTAGACAGCTACACTTCTTATCTTGCTGACGGTCTCGCCAATGCAATCAATGCATTCATGCCTGAGGTACTGGTTGTAGGCGGCGGTGTATGCAACGAAGGCGATCCGCTCCTTATCCCGATGCGCGAGAAGACCATGTCCCGTCCTTATTTCGGACCGGGAGTTCCGAAGACACGCATCGAACTTGCCCAGATGGGCAACGACGCAGGAATCGTAGGCGCCGCAATGATGGGCAAGTCCTGCGTTGATGACGGTAAAAACGGCAAGTAATGCCTTATGCCGAGGATAGCCTTTATCACTGAATTCGACGGCACGGATTTTGCAGGTTTCCAGTCACAGGAGAATGCAAGAGCCGTACAGGATGTTCTTGAGAAGGCATTGGCTGAGTTATACAAAAAAGATATCAGACTTACGGGATGTTCAAGGACTGACGCGGGTGTGCACGCAAAGTGCCACTTAAGTCACGCGGACGTCCCGTTTGTCATTCCCGAGGATAAGTTTCCGCTCGCGATGAATGCTCTCCTGCCCGAAGATGTGGCAGTCAAGCGGTCCTTTTATGTCAGGGACGATTTTTCGGCAAGGTTCGATATCAAAGGTAAAAGATATATCTACAGGATATATTCGTCTCCGACGAGAAGTCCCTTGTTGGACAGAAACGCATATTACTGTCCCGTCCTTCCCGATGTCGCGAAAATGAAGAAGGCGGCGGAGTATTTTGCCGGTGAGCATGATTTCGCGGCTTTCTGCGCAGCGGGCGGAAGTCAGAAGACCACCGTAAGGAGGCTTTTCGGAGTCAGGGTGGATGCATCCGGCGAGGATCCGTGTCAGATCGAGATCGAAGTTTCAGGGGAAGCATTCCTCTACAATATGGTGAGGATCATTGCAGGCACACTCCTCTACGCAGGTCAGGGCAAGATCGATCCTGATGAGGTGGAAAAGATAATAGCAGACGGCGACAGGAGCCGCGCGGGAAAGACACTTCCCGCGAAGGGCCTTACGCTGGAGGAAGTCTTTTTCTGATAACGGTTTAAGGTTAACTTAAGGGATAATCGTCCTCCTGATTATTAATTAAAAATACTTAAGGTGATATAATTGTCTAAATGCGGGCCGGAATACCCGCATTAATTTAAATAGGGAGGATTAAAGAAAATGATTAGCTGGTGGGTTATTTGGCTCGTCATTGCTATCATTATGCTGATCATCGAAGCAGTGACCACCGGTCTTGCAACGCTCTGGTTTGCAGTAGGAGCTATCGTTGCAATGATCATGGACCTTTGTGGTGCACCGCTCGCGGCGCAGATCATAGTGATGGCAGTCGTGTCCATTGTAAGCTTTGCGCTCTGCATGATCTGGGTCAGACCGAAGCTGGAGACGCTTCGAAAGAAGAATGTCCAGCGGACAAATGCAGACAGGCTCATCGGTAGGGAAGGCGTGGTTATCGTGCCTTTAAACGGTACCGAGGGCAAAGGACAGGTCAAGGTCGACGGACAGATCTGGAGTGCGAAGGCCGACACCGATATTGCCGAAGGCATTAAGGTTGTCGTAAGATCGATCGAAGGTGTTAAGCTCGTAGTCGAGATAGCATCTTGAAAACGGAGGATTAAATTATGTTACCTATCGTAGCAGTTTCAACTGGAACAGTTGTAGGAGTAGCCATCGGAATAATCGTTCTGCTCCTGCTCATCATACCTAATATCAAGATCGTTCCGCAGGCGACGACATTCATCATCGAGCGCCTCGGCACATATAGGACAACATGGGAGACGGGCTTCCACATGAAGGTTCCCTTCATCGACCGTGTTGCAAAGAAGATCTCGCTGAAGGAAAAGGTTGCTGACTTTGCGCCTCAGGCAGTTATCACAAAGGATAACGTTACGATGCAGATCGACACGGTCCTTTTCTATCAGATCGTGGATCCAAAGCTTTATACATACGGAATCGAGCGTCCCATCGTTGCAATCGAGAATCTCTCCGCAACAACGCTCCGTAACATCATCGGTGACCTGGAACTTGACCAGACTCTCACATCAAGGGACATCATCAATACAAGGATGAGAGAGATACTTGATGAAGCTACAGACCCATGGGGAATCAAGGTCAACCGTGTTGAGCTCAAGAACATCATCCCGCCTAAGGAGATCCAGGCAGCGATGGAGAAGCAGATGAAGGCTGAGCGTGAGAAGAGAGAGAAGATCCTCATCGCCGAAGGTGAGAAGGAATCTGCAATAAGAGTTGCCGAAGGTGAAAAGGAGGCAGCGATCCTCAGAGCCGAGGCTAAGAAGGAAGCAGCCATCAGGGAAGCTGAAGGTCAGGCTCAGGCTATCCTCGCGGTACAGGAAGCTACCGCCAAGGGTCTCGAGATGATCAAGAACGTCGGAGCAGACGACGGACTTATCGCGATCAAGGGACTTGAGGCGCTGGAAAAGGTAGGTCAGGGCGCGTCCACAAAGATCATCATCCCTTCAGATCTTCAGGGCATCGCAGGACTTACAACAACAATAAAAGAGATTGCAAAGTCATAATCTAAGACTAAGTTCTTTTGGAGGTACATCGTATGGATTACGGTATGTGGAATGACAGGACCAACATGAGTATGCTCACGGATTTCTATGAGCTTACCATGGCAAACGGTTATCTGAACAGCGGAAACAGGGACACGGTCGTTTATTTCGATATGTTCTTCAGGAATATCCCCGAGAACGGCGGATATGCAGTCATGGCAGGATTGGAGCAGGTAATCGATTATCTGTCCAGCCTCAAGTTCTCGGAAGATGATCTTGATTTCCTTAAGACGAACTATCACTTCAACGATCAGTTTATCGATTACCTGAGAGGTTTTGAGTTTACCTGTGACGTCTGGGCTATCCCGGAAGGTACTGTGGTATTCCCTAAGGAACCGCTGGTCAAGGTAAGAGGTCCGATCATCCAGGCCCAGCTCCTTGAGACAGCTCTCCTCTGCACGATCAACCATCAGACACTGATCGCCACCAAGACCGCAAGGATCGTAAGGGCAGCAGAAGGAAGACCCGTTATGGAATTCGGCGCACGCCGTGCACAGGGATTCGATGCTTCCGTTTTGGGAGCAAGAGCTGCCTATATCGCCGGCGCGGCAGGCACATCCTGCACGATCTGCGGACAGCAGTTTAACATCCCGCTCTCCGGCACCATGGCTCACTCCTGGGTAATGCTCTTCGACAACGAGTTTGAAGCTTTCAAGGCATATTCGCTCGCTTATCCTGACGGAGCTCTTCTGCTCGTTGACACATACGATGTTCTCCGTTCAGGTATTCCGAATGCGATCAGGTGTGCCAAGGAAGTTCTTGAGCCCATGGGCAAGAGACTTAAGGGTATCAGGATCGACTCCGGCGACCTTACTTACATGACACAGAGCGCCCGTAAGATGCTCGACGAGGCAGGCCTTACGGATTGTAAGATCACGGTCTCCAATGCGCTTGACGAGTACCTCATCAGAGACCTCATCAGCCAGGGAGCATGCATCGATTCCTTCGGCGTAGGCGAGAGACTCATCACATCCAAGGCAGAGCCTGTCTTCGGAGGTGTTTACAAGATTTCCGCTGTAGAGGCTGCTGATGGAACCATCATCCCGAAGATGAAGATCTCCGACAGTATCGGCAAGGTAACAAATCCCTGCAGCAAGAAGATCGTAAGATTCTACGACAATGCAACAGGCAAGGCTCTTGCTGACGTTGTCATGGTTGCTGACGAGGAGATCCCGAACGGTGAGCCTTATGAGATCTTCGATCCTGACAACACATGGAAGTCCAAGGTTCTCGAGAACTATACGACAAAGGAGCTCCTTGTCCAGATCTTTAAGGACGGCAAACTCGTATATGACAAGCCTTCCATCGAAGAGATCAGGGCAAACTGCACCAAGGAGATCGATTCTCTCTGGGATTCCATAAAGAGATTCGAAAATCCCCACAACTACTATGTCGACCTGTCACCCAAGCTCTGGAAGATCAAGGACGACATCCTGAGATCACACAGAAGAAGATAAGGAGTAAACAACAATGGCAAATCCGATCATTACAATTCAGATGAAGAACGGCGGGGTTATGAAGGCTGAGCTCTATCCCGATATCGCACCGGAGACGGTAAAGAATTTCGTGGAACTGGCAAGCAAAGGCTTTTATAACGGCCTCATCTTCCACAGAGTCATCCCGGGATTCATGATCCAGGGTGGCGACCCTGAGGGTACCGGAATGGGCGGCCCCGGCTATACGATCAAGGGAGAGTTCACTAGAAACGGATTCAGGAACGACCTTAAGCACACCAGAGGAGTCCTTTCCATGGCACGTGCAATGGATCCCAACTCGGCTGGTTCCCAGTTCTTCATCATGCATGAGGATTCACCGCATCTTGACGGACAGTATGCGGCTTTCGGCAAGGTGATCGAAGGTATCGAAGTAGTCGACGAGATCGCTTCTGTCAGAACAGACTATAGTGACAGACCTTTGGAACCTCAGCAGATCGAATTCATGACTGTTCAGCTCTGATATTGCGCTCTGAGAATAAGACTTAATCGAACAGCGGGGGTCCGGGAAGAGGATAATGAATGAAGTAAAGCAGATAGGGGACAGCAAAAAGGGGAAGGCCGTAAAGGCCAAACCCCAAAAGCAGTCACCCAAAGAAACAAAATGCATAACGGTGCCTTTTGCATGGCTTTATTCTTCTATAGTCCTTTTTCTGACCATCCCGCTGTTTATGTTTTTTCTGGGATATCTGAAGCTCTCGGTGGGACTCCCGCTCACACTGATCTTTGCGGGAATAGTTCTCTTCTGTGTCTCCGACTGTCTTAATGACGCAAACGGAACAAAGCTTACAAGATATTACACGGACATAAAGATCCCCGTATCCTACATCATCGGCTTTGCCGTTACGGCGCTTGCGGTCTCATTTATTTCGGGCGTCGGAGAATACATCTACACTCTTCAGGATCACCAGTTCAGACGCGCGATCTTAAGGGATCTCATAGATTACGACTGGCCTGTCATTTACAATTATTCAACGCAGACGAATCCGGAAGTCAGGGAGATCTTCGGCATAGCTTCGGGTGAAAGGGCTTTCTCATACTATTTCATCTACTGGATGCCTGCCGCACTGGCAGGGAAGATGTTCGGCTTTGAAGCCGGCAATTTCATTTTGCTCCTGTGGAATTCATTGGGAATATTCCTTGCTCTTATAGCCTCTTGCGCGGCAATAAAGAGATTTACTCCCTGGGTTGCCTTCATGTTTGTTTTCTTCTCCGGACTCGACGTACTGCCGAATCTGGTCTATTCGTTTGTGGAATACGACGGATGGCGCTGGGTTGAAGGTTATTTCACGTCCTTGTCCTATGTTAGCAACTTCAGGGAACTCGCGAGCGTATATAACCAGATGGTCCCGTGTTTTCTCATAATAGCGCTTCTCATGCTGTCGAATAACACCCGGTCCATGGGGCTTACAGCCGGTGTGCTGTTCGGTTATTCGCCCTGGGCGGTCTTCGGGATACTTCCGATCGCGGGAGCTCTGCTCTTCGGAAAGAAGCACAGGGCAAATAAGACATCAAAAACGCTGATGAATATCTTAAGCCCGGTGAATATTGCGTCTGCCGTTCTCATACTGGCGGTATTCGGAAGTTATTATCTGTCGAATTCGGCTGCAACAGGATACAGGGGTTTCTCCTGGACATTCTTTGACAAGCCTGTTCTTTTCATTCCCGCTTATGTGATCTTTATCGCACTGGAAGTCCTGCCGTTCGTGATAATACTGTACAAACGCTGCAAGGATGATCCGGTGTTCTGGGCATCGTTTGCGGCTCTCCTCATCATCCCGTTCTATCACATCACCGAGAATAACGATCTGTCGATGAGAGGTTCGATGCCGGCGCTGTTCTTTTTCTGCATCACTTTGAGTGGCGTTGTAGCCGAAGTCATGGATGAAAAGAATACGCCCACGACTAAGAAAGGCTGGCTTAAGTCAGCCGCCGTAATGCTTACGGTCATCCTCATGATGTTCCCGACGCTGATGAATCTTTTCATCATCTTCGGCTCTGTGATACAGGGCGATCCGAGCGACAAGGAGGACATCGGTTCCTTCGGCAACATAAATAAGGCAGAATATGCGGAAGTCATACAGGAACAGTTCTTCGCGGAAGGTTACGAGGACAGTTTCTTCTACAGATATTTTGCGGGGTAGCATCTTTTGAAAAGGGATATAAGGATATCTTATAAGGCATTCTTCGCGGCAGGTACAGGTTTTCTGATGCTGCCTGTGCTGCTCTTCTTTTTATGCTATCTGAAGCTCTATATAGGGATCCCGGCAGCAGTCCTCATGGCCGCGGCATTTGTTTTTGCTTTGAGGGATTCTTCAAAGGGCACGGATCTGAAGGTCATCGAAAACAGCAAAACGGATATAAGGATACCGTTAGGGTATCTCATAGGTTATCTGGTTTTCGCTTTGGTCATATCGTGGTTCTCGGGGGTTGGCGAGTTTGTCGTCACGTTCAACGATCACCATTACAGAGCGGCGATACTTAATGACCTCGTCACTTACAGGTGGCCCGTGGTATATGACTACTCTACGCAGATGAATCCTGCTGTAGCTGAATATTTCGGCAACTCATCCTATTCAGGTGCGGCATTTGTCTATTACTTCACATACTGGATGCCGGCGGCCCTTACCGGGAAAGCATTCGGTCTGACGGCTGCGAGAGCCGTCCTTATGATCTGGAACGGTATTGGGATATTTCTTACTCTTATCGGCATGACTAAGTTTACGGGACGTGCAAGTTTTACTGTGCCGTTCTGTTATGCATGCTTCGGAGGCCTTGACGCGATTCCTAACATCATCCACGAGTATATTCCGTACACAGCATGGAACGGCATGGAGAGATGGGCTCCGGAACTTGCATATGTCTGCAACTTCGCGGAACTCACGAGTGTCTTCCATCAGTGCGTTCCCATCTTCCTCGCTGTTTCCATGATCCTCATAATGAAGAACACGAGATCAGTAGGGCTTACTGGCGCACTCATGCTGGCCTACTCGCCCTGGGGCGTGATCGGTCTCGTCCCGGTCGCATTTGCCGCTGCTTTCCGCAAGGAGATGCGCGCGGGCGGGAGCAGGCAGGTCATCAGGGATCTTCTTACTCTGCAGAATACGGTATCCTGTATCGTGATGCTCTTTGTTTTTGGAGCGCTGTACATGAGCAACAGTTCATCCGTATCCGACAAGGGATTCATATGGCAGTACATTACCAATCCGTTTGTCTGCATTCTCGTCTATATAGCCTTTATCTCTGTCGAGATAGTGCCTGTGACCCTGATCCTCTACAAGAGCGAAAAGAAGAACGCTCTGTTCACCGCTTCAGTTATCGAACTCTGTATCATTCCTTTATACAAAGTATCTTTCGAAAACGATTTCTGCCTCAGGTGTTCCATGGCACCGAGATTCGTTCTCTGCATACTTCTTGCAGGATTCCTTAAAGATCTCTACGATGCGGATAAGATAATCGTCGCCAAGAAGTTAAAGAGAAAGAAGAAGGATATTGCCAGGATGGCTTTGACGGTGCTTGTTACGATAATGATGATCTACCCGGCATTCACCATGGCGTTCTTTATCGGAGGTACCACTGTCACGGAGGGTGTGATCCCCGCTGACGGAGTAATCTCTTTCGGAAACATAAATGACGAGGAACATCTTTGGAACTGCACGCACAATTATATGTGTGAGGGTTATGAGGATACGTTCTTCTTCAAATATCTGGCAAGATAGATATCAGTCTTCGGATTCTTCAGAAGGAATATAGATGGGTCTGCCTTTGCTCTCGATATAGATCCTTCCGATATATTCGCCCAAAATGCCGAGACACATAAGTACGAGTCCGCCGATGAAGAGTATAAAGCACAAAAGGGAAGGATAACCTGCAACGGTGTCCCAGATCCTGCTGATTATTGCTTTTATGAAGTAATAGAGCATGTACACGAATCCGGCAATAGCAAAGAAAAAACCCGTATAGGTCGCAATACGCAGAGGTGCTGTCGTAAATGCCACGATACCGTCGATCGCATACTTGAAAAGCTTCCAAAAACTCCACTTGGTCTCGCCGGCAACGCGCTCGACATTCTCATGCTCAACCCATTTGGTCCTGAATCCTACCCAGGCGAAGATACCCTTTGAGAAACGCTGGCGCTCCGTAAGGCTTAAGATCGAATCAACGACCGCGCGCCTCATGAGTCTGAAATCTCTCGCACCGTCTGCGATCTCAACATCACACATGCGGTTGATGAGCCTGTAGAAACGGCGTGCAAAGAAACTCCTTATCTTAGGTTCGCCTTTACGGGTGACTCTTCTGGCGGCTACGATGTCGTATTCGCCGGAATCGAGGTCTTTGATCATCTGAGGTATGAGCGACGGGGGATCCTGCATATCAGCATCGAGTATTGCGATGTAATCGCCTTTTGCCTTCTGCATTCCCGCATACATGGCGGCTTCCTTGCCGAAGTTCCTGGAGAAGAAAACGTACTTGACGGCTTTGTCTTCAGCGGCGAAAGACTTGATGATCTCCGCTGTTTTATCCCGGCTTCCGTCGTTTACGAAAATGAATTCGTAATTCCTGTCTGCGTCGTCAGTTTTTCTGACATCGCAAAGTGCTTCATAAAGGATCGGAAGGGAAGCTTCTTCGTTATAGCAGGGAACTATTAAGCTGATAAGCACGGCAATTCTCCTTTGATCATGCAGACATTTCCGATTTTATGTCTGCTTATCAGGTTATTTAATCTGTTTGAGGCTTTCCGCACAAGCGTGCGAAGCACGCGCGGAGGACCTTGCCGAAAATAGATTAAATAATCTGTTTGTATTATAATCAAAAAATATATTTGGTGACAACAAAATGCCGAAGAAAGGGCGTAAGCGATAATGAAAGAGATTTCCAGTCTGGACGGCGGGACAACAAAGAAAACGACTGCCAAACCTTCAAGCAAACCTGCCCTTAAAGCGAAAAAGAATACTGATCTCCGTCCCGTATATGCCTTTTTCGCAACACTTGTTCTGTATGTTGCGGTAATGTTCCTGTGCAACAAATATCCCTGCGGTGAGTATTCATTCCTGCACAGTGACCTGAGAGCGCAGTATGCACCGTTCCTTGCTTTGTTAAGGAACAAGATCGCCGATCTGGATTCCGTTCCCAAGGGACATCTGCTTTCGTATCTGTCATATTCATTCAAGCTCGGACTCGGAAAGAATTTCATAGGAACTTTCGGATACTATCTCGCAAGTCCGTTTAATCTAATCTATCTGCTGATAGACGAAGCCCAGATCGATCTTGCGGTTCTTGTTATCGTTACGCTCAAACTCAGTTTTTCAGCTGCTTTCATGTGCCTTTTCCTAAATAAAAGGGCTGATGACCAAAAGACACTTTGGCCGGTCCTCCTCGGCATCATGTATGCATTCTCGCTTTATACACAGGCTTTCATCTTCCAGATCATGTGGCTTGACGGCTATATGCTCCTGCCGCTCATCCTTTATTTCACGGAAAAGTTCATAAAGAAACAGAATTATGCCGGATTCGTGATCTCACTCCTGATACTGTTCGTTTCAAATTATTACATCGCATATATGGTGGGAATTGCCTGCTTCCTTTATCTGTGCATAAGGATGTTTGTTCTGAAAGTGCCTAAGAAGGAAGCTTTCGGGACAGCTCTCAGGTATGTGCTCGCAGCAGGTTTTACCGGACTTGTCACGGCAGTCATGCTGGTGCCGGTAGGTCTGGATACCATAAGGAATTCTGACCAGACCGTTCTGCCATACGGTGATAAGGTGATCACGTATTCACCTTATACGCTCATACACATGATGATACTGGGAGAACCCGGAGACTTTAACGACATCCTTCCGGGAAATTATCCGTTCCTGTTTATCTGCCTGCCGGTAACCATACTGGTATTGATCTACTTCTTAAGCCCTGTTTTCAAAGGAAGGGAGAGAAAGATTCACGCTTTCTGCATTCTCGGAGTGCTTCTGTCGACTGCCGTATATTTTATCGATAAGGCATGGCAGGTATTTGATGATCCGAACTGGTTCTGGCACAGACATGCATTTGTTTTCCTGCCGCTGTTCCTCGTCATCTCGTTCAGAGTGCTGGCAAGGATAAAGGAACTTTCAAGGAAGAGCATCATGCAGGCCATGCTGATCATGTTCGCGTTTGTCGTGATCGACAGTTCCTGGGGCAGTCTTCACGATTATCCGAAGGCGGTTCTCTACAACATGATCCTCATAACTGTCTACTGCGGTATCTTTGCGGGATTCGGAATAGCGAACTGGCCCGACCAGCTCCGCGATATGCCGAAGATGCTCTCTCCCATCATGGCGGGAATAGTGGTCTTCGAGCTGATATTCGCAGGACCTATGTTATCTTCGGGCATAGAGACTCTGACAATGTTTGGCGGACCTGCAGTCGAATACAGTGATTCGATCAGGGCGGAGCAGGAATTCGGAGCATTTGCCAAAGCGGAAGCAAGTGCCGACGGCGCATTCAGGGCAGAGGAAGAAAGACTTCCTGAATACACGACGAAGTATTATGTTGACGAAGGAAATGCTTTCTACGGCAATTACAACGGGCTTTCATTCTTCAATTCGAACTCCAACAAAAAGATGCAGCGTTTCATAAAGCAGCTTGGAATTCCTGCCAATTACAATTACTTTTCCGTTAAATACAATTTCTCATGCCCTCCCGCAGACGCATTTTTCTCGATTGGCTCGGTTTCTTCAAGGAAGGGGCTGTCTTTCTACCGTTTGGCAGGTCAGGATTCCTACGGTTCAGGCCTGATGTTCTACTCCAACGACAACGTTCTGCCCCTGGCATTTGCTGCTGACAAGAAGGCAATGGATTTTGATTTCTACAGGCTTGAACGCGACGCGGATGAGAAGGACTATTACGCTCTGCAGAACGAATGGTACAGGTCGATGTTCCCGGATGAATTCACTGAGGACTTCTTTGTCGAGATCGGTGAGGATGTGACGGGCGGACCGCAGATCACAAACGGCGTATTCTTCAACGCGAATGAATATACGACTAATGAAGTCTACATCAACAAGAACGGTCCCGACAGTGAGGAGGGCGGTGTCGTTGAAGATCCTCTGGGTCTCGAAAAGGATATCTATAACAAACTTGAAGACAGCGTGACAACGATCTACAAGACAAACGAGAAGATCCCTATCGCCGTCGAATATAACTTTAAGGCTCCGTCTGATGACGAGATCTATTGTTCTCTTGTCACCGGAAGGATCCTGGACGGCACGGAAGTGTATGTCAACGGCATCCAGATATCGAGTTTTGCGGCTAATTCATTCTATTCACAGATATTCAGGATCGGAAAATTCAACGAGGGCGACGATGTTAAGGTCACATTCCTTTCGGGAAATTCGAGCTGGTCTTATCTGAATATCAGGTTCGCAAGTTTTGACAATGAGGCTTTCTCAAGACAGTTTGCGGAGATCGATAAGTCCAGTGTAACGCCTGTTTCAGTCTCTGACGGTTATGCGAAGTTCGATGTAAAAGGAATGGAAGAAGGGGACATGGTCCTTACGACCATCCCGGCCGAGGACGGCTGGCAGTTCTATGTTGACGGAAGCCCCGCGGAGTACAGGGTTTACCAGAATGCATTTATCGCTTTTGATACGGGAGCCGGTGATCATACGGCTGAGCTCGTGTTTACAGCTCCCGGTCTTAAGGCCGGTGCCTGCGTATCCTGTGCGGGTGTTGTTTTATTGGCAGCATTTATTGTAATTGATAAAAAACGCCCGAAAAAGAATGAAAAACAGAAATAATTCGGGTATCTTAAATGAATCAGTGCTTTGGAGGTATTAAGTTATGGATTTTATGAAAGCGTATGAACTGTGGTCAACGGATCCTTTTTTCGATGAGGGCACGAGAAATGAGCTCATCGCGATAAAGGATGACACAAAAGAGATCGAAGACAGATTCTACAGGGATCTCGAGTTCGGTACTGCAGGCTTAAGGGGCGTGCTCGGCGCGGGAACAAACAGAATGAACGTCTATACGGTAGCCAAGGCTTCCGAAGGTCTTGCTAAATATATCCTCTCCGAGGGTGAAGAGGCGATAAAGAGAGGTGTTGTAATCTCTTACGACTCAAGACATTTCTCTCCCGAGTTCGCACAGATCACGGCTCAGGTCCTTGCTGCAAACGGCATTCCTTCGAGACTGTCAGACGAGCTGAGACCGGTTCCGGTACTTTCTTACTCCGTAAGATATTTCAAGGCTTTTGCGGGCGTCATGATCACGGCTTCGCACAATCCTTCCAAGTACAACGGATATAAGGTCTACGGTGAGGACGGCGGACAGGTACCGCCTGAAGCTGCTGATGCAGTCCTCTCCAACATTGAAGCGATCGAAGATATCAGAGCCATCAGGATGATGGATTTCGAAGAAGCAAAGGCAAAGGGGCTTGTTACTTCCTTCGGACCCGAGATCGACGAGGCATTCACAAACATGCTCACAAAGCTCGTTGTTGACCAGGAGGCCATCAATAAGCAGGCTGACATGAGCATCGTTTACACTCCTCTGCACGGTTCAGGCAACAAGCCTGTCAGAAGGATCCTTGAGGCAGTCGGATTTAAGAATATCCACATCGTAAAAGAGCAGGAGCTTCCTGACGGAGCTTTCCCTACGGTAAGCCTTCCCAACCCCGAGAACCCGGAGGCTCTTTCAATGGCAATTGAGCTTGCCAAGAAGACGGATGCTTCACTTGTATTCGGCACAGACCCTGATTCAGACCGTATCGGTGCCGCAGCGAAGGTAGTTGAGAACGGTGAAGTCAAATATAAGTGCTTCTCCGGAAACCAGATGGGTCTCATGCTACTGGATTACATCCTCGACGCAAAGAAGAACCTCGGCACATTGCCTGACAAGTCTTTTGCGGTTACGACGATCGTTTCATCCAAGCTCGTTAAGAGCATCTGCGATTACTATGGAGTAGAGCTCCAGGAGACACTTACGGGATTCAAGTTTATCGGCGAGAGGATCAAGCTCGACGATGAATTCGGCGACAAACACTTCCAGTTCGGTTTCGAAGAGAGCTACGGTTATCTCTCCGGTGTTGACGTACGTGACAAGGATGCCGTTGTTGCCGCAATGCTCATCTGCAACATGGCTGCTGCATCCTTCGAGAAGGGCGAGACACTTGCAGACAGACTTGACCACCTCTACGAAAAGTACGGCTACGGCGTTGAGCAGACGATCAGCTGCACGCTCGAGGGCAAAGAGGGTATCGAGAAGATCGGTTCCTGCATGGTTGAGCTCAGAAAAGAGCTTTCAGAGTGCAAGAATCTTGAAGAAGCAAAGAGCCTTTTGGGCGGCGCTACAGTTAAGGCAGTCCGTGACTATAAGGAATCCAAGCGCTATGTATTTACAGACAGCGGTGTGGAAGTTGAAGAGATCACACTTCCCAAGTCCAACGTTCTCCTCTATGAGCTCGGCGGAAACAAGGGGATCGACTGGGCATGCGCAAGACCTTCGGGTACGGAGCCCAAGCTCAAGATCTACATGGGCGTTTACGATTCTGACAAGGCAGCAGCTGAGAAGTCCTTTGAGACGATCAAGGGACAGGTTGAAGGCTACGTCAAGTCCAAGCTCGGTTAACCGTCAAAACTTTCGACTAGCGGAATAACATATTCATAGACAGCCTTGGCAAAGCCGAGGCTGTCATAATCTGCGCTGATATATTTCGAGACTTTTTTCGCCCCCTCGGTGGCATTGCCCATGGCGATCCCGTAATTTGCGGAAGCGAGCATCGAGATGTCATTCTCGTTGTCGCCCGAGGCGAATGTGCGGGATGCGGGGATGCCGAGATAATCAGCCAGGCTCAGAAGAGCATCTCCCTTGGAAACCCCGCGGGGCATAATGTCGAAAAGGTCGATCCCGGACGGTATCGCTTCCAGTTCCGGGTCGGAGGTGAGCATTTCTTTCAGCTCGCTGTCGGGTCTTATCAGGAGGATCTTGTTAAAAGCGGGTATCCTTTCCTGCTCCGGAAAGCTCCTGTCAATGTCGATTATCGGAGCCTGTTTTGCGGGCTCCACTCCGATATTGTAGCCTTCCACGAAGAATTTTCTGCTGGAACAGGGCGCAAAAAAGATCCCTTCATCAGAATAGAGTGTCGCATCAGCCGAATGATCGAGGAGATATCTTAAGAGTGATCTTATCTTGGAGTCTTCGAAATCCCTTGAGGCGAACTGTTTTCTGGTCTTGTGATCGAATAAAGAACCGCCGTTGCTGGTTATGATGGGCACGTCGATGCCCAGGTTCTCCGCAAATTTGCCGACGAGAAAAGACGATCTGCCGGTGGCTATGGTAAATGCCACGCGGGCTTTCTGCAAAGCTCTTATCGCTTCTTTATTGCCCTCGGGAACGTCCTTGCCCGGGGCAAGGAGCGTGCAGTCAAGGTCTGTGGCAAGCAATGCCTTGTAAACTGTGTTCATCGGCCTGATCTCTCTTGATGTGAATTATTACGATTTTACTACAACCCTACAAAATTTAACGTTTTTTTTTTGATATTATGCACTTCCTGTGTGGTTGAAGTTTGTCTGAACAATGTTTATTATTGTTTAGGATTACAAAGTATATCTTTGTTAATAAAAGGGGTTAGTAAGTTATGAAGAAAAAGGCAGGTCAGGCTCCGGGCAGTTCAAGTTCAAGACCTTCAGAGGTAAGGAATACTGCGCTCGTACCTGTTAACAATAACAATAATATCAATAAAACTGAGGTTTCCGGCAGGGAAGTGTTCAAGCCTGCTCTTGAAAAATCCGCACCCGCGAAAATGACAACGGATTCAGCTAAGAGCACGTCCAAGAGCGCTCCCAGGAGTTCGGAAAGCAGCAGTTCAAAGAAGAGCAGCGGCTCTTCCACGGTAAAGTCCACCGTAAGAACGGCCAAGACCACCACAAAGCGCGTAAAATCAAAGAAAAAGAATCCGGGTCCGGCGATTGCCGCCGTTGCGGCAGTCATCCTCGTTGCAGGAGCAGTTCTCGCAGGCCTTTATTATACGGGATTCTTTAAGCCCCAGATCGAAGTTACGATGGCTGACGGCACAGTAACGAAGATCAAGGCTGAGGAAGCTTATGCCGAGCTCATGACCGACAAGTTCTTTGCCGGAACGGTCATCGACGGCATAGATGTCGGCGGAATGACGGTCGACGAGGCATTCAATGCGGTTTCCGTAACATTGCCTGCCGAGCCCGTTGATGTAGACGTTAAGCTCAATCTCGAAGGAAAGAAATTACCCCTTGATTTTTCCGACGCCGTATTTGAGTACAATACCCGTGAAGTTGTCGAAGAGGCATTCTCAAAGTTCAGACCTCTTAATGACACGGATCTCGTTCAGCTGACAGAGTGCTATAACAACGTTCAGCAGCTCAAGAACAATCCGCAGACCTATGAAACAGCTTATACTGTCGAGATCGGCGGCGTTTCAGAGAAGGTTCACAGTGTGCTCGATCCTTATGTTGCAGAGTATGCGACGGTAAAGAATGCTGCGATCGAGAGTTTCGATCCCGAGACCAAGACATTCGTCATCAGCCCTGAACAGTCAGGCTATATCCTTGATGTAGACGGTGCGGCTGAAGCGGTAAAGGAGCTCTTCGATTCAAAGAAGTACTCCGGTCTTGTAAGAGTTCCTACGGTTGTAAAGGAACCTGAGGTCACAACCGAGATGATCAACAATGAGTTTGGTCTTATCGGCGAGTGCCATACAAAGACATCCAACAATTCCAACCGTAACACGAACATCAGCAAAGCCTGCGAATACATTAACGGCACGATCCTTGAGCCCGGCCAGGAGTTCTCTTTCAACGACACTGTAGGCCAGAGAACCTATGCAAGAGGCTTCAGGGAAGCTACGGTCATCCTCGGCGGACAGTACGAGCAGGGCCTCGGCGGCGGTATCTGCCAGGTAAGCACGACTCTTTACAATGCAGTACTTAAGGCTGATCTCAAGGTAACGAGCAGAAGCCCTCACGCATGGCCTTCAGATTACGTTTCCGTAGGTCTTGACGCTACGGTCGACTGGCCTTCACTGGATTTCAAGTTCCAGAACGATTCAGAATTCCAGGTCATCATCGTTATCTGGTGGGATTCTTCCGACAGCAATGTTCATGCTGAGATCTACGGAAAGAAATTCCCCGACGGTCAGTACATCAAGCTCGAGAGCGAGATAGTTTCCACTTCCGGTTACGGCAAGGAAGAGTTTGTCGAGGATAAGACGTTGGAAGTCGGTAAGACCAAGACCGTAAGACAGGCTCATCAGGGACAGACTGCGAGAGTATACAAGGTCTGGTACAACGACAAGGATGAAGAGATAAAGCGTGAAGTATACGGCAACACAACGTATGGCGCTTACGGAAAGCGTACTGCTGTCGGCACATTGAAGCCGGATGGCACCTATGCAACGTTCGACAAGTCTACAGGTCAGATCACGGATCCTTCCGGTTCGCCCACACCTACCGTAGATCCGAACATGACACCTACGACATCCGTTTCGCCTACTCCTACACAGGGTGATAAGAAGGATACGCCCACACCTGTTCCGGACACACCGACACCTGTACCTGACACTCCGACACCGGTTCCGGATACACCGACACCCGTTCCAGATACGCCCACACCTGTTCCGGCTACACCCACACCTGACAGCGGTGGCGGCGGTGAAGGCGGCAGCGGCGGCGAAGAAGGCGGCGGCAGCGGTGAAGGAGGGGAATAATCCCCGGGAAAGCCTTCAGGCGGTTCCTGACACTTAAGAGATAAAAAAGAACTGTTTCAGTGATCTGAAGCAGTTCTTTTATTTGTCAGCGAACGTACCGGTTTTGCCGGAGCGGAGGCTGCTGTCATAAAGTCTTTTATTTTCTAATAAAATAAATATATAAAAATTCCTTTTTTTTGCCCCCATTATTGCCCGATTGGGTTTATAATATTTCAGTTATTTATAGTAGATACTTCTGTGCACAGATGTAACTGCAAAGAATTTTCCAAAGGAGATCATGTTTATGGCAGAACTGACAAAGAAAACCATGGACGGTAACGAGGCTGCTGCGTATACTTCGTATGCATTTACTGAGAACGCCGCTATTTACCCTATCACACCGTCCTCGCCTATGGCTGACCACACCGATCAATGGGCTCAGCAGGGCAGAAAGAACATTTTCGGACAGACGGTTAACATCGTCGAGATGGAGTCTGAGGGAGGCGCTTCCGGTGCCGTTCACGGCTCACTCGCTACAGGTGCATTAACCACTACTTACACCGCATCACAGGGTCTCCTTTTGATGATTCCTAACATGTACAAGATCGCAGGCGAGCTTCTCCCTTGCGTATTCCATGTTTCTGCAAGAGCTCTCGCTGCTCACGCACTGAACATCTTCGGTGACCACGCAGACGTTTATGCTTGCCGTCAGACAGGTTTTGCAATGCTCTGCTCCAACTCCGTTCAGGAAGTTGCAGACCTCGCAGCAGTTGCTCACCTCGCTTCGATCAAGACAAGAGTTCCTTTCCTCCACTTCTTCGACGGTTTCCGTACATCTCACGAGATCCAGAAGATTGAGGTTATCGACTACGACACACTCGGATCTTTGGTTGACTATGATGCAATCAAGGCTTTCCGTAAGAGAGCTCTTTCTCCTAACCACCCGACACTCCGTGGTACAGCTCAGAACCCTGATATCTACTTCCAGGGCAGAGAAGCTTCCAACCCCTTCTATCTTGCAGTACCTGATCAGGTTCAGTACTACATGGATAAGATCAATGAGATCCGCGGCACAGACTACAAGCTCTACAATTACTATGGTGCAGCTGATGCTGACCGTGTAATCATCGCTATGGGTTCTGTCTGCGAGACAGCTGAAGAAGTTATCGACTTCCTCAACGCTCACGGCGAGAAGGTTGGTATGGTAAAGGTTCACCTTTACAGACCTTTCGCAGCTGACAAGCTCCTCGAGGCTATCCCTGCAACAGCTAAGGCTATCGCAGTCCTCGACAGAACAAAGGAGCCCGGTTCATTCGCAGAGCCTCTCTATCTCGACGTTGCTGCTGCTTATGTCGGCAAGAACGCTCCCAAGCTCATCGGCGGCCGTTACGGTATGGGTTCCAAGGATACAACTCCTGAGTGCGTACTCGCAGTTTATAAGGAACTCAAGAAGGATCAGCCCAAGGAAAGATTCACCATTGGTATCGATGATGACGTTACATTCCTCTCACTCGACTGCTCCGAGTCCATCGAAGTTGCAGGCGAGGGTACAGTTCAGGCAAGATTCTGGGGTCTCGGTGCAGACGGTACAGTCGGTGCTAACAAGAACTCCATCAAGATCATCGGTGACCATACCGACATGTATGCTCAGGCTTACTTCTCTTATGACTCAAAGAAGTCCGGCGGTATCACGATCTCCGACCTGAGATTCGGTACAACACCTATCCGTTCTACATACCTCATCAACAAGGCTGACTTCGTTGCATGCCACAACCAGTCTTATGTTTATGAGTACGATATGCTCTCCACACTGAAGCCGGGCGGAACATTCCTCCTCAACACACAGTGGACAAGAGAAGAGCTCGAGGACAGACTCCCCGGCTCCATGAAGAGATATATCGCTAACAACAACATCAAGTTCTATACTCTTGACGCTGTTGCTAAGGCTAAGGAGATCGGCCTGGGCGGAAGGATCAACACGATCTGCCAGTCCGCATTCTTCAAGCTTTCCGGAATCCTTCCCGTTGAGCAGGCAGTTGACTACATGAAGAAGGCTGCTCTCAAGTCTTACGGCAAGAAGGGTGACGACGTTGTTCAGATGAACTATGCTGCTATCGACGCAGGTGTTGATGCAGTTGTTGCAGTTGACATTCCTGATTCCTGGAAGACAGCTGAGGATAAGCCGGTTGAGAAGAAGGCTGTTCCTGAGTTCATCGAGAAGGTCGTTAACGTAATGAACAGACAGGAAGGTAACAAGCTCCCTGTATCTACATTCGTAGGTATGGAAGACGGTACTTTCCCTCAGGGTACAGCTGCTTACGAGAAGCGTGGTACAGCAGTAGACATTCCTGTATGGGATGCTTCCAAGTGTATCCAGTGTAACCAGTGCTCCATCGTCTGCCCTCACGCTGCTATCCGTCCTTTCCTCCTCACAGAGGAAGAGGCTGCAAATGCACCTTTCGAGACAAAGCAGGGTATGAAGCCTTACGACAACATGAAGTTCAGGATCCAGGTTTCTGCTATGGACTGTCTGTCCTGCGGTATCTGCGTAGAGTCTTGTATCGCTAAGGAGAAGGCAATCACCATGGTTCCTCTCAAGGATAACCTCAAGGAAGCTGAGAACTGGGATTACTGTGTTGCACTTTCTCACAAGGATAACCCGATGAACAAGGCAACAGTTAAGGGTTCACAGTTCGAGCAGCCCCTCCTCGAATTCTCCGGCGCATGCGCAGGATGCGGAGAGACTCCTTATGCTAAGCTCCTTACACAGCTCTTCGGCGACAGAATGCAGATCTCCAATGCTACAGGTTGTTCTTCAATCTGGGGTGGTTCTGCTCCTTCTATGCCCTATACAACAAACTACAGAGGATTCGGTCCTGCATGGGGCAACTCCCTCTTCGAGGATAACGCTGAGCACGGTCTCGGTATGTTCCTCGGTTACAAGCAGCTCAGATCAAGAGCTAAGATGCTCGTTGAGGAGACAGTAGCTAATACAGCTTCTGAGGACCTCAAGGCTGCAGCTCAGGCTTGGATCGACGGATTCAATTCTGCTGAGAATACACGTGAGATCGCAGAGAAGCTCGCTGAAGCTCTTAAGGCTGAGGGTTCTGATTCTGCTAAGAAGGCTCTCGATTATGAGGACTTCTTCATGAAGAGATCACAGTGGATCATCGGTGGTGACGGCTGGGCTTACGATATCGGTTACGGCGGACTTGACCACGTTCTCGCTACAGGTGAGGATGTCAATGTTCTCGTTCTCGATACAGAGGTTTACTCCAACACAGGCGGACAGGCTTCCAAGTCCACACCTCAGGGTGCTGTTGCTCAGTTCGCTGCAGGCGGTAAGCACGTTAAGAAGAAGGATCTCGGTATGATGGCTATGAGCTACGGCTACGTTTACGTTGCTCAGGTTGCTATGGGATCTGACAAGAACCAGCTCATCAAGGCATTCACAGAAGCAGAAGCTTACCAGGGACCTTCCCTCGTTATCTGCTATGCTCCTTGTATCAACCACGGTATCAAGGGCGGCCTCAGGGTAGCTCAGAACAGAGAGAAGCAGGCTGTTGAGTGTGGTTACTGGCACCTCTTCAGATTCAACCCTGCATTAGCTAGCGAAGGCAAGAATCCTTTCACTCTCGATTCCAAGGAGCCTACAGCTGACTTCTTCGAATTCCTCAAGGCAGAAGTACGTTACAACTCACTCTACAAGAAGTATGATGCAGAAGTTGTTGACGGCCTCTTCCAGAGATGCTATCAGGATTCCAGAGACCGTTATGCTTCTTATGTCAAGAAGGCTAACGAAGCTTGATAGACCTGATCGTTAACTGATCGATTAATGCGGACCGGTTCGTAAAAGAGCCGGTCCGTTTTTTGTCCTTAAAAAGGAGCGGATTAGCCTAAGCTTTACCCGAAAGGACCGGCCAAACATGCTATAATTAGCAAAGCAAATTTATGGAAGAGAGTTCCGCAAAGAGATGAAAAAAGATAAAGGCATGGATGATTTTTCGAGACTGATGATCAATGACAGTCTCGTTCCTGATATTTTCCTTGTAAGATATGCGCAGAGTCTGAGCAGGAATGCACTGCTCGTATACCTCTGGCTCAACATGACGGGGCTCAAGGATTCCTTTGACGAGAATACGGTAAAAAAGTTCAAGATCATTCCCGATGAAGAGACCGGGCCGGTCTTTGCCGAGCTTATGGCTGCAAGCCTCATTATTCGCAATGACAAGACATATGCCTTTGATGACATCAAGGCACGTGAAGTCAGCGATTATGTCGAGTCGTTAAAGGCACGCGGTACTGATTCCGGAATGCCCGTTCTGACAAGCGACGAGAAGGAAAGGCAGATCCTTGCCGATTCCATATCTTCGACCTTCTACCAGGGCGTCCTTCCATATATCTTTTACAGACTTATCGATAAGTGCCTTTATGAGTACAAGTTTGACGGCAGAGTCTGCTACAAGCTTTTCGAGGAAGGCTACGAACAGTCGATACATAAGGATCTGCAGCGCATGGAGAACATGGCCCGCTCCTGGTACGAGAAGGGCTATACGGATATCAAGAGCCTTGAAAAACAGCTCGAGATTAACAGCCGGATCAAGCGCCTGATCAAGCTCGTAGGCCAGACCCTGAGAAGGAGGGTCAACGGTCTTGATATCGAGCGCATAACGCACTGGGTCGAAGATCTTGATGCCACGGAAGAACTTGTAAATCTTGCCTTCAAGGCAAATGAGTACAGAAGCAGCATATCTCTGAAAAATGTCGGGGATACCCTGACAAAGTGGCATGACCATGGTGTGAAGACTGCTGAAGATGCGCTTAAGTTTGAAGAGGAAGAACATAAAGAGAACAAGCGCAAAGCTTCGAGAAGAAAGGCTGTTTCCGGTTCCGCATGGCGGACGGGAGATGAGGCCGGCATAAGCGGCAACAACGCTGAGACTGACGCTAAGGATAAGGCTTCCAAGGAAGCAGCAGAGGCTAAGGAAACAGGGAAGGCGGAGAATGCCATTCCCGAGGATGACGCGGATATCCCTGATGATATCCTGGATATGTTTGGAGATTCAGATGAAGACGATTAGGGAATTGATAAATGAGAGTCTTACCGAAGTTGCCGCTGCAAGAGAGATCCGCAGGGATGAGAATGTAAGACGCGTCTACAGGCAGTGTCCCGAACTCAAGGAAATCGACGACCAGATCATAGGCGTCAGGGGCAACAGGCTCATTGCCGTTATAGACAAAGACGAGAAACTCGTAAAGAGGTTCGATATAGCCGAAGAGGAACTCCGGGTCAAGCGTGACAGGATCATACAGATCCATAAGATAGATCCTAATTTCGATGAGACCAGGAGCATTTGCGAAAAATGCGATGACACGGGTTTTACGAAGGGAAGCGACGGCACGCTCAAGGTATGCTCCTGCAGAAGGAACGAACTTGAAAGATGCTATGAACTGAGCGGAATGGGAGACTATTCATCCTACAGGATGAAGAACTTCAGAGACGATTATCTGGGAAATTCCAACGGCAGAAAGAGAGTCAGGAACGAATTGCTCAAGGCGATGCTCGGAATGAACGAAGACGGTGAAAAGTCTTCTCTCTGGGTGTATTCCGCGCCTCCGCAGACAGGAAAGACTTTTCTCGCGGTATGCGTATGCAAGACTGCCATAAACCTTGGCAAGAGCGCGTATTATGTTAAGTGTGAGGATCTGCCGAACCTTGGCAGCGATACCCTGGAGGATCTTAAGCGTATAGACTTCCTTGTCATAGACGACTTTGCGGATTCGGTCACGCTCTTTAATAATGTGGGATCGATCCTGAATACTCTTCTTGAGATAAGAACGGCGGGGAAGCTCCCTACGGTGCTTGTCACGCCTTTCCCCAAGACTGAACTCGTAAGCAAGTGTGATATGAGGATCAGCGGAAAATTGTCCACGGCAAGGACCATCTCGCCGGAAGGAAAGTGACGGGGTCATTTGATGGACGTACGCTGTGGAATGGATCTCGTTGATATATCAAGGTTCGTAAAGATCGTTGAAGAGTCAAATACGGCCTTTATCAATAAGTGCTTTACCGAAGGCGAGAAAAGTTACTGCGATTCCGCCAAGAATCCGGCGAAGAAGGCTGAACGCTATGCTGCGAGATATGCGGCAAAGGAAGCGGTCGGCAAAGCTTTGGGCACCGGACTTTTGAGTGAAGGCGTCGGAATGCACGATATCGAAGTCGTGAAGAATGCAAAAGGCGTTCCGGAGGTGAGACTTTCCGGCGGCGCGTTGGCACATGCGGAAGATCTTGGAGTCTGCTCCGTCTCGATAAGCCTGTCGCATGACGGCGGAATGGCCGGTGCTTATTGCGTTATGCTGCTGGGGAAATGATCCATGAAAAAGCGTGAAAAGAACGAGAACAGCAGTATCTTCAAGGGTACCGACCGCAAGAACAAACCTGTGGTCGGTGAAGAGGTCACGCCAAAGACGATCAGACATATCGAACGTCCTGTCAAACTTCCTTTCCTTACCGATCTGGATGAGGGAAGTGAGCAGTACGGAAGTGCGGAAGACATGCAGGACAAATGGGGCCTTTCCGAGAAACAGGCAACTTTGGGCGGGGTCCGCAAGAGAAAGATACTGAGCTTCGCCATCGCATTTGCGGCATTCATTCTGCTTATCGTAGGTGTCTTCTACATACTTCCGAGAGTTCTCCCCGGCCTGTTCGAAGACACGAATATCGAACTCTTCGTAAAGCCGGTAATCAATTATGATTACAACGATGAGGATTACAGGGTAGTCACGGAAAGCACCGTCGCCATTATGACGGCTCCCGATCCCGGATCGGTAAGAATAGCCGAAGTCCTTTATAACGAGCCGGTCAAGTTTGTCGGCGACAGCGATAACGGATACTGCAAGATCAAGACGCGTGACGGCATTATCGGGTATGTGAAGGCTTCCACGCTGATCAAGGACATGAATTCCATAGAGCCTGACGTTCACCAGTTCAAGCTTATCGTTTCGGATCCTTCTAAGAATGTAATGACCCACGCGAGCAACGGAACGCTGATAAAGAAGGTAATGATGAATACGGTTCTTTACGCCGACATAAAAAGAGAGGGCGTTTACCAGGTCGCCCTTCCGGGCGGTGACAAGGGCTGGATCGGTTCGTCGGGTGTTATCGAGCTTTCGCCGAGAGCCGAGACCGAAGAGGTCTCGAGCCGATACTTTGTGAGCTCGGTACTGACATTCGTCAACAGCAAATATATTGAGAACGGCATGTCCATAAACGGTGCATCGGTCAACGGCGTCGTATATGTGTGTGCCGAGATCAACGGAATACAGATACCGAGGACCATGGAAGGCCAGTCAAAGGCAGGTACCGAGGTAATACCCGAACCCGACGCCGTTACGGGACAGATCATGATCGATCAGATCCTTCCGGGAGATATCCTTTTCCTTTCAAATCCGAAGAAAGCCCCCGGCGACAAGGAGATATATGAGATGGCAGTCTGCACCGACACGGGAACGCTCTTTATGCTGTCACCGGCCAGAACGACCGTAAGACTGCGCAATTTCCAGTCGGGTGATGACATATGCGACAGGATAATCACGATACGGCGAGTGTTCAGCAGCAAGGTCGTAAATTGATCCTGCAAAAAAGTGTGAAAAGAGACATAAAAACTTGTTGCATAAGGGAATGGGGTGTGGTATTATTCATAGGCATTTGAATTCTAACAGGAGGTGTTTGCATGGCTAAGTGTGAAGTTTGCCAGAAAGATATGTTCTTTGGCAGAAAGATTAGAATCACGCGTTCACAGATTTCAAGACGCGCGCTTACTACGCAGCAGGCTAACGTACACAGAGTTAAGGTTGTTGTTGACGGCACCCCCAAGTCAATGAACGTTTGCACACGTTGCCTTCGCTCAGGCAAAGTTGAAAGAGCGAAAGATTAAGATTCAAGCTTTTTGTGAATTAATGAGAGGTTGCTTTTTTACGGGCAACCTCTTTTTGTTTCCCCGCAGAAAACAAAGGATAAATGAAAAGGCTGCCTCAAAGAGTTTTTCACTCATGAGACAGCCTCTCTTAGTGACTTGTCTTTCAGCGGATTACTTTCCGGGAACTTCGATAACCGACTTGCCGCCCATGTAAGGCCTTAATGCCTCGGGGATCCTGATGGAGCCGTCTTCGTTAAGGTTGTTCTCAAGGAAGGCGATGAGCATTCTCGGCGGAGCAACGCATGTGTTGTTCAGTGTATGCGCGAGGTATGTACCCTCAGATCCTCTGATCCTGATCTTAAGACGTCTTGCCTGTGCATCGCCCAGGTTGGAGCAGGAACCGACTTCGAAATACTTCTTTTGTCTGGGTGACCATGCCTCAACGTCACAGGACTTGACCTTGAGGTCAGCGAGGTCGCCGGAGCAGCACTCGAGTGTTCTTACAGGGATGTCGAGTGAACGGAAGTAATCTACTGTGTTCTGCCAGAGCTTGTTGTACCACATCATGGAATCTTCAGGCTTGCAGACAACGATCATCTCCTGCTTTTCGAACTGGTGGATCCTGTAGACGCCGCGCTCCTCAATGCCGTGCGCACCGACTTCCTTACGGAAGCAGGGGGAATAGGATGTAAGAGTCTGGGGCATCTTGTCTTCATCAGTGATCGTATCGATGAACTTGCCGATCATGGAATGCTCGGAAGTACCGATGAGGTAGAGATCCTCGCCCTCGATCTTGTACATCATGTTCTCCATCTCGGCAAAGCTCATAACGCCGGTAACAACGGAGGATCTGATCATATAAGGCGGAATGTAATATGTGAAGCCTCTGTCGATCATGAAGTCCCGCGCATATGAAAGGCATGCGGAGTGAAGTCTTGCGATATCGCCCTTAAGGTAGTAGAAGCCGTTTCCGGATGTTTCCCTGGCCTGGTCGAGCTCGATGCCGTCAAGCTTTTCCATGATGTCTACATGATAGGGAACCTCGAAATCGGGAACGAAAGGCTCGCCGAACCTCTCGATCTCAACGTTCTCGGAATCGTCCTTGCCGATCGGAACGGAAGGATCGATGATGTTGGGGATTACGAGCATGATCTTTCTGATCTCTTCCTCGAGCTCAGTCTCCTTTGCGGAGAGGGCTTCGAGTTCGTCAGCCATATCGGTGACCTGCTTCTTTACAACTTCAGCCTCGTCCTTTTTGCCCTGAGCCATCAGCGCGCCGATCTGTTTGCTGACCTTATTGCGGTTGGCTCTTAATGCTTCAGCACGGGTCTTGCTCTCACGGAACTCTTTGTCGAGTTCGATGACCTGATCTACCAGGGGGAGCTTTTCGTCCTGGAACTTGTTTTTGATGTTCTGTTTTACGATGTCCGGATTGGTACGTAAGAATTTGATGTCAAGCATAGTATCACCTCTTATATAAATAACTTTATTATTTTATGCTTAGAATCTTTCAGTTTCAATCAGTCTCTACTGACATATCGCCGTCGTAATTGCCTGAAGGATATTTGCAGGAAGGATCCCAGAGGATAAATTCCGTTATTCCGAGGTCCTTTATTGCCTTGATCTGGGAATTGATCTCCCTGTAACCGTATTCTATGTAATTGCCCTTGCCGATATAAGAGGCCGTGAAAGCCTGAAGATAAGGCCTTACCGCCGTGAATCCCGGCTGCTTGTAAGTTGCCTGGCAGTCATGGAGAACGCTGTATACCATCAGATAGGGTTCCTTGTCGGGATACTTAAACACGTGTCCGCCGAGCATCGTGCCGAGAGCATAGTGTGAGGGGTAGACCATCGGACAGCATGAATCGATGCCCGTCATTCCCAGTGTGGCGAAATCCTGACCGATTATCTTCGCATCGCCCTCAGAAGTAAGTACGATGCCGAAAATGTCGGCAGATACGGGAACGCCATAGGTGTCCTGTATCCTGATCCTGGCTTCCTGAAGGAATCTGTTGACGGCTTCGGCTTTGGTTGGATATTGTCCTTCTTCGCCGAAGTACGGTTTAACCTTGTTTTTTGTGGCTCCCGCAGGGAATCTTACATAGTCGAACTGTATCTCGTCGACGCCGTGCTCGGAAGCTTCGATGCCGATCGCGATGAGGTAATCCCAGTTGTCCTCGTTATAAGGGCTTAAGAACGGGTTGTTTCCTTCGTTACTGAACCTGACCACATTGCCGTCAGCATCCTGAATGGCTCTTTCGGGAAAATGCTTAGCTGCGACCTGATCGTTAAAGGATACGATCCTTCCGATTACCCTGATGTTGTTGCTGTGGCATTTTTCGACAACCGCGTCGAGATCGTAAGCGTCCCAGACGTAGCCGATCTCTTTGGCCGTAGCGACCTTGGACATGTAGGGAAGGCCGTATTCGTTCTTCAGATCGATTACTATAGCGTTGAGCTCGCTGTTGTTGCAGAGATCGATCGCTTTGTCGAGCGCGGAGCCTGAGCCGATATAGAGTGCCCTGACTTCAACGTGTTCGGGAACTATGACTTCATCTTCGGGAAGTTCAGGAAGCGGGCGCCAGTAACTGTCGGCCAGTGAAGACGCTTCCAGCTGTTCGGTGTGATAGACTACGGGCTCGGTGTATGTGACGGTCGTTGATACGAGCGTTGCAAGAATGGGGGTGTAGCCGGATGCTTCCGATTCTTTCACGTAGCCGATGATCTTGGTTATGCCGAGTGTGACCAGCACGACTGCAAGAAGTGCGGATACCGAAAGGAGCACCGTTATTATCTGTCTGAGCTTGGCAAGTTCAGAGTTCCCGTTGCCGGGTTTATTATAATATTCATTATCTATATTATTTTCAGACATAGGACAATTATACAGACCTGCCCCCAAAAGGACAAATGAATATGTCAGACGAGCAAACAGCCTCATCTTTGTGATAGAATGCTGTTATAAATATTTGACTTATACGAGAGCAGGTTTTTATGATCGTTCGCAACTGTGCAGGCGGAATCGTTTTTTGCGGAGACAAGGTATTGCTTGTATGTAATGACAAGCAGGAGTGGGGGTTCCCCAAGGGAGCTGTCAAGACGAGCAGCGACCTGAGCCTGTCTGAATTTGCCAAAAAACGCGTCAGGGTGGAGACAAATGTCGATGCCAGGGTAATCGCACCCTGCGGCAAGACCAATTACGAATTCTACTCGATCTCCAGAAGAAAGCCGGTCCATAACAATATCTCATGGTTTGTAATGGAAACTAAAAGCGAAGCCTGTGAGGCTTTCCCGGATTCCGGAACTGTGGACTGCAAATTTGTCGGAGTCTCCGGCGCGCTGGACGAGATCACATACAGCCAGGATAAATCTCTCCTGATGATGGCTTATCAGAAATACAGGGAGAGCATTAAGGATTGAGTTCTGTCATAACGCTGAGCAAAACAGGAGATTCAAAGGTCGAGGTCAAGAAGTCGGTCTTTATCGGCAAGAGCTTTCATATAGATTCACCTGAAGATGCCGCCGATCTTCTTGCTGCAGAACGAAAAAAATATCCCGATGCAAGACATCTTTGTTATGCCTGGGTTACCGGCGGGGAGACCGCCAGGCAGAAATCAAGTGATGACGGCGAACCTCAGGGCACGGCAGGCCAGCCTCTGCTCGAACTCCTTACTTCCAACGGTTTTACGGATACTCTGATCTGCGTAACCAGATATTTCGGAGGGACGCTTCTAGGCAAGGGAGGACTCAAGAGGGCATATACGGACAGCGGAAGGCAGGCTCTTGCGGCCGGAGAACCGGTAATGCTGGTTCCCGCATTGAGCTGGCACGAGAACTGTTCCTATCCGTTTTTCGAAGCATTATCCCGAAGGGCCGGAGCCTCCGGGTGGGTTATCGAAAACATCGTATACGGTCAGGATGTTGCATTTGACATTATGGTCCCGGAAGAGTCTGAAAACGAGTTTATGAGGTTCTGTCTCGATCAGTCAGGCGGGGCCGTTGTTCCGGAGGAACCGGAGAAGATATTGATGCGCGGCGGGAAAGTAACGTTATCCTGACTTGCGCTTTGGTGAAAAATCGCCCAAAATATGTAAGCTGCAGGGGATAGAACAGCAGGAATCAGGTAAGAGGAAAAAACTTCATGGAAAATGAAAACATAATAGAGAAAGAAAACGGGAACAATAACGAAAAAGGGTATGAGAACGTAAACGTCACTTTCGCCAAGCCCAAGGAGAGCTACAGACGCACCATTATCATCTTATCGGTGCTGCTCCTGGCAAGCGTCTTGTTCTCGGGTTTTCAGTCCTACTATATCTTCAGGCTCAATAACGGTCTCGAGGGCATTCTTTCATATACACGATCAGTGAAGAAAGAGCAGACGGCATCAGGAACAACTGATGAAACGGAAAACTCCGTTTCCGAAGATCTTCCGGAGCCGTGGTTCTCCATAGAAGATGCCGCATTGGTAGCGACTTCGGAGAAGACCAGGCTGCCCACCGTGGATATCTTTGATCTGGTAAGTCCCGCGACCATCCCGATCGGTGTTATCGGCAGGGACAACGGCAAGGAGACAAAGCTCAGTTCAGGAACCGGATTCATAATCACGGAAGACGGATATATCGTTACGAACCGTCACGTGGTCGAACTCGCCGACGTTGCCGTCAGCACATATTATGTAACTGTGCTCCTGCCCGGAAATGATAATTATGTCAGAGCGGAGATAGTGGGAAGCGACGAACAGACGGACATTGCTGTCCTCAAAGTCGAAACGGACAAGAAACTTCCGCGCGTCACTCTCGGTGATTCGGATAAGATCCGTTCCGGCGAACTTGCCGTGGCGATAGGAAATGCGATGGGTTCCCTTGATGACACCATAACAGTCGGAGTCATCTCGGCGCCTCACAGGGATATAGTGCGCAACGGCTATTATGTCGACATCATCCAGACGGATGCCGCGATCAATCCCGGAAACAGCGGCGGTCCTCTCATTAATTCTTACGGGGAAGTCATCGGCATAACAAATGCAAAGATCATCACTTCCACATCGGAGAATCTTGGATTCGCGATCCCGATCAATTCCGTCAGGAAGATCATAGAGAGCCTGATAAACTACGGTAAGGTAATAGACCGCCCGTATCTCGGTGTCTCTTTGAAATACGTTGCGGATGATTCCTATTACGGCGCACGCGGCGGCATATATGTTGCCGAGATCGTCAAGGACGGTCCTGCCGAGAAGGCGGGATTTGCGATCGGCGACAGGATCATATCAGTCGACGGTGTTGAAATAACGGATTCCGGTGATATTATTAAGGTGCGCGATTCGCATAAGGTAGGCGATACGATAGATTTCGTCGTCGAAAGGGACGGAACAGAGATCACTCTCCCGCTTACTATCGGTGACAGTGCAGACTTCGGATGATCACGCAAATATATTAAGGATGTAGTAATTATGGGCAGCGGAAACAGCAAGAAGATAGGAACAAAGATCCTGGCATGGATATTGATCGGAGCTATGCTCCTTACTTTTGTTTTCGCAATCGTGGTAGTTCTGATACAGCAGATGAACGGAACTGCCAGCCCGTTCGGCTGATGCTCCTGTTTCTTACGGAACGTCCTTAATCTGACTTAATCCGTCTTCGTTGAATGACCAGGTGAATTCAGCCTGTTTTGCCGTGATGAACTGCTGATAGTTGTTCATCCTGAGGAAGCTGTTTACTCTGTCATACCATTCGGGATTAGGTGATTCTGAGATGAAGTAGATCACGTAGAACGTGCCGTTATCCTCGATGAGAGTCTTATCGCCGAGTTTCCTTTCAGCCGCGAATATCCATTCCGCAAGAGCTTCGGAATATTCTGCCTGGAATATCTGATCGTCGTGAACAACCGATAACTGTCCGGCAAGAATATAGTCGTTATAAAGGTTTTCTACCTCATTGCAGCTGTCCGCATCATCGATATAGTCGAAGATCTCCTGCGAGAGAGCCTGTGTTCCGGCCATGTCGGGTGTCATCTCTTCGGTCATCTGGTTGTTGACTGTTACGATATAGCAGTTGCGGAGCTTTTCAGCCATGCGGTCTCTTGAGACGAATACGAGGATGATCGGGAATCCATCCTCGTCATGGAAGATCACTGCGTCGCCCACTGTCCTGGACTCATCAAAGAGCCATTCGCGGAATTCGGCGTGTGAGATATCCTCATAACGGCAGTCTGATACGAGCATGGAGTCGGGCTGTGCCAGTGTGTTGGCAGCAACTCCCGAAAAGTATTTGGCTGCACAGGATTCAAATTTTGAAGGATCCTTGCCCATGGCGTCAATGATCTGCTGGGCGTGAAGATTTGCCGTGTCGATGAAAGCCTGTTCTCTCTGTTCATAAGTGAATCTGAAGAGCTTATAGCTTACGAGATCGTAAATGTTGCGTGACTGCCTGTAAGCGTTTTCGGCCTGCTCGTCGGTAGCCGAGAGCTGAATGAGCTTCTCGCCCTCTGCGTAGTCCTCCGTGAAGTACTTGCGCGCAAGGGTGTTTATGATGATCTGCTCATCGACCTGGCTTCCGAATACACCCTTGATGTATGTGTCGAGAGGGACGCCGAGTTCATCGGCCTTGCCCTTGAGCCAGTTGATATACGCGTTGGCACGGTCGTAATGAGCCTTTTCGATCTCGTAACCCTGGGAAGTAGCATCGACATAGAGGATCTCCGTCTTCTGAAGGTCCTGGGCGGTAACGAACCTGAAATAGTCTCTGTAGGTGGCGAAATTATCGTCATCGAGATAGGGTGACAGGAGCATCTTGTCCGTGTCGGCGGCGAAAAGGTCGACGCCTTCGCTTAGAAGTTCATAGTGATACATGAAGCTGAATTCACCGCTGGATACATCTCTTCCGTTAATACTGAGCGGGCTGATAAAGGACTCGTCCATTCCGGTGTCCAATGCGAAAGTCACAGCCGCGATAACAAAGACCAGTATGATCCCGAATACAACGAAGAAGATGCCGGCATTGCGTCTTTTTTTGCCGGTGTCCAAAGCTTCCTCGTTCTTGTCGAGATTGAGTTCGGTCGGTATATCGTGAGCTTTAACGGCGGGTTCTTCTGCTTTGCCGTCCTTGCCGTCGGGAAGCGGCGGGAGGTCCGGGATCACGCTGTTCTCTACGGGTTTTCCCGTAAGGAGTTCAGGATCTATGTCAGCCAGGTCGTTTAAAGTGACGCCCTTTTTCGGCTCTTCGACCGGTGTTTCCATGAAATCATCAGTCGGCTGTCCTTCCGGCGATGCCGTAACTTCTATATTTGTAAACTCACCGCTCACCACGGGTGTGCGGGCCTGTTTATTATCGTCTTTATTTTTGTTGTTTTTACCCTTCATCAATTTTCCCCTTTAAATCTGGATACAGGTTAATGACACTTTACCATAAAAGAAGAAACAACACGGTCAAAGTATGCTATTATTAACACGTTTGTAATCTGATAAAAATATTAGAGGATATATGAGGGCGAAAGATAGACCGATACTGGGAGAAAAGAGTGGCACTTTAGGCGCAATCCTGAGAGAATTCTGGCCACAGTTCCTTTTGGCTTTCCTGTTCCCGACACTTACCGTGCTTGCGGCTTTTGCAGTCACCGGATGCTATCCTTTCGGTGAGAGGACGATCCTCACGGTTGACCTCTACCATCAGTACTGTCCCTTCCTGGTAGCTTTCAGAGACAAGGTCCTTTCGGGTGAATCGCTGTTCTACAGCTGGAACGACGGCCTGGGACAGGAATACTATGCGGCTTATGCCAACTATGCGGCAAGCCCGCTTAATATCTTTGCACTCTTCTTTACGGCAAAGACAATGCCGGTATTCATCGGATTCATCACATGCATACGTGCGGGACTGTCCTCTGTCTTTATGCTTTTGTTCCTTTCTGCCAACGACAACAGAAGGATGGATAACATAACCGTGGTATTCAGCGCCTCCTATGCTCTCTGCGGATGGTTCATTTCCTTCTTCTGGAACATCATGTGGTGCGATGCCGTTGTATTGCTCCCTCTGATAATGCTCGGCCTGAGAAGGCTCCTGGCTGAACGCAAGTGCGGCATGTTTGCCGTGACACTTGCCATTGCCATTGTAAGCAACTACTATGCAGGCTACTTCATCTGCCTGTTCCTGGTGCTCTTTGCGCCCGCATATTACGTGTGTCTTTTCTCGGCAGCCAGACCGAAGGGCGATCCGATGCGCATGTGCTTCAAGACATTCGTCGGAGCCGCGCTCCGCTTTGCCGTGTCGGGCCTTTTAGCTGCCGGAACGTCTGCGGTAATAACGGTTCCGACATATCTCATACTCAGGAACTGCTCTGCGACCGGAGATAAGCTGAAGCCCGATTATTCCCTGCAGACCAATCTTTTCGATTTCTTCGGAAGACTCATGGTGGCGGCGAATCCGAATATCAGGGACGGAATGGCAAATGTCTACAGCGGTCTCGTCATCGTTCTGCTCCTTCCGCTGTTCTTCCTGCTTCCTTCAAGGACAGGCATCAAATTAAAGCATAAGATAGTTTTCGGCGTCCTTTTGGGAATAATGTATCTGAGTTTTACCAACCGTACGCTCAACTTCGTCTGGCACGGAATGCACTTCCCGAACCAGATTCCTTACAGGGAATCGTTCCTCATGAGCTTCCTGCTCGTTTTCGTAGGATTCCTTACCATAAGACGCATCAGGAGCCTCGGCTCGAAATATGTGACCGGAGCTGTCCTCTGCTCGGCCGCATTCCTTATCCTCTATGAGAAATTCGGCACGGGCAACGAGGGATATATACAGATAGGGGAGACGCTGCTCTTCCTCATTATCCAGGGTGCAGCACTCCACACGGTAAGCAACATCAATTCCAGAAAGAGCGAGTTCTTCTGCGAGACGCTTCTTACGGTAACCATGATGGTCGAGATCTTCTCGGCATCTCTTACTTCCATCGGACTTGTCTGCTACCATGAGGGCTTTACGAGTTATGCACCGTACGGCAGGCACAGGGATGAAGTCGAGTCCTATGCCGCAGAGGTGGAAGGAACGGAAGGACACATGAACTTCGAGAGAAGCGAACTCTTCCCGAACAATGTCTGTGACCTGCAGTCGCTTTATAACGTCAAGGGTCTGTCCATCTTCTCATCGACGGCAAGAGAAAGCTTTGTCAAATATATGAGAAACTACGGTTTCCATAACAACAACATAAACGGACTCCGCAATGCCGGACTTACAAGGGTTACTGCGACGCTCCTCGGCGTAAGAAACCTTATCGAGATAGACAGCACACAGGCTGTCCCTGCGCTGTTCGAGCAGGAATATAAGGACGGGACCATCACTTCGTGGGGGAACCCTGATGCTTTGAGCGTCGGCTATATGACGGAGCCGAGCGTAATCGTCTATGCACCCGATTACAATAACAATCTCGATGTTTTCGACAAGACCAACAGGCTTGTAAAGAGCATGGGCGGTGAAAACGTATACAAGCCGCTGATGCTTACCCCGGAAAGCTCAAGTCTTCTCAATACTACTGACGAAGAAGCAAGAGTCATCGTATACAATTCGGGAAGCAGCGCCGATAAAGGCGACTTTTCATTCACTCTTTCAGTCAACGAGGCGGATATCGGATCCGATGTTTACGTCTACGCTAACGCAAAGAAGGGTGCAAACGTTACGGTTACGGTCGGTGACAAGGTAAGAAAGTTCGAGATAAGAAGCTATCAGATAATCACTTTGGGTGTGTTTGACGGCACTCCGATGAAACTGACCGTGAAATATCATGAGAATCCCGGACAGGCACTTATGGTATACGGATATCAGCTCGACAGGGCCGGATATGACCATACTCTCGACATCCTGTCCGATGAGCAGCTCGTGGTAACTGATTACAATACGACCTCGCTGAACGGACATATCGATGTTTTGGATGACGGATTCCTTTTCCTTACGATTCCTTATTCGGAGGGATGGTCTGCTGAAGTTGACGGTGAACCTGCCGAGATCATTCCGGTCCAGGATGCGCTCATGGGAATAAAGCTAAATAAGGGAAGCCACGACATATCCCTTAAGTACACACCTGCGGGCTTTAATATCGGACTTGCAGCAACTGCGGTATCTGTGGTCTGCATCGCCCTCATCACGTTTATTCCTATGATGGTCAGGAAGCACAGAAAGAACAAGGCGGCTGCATCAGTTCCCGCAGAAACGGTCGCAGAAACCGTTCCGGAGTCTGTAATTGAAGAAGTTCCCGTCGGTGATGTGCTCGGGATGAATGAGAAGGCCGGCATCCCTGCTGAAGATGCTGCGGGACCGGAAAATCCTGAAAAACCTGAAGTTTTTGAAGAAATTGATAATCCTGAAGAAAGACCCGGTGGACCGGAGAACGGTGCGGGTCCGGAGGCGGATGATGAATAGGGCAAAAGTAACCCTGCATAACTTGGGAGGGGTTGTCTTTTGTTTTCTGGCTGCTGTAGCGATCGCTGCGGCAGCTCTGAATATCGGACTTAATACCGAGCCGGGCAAGATACTTCCGGATGCGCTCTCCATGCGCACGGGTTCCATGGGAGAGAACCTGATACGCGGTATCGATATTGCGCTGGAGGATCTTGAACTGATACGTTCGGGAAGTGCCGGAAATGACCTCTGGAGGCTTCTGACCTTCGTTCATTTGGATCCGTTTTTCTATCTGGCCATCATTCTGCCGCAGGCGGCTGCAAAGTCCGTTCTCATGGCGGGATATTACATAAGGTTCGGCCTTTGCTGTTCCTGCATGTATTACTTTATGTCCGGGCATCTTAAGCTCAGAAGAATGTTTTCGGCGATGCTCGCAGTAATGTACACATTCTCCACGCAGATAATATTCACGGCACAGTTTGCTTCAGTAATGAATATGGCCATTTTGTTCCCTGTAGTATTGTCCGCATTCGACTCCTATCTGCAGAAACGCACCTGGAGAGCTTTTTCCGGCATATGTTTCTCGGTGCTTGCACTGAGCGCCACCGGCGGATTCGGCATAATGACCGGTATCCCTGCCGTCATCTTTACAGGCCTTCTTATGTGCATCAGTCTCTACTCGACATTTAAGATGGCCTTTACATCCTGGCTCAAGCTTCTGGGCGGGATCTTCGCCGGTCTTGCGGCATCCATGGCTTTCGCCATACCGGGATTTGCCGCGATGAACATCGATCTGAAGATTTCCGAGAGTTTCGAGAATGCCAAGGTAAACTATACCGTTTTCGATATTCTCAGAGGCACGTTCGCGCTGCGCTCGGGAAGCATTTACTCGAACGGTATCCCTCTGTTCTATATCGGGATACTGACGCTCGTAGCCGTCATTGCATTTGCGCTCAATGAGAGGATCCCCGTAAGAATGAAGGTCGCGACTGCCGTCCTGACCGCAGTGATCCATATTTTGTGCAGTTCTTCCTTTGTAAATGAGACGGTCAGTATTTTCGGGACCGCGCCTGTCCTCAATTCTTCAAGATTGATATGGCTCGAGGTTATCCTGTTCTTTGCGGCCGCCATAGGTCTTAAGAATATAAGGAGCCTGAGCCGCGGCGATCTTCTGGCGGCCGGCCTGATACCGCTCTTTTTCATGATAATAGCCAATAATTCCTCCAACAGTACGTCTCTGGCAAGCCCGATCGTGATATCAACATTCCTTGCGGTCATATTTGAAGCGATCCTGGTTTATGCATCCTCTGAAGACAAGATCGGCGGAAAGGCAAGATATGTGATACTCGTCGCAGTTTTTGTGCTCGTAGGCGTAAATACGGCTTTTATAATGTTCAACAATACCATCCAGAGTGCGGCTGCATATGAGTATTTCCGCGGGGATAATGACCTTAAAGCATCTGACAGGCTGATCCTGGACAATGAACTGGACATTCCCGCGATCAACGGCAATGACACATATCTGCTCATTCCGGCGGATCTGAGCATGCGCGAAACGTCTGACTCGTTCATAAACGTTATCAATCATCTCTCGTGGATACTGTCAGATGAGGATCTTTTCGAACAGGTATTTATCGAACCCGCCGACAAGGGAGATTTCGAACTTGTCGGAGCAGATTCATTCAGACTTGAAGAAGGTCATAACAGAGTGGAATTCGAACCCTTCACGGTCGGTCAGGGCGAGAGGGTATTCGCATACTGCAATTCGGAGAGTGGAGCTTCGATGGAAGCTATTGCCTCTGGAGGAGATTATGAAAGGTTCTTTACGGGGCCTTTCCTTACGGAGATCTCTCCCGATCCCGGGGAGATAACCCTGAAGTTTGATATAGAATCACGCAGTTCGCAGAAGTGCCGTATCACTCTATATAAGATGAACGGCCGTGCATATGACATGCTGAAAGCCGCCGAAGGCTATATCAACGGTTCAAGATTCCTGGTGGACATCAAGGATATAAACGGCGTATGTACCGTAGTCCTGCCATATGCTTATGACAGTTCGACGAGGATCAGGATCGACGGAAAAGATTCAGGTTCCTTCAGTTATTGCGGTAAAACGGCCATAACTTATAACGCCGACAGGAGTGATGTCATGGAGATATCCGTAGAGCAGAGGTCCACAGGACTTGTGCCGGGTGTGCTCATAAGTGTATTTGCGGTTTCCTGCCTTATCGTAATTCCGGTTTTCCAAATGTATAATGAAAAGAAGAAAGTAACGGGCGAAGGGACAATACCAAATGCTTAGCAGGAAGATTACAGACGGCACGGAGTTTGTCGTTTTCGACATGGAGTGGAATCAGCCGATGCCGGGAAAGGAATATCCTTTTGAAGTCAGCAGGCTTACGGGCGAGATCATAGAGATAGGCGCCCTGAAGTATGTTTATGACAATGGCGAACTGATCTATAAGGATGCTTTTTCGACTGACATCGTTCCGGTCAAATATACAAAGCTTCATTATCATGTTAAGAAAGTCACGCATAAGAAGAATGCCGATCTGAAGAACGGTATACCATTCAGGGATGCATATTCTCTGTTCAGGGAATTCTGCGGTGATGCCATCCTGGTCGGGTGGGGGAGTTCAGATCCTTCAATGCTGAAGATGAATCTGGATTTCTTCGGTCTGGATCCGAAACTCGGGATGTTCTTCCTGGATCTTCAGCCGATATTCTCGCTCTTTGCGGGACTTCAGGGATCCCAGAGGAGTGTCGAGGCGGCAGTGGATTTCTATAATATAGATAAGAAAGAGATCTTTCACAGCGCGACGGCCGATGCCCATTACACCGGTGCGGTCTTTGAAGAGATCTTCAAGCACAACAAGCCTTCTGCGGTCATATCCGCTATCTCGAGTTCTTCGATCGATCCGGACGTCCCGTCAGATTTCAGTTTCGTAGGTCCCGAGAGCCTGGACAGCCAGAGTGCGTTTGCAACATCTAAGAACTTTATGACAAATTGTCCGCTCTGCGGCAGCAGGCTGAATGTTAAGATTCCGTTCTTCAGGATCCGCAAATCGCAGTACGCGCTTCTTGAGTGCAGGGAGCACGGTGAACTGTTCTCCAGGACCAGAGTAAAGAAAAACAAGGCAGGAAATTATTACGCAGCTTCTGTCATGAGATTTGCCACACAAAACGATTACTGGCTCGTAGCTTCCAAAAAAGAGGAGTTTGACAAGTACGGAGAAAAGGGCAAACCCGCCGAAAAGACTGAGGATGAGGAAAAAGAAACATAGTTTATGAACAAAATGTTAACAAACTATGTAAAAAAAGTTAGCAAACTTCGAATTTTCTGTTGAAATTTCGGGTAATATGAAATACAATAGGCTTAACTAATAAGCAGAAGTGGGCGGAGTATTCCCGCCGGACGCAATAAAATAAGTAACTTCAGACCATAATGAAGGAAGGTGCTTCTTATGATTAAAAGATTAAGCAAGACGAAGAAGAGCAAGCAGGGCGCAATACTTGTTATTGTCGTACTCATCCTGGCACTCGCAATGATCTTTATCTCTGCAGCCATGATGCTTACTCAGGCTACAAGAGGACGTCTCTATGAGACGACCATGTCGAGCCAGGCAAGACTTACGGTTACTGCTGCTTCCGAGGTATTCCTTGAAGCTCTCCAGACACAGGAGATTACCGATGACCAGATCGATAAGATGCTTTCGAATACACCTGCCCGTCATACAAATAACAGTGATAAGATCAAGATGATCATCCCTGGTGTTCCGGGTATGTCCAATTCTGATAAGAACTGCACATATCTTGATCTTTATTATCCTGATACTTCAGATAAGGATTACGTAAATGCAGATTTTACGACAGTTATCGGTGATCAGGTAGAGAACATCAGACTGGTTCTCCATGTTAAGCACAGAGATCCGAGTTATGGCGGACGTTTTAAGAACCAGATCGATATCGCAGGCAGCGTTACGACTTCGCAGGTCCGTTTCGACCAGGGCGTAGGTATGGTCAACCCTGCACTCGGTACAGTAGACGATAATACGATCCTCTTCAGAGGTAATGCACGCGAGCAGACATCAAATGCTGTATTCTATTCAGACATCGTCTTCGCAGAAGGTGCTACAGGCCGATTCGGCGGTGGTAATGCTTACTATGGCAACATGGTATTCCTTGATAACGCTTACATGAGCGGTACTGCATCAGTCAAGGCTATTACCGGTGATATGTACTTTATCGGTAAGACTCATAATGATGCAGGCTTCAAGTGGGAGAATGATAACATTTGGAGCAGCGTTTCCAGTAAGAACTTCATCTTCTCCGGAAGAACGGTTCAGGAAGATAATGATAAGGACCAGAACCAGAAGATCAAGGATCTCGTTACGGCAAGCGGCAAAAACTGCTACTTCGTCGGTAACTCCAGCGGAACAATCGTTGCAAAGAACTCTAAGGGTTCATATAACGTAACCAATGCAGGAAGCTCACTACCTGACGGTCTTAAGAACAAGCTCAGCGTTTACAAGTCTTATGACTACGGTAAGATCTCTGATCCGTTCCCGTCAAATATCGTTACAGATGTATTTATGGATATGAATACTGACGGTAAGACAACTGTTGTAACAGCTGACGAAGGCGTTAAGCTCGATTACGACACATACAGTGCTGACGGTAAGACATTCTATCCCAAGCAGACAAAGATCCCGAAGAATGCCGAGTACGTAACACATCCTGTTACAAAGACATATCCTGAATGGTTACTTACAGAAGACGATAAGGTTCCTGCTGACAAGATCATCAGCCTTGAAGATGTAAGCAAGCTTGACGGCGGCTCATTTGATAAGGATGGAGCCAAGAACAGGATTATCAGCCTTGCACCCGGTTATTATCAGTTCACAAGTGGTACAACCTGCAACAGTGCTGACGGTAAGCCTTACGTTTTCGCAATCGACGGCTCCAAGGCATCCAGCTACAGATTCTACTTCAAGTCTGGTCAGTATTACATCAATAATACTGTATTTGCTCTGTACAGCGTTCAGAATGATCCCGCTCCTGTTCTCTTCATTATGGAGCCCGGTGCTAAGATAGAGTTCTCAGGTGCAAACTACCGTAAGACTGACAGACTTTGTTCTTCCGGATTCATTTCCATCGGCCGTGGCATGAGTTCTGCGTCTGCAATCGGTAAGTACATTCAGGACAGCACAGCAAATTCTGAAGATAAGGTTTGGAGCAATACACACAAAGATAAGGATGGCAACCAGCTCGCATATTCTTCATACTATGACGGAATAGTTAAGCCTTCCATCTACATCTTCGGAACAGGTTCAAACAAATTCAAGGTCGGCGACAGCTGCACATTCGAAGCATATATCGGTCTCTACGGTACATCTACATTCGAGCAGAGAAACGATATCGACTCCAGAGTTGCAATTTACGGCAGAATTGAAGCTGATACTTTCGCAAATGGCGATAACCCGACTGGTCACTTCCAGATGCCTTACTGCCCGGCACCCGGTGAGAGCGGATCAGATCCTGACTCAAGACCTGCTGAGACAAAGTTTGAGATCGTTCAGATAATCTACTATTACTGATACTGAATAGTAAAACAAAAATAAGAGAGGCTGCCATCCGGCAGCCTCTTTACTAGTATGACGGGCATGTCCCGAACCTCGGGTGGAAGTCCCGAGGGGCGTAGTTGCCGACGAACCTTAAAGCGACTTGCAAGGTTTGTATCGTGAGGTACAGGCGAGAAGAAGCAATAGCGAAACCGTGGCTCGACGGACAGAAACCTGATATTAAGGCGCATTGAGCGGATGAGATGGCTAGTGGCATCAAAGTCCCAAAGGCAACCGTAACCTCAATGCGTAAATCAGGCGAGTAAACGGGGAAAGGTTCGGGGCTTATCCCGTGAGGTCTCACAGACGGAGCACGATCCGTAGTAACAACGAACTGTGAGAAGTCAGCAGAAGCCATAGTACCGAGTAATCGGGAAGGGTGGAACAATTTAACCGTGCGACGCAAATGTATGTCCTGAGGATATGCCCGACAGTGGTAGGATGAAACGTATATGAAATCTGAACACACAACATAAGGCTGAGTCTGAGGGAGCGGAAAGGAGAAGAGCACACAAGGCAATGTCGGAGCTGCTCGATAAAATCTTACACAAGGACAATATGAACGAAGCCTACAAAAGGGTCTGTGCCAATAAGGGTGCAGGCGGAGTTGACGGTGTCAGTACAGAGGAACTTGGTGAGTATATCAAGGCAAATTGGCCTACGATAAAAGAGCAGATACTACGAAGGGAATACAAGCCTCAACCCGTCAGACGAGTAGAAATACCCAAACCTAATGGCGGAAAGAGAAAACTTGGAATCCCTACAGCAATGGACAGAGTAATCCAGCAGGCAATAGTACAAGTGATAGGACCGATATGCGACCCGCATTTCTCGGAGTTCAGTTATGGCTTTCGTCCGAACAGAAGCTGTGAGATGGCAATAAGAAAAGTCCTTGAATACTTAAATGAGGACTACACGTGGATTGTGGATATAGACTTGGAGAAATTCTTCGACAACGTACCACAAGACAGACTAATGAGCTACGTTCACATACTGATTAACGATGGAGACACGGAATCTCTGATACGCAAATATCTCAAGGCAGGTGTAATGACCCCGGAAGGATACGAGCAAACAGAAATGGGAACACCGCAGGGCGGCAACCTCTCACCATTACTTAGCAACATAATGCTGAACGAACTGGACAAAGAACTTGAAAACAGAGGACTGCACTTCGCAAGATATGCTGACGACTGCATAATTGCAGTAAAGAGCGAAGCAAGTGCAAAGCGTGTGATGTACTCCATCACGTCTTGGATAGAAAGGAAACTCGGTCTCAAGGTTAATGCGGAGAAGACTAAGATAGTCAGACCGACAAAAGTAAAATACCTTGGATTTGGATTCTACAAAGACCCCAAAACACTTGAATGGAAGTGCAAACCGCATCAGGACTCGGTTGCTAAGTTCAAACGCAGACTCAAAGCCTTGACGCAAAGAAAGAACTCAATGAGATTGGGAATTAGGATTAAAAAGATTAACCAAGTAACAAGAGGCTGGATAAATTACTTTGCGTTAGGAAACATGAAGATGGCAATATCTGACATTGACGCACATTTAAGGACAAGGCTTAGAACCATTATCTGGAAACAATGGAAGGTGCCGAGCAAGAGACAATGGGGACTCCAAAAACTCGGAGTATCCAAAGACTTAGCAAGACTGACATCGTATTGTGGAGACAGATACCAATGGGTCGTGACCAAGACTTGTGTAACACGGGCAATCTCAAAAGAGGTGCTTGGCAGGGCAGGTCTTATCAGTTGCCTTGATTATTACAATGAGCGTCACGCTTTGAAGTTAAGTTGAACCGCCGTATGCCGAACGGCACGTGCGGTGGTGTGAGAGGGGGATTAAATTCCCCCTACTCGATTATATTAATTATATGTGTCCCCAAAACTGATATAAGGTGAGGATCATTCAAGGATTAAAAGATTGGGAATATAGATCAGGTCCTCTGCGATGGATCTTGAAGACTGGGTATCGACCTTAACATCTCTGCTGAGGATAATTCCGTAGTGATCAAGGCTTTCTTTGGAAGCAATCACCATATCTGTTTTTCCGGCCAAACGCAAAAATGTATCATAAAGAGGATTTGAATCGTCAAGCAAAAGAGTTCCGGAGTCGATAAGGTAAACAATGATCGAAGTGTAGGATGAACTGCAAAGCGCGGAGAGAAATCCGGAAAGAAGATCTCTGCCGTGGCCGGAATCAGACGAATAGTAATCATGCTTTATGAGAACATACTTTGAGCCTGTTCCTTCGTCTGTTTTCTCGTGCATGACCTCAAGGATAGTATTATCGGAATACTGTTCGAGTTCGGCCCCGGAAAAATCAATATTACTTTTTGGATTGCTGTTCATCAAAATCCCTCCCGTCTGAAGATAAGAAACGCATAGAGCGCTGGATCGAGTTCTTGCTCGTTCCCCAGGGCTTGTCTGTATTTCTGTAATCAAACTTAAGAGTAAAATATTCGACGTCGGCTATAAGCGAATCGAATGTCCGTGAATTATTGTTATAGAGAGCTTCTACAAAATCAGCCGCATCATTCTGGGACAGTTTTGCGGCCTGTCTGAGCAGAAGTGCCGTGTGAGGCATGCAATGGAATTCAGATTCAATGAACTTCTCTTTAAATTCACTGTCATGAGAGAACATCCAACAGATTACCTCGACATAATGTCCCATCGCGTCATTGAGGTTATCGCAGATAGGGCAGGAGCTGACTCTTCTTTCAATCAGATCAGCCATATTATTGAGCTTCTGTTTATAATCGGGATTTCTTCCCTTTAAGATCCCGGCTTTTGCGGGTATTGAGGCTTTAAGCTTGGGTGTGTAATCGTCATTGAAGTCCTTAAGATGAGTATGCATGACGAGTCCCAGTCCGAGCCTGTTTGTCACGGCCTTATTGAGTTTTCCCATGTGAACAGGGCAAAAGCCGGTTTTATTGGTGATCTTGCGGGTATCGGGTTCCATCAGTGAAGGTCCGAGATAGTACTCAAGATAATTATTCTCGGCCTTTTCGTGAAGGCGGCAGATGGGACAGCCGCAGGATTCAGCGTAAGCATCGTTTACGGGGATCATGTATATTTTTTCCATCAGTTATTCTCCTTTGTTGGCTTTGGCAAGTGAATAAGCCGGTTAGCCCTGACATTAACGCCGTTCATGGTGATAGATGTGAATTCTTCGACGGCGCTGCCGACTTTTTGTTGAGCCGTTTCCAGGACCTTTTGGGCATCGTAGCCATAATAGAGAGCAAGATCGAGGCTGATCATTACTCCGAAAGTCTGCTTCTCTGTCTTAAATGATGTGACTTCGGCGAAACCCGGCACATCCTTCAGGACTATCTTTATCAGGTCAAGTATTGCTTCGTCCGAAATGGAATATGATCCCAGGGAAGAGAAGGTGGGACGGACAACTGTTCTCTCTGAATCGGGTGCCATGGGAGCGACACCGCGTTCACGGTCGAATCTCTGCCTGAGTTTGCTGAACGGATCCGAAAAGTATCCGGAAAACTCATGCTTTATCTCCATGCTGGGAACAGGTATGGTGTGCATACCTTCCGTAAGTCTGGTGTTCCGAGCGAGCCGGCGTTCCTCTTCGGTTGAGACGTCCTCAATTCTGATGAGCATCGAAGGCCGGTTGAGCCAGAGATTGTCGCAGATCTTATTCAGCATCGAATCAGATGTTCCCAATACCATGAGTGCACGGGGCATCGATTCGATAAGGGCTCTTCTCATCACTGCGGATCTGGTCGGATCGACAAATATCGCCTGTCGTACCGATTCCATCTTAGTTGGTGCTTTTTTTGCGGAAGTGCCGGCTACGATACGGCTTCCGTTTATAAGGAGACCGTCATCGATTATGTAATAAATATTATTTTCGCGTGCAACCTTTATCGCGCGCGTACTTTTGCCCGTGCCGGAAGGACCGACAAAGGCAATGACGGCAATATTGGACAGGACCTCACGCGTTAACTGCTCATTAGAAAGGATCAGTTCGGCATTGTGCTCAAATCCCTGACCCGAGTCAAAACTGAGATTCGGATTTACGGGCTGGGATCTGTCGAGTCTCTTAAGAGTCCCACGAAATTCAGACAATAAAGTTTTGCGCGCTACCGGAGCGTTCGCAGTCGTATTCTGTTCTTGCCTAGATTCATCAGGGTAGTCCAAATCTTCAGCCCCTTAGTTCCTTTTAGCCGTTCCAGTTATGGAAGACTTCCTGGATATCCTCGTTCTCATCCATCATGTCGAGCATCTTCTCAAGTTGTGCTATTGCGTCCGGATCAGTGACTTCGGCTGTTGTGGTGGCAACGGGACCGAGAGTCGAATCTGCGATAACGTAGTTCTTTGCCTCGAGAGCATCTCTGACATCGTAGTAATCCGTGGTCGTCGTCGAGATGATGTAAAATTCGTCATCACTCTCAAAATCCGAAGCGCCGCAGTCAAGAGCATCGCCCATGACCTGGTCTTCATCCTCGTAATCCTCCTTGGAGATGAGGATCGTTCCCTTCTCGTTGAAGAGGAAGGAAACGGAACCGTCTACTCCAAGATTGCCGCCGTTCTTATCAAAGATATGCCTGACATCAGCAGCGGTACGGTTGCGGTTGTTGGTAAGAGCCTTGACCATGATGGCGACTCCGGCCGGGCCGTAACCCTCATATGTGATCTCTTCGTAATCGTCGCCCTCGCCGGCTTCTGCAGCCTTTTTGATGGCACGGTTGATATTATCGTTAGGCATGTTGGCAGCTTTTGCCTTGGCAACGACTACCTTGAGCCTTGAATTACTGTTGGGATCGGGACCGCCGGCCTTAACTGCAACTGCGATCTCCTTTGCAAATTTTGTAAAAACGGCACCCTTTGCCGCATCGGAAGCCTCTTTTTTCCTTCTGATATTGCTCCACTTTGAATGACCTGACATTATATTTCCTCCAAAATCTTGTGACATAAAATACGGATAATATTATAATACAAACCGGCAGCATTTTTTAGGGCTTAAATGCGTGCCTTTTTGTGTAATATTGCAGACACATGATTGTCAAATATATTTTTTGTGCATATTGTCTTTTAAACTTGTTTTTTGTTCCTGGCTGTTGTATAGTTCTAACATCTATGCTTGGGCGAAGTGCGCCTGTTTGTTTTGTGTGCTTTTCTGAGCGTATATTTTGTTAAAGAAATCGGGAGGGTTCGATGAAGAGATTAGGTGATATTCTGGTCGAAAGCGGCTTCCTAAATGCTACCGAACTTGCAGAAGTCCTCAGCGTTCAAAAGGAATCCGGAAAACGCTTGGGAGAGGTTATCGTTGAGAGTGGCTTGATGTCGGAGTTCGACATTTTGAGAGCGGTTTCAAGCCAGTACAATTATCCGATTATCGATCTGTCAGGTATCGATGTTGACCCTAAAGCCACAGCGTTGCTTACACAGAAGTTTTGCGAAGAGAATATTGTTTTCCCGATAGGATTTGATAATGACAATCTGGTCGTCGCCATCGATGACCCGATGAACATCACGATAGAAGATGAGCTTCAGTTCCAGACCGGTTATCAGATCTCACTGATGCTTGCAACACATTCTTCCATTGTTGAGGCTATTAAAGTTAATTATGGTAGAGAGAGTGCTGCCAAAGCTGCCGAGGAGCTCGGTACGAGCATGGAAAGCGACAGCCTTGATAACGACAACGAACTTTCGGAAGCCGTTAACAGTGCGCCGGTAGTTAAGCTCGTTAACTCGATGATCGACTACGCGATCCGTTCAGGTTCATCCGATATCCATATCGAGCCTTTGGAAGACCGTGTAAGAGTCCGTATCCGTATCGACGGTGTCATGCAGGAGGTAATGAGCAACCCTATCTCCGCAAAGGATGCCATCACAACAAGAATAAAGATCTTAGGCGGTATGAACATCGCCGAGAAGCGTATCCCTCAGGACGGACGTATCACCACGATGATCAACGGTGAGAACGTGGACATGCGTGTATCCGTACTCCCGTGCGTTACCGGTGAAAAGACCGTTATCCGTATCCTTGCGAAGAATGACGCAAACCTTAACAGATCTTATCTCGGTATCAGTGACAGAAATAACGAGATGATCGACAGAATGATCAAAATACCTCAGGGAATCGTTCTTATCTCAGGCCCTACGGGTTCAGGTAAGACGACCACACTTTATACACTCCTTTCAGAAAAAAATACCGATGAAGTTAATATCATCACAGTTGAGGACCCTGTAGAAATCAGGATCCCCGGATTGAATCAGGTTCAGGTTAACGCTAAGGCGGGAATGACTTTCGCAAGCGGCTTGAGATCTATCTTGCGTCAGGACCCTGATATCGTCCTCGTCGGTGAGATCCGTGACGGTGAGACTGCGGAAATCGCAATGAGAGCTGCAATCACCGGACACCTTGTTTTCAGTACAATCCACACCAACGATGCTGTTTCATCGATCAACCGTCTTATCGATATGGGCCTTGAGCCTTACATGGTTTCCTCGGCTCTTGTCGGCGTTGTATCCCAGCGTCTTGTTCGTCGTATCTGCACCAATTGCAGAGAGGCCTATGAGCCTGATGAATCTGACAGTGAATATCTCAGACTCGATCCGGGTCAGAAGCTCTACCATGGTAAGGGCTGCACGGATTGCAATGAGAAGGGATACAAGGGACGTATTGCGATTCATGAGATCGTTATCATTACGAGAAAGATGAAGGCGTTGCTCGAGAAGAGAGCAAGTGAAGATGAGATGCGTCAGCTCGCGATCTCTGAAGGCACTCAGATGCTTCAGGATTCCGCAAGAGACCTCGTACTTGAAGGTATTACGACGGTCAGCGAGCTTAACAGAGTTGCTTACACGATTGACTGATAAGGAGGTTTTTTAACGTGGAAGGATTTAGTTTATCAATCGAGTCGATTTTGGCGGAATCGGTAAAGATGGGTGCATCCGATACCCATATTACTGTAGGTTTGCCGCCGATGATTCGTGTCGACGGCATGTTGATGCCGTTGGGCAATCAGCCGCTTACAGCTGCAGATACCGAGTATCTTTGTAAGTCGATGATCGACAAGTCAAGACAGCAGTATCTGAACGAGAGGGGCGAGATCGACTTCTCTTACATTGTTGAGAACTACAGCCGTTTCAGATGCAATGTGTTCAAGCAGCGTGGTACGTATGCTCTCGCAGCAAGAACGATTACCAATGAGATCCCTACATGCGAGCAGCTCGGTCTGCCTAACGTGTTTAAGGATCTTGTTATGAAACCCCGTGGACTTATTCTTGTTACGGGACCTACGGGTTCAGGTAAGTCTACGACGCTGGCTGCAATGATCGGTCACGTAAACATGAGTAAGAAGTGCCACATCCTTACTCTTGAGGAACCTATCGAGTATCTCCATATGCACGGAGAGGCAATGATCAACCAGAGAGAGATCCACGAAGATACGCTTTCATTTGCTAATGCTCTGAGAGCTGCGCTCCGTGAAGACCCGGATATCATCCTCGTCGGAGAAATGCGTGACCTCGATACTATCAGTACGGCTATTACGGCAGCCGAGACGGGACACCTTGTTCTTTCAACACTCCACACCTCGTCTGCTGCAGATACAGTCAACCGTATCATCGACGTTTATCCCCCGCATCAGCAGGATCAGATCAGAGTACAGCTTGCCTCTACTCTTGTTGCAGTTATCTGCCAGACGCTCGTTCAGAGAGTCGGTGGCGGCAGATGCGCAGCATTCGAGATCATGATCTCCAATGATGCTATTAAGAACAATATCCGTGAAGGTAAGACGTATCAGATAGACAGTACTATCGCAACAAGCCTTCAGTCCGGAATGTGCCCTCTTGATTTCTATCTTGCAGAGCTCGTTAAGCGCAACATGATCACAAGAGATACTGCATTGCAGAGATGCAGAATTCCTGATGATCTCAAGCGTTTCATTAATAATGCAGGTCAAACGAACAGTCCGTTGTTCGGTGATTTGGAGTTTGCCTGATAATCGGGCGCTTTATAGTAATCTGAATAAGGAGGGAAACATTAGATGGCTAATTTCAGATATCAGGTTATCGATTCAAACGGTAAAATGTCTGAAGGCATCATCGAAGCAGCTTCTATCGGAGAAGCGTCCAGAAAGCTTAAGTCTGACGGCAAGTATATTGCTTCATTGTCGTTGGATAGAGGTAAGGGTATTGCCAACATGGAAATCGGCAGCCCCAAGCTCAAGACCCAGGACCTCGTTCTTATCTCGAGACAGCTTGCTTCACTTTTGTCGGCAGGTATCACCGTAGTAAGATCGCTCGATATGCTTTATCAGCAACTTGAATCGAAAAAGGCAAAGAAATGTATCGGTGAGATTTACGAATCAGTACAGAGTGGTCGTTCTCTTTCCGAAGCATTTAAAGAACAGAGGGGTGTCATTCCTAACATCATGATCAGTATGATCGCTGCCGGTGAGGAATCCGGCCGACTCGATGAGGTTATGGAAAGACTTGCCGAGCACTTTGCAAAGGATGCAAAAGTCAAGAACAAGATCTCCTCTGCCATGGTTTATCCTAAGATCCTTGCAGCTCTTACGGCTGCAGTCAGTATCGGTCTCTTGACATTCCTTGTCCCTAAGATCGGTGTTACGATCAAGGACCTGGGCGGTGAATTGCCGAAATTGACACAGTTCCTGCTTGACTTCTCCGACTCTATCGTACACTTCTGGTATATCTATATAGCAGTTATCGGTTTTGTAGTATACGGATTTAAGCTTTGGAAGAGTTCCGAGAAGGGTGCTGAGACATGGTCAAGCATCATGCTTAAGATGCCGGTTGTCGGACGCGCTACAAAGATGAACGCTTCAGCCAGATTTACAAGAACGGTATCAACACTTCTCAAGTCAGGTATTTCCGTACTTCAGGCTGTTGAGATCACTGAGAAATCGTTGGACAACGTTATCCTGCAGAAGAAACTTTCGCAGGCTCGTATCGAGATCAGAAAAGGTACTTCTCTTTCGAGATCAATCAGGGATATCACGGAATTCCCACCTATGATCTACGCAATGGTTTCGATCGGTGAGGAATCCGGTACTTTGGATACGATCCTTCAGAAGGCTGCTGACTATTTCGAAGATGAAGCAGACGCAGCAACAGCAAAGATGGTATCCGCTTTGGAGCCTGTCATGATCATCATCATGGCTATCATCGTAGGTACGGTCGTAGGCGGTATCGCAATGCCTATCTTCACAATGGCTCAGTGGATCATGTAATCCCCGTAAAGATTGAAAGGAGAAAATAAATGGATTTTTCATTAGGTAGAGGATCAAACGAACTGGTTATCGATTGCTCCAGTTCAGACCTTAAGATTGCTGTCGGGAATTACAATTCCAAGACAGGAATAATCAATATTGAGAAGATGGGTATCGTACCTCTCGAGGGTGATGCCATCAATGACGGCGCAGTTGCAGATTCTTTCGGAATCGTAATGGCACTCAAGCACGCTATCGCAAGACTCGACATCAGAATGAAGAGCTGCATCATCACAACTGAAGGCGCTTTCGTTCACAGCAGAGACCTTGAACTTCCTGTAGTTAAGGAAGATCAGCTTAAGGATATGGTTAAGTATGAGATCCTTGGTCAGGGTTCCAACAGAGACATGTCTATCGACTATCTTGTATACGGAACAACTAAGGATGCTGAGACAAATGCAGATAAGATCCAGGTAAGAGCTACGGCTATTCCTACAGACGTTATCAAGGATTACCGTGAGTTCCTCAAGAACATGGATCTTAACCCGATTGCTCTCGATGTTAACCCCAATGCGGTAAGAAAGCTCTTCGAGAACGGAATCATCAACGGTAACGTAAACATCAAGCAGTCCACGATCCTTCTGATCGAGCTCTCCAGCAAGACAACGACAGTAACCGTTCTTGATAAGGGATTCCCGGTTCTTTCAAGAAGACTCCAGTTCGGTCACAGCAACATCAGACAGGTTGCTGATTCCGTCAAGAAGCTCCAGAGCGGCAATCAGCAGTCTTCACTTGCAAGAAGACTTAATATCACCACTTCAGAAGCTGAGGCAAGTGTACCGATCGAGGATATCGATGTATGGAATGAGACAGTTGCAGAGACTCCTGCTCTTCAGAGTGCTGTTAACGCATACTTCAAGAGCCTTGTTGATGCTGTATCCCGTACAGCTCAGTTCTCTATTGCAAAGTATCATATCGATGCCATCAGCACATGCTTCCTTTACGGTTCAGGTGCAAGCTATAAGAAGATTGACAAAGAACTTGCGCGTCAGCTTGGAACTCAGGTCGAGATCCTTAAGGCACTCAGCACCGTTAACGGTCCTAAGGGTTTTGAGATCGGTCAGTTCATCAATTGTTGTGGCGCTTTGATTCGTCACGATTAAGGAGGGGTACATTTTATGGCTAAGGTTAACGGAGTTAGCAAAAAATTATTAGCAAAGAAGGATATGAACTTCTTTGCCGAGTTTACAGCCAACGCTGCAAAGCAAGCAAGAATGTTAGGCTATGGTGTTGCTATCGGTGTCTTGGTAGTATTTGTAGTCCTTGCATTTATCGTTGCTTTCTTTATCAGAAACCAGCTCATCAAGAATCAGATCAAGGCTTTGAGAGATCTCCTCGCAAGCCCCGATTATGCTACTCTTGAGCAGGAATACGCTATGCTTACAGAGAAACTCAACGAAATGACAAATTACTATTTCGCGCTCTCTCAGATGCGTAGAGATGTCGATGAGATCGATCCCGCACCTACAGAGCTTCCTGATGTAATTGCAAAGTGCATTCCGAGCGACTCATTTGTTTCATCATATACGATCACAAGCGACCAGCTTACAATGACCGGTTATGCGTTCACTTATTACAGTGCAGTAGATATGGTTAATATGTTGAATGAAAAGGATGTCTTCACGGCAAGACCTGTAATCCAGGCTTCACGTGTTGAGCCTTCAACAGATTCCACATTTGATGACATGGTAAGCGGTGAAGCTATTGATGCAACCAACAACTATTACGCTTACACGATCTCCGGAACACTTGTAAGCAATGTTCATATTTCGATCTCCCGTTATGTGGACGGTGCTGAGACAGCTACATCACTTGGCGGTATCGAGACAAAGTCCGTCAGAGCCGGTGATTCTTACAGCATCAATAATGTTAATACATACACATATGGTGGTGTCACATACTATCTCACAAGAATCTATGTTGACGGAATCCAGGTTGAGGATGCAAGTTTCGCACTTATCAAAGAAGCTAATCAGTATGTTGATGTCGGTCGCGGTAATATCGATATTAAACTCTATTACTCGACATCGGTCGCTGAACAGGCACCTGCTGAAGGCTGATTAGGGAGGGAATAATAATGAATAATCTTACAGCAAGAGAAAAAGGCTTTATGTATGTAATCACACTGTTGATTATCGTTGTTCTCGGTTATTTCTTCGGAATCAGAACACTTAATAACAAGTATGATGAGTACAAGCAGGAGTTACAGACTCTCCAGGAAAGAAAAGATTACCTCGATGAATTGAGAGAGAACAATGCGAGCATGGCTACTGAGATAGAATTGCTCAAGGGTTCATGCGCTGATCTCGAGTTATCTTTCATCGACAAGCTTGAGACAGAATGTCTCGAACAGTATGTACTTAAGACATTTGAAACTGAAGGATGCCCTTTCCTTGTCAGTGTCGGTTCTTCCGATGTAGGTATGACTTCAGTTTCATATCCTGACGGTACGACCTCACCTGACGGTCTGGTCTGCACACAGATCTCGGTAACATATTCGACAACAGACGGATATACAGTTACCCAGTACAACCGCACGCCTGACTTTACTGCAGCAGTTTCTGACGAAGAGCTCAAAGCTACAATCCAGGATCTCAGCGGAAAGATGGGTCAGGAACCCTATGATCAGAGAAAGGGTTACGATGAGTTCATCTCTGCTCTTAAGAAGATAAATGCTGAGAATCCTAACTGCATTAAAGTTGACAGCATTTCTGCAACAGATACAAACGGTTTCATGACTCTCAATGCAACGATCAACTTCTACGGCACAAGCCTCAGGAACAGATTGAGTGTTGATGACAGCAAGGCAGCTTACACATACTGGTGTGGTGACACTAATGTTGATACAAAGGGCGGCTTCATCGGATTCCCTTATATCTGCGATAACGAAGACAGCCTTTGGTATGGTGTTGTTAACATGAACCTCGATGAGATGTCCAGCAAACCGTTCGCAGCTTATTGGGCTGACACTCTCTTTAATGAGCAGCTTGAAGGCGAATCCGGCGATATCAGATTGCTTCTTAATGCTGAGAAGACTACTGAAGAGAACGGTGAACAGACCACTCAGGCAGAGTAAAAAACAAAATGTGGCAAAAATTTGAAAAAATTTGAAAAAAGTGTTGCATTTCTTCAAATTAGTCTGTATAATCAGGCTACAAACTCAAAAACTTATAGGAGGAATCTAAAATGAAGAAGATTCAGAAGTCAAAGAAGGGTTTCACACTCGTAGAAATGGTACTCGTAATTGCTATCATCGTTATCCTTGCAGCAGTTCTCGTTCTCGGTATCGGTACATACCTCAACAAGGCTAAGGCAGCTGCTAGCTCCGTTGGTAAGCACAACAGTGACGTTTCTTCTGTTAACAGCGAAGTTAACGCATTCATGGGTTGGTCATCCTGATAATTTAGCTTTAAAAGTTAAGACTTAAAAAGGGTAGCGGAGGATTTGATCCTCCGCTACTCATTTGTTAACAAATTATTTCAAATTTTAACAAATTATGAATTTTAGGATTGAAATTTGCGTAGAAGTCAGTATAATAACCATATAGAAGAATAAGATTTATTAGGAGTACTGGAGGGCAATATGCAAAGAATATCAAAGAAGTTCTCAAAGCGTGGTTTTACGCTGACTGAGATGATAATTGTCATAGGAATAGTTGTCATAATTGCCAGTGTTGTCGGATTCGGTATAGCTGACATGATCAGAACAGCTAAGAAATCCGGTGAAGCAGTTGCTGATTCCTCCACATCACTCAAGCAGCATATTAACGATAGTGAAGCTATACTTGCAAATTACAATTTCTGAGGTGAGTTCATATGAAGAGACTTATTAAACAATATAACCGCAAAGGTTTTACCCTCGTTGAAACTCTTTTAGCTGCATTTATACTTGTCGTTGTTTCTACAATGCTCATCAACGGATTTGTAGCCACAATGGGTTATTCATATCAGACATCCGTATACAGTAAATCCGGTGCCAATAACTACGCTGCATGTATGCAGGAAGTAGCTGAGTGGAACCATACAGAAAATAAAGGTGCAGCCGGAAGAGAGGCACAGGGTAAGGGATATTATGCAGGCGGTGCAGGCAAAGTAGAACTTACTTTTGATACAGGTATGTGGCCTGCCACATTAGAGCCGGTATATGTTCACATTGTGAAATATGATGATCTCGGACTTACAGTTCCTAACGGCGTAAAGGGTTACGAATTCGCACCCAAGGATGATCAGCTTGCAGATAATAGAACAGCTTTTGTTTATTATCCTGAATATTGGGAAGATACTGACGGTTCACATTTGGGTGAGATCATCGTTATGTATGTAGAATCAGAGAATAAGTATTATTGGGTAGTAGATAACGGTGCCTCAAATCTTGCAGGTGCAAAGAAAGTATCCAATACAGCGATACATTCTACCTGATGAAATAGGACTGTGGAGGACTTTTTATGAAGAAGCGAATTAAGAGCAGAAAAGGTTTTACCTTAGTCGAAATGATCCTGGCTATTGCCATAATCTGCCTTTTGGGTACGGTAATCGCCGGTGTCTGCGCACAGATCTCCAGTTCATTCGGTACAACCTACAATATCGATGACTCAGCAGATTATGCTATGTTATATGCAAGAGGTTTTGAGAATTCATTCCTGGCCAATACTCAGGGAAGCGGTTCTACCGGCAAAAAATGGATGTGGTATGTTAATGATCCCCATGACGGTAAGTCTTCAGTTCCTACACTTCGTGTAGTTACACCTGATGGCGTTGACTCCGCTGTTTTCCAGCCTAAGTTCATCGGAAATTCTACCACATCTTATAAGTGGTCTGTCCGTATGTTCTACTACTTTGATGAGGCCAATAAGGTAGTTTACTATCGTATCTTCCTTAAGGATAATTACAGCAAGACAAATTATATCTATATGTATGACGGTAAGTTCTGGGTTCCCCGTTTTGAAGAGCGTGCTGAATATGCAGGTGCTGACAGCCGTTCGATCAAGGTTTCCGGCGATCCGATGGTAGAGAATACTTTCAAGAACATCTACGGATATACTGACGAACAGTACCAGATCATAAAGAAATACATGAATAAGAATTATAAGAGTGTAATCGAATATACCTGGGGTTGATCTTTAATCAATATATCTTCAAGGCTCTGCAGAACTCCTGCAGAGCCTTTTTGTTGGATAACTGTCAGTATATTTGATAGAATTACCTAATTAAAAGAAAGGGATGAGCTGCATTATGAGATTAAAAGTCGGGTTGGATATCGGCGGAAGTACGACTAAGATCGTCGGAATGAATGACGGCAGGATAATAGCCAGAGATATAGTAAAGGCGGCAGATCCGGTAACATCGGCATTCGGAGCGGTAGGCAAGCTCATAAATGACCATTCACTCTCAGTAAATGATATCGAGCAGATAAATATTACGGGAGTCGGATCCGGATTTACGCAGTCGCCGATCTTCGGAATAAAGACCATATATGTTGAAGAATTCAAGGCAACCGGATTAGGCGGATTATATCTTTCGGGACTTGAACACGCAATAGTCGTCAGTATGGGAACCGGTACGGCATACCTTGAAGCGAATAAGGGTATTGTAAAGCACATAATCGGTTCTGGTGTAGGCGGAGGCACATTGGTCGGTCTCGGATTAGCTCTGACCGGAACATCTGATGCAGTTAAGCTTTCTGATATGGCAACTGAAGGCGATATCCTGAAATGTGATCTCACTATCGGTGATATCACCAAGAATGCTATCACGGGACTTCCTATGAATGTCACGGCATCCAATTTTGGAAAAGCGGCAGATGACTTATCCAGGGAGGATAAGATGGCCGGCGTGTTCAATATGGTATATCAGGCCATTGGAACTGTAGCTGTCATGGCATCCAGACAATACAACATTAAAGACATTGTATTTACGGGACAACTGACCGGACTTAAGGAGTGCCAGGAATATCTGATCCCGTTTGAAGATCTTTACGGTGTCAACATGATTGTTCCGGAAGATGCGGTGTTTGCAACAGCTCTCGGAAGCTGTCTGGCAGAAGGGCAGGAAGATAAGTGAGTAAGAAAAGGCTGGCTTCCGACCGCGCGTGGGAACTGGATCTCCTGAGAGGTATCGCTCTCCTGATGATGCTCTTCATGCATATGTCATGGGACGTACGATATGAATTCAGGGCGGATGTTTTTTCTTATCTTGAAAAGGGCTGGTTCTGGTCTTTTGTCCATCCGGTCATAGTCGTACTGTTTGTAAGCGTGTCAGGCATCTGCTGCACATTCTCCCGCAACAACGTAAAAAGAGGCTTAAAACTCCTTGGCGCAACGGTTCTTCTTACCGTTGTCACATATATCGTGACAAACTATGCCGGACTGAACTGTCTGATCCTGTTTAACGTGCTCGCGGTCCTCACATGCGGTATCTTTCTCTACGCCCTGATATCATTCATCGAGAAGAAGACTAAAGCAAAGCCTGCTGTCGTAAACGTGATCATGGGGATTGTTGGTCTTTACATAGTCATCTGCGGATGCGACATCCACTATATGGATTATTCGACTGAGTCGCTGGCGTTTCTGCCGGTCGGATTTGAGATCGCGGGGTCACCCTGGCAGGCTGATTATATGCCGCTGTTCCCGTGGCTCGGTGTCTTTCTCATTGGATGTGTTATCGGCAGAGTATGCTACAAAGATAAAAAGACATTGTTCGCCGGACGCGGGAAAGTAGTGAAGGCGGTATCAAGACCGATCGAATTCATCGGAAGACATTCGCTGATCATTTATCTTGCCCATCAGCCTGTTGTATACGGTATCCTTTATCTGATCTTTCTGGCTATAAGAGCGTTTAGATGAAGTTAACGAGGAAGGGAAGGAAGAGAACAGTCCTGCACGTCGTGGCAGTGATCGCACTTACCGTACTGTTTTTGGCTGCGGCCGTATGCAATGCGTTTATTCCCGAAGGTTTTGCCGACTGGTACGGTGCGGTTATATTTCCGAACGTCTCCATCATTTTTCAGACCTTCAACATGTTCTTCCACTATTCATTGACGGAGAATCTGATAATCTGTCTGGTGCCGGCGCTCGCTATTGGTCTTGTCGCCTGGCTTGTGATACTGGTAAAAAAACTGCTTACTTCGGGTGCTGCACTTTACATCTACAAGTCCTACAGGAATCTCATGATAATCGCGTTGCTCGGTGCGTTGATCTTTCAGTCGATGCACGGGTTCAATTACAGACGTACCGATGTGACGGATGAATTGGAATTTATCGAAAAGGAACTGACATTTGAAGATTACTGCGAAGCTCTCAGATGGGCATATCTCGGAATGATAGAGGCCAGGAGCAAACTCGGCGAGGATTATAACGGTGTCGCACACATGAATGAGAGCTTTGAGAATTCAGCTTCATTTGCAAATTCGCTCGTGGATTCTTTCGCGGAAAAATACGACATACCGCTTAGCGGTAATTATGTCCGTGCAAAGCCCATATCAATGAGCCACTACTGGAGCTATACCTATATAGTCGGAGCTTATGATATGTTTCTTGGAGAAGTAAATCTCAATACTGACTATATGGGGATTACCGAATACCCGATCACGTTATGCCATGAACTTTGCCACGCAAAAGGTTATGCGAGTGAGACCGACTGCAATACTATCGCGGTATTGGCATGCTGCTCGTCTTCAAGACCTGACTTCAGATATGCCGGATACTATGAGATCTTTTGGAACCTGTATGCCATGGCAGAGGATATTGCGGACAAAACGGGTGAGGTGGTTCCGCAGTATGCGTCAACATCCGAGATGAATCCGGTATACAGGGATATGAGTGCGGATATTATCTACTGGAAAAAGATAGACAATGAGGTGGATGCTATCAAAGAGAAGTTCGGAATTGATATCACCGAGACAAGCGACAAGGTAAATGATACTTTCTTAAGGAGCAACGGTGAAAAGGGACTTGAATCCTATCATGTTCCGGACAGTGTATATGTCAGATTCTATCTGACACATGTGGCAGAGGTGGAAGATGCTTGAAGTGATCCTTAAAGGTCATGATAAATATTACGGGGTATCAGATGTCGTCAGGATGTTCGCGGGAGTGCCCGAAGAACTGAAGGATGAGGGAAAGGTCGTTGCTCCGGACGGTCCGGACATCACGCTCGTGAATGAGCTTCTGGATGACGGAAGATCCGTTACGTATTCAAAAGAGAAATCTTACAGGTGTGACGGTGAGGTACTGGAACCCGGGCGTGAGATAAAAAGATCTCTGTATGTCGCTCTGGCAGACATCACCTCGATGAACATGCCCTGGGGGTGTCTGACCGGAATCAGGCCGACGCTTGTCGCCTGTGAAGAGGACAGTCCGGAAGCACTTGAGAAGAAGTATTTTGTAAGGAGCGACAAGGCGCGTCTTGCTTTCGAGACATCACGCGAGGAACAGAGGCTCCTTTCGATGGTTCCTGAGGACAGTCTCTGTGTCTACATAGGCATTCCTTTCTGTCCTTCAAGATGTGAATACTGTTCATTTGTATCGTCAGACATCTCATGCCATATGGACAGACTCAGGAGTTATGAAAAGGCTCTCGAGCGCGAGATAAGCATAGTGGCTCCCTCTGTGAAAAGGCCTCTGTCCGCGATCTATGTCGGAGGCGGTACTCCGACCGTTCTTGAGGAAAAGGAGTTTGCCTCGCTTCTTGACTGCATGTACTCTGAATTTGATATTACTTCAGGATGTGAAGTTACCGTTGAAGCGGGAAGACCCGACACCATAACGGAAGGAAAGCTCATCTCGATGAGAGAACACGGGATTACCAGGATATGCATCAATCCGCAGACGATGAGATCCGACACTCTCTTAAAGCTTGGCAGAAAACATACTGCCGAAGATACGGTCAGAGTTTACAGAAAGGCATGTGATATGGGTTTTGACCTGATAAACATGGATCTTATCGCGGGTCTTCCTTATGAAAATGCCGACGACCACATAGAATCCGCAAAAAGAGTAATTGAACTTGCTCCAGCCAACATTACAGTCCACACACTGTATAAAAAGAGACGCGCGAGGATCTCAAGAGAACAGGTCATGGATGTTGACATGACCAGAGGCTCTCTTGATGAGAGCGTTGCGGAGAGCTACAGGCTGCTTTATGAAGCCGGATATCATCCGTATTATATGTACCGTCAAAAAGATACGGGACACGGTCTCGAGAACACGGGTTTTGCAAAGGGTGAAACAGGAAATCTCTATAATGTTGCGATGATGAGCGATGCCAGGGATGTGCTGTCATTCGGCGCAGGCGGCATGAGCAAGCGTTGTTTTGCCCAGGAAGGCGAGCAGCACAAACACAGGGTCGAGAGGTGTCCGACAATAAAAGATGCGCTGACCTACATGGAAAGAGTCGAAGAAATGGCGGAAAAGAAAGCTGCATTCTTCGGCCTTAAGTGATTTGCAATGTTCGATCCGAAGACAAACAGATTCCCGTATCCGGAAGAAACAGACAGGCATTATCTTGAGATCCGGAAGGACCGCGGATATGTATTTGATGCATCTTATCCTTATATCGACAAATCAGGATGGTTCCGTTTTAAACAGACAATGGTGCGCATCCTTCTGAAACTGGTCGTTTTCCCTCTGGCTGCGATACGGCTCGGACTCAGGATCGAGGGGCGGGATAATCTGAAGAAGCACAGGGATATCCTTGATAACGGAGTGATATCCGTGTGTAATCATGTCCATATGTGGGACTACATCGCGATAATGAAAGCCATAAGCCCGCACAGACCATATCTGCTGGCTTGGGACAAGAACATAAACGGAGAGAACGGAACGCTGATCCGTCTGGTAGGAGGCATACCGATTCCTGAGGATAACATAGCAGGACAAAAGGCACACCTTAAGGCTCTCAGCGGACTTCTCAATGAACACGGCTGGCTTCACATTTATGCAGAGGGAAGCATGTGGGAATACTATGCTCCTATCAGGCCTTTCAAACGGGGTGCGGCTTTTATAGCCGTAAGCAATGACAAACCGGTGATCCCGCTCGGATTCTCATACCGTGAGCCCGGAAGGATAAGGAAAAACATCTTTCACCAGACTGCGCTTTTTACACTGCACATCGGAGAACCTTTATTTCCGGATAAGGATCTGAAGCCGAAAGAGCGCGAAAAAGATCTTACCGTAAGGGCACACAGAGCCGTTTGTTCACTGGTCGGGATATCTCCGGAGGATAACATATACGGCCCCGTTTTCGATGACTCGAAGAGGATAGATTATTACACCGATAAATATGGTATCGGATACCGCGGTTCGAGGTAAACCGGACCTTTCTCCTACTATGAAGAAGCCCTGTTTTTCTGATACAATAAAGTATCAGAGATGTTGATATTCCTTCCGAAAATACAATTTGATTAAACATAAAGACTATACAGAAAGGAAGTTCGCAATATGGGTTTAGTTGAGAAGACTTTCAGAAATGGTGAAGTGATAATCAAAGAGGGTGACTCGGGCAAGAGTTTTTTCCTTATCGAAGAAGGAAGTGCTTTTGTTTACGCGGGTTCGGGAAAGGAAGATCAGGTAAAGCTTGCCGTACTTGAGGCAGGCGAATTCTTCGGGGAGATGTCGATCCTTGAAGCGTATCCCAGAAGCGCAACGATCGTTGCCAAAGGCAATGTTACCGCGGTAGAGATCCCGGGTGATGAGATGAATGCTTTTTTCGAGGAACATCCGGAGATGATAATAGAGCTCATCAGGCACCTCGTTAACAGGGTTCAGGCGATGGAAACTGACTATAATGAATCAAAGGTGCTGCTGGAGCAGCTGCGTGCTTCCGATTCCGCAAAGAAGAACCAGTCATTATTTTCCAAGATAAAGAAACATATCGACATGTATCAGTCGAACAAGAATAAGATGAACGAGCCGAGCGAGGAATCGCGCCGCAAGGCATTCGAAGGTTTTAAGGATGACGGTACCGGAAAGCTTAAGGAATACAGAAAGGGAATGATCGTTCATAAAGAAGGTGCGGTCGACAACTGCATGTATATACTCCATTCCGGCCGCATATGTTTTTATACCGGTTACCGTACAAGAGATGAAAATAAGACAGGCGAGATAGAAGCGGTTACTTTCTTCGGCGAGATGGGAATGCTCGCGGAGGAACCGAGAAGCGCTACTGCTGTTGCTGAAGCGGATAAGACGGTCGTTGAATTTATCTGTCCCGAAGATCTCGAGACTGTATTCCGTTCCTGTCCTGCCAAGATAGAGATGATCCTCAGACAGCTGTCTTACCGCTTAAGACGCCTTAACATCGATTTCCTCAGCACATGTAAGGAGATCACCGAGATCTACAACAGAAAATGATCTCCAAATGATCAGCGGGAAGGATCGATGTAAGCATTGGAACAGATACAGCCGTCAATAACAGATAAACGCAATTACGGATTAGATGCTCTGAAGATCCTTTCCATGATCTATGTTGTCATACTGCACGCTCTCGGAATGGGAGGTGTTGTTTTTGCGAGCAAAGGCGGAAACCATCTGCTTATCATGATCCTCTTCTTCTGGTGTTCATGCGCGGTAAATATCTTCGCGCTTACCACCGGGTATGTCTCATATACCGACCGGCCCAAAAAGCTTAACCGCGAGAGGATCTTCAGTCTGTGGTTTCAGGTAGTTTTCTACGGCCTGATCATCGTTTCAGTTTTCTTTTGTGTGCTTCCCGACAGAGTCACTGTAAATGATCTTTACAGTGCGGTATTGCCGCTCTTCAGTTTTGAGTATTGGTATTACTCGGCGTATTTCGTGGTATACCTGCTGTCGCCGTTCATTAATATGGCGGTCAGGTCGCTTCCTGAGATAACGCTCCGGAAAACGGTTGTCGTTGTTGTTCTGGTATTCTCGTTTTTCTCGCTTTTCGCGAACAACCTGGGAATAGTTCAGCCGTTTTCCTTTACATGGGTGTTCGTGCTGTATTTCCTCGGTGCATCCATCAAAAAATGCGGATTATTCGAAAAACTCTCGAACATAAAACTGATATGCGGCATTGTCATCTGTACGCTTATAAGTTTTGGCTGGTATATCTGGGTGAAGGAGATCAGTTTTGTTAATTCGAACTGGGATAACTATCTCCTCAGTAAATACATCTCGCCGACCATGCTCACGATGGCAGTCTGCTATCTGATCTTATTCAAGAGGATAAAGTTCGGGGAAGGGTTCAAGAAGATCCTCAGATTCCTTTCGCCGTGTGTGTTTGCTTCATATCTCATAAACACGCACCCGGTCGTCTATTTATTCATGTATGATCTCTTTGTTCCTTTTACAAAACTTAATATCCTGCTGACCATTCTCTGCATTGTTGTTTACGCGGTTTTGTTTGTTATCTGTGCCTGCCTTATCGACAAGGTAAGGATGCTCTTATTCAAACTGGTCAGACTGGATAAGCTTGCGGGACTGCTTGGGGTTCTTTCGGGAAAGATAGTGGAAGCGATCGGAAAAAGGCTCTGATCCGATAAACAAAAAAGGGGCTGTCTCAAAACAAAACGAGATAGCCCCTAACTATTTCAAAAGAAAACGGGTCCCGAAGGGCCCGTTTATTGTTAGAATTGAATTGTGAAAAAAACTCTAACATTACAGTCTGACTATAGCAAAAACGGGAGCTATATTCAACTGTCACTTCCAATTCAAACCGAATGTTTAATTCCCGTAGACGATTCAGTGCGACTCATAGATCAGGTTTTAGAGGAGATAGATTACAAAGAATTGTACCTGACCTACTCGTCCGAAGGACGAAATCCTGCAGTCGAACCGAAGACTCTGTTCAAGATAATGGTATATGCATATTCGCAGCATATCTATTCTTCGCGAGAGATAGAAAAGGCCTGTAAGTTAAATCTGGCGTTTATGTATCTGCTCAGAGGAGAAAATGTTCCTGACCACAATACCATAGCAAGATTCCGCCAAAAGCATCTAACGCATTGTGTAGAAGGCCTGCTTACTCAGCTGGTTAATCTGTTGGCTGAAGCTGACGAGATACAATTTGAGAACCTGTTTATAGACGGAACAAAGATAGAAGCCAATGCCAACAAGTATTCCTTTGTATGGCGTGGTTTTATTGAAAAGAGCGAAGCAAAGCTCCAGATAAAGGCAACCAAATATCTCAAAGAAGAATTGGGCATCACTGTTGTTCCCGAATACATCACGGCTCAGTATCTTCAGAAAGTGCTGAGTGATCTTGTGCTGATAGCAGACTGCCAGGGAACTGAATTTGTTTATGGCTCAGGCAAGAGAAAGACAGAATTACAAAAACAGATAGAAACAATAGAAGACTTTAAGACCAGACAACAAAAGTACGAGACTGCCCGGGCCACCTTTAAAGGCAGAAACAGTTATTCCAAGACAGATAAAGATGCAACCTTTATGCACATGAAAGAAGACTATATGCGTAACGGTCAGTTAAAGCCGGGATATAATATCCAGGCAGCCGTTGAGAGCGAATACATAGTTGGAATAGATGTATCAGCTGAACGAGCAGATATGCGTACTCTTATTCCTTTTCTGGACAAGCTTAACAGAAACTACGGCAGGAACTTCGGCAATCTGATTGCCGATGCAGGCTACGAGAGCGAAGAGAATTACGACTATCTCAAGCGCAATGGAATCACGCCGTATATAAAACCATCCAACTACGAGTATTCCAAAACAAAGAAATTCCAGAAGGATATGGAATTCAGGCTTGCAATGGATTACGACAAGGAAAAGGATGTATACACCTGTAAAGGCGGACGGAACCTCAAGTTATCCGGAAACAAACACAAGAAAGGTTTCATGGGTTATGAGAGCACTATTAAGATCTATAAATGCGAATCCTGTGAAGACTGCCCATACTACGGCAAGTGTTACAAAGGACAATACACAAAGAGCATTCAGGTAAGTGAGGTCTTCGATGCATTCAGGCAGGAAAGCCGGAACAATATCACTTCGGAAAAAGGAATCCAACTGAGAGTCAACAGATCCATACAAGCCGAAGGTGTCTTTGGAATAACCAAACAGGATTACGGATTCAAGAGGTTTCTTACGCGGGGCAAAGAAAATGTTGCAACTGAATACACATTGTTAGCAATAGCATTTGACCTCAACAAACTCCACAACCGAATACAAAGCGGGCGGATCGGACAAGCGCTGTTTCCTCTTTCCGAATCAGCTTAGAAAAACATAAAAACAGTTCGGAAACCATCCTGAACCGGCGTTAGCATGCTCAAAAAACAAGTTATCTACAAAAACTGCCATTGAGACTCGATTTTTAACGATTCTAGAGGTGTTTTGCGTTCGGTTTTGAACAATTTAAAAGGAGTTGCCTCTCTGTGAACTAGTCACTTTTGAGACAACTCCTTTTTATCCTGTGGTCGAGGTGACAAGACTCGAACTTGCGACCCCATGCTCCCAAAGCACGTACGCTACCAACTGCGCTACACCTCGAAGTTCACGGCGATAATTATATATGTTTTGCAGTTTGTCTGCAAATAAAAGGAGTTGCCTCGCTGTGAACTAGTCACTTTTGAGACAACTCCCTTTGAAGTCATGTTGTCTGAAAGATCACTTAACGATCTTGATCTTGTCGCCGATGACCGGAATGGAGAAGTACTTTGTCTTTGCAGCTGCTACGATACCCATGACCATAACTGCTACACAGCATCCCCAGAGTGCGAGCTCGAAGAGCCATCCTACATAAGGGATTAATCCCATAAGTGTTCCTACTACACCTGCGATACCTTCCATGATGAGAAGAAGTATGCCGTTGTTAACGTGATTTCTTACGAATGGGGAAGTCTTCTCAGGTGAGATCAAAAGACCCAAGAGCCAAAGAAGTCCGATGTAAGCAAGGATCGAAAACAACTTGGCATTTGAGGGAAGCTGTTCTGTGTAAGGGCCACCCTGAGCCTGTGCGTTTTGATTTTCTGCCATAGTAATTGCTCCTTTACTTTTAATATACGTGTATATTAGCATATAAGATATCAGACAGGGAGAATGCATTTTGATTAAAGTTTCAAGCTACAAAAGCAACAATATATACACATACGGGCTCGGTGCCACAGTGGCGATGGAGTACCTTCTCAAGAAGAGGGAAGACGTCAGGGCAGTGATACTTCATCCTTCTTTCCGGTCGGAGGAAACGATAGAAAAGATCGGGGATATCTGCGGGAAGGATATTCCCGTGTCGACGGAAGAAAAACCGTTCAACATACTGTCAAAGAAGGACAACTGCTTCGTTATCTGCGTGATAGAGAAAAAGACCACTCCGCTCAGGGCTGGTGATCACATGGTGCTCGTGAATCCTTCGAACTGCGGAAACCTCGGAACGATCACAAGGAGCTGCCTCGGCTTTGGCGTGCGTGACATTGCGATAGTCGGGAAGACGTCCGCCGATCCTTTTGATCCGAAGACCATAAGAGCTTCCATGGGCGCTTGCGCGAGCGTAAGGATAGAAGTATTTGAGCGATTCGGGGATTATGCGTCGAGATTCCCTGCAAACAATCTGTATCCGTTCATGCTGGACGGAAGCACAAAACTGCAGGAAACAACGATAAAAAGACCCTTTTCGCTCATAATGGGAAATGAGGCCACGGGACTGGATCCGGCTTTTAAAGACATAGGTAAGCCGATAAGAATAGAGCATTCCGGTGATATTGACAGCCTGAATATTACAATTGCCGCAAGTATCGGGCTTTATGAAGCAACAAAGTCTTGCGAATAAAAAACAATCGTGATACAATTCTTCGGTAATTTGAAGATATAACTCTATAAAGGAGAAGAAAGATGCCTAATATCAAATCAGCTATCAAGCGTGTAAAGGTTTCTGAGAAGAAAGCTGTTGCCAACAAGGGCAAGAAGAGTGCTATCCGCACAACTGTCAAGAAGGCAAAGGCTGATATTGCTTCCGGCGAGAATCTTGATGCTACGATCAAGAACACTCAGAAGGCATTGGACAAGGCTGCTGCTAAGGGTCACATGAGCAAGAACGCAGCTTCCAGAACAAAGTCCAGACTTGCTAAGGCTGCTAACGCTGCCAAGGCTTAATTGAGCGTTTGAAAAAGTAATTACAGCCGTCTGTCGGTTTTTCCGGCGGACGGCTTTGTTGTGCGCGGATCTATCTGGTTATTACGGGGACGGCTCCCCATTCGGTTGCGGTATCTCTGCCGTAGAGTTTCCAGCCTGCTGAAGCCGCTCTCATATCAAGTTCAAAGATCTTCTTAAGCGGTTCATTTTCCGACTGGAGTTCCAGGCAGTCCGAAGGTCTGTTTATGACCGGGATCTTAGCGCATTTTCCCATGATCTTAAGACAGTATTTTCCTTCGTTGTTGAAACCGAGCACTCTGATGTAAGGCGGCCTTTTGATGTCGAGATAAGATGTATCCTGACCAGTGATGAGACTTGCGAGGGCGCGTTCTATCCTGGTAAGCGTATATCTCTTTGTTGAGATGTTCTTCTCAAATACCTTGAGATCGAAATCATCACAGGGGATGGTCCCGGTCCTGATTCCGGAAGCGAAATTCCTGATGTATCCCGCCAGGTCATCGCTCATGTACGCTATGTCATCAAGTGAAGATGAACTCAATGCCGTATTCATGCACTCCCTGATATATGACACCTGATCGGGAAATCTGAAAATGCCGGAAGAATTTGATGCCAGCATCGTGCCGAGTGAAAGATCAGGCATCAGTCCGTTAAGCGCAGACGCAATGGCAGACCTGCTGTAGTTTTCCGAAGCAGTATCAAAGATAAGCTTTCTTATAGCCGTGGCGCTGGCGGTACTGCTGCCGCGTTCTTCCGCGTGATATGCATCGCCCGTGCGCTTTATCATGATGATGTTGATCTTTCTTTTTTTATCGATCTTTTTCAGTGCCAGCAGATAATCAAGGGCGAGTATGGAGTTGGGTGATGAGAGGACCTGATCGATGTCTCCCGTAATGCCTTTTGCTTCTGCCATGTCCCTGACCGCCATTGCCCTTGCAGTAGGATAATTCATTCCTGCTGACATATACCCGTTCAGTCCGGTATTGAACGACTTGTCATCTTCAAACTGAATGTCCGCGAGAGCCTTTATCAGATCGGCATCTTCAGTGTCGATCCCGAATGCTATGTCAGTTACTACTCCCGTGGAAACGAGTTCTGAAACTGCGCCTTCCGCAAACCTTGAGGAGGGTGCGCATGCAAAACTGAAGGGGAGTTCCAGCACCACGTCGGCGCCGCATAACAGCGCCTGTCTGGCGCGCACTTGAGGAGGGCATACCGCGGGAAGACCGCGTTGCGTGAAGAAGCCGGACATGACGGGCATTACGATGGCCCTCGGGTCTGATACGCACTCGCGGGCTTTTTCGATCAGATATTTGTGGCCGTTATGAAATGGATTAAATTCCGCAATTATTCCTATGACCCGCAATTTGTGTATGTCCTCTTCATTGGTATAATCTTTGATTGTAAAGATTATATTTCATAAGGCGGAGTTTATGCAACGCAAGGAGATAGCGGGGCTCGGTATAGGAAAGCTGATAACCGGTGCGGTAGTAGTCGCGCTGGCGCTGTGCGCGACCATATTCTATCTGTTCTATACGGGACGGTTCGGCGGAGGATCCAAGCTCAAGATCACGGCGCCCGCGCGTTTAGGTTATGAATGGAGCCATCTGGCTGCCGATAACAACATAGTCAGTGACTATCTCTTCAGCCGTTCCAAAAAACTGATAGTGGCAAAAGGCGGAGACGGTGTCTTAGCGGCAAGTTCTTATACGATCGCCGGGCGGCTTGTAACCCAGGAAGCGGAAGATTCGGGCGTATACGGCCTGTCTGATCAGGCACTGCTCCTTAAATGCTATGTAAGGGCAGGTGACAGGGCAAATGCAGTCACCCTCAAGGAAAACGTGATCAGCAGATATAAACTGGCTGACGGCACTTACAGGACTTATGTGTATTCCGAAGGGACTACGGGAGAAGAGATCGTCCTGATGTCTGCCATGATCGACTGGCTGGATGCCATGACCGAATATTATGTAACTTACGGAAATGATAATGATTACAACGAGATAACTGCCCTGACGGCCGTTCTTTTCGACAGCGAAGGAAATCTCAGGACGGAATCCGTTTCGGTGGCAAAATATGCCGAGTCTCTTTATGTAGGACTCGATGATACGAGTTCTATCGGGGAGGATGATGAGGGTTCGCTCGAGCAGATATACGGAACCATCACGGGTGATACGGAAAGTGCCGATATCGAAAACAGCGAGACTGAGGAAAACGTCGAAGGAGTCCTGCTCTCGAACATCAACCTGAGGCTTATAAGGGATCTCGAAAACAACGGGCTTATCCCGGCCGGGGCATACGACAGGGCGCTGAAGGCGGTAAAAGACGGTTTTGCCAGTTCGGATCATCCTTTCTACGCATATGCGACTTCGGGGGCTATGGACTGCGGTGATTACATCTACAGCGGCAGGAACATCGGTTCTGTGGACATTGCGCATAACGTCAGGACAATGATGCATCTGGCTGAGGTTGGTGAGCTTGACGGCATGGCTTTTGCGGAGTTCAAGGAAATGGTCATGAACAGCGGAAGGATCTATTCGGAGTTTGTTTTCATGACGGGGAATTATTCCGGAGCGGAAGCTGTGGGCGCATACACCGACGGGATGATGCTCGCATATTACAGGGGCGACACCGATCTTTACAACAAACTCTCGGACACGCTCGGAAAAAGAGTTGCGACCAAGTCGACGAGCCCTGCTCTCTATATGATCTTCAGGGAAGAAAACGACAGATATGTATTCTATGCGGGGGAGAATTTCGCGACCCGTCTGGCAACTTCATAAATGCCTATTTTCTTATTTGAAATAACATAGGTTTACGAGTATACTTTTGACGACTAAAAATTCCAAAAAGGAGATTAATATATATGGCATTTATTGATGACATCATGGCCAGAGCAAAAGCCGACAAGAAGACGATCGTTCTTCCCGAGTCAATGGACAGGAGAACATTCGAAGCTGCCGAGAAGATCATTAAGGCAGATATGGCAAACATCATCATCATCGGTACACCCGAAGAGATCGCTAAGAACTCCGAAGGTTTTGATATCACAGGTGCTACCATCGTTGATCCTTTCAACGATCCCAACAAGCAGAAGTATCTTGATAAGTTCATTGAGCTCCGCGGTGTTGACACCATGGTAGCTGCAGCAAAGAAGAAGGCTGAGAAGAAGGGTCTTTCCGAAGAAGAGACAAACGCTCTCATCGCTGACGCACAGAAGAAGGGTATCACTCCCGAGAAGGCTCAGGCCCAGATGGAGTCTGACTATATGTACTATGCATGCCTCATGTGCAAGTGCGGCGATGCTGACGGTGCCGTATCCGGTGCCTGCCACTCCACTGGCAACACGATCCGTCCCGCTCTCCAGCTCCTCAAGATGAAGCCCGGCATTTCTTCCGTATCCGGTTTCTTCCTTATGGACGTACCTGACTGCGACCTCGGTGAGCATGGTCTCTTCATCTTCGCTGACTGCGCAGTAAACACAGACGTTGATTCCGCTAAGCTTGCTGAGATCGCAAAGCTCTCCGCTGAGTCTTTCGAGCAGTTCATCGGTGCTCCCGCAAAGGTTGCCATGCTTTCTTATTCTTCTTATGGTTCTGCAAAGCACGATGACGTTACAAAGGTCGCTGAGGCAGTTAAGATCGCCAAGGAAAAGTATCCTGACCTCGTTGTTGACGGTGAGCTCCAGCTCGATGCTGCTCTCGTTGAGGAAGTCGGTCAGCTCAAGGCCCCCGGTTCACCGGTTGCAGGCCACGCTAACACATTGGTATTCCCTTCACTCGAAGCAGGCAACATCGGTTACAAGCTCGTTCAGAGACTTGCAAAGGCTCCTGCATACGGTCCTGTACTCCAGGGCCTCGCTCTTCCGGTAAATGACCTTTCCAGAGGATGCAATGCCGACGATATCGTAGGAACGGTTGCCATCACTGCAGTCCAGGCTCAGGCACAGGGCTGATATTAAACAGTTAACTTTAAAGACAGGAGATAAGTCTAATGAAGATTTTAGTTATCAACTGCGGAAGCTCTTCCGCTAAGTTCCAGCTTTTCGACATCGATACAGGCGATGTCCTCGCAAAGGGTAATGCCGAGAGGATCGGAATCGACGGTAAGCTCACATATAAGCCCGCAGGTAAGGATGAGTTCGTTTCCACAGAGCCCATGCCTGACCACAAGGTTGCTGTCCGCATGATCCTCGATGCACTGGTTGATCCTGAGCACGGCGTAATTTCTGACGTATCCGAGATCGCAGCCGTAGGTCACAGAGTACTCCACGGCGGTAAGTACTACAGCGAGTCTGTTATCGTTAATGACGATGTTAAGAAAGTCATCAGAGAGTGTTTCCCGTTAGGACCTTTGCACAATCCTGCAAACCTCATCGGTATCGAGGCATGCGAGGATGTTCTCCCTGAGGGCACACCTCAAGTTGCAGTATTCGATACGGCTTTCCATCAGACAATGCCCCCGAAGGCATATACATATGCTCTTCCTTATGAGCTTTCCGAGAAGTATGACATCCGCCGTTACGGTTTCCACGGAACATCCCACCGTTATGTAAGCCACAGGGTTGCTGATTTCCTCGGTAAGAAGTATGAGGATCTCAGAATCATCACATGTCACCTCGGAAACGGTTCTTCCTTTGCGGCAGTTAAGGACGGCAAGTGCCAGGATACATCGATGGGCCTTACGCCTCTTGCAGGTATCTGCATGGGTACGAGAACAGGTGACATCGATCCCGCCATCGTTCCTTTCCTCATGAAGAATGAGAGATTCACACCTGACGAGATGGATACTCTCCTCAACAAGCAGTCCGGCGTTCAGGGCGTTTCAGGTGTATCTTCCGATTTCAGAGATCTTGAGAAGGCCGCTAATGAAGGCAACGACAGAGCAAGACTCGCGCTCGACATGTTTGCATATCAGGGCAAGAAGATCATCGGTTCTTATGCAGCTGCAATGGGCGGTGTTGACGTTATCGTATTCACAGCCGGTATCGGCGAGAACACAGACCATATGAGAAAAGCTATGTGCGAAGGGCTTGAGTTCATGGGAGTTGAGTTCGATGACTCCGTTAACGCCGGCCTCAGAGGCAAGGAAGCCATCATCTCCAAGCCTTCTTCAAAGGTTACTGTCTGCGTTATCCCTACGAACGAAGAGCTTGCCATCGCTCAGGAGACAGAGCGTCTCGTAAGATAATTCCGACTGAATTATAAGAAACCCAAGGGCTGTTCCCGGACCTGTCACCCGGAGGCAGCCCTTATATTTTTAGTGCTGAAAACTCTTTTATCAATGATAAATTGAATTGTCACGGATTTTTGACTATAATCTCTTTTTGTTATGTGTTGCTTTATGGAGGAAAAAGGAGGTTATCAAATGGGTAGTTTAAAGACGAAGGGTCTGAGCCTTTTGCTTTCGCTGGTAACGGTGCTTGGTATCGTTTTCAGTTTGGGCGGAGCAGTCAGCGCAGATGATCTATATTTTATCAAGCAGCCGACGGGCGGTAGCTGCGATTATGCGGATACTTTTACGATCACTTGGGCATTAAATCAGGAACCGGACTGGGTTAATCTTGAGTACCGGCGAGGCGATGACCCTACCTGGTATGCGGGAGTGGATTTCCACGGATCTTCATACCAGATCAGATACAGCATGGGAGTATCCTCATACAGACTTGTGGCTTCCAAAAATTATAAACAGATATATTCGGATCCGTTTATCGTAAAGTGGACGGGCAAGGATCCCTACAGTTTTTGGACATCCCCCGAGAGTACTACGCGCTACAAATCGCAAGATTATACCATCACCTGGACATTAGGTGCGACTCCAAGATATGTCAAGCTCCTGAAATACGATAAGAGCAGAGGCTTTTGGACAAGCGAGGCAGAGCTGACCGGATTAAAGAAATACGATATCGGATTTCACAATGATTATTCCGAGACATTCAAGTTATTTGCTGCTTTCAACTACGGGGATGTTTACAGCAAAACATTTACGGTAACCTGGCTCAACGATTCTTTCAATGTTAGCGTAATATCCGGTAAGACAGCAAGTGATACTGCAACGGCAGGAGATAAGGTAACGGTAACTGCGAATAATAGTCCGACCGGCAAGGAATTTGATAAGTGGGTTGTTACTAAAGGTAAAATAACGCTTGCAGATGCAAATGCTGCCAAGACCACATTTACGATGCCTTACGAAGACGTGAGCCTCAAAGCAACGTACAAAGACATCCTTTATGAAATGACCGTGGATTACGATTCCTCAATGGTAGAGGTGGACGGCATCTTCTCGATCAAGACATCATGTTACGGTGACGAATACAGTTTCACAGTAAATCCTAAAGACGGATACAAGCTTGTTTCCGTCAAGGCAAACGGAGAGACCATTAAAGCATCCGGATCCGACTACAAAGTTACACAGCCTGCAGGAAAACTTGTTGTCTCCGTCAAGGCTGAACCGATGGTAAATGACGGCTGGCTTCAGACAGGCGCAAAATGGATGTACTTTGAATCCGGCAAGCCGGTGACGGACTGGAAGCAGATCGGGGGAGTATGGTATTACTTTGATCTGAGAGGCATCATGGCAACCGGATGGAAACTTATCGACTGCGACTGGTACTATTTTGAAAAGTCAGGGCGCATGACGACAGGTTGGCAGAAGATCGACGGCAGCTGGTACTACATGGATGCCAGCGGTTATATGAAGACCGGCTGGGTACAGACAGGCGGGAAGTGGTATTACCTGCAGTCTTCAGGTGTTATGGCCACGGGCTGGCAGAAGATCAGCGGCGTCTGGTACTACTTTGAGAACTCGGGTGTCATGTGCACCGGATGGAAAAAGCTCGGCAGCTGGTATTATTTCGAGAATAACGGTCATATGACCATCGGGTGGAAGAAGCTCGGCAACATCTGGTATTACTTTGACGAAGGCCGCATGCTTGCAAACACATCAAAGAAGATCGGCGGAAAGACCTATAATTTCGATGCAAGCGGACGCTGTACCAATCCCTGATCTTAAAGACTGAGTTTTTCAGAAAAAACAGTACCGTCTCATGACAAATTGAGACGGTACTTTATTAGTATGACGGGCATGTCCCGAACCTCGGGTGGAAGTCCCGAGGGGCGTAGTTGCCGACGAACCTTAAAGCGACTTGCAAGGTTTGTATCGTGAGGTACAGGCGAGAAGAAGCAATAGCGAAACCGTGGCTCGACGGACAGAAACCTGATATTAAGGCGCATTGAGCGGATGAGATGGCTAGTGGCATCAAAGTCCCAAAGGCAACCGTAACCTCAATGCGTAAATCAGGCGAGTAAACGGGGAAAGGTTCGGGGCTTATCCCGTGAGGTCTCACAGACGGAGCACGATCCGTAGTAACAACGAACTGTGAGAAGTCAGCAGAAGCCATAGTACCGAGTAATCGGGAAGGGTGGAACAATTTAACCGTGCGACGCAAATGTATGTCCTGAGGATATGCCCGACAGTGGTAGGATGAAACGTATATGAAATCTGAACACACAACATAAGGCTGAGTCTGAGGGAGCGGAAAGGAGAAGAGCACACAAGGCAATGTCGGAGCTGCTCGATAAAATCTTACACAAGGACAATATGAACGAAGCCTACAAAAGGGTCTGTGCCAATAAGGGTGCAGGCGGAGTTGACGGTGTCAGTACAGAGGAACTTGGTGAGTATATCAAGGCAAATTGGCCTACGATAAAAGAGCAGATACTACGAAGGGAATACAAGCCTCAACCCGTCAGACGAGTAGAAATACCCAAACCTAATGGCGGAAAGAGAAAACTTGGAATCCCTACAGCAATGGACAGAGTAATCCAGCAGGCAATAGTACAAGTGATAGGACCGATATGCGACCCGCATTTCTCGGAGTTCAGTTATGGCTTTCGTCCGAACAGAAGCTGTGAGATGGCAATAAGAAAAGTCCTTGAATACTTAAATGAGGACTACACGTGGATTGTGGATATAGACTTGGAGAAATTCTTCGACAACGTACCACAAGACAGACTAATGAGCTACGTTCACATACTGATTAACGATGGAGACACGGAATCTCTGATACGCAAATATCTCAAGGCAGGTGTAATGACCCCGGAAGGATACGAGCAAACAGAAATGGGAACACCGCAGGGCGGCAACCTCTCACCATTACTTAGCAACATAATGCTGAACGAACTGGACAAAGAACTTGAAAACAGAGGACTGCACTTCGCAAGATATGCTGACGACTGCATAATTGCAGTAAAGAGCGAAGCAAGTGCAAAGCGTGTGATGTACTCCATCACGTCTTGGATAGAAAGGAAACTCGGTCTCAAGGTTAATGCGGAGAAGACTAAGATAGTCAGACCGACAAAAGTAAAATACCTTGGATTTGGATTCTACAAAGACCCCAAAACACTTGAATGGAAGTGCAAACCGCATCAGGACTCGGTTGCTAAGTTCAAACGCAGACTCAAAGCCTTGACGCAAAGAAAGAACTCAATGAGATTGGGAATTAGGATTAAAAAGATTAACCAAGTAACAAGAGGCTGGATAAATTACTTTGCGTTAGGAAACATGAAGATGGCAATATCTGACATTGACGCACATTTAAGGACAAGGCTTAGAACCATTATCTGGAAACAATGGAAGGTGCCGAGCAAGAGACAATGGGGACTCCAAAAACTCGGAGTATCCAAAGACTTAGCAAGACTGACATCGTATTGTGGAGACAGATACCAATGGGTCGTGACCAAGACTTGTGTAACACGGGCAATCTCAAAAGAGGTGCTTGGCAGGGCAGGTCTTATCAGTTGCCTTGATTATTACAATGAGCGTCACGCTTTGAAGTTAAGTTGAACCGCCGTATGCCGAACGGCACGTGCGGTGGTGTGAGAGGGGGATTAAATTCCCCCTACTCGATTTCATGTTACGGATATCAGTAATTGATCTTCAGGCTCTTCTGGATATCCTTGTCGGCACCGAAAATGGTAACCGTATCGCCGGTCTCGAAAACGAGGTCGGCCGGGAATTCAAGAATGGCTTTTCCGTCCCTCTTGATCGATAAGACATTGAGATGGAGCTTATTCCTGATGCCGAGTTCTGCAAGGCTCTTGCCTATCCAGTCTTTGGGAACCGTGATCTCGAAGATCGAGTATTCGCCGGGGAAATCAAGATAATCGACGACTCTGCCTGAGCACCAGCGTATGGCTGACCATTCGGCGAGCTGCTTTTCGGGGAAAACAACAAAGTCGGCTCCGTTTCTCAGCAGGAATTTTTCATGGACAAGGCGGGATGCCCTGGCTACGACATACTTCGCGCCGCATTCCTTGAGGAGGGACGTAGCCTCGAGTGAGGACTGGAAGTCATCTCCGATCGCAACGAAGCAGACGTCGAAATTCTCGACACCCAATGATCTGACAAAACTCTCGTTGGTCGCATCACCTATAAGGGAACTGGTGACCATGCCGAGGACCGGTTCCAGACGTTCCTCTGAAGAATCGACTGCCAGGATCTCGTCTCCTGCCTTGTTCAGCTGATCGATAAGGTGGTAACCGAATCTTCCTATTCCAACTACGAGTATGCTCTTCATAAAGTGTCCTTTCTGCCGGATCAACCGACCGCTATGTTATCTGCGGGATACTGCCTGTTGCCCGTGGCTTTGCGCGTTATCGCAGCAAAGACGAGTGTGAGGCCGCCCACACGTCCTGTGTACATCAAAATTATCAATACGATCTTGGATACAGTTGTGAGTTCCGGAGTGATACCCATCGACAGACCTACTGTCGCAACGGCTGAAGCACTCTCAAACAGAGTCTTGAGGAATGCGATGTTTTCGATCTTCGAAATGGCCATAGCGCCGAAAACGGTGAGCAGTATGTCGAGCATGAATACTGCAACGGCACCGCTTATGGCTTCCGGCATTATCCTGCGCTTGAATACGGCAGGGGCTTTCTCACGCTTGAAGACGGATATCATGGTGAAGAAGAGGACTGCGATGGTCGTGATCTTCATGCCTCCGGCTGTCGATCCCGGAGCTCCGCCTATGAGCATCAGGATTATCGTCATTACAACACCCGTACCGGAGAAGTCGTTATAGTCTGTCGTGTTAAAACCTGCAGTTCTCGGAGTGACTGCCTGGAAGAGAGAAGCCAGGAATCTTTGTCCGTAAGGCATATCCTGATATTCGCCAAACCAGAGATATATGAGCGGGAACAGTACAAGGATCACTTCCATTACGATTATGACCTTGCTCTGTGTGCTGTATCTGGTGAATTTAAGTCCGTATCTTCTGATATCCATCCATGTGAGGAAGCCGAGGCCGCCCGTAAGGATGAGGAATACAAGCGTAATGACTACGACAGGATTATCCATGTAGGGCATCATGGAGGAGAAGGGACCGTGAGATCCGTTGAGATCGAAGCCCGCATTACAGAATGCCGATATGGATGAAAAGAGGGATACCCAAAGACCTTTCGCGATGCCGTATTCTGATATGAAGACAGGTGACATTGCGACGGCTCCCGCAAGTTCGAAGATGACGGTCCCAATGCATATGAATCTTGTGTATTTCATGATCTCGCCGAGGTTCGGTGCGGATACTGCTTCCTGGAGGGTGGAACGGGCCTGAAGACCGATCTTCTTTCCGATGAGTCCCGTAAGGATGGTCGTCATGGTGACGACGCCCATACCGCCTACCTGGATAAGGAACAGGATTATGATCTTACCGAACCAGGACCAGTGTGTGGCGGTATCGAAAACGATGAGGCCGGTAACGCAGCTGGCGGACGTCGCGGTGAAGAGCGCATCGGTAAAGCTGGTCCATTCGCCCGTTTTAGTTGAGAAGGGGAGCATCAGGAGAAGCGCTCCTGCAAGTATAAGAACAACAAATCCCAAAAGGATGCTCTGGGATCCGCTCAGTCTGTAATGTCTGTGTCCTTTATTACTCATGTTGCTATTATATATATTTTTCCAATTTTTAGTAGTAAATTGTCCCATTAACAGGAAACCATTATTTGATAATACTGATATAATCTCTAAATAAAGTTTTTAAGGGAGAATCCTAATCTTGACTGACGGTGTTTTCAATAATTCAGACGACTTTTTCAGAGACATGGAGAGTATATACGGCCAGGGCGAAGAGATGCTGTCTGACCCTGATGCGGACCGGCTGCTCGAAGGCCTTAATGCTGAGCAGAAGGCGGCGGTAACGCATCTTAACGGACCGCTCCTTATCCTTGCGGGCGCAGGCTCGGGCAAGACCAGGGTCATCACTTACCGCATCGCTTACATGATCAGAAAACACAACGTCGCCCCGTCGTCCATCCTTGCGATCACGTTTACCAACAAGGCTGCAAATGAGATGCGCCAGAGGATCGAGGCTCTTATAGGAGACCGTTCCAAGTTCATATGGTGCGGTACGTTTCACAGTATCTTTGCCAGGATCTTAAGGCGCCATGCCGAGCTTCTGGGATACACGAAGAATTTCTCGATAATAGACACTGACGATCAGGCAAAGCTCATCAAGGATTCGATGAAGGAACTCGACATTGCGGACAGCCAGTTCAAGCCGAGGTCCATCCAGAATGAGATATCCAATGCAAAGAACCAGTTCCATGATACCGAGGAGTATTCGATACTTGCGGGGAAGGATTATTTCCAGAGCGTCGTCGCAAGGGTCTACAAAAGATATCAGGAAAAGCTCCTGGCGAATAACGCCATGGATTTCGACGATATCCTCGTCAACATGGTAAAACTCCTGGAGAACAATCCGGACATAAGGGAACTTTACAGGAACAAGTTCAATTACATAATGGTGGACGAGTACCAGGATACCAACATGCCTCAGTACCGTGCCGTGATGCAGCTGGCCCAGGGAAGCGGAAACATCTGCGTGGTAGGCGATGATGACCAGTCGATCTATTCGTTCAGAGGCGCTGACGTAAGACTCATCCTGAAGTTCGAGAAGGATTTCCCGGGATCACAGGTCATAAAGCTCGAAGAGAATTACCGCTCTACAAAGACGATACTCAACGCCGCCAACTGTGTCATCGCAAACAACAAAAAGCGTAAGAGCAAGCATCTGAGGACTGAAGGGGCTGAAGGCGACAAGATAATCGTCATGAATGCCGATACCGGAAACGGCGAGGCCGATTTTGTCGCAAGGACCATCAAGATGATGGCGGACAAAGGCAAGTTCAAGTATTCGGACTGCGCGGTCCTGTACAGGATGAACGCCCTGTCACGTAACATCGAGACTTCCCTCCACAACATGGGCATCCCGTTCAGGGTCTACGGCGGCATGCGTTTCTATGACAGAAAAGAGATCAAGGATATCCTCGCATATCTTAAGCTCATAAACGACACGAACGACAACATCGCTTTCGAGAGGATAATTAATGTGCCTAAAAGGGGCATCGGAGATGCGACCATAGAGAAGATCAGGCAGTATGCCATGAGCGGTGACACCAGCATGTTCGATGTCGCGATGCATGCGGTGGATTATCCCGAACTGGTAAGGTCTGCTTCGAAGATCTGCTCATTTACCGACCTCATAAACAGTATGAGGGAAAAACTCGTTGAGGGTGAACTTGATTTCGCGCAGTTCGTCGATTATGTCGAGAACGAATCCGGCATCATCGAGGAGATCACGGAGCAGCGCGAAAAGAAGGGCGAGATAATCGACAGGGTCGAGAACCTCAAAGAGCTCCTTTCAGAAGCAGCCGAATATGATAAGGCGCACCGTGCCGAACCTGTCGATATGGACACCCTCGAGATCGACGACGGCGACGGTCTTCCGGTGGAGGTCGACGATGACTTTTTCTTCGACACGGCAACCTCGGACACGACAGAGGGAATACTGGGCCTTTATCTCGAGAATGCGTCTCTTTTCACTGAAGGAGATGACTATAACGACAATGACGACTACGTTAAGCTCATGACGATCCACAGCGCCAAAGGACTTGAGTTCGGGGCGGTCTTCATCATCGGAATGGAAGAGGGGGTTTTCCCGAGCTACAGGTCGATACAGAGCATAGAGGATACCGAGGAAGAGAGAAGGCTCATGTACGTTGCGATCACAAGAGCGAAGAAGAATCTCTTCATAGTTCTTTCCAAGCAGAGGATGCTTTTCGGTCAGACTAACTGCAACCAGCCTTCCAGATTCATCAGGGAGATAAATCCCGAACTGCTCTATCTCATGGGTTCGAAAAGAGAAGCTCCCAAGGATGTTCCCGAAGGCAAGACAAACAGGGAGAAGTCCAGACAGTCCATTGCTTCGGCGATCAAGTCGCAGTTTACGGCTGAGAAGGCAAATGCGCGCCGAGAAGACGCTCTGAGCCCGTCAGATCTTTTCGAGGGCATGAAGGTGATACATCCAAGATTCGGCGAAGGCGTCATACTCAAGGTCGAACCTGTCGGAGGCGATGCACTTATCACGGTGGATTTCGACGGGATGCGCAAGAACATGCTGGCAAACTCCGCCGGGCTTAAGAAGGGATAAACAGGCTTTGCCGCAGAAGAGGGCAGATCATTTGTAGTATAATGATTTAATGCTTTTTATAAGGAGACTAAAAAGATGACAGACAATCTGAGTTTCCAGGATCTTTATGCGGACAGCGTCGCCAGTATCGGAAAGTCGGACAAGATATCCGAAGCAACCAGGGCAAAGATCAAGATGCTTCAGACCCAGAAGGACAAGATCCTGAGTGTCAATGCCACCAGGTGCTCCGATTCAAAAGGCAGGATCCAGCCGGAAAAAGACGGCGACATCCGTAACTGTTTCGAGCGTGACATGGGCAGGATCATATACTCCCAGGCGTTCAGACGTCTAAAGCACAAGACACAGGTCTTCTTCAATCCCGCAAACGACCACATCTGCTCCAGACTCGAGCATGTCATCTATGTCGACTATATTGCCTCCACGATCGGAAGCGCGCTTAACCTCAATGTCGACCTTATCAGGGCGATCGCTCTGGGGCATGACGTAGGACACACACCGTTCGGTCACAGCGGCGAGAGGATCCTTAACAGGAAACTCAAGGAAGTCGACGACAAACTCTATTTCGAACATGAATCAAACGGTCTCCGCGTGCTGAACATTCTCGAAAAGCACAACGGCGATAACGGACTGAATCTTACATTTGAGGTCAGGGACGGTATCATAAGCCACTGCGGCGAGTACTATTCGGAAAGAAAGCTCGAACCGTGCAGGGACAAGACCGAGGAGGATCTGTCTTATCTCATTCCCAAGAAGAACCGCAAAGGTCCCGCAACCATGGAAGGATGTGTCGTCAGATTTGCCGACAAGATCGCGTATGTGGGAAGGGATATCGAGGATGCCTTGAGGACCGGCGTTATCGCGAGCGAGTTTGATGTTCCGGTCGTGGCAGACGGATTGGGAAGCTCAAATTCCGAGATAATCAATTTCCTCGTACAGGATATTATCGAGAACAGCATAGACAAGGGCTGCATCATGATGAGCGATCATGCGGGCGACGCGCTCGAACACACTCTGAACGAGAATGTCGCGAAGATATACAGGGCACCCAGGGTACAAACCTACGAGAAGTACTGCGAAGTCATGATAGAAGGTCTTTTCGATGCTTTCTACGAGGCTGTTCAGAATGTTGAAAAGGCGACGGAATCAAGATCGTCATCGATAAGAAAATTCGCAGAATTTGTCTGCAACCATCCGGAGTACAAAGCCGGAGAAAATACGCCTCTGCCTATCTATGTGTCAGACTACATTGCCGGCATGACAGATACGTTTGCGGCAGGGTGCTTCAACGAGATGTATAAGAGTTAAAGGAAGAAAAGATATGGATAATAAGGAAGAATACGGCTTTTTTGCCATGCTGGACCGCATGCAGTACATCGGAAGATGGGCTTTGATGCGCAACAGCAGAACCGAGAACATCAAAGAGCACAGCTTCGACGTAGCGGTCATTGCACATTGTCTTACTCTTCTCCACAACAAGTTTGAGAAGGATAAGGAAGGCGCGATATTGCCGGACCCTTACAAGGTTCAGGCCTATGCGCTTTACCATGACTGCACCGAGATCCTGACAGGTGATCTCCCGACACCCATCAAGTACAGGAACAAGGAGATCACGAAGGCTTATAAGGAAGTCGAGAAGGAGGCTGCTGCGAGCCTTGTCGAACTGCTTCCCGATGATGAAGAGATGAGAGCGGAATATATGGAACTCTTGGCTCCCGACATTACCGGCGAAGAGCAGATCCTCATTCATAAACTCGTAAAGGCGGCTGACAAGATAGCCGCATATATAAAGTGCCTCAGGGAAGAAAGCACCGGCAACGCCGAGTTCTCCGCCGCCAAGGAGGCGACAGGCAAGACCATCAGCGAAATGGATATGCCCGAGGTGCGATATTACATGGAACACTTCGTTCCTTCCTACGGTTATACGTTAGACAAGATCACCGGGAGGGACACTTAATTGTTTATCAGGCGCCCCGAGTATTTTGCCGTAGCGGCCCTGAGCGGAGTCCTTGCGATCGCCGCAACGGTCATTACAGCCGTCTGTCTTGATACCGGCATCAAAGAACCTGACAGGAAGACGATGAAAAAGGCGGACGATATAGTCGTCCGTGCGGCAGCGCTTACTTCCTCATCCGACACGGAAGTCAGGATCGCAAGATCGCATGTGGAGGACGGACTCGTGTCCTGTGGTGACTATGTCATCTCGGTCATGACTTCTCCCGAGTATCTGCTCGGCGGTATATCAGACCAGCAGTTTGCTTCTGACTTATGTAATGTTATCTATGGAGAGCAGCGTCAGGATGAGATCGGATACATTCTTGAAGACCTGGAGAAAGGCTCGAGGATAGCCGCGATAGACAATGCGCTCGCGGCTGAGGACAGGGAACTCAGGGCTTCCGGAAAGCCTTCCGGAAAAGGATCGGTCATTTCAGGCGTCAGCCTTGAGACGGCCATTGATTCTGCGGAACAGTATACTGTCGGCATAAGGGAAGCCACCGGTTCATATACTGCCACGGGAGACGAGGTCAGGACCGACTTTTTCGTCGACGGTTCACTCTATTACGGATACCTTAAATATGCAGACGGCAATAACAACGGTTACAGGGAATTTGTCCTCTCATGGGATACAGCGGACTGCATTCCCGGAAGGCATGAGGTATATGCGCTCCTCAGGAGTTCCGACGGGCGCGGAACCGTCATCTCCGGAGGCGAGATACTTATCCCCGAGAAGCAGACCGTAACACCAGGTTCTGTTGCCTATGGTTTTATCCCCGGCGGTGAAGCGGTATCGTGGTACATGATCGACTGCGGCGAAGAGGACTGCTACATAGATTTTGCCGGTCTTTCCGACGACATCAGGGTATCTCTTTACGACCTTAAGGGAGACCTCATAGGATCGAATGAGAATCCCGGCATCCCTTATCTGATGCTGAGGGGAAGAAAGCAGGATACGGCAGCAGTTCAGGAGGAGACCGGTATTGCCGGCGTGTCCAACTGCTATTATATTTGCGTCAGCCGTACAGGTTCCGGCTCGGATATCGAAAAGGACATCTCTTATGCGATGATACAGTCAAGGGAATGCGCATATTTCGACGGTTCCTATATGGCAGTGTCGGGCGGACCGGAGGATACGAAGGTTAAACTTACCGACAGCGGAAACAACACTTATGAGGTCGAAAGGAAAAAGGCGGGGATCATTCCGATAAACGGAGCTCTCTCGGGCCTTTATATCGCTGATGCGGCTACCGAGGAAGCTGTTGATATCTATCCTGATTTCGAGTTCCTCAAGCGTGATTATGCATATTATTCAAAGAACCCGAAGAGCATCGCTTTCAGGTGCACGGCGTTGGAAGGCTATTCGGCAGACATTTCCATAAAAGCCGGTTCTAATGGCAGTGAGGTTATGCTCGACCAGGGACAGATATTTGAGCTGCCACAGGGAGAGACCGTCATCACATGTACTGTGACGAGCTTTGACGGAACATCCGATTCATACAGATTCTATCTCCTGAACGGTGATGACAGCGGGGATTTCTACGAGAACACGCTTCAGAGATTCCCCGTGAGCTATTACAGCGGATTGTGGCTTTTGCATAATCTTAAGCCGTCATATGTCTTCACGCCTTACTATACCAATCTTTCTTTTGAAACCGCGCTTGCGGCAGAAGACAGCAAGGGCAGGAGCCTCATCCAGAATTCCACCGATCCGTCCTGGGTCAAGCCGAACAGCCAGGTCTACGACAAACCCGACTGGATGGCCGCCAAGACGGAAGTCGTAAGTTACTATCTGGATCCGAGAAATTTCTTTACACCAGAGAGGATATTCATGTTCGAGATGCTCGGGTTTGATCCGCAGGTCCATACAGTTGAAGGCGTCAGATCGATAATCAAAGGTTCGTTCATGGACGGTGGAGACTACGACTATGCGCAGATCATCTATGAGGCCGGAGAGTATGCCGGCGTATCGCCCTATTTTCTTGCGAGCAGGATAATCCAGGAGATGGGCTATTCCGGTGAATCCGCTCTGTCCAGGGGCGATCTTTCCGGTTTTGAAGGCTATTACAATTACTATAATATCGGAGCATATGCGACGACAGAACCCGGCGGCGCGGTAATAAACGGTGCTAAATACGCGCAGTGGGGAAGAGACTGGGAAGGTCAGGAGATAACTGAAACCGAAGCGTCGTATCTGCTCCCGTGGACATCCGTTGAGAAAGCGATTAAGGGCGGAGCCGTATGGATAGCAACGGGCTATATAGACAAAGGACAGAATACTCTTTACTTTCAGAAATTCGACGTGCTCGATGACGGAACGGAGAAGTATAACCATCAGTATGCGCAGAATATCCAGATGGCGTATTCTGAAGGTATGAGATATTACAGAAGTTATGATTCGATAGGAATGACGGAAGCCGGTTTTGAATTTATAATTCCGGTATACGAGAATATGCCTGCGTCATACGGGAGCCTGCCTTAATGAGATATCTGATCGGCAAAAAGACGGTTTTGTTTGCGGCAAAGTCAGGATGCGCTTTCCTGGCACTGCTGCTTGCTGCGTCGGTATGCATGGCGTTTTTTAAGGCTGACAGGGTAAATGCCGATTCGCAGGTGGTGATATCAGCCGTTACGAGATCTTCCGATATCGGTCCCGGGGACATCATCATAGTCGATGTCGTTGCAAATCACATGCCCGGCATTACGGAATTCGGTCCTGTCCGTTTCAATTACGATGCGGATCAGGCGGAGTTTGTCGCGTTCGATCAGGGAAAGGAACTTACTAATTACGCATATACCGAGACACAGACCAAAGGTGAGCTCATTGTAAGCGGTATGGACCAGATGATGAGCGTCGGAACTGACGAGAACGGCGAGGAGACAATATCCGCATCATTTGCTTCCGAGGAACAGGTTGTATTGTTTACCGTTACGCTCAGGATATATCCGAACGGGAGCGGTGACATCAACTGCTGGATCAGCGAATGCGGTTCTTTTACATCTCCTGAAGAGAGCGTGTCTGTGAGCATCGGAAGCGGGGTAACTCTTCCGATAAAACGTGGCGGACTTTCCAGCAACGCAACCCTCTCGTCGCTCAAGGTAAGGGGCGCGTCGATCACTCCCGAATTCAATCCGAACATAACCGAATACACCTGCTCGGTCGAACTTTCCGTAACGGAAGTGCAGGTCAGCGTTATCGAGAGCAACTCATGGGCTGCCGTGAGCATCAACGGAAACCAGTATCTCAATGTCGGTGACAATACGGTCACCGTGGATGTTACGGCCCAGGACGGTATCAACCGCATGCACTATACGATCCATGTCGTACGAAGAGAGAGTAACATCCCCGACAACGCTTTGCTGGTCGATGTAGACGGTAATACTTATACATTCCTTGATGCTCCGGAAGAAGCAGTCATCCCCGAAGGATTTTCACAGACCACGAGATACATCAACGGATACAGTGTTCCCGCATATATCAGGGACGGTGTTACGAGCGTTCTGATCTACCTTTATGACGGTACGCAGTCGCCCGGTTTCTATTTCTATAACAGTACCGCCAAGACCGTGATCAAATATGAACCGGAGAATACCATCATCGAGACATCACAGATACTTAAGTCTGTCGAAGTTCCTGACGATGTCATGATCCCTGAAGAGTTCAAGCCGGCAATATTTGATAACGGGACCATGCTCTTAAACGGCTATCTCAACGATGACGGGGACTTTATCCTTTATCTGGCCGATGAGAACGGTTTTAAGGATTTCTACAGATATAACCAGACCGACGGAACGGTAAGCACATACAGGTTTGCCGACAAGAAGGCGGAACTTCTCTATTCTTATCTGTTTGACGTTTTCCTTGTTATTGCTATTATTGAGGCGGTTATTATTACCATAACAGTATATATCATCAGAAGGATGGTCTCCGACAGGACAAGTCCGAGACCGAAGCGGGTATAAAGGAAATGGGAATTGTTAAAAAGATCGTATTCGGTGATCCGAGTTTTACAGAGAGTCAGGAAAAGAAGCGCAAACTCTTCATGTATCTTGTGAGCGGCGGACTTACGACGGTTGCGAACTGGATAGTTTATATTCTTTTTGATCTGCTCGTTAAGTCAGACATGAGTCTCTCTGTTTTTGGTTTTGAGTTTTCCCTTAAGATTGCGGTCAAACAGATCGTCGGCTGGATTGTTGCGGTCATCGTGGCCTATTTCCTTAACAGAATTACGGTATTCAGATCCAAAGGAAGCATCTTAAGAGAACTGCTGGCTTTTGCAGGCGCAAGAGTATTATCGTTTGTAGTTCTTGAACTGGGTGTAATGTATCTCATGGTATGGATCTGCGAGCTGATCACGAAGGTTCCGGTAGAAACGCCAATGACCTATATCGGCTCATTCGCTTTTACATATGATTATCTTGTTAAACTGATCAACTGTGTCTTTGTTGTCATTGCAAATTACGTACTGAGCAAGCTCATGGTCTTCAAGAAGAAGGACATGGTGGATTACAATGCGCAGCCGGCGCAGAAGTCTGAAGAAGCTTCTTCGGGAAAGGAAGCGGCCGATGCCTGAATCAAAGGTGCCTGATCTTTTGAAAGGAGCTTTGAAATTCGGCATCAAACCCGGCCTTGAGCGGATAACCGCTTTGATGGACCTTCTCGGCAATCCCCAGGACAGTTTTAAGTCTGTCCATATTGCGGGAACAAACGGCAAGGGTTCCGTTGCGACATTCATTTCATCGATAATGGCTGCTTCAGATAAGACGGTCGGTGTTTTCACATCGCCTTATCTTGAGAGGTTCTCCGAGCGTATCAGGATAATCGACGGAAAAGCCGGATTGGATAAATATATAGCCGACGATTCATACGGAGAGATATCTTCCGTAGATCTCGAAAAGTATTCGGCCCGGGTAAAAGAAGCCAGGGAGAAGATGATCGCCGGAGGCATGTGTGATGAGCCTACGGAGTTTGAACTTATCACGGCCATCTGCTTTCTGTATTTCGCGGAGAAGAAGATCGATGTGGCGGTCCTTGAAGTAGGACTTGGCGGCAGGCTTGATTCAACGAATATCATAAAAGATCCCCTGGTGACGGTCATTACCGCAATGGGCCTTGATCACACGGGCGTTCTGGGCAATACGATCTCTGAGATAACGGGCGAAAAGGCAGGCATCTTCAAGGAAGGTTCGCCTGCGGTGTGTTTTGATCCGGATCTCATGCTCCTGCCGGAAGAGATGAAGCAGGATGTAAGGGCGACCCTGATCTCAAAAGCGGAAGAGAAAGGCATACCGCTGTCTTTTGCGGGCAGCAAAGAAGCCTTTGATGGCGCGCGTTTTACCGAAGACGGCCACATGGAATTTACATATGAGGACACCATCTACAGAACGGTTCTTAACGGCAGGCATCAGATAGGAAATGCGATCACGGCCATTGAAGCGGCGAAGAAGTGCGGTGTCTCTTCTGAAGCCATAAAGGAGGGAATCGCGCTTGCCAGATGGAAGAGCAGGGCGGAGATAATGAGCCTTGAGCCTGCCGTGATACTGGACGGCGGCCATAATCCTCAGGGCGCCATGAGTCTTGGCGAGACCATGAACGATATCCTGGGAGGCAGACTCAGAGGCAAACCTGTAAGACTTCTCATGGGCGCGATGGCCGACAAGGAGATAACAGGTGTTCTCGAAGCCTATAAAACGTGCGGTCTGAACATAAAGAGCGCCGTTGCGGTGACCCCTGATAACCCCAGGAGCGAACCTGCCGATGTTCTCGCACAGAAAATCAATTATGTGTATAATATCAGCGACAATTTGGAGGTATGCCCTGATCCCGTTGAAGGAACAAGGCTTGCTTATTCAAAGTGCGTTGAAGACGGGATGATCCTTCTTGCCACGGGATCGCTCTATCTTACGGGTCAGATAAGGGCCGAATTGAAAGGATTGATTAAATGCACGACTATCTGAGCTTATGCATGATGATACAACCTATCAATGAATCGAGTCTCATTCTTTTCGATGTCAGCAATGAAGAGAAGGCCCGTATAGTCCGCCAGTACAACAGGGCTTTGCAGAACAGTCAGGGCGACGGCACTGACGTTGCTCAGATATTCTTAAAACCGTTGATCTCCCAGTATCAGAAATGGGGAGATCCGGCACTGTTATTCGGACTCTGTCTTGCGAGGGAAGGTCAGTTCAAAAGGGCTGAGGGCAGTCTGGCATTTGCCATTCAGGGAGTCCTCGGTACTGAACAGTATCTGACCATTGCCCAGGAGGCGCTGAGGATGGTCAGGGAGGATATAAAGAATCCTCCGGAAGATCTTCCGCCTGCAGATATCGCCGGAAAACTGAAGAATGCCCAGATGGCATCAGGTTCGTCGCCTGCGGCCCGCGCTAACTTCCAGGCACCGATCCTGACGAAGGCACAGAAGAGTTCCGAACCGCCTCAAATGGCCTCTGCAAAAGAGAGAAGAGACATCATGATGCGCTCGGGCGGAGTTGCCGATGAGCTGCCTGATGATTCAATAGATATTGAGGATATAAAATCTCCGAGAGAGAAGATGAAAAGTTTAGTCGTCGCAGGCATCGTAATTCTGTCAATGTTACTAGTGACGCTGCTTATCATATTTGGTATTATTCCTCTGATAAAACAGATCGAAGCCGGAGCTGCCGCCCAGGACAGGCTCGAGTACCTGTACAGGGAGTTCCACAGGAACAGGTACGATCCGGAAGTGTCGGCACTTGTCAGCGCTTACGAATCAAGCTACGGAACGATCAACACAGAGGGTATGCCTGCCCAGGACACTGTCAGCCATACCATCGAATTTGAGAGTGAGACAGAGACCACGGAAACGACTACGGAAAGCACTACGGAATTAGCGGCTATTCTGGCAGAGACGACCACGGCATCCGATACTCAGGGAGAAACAGAATGAACTATATAAGTACAAGAGGATATGAAGGAACGTTTTCTTCAAGCGAAGCGATAATAAGAGGCATCGCTCCCGACGGAGGTCTTTTTGTACCCGAGTCTATCCCGCAGCTTACAAAAGAAGATCTTGAAGCGATGCAGACAATGGAGTTCTACCAGTTGTCCGCTTTCGTTCTGTCCAAGTATCTTACGGATTTTACGGAAACTGAGCTTCTTGAATATACAAGACAGGCTTATTCGGAGGAAAAATGGGGCGAGAATCCCGTTCCTCTCGTTCAGCTCAACGAATATAACGAAAGGGAGTTCATCCTTGAGCTCTGGCACGGTCCCACGTGCGCATTTAAGGATGTAGCCCTCCAGCTCCTTCCCCATCTCATGACGGCTTCCGCTAAGAAGACGGGTCTTAACAAGAAGATCTGCATCCTTACGGCAACATCAGGCGATACGGGCAAGGCTGCTCTTGAAGGATTCAAGGATCTTCCCGGCACGGAGATCATCGTATTCTATCCGACAGGCGGCGTATCTGAGGCACAGAAGCTCCAGATGACCACGACAGGCGGATCCAACACGCATGTCGTTGCAGTCAACGGCTGTTTTGACGATGCGCAGACCGGCGTTAAGAGGATCTTCGGCGACATGGAATTTGCCATCACGCTTGACGAGCATGACATCATGCTCTCTTCTGCAAACTCCATCAACTGGGGAAGACTCGCTCCGCAGATCGCATATTATGTATATTCATATGTTGAACTTATAAGAAAAGGTAAGATGGATCTTACCGAATCATTCAACATCGTTGTTCCGACAGGTAACTTCGGTAATATCCTTGCTGCATGGTTTGCAAAGCAGATGGGTATTCCGGTCCATAAGCTTATCTGCGCTTCCAACCGCAACAAGGTCCTGTGCGACTTCTTCTCAAGCGGCACCTACGACCGCAACAGGGAATTCTTCAAGACCACGTCGCCTTCTATGGATATCCTTATCTCTTCAAATCTCGAGAGACTCCTTTTCGAGATCGCGGGTAAGAACCCCGAGACGGTAACGGGCTGGATGAGACAGCTCAGCGAAGACGGAAAATACAGCGTTGACAAGGATACATTAAAGTCACTGCAGAAACTGTTCGTTGGCGGCTTCGCCGATGAGACCGGAGTATCGAAGACGATCCTCGAGGTATATGACCGCACGGATCATGTCATCGATCCTCACACGGCAGTCGGATTCAATATATACGGCAGATATCACACAAGATCGGGTGACGAGAGCAAGACAGTCTTTGCTTCCACGGCATCACCGTTCAAGTTTGCTCCTGCCGTAATGGACGCGCTCAGGGGAGCCGGATATTCGGATGAAAAGCCTATACCGGATATTATCGCCGAACTTGCCGAAGAGAGCGGGCTCGAGATCCCGCAGTCCATTGCCGAACTGCCGTCTCTGGAAGTAAGACATAAGGATGTTATCGAGAAGGAACAGATGGGGTCAAAAGTCCGCGAGATCCTGCTCGGCTGATTTGCAATTCAAGGCTTTTTCTCCCAAGGAAAAAGCCTTTTTTATAAAAGGGGGAAGACCATATGAAACGTTATCTTGTATTGGAGAACGGCAATGTTTACGAAGGCGAGGCGATGGGTGCCTGCGGAAGCGTTATTTCCGAGATAGTATTCACCACCGCAATGACTGCATACCTTGAGACACTCACGGATCCGAGCTACAAAGGACAGGCAGTTGTCCAGACATTTCCCCTGATAGGCAACTACGGAATAATAACTTCTGACATGGAGAGTTCGAAGATAAATGTATCGGGCTATATCGTAAGGGAAGTGTGCGATCTTCCTTCCAATTTCAGATGTGAGACAGATCTGGACACATTCCTCAAGGAACAGGGAATTCCCGGTCTTAAGGGGATCGACACCAGAGCTCTTACAAAGTGCCTGAGAGAATCAGGTACGATGAACGGCGCTATCTGCGACCGCCCGGATGAATTTTCTTTAGATGAGATCAAAGCATATAAGATCAAGGATCCCGTAGAAGAGGTTACGACACCTGAGGAGACGATCGTATCACCCGAGGGTGAGGTTAAGTTCAAGGTCGCGATGTTCGACTTCGGCATCAAGAGCAATATCGCCAGGGAGCTCGCGAAAAGATCCTGCGAGGTGCATCTCCTTCCCGCAGATACCGGTGCGGCAAAAGTAATGGAGCTTGCGCCCGACGGAATCTTCCTGTCTAACGGCCCCGGAGATCCTGAGGACAATACAAAAGCCATAGAGACGATGAAGGTCCTGAAGGATTCAGGAATCCCGATCATGGGGATCTGTTTAGGTCACCAGATCCTTGCACTTGCTCACGGCTTTAAGACATCCAAGCTCAAGTACGGCCACAGAGGCGCTAACCACCCCGTTAAGAACCTTGAGACGGGAAGAGTCTACATCACTTCACAGAACCACGGATATCAGGTCGAGAGCAATTCGATCGATACCAATATCGCGAAAGAATATTTCGTTAACGTTAATGACGGAACAAACGAAGGAATCAAGTATCTTGATAAGCCCGCTTACTCTGTACAGTTCCACCCGGAAGCCTGCGGAGGCCCCAAGGATACGGAATTCCTTTTCGATAACTTTATCAGCATGATGGAAAACAAGGAGGAGAAATAATATGCCGCTCGATAAAACAATACGTAAAGTCCTTGTTATCGGTTCGGGTCCTATCGTAATCGGACAGGCCGCTGAATTCGACTACGCAGGCACACAGGCCTGCAGAGCACTGAGGGAAGACGGCATCGAGATCGTACTCCTTAACTCAAACCCGGCCACCATCATGACCGACAAGTCGATGGCAGATAAGATCTACATCGAACCCCTTACACTTACGACAGTAAAGAGGATCATCGAGACTGAAAAGCCTGACTCGATCCTCTCAGGACTTGGCGGACAGACAGCGCTCACGCTCTGCATGCAACTCGCCAAGGAAGGCTTCCTTGAATCCCACGGCGTAAAGCTCCTCGGCTCATCTCCCGAGTGTATCGACAAGGCTGAAGACCGTCAGATGTTCAAGGACACAATGGAAGCCATCGGCCAGCCCTGCATTCCTTCAAAGGTCGTTACGACAGTTGAAGATGCGATGGATTTCGCAAAAGAGATCGGTTACCCGGTAATCGTAAGACCTGCATTCACATTAGGCGGAACAGGCGGCGGTATCGCAAACGATGAGGCTGAGCTCCACGAGATCGCAAGAAACGGTCTTGCTTTGTCTCCTATCACACAGGTCCTCATCGAGCGTGGAATCGCAGGCTGGAAAGAGATCGAGTTCGAGGTTATCAGAGATAAGGACGGCAACGTCATCACGGTCTGCTCGATGGAGAACTTAGACCCCGTCGGCGTTCACACGGGCGATTCCATCGTTATCGCTCCTGCGGTAACGCTCTCAGACAAAGAGTATCAGATGCTCAGAACAGCATCACTTAACATAATCGAGGCACTGGGAGTAGAAGGCGGCTGTAACTGCCAGTTCGCTCTCAATCCGAACTCGTTCGAGTATGCTGTAATCGAAGTTAACCCGAGAGTTTCAAGATCATCGGCTCTTGCTTCAAAGGCAACAGGTTATCCGATCGCAAAGGTTGCAACAAAGATCGCGATAGGTTACAGACTCCACGAGATCGTAAATGCCGTTACAGGCCACACATATGCAGCTTTCGAGCCTGCATTGGACTACGTCGCAGTCAAGTATCCGAAGTGGCCTTTTGACAAGTTCGTATATGCCAAGAGAAATCTCGGCACGCAGATGAAGGCAACGGGCGAAGTCATGGCGATCTCCGACTCATTCGAGAGCGCTCTCATGAAGGCCGTTAGAGGCGCAGAGATCTCTGCTGACACACTCCACCTCAAGAAGATGGAGGAAGTCGCAGACGAAGACCTCATGGAGCGTTGCGTAACACCTACGGACGAGAGACTCTTCTATGTAGCTGAGGCGATCAGAAGAGGCGTTGATATTGCTGAGATCAACAAAGAGACAAAGATCGACATGTGGTTCCTTGCCAAGATCAGGAACCTCGTCGAATTCGAAAAGAACATCTCCGGCAGAGACATCTCTTTCGATGAATACGTAAAGGCTAAGAAACTGGGCTTCACAGACAAGGCTATCGCAAGGATCACAGGCAAGCCCGTAACATATGAACTCAAGCCGACTTTCAAGATGGTCGATACCTGCGCAGGCGAGTTCGAAGCGCATACGCCTTACTTCTATGCGACATTCAACAGACCTGAGGAAGGCGGCGAGAACGAAGCTGATTTCGAGAAGGCAGGCGATAAGGACAAGCAGACCGTAATCGTATTCGGTTCAGGCCCGATCCGTATCGGTCAGGGAATCGAGTTTGACTATGCCGCGGTTCACTGCGTACACGCATTAAGAGCATTGGGCTACAGGGTCGTCATCGTAAACAACAACCCCGAGACGGTATCGACAGACTTCGATACGGGCGACAGACTTTATTTCGAGCCTTTGACACCTGAAGATGTAATGAACATCGTTCATCAGGAAAATCCGTTCGGCGTAGTCGTTGCATTCGGCGGCCAGACAGCCATCAAGCTCACGAAAACATTATCCGAGAATAACATCAACATCATCGGTACATCTGCCGATTCCATCGACATGGCAGAAGACCGTGAGAGATTCGATGAGCTCTTGGAGCGCCTAGGGATCGCAAGACCTAAGGGATTCTCTGTACTCACACTCGAGGAAGCGCTCAAGGCTGCAAACACACTCGAATACCCTGTCCTCTTAAGACCTTCCTACGTTCTTGGCGGTCAGAACATGATCATCGCCTTCAACGACGAGGACGTTAACGAGTACATGAAGATCATCCTCGCACAGGGTATCGAAAACCCTGTCCTCATCGACAAGTACATCCAGGGCAAGGAGATCGAAGTGGATGCGATCTACGACGGAAAGGATGTTCTTATCCCCGGTCTCATGGAACACGTTGAGCGTGCGGGAATCCACTCCGGCGACTCGATCGCGATGTATCCTGCAAAGCATATCTACGACGATATGTACAAAAAACTCGCTGATACTACGATCGCTCTCTGCGACGGACTTAAGTCAACAGGTATCGTAAACATCCAGTACATCGTAAAGGACAACAGGATCTATGTAATCGAGGTCAATCCGAGAGCATCAAGAACGGTTCCTTACATGAGCAAGGTTACGGGCATCCCGATGGTAGACGTTGCCATCGAAGTAAGCCTCGGAACAAAGCTTGCTGACATGGATTACGGCACCGGATTCTACAGACAGTCACCTTACACTGCGGTTAAGGTTCCTGTGTTCTCCTTCGAGAAACTTACTGACGTTGATACCCAGCTCGGACCTGAGATGAAATCCACCGGTGAGGTATTAGGCGTCGGCAGAAACCTCTCGGAAGCTCTGTACAAGGGCCTTGTAGCGGCAGGCTATAAGATGTACAAGCGCGGCGGTGTATTCATCACTGTAAGAAATTCAGACAAGATGGAGATAGTCGAGATCGCGAAGAAGTTCGACATCATGGGCTTCAAACTCTATGCGACACACGGTACGGCAGAGGCACTGAGACAGGCCGGAATGGAAGTAACAGCCGTATCGAAGATCCACGAATCCGATGAGAACAACACAATGTCTCTGATTGAGAGCGGCAATATCAACTACATCATCTCGACATCCGCAAAGGGAAGACTCCCTGCAAGAGACTCTGTTAAGCTCAGAAGAAGAGCAGTCATGCTCGGCATTCCTTGCCTTACGGCTATTGATACCGCAGACGCTCTTGCGGACTCTCTCATGAGCCACTTCTCCGAGATCAATACAGAGCTCGTTGACATCAACAACATGCGTGATAAGAGACGTAAGATCCACTTCACGAAGATGCAGGGTGCAGGAAACGACTACATTTACATCGACTGCATGGAAAGCATGGTGTCTTCACCTGAGTCGCTGTCAGTCTACATGAGTGACAGACACTTCGGTGTCGGCGGTGACGGCATCGTTCTTATCGCTCCTTCAAAGGTCGCTGACTGCAAGATGATCATGTTCAATCTCGACGGCTCGGAGGGTATGATGTGCGGTAACGCGATAAGATGCGTTGCAAAGTACATGTACGATGAGCGCGGTCACAAGAAGAGACACATGAAGATCGAGACAAAGAGCGGAATCAAGACTCTTGAACTCATGACATTGGGCGGAGTTGTTGCCAGGGTAAAGGTAGACATGGGCAAGGCAGAACTCAATCCGCCCAAGATCCCGTGCACGCTCCCCGGTGATACGGCAATTAACGTTCCGGTAAATATAGACGGCGATGAATATAACATTACGGCTGTTTCGATGGGTAATCCCCACGCCGTTGTATTCACGGAGCTTGTCGATGTACTGGATCTCAATACCATCGGTCCCAAGTTCGAATATGCAACTGACATCTTCCCTGAGAGAGTTAACACAGAGTTCGTCAAAGTCATCGACGACCACACTCTTAAGATGAGAGTCTGGGAGAGAGGTTCAGGCGAGACGATGGCATGCGGAACAGGCGCATGCGCAACCGTAGTTGCAGCCTGCGAGAACGGTTTCTGCAAGAAGGGTGAAGACATCAGGGTTATCCTTAAGGGCGGTGATCTCATCATCAGATATACGGATGATGCGGTATTCATGACAGGTAACTGCGCCAAGGTCTTTGAAGGAACCATGGAGGTCTGATGGAGCCCGTAAACAGATGGTTCAAAGCAGCGGTCTTCGACATGGACGGACTGATCCTCGATTCAGAGAGGACAGTCCTGAATTGCTGGGAAATGATCGGTGAGAAATACGGCTTTGCTGATATCGTGACATATGGCATCAGCGTTATCGGAAAGAATAAAAAGGCTACGGTAGACGAGTTTGAGAGAGTCTACGGAGAGCCGGGCGAACGGTACGAACGTGAGCTCCGTGAGATCTATAACGGTCTGGCCGCGGAGGGTAAAGTTCCGTTAAAGCCCCATACCATAGAACTCCTGAGTTCGATGAAAAATGCCGGCATGAAGATCGCCATAGCTTCTTCTTCGACAAGAGAGGAAGTCACTTCACAGATGGCAGCTCTCGGAGCCCTGCCGTATTTCGACACCTGCGTGTGCGGAGACCAGGTAACCAGATCTAAGCCTGATCCTGAGATATTCCTTCTTGCCTGTGATGCTCTGGGCGTAAAGCCTGAAGATGGCGTAGGACTTGAAGATTCATTCAACGGGGTAAGATCATGCAAGGCATCCGGACTTTTTACGGTCATGGTGCCTGATATCATTCAGCCAGATGATGAGATGAAGAGTCTGGCAGACATCATCCTGCCTTCGCTTAAGGTTGTTCAGGATTTCTTAAACCTTAAGTGACCGTTGTTGTACATGTAGTTCATCACGGATGCGCCGATGATTATCGCGTATCCCAATATGCTGAGCCAGTCAGGAACTTCACCCAGGAAGATCAGACCCAGAAGCGCGGTGAATATGACCGTCGAATAATCGTAGATCGATATCTCTTTCGCGGGGCATGCTGCATATGCGGATGATATGAATATCTGTCCGAAGCATGCGGATACGCCTGTCATGCAGCAGAAGAACAGCTGCTGCAAGGTTATAGGCTGATAGGTGAATATAATGAACGGAATGAGCGCGATGCACGAAAAGGTCGAGAAAAAGGCCACTACGATTATCGGACGTTCTCCGTTGAGCGTGACTTTCCTTAAGAACGTATAAGCGATGCCTGCGCTGATGCCGCCGATAAGAGCCACCAGCAGAGGGAAGAAGTCATCTCCGCTTACTCCGAGATTTCCGAAGAGGAAAGAAGGTTTTACGACAAAGATCGCTCCTATGAGAGCGGTAAGGATGGCAGCCCACTGGAAACTGTCTGCAGCTTCCTTGAGCACTATTATCGAAGTGAGGATCGCGAAAAAGGGCGAGAGCTTGTTTAGCATCATGGCATCGGACATGTTGGTGTGCGAGATGGCATAGAAGTTTCCTAAGATGCCTATGGTGCCGAATGAAGCGCGCATCAGGAGTCCCGGCATGGAGCCTTTCTTTATCCTGAACTTTTCGGGTGACCTTGCAAGTATGAAGTAAGACATGAATATCGCCACGAGATTTCTGAAGAAAGCCTTTTGAAAGACGGGCATATCTCCGGCAAGGCTGATGAACAGCGCCATGCACGCGAAAGAGAATGACGATAACAGAAGATAGATAATGCCTCTCTTGCGGGGCGGCATCCTGTCCAGGAATTTGAACGACACGTTTATTTTCCTTTTTCGAAAATCTTTAGGAATAAAAATATAGCAAGCAGAGGCTGTTGTCTATAATAATGGCCTTGTTCAAAACATAGATTGACACAAAGAACTGCTCAAAATACAATTAGAGCGTTCTATTAATATAAATATAAGAGGTCCGGATATGCTTAGAGTTGGTATTCTCGGTTGCGGAAACATAGCAGCTAAAGTTGCAGACAGTCTGAAGCGCAATAAGAACGTCGTTATAGCGGGCGTTGCCTCCAGGGAAAGAAACAAGGCAAAGAAATTTGCGGCTGCGCATTGTCCCGATGCCAAAGTGTTCACGGGATATGAAAAGCTCGCCAAGTCTGACGAGATCGACCTTATCTACATCGCGACACCGAACACATATCACTATGAACATGCGATCATGTGCATCAAGGAATACAAGAATATCCTCGTCGAAAAGCCCTTTGCCATGAGCAGGGCCGAAGCGGACAGTATCTTCTTTGAAGCAAAGAACAGGGGTATTTTCGTTGCTGAGGCAATGTGGACATCCTATCTGCCGCTGCATAAGCAGGTTCTTGAATGGATAAGCAAAGGCAGGATCGGAGCAGTCAAGTATGTGACTGCAAATCTCGGTTATGACATCGCAAGTGTTCCGAGGCTCAACAGCACGGTCCTCGGCGGCGGAAGCTATATGGATCTCGGTGTTTATACGACTAACTTTGCGCTCTCGTTTATGGGAGACGACATAAAGGTTGCAAGAGTATTTGCAAGACAGTTTTCCTCCGGAATAGACAGGGATACCACATATTCCATGGAGTCCGAAGACGGAAACATCCTCGGTAATTTCTACGTTACGATGTGTGCCGATACTGACAGGGACGGCGTCATCGTCGGTGAGCGCGGCAAGATAAAGCTCAGCAACATCAATAATTACCGCAAGGTTGCCATCTATGCTCCGAACGATACTCTTCTCGAAGAGGTCGAGGCTGAGGGCGATTACGACCACGGATATGTTTATGAGTTTGAGAGTTGTGCCAAGGCCATTTCATCAGGCCTTATCCAGGCTCCCGAGATGCCCTGGGCAAGGACAGTAAGGATCTGCCAGATAAATGACACTATCCGCTCGATGATGTAAATATGGCCGATACCGCATCCAGAAGTTCCGATAACAGAAAGCAGATCAGATTCGTTGTCTTCAACGGCATCGTTGCTGCTCTTTATGTTGTTTTTACGGCACCTTTTGCAAATATCGCATACGGCCCCATCCAGGTGAGGATCGCCGAAGTAATGGCCATCTTCCTGATCTTTTCGTGGGGCATGATCCCCGGTGTTACGCTCGGGTGCTTTATCGCGAATCTCATCAATCCGGGAAATCTCGGTCCGGTGGATGTCATAGGCGGCTCTCTGGCCACGCTTATCGCAGGCGTTTTGTCTTATTTCATCGGAAAAAAGAATAAGTGGCTCGGACTTATCCCGCCGATCGCCGTAAACGGCCTTATCGTCGGCGGATATCTTCCGTTCCTTTTGGTTGACAGCGGAAGCTCGGTCACACTTCAGGCCGTGCTCTTAAGTATGCTCTCAGTAGCGGGCAGCGAAGCTGTTCTGCTGCTGGTATTAGGCTTACCGCTTATATTTGTAATGGAGAAAACAGAATTAAAGAAAAGATTACCATGACACAGTATTTTGACCCTAACCCCATAACTCCGTCAGACCGTAAGACGATCCCTTACAGGATGAACGGCATCAATTTCGAATTCTTTACGGATTCGGCAGTCTTCTCGAGGAAGAATGTCGACTTCGGCACAAATCTCCTCATCGAGACACTCGTGAAGGATATCAAGGAAAGAGGCCCCAAGATGGAGCGCTTCGCAGACCTGGGCTGCGGTGTCGGCATAGTCGGCATCGTTATCAAGTCATGCTTTATGGCTTTTGATGTCACGGGTGTTGATATCAATTCAAGGGCTGTTGCACTTGCAAGGGAGAATGCGATAAACAACGGCGTAAACTGCCGTTTCATGTCGAGTGATATCTTATTTGCCGTAAGGGAAGAGCGGTTCGACATAATCGCGACGAACCCTCCGGTAAGAGCCGGAAAACAGACCGTATTCGGTTTTTACGAACAGGCTTACGACCAGCTCAATCCTGGCGGATACCTTTATGTCGTTCTTCAGCGTAAACAGGGAGCTCCGTCAACGATGGACAAACTTAATGAACTGTTCGGCAACTGTGAGACTCTGTCCATAGACGGCGGATACAGGGTAATGAGGTCCAGGAAAGAATGAGTTTACCTTATCCTTTTATCGAATCCTACATGATGTTCTTCATATACAGTTTTGTAGGATGGGTTGTTGAAGTCGTATACTACGGCATCACCGAAGGAAAGTTCATAAACAGGGGATTTTTGGCAGGTCCTCTCTGTCCGGTCTACGGTCTTGGCTTTTATGCGGCCATATGGATATTCGAACCGTTCAGGGACAACTTCCTGATCATTTTTTTCGGAATGGCTGCAGCCTGCACCGTAGTTGAGCTCATCGCCGGCGTTATCCTCTACCATATCTTCCATATGCGCTGGTGGGATTATTCGGATTACAAGCTCAATTTCCGCGGTTATATCTGTCTGAGATTCTTTATCTACTGGGGTATCGCAGCCTCTCTCGGTATCTATGTGCTTCATCCCGCGGTAAAGTGGCTCATCGGTCACGTCAATTATCCGGTCATGGTGGGTCTGATCATCTTCTTTACGTTGATCCTTGTTGCCGACCTTGTCACGACGATAATAACCATTGTCGGCTTCAAGAAGAAGTTCGAAGCAATGGAGAAGGTAGTCACCGGGACCAAAGCTGTATCCGACAAGATCGGTTCGCAGATCTACGGAGCTGTCGACACACTGGTCACGGTAAGCGAGCCTACGAGAAATCACTACGAGCAATACAGAAAGCTCCTGGCGGATAACCGTCAGCAGGAGCGTGAACTGGCGGCGCAGCACAGGGCAGAGGAGAAGGCTTTTGCAAACCAGTTCACCGAAGCGGAGAAGGAGAGCCTGAGGCTTGCCAGGGAACAGGCTTCCAACGCGATGGGCTCATTAATAAGATCGTTTAAGAAGAACGAGCAGCGTCTCGTCAGCGTAGTCATGGTCAGATCGAGTGATGCTGGTGCCGCTGTGATGAGACTGATCAAGAGAAAGACCGAGAACGCGAACGATGAGATCTTTGATATTGGAGAAGATGAAGTTACCGGTCCTGTTCATAAGACGGATGCCGGTTAAGGGCTACGAAATTGAAAAAGATAGCTTATTTACTTATAATGAACGCGAATAATACAAGGAGATAAAACTATGTCATCAGCATGTGATTCATGTCCGTCAAAGAACGGATGCACTTCCCAGGATTCATGTCCTTCCGCATTGGGTAAAGATCCTCTTGCGGCAGGCTCTTCAATAAAGACAGTCATTGGTATAGCCAGCGGAAAGGGCGGTGTCGGAAAGTCATTTGTCACATCCGTACTTGCCGTTCAGCTCGCAAGGAAGGGATATAAGGTCGGCATCATGGATGCAGACGTAACAGGTCCTTCCATACCGCAGTCCTTCGGACTTACGGAAAACCTCAGAGCCAATGACGAGCAGCTCATCGAACCTGCTCTGACTTCCACGGGCATCAAGACGGTAAGCGTAAACCTGGTCCTTGAAGACAAGGAAGCTCCCGTTATCTGGAGAGGCCCTGTTCTCAACTCGCTCATAAAGCAGTTCTGGGGACAGGTCAACTGGGGTCCTCTTGATGTTCTTCTCATCGACATGCCGCCGGGAACCGGCGATGTTCCGCTCACGGTCTTCCAGGCTATCCCGCTCGACGGCATCGTTCTTGTCGCAACAAGCCAGGATCTTGTATCCATGATCGTAAACAAGGCCCGCAACATGGCTTCCATGATGAAGGTCCCCGTCCTCGGAATGGTCGAGAACATGAGTTATGTTAAGTGCCCTCACTGCGGTGAGGAGATAAGGCTCTACGGTGACGGATCTTCTATTGAGAAGTCTGCTGCCGAGATCGGTTCAAAGGTCACTGACAGGATGCCTCTTGATCCCGAGGTTACAAAGCTCGTCGATTCCGGCAATGCCGAAAAGGTAAGTGACGACCTGCTCGCCGGAACAACAGAGATGGCGATCGGACTGATCGGAAAGTGAGATACAAAGTCCGTCTTTCATTGACCGCTGTTCTTCTTGCGGCCATGTTCCTGTGCTCCTGTTCCAAACAGGAGAATAATGCCTTAAACGCTTTTCTCGGCGATTATTCATACAGCGCTCCTGCTGTATGCATGGTCTATGAACAGGTCGAAGATGAACTCGATGATGAGGGCAATCCCTGCTACGGCATCCAGTACCGCGAGATAACGGATCTTGAAGGTCTCCTGAAATCAGGCGGCACGTTCCTGATTTACTTCTACAGTTCGATGTCCAATGAAAGTGCTGAAGTTACCGCATCGATGGAGGATGTGGCCCAGCTGTACAGCGGCAAGATGACGGTGCTCATGCTCGATGCGATGGAATACCGTGATATGATGGAGAAGTATGATATCGAAGCCGTTCCCGAATATGTCCTGATAAGACCGGGTCAGCAGGATCAGGTATTCAAGAGCAGTTCGCACGGTTTTTGGACCGTTAATGATGTGTTATCATGGCTTGAGAGTTACGGAATCGCTTAAGGTGAACAGTATGGGAAATATCATTTCGGTAAGTACGATAGGACAGGACAGCCACAGATTCGGAGAGCCTTGCGGAGAGACTTCCATAAGGCTCGGAGGGATCGACATCCCGTTTGACAGACCGATCCTCGCAAACAGCGACGGTGATGTCGTCTATCATGCGATAACGAATGCCGTTTCCGGTTTCACGGGCGTAAACATCCTGGGCGGGGAAGCTGACAAACTCTGTCTCGGAGAAGGTATAAAGGACAGTTCCGTTTATCTCAGGAAAGCGCTTGAGTATCTGACTGACGGAAAGATCATCCACTGTTCTCTGACCATCGAATGCCTTAAACCCAAGCTCATGCCCCATATTCCTCAGATGAAGGAATCTGTCGGAAAGATACTTGATATCCCGGCAGCATCTGTCGGCATTACGGCTACGACCGGTGAGGGTCTGACCGGTTTCGGACGCGGTGAAGGAATACAGGTATTCTGCATCCTTACATTCGCTAAAGAGATCTGAACGTCAGTCGTGGAAAGGCTCGCTCTCGCCCCTGGATCTTACGATCTCTGATGCTATGGCGATATCTTCGGGCGTCGTGATCTTAAGATTTGAATACAATCCTTTGGTCAGAAAGACATCAAGGCCGCAGGCTTCAGCAAGCGCGGTATCATCGGTCGCGGTCACATTGTCCTCTGTTGCTCTTGTGTAGCACATGCGGATGTCTTTGTATCTGAATCCCTGGGGAGTGAGTATCTCGAAAAATCTCGATCTGTCGGGTGTATCCGTAACCCTGACTTCGCCTGACGGAGTGATCTCGACTTCCTTCAGGGTATTCTTGACGGGAACGGCGGAAGCGCAGACCGTGTGATCCTTAAGTCCGTCGATGCACGCGGTGATCTCTTCGCATGTAACGAGGCACCGTGCGCCGTCGTGAACCAGCACCAGGTCGTCTTCCCCGGCATCTGTGATCGCATCAAGTCCGAGAGCGACAGATCCTGTTCTCGTATCGCCTCCCAATGTGAATACCGTGGTGATGTCGGGGAAATATTCCGCACACATTGCCTTAAGGATGCCGATGAGATCGGGTGTCGTTACGATCACCATCCTGTATTCAAATCCGGCATAGCCCTCTCTTGCTACTCCGGCGAGAGCGCCGAGCGTCCTCAGGATGACAGGACTGCCCTCAACGTTTCTCATGAGCTTCGGCTGACCGGCGCCCATGCGGGTTCCGCTTCCTGCGGCAGGTATGAGAAAAAAGCATTTACGGTTCATAACAGCACCTCGCTCAGATCATGAAAAAAGGATATCGACGGCTTCCTTAAGATTATCCGCATAAATGAATTCAGGCACGGGATCATCTCCGAATGCACCGGACGAGAGACCGGAGAGTTCTTTCTCCAAAGCATCCTTCGAACTTCCGGGAAGAACGACTGTCTTTATGCCGAGTTTTGCGGCGGTAAGGCACCTTTTCAGGATCCTGCTGACAGGCCTGATCTCGCCTGACAGTCCTACCTCACCCAGAATCAGCGTGTCAGCACGGCAGCTGACCCCTCTCGCGGAAGATACGGCCGCGATGCAGACAGCAAGATCCGTGGCAGGATCGCTAACCTTCAGTCCGCCAATGACATTTATGAAGCAGTCTTTGGATGTAAGTCCCAGTGAAAGTATCTTCTCACATACGGCAAGCAGCATGAGCACGCGGCCTCTTTCAGGGCCTGACGTCATCCTCTGGGGATTGGGGTAGACAGTCTCGGTGCAGAGAGCCTGGACTTCGATGGTCAGGGCGTCGTTGCCCTCGAGCGTTGAAGTGAGCACGGAGCCCGGGCTGTTAAGAGGTCTTCCCGCTACAAGCAGTGCCTTGGAACTGTCGACCGGGATGAGACCTGTCTCACCCATCTCGAAAAAGCTTATCTCGTTGCTGCGGCCGAATCTGTTCTTGGCGGACCTGATTATCCTGTATCCGCCTGTGGTATCACCCTCAAAGCTCAATACCGTGTCGACCATGTGTTCTATGGTTTTCGGTCCCGCGATCGAGCCGTCCTTGGCTATGTGTCCGACCATTATGACAGTGATGTTGTTTGTCTTTGCGATCCTGATGAGACCTGCAGCGACTTCGCGTATCTGCGCGACTCCGCCGGGCGTTCCCGCCACCTGTTCGGAATAGAGAGTCTGTATGGAATCAACGATGGCCAGGCACGGCTTGTGCATCTTTATCTGCTCGGCGATCGCTTCGAACCTTGTCTCTCCGCAAATGAGGATGTCTCTTTTTATCTTGAGTCTTGATGCGCGCATGCCTATCTGGGCTGGTGATTCCTCTCCGGAGATGTAGAGGACTTCACCGTCAGCCTGATATGCGTCGGCAAGCTGCATGAGTATGGTGGATTTTCCTATGCCGGGTTCGCCGGCGACGAGTGTAACGGAGCCTTCGGTGACTCCGCCTCCGAAGAGCCTGTCCAGGCTTGCCATGCCGGTCGAGTGCCTCTTGTATGTCTCTTTTCCCGCATCCTTAAGTCTTACCGTTACCGCGGAATCTGTCCATGAATAACGGTTTGCGGTAAGCGCCGGGGAATCAGTCTTTGCCTTTGCGGGTTCCTTCGAAGACGGGGCTTCGACGAATGTGTTGAACATGCCGCAGCCGGGGCATCTGCCCATCCATCCCGAAGTCTCGTAACCGCATTCCTTGCAGAAAAAAGTAGTCTTCTTAGCCATATCTTTGTCCGTCCGATACTTTATTACCTGGATTATATCAGAGGCGGACACCGATTATGGGACAAAAAATGTTTATAAAGACTTGAAGTATTCGCAAGCTTTAAGCGTGTTCTCGTAAGAACCGAAAGCAGTGAGACGGAAGAACCCCGTACCGTTCGTGCCGAAGCCTTCGCCGGGAGTTCCGACGATCCCGAACCTGTTAAGGATGGAATCGAAGAAATCCCAACCGCCCATATTGTCAGGACACTCGAGCCAGATGTAGGGGGAGTTGACTCCGCCAGTGAAGTATATGCCTTTTTCGGAGAATACTTCGGCAAGCACTTTTGCGTTGCGCTTGTAATAAGCGATATTTGCCATGCAGTCCTCGAGGCCTTTGCCTGACAAAGATGCGGCTGCGCCGGCCTGTGTGACATAAGATACGCCGTTGAACTTTGTAGCCTGGCGCCTTGCCCAGAACTTGGAGAGCTTGATGCCGTTTGCTTCGATGGCATCGGGCACTACGGTCCATCCGCATCTTACACCGGTGAAGCCGGCGAATTTGGAGAAGGAAGAGATCTCGACAGCGCATGATTCCGCACCCGGGATCTCGTAGATCGTATGAGGCTTGTCTTCGGATATGAATGCTTCGTATGCTGCGTCAAAGATTATGAGAGATCCTGTCTTAATTGCGAAGTCGACCCATGCCTTCAGTCCCTCGCGGCTGTAGACTGCGCCCGTGGGGTTGTTTGGTGAGCAGATGTAGATGACGGAAGGCTCGATGTCCGTGCCAGAAGGGGGCTCGGGCAGGAATCCGTTTTCTTTTGTTCCGCCGGCGAAAGAAATCTTTCTGCCGTTCATGAGGTTGGAATCCACATATACCGGGTAAACGGGGTCGGGAACGATGACAGGATTGTCGCCTAAGATATCGGGGAAGTTTCCGAGATCGCTCTTGGCACCGTCAGAAACATATACCGTGTCGGGAGTTACGCATGCTGCTCCGATGGCTTTGTAGTGATCTGCTATGGCATTTCTCAGAAAATCGTACCCGTATTCCGGCGGATATCCGCGGAATGATTCCTTGACAGCCATCTGCTTGGCCGCATCTTCCATTGCTGAAGCAACTGAAGCGGGGAGGGGGAGTGTAACATCACCTATGCCCATCCTGATGATCTCTCTGCCGGGATTCTCCTCCTGGAATTTCTTTACGCGCTTTGCGATATCGGAAAAAAGGTATGTTTCCTTTACGTCGAGAAAATGTTCGTTAAGCTTGATATTCATAGCATTCACCTCTGAAAATAATCTGCGAACATTTTATCACGCGCAAAAAACAGCAATTCAAAAAAGTTATCGTACATATGCACAAAAGAATGTCTGTTATCCTGCGCTCCGGTTTAAAAGTTTTTGAGGAAGGGCATGCGGTGTATAATATTCAGCAGGATATTTCGTAAACCGCGGCTTTATGCTGCTTCAGTATTTGACGGAGAGAAGATTTGGAGAGTCTTTGGAACGTTTTTTATCCAGGGAAATATGCAAATCCCGAGACGGATTCAGATGATACGCTCTACACGCGCATCAAGAGGGTCAGCGCCAGATATCCGGGCAGGACCGCTATTGAGTACGGCTCCCGTAAATATACTTATTCCTCGCTCTTGAGCAGGATCGACGAAGTTGCGGCGTGCTGGAAAAAACTCGGTGTCGGAAAAGGCGACAAAGTGATCCTTATGATGGGTCACAACCCGCTAAGCATCATAAGCGTCTATGCTCTTGATAAGATCGGCGCTTCTGCAGTGCTTTCGGTTCCGGATCTTTCGACTGAGCATTTCGAGCACTTTGCTGATTCCGTCGGCGCAAAATTCTGCCTTATGAGCTGCAACCAGTTCCTTAATTATTCCCAAAGTCTGAAGAATACGAAGATCACGACCGTGATAATCGGAAAATACAAATATTCCGTGACCGGAAGAGACCGTCTGGCATTTCCGTTCTATCCGCTGTCGGGTTATGACAAACCCAAGCCGCGCAATATCCCCGAAGGCATCAGACTGCTATACTGGAAAGATGTTGCCGGCATGCCTGATATCCCTGCGGAATCCCAGGCGGGCGTTGACAGGGACAATACCAGACCGGCGGTATATCTTTTCCCGAGCGTTGCCGGGCAGGAACTGATCGCGACCGTGCTTACGGCAAAGAGCATAAACATATCCGCCAATCTGACGCGCATGGTATTTATGGCTAATGAGGATCTGACGGGAAAACCCGCGAGGATGCTCTGTCTTAACGAGTGCTGTTTCTCTTTCGGATTCGTTGTCGGAATACACAGTGTCCTGTGCAGCGGACAGTCTGTGCTGCTGTTTACGTGGTATGACGCGGAAAAGATATTTTTCGCGATAAAGCGTTACAGACCCGATGTGCTCATCGGATATAACAGCACGGTTGCTTCGATCAATAAGGCGGGACGCATTACGGATATACTCAGGAGCGTTGACAGGATCATCGTCGGAGGAGGACTTCTCACGAGTAGCCAGAAGGCGACGCTTTTTGAGATAGCAAGGAATTCGAAGAGAAAGCTGTCGGTATGCTCCGTGTCAGGCTGTGACGAGATACTGACATTTGCCTACGGACCGTCAGATCTTGAGAGTGACAGACTGCTCGGATTCCCTCTGCCGGGAGTGATCATGCGCGTGGCGGACAGTGCGACGGGACTTGACATGCCTGAAGGTGCGGAAGGTGAGATCGCGGTATGCACGCCTGTCGCATCAGGTGCGGATCTTTCCGGTGACCCTGATTACAGAAAAATGCCTGACGGGAGAAACTGGTTCTTCACAGGCATGATAGGCAAGCAGGACGGAAACAAGATGTTCTACCTTGTCGGCAACAAATCGAGAGAGGCGAGGATCAACAGTTATCCGGTCTATCCCGAAAAGGTCGATGAGACCGTCCAGATGACGGAGGGCGTTGTCGAATCCTATTCGGTCATCATAGAGAGGCCGGAAGGTCCTGTTCTCATCTCGGCAATAGTGCCGGAGGAAGAATATTTCTATGACAATTCCCTGATGGAGGACCTCAGGGACAGGATAAAGTCCGAATGTGAGTCGATGCTCCATGAAGCCATGAGGCCTTCGGAGGTCATATTCTTCGTTTCCTTGCCCAGGGATTCAAAGGGAATGGTGGATCATGATGCCGTAAGGGAACGGATAGAGATGATCGAGAATGAGGAATGGGATGATGACATGCTCTATGAGCCTGAAGCCCGGGAATAAGCATTTTCGGTGTTTTCGTGGTATCATTCAAATCGTCTTTGAAATATAAGACAGTGAATAAGGATGTGGATAGAAGGGGTATTTTGTGAAATGAAAGATTTTAAGACTAAATTGCTTGCAGTGATCTGCTGTGCGGCTGTCGCATTATCAATGACAGCGTGCGGCGGTTCCAGACACGGTTCGTCCGGCGGAGGAAGGCGTACCGAAAGCGGGACAAAGCCTGAAGGAGGACGGGGTACAGACCCGACTTACACTTTTGAGACGGGAACTGATCCCACGTCAGATCCCACGTCCGATCCGACTGCGGATCCGACTGCGGATCCGACAACGGATCCCACTTCGGGCCCCGGAGGCTACGGCAATTACATTCCGACGTCTGACACGCTGACCTATCCGGATCATGTTGCAACATATGAAGAGGTGCATCCGTCACACTCAAGGGGCAACGTGAGCGGAACTGAAGCAGCGGAGCTTCTCTCGGACGTTGAATATACGCTGATTCATCACGATATAACGGATTATGTTGATATCGTGATCTATTTTGAGCATCCCGAGGATTTCGGATTCAGTATTGATGAAGTTTCCTGGGGAGATATCGGTTCCGTGGATCAGCTCGATGAGACCAGGGAGTTCTATCAGGGACAGCTTGACCTGCTGCTGACCATTGATTATGAGTCGCTGACAGGTGATGACAGGCTCTGCTATGACAAGATCGTATATGACCTTGAGGAGAGCATTTATTCATGCTCTTATTCCGCATTCAACTACTATACGATGCTCTTCAATTATCTTGTCGGTCCCCAGTCCGAAGTGCTTTTCATAATGGATGTCATTCAGTTTGATACGGTTAAGGATGCTGAAAATTACATCCTGCTGATGAAAGACATCGACAGATATTACGATGAGATGTGCGAATACGAGGAGACAAGAGCATCTCTGGGATTTGCGTCGTCCGACACGAGTTACGAGGAAGCTGCCAAGTCTTTCGATAATCTCGTAAAGCAAAAGGATGATTGTTTCCTTTATGAGTCTTTTGAGGAAAGGCTCGATAACATATCCGGACTGTCTTCTGCCGACAGGTCCAGACTTATCTCGGAACACGAGAAGGCGATGAAGGAAGTTGTATTTCCGGAGTTCGAAGAGTGCGCCGAGCGCATGAGGGCTCTTAAGGGTTCAGGCGGTGTCGACGCGGGTCTTTGCGAATACAGGGGCGGAGATGCTTATTACGCCATGATCACGAGGCAGATGACCAACAAAAGCACAAGTCCGGAAGCAAGCGCCGCAGCGCTTGACAGGAGCATAGATGATACTTACACGGAACTCACCGCCACTGTCTCCAAGAACATAACACTGTACTATGATTTCCTGAAACTTAAGTTAACTAAAGGCGGCATAAACGAGAATCTCGATTATTTAAGGCAGGCGGTAAAGGCGGACTTTCCGGACATACCCGCGCATGAGTATTACATCATGGATGTGCCTGAAGTGTTTGAGGAGAACTTTTCTCCCGCCGCATATCTGGGTTTCCACCTTGATGATTACAATGACAATCTCATCATCGTGAACAATTCGAATGTTGACGACAAATTCGGTACGACAGTTGCCCATGAAGCATACCCGGGGCATATGTTCCAGTCGCTCTATACCCGTTCGCACACCAATCACCCGTATATGTATCTCGGCGGGTCGATAGGTTATATGGAGGGCTGGGCGACGTATGTCGAGCACTATTCCGCCAAGTACTTTGTGGATCCGGGCAATGATGATCTTCTCACACTGGCTAAGGATAATGATGTCTTTACATTACTCGTAAGCACAAGGATCGATTACGGCATCCATCTCGAGAACTGGTCGCTACAGGAGTGTGTCGACTATCTCAACGGCTTCGGACTGAGTGTTACCGGGGATGATCTGGCACAGATCTATACACTCGTTGTCACGGATCCGGGTTATTATGCCAAGTACGGCATGGGTTATCTCTGGACGCAAAAGATAATGGATAACCTTCACAATCGTCATCCGAATGCGTCGGAAAAAGCCATACATACGGCTTATCTTGATGCGGGCACAGGTACCTTCGAACAGATCGAAGCAAAGGCGGACAGTCTCCTTAACTGATCCGTTGCCACAAAAATACACCAAAGGCCCTGAGGGAACATGCATAAAGATGCATCCCGAAGGGCCTTATTTTATTGGGTTTCCGCGAAAATTACCTTTTAATTAAATTTAATATAAATTGTTTGAGATAAATAACGTTGTGTTATAATTAACCTGAATATTTATACGGAGGACGGCTCATGGCTACCTTAACAAGGCTTGCAAGCACGCTGACTGCGCGCTATTTCCCTTCCAGTACGCTTACAGACGCATTCTATCTTGACGGAAGACTTTGCGGTAAAAGAGAGACCAGACAGGCCGATATCACTATCGACAAAGATGAGAGAGGATTCTTCTTCTCGCTCTTCACACACCCTACGATCGAAGGCTTTGAACCCGGAACTATCCCGCCTTTCGAGCCCCAGCTCCGCGGCCTTTGCAACGAGGTAAAGAACGGTCACAAAGAGATCGACGCAATGATCGAGAAGTTCCTGTCTACTGCAGTTGAAGTAGCCGGAACGACCAAACTCATGGACAATGAGACGAGAGATCCCTATTTTACGGGTGTCATCGTCAGAGATTCCGAGGCTTTTGCCGTAACCATCGGCGGCGGTCTCGCATTCCTTTACAGAGACGATACCCTGTTCCCGCTGACTGATGCAGGCATTCCGATGGAGCCCATCGATGCATACGGCAACAGAGTAGGGGACTTCCAGTATTACTGCTCTTCCAAGACAGCCAATGCTCTCTGGTCGAATTTCTTCACGCTTACCCCCGATGACTGCATCATCCTCTGCAACAAGTCGATCTACGATGCCCTGGGTCAGAGAGAGATCCTCAGGATCCTTACTGATGCCGAGGACCAGTGCGATGCTGCGGGTCTCATCCTTACACAGGCTTCCGCAAGGATGCCCAACACTCCTATGCAGATCTCGATCTCTTTCGTTGAGAGCGTTACAAAGGAAGAAAAGAGAGGCCTGTTCGGCAAAAAGAAGAAGACTAAGGATTACGAAGACGAGAGCCATGAACTCGTTGAGTCCACGGTAGAAGGCGGTGAGGTCGGTGCTGCTGCAAAGGCTATCGCAGATGCCGGTTTTGTTAGCCTTACACCCGAAGCTCCCGTCGTTGTTCCTCCCGCAGCTGCGGCACCTGCAGACGGCAGCGTCCAGTTCGGTGACAAGTCAGGTCAGCCTGAAGCACAGAAGATACCTGAAGGCGCATTGGAATTCCCTGACAGTTCGGAAGCTGTTGAAGAACTTTCGGCTGAAGATGCCATGAAGAAGATATTCGGCGAGATGAAGGAATCCGCCCAGAATGATGCTGAGGCAGCTGCAAAGGCAGAGGAAGCCGCTGTTGCCGATTCACCTTTCGTATTCAATGTTGACAGCGAACCTGCAACGCCGGTGACTCCCGCCAATCCTTTCGTAACGGGGTCCGCACCTGTCATGGAGACAGTATCGAAGACGGAGTTTTCTTTCGATACTACTGACGATTCTCCGACAAAGCCTGTTACTGATATCAATTCTCTGTTTACGGCCGGCGGCGGAGTACTCGCACAGGCTATCTCAGAAGCCAAAGATAAGGAAGCCGCAAAAGAGACGGATATCTCAGAACTTAAAGAGGAGCCCATCGTTCCCGAGATCCCTGTTGTTGCACCTGTTGTGCCCGCAGCACCTGTTGTCCCGGCGGCTCCCGTCGTACCCGCAGCTCCGGTAATCCCCGTTGTTGCAGAAACACCCGTGGTTGTTCCTCCTGCTCCCGCAGTAGTCAACAAGCCCGAGGAGATAGTTTTTGCACCCGGCGAAGTAAAGGCCGATTCAGGCGATTCAGAAGTTGCGGCAAAGGCTGAGGACGTTTTCGATCCTTACGGAAATACAAGTGCACAGGAACTCAAGAATACTCCTCCGCTCGTATTCGGAGATGACGGTCTTGCACCCAGGGAAGAACCTGTTCCTTCAGAAGAAGTTTCTTCGATTCCCGTTCCCGAGTACGAACTCAAGGAAGAAAAGCCTGAGTTGAAGGAAGAAGACAAACTCAATGTTGATTTCCCGTTCACGGCTAAACAGTCCGAGCCTGCAGTTGCGGCAGCACCCGCGGCAGCACCCGTCATTCCTCAGGAAGAACCTCTGGTTCCCGATCAGGATGACATCATGCTCCCGTTCGGCAGTCCCGCCTATGCGACCGGCGCAGAAGATGCGGCACAGACAAAGGCAGAGGACATCCCTCAGATGCCGCTTTATGATTCTGATAACTATAACAATCCTGTTAATGCAGTAGGTTCGGAGCAGAATGTATCCCAGCCTGCAGAAAATACGTCTTTCTATGGCGATTATGCCGGTGCGGAAGCACCTGTGGATGCAGGACAGGCAGTTCCTCCGTATCAGCCTTACGGTGCAGAGTCCTTCTCAACTGCAGAACAGAGCAGTTTCGGTTCATACGGCAGCCAGGCAGATATGCAGGGAGGTGCACCTATGGATAACAGCGGTTATCCCGCTTACGACAGTGGTAACAACGGATATGTTCCGGGTTATGACCAGGCTCCTCAGGGCGGCTACACAGAATATCAGGGTGCCGGATACCAGGATCCCAATGCAGGTTCTTCCTACTATCAGCCTGATGGTGCTCAGGAAGGATATACGGATTTCACTGCACAGGGCCAGAGCGGATACGGCGACGAATACGCACAGCCCCAGGCTTCCGCTTCTTCTTCCGCATCACTTGATGACGAATGGTTCAACAATATCTTAGGTGTTAATCCGGAAGGCCAGGCATACGGCGGAGAGCAGACATACGGTTATACTCCTTCGGCTGACGATTCACAGCCTGCAATGCCTGATGAACAGCAGCGTGCACAGTACACGAATCCGGGTCAGACATCTTACAGACCTTCCGGTTCCGGTCCGAATAACAACGGAAGACCTACCGGAAGCGCTCCGCGCACGGCTGCTTCCGGCGGCAGAGGCGGAAACGGCGGCGGAAAGAAGATGAAGCTCAACCGCAACGGCTACATGTTTATCGCATTCCTCGCGATACTCCTCATCTGCATCGTTATCGTTATAGCCCTTATCGCAAGAGGCTGCAGCAAGAAGACGAAGCCGACAGAGACAACTGTTGCAACGAGTTCCACCGAAATGACCACGACGGAGACAACGGCACCGTCAACACAGGCGACTTTGCCGGATCCTTCCGCTCCTATCGGTTACTTCGTATTCTCCGATGATATCGGCTTCAGAACATGGTGGGATCTGTTCCATCAGGTCTACAACTACGATATCAAGAATGAAAGGGATGAGATGATCGTTAAGATCATCACATACAACAAGCTCGATCCCGCTTCTTACACAGGTCCTAACAGCGGTGATCATCTCTTACTGCCTCCTCCGGGAGTTCTCGACGGAAGCATCCCGATCACTTGGAATGTCGGAGGCGCTACTTCTGATGAGACAACGGCTCCTGCAGAGACAACAGCCGGAGACGAGATCACGAGTTCCATCCACATCACCTGATACGAAGCTTTGAGCATCAGTTAAGACAATCAGACCGCCTGCTGTGTATTTCACCGCAGGCGGCTTGTTTTTTGGCTATTTAGTCAACTCATTTTGTAACAAAAAAGAAAAATTCAAGTATATAATGCTATTGCTCTAATAATAACGCGCGAAAAGAGGGTTTTAACATGCATAAGAAACTGTTCATACCTGGACCTATCGAGGTTTCGCAGGATGTACTGGAGAAGATGGCTACACCGATGATCGGACACAGGACTAAGGATATGTCCGCTCTTCAGCAGTCTATCTCAGAGAAACTCCAGAAGGTAATGATGACCGATAACACTATCGTTTTATCAACGTCATCAGGCAGTGGTCTTATGGAAGGTGCCGTAAGAAGCTTCACAAAGACAAGAGCAGCCGTTTTCTCTATCGGCGCTTTCGGTAAGAGATGGCACAAGATGTGCACATCCAACGGCATCGCAGCTGATCTTTTCGAATCAGAGCTTGGTCAGCCTACAACACCTGAGATGATCGAGGCAGCTCTTTCCACAGGTAAGTACGACCTTATTACGATCACACAGAACGAGACATCAACAGGTATCCACAATCCCATGGATAAGCTCGCTGAGGTCTATAAGAAATATCCCGATGTCATCGTATGCGTTGACGCAGTCTCATCCATGGCAGGCGATTATATCCCTGTAGATGAGCTCGGAATCGACGTCTGCATCACATCGACACAGAAGTGTTTGGGACTTCCTCCGGGAATGGCTATCGCTTCCGTATCGGAGAAGGCTATCAAGAAGGCTGAGACAGTAGAGAACAGAGGTCTTTACTTCGACTACCTTGAACTCGTTAAGTTCGTTAAGGAGAAGCCTTATCAGTATCCTTCAACTCCTTCCGAGTCACACATGTTCGCTCTTGATTACCAGCTCGACAAGATTCTTGCAGAGGGCATTGAGAACAGATATCAGAAGCACTGCAGACTCGCTAAGATCGCTCAGGACTGGGCAAGAGAGAATTGCGAACTCTATTCCAATCCCGAGAACCTTTCGGTTACCGTTACTTGTGTAACAAACACAACAGGCATCCCTACATCAGACCTTATCAAGGCAATGGGCGAGAAGGGTTACCTCATGAGCAACGGTTACGGTCCTTTGAAGGACAAGACCTTCAGAATCGCACACATGGGTGATCTTACAGAAGAAGAACTTAAGACATACCTTAGTGACCTTAAGGCTGCTATCGATGAGCTTAAGGCTAAAGCTTGATAATAAAAACGCATTATAAATTACGGGGGAAACAGACAATGAAGATCCTTATCACAGAGAGCATTGCAGAAGAGAGCGTTCAGTACTTGAGAGACAGAGGCTACGAAGTAGAAGAATACCTTGGCCATTCTCAGGAAGAGATCGAACAGTACATCAAGGGTTTTGATGCCATCATCGTAAGATCAGCAACAAAGATCAACGAGACGCTTTTGAATAACGCAGATTGCCTTAAGGCAGTAGGAAGAGCCGGAACAGGTATCGACAACATCGACGTTAAGGCTTGTACAGAGCACGGCGTTATCGCTCTTAACACACCTACGGCTAACAACATGGCAGCAGGCGAGCTCGCAGTAGGTCACGCATTCTCCATTTTCCGTAACCTCTGCGCAGCTAATGAAGGCGTTCATAACGGCGACTTCAGACGCGGCAACTGGGTAGGAATCGAGCTCGAGGGCAAGACAGCAGGTGTTATCGGTCTTGGCCGTATCGGATCCATCGTATCCAGAAAGCTCAAGGGCGTAGGCATGAACGTAGTTGCTTACGATCCTTATGTACCTCAGGAGAAGTTCGACAAGCTCGGAGTTACAAGATGCAAGACTCTTGATGAGCTCCTTCCCATCTGCGACCTCATCACACTTCATACACCTAAGACAAAGGAAACATACGGAATCATTTCCAAGGAGCAGCTCTATAAGTGCAAGAGAGGCGTCAGGATCGTTAACGCTGCAAGAGGCGGCCTCGTAAACGAGCAGGATCTTGCTGATGCACTGGCTGACGGCCAGGTCGCAGCAGCTGCAATCGATGTTTTCGATAAGGAACCTTCTTACAACAAGGCACCCGGCGAGCAGGAGTACGATAACGTTCTTCTCCACGCTCCCCACTGCTACATTACACCTCACCTCGGCGCTTCCACAGTTGAAGCTACAGCTAAGGTAGGTCAGGGAATCGTTGAGCTCATCGACGGCGCTCTGAAGGGCGAACTCGTTGCAGCTATCAATATGCCCCAGTTCTCCGGCAGCATCGAAGACATCAAGCCTTACTGCTCACTCGCTGAGAAGATCGGCCGTATGTATTTCCAGGCTGAAGCTACACCTATCACAAAGGTTGAAGTCAGATACAGAGGCGAACTTGCTGAGAGCTCCGGCACAGGCATCATCACACTTTCCCTCATGATGGGTCTTTTGAAGGGTATGGGCAACGATCACGTATCTTACGTTAACGCTCAGGAGTGTATGGCTGAGACAGGCATCGAAGTCGTTGAGACAAAGACAGAGTCCATCCAGAAGTACAATAACCTCATTAACGTTAAGTTCGTTACGGAAGACGGCAGAGAGCTTAAGATCAACGGTACGGTATTCGGACCTGACACAGAGGTTATCGTTTCCTTCTTCGGTTACGAGATGAACTGCCCTCTTTCTGATACGGTTCTCGCTCTCAAGAACAACGATGTTCCGGGCGTAATCGGAAGGATCGCAACAGTTCTCGGAAGCCACAACATCAACATCGCTTCCATGCATTGGGGAAGAAAGAACCAGGATGGTTCTGATAACCCGCATGCACAGGCATTCGTTGCCATCGACCAGCCTGTATCCAAGGAGATTATTGACGAGCTTTCAAAGGCTGAGGGTGTACTCAAAGTATCGCTCCTGGAGCTCGGCGAATAAAGAAGAAATAAGATAAAAAGAGATTCAGACCGCAGAGGTTTTGCCCCGTGAAGTACCACTATTCAAAAAAAGAAGGTTGGTTGGGTAATCCCTGCGGTCTTGTTTATTTCAAGAACAGATATCACTTGTTCTTTCAGGTAAATCCGGAGAGCCCCAGATATGGCCGGATGCATTGGGGACATGCCATATCGGATGATCTTATCTCATGGGAAGAATGCCCGGTTGCTTTGAGTCCCGATGAGGAACTGAGCTGTAATTCCGGTTCGGCTGTCGTTCATGACGGAAAGATATGGCTGTTCTATACGTCACTGTCTTTTGATTATACGGAGACTGTTTGCGCCGCTTATTCCGAGGACGGCATGAGCTTTACCAGATGTTCTCAAAACCCGGTGGCTGTAATGCCTGCCGGCGGAACAAAATTCAGGGATCCGTTTGTCATGAGATACGGGAAAGGTTTCCTGATGCTTACAGGGGCATGCGTTGAAGGTGTTGCGAAGGTCCTGATGTTTGAGTCTGACAATCTTATCAACTGGAGATACAAAGGCGAGTTTTTATCCGACAGCCGTTTCGGAAGTGTAATTGAAGCTCCGCAGCTCATTGAAGCGGACGGCAGGTGGGTGTTTATAATCCAGAGTGAAAAACATCTTCCGACAAAGGTGCTCTTTGCAACGGGGGATCTTAACGGTGACGGATTTGTTTTCGATGATGAGAAAGATCCCTTTAAACCCGTGGAGATAGGAAACGATCTGCTCAATCCCGTAACCTTTACGGACAGGGAAGGCGCTGCAGTACTGATGGCTTGGATGTTTTCGACGAAGATGAACTCGTCGGCGGTAAGCATTCCGAGAGAGATCACCGTTAACCGTAACGGCGGAATATGCATGATCCCTTATGGCGAACTGAGGAACAGGACTGTCAGGGAAAGCAGTTTTGTGAGCTTCGGTGCCGGAAGACTCAGAGTGCATTTCGAGGGAAGGACGCTGTTTGACAAAGCTTACAGGGAATGTCCGGAAATAAACGTAATAGAGGATGTCGGAACCGTGGAAGTCTTCCTTGACGGAGGACGGGAGACGGTGTCCGTTTTTGTCTGCTGATATGACCAGGATACTTGCAAAGGGAAAAGGATATCAGATCCTTTATAAAGAGAGAGGGGAGGACAGCGAGAAGATCGCACCTGCCGGATTGTCGGTGCTCTCAAGACTTGATGTTCCGGTCCCCGGTATCATCGCGGCAGCGGATTCGGGTAAAAGGATCAGGATCCTTAATAAGCGTTACTACCTTGTCTGCCAGGGCAGATTCGAAGAAGAAGAGGGAGTGATGGAAGACCTTCTTTTCCATGATTCGAGGAGCAACAGGACTTTTCCCGTAAAGAGGATGAGAAAGGGTGTTAAGGAAGCCCGGCTGACCTACAGGATACTTGCATACAATGAAGAGAAAGATCTGTCCTACGCTTCTGTTGTTCTCGATACCGGACGGACGCATCAGATAAGGACGCAGTTCGCCTCAAGAAAGCATCCGCTGGCCGGGGACGGAAAATACGGGAGCAGGATAAAGTGCCCCGTGGCTTTAGTCATGGCTGAACTGACATACGATGAGGGTGAAGGAACAGAGCCCGTCACGGTAACCGCCGATCCCCTGGAGGAACTTCCCGAAGTCTGATCAATACGTGGCAGCGGGATTTACCTTGAAGACCGTAAGGTCATCGTACTGGTATACTATCTCTCCGAGCTGATAGAACATGTAAGAATTGTCGTAACCGTATTTGAAACGCTCAATTCCGCCCATTACGATATACTCGATATGATATTTGTCGATTATTCCCTGTATCTCGGATTCGTTTCCGCTCAGGTAGAGGACATCGATATCATTGTGTCTCGGCGAGATATAGATCTTCCATACGTCCTTATCAGGATCTGATACGAGGGTGTCAGTCTCTTTATCAACGATGCCGTGGAATCTCCAGAGCCACTCGTGAGTCTGCCAGCCGAATACGGTGGGAAGACCTGTATAAGCGGATACGATGCAGCTGTCGGTGTAGCTGTCACCGTATGCTTCGCAGATGACGGGACTGCCTTCTACGGATGTGTTAAACCAGTTTATGCATTCCGTATACGGAGTAAGGTTGCCGGGGTTTCTCTCGCTTACGAGACTGCTCGTATAATTGCTGAGATATGCGGTGCCGTCTATGGTCTTGTAGTTTTCGCGCTTTAACTCGCCCGAACGCTGCTTCAGTGAAGCCATCGTGTAGTGTGCGGGAACGAGCATCATGACCGCAAACAGGATGGCGAATGTGAAGAACGCCATGGAATATCTGCCCTTTTTGGTCACATACCAAAGCAGTCTTACGACTGAGTAGACCATTGTTGTGGACAGGATTATGAATGCGGCGAAAGCGAACTTGAACATGGTGTTCGACCTCAGATAACCGCCGGTGTAGATGTCTCTTACATAGAAGATCTCGGGAGCTGCAAGGAGCATCAGGCCTACGATCGTCATTCCGCATACAAAGACATCGATCAGGTTGCGCTGACCGAAGAATTTCTGTACGGGATTCGTGAATGAATACTCGGAGCCGATGATCTCGGCATCGCCGTTGTTCGACTTGTTCTTTGCTTTAGCGGACTTTGTCTGTGACGTATATCTGTAATTCTTTGTCAAAGCCACGACGGCAACGAAAAAGACGCTTATGATAACGTGGGTTCCGTACAGTATGAAGAGCTGATACAGGGAAGAGCGATTCTTAACCTTACCGAGCGTGTTGGATATCATGTCGAAATTGATGTTGAACGGAAGCGCAGTAAGCGTGGCGACCGTGAATAGGAAGCTCATCTGGCATGAAGTCCTGGGAAGTGCCGACGGACCTGTAACACAGAAAAGGAAAGAAGCGATCAGGAGCACGAGCTCGAGTGCGAAGAGCACGGGCGGATTGCTGCCTTCAGAGAGGTAAATAAGGAGTATGCCTCCGACATTTGCCGCAAAGATAATTGCACCCAAAGGCGTAGCGAACTTTGGAGATCTTATCGTGTTCGCAACGAAGAAACCCATTGAACAGAATATGAAATATATAAGGAAATCCCAGTAGTTCGTCATCTGGGCGCAGCCGAGAAGAACGGCGCAGAGGATGAGGTGCGGAGTAAGCGTGGACTTCATCTCTGTGAAGAGCCGTCCGTTTGAAGTGTTGAGGTTGTCGATGGAATGAACGGTTGCTATATCTTCGGCTGAAGGAAGCGTTACCGCGCTTAGCATAGAAAGGATGACCGCCGATATGAGCAGTACGATCATCATTGAAATGACGTGAGCGTGAAGGTCACCGACGAGATAAGAATAAAACGGGAATTCCTCTATCGTAAAATCTCCGCCGTTGGTCGTAACCTCCGGATTCCAGCCGATGTATCTCGTGCTGTCGGGATAGAAGAACGAATCCGTCCTTCCTACGTTAATGCCGAGGCTGCTGAAGAATTCCAAAAGCCCGTTGCCGATGCTCTTTTCGTCATAGTAGAAGGAATGTGAATTGCCCCAGAGTGAGACCGCGCAACCCGTGAGGAGTCCGGCTACATATTTTACGATCTTGTTTTCCATGAATCCTTTTTTTGAAGCCGCTTCGATGAGATATTTTCCGATCGAGAAACTCATGCCGAAAGGGATCGCGGTGGCAGAGCACATCGAGAGCGTATAGCCTGTTCCGGAGGGAATGCCGGTTGCCTTTATGACAACAGCCCAGATGTACTGACCGAAATAATAGTAGTTGATATTCTTGCCTGACAGCCACATATCGCTTGCAGGGAGCTTGTCGTTCCTCAGCATCGACATTATGAAGCCGTAATCCATGAATTTTTCCTGGCCGTTGATGTCAGGGAGAAATCCCTTGAAGAAGCACATAAGGAAGAAGATGACCAGGAATGCCGTCTCTTCTATAACTACGGCTTCAACGAAGCCTTTGCTGTCGAGCTTCTTTATGAGAGCCTGTCTAAGTGACTTCGGCAAATAACAGCAGGCAGCAACGATAACTGCAGATATTACGATGCAGACGACGTTTATTCTGAAGAGCTTGAGATGCGTCATCGTCCATAAGATAAGACATGTAAAGATAAGTCCCATCGGCTGGGATAAGAAGAAACCGCCGGATGAGAAATTCTCCCAGAGTTTTGCGGCAAGAGGCAGTGTGACGACTCCCATGAGGAGAAGAAATACCGCCCACCAGATGCAGATGGAGGTGTCGCTGCTTCCCATCGTTGACATGCCGAGCACGGAAGCGACCGCGAAAGGTATCAGCAACAGGAAGAAACGGTATGGTGAAGACGCAAAGTCGGTTGCATTGTTTTGGCTCATGAAAGAACTCCTTCGATAGAACTGGGATTCTTGACCGGACTGTCCTGTATTGTAAGTTCTGTGACCGGTGCGGGATTTGAAGTTCTCGTGATCATTTCCTCATATGACCTGATTATCTCTGAACTGATCTTACCCGCAAGTCCGACGACGGAATCCATGTGATTCTCGGGAGTATCCTTCGTCGCGTATTTGGTGAGACCGGTCGAGCATACATAAAGGTTCTCGCATGGATTTGTGAGGTCTATCTCAGGATACTGCAAAGTCAGGGCGTATCTGGTCTTGGTCAGACGCCAGGACTTTACGTCGGATTTACGCAAAGAAGGATATAACTTGCGCAGCCCTGCGAAATATTTGAGCATTATCTCCGCATCCGAACTGATCCAGAGAGGATCGGTTATGGAACAGGAACCTACGAGATATACGACCGCACCGCCGTAACCGCGCTCTCCGAAAGCGCTGGAGTGGTTGATTATGGAACGGAACGGAAGTCCGTAGTCTTCTGCGGGAACCTGATAGAACATCTGGGAAATCTCGTGCTTCATTACCATCATCGCAGTGATCTTTGCACTGTAGGTGACATTCATGAGAATATCCCTGTCATCCATCGCGATGGGAAGACCATGGCTTACGTTAATGAATGTTCTGCATGAACCCGTAAAGATGACATATGCGCTGTCGATCACCATGCGTGTGGAATTTGAGAGTATGCAGCTGGTGCGGTACATTCCGCTTCCAAGCCTGGCGATCTCTGCAACGGTGGTCGAAAAATAGATCTTTCCGCCGTGGTCTGTGATAGCCTGCATAAGGCTCGAGACGAGACATACGAAGCCGACGTCATAGTATCCGACCTTGCGGTGGGATGCTTTTCCTGACCATGTGGAATCGTACCAGGTGATCTTATCGTCGACTCCCATTTCCTTGGAAAGCGCGAGCAGTGATTTGTCGCTCTTCCTGAGGTGGTGAGGGAGGAGTTCCAGGTATTCTCTGCCGATCCTGGTATATGCCAGAAGACCGCCCGGTGATGCAAGCTCTTCTACTACGGTTACGTTAAAACCGGCTTTGGCCAGCTTCATGCCGCATGTAAGACCTGATAATCCGGATCCTATTATACATACCGTCTTATTTTCATTTATATTCTCATTATCAGCATTTATCATTCGATGATCTTAGCCTCAAGGTAGAATCTTTTTTCAAAAGCCTCGCCCATGGAGAATGTCTTGCGGGGGAAGACGCCTTCCTTCTCGACCGTGCCGAAGAAAGTGCTCTTGCTAATGGCAGGAACGAGAATGCCGGTGTTGCCCGAAGTGGCAAGTTTCCTTACGGAATCCTCGCCGTGGATATAATCGCATTCAAGACCCAGAGCGTCGATCATCATCTGGACCGAGCCGATGGCAAGAGAATGCGGAGGGTTTGCAAGTGAGATGACGACATCTTCAGCGCCTTCCGTGACTACGGTAAAGCTCTGTTTTCCGTCGACTGCGGGACCGAAGCTTAAGCCGCAGTCCTTGAAGTATTCCTTTGCCTTGCCGATGAACTCATCTGCGGATGTATTGAATACGACTCTGTGGATGGGCTCGAAATCAAGGCCCTTGTCGTGAATGTTTACTATTTCTGCAAGAGCAAATCTTGCGGGATGATCCTTCCTCTGCTCTTCGGTAAGACACTGTCTTACGTTCTCCCAGTGAGCTTTTGCTGAAGCCAGTGAGTGATTGCCGTCGCCTACCAGGAAAAGGAGTCCGTCGCTGTTGGCGGATTTGAGCTTAGAAAGTCCGTCTATAATGGCTTCGGCAACAGGTGATCCGTCAGGGATGAATGTTCCCGTGATGTGACCGGAATCGAGCATGAGGTCGGTATCATACAAAGGCTCAATGCCTTCTGCCTTTGCCATCTCGAAGGCTTTTTCTATGGTGATGCCTTCAGGATCATCGATGAGTATCATTATGTGGGGAAGCTCAACAGGGGAGTTGGCCCTTATCCTGATCCTCGGAGGGATCCTGGAAAGAACGGTTCCCTCTGTAGCCCTGCATATGTTCTTATTGCCCGGTTCAAAGCTATAGCCCTCGAGATCAATGGCGGCCATGAGACCTTTTCTCGAAGGATGGAGTGAAGTGGATCTGTCGGTCAGGATGAAGCCTGTTCCGAGTCCTGTCAGGATACCTTCGCTTAAGTATCTGCGTGCTGTCTGAGCTATCGAAGCGAGTTTTTCAGTCTCGACCTCTGTTCCCAGATATACCTCGGGCAGTACGAGATTTAATGCTGAAGGAGCATCGCCTGCTTCCGTTGAACATTTCTCCCAATATTCAGGTTCTGACGTGTATTGGTCGCAGGCAATGACTGCCCATTTTTCCAGATCTGTACCCTGCTGCGGAATAAGTATGTCCGGCACCGCAAAACCGAGACCATTGATGACTCTCAATTCTCATTACCCCTTGTCTGACGATTAAAGTGCCTATCATTCTATCACGGTCGGACAGCGTTTTGGGAGTAAATATGTGTTTTTTAATATTTCAGAGCCTCTTGAAAATATGTTCATGAGCGCATTCCCGACAACACACGGTATTGCCTGCCGCAGGCCTTTTCGCGCTTAACTTAAAGTACGGTTAATGGTACTATTATCACATCAAAATCATGGAGGCGGCTTATGGCAAACATAGAACTATCAAAACTCAAGATCCTGCTCCTTTACGATTATTTCAAGAATCAGATGAATGCGTTTGACCAGAGCGGAACCGTATCTATAAGCGAACTGATATCCTACCTTAAAGAAAAGACCGGTTATGAATTCGAAAGAAAGTCCATTTATTCCGATATCAACAAGATAAACGATTTCATAAACAAGACCGGAAAGGTCGTGGGATCCGATTACTGGATCGTATCCGAAGGCAAGAAATACAGAAGGAACCAGTTGGCAGACGAGATATCGCTGGATGAGGCAAGGCTCATAGTCGATGCCATCAGCACAACGTATTTTGTTGATACCGTTCTCTGTGACAAGATAATAAAGATGTTCCCGACATATTTTGATACTGATTACAAGAGAAGGGCACTTGTCTCCCACTATGAGAAGATCGACAGGAAGAAGCTTTCCTGGCTCAACAACATAAGGAGCGGTATAGACAGCAGGAGCGCGCTGAAGATAATCTACGGCTACAAGCTCGGAAATGAACTTACCGAAAAAACCGAGAAGATCGTATCTCCCATGGCGCTGGACTGGGAAAACAACTGTTATTACCTGATCGCGATCGACAACTCTGATGCGGCGGATCTTGAAAGGGACAGGTCCCTTTCAAAGGCGCTCAGGCGCTACAGGGTGGACAGGATGGCGCAGGTCCTTTATGCCCAAAAGGAAAAATATGTTGACTATAAGAGCGAAAAAATAAGAGAACAGGAACTGAAGAAATTCATAGACAATTCTCTTTCAGCTTTTTCGAGCGATGAGGCAATAGTTGTCAGACTTACAATAACCGGCAGAACCCGTAAGGATGCGCTCAAAGCCTATGGCGCATTTGCTTCGAGGATCCGCAACGAGATCCGCATCGATGACGATACAAAACTCGACAGCGGGATTCTCAAGATCAGCGTTGAGACCGGAAAGGCGCCGACCCTTTATACCGATCTGTTCGAACTTTCGACATTTGAAGGAGTCAGCATAAAGATAGATAACGATGAAGTGTGCCGTGAATATGCCGAATACATAAAGAAGGCAGCCATGGCCGCAAAACTTGAAAGCCTCTGATTGCAAAGAGATATTAAACGATTTATAATTCTTAAGTTTTATTATTATTTAGGAGTATCACCGAATGAGACAATTTACTTCAAAAGAGCTTAGAAAGACCTGGAAGGAATTTTACATTGAGAGAGGTCATGTTGATGTAGGTGCCGTATCTCTGGTATCTGACGGTTCGACCGGAGTATTATTCAACGTAGCGGGAATGCAGCCTCTGATGCCTTTTCTTCTCGGAGAAAAGCATCCTCTGGGCACAAGGCTCTGCAATGTTCAGGGATGTGTACGTACAAACGATATAGATTCAGTAGGAGACAGGAGCCACGTCACATTTTTCGAGATGATGGGAAGCTGGAGCCTTGGTGACTACTTCAAGGAAGAAAGATGCAAGTGGAGTTATGAACTCCTTACCGGTGTTTTCGGTTTCGATAAAGATCACCTGGCAGCTACTGTTTTCGCAGGTGATGAGAATGCTCCGAGAGACGAGGAAGGCGCACAGTTCAGGATCGCTTCCGGATTTAAGCCTGAGAATATCTATTATCTCGGTGCCGATGACAACTGGTGGGGGCTTGAATATGGTCCCTGCGGTCCGGACAGCGAGATGTTCTATATTGCTGACGTACCTGACTGCGGCCCGAACTGCGGTCCGGGATGCTCATGCGGCAAGTACACGGAGATCGGAAACGATGTCTTCATGCAGTATGAGAAGCATCAGGACGGTACTCTCACACCGTTGAAGCAGAAAAACGTTGATACTGGCTGGGGTCTTGAGAGAATCCTTGCATTCCTTAACGGAACAAAGGATGTTTATAAGACAGACCTCTTTACTGACGCTATCGCATTTATCGAGAAATCTTCAGGCGTTAAGTATGACTCAGACGAGAAGCTTACAAGGTCCATGAGAGTCCTTGCAGACCATATCCGCACGAGCGTTATGCTGATAGGTGACGCAGCAAAGCTCGTTCCTTCCAATGCCGGCGCAGGCTATGTATTGAGACGTCTCATCAGACGTGCCGTAAGACACGCAAGAACTCTCGGCATGTCGACAGAGCAGATCCTGGATCTTGCAAAGATCTATATCGACAGCGTTTACGATGACAGCTACCCGCTTCTTGCAAAGAACCGCGAGTTCATCCTTAACGAACTCGACAAGGAGATCGCAAGATTTGAGAGCACTCTTGAGAACGGCATCAAGGAATTCAAGAAGATCCTTGATGACAAGAAGGCGGCAGGATCTTCCGAGATCGACGGTGAGTCCGCATTCTATCTCTACGATACTTTCGGATTCCCCATAGAGCTCACAGTTGAGATGGCTTCCGAAGAAGGCCTTAAGGTCGATGAGGAAGGCTTCAAGGCTGCAATGGAAAAGCAGAAGGAAACAGCAAGAGCCGCTACCAAGGCTAAGGGCGATCTCGCACTTTCCGTAAATGAGATCCCTGATGAAGTTGCGAAGGATTCCAATGCAACAGAATACGACGGATACGATAATCTCAAGTGCGATGCAAAGGTCATCTACATCCTGAAGTCTGATGAAGAAGGCGTTAAGGTTGTTGACAGCGCTTCCGAAGGCGATGACATCATCCTCGTTACAGACAAGACGGTTCTTTACGCTACGATGGGTGGTCAGATCCACGACGAAGGTAAGATCTCCACAGCAGGCTTTGAGGCTGATGTGATCTCAGTTGATAAGGATGCTCAAGGCAAGTATCTCCATACGCTTAAGGTCGTTAAGGGTACTGTTTCCACCGGCGGGACAGTCAGCATCGAAGTTGATAAGAAGAACAGACTTGCGATCGCAAGAAACCATACAGCTACACACATCCTGCTTTCCGCTCTCCAAAAGATCTTAGGTGACCATGTTGAGCAGGCAGGTTCTTATGTAGGCAATGACCGCTTAAGATTCGACTTCAACAACTCACAGGCAATGACAGCCGAAGAGATCGCCAAGGTTGAAGAGATGGTCAATGATGTTGTCCTTCAGGCTCTTCCTGTTGAGACAAAGGTCCTTGCCATTGAGGATGCCAAGAAACTCGGCGCTACGGCGATCTTCGGCGAGAAGTACGGAGAGGTCGTAAGAGTCGTTGCAGTTGGCGGTTTTGAAGCTCCTTTCGATCTCGAGTTCTGCGGCGGTACACACCTTACGAACAGTGCACAGATCGGCCAGTTCAGGATCGTTTCAGAATCCGGTATCGCAGCAGGCATCAGAAGGATCGAAGCTGTCACCGGTGAGAGATGCTATGAGATGAACAAGGCAGACAGAACCCTCATCGATGAGGCAACAACTGCTCTTAAGACTCCCAAGGATAAGATCGTCGAGAGGATCGACGCTCTTCACGCAGAAGTTAAATCTCTCGAAAAGGAACTCGCCGAGATCGAGAAGGCCAAGGCAGGTTCATTTGCCGACAGCGCTGTTTCCGGTGCCAAGGATATCGGCGGAGTTAAGGCAGTCATCGCAGCATGTGATGCAGCTGATGCAGCGGCAATGAGAGATACTGCGGACAAGATCCGTGACAAGCTGGACTGCGGTGTTGTATTCCTCGCTGCAAACGGCGGAGACAAGCTCCTCTTTACGGCAATGGCCACAAAGTCTGCCGTTGATAAGGGCGCTCACTGCGGAAACATTATCAAGGAAGCAGCGAAGGTATGCGGCGGCGGTGGCGGCGGACGTCCCGACATGGCTCAGGCCGGCGGTAAGGATGTAAGTAAGCTCGCTGATGCCCTTGCAAAGGCTGAAGAAGTATTGGCTTCACAGGTTAACGGTTAAAGGAGAAAAGCTATGTGCTTATTTTGTGATATAGTTGCGGGAAAGATCCCCTCAACAAAAGTATATGAGAACGATTATGTCCTTTGCTTTAAGGACATCAATCCCGTTGCGCCCATACACGTTCTTGTTGTTCCGAAAAAGCATTTCGATGACATGAACGGACTTGCAGCAGATCCTGAGGGTGCTCTCTATTCTGCGGAGATCACCAAGGCAATCGCAGAGGTTGCTAAGATCAGCGGCGTAAGTGAGGCTTACAGAACGATCAATAACTGCGGTGAAGATGCCGGCCAGACTGTCAAGCACGTTCACTTCCATGTGATCGGCGGCACATCTCTTACTGAGAAACTTATCTGATCCTATGGCAAGAATGAGAACAAAGCGCAATATCCCCGCGCGCATGGAGAAATGCCATGAGCGCTGGTTTGATGCGCCTATGCTGAATAAAGGAAACTGGCGCGGAGCCTGCGGCTTTGCACCAGATGTTCCGGTCTGGCTCGAGATAGGATGCGGCAAAGGAAAGTTCTGCACCGAGATGGCGTTAAGACATCCGGAGGTGCTCTATATCGCCATGGAAAGAGATGCTTCGGTTACTCTCGCGGCGATCGAGAAAGCGCATGAACTCGAGATACCGAATCTCTTTTTTATCAGAGGCGATGCCGGAATAATCGAGAACTATTTCGCCGAAGACGAGGTGGACAGGATATTCCTGAACTTCTCGGATCCGTGGACGAGACAGAACAAGCCCAAGAGACGCCTTACTTATAGGGATTTCCTTGCAAAGTACAAGGTCATGATGAAAGAGGGCGGAGCAATAGAGTTCAAGACCGATAACGACGATCTGTTCGATTTTTCATTGGGCGAATTTTCGGAGATGGGCTTTTCTCTTGAAGAGGAGACGAGAGATCTTCACAACAGCGAATACGATGCGGAGAATATTCGCACTGAATTCGAGCAGAAATTTGCCGACCAGGGTATCACCATCAAAAGAGTCGTTGCGAGGATGTGACTCATGTATCCCGGGCTTATGAATCTGCCGGATTACGATAACTGTCTCGTTAATCTGTCCAATTCCATATTAAAGAAGTTTGGCGCGGAAACGAACGCCAAAACGCTTCCGCTGGCTGACCGTTATCTTGAAGGGGAGTACACGAATGTGGTTCTCCTTATCCTTGATGCGATGGGCATCTCGATACTTGAAAAGCATCTGAAGGAGGACGGTTTTTTCAGAAGCCATCTGGCTGGCTCGTTCGATTCCGTTTATCCGCCGACTACGGTCGCTGCCACGACCTCTGTCATGAGCGGCGAATATCCCGATGAGCACGGCTGGCTCGGATGGGATATCTACTATCCTGCGCTGGGGAAAAACGTTACGGTCTTTACGAATTCCGATCAGCTGACGGAGAAGGAGGGAGCGGAACCGACGGGGTCTTATCCTGACGGCACGAAAAAATGGATGCCCGATTCACTTGAGAACCCCGGGCCTGCCGCTGATTATCACGTCGGATTCAGACATACCCCTTACAGGAATATCGTCGATCAGATAAATGCTGCAGGCGGAACCGCCTATTCATCGATGCCTTTCCTGCCCCCGAATCCGCAGGACATGGAAGCGATATTGAGCCGTATTGAAACACTCTGCAAAGAACCCGGTAAGAAGTTCATCTATGCATACTGGAGTGAACCTGACTCGACTATGCACAAGACCGGGACAACGAGCGAAGCGACTCATGAAATGATCACGGAACTTGAGAAGATGGTGGAGAAGACTGTCTCGGGATTGTCTGAAACACTATTCCTTATCACTGCAGATCACGGTCATATCGACTGTGATAACTGCTGCATTCTCGACTATCCCGAGATAATGAACTGCCTGGTGCGTCTTCCGTCATTTGAGCCGAGAACGCTGAACCTTTTCGTTAAGGAAGAATTCAGGGAATCGTTCCCGGAGATATTCAGAAAGCATTTCGGAGATTCGTTTGTCCTTCTGACCAGGGAAGAGGTTATCTCGAACAAGGTGTTCGGGACAGGCAGGTATCGCAATGATCTTGCGGAGATGATCGGTGATTATGTGGCTCTGGCAGTTACGCCCAAGAGCATATTCAATACTCATATCGAAGCGCAGGAAATGCCCGGAGGACATGCCGGACTTACACCTGAAGAGATCAGGATCCCGCTTATCGTCATCGGGAAATGATCTCATTTTCGGCGGGCTTTTGAGTGAAGTAAAAATCGTTTGCGTGAAAAACGGGGCAATCTGCCCCTTTTTTATTTAATTTACATTTTTATGACAAAAATCTTGTGGAAAACCCTCTATATGTGGAGTAGAATTCTTAAGGTGCAGACCATAGAGCACTATAAAAGTTTAATAATCCCGGTTAAGGGAATTTAGGAGGAATTCAATATGGCAGTAAAAGTTGCGATTAACGGTTTCGGTCGTATCGGTCGTCTTGCTTTCAGACAGATGTTCGGTGCTGAGGGTTATGAGGTTGTAGCTATCAACGATCTTACAAAGCCTTCCATGCTCGCTCACCTTCTCAAGTATGACACAGCTCAGGGCGGATATGCTGGTGTATTCGGCGAGAATAAGCACACAGTAACTTCTGATGACGAAGCTAACACAATCACAGTAGACGGTAAGACACTTAAGATCTACAAGGAATCCGATGCTAACAATTGCCCTTGGGGCGAGCTCGGTGTAGACGTTGTTCTCGAGTGCACAGGTTTCTATACATCCAAAGAGAAGTCCATGGCTCACATCAACGCCGGCGCTAAGAAGGTTGTTATCTCTGCTCCTGCAGGAAACGATCTCCCTACAATCGTTTACAACGTTAACCACACAACACTCACAGCTGATGACAAGATCATCTCTGCTGCTTCCTGCACAACAAACTGCCTTGCTCCTATGACAAAGGCTCTCAATGATTATGCAAAGATCCAGAGCGGTATCATGACAACAGTTCACGCTTACACAGGCGACCAGATGATCCTCGACGGTCCTCAGAGAAAGGGTGACCTCCAGAGAGCAAGAGCTGGTGCTGCTAACATCGTACCTAACTCCACAGGCGCTGCTAAGGCTATCGGCCTTGTTATCCCTGAGCTCAACGGCAAGCTCATCGGCGCTGCTCAGAGAGTTCCTACATTCACAGGTTCTACAACGATCCTCCACGCTGTTGTTGCTGGTGAGGCTACAGTTGAGGGCATCAACGCTGCAATGAAGGCTGCTACAAACGAGTCTTTCGGCTACACAGAAGAGAAGCTTGTTTCTTCTGATATCGTAGGCATGAAGTTCGGTTCACTCTTCGATGCTAACCAGACAATGGTTTCCAAGATGGATGACGGCAACTCCCTCGTTCAGGTTGTTTCCTGGTACGACAACGAGAATTCTTACACATCTCAGATGGTAAGAACAATCAAGTACTTCGCAGAGCTCGGCTAATAACTGACTTAAAGTACAAACCTTCAGAGGCTGCACTACGGTGTAGCCTCTTTTTTACTGTTAAATGCGTTACATGATCACTTCAGACAGCTCTTCGCTTTTATGTGCCGGAATCTGACCCTCTGAGAGGACAAAAAGGGTTGAAAAGATGCAAAAGCCGGAATGCCGACGCAGGTACCAGATATATATTTAAGGACTGTTTTCAGAGAACGATCTCGACAACGGTTGCTTCCGGCAATGATAAGAACCTGAAAGGCAGGATGCCGCAGCCCAGTCCTCTTGAGATAAAGACTGTCGTGCCGCTGATGTCGTAGGACCCCTGTACCGCGCCCATATTGGGAAGCTTATCGGTCTTTCTGAGTACGGTGAATTCGATCTTGAAAGGGAACTTCATCTGACCGCCGTGAAGGTGTCCTGACAGCATAAAATCAGGTCTCCCGGAGGGTTCGAGATGTATAAAAGCATCAGGGTCGTGAACGAGCAGAATGACAGGCTCGGAGCCGTCACAGGGCGGCATCTGCTGCCATACGCGGTTTTTCCTTCCGGTATCGGAGATGCCTGCCAGAGAGATTATTTCGCTGCTCTTGCGTGAAGTGAGGTGAATAACCTTATTATCGATGCTCGAAAAACCGGACGCTTCAGGTGCGTTCTCAAGTCTGCAGTCGTGATTGCCGGATATGCCGTAGAAGGGAAGTCCGAGTTCTTTGCAGCATGCGCTTATATTATTAAGGTATTTATAGCCTTTGGGTGCATTTCCGGGAGAAGTGACGATGTCACCTCCGAATAAGACGGCATCAAGACCGCCTTCCGCATGAGCCTTTCTTATGGCTTTACATAAGCGCTTAGAGGTGACCGGACACCATTCTGCGTGGATATCTGAAAAGAAAAAGAACCGGAGATCCGGAGTTTCCTTGGTTCCCTTTGAATTCATCGGGAGCTTTTTGACCGCTATTTCACTGTCTGAAGACCTGCCCCGGGATGAACGTTTCAGTACTGTTTTGTCGAGATCAAGGAAGAACGGTTCGCAAAGACACCACAGGATATAGACCAGGATAAGACCTGCCAATACCAAAATAACCGGGTAAATCTTCTCCATTATGAGGACAGTTCTCCTTTTTTCTTAATTATATTATATGCAGTCCGCATTCGTGTGTTATAATTCATACAATCAAACTAGTATTTGTTAGGAGGAAATTTGGATGCCTAAGACAGAAATCACATACGAGATCGTCCAGCAGATCGGTGTTCTTAAGGAGAACAAGTCCGGTTGGCAGCGTGAGCTTAATATCGTAAAGTGGAACAACGGTAAGCCGAAGCTCGACATCCGTGATTGGGGCCCGAACCATGAGAAGGTCGGCAAGGGCATTTCTCTTGATTTTGAAGAATACAACACACTCAAGGCTTTCCTTGAGGAAGGTGACTTCACTTCTCTCGACGAGTAATCTCTCAAGGAATTACCCGGGATAAGTTGTTTATTACTTTGAAGGCGCGTGCTAATGCGTCGTGATTCGGTATGAGAAGCGAAGAACGAGCAGGTATTATTTCAGTAGTAATGCTGTTTTTGTGGGGGACTCTGGTAGCAGAGCCCTTCCATATTTTTGCGCGTTTTATCGCGAGCGGCGTCACATATGCTTTCAGGGGATTAGGGGCAGGCGGAATAGTCATGTCCCTTGCGATATACTTTATCGTCGCAGCGGTCATCATACTGATGCAGAAACTCGCTTCGACGAAGCTCGGTGTATACATGCCGTGTGCGATATCGACGGTCTTTATAGCATTGCTGGTGGCAAAGAGCCTTATCAATTCGTCAGTTGTCTTTTCGGATGCCATATGTCTTGCGATACCTGCAGTTTTCGGAGTGATATTCTACATAACCAAATTTGAGAAGGGGCTTAAGTGGTTTACCGACATCTATACGTATGCCCTGGCTGTGGCTCTTCTCAATTCGCTCTTGTTCGTGCCGCTCTCAAAACTGAACGGCATTTTGGATAAATTCCTTTATATTACTAATTATAATGACCTGGACATTACGGGCAGTTTCAGCGGCCTGGCAGGGATACCTGAACTGGTATGGGGTTTCTTCCTTGCGGCATTCGCGGTACTGCCGATAATTTATCTTGCCACTTCGAGCAGGAGGAAATGATATGGAACAGTTGGACTTATTTTCGAGCTTGCAGGATACCGATCCCGTTCATGAGGAATATCTGGAACTTGTAAAGAAACTCAATCACTATGCAGAGCTTTACTATTCCCAGGACGAACCTGAGATATCGGATTTCGAATACGATACGATGAATAACAGGCTCAAACAGATAGAGAAGGAACATCCCGACTGGATAGTTCCTGATTCTCCGTCTGTCAGGGTCGGCTGGAAGGCCGAAAAGGGAGTTCTCGTAAAGCACAACGTCCCAATGCTCTCGCTCCAGGATGTCTTCTCAAAAGAAGAAGTATACGAGTTTGTGGAATCCATGAGAAACGAATTCGGCGATGAGGCCGAGTTCCTTGTTGAGACCAAGATCGACGGTCTGTCGATGGCCCTCCGTTATGAAGAAGGCGAACTTAAGCTCGCTGTTACGAGAGGCGACGGCATTACGGAAGGCGAAGATGTTACCATGAACGCCAAACAGATCCCGGATGTCGTAAAACAGATGAAAGAACCTGTCCCTTATATTGAGATCAGGGGCGAGGTTTACATGACAAGGAAAGCCTTCGAGAACGTCAATGCAAAGGCTGAAGAAGAAGGCAAAAAGACTTTTGCCAATCCGAGAAACTGCGCTGCCGGAACATTGAGACAGACTGATACGAGGATCACAAAGGAAAGAGGATTGTCTCTTTTCATATTTAATGTTCAGGAAACTAAGGGCGTTACATTCAGTACTCATCTTGAAGGATATGAATACCTTAAGCGCAACGGTGTAAAGGTAATCGAAAACTGCTTTAAGTGCAGGACTGCGGACGAGGTCTGGGACGCGATCACGAAGATAGGTGAGATGAGAGGCGAACTCGAATACGATATCGACGGTGCGGTCGTAAAGCTGAATAATCTGTCCGAGAGATCAAAGCTCGGAAACACGATCAAGTTCCCGAGATGGGCCATAGCCTACAAGTATCCGCCGGAAGAAAAGGAGACCCGTCTTCTTGAGGTTGAGGTAAACACCGGAAGGACAGGGCGGGTTACGCCTGTTGCCATATTTGAACCCATCAGTCTCTGCGGAACCATGGTATCACGCGCGACACTGCACAATCAGGATTTTATAGACCAGCTGGGTCTCGGCATAGGCGATACGATCGTCGTATATAAATCCGGCGAGATAATCCCGAAGATAAAGGAAGTAAATAAGTCCAAGAGACCTTCTGAGTGGCAGGCATATAAGATGCCGGACTGCTGTCCGGTCTGCGGTCATAAGCTGGTAAGGGATGAAGGAGGCGCAGATCTTAAGTGCGTCAACATGATGTGTCCCGGAACGCTCGTAAACCGTATCGTAAACTTTGTGTCCCGCGACTGCATGGATATCAAGGGCTTCGGTACAGAATACATCAGAAAACTTGCAGAGGGCGGGTTCTTAAAGGATATCGCCGATGTTTTCGAACTTAAGGACAAGAGGGAAGAACTAATTGAGGAAAAGGTGCTGGGCCTTGCACACAATACGGATAAGCTTCTGGCGGCGATCGAGGCTGCAAGGGTGGAGACTCCTGCGGATAAGGTGCTGGCAGGACTCGGTATCCCCGGTGTAGGTAAAGCTACCGCAAAGGAACTGATCAGAACATTCGGTTCGATCAGCGCGATCGAGGAAGCAGACAGGGAAGCCCTTGTAAGCGTTCAGGACATAGGAGATATCTCTGCTGAAGCGATCTTCAGTTTCTTCCGTGATGAGGGGAACAGAGAACTGATGTCCCGGCTCAAGGCACTCGGGCTGAATTTCGCAAAAGAAGAAAATGAACTGCAGGGAACTGCGCTTTCAGGTCTCACATTCTGCATTACGGGAACGCTTGAGGGCATGTCCAGAAGTGAAGCCGAGAACCTCATCGAGAGCAACGGCGGAAAGCCTGTATCATCAGTGTCGAAGAAGACTTCCTATCTTCTCATGGGCGCTGATGCCGGCTCGAAAGAGCGCAAGGCCAGGGAACTGGGCGTTCCGATAATCAGACTCGAAGAACTTAAGGAAATGATCGCCAAGGGTTGAGTTTATGGATATCAGTGAAGAGAAAGCAAGGATAAGAAAAGAGATAAGGAAGAGGAGATCCGCGATACCTCAGGATGTACTGGCAGGTATCGGCAAGGACCTTCCTGACTTCATCTTTTCGATCACAGATGATGAGCTCATGTCAAAGCTCGGGAACGCTAAAAGGATCGCGCTTTACAGGTCATATAAGGGCGAGGTGCCTGTCGATGGTCTGGCTGAGGCTTTTATGGCGAAGGGAATAATATGCTGCTTTCCCAGGATTGAAGACGGAGAAATGGTGTTTTATGATTGCGGCAGTCTCGCAGATGAGAATTTTGAAGTGTCATCGATGGGAATTAAGGAACCCGTGGCTACGGCTGCTCCGGTGGCTCTGAAGGACATAGATGTTGTCGTGCTGCCTGCGCTTGCATATAATGAAGAAGGTACGAGATTAGGCGCCGGAGGCGGATACTATGACCGTTGTTTCGGAAGCATGGGAGCAGGAAGACCTTATCTGCTCGGTATCTGTTATGAATTCCAGATATGTTCGGATGTTCCTTCATGCGATACTGACATCAGTGCCGATTTCATAGCGGTAATACCCGAAGAGGTATACGGAGATTAAGTATATATGCGGTACTTTATTGTAAATCTGGCTGCTCATCTGCTCGTTACGGTGATATTCATCGTCCTGACCTGCATCTGCGCCGGACGCAACAAGAGGAAGAAGACAAAGCATGTCCTCACGTATTTTTTTCCGATCGCATTTGCGCTTATCGCCATAGTCGATATCGCTCTTTACACCGCTCCGAGACTGATGGACATCAACTCCATGATAAACAGCAATTACTACTACAATACCGGTACTGTCACAAAGATAGGTTTTATGAAGAACTACTTTGTGATCGACGGTGATTATTACTATGCAAATCCTCTGCGCAACACTCTTAACGAGGGTGATACGGTGAGAGTAAAGCACACCCAGTATTCGTTATATACGGTCGAATGGACCAAGGTAACCGACTCCGAACAGGAGGGTGAACAGGTTCCGGCAAAGGAAACTGAGTCGTAAAAAAATTGAGACTAGTCTCACGACCCCCGTATAGTCTCAATTTTCGGGTGTTTTTTTCATTCTGGAGCAATTTGTCCCCACAAACGCGGTTTTCGAATGTACACTTTCTTCATCAGTCAAGACCGAGGAGGTGAATACAGATGGAAAACCGTGATATCAAAAAAGGCCAGGTGGAGATGTCGGTCGTATGCAGCGACTTGAGCCTGCTGGAGAATATCAACACGTTGCTCCAGAAGAAAGGCGTGATCGCAGTGGAAGACGAATACGGCGTTCTTCATTATATAGTCGACGGCAGGAGCAACAGATATGATGTTCCTGGCAGGGTGACGTCGATAAATCCTCATAATACGACGGAGCAGGAAAGAGAGGCAGCTTATCTCGAACTGTGCATAAAGTCTGTATTAAGAGAATACGGATTCGACATGGCTCTGATGGGAACCATAATCATATCCAAGGCGCTCTTTACCGCTTTCAGGAACGGGATGCCGCTTCCGACGACCATGAAGGGGCTGTATTGTGAGACGGGAAAGGAATTCAGCTTAAGCTATGAACAGTGTGAGCGGGATGTCAGATATGCGATAACAAGGAGCAGTCTCAAAAATATGAGGAGCCGTGCGGCTGTCAGATGCATACAGTCCAGGATCGAGAGAAGGCTGGGTTTAATGGATCCGCTGAATTAAAAAAGGACTGCCTCATGGCGATGAGACAGTCCTTGAAGAAATCAAGTTAAAAAAGTTGAGATTACTTCTTCTTGCCCTTCTTGGCATTTACCTTGTCCTTGAGAGACTTTCCTGCCTTGAATGTAGGAACTGTGGAAGCTGCGATCTTGATCTTGTCGCCTGTAGCGGGATTGCGTCCGCTTCTGGCTGCGAGCTTCTTTGTCTTGAAGGTACCGAAGCCTACAAGAACAACCTTGTCATTCTTTACGAGTGCGCCCTCGATAGCACCAAGTGTAGCCTTGAGAGCTGCTTCTGCATCCTTCTTGCTCAGACCGGTATCTGCTGCGATCTTGTCAATAAGCTGTGACTTGTTCATATGGGTTTCCTCCTATAACAGCCTCAAAAAGGGCCTTTTTTATGATGATTTCATTATTGATATAACACAAAGCGATGTCAAGAGTTATCAGGCAAAAAAAGCACTAAATGATAGGTTTTCGGGACTTTTTCTGCATTAGATGACACATCCGGAAGGATATGAAAGCGCAAGTCCGCTGAGGCAATTGACGGGCAAATGGTAAAAACAGCATTTTTATACAAGATTTATTTGTGCTTATAGTGTATGCTTGTGGTGCAAAAAATAAATCGGAGGTAACGAGATGGTAGTTACAAAAGATACGATCATCGGTGATATTGTAATGCAGGATGAGGGCATCGCTCCTATCCTCATGGCTTCCGGACTGCACTGCCTCGGCTGTGCAATGGCTTCCGGCGAGACCATTGAAGAAGCATGCATGGTTCACGGAATGGATTGTGATGCTCTTATCGAAGAGATCAACAACTATTTCCAGGCTAACGGCTGATAACCGGTACCGGAATATAATAATGTATAAAAGGGACGTCTTTAGGGCGTCCCTTTCCTTGTCTTGAATTATGTCCGTGTCTTTAATAGGAAGCGGAGAGGATTACTTCGAACTTCGTTCCTTTTCCGAGCGTGCTCGTGACATTTATCTCGGCATCATGCTTGTCGCATATGAGCTTGACGATCGCAAGACCCAAACCGGTTCCTTTGATGTTGACACCTGAATTGTGCGCCCTGTAGAAGCGGTCGAAGATCCTGGGGATATCCTGTTCTGGAATGCCGATGCCGTTGTCTTCCACGGTTATGTGGATCTTTTGGGTAACGATGTTTGCTGATTCTCCGGAACGCCATGCCGTTATTACGATCTCGGCCTGAGGGCCCGTATAGTTGATCGCATTGGATATGAGATTCTCGAATACACGGGAAAGCTTGGCAGGATCTGCCTTGACGATCAGTGAGTCGCGCATGGGGAGATCCAATGTCAGGTGCTTATCTGTGTCTTCAAGATCCATCGAATACATCATTACGAGTTCATCGAGCATCTCGGCGATCGATACGGAAGTGTAGTGGAAGTCAGAGTCACTTGATTCCATTCGCGTGAGCTCCATGATATCCGATACGATCCTCTCCATCTGTTCGGAACGGCGTACGATATTGCTCAGATATGCCTGACGCTGTTCGGGATTCATGCTGTCCTGAGCGGAAAGCATCAGTTCGGCGTATCCTCTAATTGCGGTGATCGGCGTTCTCAGATCATGAGAAACATTGCTGAGGACGTTCTTACGTGCCGCTTCGCCTTCCATGAGTCTCTTGTTCGTGATGACGAGGTCGCGGTTGATCTCTGAGATGAATACGGTCTTTTCCCTTACCTGACGCTTGAGAACGGCAGCGCTTCGTTTCAGTTCCTGCTGCTGGTTGATGTATGAGATGGCCAGGAAGATCTCGGCCGTGATGGCAAATACCGCAAAGAGGTTGCTGTATGTCGGAATAATCGAAGCGATCATGTTATCCAGCAGGATGGACAGATAAAGAACGAAGAACATCAGACTGTAAAGCAGTGCGAAAAGAAGACTCCGCTGGTTTTCCTTGTTATAGAAGAACAGATCGATGAAGATGCCGAACATTACTGCCGTTATGGCAAACATCAATGCCACGAATTCGGGAAGAAGGAAGCCGGATACAAAACTGAAGAAGAAATAGGCGATAAGGAATAAAAGACCTATCGCGAAAACGAGGAAGTGAATATTCTTCAGGAAAAAGTACTTGTTTCTTGTTTTTGTTCCCGCAAAGAACTGGGAGTTTTCAAAAAAGCATGCGGCAGAGGAGACGATTATCAGGATATACCTGAGATCTGCCCGGACATGACTGTTGACTGCCAAAAACCGCGCGTCATCCAGATAATAGAAAAGAATCGCTGCAAAGCTTATGAAGAAACAAAGGAACAGCCACCTGTTTTTTGTGGAGTTGAGAATGATGTGTGATACAACGGCGATGGCTACGATCGACAATACTATTACGATTGCAAAGTGACCGCCCGTAATCGCCGTGCGTGCATCGTTTGCTGCTGCGGTTCCTATGATCGGGTCTGAAAGGATGCCGGGATTGGAGACGTTGGAATCGCAGGCTATGATGATAACCAGATCGATCTTTCCATCCTCGTTTGGAAGCAGTGTGCAGTAATCTGCAAATGCATTAAGGTTGAAGAACGGCCAGTTGGTTCCGATACGTTCCATGAGATCGCCGTTGCAGTACACCCAGGCAGCACCGTTGAATCTGTGGAATGTAAGTGTGAGGGAACGGATATCGGGATCACACTCGAAATGCCCGATATATGCGGCACAGTAACAGTCGTTGTTATCAATGGAAAAGTGCTGGTATTCGATATCCCCGGTCATATTTTGCCAGTCGGGTGAACCGTTGTAGTCAAACCATCCGCGCCATGAGTCAGTGATGCTTATCCCGTTATTATATGTCCTGTGCTTGAGGAGAACGGAGGACGGCCAGGTGGAAACATCACCATCCATATCGTAGCCTGATGTATTGTCCAGACTTGTCTTTGCGACTTCTGGTGTCAGGTTTGGAATGAATGTCCATCCGCTGTTGATGTGATCGCTGTAGATGCCGCCGCTGGCCAGCTCGCTGCTCAGCACGATTGCTCCGCTTTCGGAGATCTCTTCAGGCGAATCACTCGCAAAACTAACGGAGATAGCTATAATTCCGGCCAGCACGAACATCAGGAGCAGGGCGAAGATAAAAGCGACCATGGTACCGCTGAAGGTCCTGCCGTGATTATCCAGACCCGAAAGCCTGACGTTTAATGATCTGCTGTGCTTGTATTGTGCCATTCCCTGAAATGATTAAGCGGGACTATGACAGCCCCGCATTAATTTAAAACGATTTTTTGAGATCAGAACTGTGTGTTCATACTGTTCTTGACCGGCGGATAAGCGAAAGAGTAGCCGATGCCCCACTCGGTCTTTACGAATGTGATCTCCGGTGCGATCTTCTCCATCTTTTTACGCAGATAAGAGATGTTTACCATTACGAGATGATTGTCACACGGTGAATCATCGCCCCATACATGGGAATAGATCCTGGTGAAAGGAACTATGACGTTAGGTGTCTCTGCGAGGAGGCAGAGAATGTCGAACTCACGGTTCGTAAGATGCAGAGGCTTCTCCTTAAGGGTAACCTCACGTGTCTTGATGTTGATGCGGAGCGGCGGATATTCTACCAGGAATCCCTCGCTCTTCATGTTGCGCTTGATGTGAACATTGATACGAAGGCTCAGCTCAGGCAGTGAATAAGGCTTGGTGATGTAGTCATCTGCGCCAACCTTAAATCCGTTGATGACATCTTCCTGCTGATCCTTTGCTGTAAGGAAGATGATAGGACAATCCGTATATTCCTTGATCTTGGGTGCAAGATCAAAAGCGCTTCCGTCAGGGAGCATTACATCAAGAACGATGCAGGAGAAATTATGAAGCTTGATCTTCTCCATAGCTTCAGCACATGAGGAAGCGGTAACAACATCGTAACCCTCACTCTCGAGGAAATCGCGGTTGAGAACTAAGATATCGCTGTCATCATCTACAAGAAATACTTTTTGCTTTGCCATTAAAATACCTCCCGTTTAAATTATTATTCCTTTAGCTATCTGCCGGATATGCCGGCACACGGTTTTATATGATAGCAATTTTTTGATTTTCACAGAGTAAGTATACAACACGTCAAAGTGTTTTTATATAGTTAAAAGCAATAAGTTACAATTAATTTCATAATTATTACGGATATGCCACATATAGAAAATATGTTCGTTTGATGTTATTATGTTCAGCATGAAGAGGATTATCTTTCACATTGACCAGAACTGCTATTTTGCTTCAGTGGAGATGATATCAAGACCGGAACTCAGAGATGTTCCGATGGCTGTCGCTGGTGATGCGAAGGTCAGGCACGGTATCATCCTCGCCAAGAACGAACCGGCAAAAAAGTACGGCATAAAGACCGCCGAAGCGATATGGCAGGCGCAGGCAAAATGTCCTGATCTTGTGCTGGTCGATGCCCACCATGAGAAGTATGTGTTTTATTCAAAAAAACTCAGGGAGATGTATTCGGAATATACCGATCTGGTAGAGCCGTTCGGACTTGATGAATGCTGGCTCGATCTGACGGGGATAGTCTGTGATTACGCTCAGGCTGAGGAACTTGCGCTTGAGATAAGGAACAGGGTTAAGGAGGAATTCAAACTTACCTGTTCTGTAGGCATAAGTTTCAATAAGGTGTTTGCAAAACTCGGAAGCGACTACAAAAAACCTGACGCGACGACTGTATTCAGTGATGAGGACTGGCAGGAAAAGGTATGGCCGCTGCCAGTGTCAGATCTCCTTTTCGTCGGGAAACATACCGCCGAAAAACTCTCAAAGATAAACATAAACACCATAGGTGATCTTGCCGGAACAGATGAAGGATACATCAGCAGATATCTCGGCAGAGCGGGCATTACGCTCTGGCAATATGCAAACGGAATGGACGATTCCCCGGTTGCGGAATCGGGGTATAAACGCACTCCGAAATCGATCGGCAATTCGACAACGACAGCCGAAGACATGACCTCTGACAGACAGATCGAGAAAACCCTGCACATGCTTTCAGAGAGCGTTGCCGGAAGACTCCGCAAGCATTCGCTTAAAGGCAGTGTAGTGCAGATAACCGTAAGGGACAGGGATCTGGGGATCTATGAAAAGCAGCGCATCCTTTATAAGCCGACAGATGATGAAGGAGTTATCTTTGCAGCTGCAAAAGAACTTTTCAAAGAGTCGTATGACTGGAAGAAGGGCGTCAGGAGCATTGGCGTCAGATGCACAAAACTCGTCAGTGACAGCTGCGGAGAACAGCTTTCCATCTTTACTGAAACGCAGGTGGCAGAGCGCGACAGCAGGCTCAATAAAGCCATAGATGATCTGAACAGGCGATATGGTTCAAGTGTGATAAAAAGCGCGGCGGAAGCTGAACCCGTGCCGGTAAAGAACCGGACGGCAGGGACCATGTCAGACCCGTTTCACCCGGAGGACGGTCTTTGATGATAACGGCAAACAGGTATTTCAGGGAATTGTTCGGGCACAAGATGTATAAGGCTTCCGTCAGTCTGGATGTCACATGCCCGAACAGAGACGGGAGCAAAGGTACGGGCGGATGCATTTTCTGCTCGGAAGGCGGATCGGGTGAATTCGCCGCTCACTGCAGAGCTGGCGGAAGCGTAACAGAGCAGATAAAAACTGCCATTGACCAGGTCAGCAAAAAGGCAGGAAAAGACGCCGGATACATCGCATATTTCCAAAGCTTTACGAGTACATACTGCGATCCTGTCTATCTGGAACAGGTTTTGGAAGAAGCATCCTCATCAGAAAAGATAGAAGCAGTCTCCATTGCCACAAGGCCGGACTGCCTTGGTCCGGATATACTGAAAGTGCTCGAAAAACAGGCCAAGAGAATGCCGCTTTTTATCGAGCTCGGTCTTCAGACATCAAATGATGAGACTGCGCGCTTCATTAACCGCTGCTATAAGACCGGAGAATATGTCGAAGCCGTAAGTGCTCTGAAGGCCATAGGCGCTGATGTTATAACGCACATTATCTTCGGCCTTCCCGGCGAGACGCGCAAAATGATGATGGATACAGTCAGGACATGTGTTGCTGCAGGAAGTGACGGATATAAGTTCACGTGTCTTTATGTGCTGAAAGACACTCCTTTGGAAAAACTGTTTGCAGATAATAAAGTTGAGATACTTGAGATGGAAGAGTATTTTGATATTGTGGAAGATGCTATTGGACTTCTGCCGGAGACGGCCGTGGTCCACAGGTTCACGGGTGATGGTCCGAAGAAGATACTCATTGCTCCGGAATGGACAAAAAACAAGAGACAGGTCATCAACTACATCAACCGGAGGTTTGGTCTATGAAAAAATACGTACAGCAGACTATGAATGCGGTTCAGCAGTATATGGACGGAGAGATGAAGAATGCGCCTGAGGAAAAGACCCGTGAAGTCCTTTCCGAATTTGAGACGAAGATCGCATATTTCCAGCATGAAAGGCTCATCCACCTGATGGTAACGCTTGCTTTTGCATCCTGGCTCCTTTTCGAGATCTTCTGTCTGTTTGTTCTTCCTCCTGAGTTCCTTATTGCAGGGATCTTTTTGGTGCTGATATTCTTCGGCCTGTCGGTAGGATATGTCATGCACTACTATTTTCTTGAGAACAGTGTGCAGAAGATGTATCACATGAGAGACGAGATAAGAGCACATCTTAATAAAAGTAAAGTCATCTGATCTTTTATTTGGTTTTTTAGACCGTTATGTGTTAAATTATTGCGGTGTGGAGGAACGAATATGCCGACAATAGTTAAATACATTCTGGTTTTTTTTATTTCGATGGTCCCGATCATTGAGCTCCGTGGCGCTGTGCCTATCGGAGTTACATATTTCGGTCTGAATGAATATATAACTTTGGCTGTATGTATTGTCGGCAACATGATCCCGGTTCCGTTTATCTATCTGTTTGCCAGGAAGGTCCTTGAATGGGGAAGCACCTGGAAACATGGCAGCGGTATCTTTAAATGGATCCTCCAGAAGGGCGAGAAGGCAGGAAAGAAGCTGACCGCCAATTCTAAGAAGCATGGCGCATTTATCGCGTTGATGCTGTTTGTAGGAATACCGCTTCCCGGTACAGGTGCATGGACAGGAACTTTAGCAGCTTCCATGCTCGACTTTGATCTTAAAAAGACGACCAAGGCAGTTGTTCTCGGAGTCCTTATGGCCGGAATCATCATGCTCGTAATCAGTCTCCTCGCAAAAGCGGGCATTACTTCGGTTTCCGATCTTTTCTGAGTTTGTAACTTAAATATCATATAAATCAATGCTTTTAAGCCATTACGCATAAAATGGCAACACTTTGATATACCAAGTATTGTGCATAATGCACAATCAAATGATTTTCATTTGGTATCTTCTGCGATATTGCTAAGTGAAAGTGCAGCATATATCATTAAGCTAGCTCCAAGGAATACGGAAGCGATAACTTCCAAGTCCGAGGAAGGCCGCCCGAAGCAGATGATCGAGCAGGCGCAGGGAAGAACCAGAGTGGTAAAAAACTTGTGGCGAAGCCGTGGAAACGAAGCTGAAGATGATAATATCGAAGGTGGATACGAAGTCAGAGAGAGGAAGCTGAGGGAGTGACGAGCGAGTGGTTGAAGGTGTCTTAGGACATGCAAGCCACAGGTTGTAACAATTAGTTGATTCGGTATTCGGAACCGCGAGTAGGTGAGATGTCACCATCGACAGGAGAGAACCGATGCCGCGGCGGATGTTACACCGGATCGTGCAAACCGAGTAGCCGATATGGCTGTCGAACTGCAAGCGTCAATAAGCTGTTATGGCAGATGCGAAGCAGACCTGAATCGAATAGCGTGAAGTTCGGTGAAAGGAAACATGAAATGCACGGTGTGATAGAGGGTCGCAGCAGATCGATTAGTTGTGACGATATCACATAAAGCTCGGGTAGGTTTAGTAAAGGGCCTTTTGGTAGGAAGGAAGTGCGTAGGAAGATGAGCGTGAATGCGTGGTCTTTGTAAGTAATCTAATTTGGTTCGTTGGAGCAAAAAACGAGATCCCGGTGATTCAGGTCATCGGGATCTTTTGTGTTTGAGATATTATTTTTTCTTGGGTATCTGGGCGATGTAAGGAAGGTTTCTGCCTATCTCGTCATGATCGAGGCCGTAACCTGCGAGCCAAAGATCGTTGATCTCGAATCCGTAATACTTGACCGGTATCGTCATAAGCAGTCTGTCGGGATTGAGAAGCATCGTGCAGAGCGTGATGTCTGCAGGTTTTTTCATCTCAAGATTCTGGATTATGTAGGCAGTCGTAAGACCGGTCCTTATTACGTCTTCGACAACGAGTACGTGCTTATTGGTGATATCGATATCGACATCCTTTATTATCCTGACAATGCCTGTCTTTGATGTTGTATCCGGGATATTTGAAAAGCCGACCATATCGATCTTTACCGGAAGATCGATCGCTCTTGTAAGATCGGAAAGGAAATATAAGGAGCCGCGGATGACGCCGATAACGACAAGTTCTTTGTCCTTATAGTCTTCAGTTATCTGTGCTCCGAGTTCTTTTACTCTGGCTTTGATCGTTTCTTCGCTGTAGACAACGTGTTCGATATTGAGTGTTTCTTCGAGATTAGCCACTTAGATCAATCCCCCTGGGTTGTATCACCCTGGCCCCCGAATTGCTTCAGACGGTCCAGGAGTTCCATGAAATCCTTCTTATAAACGATACGGATGTTTGTGCCGGGATATAGTTCCCTTACAAGGCGCATCTTCTTGTTTTTCTTAGTCACATAACGCTGATCCATCGTCGTGAGTTCAAGATACAGATTAAACTTTGGCAGGTAGAAGTCCGGAGATATCGCCATGGTGACATTGCCTTCAGCGTCCCATTCGACGGGAAACGTCTTGGGCTCATAAAGCCATTCGATGTTGTACATCGTCAGTATCTTTGCGAACTCTTCTTCAGTCTCATTTTTGAAAACGACTTTACGCGTCTGATGATCTATGGTACCTGATTTTTTGTTGGATTGTGCGAGCCTGACTCTGATATCGTGCTTTCTGGCCAGTTCGATTATCGAATCGACGCATTCATCGACGCTAAGCCTGTCGGTGTTGAGGATAAGGTCAAACTGCTCCGGATTGGTAATATCAGCACCGTAAACTGTGCGGACGAATTTTCTGTGCTTGCGGTCGGCTATGTTGAGAACCTCAACCGCTTCATCGGCCGTAATCCTGTACTGCCGGGCTATTAAGTTGAGACGCGTGGTCTCGCTTGCAATGACTCTAACATGAATTGTTCCCGGGAAACCTGCAAGCAGAACACTGCCTCCCATTCCGAGGATGACAAGATTCCTGTCCTTTGCCTGGGTTGCCATCTCACGGATCCTCTCGACGAGTATGTCCGCATATGTTCTTTTGCCGCCTGGAACTGTTGTCGAAAAGAATTTGGCGCTCTCGTTCAGTCTGTCAAGAGTTCCGCAGTTTATCTCTCCAAAGAAATTCTCTAGTGCGTATTTGCGCGATATCACCTTTGTGCCGAGGCGTAAGGCAAGTTCTTCGGCGATCTCATCGCCTAAACTTCCGTTCTGCCTTGAGATTGTGATTATCGCCATAAAAACCCCCAAAAGGACCTGATATGACAATTATACCCCAATAGTATAGGTGCTCAAAATGCGAAAAGAAGCAAATCTGATAAAAAACCTGAAAAAAATGCAGAAATCTGTTTGACTTTGAATAAACGATTAGTTATAATCTTGCGTGCTTAAGGCGTAATTGCCATCTTAGCTCAGTTGGTAGAGCAGCTGATTTGTAATCAGCAGGTCGTGGGTTCGAGTCCCACAAATGGCTCCATTACTAAAACCCTTGAAAACATAGCGTTTCAAGGGTTTTTCTTTTGCCCGGGGAATCGTTAGATAAGCAATAAAAGGACCGAAATGGTAACTATTTGGTAACCATGCTCAGGATTTTGGTTAACGTTTGGTTAACGTCTGAGATTTTTCTGCTTATTTATTCCGTCCAACTTCCGGGGTTCACTTCAGACCAGCCATCGGTCGTATGATACAATTTGTTAGATAAATCGGGAGTTGGAGGAATCTATGTTAAGACTCAGACAGTATAAGGAAGCTGATGCCGAGACGATCTCACAGTGGATACAGGACAAAGATACCTTTATGAAATGGGGCGGAGAACTCTTCGGTGATTTTCCGATTAATGGAGACATCATAGCCGATGTATATAAGAACAAGAATGGTCTTTGCATGGAAAAGGATAATTTCTATCCCTGGATCGCCTTTGATGAAAGCGGTGCCGTCGGACACTTTATCATGAGATATCTTAACGGTGATAATAAGACGCTTAGGTTCGGCTGGGTCATCGTTGACGGAAATATACGCGGAAAAGGCTATGGTACTGAGATGCTCCGTCTGGGAATGAAATATGCCTTTGAGATCCTCGGAGTAGAAAAGATTACGATCGGTGTTTTTGAGAATAATAGTCGTGCACATGCATGTTATAAGAGAGTCGGATTCCATGATACGGAGATCGTAAAAAAAGATCCATGGAATGTAGTGGAGATGGAGATACTGAAGGAAGAATATCTATCTGCTAATTGACTTTGCTTTTCATTTAATGGGGATAAGACCAATGAGAGAATTAGTCAGGTATACATGTGCGACTTGCGGCGGCGCTCTGATCGTTAACAGAAGCGAAGAAGTATTTAAGTGCCCTTTCTGCGGAAATGGTTTCGATGCTGCCAAAATGCATAAAAGAGAGATCCTGAATGATGCGGAAACAAACATGAAGCAAACGGAGTTCAATGCCGCCAAAGATAAGTTTGATTCCATTCTGAAAAGTGAACCACAGGATTTCGATGCTCTTAAGGGTATTGTGCTCTGCGCGGGAAAACTCAGAAGTCTCGAATCTTTCCAGTCGATGGACAGGATTAGGTCCTGTGAGTGGACGGGCATGGTTAATGAGCTGACTGATGTAAAGAAGCGCGCAAAGAAAGAAGATGTTCCATTTTTCACAAGGATCGGAGAACTGCTTGTTACCATAGAAGAACAGACCAGGCTCCAAAGTGAGCTGACTAATGCAGAAAATAAATCCAAGAATGAGATTGCAAAACAAAATCAGACAGAGGAAAGCGGTCGTGGATTACTGTGCTTTTTCATGTTCCTGTTTATACTGTTGACTCTGGGAGTTTTCGTAAGCGGTACCCCCGTGTCAGGCATATATTGTGGCATAGGATGTGCTGTTTTATTTATAATTATTGTAGTACTGGTCAAGGTGACGGGACATTTTGGTAGTAATTCCCATAAAAAGAAAATGTATTACATCAGGAAAGAGTTAATTGAAACCAGAAAAAAGCTCGATGAGATTGAGAATAAGTATGACAACTATTACCGTGAGTTATTGTTGATGGATCATTCCGGCTCGGATAAGCAGGCACCGGTGTACAGCTCGCTTCAGGATTATTCAGAGGAGCAGGGAATGAATAACAGTATCAAGGTGACTTGCACTCAATGCGGTGCTGAACTGCTCCCTGACAAGGAGAATAAGATCTACAGATGCACTCACTGTGGCGTGTCGTATGGAAGCTCGGTCATCTTTGACAGGGATGCTGCATCCAAGGCCAGAAAATCCTTAGCGATTGGAGAGTTTAATGACGCAGACATATGGTACAAATGTATTCTTATGACATGCTCCTACGATTTTGAAGCATTGCGGGGACGCATCCTTTGCGCGGGCAAATGGAAATCTTTTAACGATGTTGAGGTTCCTTCCGCTTTATCAACAGTCAGGATCAAGAATGTCAGAGAACGTGCCGAAGAAGGTAAGCTCCGCGCATGGGAGAAAGACAAAGAGTTTTTTTCACTTTGCATAAAGCTTATCAACACGTTTGAACTCCTTTGGAAGAAAGAGACGGAGATCAAGCCTGTTAAACAAAAATGGGAGCATTACAAGAGATACCAGGATATTTTTGCTGAATATATTGTTTACGAGCCGTTATTAAGTTATTCTGCAACCCAATCTACAGCTAAAGACCTCGAAAGAAAGCTTAAACCGCTTATCGAAGAAAGAGACAAGATCAAAAAAGACCTTTTTAAAGTGCGCAAGGCTATAACAGATTTTGAGAACAACAGAGGAAAAAGTTAACGAATGATAGTCATCTAGCAACATGCTCAATAACGCCATATTGTTTTGTTGTGAAGAAAAAGACGGTTTTCTGAAGTAAATACATAGTGTCTGAATTAATTGATTTCAGAGGGGGCAGGATTATGGATAACACTTTAGTTTATTCGATAATCACTACGGTCAGTGCTATCGCATTTCTTGTGGGAACAGTCCTGCTGATCGTATCGATAGTTTTCACTGCAAAGGGTAAAAAAACATTTGTTGCAGGAATCATTTGCGGCGCTTTGATCGTTTTTTGCGGAATGATTTTTTTCGTATACGGATTATTTGGACAGCTTATAATCGGAATAAACACTATAGTCAGCAATATACCTGCAGTGACAGAGTTTACTCCTGCCGAAGGCTCTAGACCAATCTCTGGGACGTTTAAGATCGATGGAGATGAAGTCACGCTTCCTTGTACCGTTGATGATCTGACTAAATTGGGGTACGACACGGATTACGAGTATTTCGACGGATGTATTATGCTGTGGATATTTGGCAGCGATAATATGCATTACGATGCTCCGCAGTTCTTTGTGTATTTAGACAGAAGCTACGGTTATGACAGCTATGCCCATACAAGAGGTTTTGACCAGGTCGCTGCTGTAAAAATCAGAAATGATTTGGGAATCGGGTTTGAACTGAATGACATTGCATTCGGTATGACTAAAGAAGATTTTATCGCGCAATACGGAACTCCTGCTTATGAGATCGATAATTCGTTCTATGGCGATAGCCTCTATTATCTTGGCGATAACGGTGTCATCTACAGGCTTAATTTCGGAAGTGTTGATGGGAGTGGGAATCTTGTACTTGTTGGGGTTATGGTTGGAACTTCTGAATACATGGAGCGGGAGATGACAGGTCTTTATCATATCTGATAAGTCTTTTGGGGTGTTTTCGCGAGTTCTCGAAAACAATAAATGCTATGGTAAAAAACATAACCATGCTCAGGATTTTGGTTAACGTCTGAGATTTTTCTGCTTATTTATTCCGTCCAACTTCCGGGGTTCGCTTCATGCGGTCATTTCGTACACATGCGCTGAAAGTAAGAGCCATGGAACCTGCTAATAAGAGTGTCGTGATTCTCTTCATTCCTTTCATGGCTCTGCCTCCTGATTAATATGTTTTCTTTGTCTGAAATTATAGAGAATAAAATAGATTGATGTCTGCTTTTTGTGAAACTACCCTCCCTGTTGGTATAAAAATAAATATCCAAATAGTATTGGCAGTCAGTTCAAACCGGAGTTGATTTCCGCTATCATTAGATCAAATGAAGTTTCAAAGGAGTGACGGACATGGAACTCAAACTGGCTGAAAACATCAAGAGAATGAGAAAAGAACGTTCGCTTACACAGGAAGCATTGGCAAATGCTTTGGGCGTTACGGTGGGTGCAGTTTATAAGTGGGAGGCAAACCTTACGTCTCCTGAGATCAGTATGCTCGTCAGGATCGCCGATCTTTTTGATACATCTGTTGATAACCTTTTGGGTTATGAGATGGCGGATAAGAGAAAGGGAATGATCACAGATCATATCTATGAACTGTTGGGTAAAAAAGACCGTTCGGTATTCGAAGAAGCGGAGAAAGCACTTGTTAAATATCCTAATGATTTCGGTGTGATCGTTGCTGCCGGAAATGTGTTTTCCGCATTCGGTATCGAAGAGAAGAATAACGATATGATGAAGAGAGCGATTTCGCTTTTCGAAAAAGCATTGGTGATCGTTCCATATGATATCAATCCGCGTTTTGGAAGGCTCTCGCTGATAGGCAGCATTGCGCTTCTGTATTTCCTGACAGGTGATAGTGACAGAGCTATTTCCATGATGCTCAAAAACAATGAAGCCGGTGTCTTCAATTCGAAGATCGGATTGCTTACATCTTTGAGCGGCGATAGCGGAGATGATTGCTACAGAAAGCTGATCTTAAGTTTTACCGAACTCACTTTCGAGATGATCAACACTACTTCGGGACTGCTCTTCTACTATAAAAATATAGGTGATCTAAACAGGATCAAGATGCTCTCAAGATGGTGCATCGAGTTTACTGAAACTATCAGAAAAACGGACGAAATGTGTTTCTTTGATAAGACGAAGTGTTCGTATTTAACCTCGGAAAGTTATGCGTATTTCAAGAGCGGTGATAAAGAAAAAGCGGAAGAGCTTCTTATAGAAGCAAGAGATCTGGCAGACGTTTTCGACACTTCAGAAGAGAAAACGACAGACATCATCAAGCTGTTTGAAAGCCACAACGCTGTTAGTACATTCAGCCTGCTAGGTGAGACTGCAAAAGAATCGATCGATTATACACTCTGTCTGATCAATGACAAGAAATTCAACGCGTTGTGGAATAAGATCAACAGGTAGGTATTCACATGAAAAACAAAAACTTATATGTGGAACTGAAATCTCAGTTCCATAGGGACAACCATGTCTTTTTTATCCTTTCGGTTATCGGTGCACTCCTGTCGGGACTGATGGGAATCGCTATCTCCTGGTTTATGGGAGAACTGATAGATACGGCCTCCGGAAACGGCAGATGGAGCATTAGTGAGCTCCTGATAATATGCATTCTGATCGCTGTGTTTTTCCTGTTTTCTTCATATCTGACTTACTATGCAAAACCGAGATATATCAGGAAAGCTATGCGGAATTATAAGGAGACTCTGTTTGCCGAACTCACGAAGAAAAACATCATGTCTTTCCGTTCTGAAAGCAAGTCAACTTATCTGTCAGCACTGACCAATGACAGCATCTCGATCGAGACAAATTATCTGGATAAAGAGTTCTGGTTTATATACAGGCTAACGTTGTTTTTTACATCGCTTGGCATGATGATCTACTACTCACCTTTGCTGACACTGATTGCGATCGCCGTGACTTTGCTGCCGCTTGTTGTATCACTTGCATCAGGTAAGAAACTGAGCAAAGCTGAAGTTAATGTTTCTGATATGAATAAGAGTTTTACGGCAACAATAACTGACTGTCTTAACGGTTTTTCAGTAGTGAAAGCATTCCGTGCAGAGAAACCTGTTACGGGTCTTTTCTCATCAGAGAATACAAAACTTGAAAACTCTAAATTTTCCAGAACGAGTCTTCAGATCCTGATCAGCACGCTGGGCCAGTTTGCCGGTGTAGTTGCACAGGTCACAGTATTTTTCGCGGGAGCATATATGGCTTTTGCGGGGAAGGGAATTACAGCAGGCACGGTCATGATCTTCGTAAATCTGATGAACTTTGTTGTTGCTCCCGTAGCAGAACTTCCGGGTCTTTTAGCAGCCAGGAAAGCATCAAGAGCGCTGATAGAAAAGATCGCAAAATCTCTTGGCGAGAGCGTTTGCACAGGCGGAAGCACAGAGCTTTCTGCTCTTGAAAAAGGAATATCGGTTAAAGAAGTATCTTTCTCATATGAAGAAGGAAAAGAAGTCCTTCACGATGTGTCATTCGATTTTGAAGCAGGCAAATCTTATGCGATCGTAGGCGCTTCGGGAAGCGGTAAATCAACTCTTTTAAATCTCATTATGTCCGGTGCTTGCGGCGCCGGATACAGCGGCAAGATCAGATGGGATGACACGGATCTTAAGGATTCGTCTTCGGATTCGTTTTTTGACCAGGTGTCGTCGATCGATCAGAATGTGTTTGTATTTAATTCTTCGATCAGGGACAACATCACGATGTTCCGTGATTTCCCTGAGGATGAGATAAAAGATGCCATCAGGAGATCCAATCTTAACGAACTGATAGAAGAACGCGGAAGTAATTATCTTTGCGGTGAAAGCGGAAATGCATTATCAGGAGGAGAGAAGCAGAGAATATCCATTGCAAGAAGTCTTCTTAAAAAATCTTCTGTCCTTGTTGCCGATGAGATCACAGCAGCACTTGATTCACAGACTGCATATAAAGTTTCATCTGATATTCTGGACCTTACAGGCATAACGAGGATCGTTGTCACTCATTCGCTTGAAGAAAGGTTAATGCGCAGATACGATAAGATCCTCGTCATGAGGGACGGAAGGATAGAAGAGCAGGGAACTTTCGATGAGCTGATGGCAATGAAGAAATATTTCCACGCGCTTTATATGGTTAAGGTATAAGCCTTGATGAGATGGTAAAATACATCTGTCGGAGAAATCTTATCAGGAGCCAGAACAGAACATGAAATACGGCGAATCAACATTTGATGTCTTGTATCTTGTCTTCGCGATACTTACAGGCATCGTGATACTGATAAAGCATCGCAATAAAAACGATGTCCTCATGGGGACGGCGGCATTGGTATTAGGACTCGGTGATTCGTTCCATCTTGTTCCGAGAGTATTGAATTATTTCATTGATAAAGATTTCACGTGGTATCTGGGATTTGGTAAGCTTGTAACTTCCATTACCATGACCATCTTTTACATCCTTGTTTTCCTGCTCTATAAATGCGTCTACAACAAGGATGACAAGAACACAAAAAACGTTGGCATCACAATCTGTATTCTTGCTGCGATGAGAATCGCTCTTTGCCTGGCGCCGGGAAACAACTGGTTTACGGGTGAAGGATCAATGCTGTGGGGAGTTATCCGCAATCTGCCGTTCATCGTTATCGGCGGCATAGTTGTTTATCTCTATTTCAAAGTGCGGAAAGAAGACAAGTATCTCGGCAGATTATGGCTCTATACGACATTGTCTTTCCTGTTTTATATTCCGGTTGCGATATTTGCACCGTTGCTTCCTATACTGGGGATGCTGATGCTTCCCAAGACGGTATGCTATATACTTATGCTGATTTCTTTTATCAGGAAGGAGCAAAAAGATGGCTGATTTTGAATTGAAGGTAGGTCCCGTTGAGGCTTGTAAGATCGATCCCTAAGCTGGATCAGATAATCGCAGCTCTCAGCCAGGCTATACTTACAAAGAAGATCCCCCCTGAAGCAGGCGGCGACATCATGAAAAAGGCGTCCGGATTTTTGAGCGTTGTCATATGGAGAAATATCGGCGGCGGATTCATCAGTTCCAATATCGGTTATGGTGTAAATATCAACGGAACTAATGCGTTCGTTTACAACAGGATCGGAAGAAGACTTCAGGGTGACGCATCATGTGATGTCACAAGTTTTTACGAAGAACTTAAGAAGCTGTAAGCGGAAATAAAAATTTTTCGAGCAGTTTCCGACGCAAAAAAACATCTTAAAAGTATTAATAATATGGAGCCCGAAAACCGTACGGCTATTGGGTTCTTTTGATTTCAGTAAATTCGAAAATAGGCCGACTTATACCAACGCACAAGTACGACCGCTTTTGCGAAAAAACTGTTTATGTTTTGGGATAATAATCAGATTTCTGCTCCAACACGTTCATTATACCAAGGCGCTATTGCCTTATCTGTACTATAATGATTCTTGTCATTTATTAATTTTTCTACACCATTGCTGATGGGGGACAGCGCATAATGAGCAACTGGTATACTGCGGATACTCATTTCGGCTCGGATTCAAAAGAGGTCTTGGTTCGTGATAACCGGCCGTTCAAGGATATTAATGAGTATACAAAAGAGCAGATAAGGATCTGGAACGAACAGGCATCTTCGGATGACACCATATACGTCATCGGAGATTTTTGTAACTGCTTTCCTAAGCTTGAAAACGATTTCAGGAGCGGTATTGCCGTATCAAAGCAGATAAATGCGCACATCATCCTCATTATCGGAAACAATGAGCAGCGTGCCATCGACGTATATTTTGACGGTTCTTTTGAAAAGTTCCGCGAATACTGCCTGAATGATCCCTCATGCAAATTCGATGACGTAAAGCTGAATGACTATGTCGATATAAAGGGTGAGAAGTTCTTCCTGACGCATAAGCCTACTGACCACGCTAAAGACTGTCAGACCCTGTTCGGCCACACGCACAGATACGGCGGGCTATGGAAGCCTTTCGGATTTAATGTCGGCGTTGACTTGAACCACTTCAGACTATTCAGTGATGACGACATAATGTTTATGCTCGGCAAAAAGAAGAAATACTGGGACGAGGACATGGCGATCAACAGTTAAGAATAAAGCCTTCCGCCTGCCCACTATACCTTTCGGGGCAACAGATGTAAGAAAAGATGTAAGGGAGAACTCAAATGGATACAAAGGAATTAGGTTCGTTCATATCTTCTCAGAGAAAAGCTCAGGGATTAACGCAAAAAGAACTTGCGGACAATAGTAAAAAGAATAATCAGGAATTGTACGAGCCAGGAGCAATCCTGGCTCGTATTGTATATTGGAACATATAATCAATAGTTTTAACGATTAAGGAGAATATAGGTATGGGAAAAATACAGTTTAAATATCATCCCAATATTTATGAGGATGACGTTCTTGTTCATAAGAGCGGTATATGTCAGTGCTGCGGTAAACAAATAAGCGAGTATATCGAACATATTTATTCAGCAGAGGATGTCGATTGCATATGTTTACAATGTGTAAGCGATGGAACTGCAGCCCAAAAGTTTGATGCGGAATTTGTTTCGTGGGCGGAACCTGTCAGTGATCCTGAAAAAAGTGATGAACTGTTTCATAGAACCCCCGGATATCTTGGATGGCAAGATGAAAACTGGCTTGCATGTTGTGATGATTACTGCCAATATCTTGGGCGGGTCGGAATTGATGAATTAAATGATCTTGGGATAAAAGACGAAGTGCTGCAGGAATATGCCAAGCGTGAAGACGCATATCCATTGGAAGAAGTTGAAGAGTATTTGTATAAGGACGGAGATATGTCGGGATATCTGTTCAAATGCATCCATTGCAACAAATATCATCTTTGGGTGGATGCAAATTAATTAGAACGATAAATCCCGAATAACCCTCCCAGTTATGATGGCATAACAATATGGAAATTCTCAGATACCCGGCTCATAATGCAACGGGGCGAAAACTACCGCTTCATCCCGGCAACGGTGATCGAGCCTGCCATGGAGATAATCAGAAAGTATGAGATCGATAAGTGGGAAGAATATAAGGGCCACCTTAGCGGAATGATGGGCGGCAACCGGTCTGTCAGTTACTGGGATGGCGGGAAGATGGCCGGTGCGTCAATGGACCAAATGCCGGGTGTGTCAGGCGCTTATTTTGACCTGAAGGAGCTGTTTACGACGGCACAGGACGGCTGACAGGCTCAAGATCATATATTTTCTGCCGTTCTTCACTTAAATTACATAATACCTACACATAAAAAACAGGCAGCGTTGTTATAATCCATTCATAAGCATGGAGAAGATCCGTTAAAGGAGCTTCTCCACAGGAGGGGAAACTGTTATGAAAAGAGCGCTCATTCCGGTGTTGGTTTTTTCTCTGATCTTACCTGTGGCCGCATGCAGACCGCAAGAGATTGAGATGTCCACTGAAACAACCCAAGATAACTTCGACTATAAGTATCAGAGATATGCGGCTATGTCTCCCGAAGAGATCGTCGCGGAAATGACTCTGGAACAGAAGGCCGCCCAGATGGTACAGCCGATCCTTTATAATTCGAAGATCCAGGGAATGCAGGATTATTGTTACGGAAGCATCTATGGTGATGAAGGAGTACATACTGCTGCAGAGTGGAGTAAGATCGTTGATGATTATCAGAAAGCCGCTATTGAGTCTGAAGCCGGAATACCTTTCCTGATGGCTCAGGATGATGTTCATGGTGTCGGATACTGCACCGGTGCTGTTTACTTTCCGCATAATATCGGAATAGGTGCTGCAGGTGACGAGGAGCTTGCTTATCAGATGGGACTCATCACGGCCAATGAAGCCAAGCAGTGTCACATGATGTGGAACCTTTACCCCTGCGTAGCCCAGTCTGCAGATCCCAGATGGGGCAGGACTTATGAATGCTACAGTTCGGATATCGAAACCATAAAAAGACTTTCCACGGCATATACGAGAGGCCTTGTCGACGGCGGAGTCATAGCCTGCTCGAAACACTTTTTCGGTGACGGTAACGTGTTATTCGGTACGGGAGATCATGAAGAATACAGTTACATAAGCCTTATAGACAGAGGTAATGCTTCGCTTTCAGAAGAAGAGATCAATGAGCTCCTTTCGGTTTATCAGGCCCAGATCGATGCCGGTGTGCAGACCATAATGGTCAGTTATTCTTCACTCAACGGGGTAAAGATGCATGAGAACGGTGAATACATCTGGAAGCTGAAGAACGAGATGGGCTTTGAGGGATTTGTCGTAAGCGACAGCATGGCCATACAATATACTTCCCCGGACACCTATGAGGAACAGGTCATCACGGCGATCAACAGCGGTATCGATATGCTCATGGAAGGCGAAAGATATGCAGAAGCACGGAAGATCATCGTTGCCGGAGTTAACAGCGGAAAGCTCTCAACAGAGCGTGTTGATGATGCAGTCACAAGGATAATAAAAGTTAAGAAAGATGCCGGTCTTTTCGACGATCCGTATTGCGAGAACATAACGGTCAGCAGCGAAGTGGGCTCAGCAGAATCGAGAGCAGTGGCAGAGCAGCTTGTTGAAAAGAGTCTTGTCCTTCTCAAAAATGAAAATAACACCCTGCCGATCAAAGAAGGAACCAAAGTTTTGATATTGGGACCTGCAGCTGATAACTGCGCGGCTCAGGTCGGCGGATGGACTTTGGGATGGAATAAGAGTCCTGTTGCCGATATCGAGGGCGTTACCACCATAAAAGAAGCATTTATGGAGAATGCTGATGAATACGGCATCGAAGTCATAACTGATCCGGATCGTTTCGGCGAAGCGGATGTGATCATCCTCTGTGTCGGTGAAGATGCCTATGCCGAGTGGTTCGGCGATTCCATGGATCTCAGCCTGAACGGGAATAACGGCCTGACCAATAACATGCGCGCGGTCAATCAGGCCAAGTCGCTCGGCAAACCTGTTGTTGCCTGCATCGTAGCCGGACGACACCTCTTCCTGGGCAAGTCGTATTATGACACCTGGGATAGTGTGGTCATGTGTTATCTGCCCGGTTCTGAAGGAAAGGGGGTCTCGGATGTCCTTTGCGGATATGCCGATTTTACAGGACGTCTTCCCTCACCGTGGTATGGATCAGACAGGCAGATAATAGGTCTGAATGACTGCTTATTTGAAAAAGGGTACGGATTGTCTTATGGAGACAACTTCGTGCCCCGGACATGAGCAATGAAAAAGAGATTTGTATTTGTATTGCCTGTAACATGGCTTGTTTTATCGGGGTTTATTACATCGACAAGAGACTGATATCCGTTCCTTATGCAGTAAGCATAATCGTTTCTCTGGTCATTCTGATGATCAATGCCTTTATTGTTTTTTAGGTCAGATCAGGCAAAGGTCTTAAGATTCCGATGTTATGGAGATGCAGATAATGCGGATATCTGGAGATTTCTATACTCTTCGTTCTGTTGAAGTCGATGGAAGTGATATGAGGCTTAAGAAGCATCGTCTATATGAAACGAAAGAAGATGCAGTGAGTGTGATGGAAAGTGAGAGGAAGAAGCGCGACTCAGAAGTATGGGTCGATATCGCCAATGGTGAAGTCTGAACGCTTTTGTTCTATAAGGATACTCAGGGATAGGCTATTTGTTCATATGATAAAATAGCTTAGGGATGACGAAGGGCTCCTTCGTCGAGAAAATAATACTCAGGAAGTGGGCGCGATAGGGACGGCTCTTGTTGTAGCTGCAGGCATAAACGGTGTTGATGTATTGGAACTTGCGAAAAAGATCGTTAAAGCCGACCATATCTATGTTCCGGATCCTAAGAATAAAGATGTGTATGAACGCAACTATAAAGTATTCAAGAAGCTTTATAAGACCAATGCCTCGAATTTCAGAGAGCTGAATCAATAAGATTTTTCTATCGGTTTACACTTACACAATATTCTGAAAACAGAATGATAGTACTATAAACATAGCGTTTACTGTTTTCAGGAAGAACACAGACTGTATATAGATCTATTCAGATTTTCAAGTGCCAGGGAGGCATCTATGAGCAAAGAGGGTGTATCTGTCAACTCTGAAAGTATCCTTAGAGAGAACGAGACCAAAGCGAACCGCATGCTGACGCTGATCTTGAACGTTACGATCCTGGTCGTCGTGGTGACCTGGTTGTTGTTTGAGAGCGGGTTCTTCTATATACGTATTCATTTCAGGGCTCTCATGATCTTCAACGTTGTTATCATGGGCATTGCGAGCGGTATCAGCCGGTACTTTAAGTATGAGAAGAAATGGATCAAATATCTGCTGATGGGAACGCTTACTCTCGTATATGCCGGTACGACCTCTGCACTTACTTACAATGTGGCATTACTTATCGCGATCCCCATCATCCTTTCGGTAAGGTATTTCAGCAAGAGATATACGATGTTTATAGCCGTGTTATCGATCGTGGTGTTCTTCATAGCTTATCTTTACGGCGCTAATCACGGCATGCTCGATCTGAATTTTGTCCAATATGAGCCCGGAACGACAATAGTCACGAATGACCAGATGTGGCTTGATGATGCTGTAAGGGACATTCCGTATGACGGGATGCTGATGATCCAGAATACGATGATATCCAATTATTTCGTCAAGCTCCTGCAGTATGTCATTATTGCCGTGTCGGCAGTCAAGCTCGTCGGACATTGCCAGGATGTCATGCAGAAGCAGAAGGAACTTACCGAGAGCAGTGCAAGGATCGGAGCAGAACTCGATATGGCATCGAACATCCAGAACAGCATGCTCCCGAATCTTTTCCCGGCATTCCCCGAGAGGAAAGAATTCGAGATATACGCATCGATGAATCCTGCCAAGGAAGTCGGAGGAGACTTCTATGACTTCTTCCTTATAGATGATGACCATCTGTGTATGGTTATAGCAGATGTTTCCGGCAAAGGCGTTCCTGCCGCACTCTTCATGATGGCATCGAAGATCATCCTTGCCAACAATGCCAAGTCGGGCAAATCCCCTGCGCAGATACTTGAGGACACGAATAATACTATCTGCAGCAACAATGAGAACAATATGTTTGTAACGGTATGGCTTGGCATCCTCGAGATATCGACCGGTAAGGTCATCGCTGCAAATGCAGGCCATGAATATCCGGCAATAATGTCGCCTGACGGCACGTTCTCGCTCTTTAAGGATAAGCACGGCTTCGTAGTCGGAGGAATGGAAGGTGTGAAATATAAGGAATATGTGGTTCAGCTTGAACCCGGTTCCAAGATATTCGTATATACAGACGGAGTTCCCGAGGCAACGAACCATGGTGATGAACTTTTCGGTGTTGAGCGAATGGTAAGAGCATTGAACATCAATTCCAAAGATACCGCCAAGGATCTTCTCGGAGATATGAGGCATGCAGTTGACGGATTCGTACAGAATGCGCCGCAGTTTGATGATCTTACCATGCTTTGTCTGGAATATAAGGGACCTGTTGATAAATAAAACGGTTATAAGCACCTGGATCGGAGGATATATTCATGACTGACAGACCCATGCGCGAGATCTCGATAGAGGGTTGCGAAGTACTCGGCAAAGGCGGGAACGGCATTGTTTACAAGCTGGATCCTGAGACCATAGTTAAGGTCTATTTCGGCAAGCGCAACAGTATGGAAAAGATTGATCAGAACAGGGAAGTGACAAAGAAAGCTTTTGTTCACGGTGTCCCGACGACGATCGCTTTTGATATGGTCAAGGTTGGGGAGAACTACGGCGTTGTCTACGAGATGATCAATGCCAGGTCCCTGGCACAGGAGATCGCGGCTAATCCTGACAGACTGGATATGTATGCAGACATGATCGCAGATACATTGAAAGTTCTTCACCATACTGAATTTGAACCCGGCTCGCTCACTGATTCAAGAGAACGGTGCAAGGCTGACATACAGGCGACCTACAAAGCGGGTTTCTACACAGAGGCGCAAGTCGAGCACCTGTATAAGATCGTCGATCAGATCCCTTACAGAAATACGTTTATCCATCAGGATTTCCATCCCGGCAACCTGATGATGCAAAACGGAGAGATCGTCCTTATTGATGTTGAAGATTCAGGTCTCGGTCATCCCGTTCTCGATCTGTCGTCGATGTATCTTGTCTATGTCACCGCTGCCAAGACGAATTGGAAGTCGACGAACATGGGAATTACCAAAGAACAATTCTCGCGCATTTGGGATATCGTTATCAGGAAGTATTTCAACACCAATGATCCTAAAGAGATCGCTGAGATCAACCGGATCCTCGAAGGTTATTCGATGATCAAGCTTATCAGAGGACTGGCAACTTCGCCGTCGGTTCCCGGTATTCTCCGTAAGCCTCTTTCTGCTTCGAAAAAGAAGGCAATGTTCAAGGTGATCGATACCCTTCATCCGATCCCCGAACTGTAACCGCTTCAGGAGATCGAAAATGAAAGCCAACACGATCAATCTTCCCGGCGTATTGAACGCAAGAGAGCTCGGAGGTTATCCCGCAGGGAACAGAACCGTCAGGAGCGGTGTTCTCATAAGGAGCGGTGTTCTTAATAAAGCCGAACCCGGAGCAATAGACATCCTTAGTACTGAATATCGTGTTCAGACTGTTGTCGACTTCCGCATGAGCGGTGTGCGTGACGGTGCTCCCGACAAAGAGATCCCGGGTGCCGGGTACATAAGATTGCCGGTCGTCGAGATGGAAGACTATCTTTCCATGGTTAAGGATCTTAAGCTGGCAAAGCAGTTTATGTCAGGAAATGCGGATCAGAGAGCCATGATAGACATGGCGTATGAGAGCGGCCTTCTGAGCCCGGATATGTATGTCATGTTCCTCCTTGGAGACAGGGGAAAGAAGGCATATGCGGAGTTTTTCCGGATACTGCTCAGAACAGATCCCGGCAGAGGCGCGGTTCTCTGGCACTGCGTTGACGGCAAAGACCGGGCAGGTCTTGCCACGATGCTTCTGCTTAGTATATTAGGTACTGACAAACAGACCATCATTGAAGATTATCTTATGTCAAATTCAGGCAAGGAAGAGAAGCTCGGGAAGATCCGTAAGGACTGTGAATCATTAGGTATGCCTCCTGAGAAGATCGAGGCACTGCAGTTCGCCTCCGGTGGTGTTTTCGAGCGCTATATGACACATGCGATTGATACTTTGGAAAACAAATATGGCTGCGTGTGCGGATATCTGACGGATGAACTCGGACTCACAGAACCGGACATGGAACAGCTCCGTGAAAGATATACAGTATGATGAACGGAGGAGCATTTGAAACATGGTGAAAAACGGTTTTTGTGAGAATAAGTTCAGATCGATGCTGCTGTCCGGTACTTTTACGATGGCAATAATCTATCTGATGCTTCTTTGCGACAGTATCATTGCGGGTATGTTTATCGGCGAGACCGGTGTCGCTGCCATAAATGCCATAACACCGGTCACGGGAATAACCACCTTTTTTGCCAACATTATCACGATCGGTACCGGAATCCTGTACAGCAGGGCCATAGGTGCCATGAACAAGAAACACGCTGATGAGCTTTACGGACAGGGATTGATCCTTTCCGTGGCTGTTTCTTTATTTTGCGCAGTTATGCTGCTCCTGGGAAAGGAACTGTATTTTTCAGTTAACGGTGTTACCGGAGATATTTACATTCTCGCTTCGGATTATTATAAATGGACACCGCTTTGTGCCGTGTTTACGATCTTAAATTCATACATTGGCCAGATGGTATATACAGACGGAGATGAGACCTGTACCAACATATCATATGTTCTTCAGATCATCGGAAACATAGCGGTATCGATAATACTTGTAAGACCTTTGGGAATGCAGGGAATAATCCTCGGTACTATTACCGGAAATGGCCTCGGACTTATACCTGCACTTGTCCACTTTATGCGCAAGTGTAATACTCTTCACTTTACATGGCATCTGTCGGTAAAAGACATTATGCAGGCCGTAAGATTCAGTGCTGTCGATGCGGTTATCTATATATGCTGGGCCATAGCTGACTATGTTCTGATAGCGCATGTCTCCGGACGCTATGGCGAAAACGGCCTTATCTCTCTGGCTGTGGTTATCAGCCTTCTTGAATTCGGTGTCGTTATGGACGGTGTCGGACTTGCCGTTCAGCCTCTGCTCGGGACATATCTGGGCGAGAATAACAATGTCATGATCAAACGTCTTATGAATGCTGCCAAGGCAGCTGCCGCAGTGGAAGGCGGTATAGCCAACATCCTGATACTGATATTTGCCAAACAGTTTTGCGGACTGTTCGGCATTAAAGACGGCATTGCACTTGAACCGACCATACTGGCTGTAAGGATAGTCTCACTCGGATTGATATTTTGCAGCATGATATCTCTGATGACATCATACTATATGCTTGTTGACCGTGTCGGGCTGGCTGTGGGTGTTACATTCCTTAAAGACGGGATATTATACTCCGTGCTTCCTGTATTGGGTTCACTTGTTTTCGGAAAGAACGGAATGTGGGCAGCTTTTGCTGTAGCTCCGGTTGTGGCTCTGATAATCGCAATGATCTTTATCCGCTGGCATTACGGTAAAGCACAATTCCCTGATCTGCTCATACCGAAGCACACGGATATCACTGTGCTTGAAAACATCCTCTCACTTGATAAGTGTTCTGAACTCTCCGAACAGGTGCAGAAGATCATGCTCGAACACGAATACTCCAAGAAACAATCTTTGAAGGCAGCGCTTTTTGTTGAAGAGATCGGACGGACTATCATCGAGAAAAACAAAGACAACAAGCATGCTGTGTTAGTGGAGATCTCGTTGATGTTCGAGAAAACATCCGTTCTTTTGGTCGAACGTGACGCAGGTAAAGTCTTTGACATTACCGATCCTGATATTAAGATCGACGGCTTGAGCAGCTTTATCCTGAGCGGACTTATGGAATCGCATAAAGAAAAGGCTTATCAGACCACAACAGGATATAACCGTAATATGATACGTTTCTATAAGAACGAAGACTGAAATTTGCGTCAGACAAGTCATTATGAGTAAGAAACAGATAATAACGCCTATAATTGCACTCATCGCTGAGATGGATCTGGTGGTCAAGAATCTGATCAACATCTTTTATGTTAGCCGGAATCTTGGTTCTGAAGGCATTGCTGCATATGAGCTGGTCATGCCGTGTGTCATGGTCGTTTCTGCCTTTGTTGCCCTGGGATATAATGGTATACAGGCTGTCTGTGCAAAGGATTATGGCTCAAATGACCACGAAGCTTTTGAGCGTCACAGAAATGCGGGATATACATGGCTGCTGGTCGCAACGGCTGTACTGACATTGGTGTTTGCCATATTCAAGGTTCCGATACTTGATCTGTTGGGAGCTAATGACGGAAGCAACACTCTCGCGATACTCAGCCGTGAGTGTTATTCTATGTTCCTTTTATGCTTTGTGCCTCAGAGCATTTTCAGTATTGCCTGCTGTCTTTTTTTCTTTGAAGAAAAGGTTCAGCTCCTGATCATTAACATTATCCTTTATACTCTGATGTTTGCGGGATGCGGTTTTGTGACTGCAACAGGGCCGTCAATGACGGGATATATTTTGGTTAATCTGGTCAGCATTATGGCAGCGGATATTTATATCGTTATTTCATGTTTCATCATCCGCAGAAAGAGCTCAAAGGCAGCTTTTACGGCCATAAGTCTCCGGATTTCCGATATAAGAGAATCATTCTTTACGGGACTTCCTGATTTTATGGAATACGCATTTGTGTCAGTATTGTATCTTGTTGAAAATCTCTATATCCTTCGCCGCTTCTCAGAATCGGTCATAGCCGGTCTGGGGGTATTTGAGGCAATAGATAATCTGCCGGAGATCATCTGCGTAGGCTTTTCTTTCCTTGTGACCGCCTGTCTGGGAACATGCGTCGGAAAGCATAAAGCCGCATCGTCGGAAACAAGTATCAGAAAAGCAGAGGAGATCTTAGATAAGGAAGCAAAGAAACTGACATTAGGAGCCCTAACAGGTGCCGTTGTGACAGCAGCTTTTCTTATCGTTACAGCAAGACCCGCAACAGCCCTGTTCCTTACAGATAACGATCCTGCAGCTGCCGGGAGTGCTGTTTTGCTTACCGTATCCTGTGCTCTCGGATTCGTATTCTATCTGCTTAATTCGGAACTGGTCTGCTATTACAAGATCATCGGTGCCTATATTCAGGCTCATGTTCTGTTTTTGGCAGAAGCATTGTTATTTCCGCTTGGAGCCAAGATCCTTCTCGGAGAGATCTTTGGTGTTGCCGGCTTTTGTATGGGAGGAGCTGTTGGAGAGTTTGCGGCATTTATCCTGAATCTGGTCATTGTATGGATCTCAAGCGGCAAATTCCCTTTGAAGATGAGTGATTTCCGTATGGATAGATATCTGATGAGACTCAGGAAGAAGGGGGGGAAATGATATTATGATCGAGTATAAGCGTTATGACAGATCGTATGAAGACGAGGTGTTAAAGGTCTTCACGAAATCATTTGTTAACTATCCTCTTTTTTGGGGAGTTTTCGAAGACCGGTTCAAGTCAGAGACTGAGCTGCGCAGTTTTTATGAACGTCTGATGAAGGGGATATTCAGAGCTACTGTCCGCAAAGATGACTGCTATATGGGTATTGCGGACGGAAAGGTTAAAGCTATCGTAATCGTTGAGAAACCATCAGACAAACCGGTTGGGTTTTGGGATTATGCTGTAAGCGGAATGGCGGGTATCATAGCGAGGATCGGGCTTAGTGATACGCTTAGGTTTATGGAAATGTCAGATATAACGGAAATCGTTGTAAGAAGCATCCCTGAACCCCGTTGGCATTTGTATTTCTTGGCAGTTGATCCGGGATATCAGAAGCGGGGCATCGGATCGGGCGCGATACAGGATTTTCTTATCCCTTTGGTAAGATCCAATGGTGGAAATCTGATCACCGTTACCACCAATTCTAAAAATAACGTGGCTTTCTATATTGATAACGGGTTCAAGCTTGTAAAAGAAGAAACGCTTGAATGCAATGCAAAATCTATTGGAAACTGGACGTTCAGAATGGACCTGTGAGGGAGTGGTCCCTTAGTACAGAAAATCCTGAATAAAACTTACTAACGAGGCTGGCAGATGTGGGCTCAAAAGTTATCAAGAGAACCAAACTACATTGATATAATTTAGGGAAACCTAAAACGGCGAGCGGTTATAAAATCGTAATTGAAAAGAGATTGATGCCGTATTTTGGAGATATGCTGATCAAGAATATTACTCCCTTAGATATCCGAGGATGGTTATCAAGTCTTGACCGTAGGGATGGTCGGGATGAAGAACTTTCTCAAAATACATCCGGCAGTTGGTTCCGTACTTTGTCAGCTATTCTTGGCAAAGCATACGAATGGGAAATCATAGATGAAAACCCTTGTAAGCGAATCAAGAGTCCAGCCAAATCTCATTCAGATGTTAACGCTCTGCAACTCGAAGATGTGCAGAAGATTATTACCAAGCTCCCTAAATACCATGATCAGCGAGCAAGAATGTTTATTTTGCTGGTATTGAATACGGGTATCCGGGAGGGAGAAGCGGCAGGCCTTGAATGGCAAGATATTGATTATGATAAGCACCTGATATCGATAAAGCCTATAATAGGAATACTCTCTTATGCTATCACAGCATAGTTACGGCAGCGCCAGCAAATCCACAAAGTTGCGGGTAGTATTCACAGCATTTCGCAGCTGCGGCTGGCTTTCCTTGCGTTTGAAGCAATTCTCTCAGTTCTTTAGCATGTCCGTCCGCTTTTATGCGCGTAATCAACTCCTCCAGCCTCCCCATGCCTCCGGCAACATTTTCTATTTCATCTAAAGTTAAGAGTTTACAGGATTTTCCGTCTTCCATAGTAAAAGGCTCCTTTCATATATTCGTATAAGTATATTATAAGGATATATCGGTTAACGCACTGTAAATGAATCGAAAACTAATATTTGAGATTAAAGAAGGAGATTCGTGCAATCAGATATTCAAATCGATGGCGCTTGCTATCGCCTGAACTTCTTCGTCCGGAAGGTGTCCCATTACCCTTACTGAGTATGGTTTTGAGAGCAAGGAATATATTTATAACCAAGGATTCTTTACTTGGATGATATAATTACTAATAGATAAAGGATAGAAAGGAACTGTTATCATGAATATTGCAGTTACATATGAGAATGGAAATGTTTTCCAGCATTTCGGTCACACAGAACAATTTAAGATCTACTCTGTTGATGATGGCAAAGTAGTTGGCAGCCAGGTTGTAGATACAAATGGTAGCGGACACGGCGCTCTTGCAGGTTTCCTTCAGGAACATTCCGTTGATACGCTTATCTGCGGTGGTATCGGCCTGGGTGCTCAGATGGCTTTGGCTGAGGCAGGCATCAAGCTTTATGGTGGTGTTCGAGGAAATGCTGATGAAGCAGTTAATGCTCTCTTAGCAGGTAATCTGGCATACGACCCCGATGCTAAATGCGATCATCACAGTCACGAAGAAGGACATGAATGTGGTCACGGAGACCATGAATGTAGGCACGGAAACTGTCACGACTGATAGTCGTGATAAACAGTATTATAGACATGTCAAAGAAGATTGGTGTAGATACTCTCATAGAAGGCGTAGAAACAGCAAAACAATTTGAGAGATTATATGCTATGGGATGCAAGCTGTATCAGGTTTTCTACTTTTCAAAACCGGTTGATCTGGAGAGTTTTGAAAAGCAGTGGTTTGATTAGATTAGGAGGCATGATATGAAAAAGATATTTAATGTAGCAGCCTTTGTTTGCGGTATGGATGAGGAATACCCATATCAGATAATAAAAGGCATCAATGAATTTGCCAGAAATCATGCAATCAATATTTCGTATTTTGCGTCTTTCGGCGGTGTTGTAGAAAACAGTTCATTTGATGACGGAGAATACAGCATATACAAACTGGCACAGCTCGCGAGTTTTGATGGTGCACTTCTTTTGACAAACACTTTTTCAAACTTGGATATAAGGAATTCGATCATTGATAAGGTTAAAGCTGCAAACATTCCTACAGTTATTTTCGAGTGCAATGACTATGAGGAGTTCCACGATGTAAGTATTGATAATTATGCCGTAATGAAAAGATTGGTGGAGCATCTTATAAATGAGCATGGTTATAAAGTGTTCAATTATATCTCCGGCCCTGAAACCAATCCTGAGGCTCAGGAGAGATACAAAGCTTTCCGTGACGCTCTTTCTGAGAACGGTTTGGAATTTGATGAAAGACGCCTTCATAAAGGTCAATTCCGCAGCTATGATGGAATTAAGGCTATAGATGACTTTATGCATTCCGGAATCAGTTTGCCCGATGCTTTTGTCTGTGCTAACGACAGCATGGCTCTGACTGCAATGAATAAGCTTCAGTTGAATGGTGTTAAAGTGCCTGAAGATGTTGCAGTGACCGGATTCGATAACACTTTCAATGCTCGTAATGCATTCCCGGTTCTTACAACCGTGAAAAGACCTTTGTATGCCTCAGGTGTAAAAGCTTGCGAGGTTTTGTATTCCCTTATGCAGGGAGAAAAGAGTCCGCGCAGCACGATAATGGATGCAGAACCGGTCTTTGCCGAGAGTTGCGGATGTAATCCTGACAACAGAGATAACGCTCTGGAATTCAGAAAAGAGACAGCATTAAAGATCGAACGGACATATATGGGTATCCATATTCTTAACAGACTGATCGCAGCATTAGCTGTCGCAAAGAACATCGATGAATGTTCTGATGCTATCTGTAAATGGCTAGAAGCAATAGATTGCGGAGAGTTTTCTCTGTGTCTTGTAAGCAACTGGGAGAAGACATATAACACACTTTCCTATGACGACGGCGGTAATTATCCTGAAGCAATGACTGCTCCGCTTATTTGGGATCACGGCGAAAGAAGTGCTGTAAAATCCTTCCCGAGCAAACAACTCCATCCTGAACAGCAATTGACCAGCGGCAAGGTCAGTTACTATATTCCGCTTCATTTTGGCCCACGTATATTAGGATATTACATCATGTCGAACACAGATTTTCCTATATACAGCAATCACTGTCATACAATAACAATGAGTATAGGCAACGCTATAGAAACTATATCCAAACTGAATGTGCTTGACCCTCTGTGTGGAATCTATAACAGAAACGGATTTAATATCAATGCCGGATATATATTTGAAGAATGTATTCAGGCTCAAGCGGCACTCTCTGTTATTTTCATCGATGTTGACGGTCTCAAGATAATTAATGACACTTATGGTCACTCTGAGGGTGACTTTACGATCAAATCCGTGTCAGAGACTATTGAATTGTCATGCGGCTCTATGGATGTATGCGGAAGAATTGGCGGAGACGAATTCGTAATCATAGGCCGTGGGGATAATTTTGCTGAAATATTCAAGAAAAGATTTGATGCTGAACTCGAAAGGAAAAACCAAGAAATGAATAAGCCATATGAGCTTTCGGCAAGTGTCGGCTTTATAAATGCGATCCCGGACAAGTCTGATACACTGATTGAGTTCATCCAACAGGCAGATGCAGAAATGTATCTTGTAAAAAAAGCTCGAAGAAAACAAAGAATTTAGTTCTCATTGCTATATTGTCAACATAACTGCAGTAAAACTTACTCAACCCCATTTAGTATTAATTCAGTTTTCATTAATTTGCTGAGAAGCACTTATATATAATTGAGTATGAATTCTTTGACGAACGGGGTTAGGAAAATGTGTAAGCACTTAAAGCATTTATGTTATTTCATGTTGTTGGGAACCATAACGGCTTTCCTTGCATGTTCATGCTCACAGATTAAGAATGAAATAACAGCTGGCGAGTCTGTAACAGCAGTTGAAAGCACGACGGAAGAAACAACAACTACAGAAGAATCTGAAACTGAAAAAGAGATATCCAAAAGAGTCGAGCTGGGTTCTGTTCTTGGTTTTGAGAATTGTTATGCCGAGATCGAGCAAGGTGCCTCCAATTACTATATTTGGCATATTTTCAATTCTGAAGGCAAGGAGATTGCCTGCCAATTCTCTTACGGGTGCGACAGCAAGCCTGATATCGTAATAGCCGACATTGATGGTGACGGCAGTGATGAACTGATAAGCAACTGCTGTTATGACGCAGACGGAGCTGAGCGTGCCTATGTTTTCCGCAACAGGAACGGAGCAGTCGAAGTAGGCATGATTGATCTGGAAAAGATCCAAAAAGAACTTGGCACAGCTTTTGGCGCCAATAAATATAAGGTCTGTTACTCTGCCGATAAAAACCAATTAGTATTCGTTAATAGTCAGGATAATTCAGAGCGTGTTCTTTCGATGGATGATATGATATTTAAAGAATACACACCTGATATGTTCTGATTTGCATTAAGAATAACAGGAGTCTGCCATGAAGAAAGCTTTTGCGACATTATTAACAGCAACATTTTTATTGACTTCTTGCACTGCGGTGAATGAATCAACTGTCAGCAGTGTTTCTGAATTATCCCGTTTTTTTCACAAACCGGTGAAATATAATATCCAAAGGAATGGCCGAATCTGAAGTTGCATATGAAAAAGATATTAATACTAATTGTCACCTTGATTTGTATATTTCAGTTAACAGGATGTGCTGGAAAAACTGCTACTGAAGTGACAATAGACTACGGATACTCTGAAATCTATTCAAAAGATGATATGGATTCAGCAATTCAGCTGATAAAAGCGGAATTTAATTCTTGGGATGGCTGTGAACTTCATAGTATCACTTATAGTTCAGACGATGAATGTAATGCTGACAATATATCATGGATGAATGAACTGGAGGAGGCTAATGACGCAAGCGAAACTTTTACACAATGTATCATGTTCACCAGTGATTTTCATTCTCCAAAAGATGGTGGAGGTGCATGGAATTCCGATTATGAATATATCGGTTGGCAATGGTGGCTTGCACGTACTGATAGTGGTGAATGGAAGTTGATGACATGGGGATATTAAAACAATGTGATAGAAAATTAACTATGATATGCCATGAAAGCCAATAAAATACTGCGTTTTAGAGTTATTTACAATTTAATAGAATAATGCTTTATTAGTTCGAGTCCCACAAATGGCTCCAAAGATTAAACCCTTGAAAACACCGCGTTTTCGAGGGTTTTTCTTTTGCCCGAAAAAGGTTCCTGTCCCGTTTATATCCCCGTTTTTGGTAACACTTGGGTAACATTGGTCAACGTTTGGTTAACGCTATTTGCTTTGAATATGCCTTTGTGTTTTCTTGACAGTACTGGTTTATCGTGATAAACTAACCGCGGGTTTAATGTGATAAACCTAATTTGTTCGAGGTAAGTTACATGGAAGAACTGATATTGTTTGAAGCTGAAAAAAGACTGATGGAGATTATCTGGCAGGAAGCACCTGTTGAGTCAGGCAGATTGGTGAAGCTTGCTGGTGATAAGATCAATTGGAATAAATCAACTACATATACTGTTCTTCGTAAGCTTATCGCAAAAGGTTTCGTCAAGAACGAAGATTCTGTCGTCAGTGTACTTATTCCCAAGGAAAAAGTATTGATATCGGAGAGCAATCAGATCGTTAATGAGAGTTTTTCCGGATCATTGCCGAAGTTTGTGGCTGCTTTCCTGGGCAATAACCGGACATTGAGCGATGAAGATGCGGATGCTCTGATGAAGCTCATCAATGATAATCTTAAGGGAGGACAATGATGGGAGATCTTTTCCAGAAAATAGTTGAGATGTCCCTCATGGGAAGCGTGGTGATCCTCATTACCATTCTTTTCAGATTTCTTCTGCGCAAACGTTCCAAGAGATTCATCATGATCCTTTGGGCTGTGGTGGCGATACGGTTATTGCTTCCGATAAACATCGAATCAGGTATAAGCATTTTCAATTATCTTCCGGAAATGACTCAAACCGATACTGCAACTGCAGAGGTTTCTGAAGCAGCGCTGCCTGACAACGTTGATGCCGGGAAGGCAACAACGGACGCTGTTTCACAAGACGGTATCAAGATCGTCGAACCGGTTAAAAATACCGGAACGGAGATACCGGCCGTAGCTTATGCAAATGCAGGAAAACTACCGGATATTGGGACGGTGCTTGCAATCGTCTGGCTGACCGGAACCGCAGTAATAACAGGTTACTGTTCGGTTCGTTATATCGATCTTAAGAGAAGACTTAAGGATGCCAAAAAGATCGGAAAGAACATATATGAATCTGATAAGGTTACGGCGCCTTTTGTGTTTGGCTTGTTTGTGCCCGGGATTTATTTGCCTGACGTTCTCAATAACAATGAGAGAGAATATATCCTTAAGCATGAGAGAACACATATAAAACATGGCGACTGGATCAGTAAGATCATAGGTATGGCTGTGGTTGCAGTTCATTGGTTCAATCCTCTTGTGTGGCTGGCGTATGTTCTTTTCGAGCAGGATATAGAGATGAGCTGCGATGAAAGCGTTGTTGCAAATATGGATGCTGATGTTAAGCAGGCATACACAATGTCGATTGTTGCATATGCCAGGAAGAGCAACACCAAAAGATATCTGGTAACACCATTGGGATTCAGTAGGAATTCCTTCAGCAAAGTGGAGGTTACAAAGAGAGTGAAAAACATTATTCATTATAAAGAAGGGCATAAGATCACAGCGGTAATGATAACAGCTGCAATGTTATTTGTCGGAGCCGCATGCAGTCTGAATTCAAAAGATAAAGCAGGAGATGCAACAGAAGCCACAGAACAAGGATCGATCAAAAGTGTGACTGAGAATGAATACGCAGCGATCAAAACTGTGACTGAAATGGAATATGCTGAGAAGTATATGCTGAAATCTTTAAACGGTCTCAAATCAGTGACTGTATATGCAAATGCGGATTGGATCAGTGCAAGAACGGGTCCCGGCGATGATTATCCTTCTGCAGATTCTTATCCGGGCGGTACTCCGATCGTAGTTGTTGACGTAACTGATAACGGTTGGTATAAGACAGATTCCGGCAATTACGTTAATGGAAGATTGTGCAGCGATGTAAACCTTTACACGGTTGATTCTTCTATCCTCATTTCCTGGTTTGCTAAAAATCTTGTCGGCTGTCCGTATGAAGCCGGCGGTGAATTTGAAACCGGTTTTGATGATGCCGGACTCATCGTGTACATCTATAAGGAGGATTGTTCTTTAGGTCTTCCTCACGATATCTCGGAACTGGCTCAATGCGGTATGGAAATCGACCCTGATGATGTCTTTGACGGCGATATTATCTGTTTCGATAAGGATCATGACGGCGTGATGGAGCATTGCGGTATCTATGTTGGCAACAACACTTATGTACATGTTCTTCCTGACAAAGGTGTAGTGGCATCCTGTTATTCAGATGTAAAGTCTGAGATAGGCACAGTCCAAAGAGTGATCGAGTACCCTGAAGTGATGTGGTAGTTTAATCATCAAGTTATATGAAATGATCCCCCCGGAGTTTCCGCTTCGGGGGTTTGTTTTTGCCGCGCATGGAAAGTGTAAGTTCGAAAAGTATTCACAGGAAATACGCATTTTAAACAAGGACTGATTGTATAATCTAAATATGGAACCTGAACAACCATATAGTGAATGAGGAAGAGAATATGAATGACACAGATAAGAATAACGAACTTGATAATGAACAGCTCGACAACGTAACGGGAGGCTTAAGCCCGAGGCTGCCGACAACTCCGGTGCGCATAAAAGGGTCGAGAACAGGCGCGATGATGAAAGCAGTTATCGATAATATGTCTGAGCAAAAAGAAGTGGCAGAAAAGCCGTTCGATGTGTGTCCGGTATGCCACTCTGAATCAGTCAGTTTTAACAGAGTCGAGAATATATGCATGTGCCAGAACTGCGGTTACTGTGAAGACAGAAGCAAGTAAGGCTTAACATTTGGTATGAAAGAAATAAAGGCTGCAGGGCATTTGAAGTCCTTGCAGCCTTTTTGTATGCGGTTAAGAATTTTCGGATCAGATCTTCTTTACGGGAACAAGTTCGATATAACCTCTTTCTCCGACTGGTTCGAGCTGGATCCTGGGATTGCTGTCATCCCATCTGTATCCGATGAAAGCGGGATCATATTTTTTCTCGGCATCCCAGATCTCCGTTATGGCTGATTCATAATCTTCCTCTTTGAACGGCTCTCCTCTGAAGAGAAGATAAGTTGAGGCAGGAAGATCGATGATCTCAAAACCCTCGGGTACTGTACCCGTGTAACCGGTCTCAACCTCAACGCCCTGAACATATTCATTCGTGACGGGTTTTCTGAGATGCTCCGGAAGCCAGAGGCAAACAGGCTCACCGCTTATGGATCTGATGCTGGTCAGAAGTCCCCATACATCACATCCGACTTCCTTGCAGTAGCTCCAGTATTCTGTGGCATTTATGCCTCTTTTGATTATGACCTTTCGTGCGGGCTTTTCGACAACCTGGATAAATACGTTTCTGATATCGCTCATATTGTTTGTCTTCCTTTCTTTATCGATGATGAAAGAAGGTGTGAAGAGCCAGATTGGGACAGGACTGGTGGAGTACTCCTTCGGATTTACGCCGAATTCACGTCTGAATGCGCGCTGATATCCGTCGACACTTCCGAATCCCATATCCAACGCCAGATCAAGGATCTGACAATCCTCATCCCGCAGTCTCAGAGCTGATTTCGACAGTTTAAGGCGCCTGATGTAAACAGCCGGTGTCATGTTGAGATGCTTGATGAAGAGCTTTCTTGCGTACCATGGAGAAAAAGAAGCCGCCCTTGCAAGATCTGCCATATCAATGTCTTCGGTGATATGCTCATTTATATAATCCTGCATTTTGCGTACTGCTGTTCTTTGTTCATCCATCGGCTCACCTCCTTGTGAGCATATTGTATTCCATCGGTTATTCTGCTTTCCCGACTTTTTTTGCTGTCTGACACCGGACCATGGGATGATTTCCTCATCAGCGTATCATACTTGATTTTATTTGGTACTTTTATATTATTTTCTTTATGAATAAAGGGGCATGGGTGGCCCAAGAGGAGATCATATGAAGGTTGTAAAAGGGATCCTTAAAGTATTGCTTGCAATAGTTCTGGTGATCGTGGTGCTTCTGGCGGTTCTGCTGATCTGGCTTACTGCGGTCGAATACAGACCTGAGGACACCGAGGTTGTTGCAGTTCAGGCTTTAGACGGTGAGGCGAAGCAGCTTGCGGAAGGAGACTCTCTCAAGATCGTATCGTGGAATCTCGGCTTTGGAGCGTTGGGTGATAACGCAGATTTCTTTATGGACGGCGGTAAGATGGTCTATCCTGCGGATGAAGCGAGAGTCAGGGAAAACCTCGATGCTTTTGTCAGGGAAGTTAAGGCAGAAGATCCTGATATCCTTTTGTTCCAGGAGATAGATCTCGACAGTGACAGAAGCTATCACATAGACCAGACAACATACTTTGATCCGTTGGGATATAACAACAGATCTTTTGCATACAATTTCAAGGTTGAGTTCGCACCGTTCCCGATCCCGCCCATGGGAAAGATCGATTCCGGTGTGGCAACCTACAGCAGCTATCCCGTCACGTCGGCGACGAGGATCCAGCTCCCTTGTCCGTTCTCATGGCCTGTCAGGACTTTCAATCTCAAAAGGTGTCTTCTTGTTACGAGGATCCCTGTCGAAGGAGGAAAGGAGATAGTGCTCCTTAATTTCCACCTGGAGGCTTATGACGACGGTGAAGGCAAAGCCGCTCAGGCTCAGATGCTCATGGATATCCTGTATGAAGAGACAGCGAAGGGCAATTATGTGATCGCGGGAGGCGACTTTAACCAGAGCTTTTCAACTGTGAATGTTCCATATAAGGTGTTCCCCGAGCAGTGGCAGCCCGCAGTTATGGAAGTGGGCGAATATACTGATGACTGGCAGTTTATCATGGACCCGACGATACCTTCATGCAGATCGATATATGCGCCGCTTGCCGGAAACGATCCGGATTCTCTGCAGTACTATGTCATCGACGGATTTATACTCTCGCCCAATATCAGGGTGGATTCTTATGAGATCCGTGATCTCGGATTTGCAAACAGCGATCACAATCCGCAGGTCCTTAATATCACTTTGGAATAAGAAACGGAAAAAAGTATACCAACAAAAAGCCCCCCTGAAGATCAGCAATGTCATTAAGTTAAGACAGTAATCCCGAAGATCCTCATACCGCAAAGGTATGGGGGTCTTTTTTTTGAGGATTTTTTTACTAAAGGGTTGACACGCACACCAAAGTGTGCGGCCTCTTTGAATCCTTATATGGAAGATTCAAAGAGGCCCTTGGAATTAGGAAAACCTGATTTCAAGGAGGTGCTACATGAAACCTAAACACGTAAAGAGACTGCTTTCATCAGCCGTAGCCGAAGTTGCCGGTACACCCGAAGCCTATTGCGTTAACCCTGATCGCGACTTTACCAGAACCCGGAAAATCTCTCTGCAAAAGCTTATTTCCGGAATAATCAACATGGAATGCAAGAGTTTGCCCAACGAACTGATCGATATGTTTAAAGGAACTTCGGATATACCGTCAGTTTCAGCATTTGTACAGCAACGGGACAAACTGAAGCCAGAAGCCTTCGAAGCAGTGTTCAACAAGTTTACTGCCAGACTTACAGTTAATTCTGGCGATATGCCGGTGCTTGCGGTAGACGGTTCTGATGTTCGTTTGCCAACCAATCCTGACGATAAGTTGACATATCTTCCGGGTTCAAGAACACAAGATCCCTATAACAGTCTGCATATCAATGCGTTATACGACCTAAACCAGCATCTTTACAGAGCCGTGGTCATCCAGAATGGTGCTCAGAGAGACGAGTGTTCAGCTCTGCAACAGTTAGTAGACCGTTCAGATATACATTTGGCACTGGTTATTGCAGATAGAGGCTATGAGTCCTACAACAATCTTGCTCATATTCAGGAGAAAGGCTGGTACTTTCTTATCCGTATAAAAGACGGTAATTATGGAATAAAGAACGGATTTGATCTTCCCAATGAGGATTGTTTTGACCAAAGCATAGTTTTGAACTTAACAAGAAAGCAAACGAATGAAGTTAAACAACTGATTAAAGACCGTAATCACTTTAGATACATTGCCAATTCCAGTCCTTTTGACTATCTCCCGCAATATTCCCGCAAGGCTGATCCGCTTGTTTTCTACACACTTAAATTCAGAATAGTCAGATTTAAGATATCTTCAAACACTTACGAAACAGTTATTACAAATCTTCCTGGAGATAAGTATCCTCCTGAAAAATTAAAGGAACTGTATGCTTCCAGATGGGGAATTGAAACATCTTTCAGGGATCTTAAGTACACAATAGGACTTCTTAAATACCATTCAAAAAAGACGGCGTGTATCCGGCAAGAGATCTTCGCACGGCTTACTCTGTACAACTTTGTTGAAGTGATTACCTCGCACGTAGCCATTTCAAAGAAACAAAGAAAGTACACTTACAAATGCAACTTTTCAGTTGCAACGCACGTATGTAGACTGTTCCTGCACGGACAAACATCGCCGCCTTATGTAGAATCCGCAATTGCCAAGTGTCTAATCCCAATAAGACCTAACCGTAAACGAAACAGGTTTGTGCTTGGTGAAGTATTGCAAAGATTCTTCTACCGCGTAGCATAGCACAGCAGACAATCGAAAGAAACCAAAAGGCAGACTCAATCTGTCTGTTTGCGCTGCCTGAAAAATGAAAAGAGACTGAAGATTTCACTTCTCCAGTCTCTTTTTTTATTTGTTTTTGTGATCTCTTTGAGTCAACGTCGTCTTAACTTAATGACATTGCCTGAAGATCAGGGAGGCTTTTTGCGTGCTTCACTTTATGGATAAGAGGTTTTGATGTCTGATCACCCTTAAGACAGGCATGCAATTCTCTACATCAACTTATATGATTCAGCCACCGTTTGCGTTCGCGTTCGCACCGAGCTGTCTGTCAACTTCAGCATTGAGGAATTCAACAGAACTGTTATGTGCAGAAATAGAAGAAGAAGCCATCTTAGCCTTATTGAGGTAAGATCCGATGCCAACGACCATAACACCAGCAAGAATAACGATGATTGCAATGACAAGAACCATTTCTACGAGAGTAAAACCCTTACGTGTTTTTCCAATCCTTCTCATAAGCCGCCTCCCCAAATTAGAATTGTTATCTTATGAAACAAATATATCACAGTTCGTTCATAATGTGTTCATATTTTCCACATTTTCTTCCGATTTGTGCTATTAAACAATAGAGGTATCAAGTTTTTGTGCATGTTGTGGCTAAAGTGAGCAAATCAGCACGGTTATCGGCTTTTTGAGCCTTTGACATTGTAAAAACAGTTCGTGTATTTGATAAAAAAACTTGTTTTGTAACAAACGGTTTTTGAAATGTGAACACGAAAAGCGTTTACATTTTGTTAATAAATGTTTCGAAATATGAATGTAAGAACTGATTGTCAAAAAGAATAAAACAAGGTATACTTTCAAAGTTCGATACGGATGCTTAGCTCAGCTGGCTAGAGTACCTGCTTGACGTGCAGGGGGTCACAGGTTCGAGTCCTGTAGCATCCACCATACCAAAGGCTGTCTCCGGATATGTGAGGCAGCCTTTTTCGTTGATCATGAAAAGGAACACAAAATAACCTTCACAGATAACATCTATAAGAGTTGTTATTTATTTTTGATTTTATTATATAATCAGACTATCACTTTAACAGGAGGACATAAGATGATCAAAGTTAAATTCAACTTTTCGGCTGCCGGAAGCGAGCAGACAGGTGTGCTCGGTGCAGACATGGTGACCTATGATAAGAAGGATTCCCATATCTATATTTATTCAGGTCAGAAAAAATGGAGTTCCGGGATCAGCGTTCCGTCCGCCATTGCCGATAATCTGATCAACAGTGCTTATAATGACGGTACCGTGGATTTTGTAAAAGCCGGTATCTCTTTCAACGGCTGATCTTTATATAAATATAATTATTTTCAGAGCGTTCGGGTATATGCCCGGACGCTTTTTCGAGTATGACGGGCATGTCCCGAACCTCGGGTGGAAGTCCCGAGGGGCGTAGTTGCCGACGAACCTTAAAGCGACTTGCAAGGTTTGTACCGTGAGGTGCAGGCGAGAAGAAGCAATAGCGAAACCGTGGCTTGACGGACAGAAACCTGATATTAAGGCGTGTTGAGCGGATGAGATGGCTTGAGACATCAAAGTCCTAAAGGCAACCGTAACCTCAATGCGTAAATCAGGCGAGTAAACGGGGAAAGGTTCGGGGCTTATCCCGTGAGGTCTCACAGACGGAGCACGATCCGTAGTAACAACGAACTGTGAGAAGTCAGCAGAAGCCATAGTACCGAGTAATCGGGAAGGGCGGAACAATTTAACCGTGCGACGCAAATGTATGTCCTGAGGATATGCCCGACAGTGGTAGGATGAAACGTATATGAAATCTGAACACACAACATAAGGCTGAGTCCGAGGGAGCGGAAAGGAGAAGAGCACACAAGGCAATGTCAGAACTGCTCGACAAAATCTTACATAAGGACAATATGAACGAAGCCTACAAACGGGTCTGTGCCAACAAGGGCGCAGGCGGAGTTGACGGTGTCAGTACAGAGGAACTTGGTGAGTATATCAAGGCTAATTGGCCTACGATAAAAGGGCAGATACTACGGAGGGAATACAAGCCCCAACCAGTCAGACGGGTAGAAATACCCAAACCTAACGGAGGAAAGAGAAAACTTGGAATTCCCACTGCAATGGACAGGGTAATTCAGCAGGCAATAGTACAAGTGATAGGACCGATATGTGACCCGCATTTCTCGGAGTTCAGTTATGGCTTTCGCCCGAACAGAAGCTGTGAGATGGCAATAAGAAAAGTCCTTGAATACTTAAATGAGGACTACACGTGGATTGTGGATATAGACTTGGAGAAATTCTTCGACAACGTACCACAAGACAGACTAATGAGCTACGTTCACATACTGATTAACGATGGAGACACGGAATCTCTGATACGCAAATATCTCAAGGCAGGTGTAATGACCCCGGAAGGATACGAGCAAACAGAAATGGGAACACCGCAGGGCGGCAACCTCTCACCATTACTTAGCAATATAATGCTGAATGAACTGGACAAAGAACTTGAAAACAGAGGATTGCACTTCGCAAGATATGCTGACGACTGCATAATCGCAGTAAAGAGCGAAGCAAGTGCAAAGCGTGTGATGTACTCCATCACGTCTTGGATAGAAAGGAAACTCGGACTCAAGGTCAACGCAGAAAAGACTAAGATTGTCAGACCGACGAAAGTCAAATACCTCGGGTTTGGATTCTACAAAGACCCAAAGACACTTGAATGGAAAGCAAGACCACACCAAGACTCTGTCGCCAAGTTCAAACGCAGACTCAAAGCCTTGACGCAAAGAAAGAATTCAATGAGATTAGGATTGAGAATTGAGAAGATTAACCAAGTAACGAGAGGTTGGATAAACTACTTTGCATTAGGAGATATGAAGTCAACAATATCTGACATTGACGCACATTTAAGGACAAGGATTAGAACCATTATCTGGAAACAATGGAAGGTGCCGAGCAAGAGACAATGGGGACTCCAAAAACTCGGAGTATCCAAAGACTTAGCAAGACTGACATCGTATTGTGGAGACAGATACCAATGGGTCGTGACCAAGACTTGCGTATCACGGGCAATCTCAAAAGAGGTGCTTGGCAGGGCAGGTCTTATCAGTTGCCTTGATTACTACAATGAGCGCCACGCTTTGAAGTTAAGTTGAACCGCCGTATGCCGAACGGCACGTGCGGTGGTGTGAGAGGGGGATTAAATTCCCCCTACTCGATTGGTTCGGGATGTAACCTGAAGATAAGGCATTGATGGTTCCTCAAATTTGACCTTTATATTACAAACGATTTATAATTACTCAGTTGCTTCGAATATGGAATAAGAGGAGGAATGATCAATGAGTAAATTTTGCCCCAGATGCGGAACACAGGTCGCAGATGACGCGAATTTCTGCATGAAGTGCGGTTTTGATTTCCGCACCCTGCAGGAAGGCACACCGGCATCCGCGCCCGCTGCAGCACCTGCAGCAGCTGCAGCAGCTCCTGTTGCCGCTCCGGTTGCAGCTCAGCAGCCGGTTCCCGGAACACAGGCAAGGCCGTGGATCCAGAATTCCGGAGTAGTAAATCCGTATCCTGTTCCGGGATACACGGAATACAATCCGACTTTTCACTGCAGATGCGAGTACTGCTATTATGAATTCGATTACCATACTTATGATCTCGGTCACAGGGCATGGTATCCTCACGGATTCGTTTATTGCCCGCGCTGCCAGAAGCCTTTGAGGCACAAGCTCGAGTATGAGGTGCTTACAAATGTCGCACCCGCACAGCCTGCTGTTCCCGCAGTACCTGCTGCGCCGGCTGCAACGGTTGCACCTCAGCCGCCGCAGACACCTCAGGCGTAATGCATTAAAGTCTGTTTAGAAGGACGGGCTGTCTCAGAGCAAGAGGCAGCCCGTAATCTTTGTACTGATTAATTGGAAAATAATATTTTAATGTTTTAATATATAAGACCATGTCAATAGATAAGAGTAAGACAGACCTGATCAAGGCTAAATATGAGGAACTGACCGGAACCCTGAGTGATCCGGCGGTTGCTTCACGTCCGGAGGAATATACTAAATATTCAAAGGAATTGGCTGCTCTTAATCCTCAGGTAGAGGCAATCAGGAGCTATGAAGCCTGTGAGAAAGAGATCCAGGGCATACTGGACCTTTTGGAGAATGGTGATCTCGGAGGAGACGATGAGATGCGCAGCCTCGCCAATGCAGAACTGGCTGATGCAAAAGACAGGCTGAACTCGCTTGAAAAGGAACTGATGATATATCTGACTCCCGGGGATCCGAGAGATTCCAGATCGGTAATACTCGAGATAAGGGCAGGTGCCGGAGGAGAGGAATCCGCACTCTTTGCGTCAGATCTTATGAAGATGTATAAGGGGTATGCTGCTATCAAAGGCTTTGATGTAAGCATTGTCGATGCAAGTCCTACGGAGCTTGGAGGTTACAAGGAAATAGTAGCCGAGATCGACGGACCGAGAGTATATTCGAGGATGAAATTCGAGAGCGGTGTCCACAGGGTGCAGAGAGTGCCTGTTACGGAATCGGGTGGAAGAGTTCACACTTCGACCGCCACGGTTGCGGTGCTCCCGAAAGCGGAGCCGACGGATGTCGAGATCAATCCGTCCGATCTTAAGATAGACAGGTTCAGGTCTTCCGGCGCAGGCGGTCAGCATATCAACAAGACGTCCTCTGCGATCAGGATCACACATCTTCCGACAGGCATGGTAGTTACGTGTCAGGATGAGAGATCTCAGATCCAGAACAAAGAGAAGGCACTGGAAGTCCTTCAGTCGCGCCTGTGGGCGATAGCACAACAGGCCGATGCCGACAGGCATAATGATGAGAGAAAATCCCAGGTCGGTACGGGTGACCGTTCCGAAAGGATCAGAACATACAATTACCATCAGGGAAGAGTTACGGATCACAGAATCGGACTGACGCTCTATAAGCTCGACCAGATCCTTGCAGGTGATCTTGACGAGATAGTGGACGCGCTGACACTGGCACAGGCAGCGGAAAATGCCGGAAGCAGCGAAGATTGATTAGCGGGGGTCATATGGAACGCACGAAAAGATATAAGAAAACATTACTGATCGGTTCAGGTGATGACAGCGCGATAAAAGAGGCTGCCGAGCATATAAGGAACGGTGAGGTTGTAGGCTTCCCGACGGAAACCGTATACGGACTCGGCTGTGACGCGAGGGACGGCGAAGCCGTGAAGAGAGTGTTCGAGGCAAAGGGCCGTCCTGCCGACAATCCGCTCATATGCCATGTCGGAGACAAAGAACAGATAAAGGAGATCGTTTCCGGGATAACTCCGCTCGCTCAGAAGCTTATCGATGAATTCATGCCGGGGCCGATAACGCTCGTAATGAAGAAGTCTGATATCATATCGGACCAGACCACGGCCGGACTTGATACGGTCGGAGTCAGGATGCCTTCAGATCCCACAGCAAATAAGTTCCTCAAATATGCGGGTGTGCCTGTTGCGGCTCCATCGGCTAATCTGTCCGGAAGACCTTCACCCACAAACGCCAGATCCGTCCTTGAGGACATGGACGGTTATATATATGCGGTAATAGACGGCGGCGATTCGGAATTCGGCCTGGAATCCACGGTAGTCGACTGTACCGGAACTTTGCCTGTAATACTCAGACCCGGAGCAGTTACAAAAAATGATATAGAAAAGGCCTTGAAAATTGAGACAGCCTCTGTTTGCAAGGCTTCCGGGGATGCGGAAAAACCGAGATCACCGGGTATGAAATACCGCCATTACGCTCCCTTCGCACAGGTTGAGATAATGAGTCTTCCTGAAGGAACGAAGATCCTTGGTGACGATGCCCAGGGAACAGACGGAAAGATCGGGAATTCGGTCTTTACCGTTGCGGATCTTAAGAAACTGACCGATGAAGAGGCAAAAGAACTGGTCAATATCGCTTCGCCTTTTATCCTGAGATCAAGGGAGATCCTCTCCAAAAACCCGTTTGCGAGGATAGGCCTGTACTGCGGTAAGGAGATCAGGGCTGTTTACGAAAAGCTCGATGACAGGATCTTATCCGCACATACGGAGTTCTGTGTTTACGGGCCCGCCGTTGATGTTTCATATGCTTCGCACGGGCTCTTCGAGGGTCTGAGGTTCCTTGATGTTCAGGAGGTGGATGTCATACTTGCCCAGGGCTTTGATGGCGAAGGCCTGTCTGTTGCATATATGAACAGGCTTGGTAAGGCAGCCGGCAAGAAAGAGGAACTGACACCCGGAATGCCTGCTCCGGCAAGACCCGGGAGGCTTCCTTTGGCGATCGATGCCTTTAAGGACACGGTCACGGCATCCGTACTTTTCATAGATGACAACAATACTTCACTTTCTGCATGCTGTGAATCGCTGATGAGGCGTCTGATAGAGAAAAATGAACCTTATATATCAAGCAGAGCCGCCGATACAGGCTTCGAGATCTATTGTGAATCCGCCGGTCTGACGGCTATGTCGGGAATGGAACCTGATGCTCTTATGGACAAGGCAGTAAAGGAACTCACGGGCTTCGGCCTTGGTTCCGTTGAGTCAAGAAGGGCAAATCCTTCGGTCTATGACGACAACGATCTTATACTGACCGTAAGGGATGAACAGGCATTCAGCATCATCAAGGCATTTCCGGAGATAAAGGACAAGGTTTTCTCGCTCTCGACATTCGCTGCAGCGAACGGTCTTGTCATGAAAGATTCCTCCGGAAGGATAATGTCGATATCCGTTCCGGACCCTTCCGGTGAAAATTACGAAACTTTTCTTCACACGGCCAAAGCTCTTAATGCCTGGCTCGAATTGCTGTTCCCTTACGTATTAAAGGAACTCGGAGCATCGAGGATCTGACTTTTTGGGACAAAATAAAATTGAGACTGGTCTCACACCCCCCTAAATAGTCTCAATCTGCTCTGAAAGGGTAGAATTTTGATTTTGGGGTTGCTAGAATCTCCCTTGTAAGATTCAGGCAGGACATGAACGGTGAGAACAGCCCGCGGCTTAAGTAAATGCTTGACTTTGGCTCTCGTGCTGTGTTATTCTTCACGTTGCCGCTTATATTTAGGGCGGTATCCTTGTCCGGTTTTGATGCCGGACCGTAAAGTCCAGAAGGAGGTGAAAAACATGGCAAACCAATATCGTTTGATCACAATCCTCAGCACCGCTGCTGGTGAAGAGGGTATTGCTTCTCTTACTGACACAATCAAGGCTAAGATCGAATCAGCTGCTACCATTGATGCATTCGATACGATCGGCACACGTGAGCTCGCTTACGAGATTGAAGGTCAGAAGAACGGCTACTATGTTCAGACAGTATTTACTGCCGATAGCGATTTCCCCAAGGAACTTGAGCGTGTTCTCAAGATTACCGATGGCGTTATCCGTTATCTCATTGTTCGTGTCGGTGAGTAATCACTTTAGACAGGAAGGTAACAGTAAATGAACAAAGTAGAATTAGTCGGAAGACTCACAAAGGACCCGGAAATCAAGCTGACTACCAATCAGACACAGTTCTGCAACTTCACAGTTGCGGTGGACAGACGCTTCAAGGACCAGAACGGTCAGAGACAGGCTGATTTCATCAACTGTGTTGCATGGCGTCAGACAGCAGTCTTCATTCAGAAGTATTTCCGTAAAGGCAACCGCATCGGTCTGGTCGGAAGCATTCAGACCAGAAGTTACGACGATCAGAGTGGACAGAAGAAGTTTATTACTGAAGTTGTTATCGATGAGGCCGAGTTTGTAGAATCCGCAGGAGCACCTGCCGGTGACGTATACCGTCCCGAGCCCGCTTCTCCCGTACCTACACAGTCTTTCAATCCGCCTTCAGCAGATTCCGTTGCTGCAAGTGCTCCAACTGCTCCCAATATGCAGATCGATGCACCTGTTTCCGGCGGTTTTGAAGAAGGTCAGTCCGGTGAGCTTCCCTTTGAGATTTAATTTGTGAAGGAGATCACTCAAATGGCAGAGAACAGAGCACCCAGAGCCGGTGGCAGAGATTTTGCCGGCGGAATGAAGCAGAGAAGAACACGCAGGAAGGTTTGCACCTTCTGTGCCAACAAGGTTGAGTCCATTGATTTTATGGATGATGTCACACTCAAGAAGTATATTACCGAGAACGGCAAGATCCTTCCCAAGAGAATGACAGGCACATGCGCTATCCATCAGCGTGAGCTTACTACAGCTATCAAGCGTGCACGTCAGGTTGCTATCTTGCCCTATACGGTTCAGTAAACTGTTTTTGGGACAATAGCGGCCGTGATTTGACAAAAATCACAGAAGCTACGCTATAATTAATAAAGTTTAATATCAGTCGGGCTCTCCCCGGGACGTATAATATGTCTTACGGAGATTGCCCGATTGTTTTAGTAAAAGATATAGGGTATATGCGGAGGTTTTTATGAAGGTCATACTTCTTTCGGATGTCAAGAATGTCGGCAAGGCCAATGAGGTCGTTAATGTCAGCGACGGTTATGCGAGGAATTTCCTCTTTAAGAAGGGTCTCGCGAAGGAAGCTACTTCCGCCAATCTCAACGAAGTTAAGCTCCAGACAGGCGCAAAGGCCGAGCACGAGAGAAGGGCACTTATAGCCGCACAGGAAACAAAAAAGATCCTCGACGGCAAGATCTTCAGGGTTACCGCAAGAGGCGGTGCAGACGGCAGGCTCTACGGTGCGGTAACGGCTCAGGATATTTCCGACAGCCTCAAGAAGGAAGGCTTTGATGTTGACAAGAAAAAGGTCGTTATCTCAACACCTATCAAGAATACCGGTCTGTTTAAGACCAGGATCAAGCTCCATCCGCAGGTATCCGCAGATATCAATGTTGAAGTCGTTACGGACGCCGGGAAGGCCTGATACGTCATATGGCTGACGAGCTCGATTATCTTAATAATCTGATCGACCAGGCAGCAGACGCCAATGGTGAAGTGGAAGTCGAGATGGCTCTCCTCGCGCTTTGCATGCGTAACAATGAGGTGGTCATCAAGACTGTCGAGAACAAGCTCACCGAGGCTGATTTTACGGATTCACGCAACAGAGTGATATACGGCGTCATCATCGACATGTTCCTTGATAATGCCCAGATAGACAGGATCACCGTTTTTTCTGAACTTGAGAGAAGGGGTCTTGCCGAGAAAGCCGGCGGTCAGAGATATTTCTACCGCGTAGGCGATAAGACCGCCGTTCAGTCTGCGCTTATGAGTTATATCGAGGCGATAAGGGAGAGGAGCGACAGGGCAAAACTCCTTAAGGCTGTCGATGACATAAAGGCAAAGACTCTTACCGGTCAGCTCCGTGCGAATGAAGCCGTTGATTACGCAGTCAATGAGATATCCAGACTTAAGGGTCCGGGTGAGACAAAAGGCTTCGAAGGTCTTTCCGAGATACTTAAATATACTGTTACCGAGATAACCAACGAACTCCGCGACGAAGAAGGCGGAGGAAAGGTAAAGCTCGGTTTTGACAGACTCGACAAGATGCTCGGCGGATTAAGGCCGGGCTCACTCAATATCCTTGCAGCGCGCCCTGCCATGGGTAAGACCGCATTAGCCATCAACATGGCTGCAAATGTTGCTGCAAACCAGAATCCCGTTGCCATATTCTCTTTGGAGATGAGCAAGCAGGAGATCGCGCAGAGACTTATGTCCTCTTCCATGAACAAATCGGTAAACGAGATCATATATTCAAGGAAGATGGATGAGAATGACAAGCAGCAGATATCGAATGCCCTCGCTAAACTGTCGGAATTCCCGATCTATATCGATGACAATTCCGATACGAATCCGGTCTCGATGAAGTCAAAACTTACACAGCTCAATGCAAATGAAAAGACGAAGCCGAGACTTGTTATCGTCGACTATCTCCAGCTAATGACGATGCCGGGTTCGGGCGGAAGATCCCGTAATGAGGAGATCACCGCCATCTCGAGATCTCTGAAGATCCTTGCGAAGGATTTCGGCATTCCGATCATCGCACTTTCACAGCTTTCAAGAGGTGCCGCACAGAGAGACGACCATACGCCGCAGCTCTCCGACCTGAGAGATTCGGGTGCCATCGAGCAGGACGCCGATACGGTAATGTTTATCGACAGACCCGACTACTATAAGAAAAAAGACGACGAAGAAAACACATCTGATAATGAAAATAAGCAGCAGCCGGTCGTTTCGGATAAGAACGATCCGAAAACTGCATATATATATCTGTCAAAGAACCGTCACGGCAAGACCGGAAGGGACACCGTATGCTGGATCCCGAATAAGACAACCTTCATCGAACTGAAGAAGGACGATCCGCGTGATGAGGACAGCAGTCCTTATACAAGAACGGTTTCCGGAGACGCAGCGGCTCAAAATTATGATTTTGACAGCGTAACCAGGGATGAGGCGCCGATTGCGGAGCCTGATATGCCTGACACCGAATATTATCCGCCCGAAGACGGTGACGGCGGATTCTTTGCGCAGGCAAGTGAGGATTACCCGGACGGGTTTGGAATTTGAACGACGATAAGGCAAAGTCCGCGACAGATCAGATCTTAGACAGAGTCCTTGAGTTTTCAGAGGGCAGGGGACTTTTTGATTGCGGAACCATCATTGTCGGATTGTCCGGGGGACCCGATTCGGTTGCACTTCTGACCATTCTTAAGGAATTGAAGGCCCGTGGGAATCTCAAAGCGGAGATCCTCGCATTTCACTGCAATCACCATCTGAGACCCGGTGTCTGCGATGAGGAAGCAGAGCAGGTAAGACAGTTGTGCGGAAAACTCGGTGTAGGTCTTAAGGTCATCGATTTTGACTGTGCCGGTTTTGCAAAGATGAACCGAATTTCAGATGAGACCGCAGGAAGAGTCCTCAGGTATGAGGCTTTTGAGCAATATGCCTTATCCATTGAAAAAGAAACCGGGCAGAAGGTCTTTGTTGCCACAGCTCATCATAAGGATGATGTGGCTGAGACCATGATGATGAATCTTTTCAGAGGCTCCGGTCTGGAAGGTCTGGTCAATCCAAAGAGCAGGTCCGGAAGGCTTATCAGACCGCTCCTTTGCGTTAAGAAGAGCGAACTTGTCGCTTTCCTGGAAAGCCGCGGCATTGCTTATGCCACTGATATGACCAATCTGACAACTGACGGAACCCGTAATACATGGCGCAATGACTTTCTTCCGAGGATCGGAGAGTTTTATAACGAAGATCCCGCAGTACCGCTTGCCAGGACCTACAAACTCTTAAGTGATGATCTTGATTTCATCAGCTCATATTCCGGAGAGGCTTATATATCTAACCGTATGACCATATCGGATCATCCGGCTCTCAGAGTTTCAGGCATAAGGGATCTTCATCCCGCGATAAAGTCGCGTGCCTTGAGGCTTCTTTGGCAGGAGACTTTCGGTGATCTCATAGATTTTGAGGAAACACACTTAAGTGACAGCAGTTTTCTTGCAGGCCGCGATGTTAATGGAGAGGTTACGATCGATATGCCGTTCGGCAGGAAGGCATACAGATATGGTGATATCTTTGCTTTTGTAACTGCCGGCGGTATGGGTGAGCTTGCGGGGAAGATCGCGGAAGCACAGGGTTTTTTCGTGTCGTGCGGCCCCGTGGATCTTGATATCAGCCTTGAAGACATTGAGGCTGATGAGGGTTTTAGTGCCGATATCCCCAATTCTGCCTTAAAACTCAGGGTGCGGATAATTGAGAATAAGGGCGATTTAGAGTATAATAATTCGTCGTGGTTTTGTCCTGTTGAAGCATTTCATGAAGGCAGACTCACATTGGGTAACTGCAGCGGATCCGCATCCGGACTTCACATCAGAAAGGCCGGTTCTGCAGGCGGCAAAGATCTTAAACGCCTGATGACCGATCTTAAGATCCCCGGCTCTGCAAGAGGACAGGTCCTTTTTATCAGGGACGGCGGGGAAGTTTTGTGGTTGCCCGGCTTCGGACACGGTGTCGGTTTTACCAACTCCGTAAGCCGCGAGAGATACATTGCAGGCAGAGCTGATGAGGGTGCAGAGCCCGGCAGGCTGGTCAGGTTTGCGATAGAGAGGAAGCAGTAAGATGAAGATCAATACTGATGAAGTATTAGTATCCCATGCTGAGATCGAGCAGATGCTCGAGCGTTTGAGCAGCGAGCTCAACAGCGATTACAAAGGCGAACCGCTGGTCGTCGTCGGTATCCTTACGGGAGCTTTCATATTTACGGCTGACCTTGTAAGACGTCTTGAGATGCCCGTTATCGTTGATTTTATGCAGGTATCTTCTTATGTCGGAGAGTTTTCCACGGGAGAACTCAAGATAAAGAAGGATCTGTCATACGATATAAAGGACCGAAACGTCCTGATCGTCGAAGACATTATCGATACCGGAAGGACACTGGCGCTCCTTAAGGAAAAACTCCTTGAAAGACAGCCCAAGTCCCTCAAGATCTGTACGGCTTTCGACAAGCCCAGCAGAAGAGTGAATGATCTGGTGCCGGATTATAACGGGATCACGATCCCCGACGAGTTCATAGTCGGATACGGTCTTGATCTTGACGGCGAATATAGAGATTTTGATGACGTGAGAATCGTTAGAAAGGAATAAGAGAAGTGTCAGATAAGAACGAGAGAAACTTCAGACCGATAGGGGGAGGATTATTCTTCTACGTGCTGATGATAGTCATATTGATAGCTTTCTCGACTATCGTTTTCGGAGGCAATTACGGTCAGAAGGAAAAGTCAAAGCTGTCTGATGTAATGGCTATTATCGAAGATGACAGCAACAAGGTCAGCCTGGTCGAGATCAAGGGAACGGTGGTTTCCGTTATCTATAAAAATCCCGAGGGACTTGACGTTGAGGTAACCCAGGATGTCCCTTATGAGTTCGTTGACGATCTGGTCCTGAAGCTCGATAGTGCAAAGGCTGCAGGAAAGATCGACGGTTATAACTATTCCGAACCATTTGACTGGTCGCTGGTTGTAAATATCGTTATGTTCGCGGCTTCGCTCATTATTGTCATTGTCCTGTTCCTCAGCATTACGAGACAGAGCAGGGACGGCAACAGCGTTTTCAGCTTCGGCAACAACCGTGCGAGAGTCTCTGATCCGAACAAGGACAAGGTAAAATTCACTGATGTCGCAGGTTCCATCGAAGAGAAAGAGGAACTTCAGGAGATCGTTGATTTTCTCAAGAACCCGAAGAAGTATCAGGAACTCGGTGCAAAGATCCCGAAGGGTGTTCTGCTTTACGGTGCGCCCGGTACAGGTAAGACATTGCTCGCCAGAGCCGTTGCAGGTGAGGCGGGAGTTAAGTTCTTCTACATCTCCGGTTCCGACTTCGTCGAGATGCTCGTCGGTGTCGGTGCTTCACGTGTAAGATCGCTCTTTTCCGACGCTAAGAAGGAAGCTCCCTCAGTTGTATTCATCGATGAGATCGATGCTGTCGGCCGTAAGAGAGGCGCAGGCCTCGGCGGCGGTCAGGATGAGCGTGAGCAGACGCTGAACCAGATCCTTGTCGAGATGGACGGATTTGATGTCAATTCCAATGTTATCGTCATGGCAGCCACAAACCGTGTCGATGTACTCGACCCCGCTCTCCTTCGTCCGGGCCGTTTTGACAGACGTATCATGATAAATATGCCTGATGCCGATGCGCGTGAGGCCATCCTGAAGATACATGCGCGCAAGAAGCCTCTTGCAAAGGATGTAAGCCTTCACGAGGTAGCGCTTTCGACTGTCGGATTCACGGGTGCTGATCTTGAGAACCTGCTCAACGAAGCGGCTCTCATGACTGCCCGCCACAATAAAAAAGAGATTACGATGCAGGAGATCACCGATGCCATGTTCAGAGTTCAGATGGGTCCCCAGAAGAACTCCAAGAAGCTCAGCGACAAGGTTAAGCGCCTTACTGCATATCACGAGGCGGGACATGCAGTCGTTCTCCGTGCAACTTCCGAGTTTGAGAAGGTCGACCGTGTTACGATCGTTCCTGCCGGAAGCGCAGGTGGCTTTACTGCTTATAAGCCTATCGAAGACACTGATTTCTATACTGAGAAGATGCTCCTTGATACCATCAAGATGACCTTGGGCGGACGTGCCGCAGAAGAGGTCTTCCTCGGAGAAGTATCGACGGGTGCTGCTTCCGATCTTCAGCAGTGCAACAATATCGCAAAGAATATGATAAAGCGCTACGGTCTTTCCAAGAAATTCCGCAACATGGTATTCGGCGATGAGAATGAGGAAGTATTCCTCGGATACTCCATGGGTCAGGTACAGAGTTATTCCGACCAGACTGCAGCAGCGATCGATGAGGAGATCAAGTCCATTATCGACACATGCTATGAGGAGACGAAGAGGATCCTTATCGAGAAGCGCAATACGGTCGAAGGTCTTGCGAAAAGACTTATAGACAAGCTTACCGTAGACGGACCTGATTTTGAGAAGATCTATGTGGCGGAAGGCAACCTTGGTGCCGTCTATCCGGGCGAAGGCTATTCCGGCGGAACTGATGCCGGCGCACAGAGTGATGACGCTTATTCAAGGCTTATGTCTGAAACTCCCGTAGTCTTCGGAGACGGATCTGCTCCTGCTGCTCCTGCACCCGCTCCCGGACCTGCACCCGCACCGGGCCCTGCTGATCCCGACGATTCGAATGATCCCGGTCCTTCCGATTGATAAGAAAATCATATTGAAATATCAGAGGTTGTCCTACTTTAACAAGAGGGCAACCTCTTTTTCGTGCAAGGAAATGTCCCCTGTTCTGATGGTAAGCACTATTATTTTAAAGTATAATATATGGGTCAAAATTATTCAGGAGGTTGACCATGAAAAAACAAACAGATATTAAGCATCTGGTATGTGTTGCGGTTACGGCTGCTACGGTGTTCTCACTCGGCTGTCTCGCAATGGCTGATGAAGTCGACGGCGACGGCGAAGATGCCGCCCAGCAGAACGAAACAGCAGTCATCGTTGAGGATGTTGAAGAAACAGTTACAGATGTGGTTACGGATGCTGATATACCCGAAAACGGCTGGTATCAGGATTACAACAATTATTGGTATTACTATGTGGACGGCTCCCGTCAGTACGGATGGCTGGAGATAGGCGGAAAATGGTATTGCTTCGATAGCAATAACAGCGGAAGAATGATGTTAGGCCTTCAGAAAGATTCCGAATATGATGCATATTTCCTTTTCGGACCCAAAGGTGATATCCAGAAGGGCTGGCAGGAGTACAACAACAGGTGGTATTACTTCTACAATTCCGGAAAAGCTGCAACGGATTGGACTCAAATCGACGGAAAGTGGTATTATTTCAATCCTAATGGCGAGCCTTATATGTATACCGGAATCTGCAACATAGACGGTGAGTACTATTGTTTCGGCAAGAACGGTGCTTCATTGGCGAAGGCTTGGTATAAGACGCAGAGTTATGGCTCTACATATTATTATTACTTCAAGAATAACGGAAAAGCTGCTTCCGGATGGCAGAAGATAGACGGAAAATACTACTATTTCGACACATCGGGACAGCATCCAATGAGGACCGGCGTCATTTATGACAATGAGACGAATGCATATTACGGACTTGGTTCAGACGGCGCGATGATTACCAGCAGCTGGTATAACACATACACATATGAGTACGAGGGTAAGACTGTCTATGGAGGCGACTGGTACTATTTCGGTAAAGACGGAAAGGCATTTACGGATTGGCAGCAGATTGGCGGAGAGTGGTATTACTTCGATATTAATTCCAGTTCACGTGCTTCAAGAGGATTAAGGAAGATAGATGGCAAGTGGTATTTCTTTGATACTGAAACATGTGCCATGTTCAACGGCGGTTGGAAGCAGGTTTCATATTATTATGGTGATACGCCGCAATGGGCTTATTTCAAAAAGAACGGTGCAGCATATACCGGTTGGCAGAAGATCAGCGGGAAATGGTATTATTTCTATAAAGGTAATTACTCAAATGATTATCCTTATATGAAGACCGGAATATTTACAGACTCTGAAACAGAAAAAGGATATTACCTTGGTGACGATGGCGTAATGAAGACCGGCTGGATAAAGATTTCCGGTACATATATGTATGCCAACAGCAAGGGCGAACTTGCCAGAGGTTGGCAGACGATAGGCGGAAAAGACTATTATTTCGATTATTACTATATGACAACCGGCTACAAGACGATCAACGGGACAATGTATTACTTCGGTACAGACGGTGTTTGCCGTAATGCACCCAAGGGTTGACGGTCCGGTGTTTCCATCATAATCAAACAGGAGGTACTCCATGAAAAAACAAACAGATATAAAGCATCTGGTATGTGTCACGGTAGCTTGTGCCACAGTGTTCACCCTCGGATGTGCTGCTCTGGCCGATGAGGTGCAGGCGGCCGACGCGGACGTTGAACTGACCGATGCTGTTGAAGATATTGCAGTGTCTGAGGAAGATGCTGAAGTTCAGGACATCGATGCTGATGTGACCAGCGAGACTGCCGCAACCGAAGAGGATGAAGAAATCATCGAGGATGCGGAAGCAGAAGCTGATGCTGTAACCGTAGAAGATGCTGTTATTGAAGAAACGGCATCAATTGATGAAGATGCAGAAGCTGAAGTCACTGTTGCAGAAGATGAAGAAGATATTTCTGCCGAGGTCACAGATGAGATCGTTTCATTCGAGATCGAAGAGGATGCCGTTACTGATGTAGCATCCAATGCAAAGAACGGGTGGGTACCGAACGGCAGTGTATGGTATTACTACAAGAATGACGTAAAACTCACAGGCTGGCAGGAGATCGGAAAAGAGTGGTATTACTTTGACACCAACACCGGCGCGATGACTGTCGGACTCTATAAAGACAGCAAGTATGGCTGCTATTTCTTCTTTGATCATAACGGCAAGATGAAGACCGGCTGGATCGAATACAACGATGACTGGTATTACTTCAATTCGAAGGGCAAGTCGGTAAGCGGCTGGCAGAAGATCGAAGGTGCCTGGTATTATTTCCGTGAAAGCGGCAACCCTTATATGTATACAGGTTTCCAGTATTTGAATAATCACTGGTTCTATTTCGGAAACAACGGCATTATGAGGACAGGATGGCAGGATGTAGATAACTACTGGTACTATTTTGACAGCAACGGAAGAGCGGTTACGGGCTGGTTCAAGGACGGCGGAAAGTATTACTTTTTCTATGTCCCGGAAGACTCCTATTATGCGATGTACTATACTCCGAGAATGGTTTACGGTCTTCAGGAGATCGCAGGTAAATACTATGCCTTCGATGAAAAGGGTGCAATGATCACCGGCTGGTATAATGATGAACAGTATGTTTATGAAGGCAAGACATATGATGTCGGCGATTGGTACTATTTTGACAGTACAGGAAAGGCTGTCAGAGGCTGGCAGAAGATCAAAGGAAAGTATTATTACTTTAATGAGAATGAAGACTATGACCCCCGCGCAATACGTGGTACATGCAATATCAAGGGCGACTATTATTACTTTGATATGGAAACCTGTGCCATGGTCAGCAACGGCTGGATAGAAGTCAAGAACAGCTCCTCTTACAGCTATTACGGAGGACCTTCCACTTCAACCTGGTACTACAGCAACAGTGCCGGCAGACTTGTTACCGGCTGGCAGCAGATCGAAGGCAAATGGTATTACTTTGGCCTCGGCAATTACGGTGCGCCTAGTATGTACACAGGTATGAGCTATATTGACGGAGCTGAGTATTATTTCGGAAATAACGGAGTTCAGCAGTTCGGTTGGATAAAGACTGAATACGGATACCTTTATGCTGATAAGAAGACCGGTTCGCTCGTTACCAGTTCAGGCTGGAGAAGGATCGACGGCAAGGATTATTATTTCGCTTATAAGAGCAACAATAATAATAACAATGCTATTTTAGTAGGCGCTTATTACATGGTAACAGGTCTTTATAAGGACAACGGCAGGGTCTACGATTTCGGTACAAACGGCGTTTGCAAGAACCGTTATTCCGTATAATAGACTTAGCGCGCTGAGCGCTGAATGTTGAATTAATAGGGGGCTGACTCAAAGCGATGAGTCAGCCCCTTAACTTTTGTTGGAAATAGTGTTTGTTTCCGATTATATCGGAGAACGGGTTACTTAGAATTGATATTCTCGAATGAAAGTTTCATCTTCTCATTGTGTTCGACAGCCCAGTCGACAGCCCATTCGGATTCAAAAAGAACCACGGGTGCATCGTCCCTGTCGAGAACGAGAAGCGAAGTCGAGGTAAGTGTAAGTTCCTTGGGATCGAATCCCTCGACTTCCGACTTTGCCCAGCGCGCGAGGCGATAGGGAAGCGCAGTCCTTACGATGTCGACGTTATATTCTGATTTGAGTCTGTATTCCAGCACGTCGAACTGAAGGATGCCTACCACGCCCATAACGTATGTCTCAGTACCGATGTTCGGCTGCTTGTAGAGCTGGACGGCACCTTCCTGCGAGAGCTGTTCGATGCCCTTGAGGAATTGTTTTCTCTTCATTGAATCCTTGGGTTCGACACGTGCAAAATTCTCGGGTGCGAAAACAGGGATCGGATCAAACTCGAATTTACGGTTTGTGGAAATGATCGTATCGCCGATCCTGAAGTTACCGGGATCGAAGATGCCGATGATGTCGCCTGCATAAGCCTCTTCGGTGATGGCCCTGTCCTGTGCCATGAACTGCTGGGGCTGGGCAAGCGTGATCTTTTTGCCGGTGCGCATGAGATTGACTGTCATGTTCTTCTCATACTGGCCTGAGCAGATGCGGATGAATGCCATACGGTCTCTGTGTGAAGGATCCATGTTTGCCTGGATCTTGAACACGAAGCCTGAGAACATCGTATCCTCGGGCTCTACCGTGCCGTCTGTCGTGTGGTGGGGAGCAGGTCCCGGGCTCATCTTGAGGAAGTGCTGAAGGAACGGTTCAACACCGAAGTTTGTGATGGCGGAACCGAAGAATACGGGTGTGAGCTCACCTTTGAGGACCTTGTCCATATCGAGCTCGTCTCCTGCCATATCAAGAAGTTCAATGTCATTTCTTAATGTTTCAAGGTGACCCGGCATAAGCATCTCATCGAGTTTGGGATCGTCGATGCCCGATACGCTCTGGGTTACCATCGATGCACCGTGATCGTTGTTCTCACGGTCGAAGAGAAGGACGTTGCGTGTCTCTCTCTCGTATACGCCTTCAAAGTCACCGTCCGTGCCGATAGGCCAGTTTATTGGGACTGATCTGATGCCCAATACCTTCTCTAGCTCGTCCATGAGGTCGAAAGGATTCTTGGCTGCACGGTCCATCTTATTTATAAACGTGAAGATCGGGATACCGCGTCTGCGGCATACCTGGAAAAGCTTGATGGTCTGGGCCTCGACACCTTTCGCGCCGTCGAGCACCATTACCGCGGAGTCTGCAGCACAGAGCGTTCTGTATGTGTCTTCCGAGAAGTCCTGGTGACCGGGGGTATCGAGGATGTTGATGTGGCAGCCGTCGTATTCAAACTGCATTACTGATGACGTTACGGAGATACCACGCTTTTTCTCGATCTCCATCCAGTCAGAAGTGGCATGACGTGCAGCCTTGCGCGCCTTTACCGAGCCTGCCTGGTGGATAGCTCCTCCGTAGAGGAGAAGTTTCTCCGTGATCGTGGTCTTACCGGCGTCCGGGTGCGATATTATCGCGAATGTGCGGCGTCTTTTTATCTCATCAACAGTCGAGTAATTCATTTTGACCTCAATAAATGTATAATAACGTAATAGTCTCCGTTCAGGAGACAAGTAATTATATATAAGAAAAAGAGGAATTACAAATAATGAGACGTGGCGGAGGCGTTTTGATGCACATCAGCTCACTCCCGGGACCGTTCGGTACGGGCGTGATGGGACAGGAGGCGGTAGACTTTGCTAAGCAGCTCGCTTCTCAGGGAATGAAATACTGGCAGGTACTGCCTTTCTCGTATCCGGGAATGGGCAATTCCCCATATCAGAGCTTCTCGGCATTTGCCGGCAACTGGCTCTTTATCGATCCGAGGAGACTTGAGAGCAGAGGACTTCTCACACCTGCAGAAGTGCAACAGGCCGAATATACCCAGAATAAATGGAGGATCGACTACGATTTCCTGAGGACTAACAGGGATGAGCTCTTAAGAAAGGCTTTTGAGCGCGCTGATAAAGAGCTTCTTTCAAAAGCGGACAAGTTCTTAAAGGACAACAAGTGGGCTCAGGATGTGGCCGCATACCAGACGGTAAAGGATGCGGACTTCGGAAAGCCCTGGTGGGAATGGTCTGACGCAAGGCTCAAGAATTACGACAAGGCTGCAGTGGCAGAACTCAAGAACAATCCGAACTACAGATATCACGGTTTTGTCCAGTATCTCTTTTTCGACGAGTGGTCTCAGATAAAGAAAGAGATCAACGATCTCGGCATCTCGATAATAGGCGATATCCCGTTCTATGTTTCGGGAGATTCTGCAGATGTCTGGGCGAGCAGAGATCTTTTCAAGATGGCTTCATCTGCCAAGACCAACAAGGTCCTCAAAGACTATGAGAAGGCGATGGATAAATACAGAAAGGCATTGGAAAAAGGCGATAAGGACGCGGACGGCGAACCTTTGAAAGAGCCCAGAAAACCCAAGCCGGAAGCTCTTGTTTTCGAGAGCGTGGCAGGCGTTCCGCCGGATTATTTCTGTGCTGACGGTCAGCTCTGGGGCAATCCCATCTACGACTGGAAAAAGATGAAGGAAGATCACTATGCCTGGTGGATGAGCAGACTTGAAGACAACTTCAAGCTCTTCGATTACTTAAGGATCGATCACTTCCGCGCTTTCTCTTCATACTGTGAGATCGATGCCAATGCAGAGACTGCCAGGGACGGGAAATGGATCCCCGGTCCGGGACTGGATTTCTTCGACGAATACGATAAGAAGTTTAAGGACAGATCTCGTCTCATCGCGGAAGATCTCGGTGAGGTTACGCCCGATCTGGCAGAATTCATGGGCAAGGTCGGGATCCCCGGAATGCGCGTTATGGAATTTGCATTCTATCCCGGAGACAACAGCTCATTCCTGCCTCACAACTTTGACAATAACTGCGTCGCATATACAGGAACGCACGATAACAACACCCTTCTCGGCTGGCTTTGGGACAGTCCTGAGGAAGTCAGAAAGACCTGCCTTGAGTATTGCGGTTTTACTGGCGACAACTGGGGCGACGGCGGCACGCACAGCGGTTCGTGCAGGGCCATTATCAGAACGCTTTGGATGAGCCATGCGGACGTCACGATCATCCCCATCCAGGATATGCTCGGTTACGGCGGCGACACCAGAATGAATGTCCCGGGAACGCCTTCAGGCAACTGGGTCGTCAGGTTCACAAAAGAAGATTTCGATGCGATAGATAATGAGTGGTATAAGAACCTCAACAGGATCTATTTCAGATAAGGAGTTTGCATTATGAAATATATTCTTTGCGTCGATCAGGGAACCACTTCAACAAAAGCTTTCCTCCTTGACGGGGAAGGGAATCTGTCTCAGGGTACGCATGTGCCTTTCAAACAGCATTATTCCCAGCCCGGATGGGTAAGTCACGACGCAGAGGAGATATATGTATCGGTCCTTAAGGCTGTGGCGATGGTCCTCAAAGAGCATCCCGAAGCCAAAGGAAACATCGCCTGCATGGGCATCACGAACCAGCGTGAGACGACGGTTGCGTTCTCGCCTTCGGGAAAGCCTTTCACCCAGGCAATTGTCTGGCAGTGCAGAAGGACATCCGATATCTGCAGACGTCCGGAGATAAGGGAACAGAGCAGAAGGATAACCGAGATAACGGGTCTTAAGATCGACCCGTATTTCTCTGCGACAAAGATGCTCTGGCTGTTCGAAAACGTCCGCAGCTTAAGAGAGCGCTGTGCATCGGGCGAAGGTTATCTTTCGACGATAGACGGATTCCTGGTCTTCAGACTCACAGGCGGAAAGAGTTATGCGTCCGATTACTCCAACTGCAGCAGGACCATGCTCTTCGATATCGCGAAAAAGACATATGACGCCGAGTTCCTCGATCTTTTCGGGGTGCCGGTAAACGTTCTTGCAAAGCCGATGGAATCCTGTGCCGATTACGGTGCAGTCGAGATCAATGAGGAGTATCTTAGGAACAACGGTTTTGATGGTGCGGAGACAGAAGCCCTTCTGTCTCTCAACGGTGTGCATATCACGGGTGTGCTCGGCGACCAGCCTGCGGCACTTCTGGGCCAGAATGCAATAAACAAAGGCGATTCAAAGACCACATACGGAACGGGAAGTTTCACGCTGATGAATCTCGGCACAGAGCCGGTATTTTCGAAGAACGGACTTCTCACTTCCTGTGCATGGTCCATTGGCGGCGTTACGAATTACGCTCTGGAAGGCAGTATCTTCCAGGCGGGTTCGGTAATAAGCTGGCTTAAGGATGAACTGGGATTCATAAACAGTCCTTCCGAGTGTGACGACTTCTGCAACTCCATAGAAGACTGCGGCGGCGTATATCTTGTTCCGGCTTTTACGGGTCTGGGCGCTCCTTACTGGAAGCCCGATGCCAGAGGTGTTCTGACCGGACTTACCAGAGGAACCGGCAGAGCGCAGATAATAAGGGCCGGCGTTGAATCGATCGCTTATCAGGTAACCGAACTGGTCAATCTCATGACCGACGATACCGGCATAAAGGCAGGGCAGATGAAAGTTGACGGAGGAGTCTGCGCAAGCTCGTTCCTCATGCAGCTGCAGTCTGATCTTCTGGGCGTAACGATAACCAGGGCACTGAGCGATGAGATGACCGCCATGGGTGCGGGACTGGCCGCAGGCATCGAAGCAGGGATCTTCAAGTCTTTGGAGCAGACCGGCAGGTTCTATAAAGCAGGAGCATCTTACGAGCCGAAGATGTCCGCGTTTGAGGTATCCGAGAAGATGGACGGTTACCGTTCGGCCGTGAGGGCGGCACTTCTTTCGGGTAATGACTGACAGATGATCCAGGTCTACATAGTTTTTTTCAAAATCTTCGTTTTCCTGGCACTCGGCTTTGTGCTTAACAAGACCAAGGTCATAGACCTCAATGCGGAGAAAGCACTTTCAAAGATCCTTCTGACGGCCGTTTTGCCGTTCATGATACTTAATTCGAGCCAGCACACTTATTCTGATGCAGCGGTAAACGGCATGATAACCTGTGCGGCTTTTGCCGTCGGATACTATATCCTGTCGCTTGTTGTCCTGAGGCTATCACTGAAGAAGACAAAGATAGGCGAGGATGAACGCCGGATAATGGTAACCTGCACGGTCTTTGCGAACACCGGATTTGTGGGTTTCCCGCTGATGGAGGCACTGTTCGGGAATTACGGACTGCTCCTGGCTGCGGTGTTCAATCTCTGCTACAACCTTTTCTTTTATACCTATGCGGTCTATCTTTTTTCAAGGAAACCCAAATTCAGGGTGCTTGAGATCTTCAAAAATCCTGTGTCTGTCGCATCGATCCTCGCGATCGTGCTTTTCATTATCCCGTGGAGAATGCCCGGATTTATCAGCGACACTTTTAAGCTCATAGGCGACATGACGGTTCCCATGTCGATGATGGTCATGGGTTCCATGCTCGCAAGCGTAAAGATAAAGAAACTCCTGACGGATAAGAAAGCTTATGTCGTATCCGCATTAAGGCTTATAATATTGCCGGCTTTGATGCTGGCTGCAGTCTGGGGCGTGTCGTTTTATTTCCCGATGCTTCCCGAGACCAAGAGCGTCGTCGTTCTGATGTGCGCGCTGCCATGCGGGTCGATGAATGTAATGTATTCGGAGAACTACGATGTGGCACCGCATTTTTTCCGCACGGACGGTGTCGCTTTCGATGATATTCATGCTTGTAACCCTGGTGTTCTGGGTATGGGCGGTAAAAGCGGTATTCTGATGACAAGAGGTATGTTATATGAGTGACGGACAGAACAAGATAGAACGCATAGAGAACGAGAAGCTGGTGGAACTCCTTGGACGGATCCGTGAGGACAGCTCGGAGGAGAACATGATCGCAGTGCTCAAGGAAGCGGCAGTTTCCAAGTTCATCGTTCCGGTCGACGGCAGTGAGGGGAATTACAGTTTCCACGCTGTCAGCGATTCCAAAGGCCTGAAATATATGGTCGTATACTGTGACACGGACAGCTTCGAGGTCGCATTCGAGGATAAGAAAGAGCCTCAGAACGGTGTCCTTGCAGGCTTTGCGGATCTTATTGATGTCGTAATGGCGCCCAAGATGGATCTGTCTGGCTTTGTCATTAATCCGGGTTCGGAGGAAGTCCTTTTCGGAAAGGATATGCTCAAGATGATCGCCGCCCAGATGGGTATAGGCGGGGACGGCACAGCAAAGGTCGGCGAGCCCGACCGTTATCCGCCTGAACTCAAGAAGGCTCTGGATAACTATCTCCTGATAGAACCCACGGTGTCTGATATTTGGGTAAGGCTCATGCGCGAGAACGGCACGGACAGGCTTATCTGGCTCATCGTGGCTGATGCCGAAGGAGAGGGTGAACCTCTGAAGTACACGCTCGACAACCTCAGGAAATACTGTCTTCCTTATCTGGACAACATGGATGCGATGGTCGTTTCGAGCACGGAAGAATTCGCTGCTCAGGTGATAAAGGGCGTGAAGCCTTTTGCGTCGAGGAATGATGACTGAAAATGAACAGAGGTAAGACAGGACTTTTAGTGCTTATCGGGCTTGCATCCATGTTCTTTCTTTTTGTTGCCATCCTATACGGATCGAGCACGAAAAGGCAGGATGCGATAGACAGAAAAGCCGAACTCGACGCTAAGCTCGGGGTCATAACGGAGTCTGACATAACGATCTACTGGATCGGCGAGCCTCCGAAAGAACTTGAGCCGCTTGCGCCCGTAATAAAAGTGATAGAGCCGTCTTCGGCTTCGAAGGAAAATCTACCCATTAAGGGGCCTTCGTTTCATACAACCGAATACACTCCTGACGGAAGGCTCGTGTCAGAGGATATCCCAATAGAATATCCCGAAAACATGGTCATTGTCATAAGCGGAAGTCCCGTCATTACCGAGAACGGGGCTTCGGCGCTGCTGGACAGCGTGGCAAAGAATGGTGTGCCTGTGATCGCTGTGGGTGATGGGGCGTCGGAAGTCTTGGGGAATGTCCTTTCCTACAAGAGAACGCATAAAGGACAGGGTACTTCTTTATATTATTGCCTTGGAAAGAGGTATAAAGAGAACATATTGCCCAAGGAGGCGGTAACAGCCGGCGGTTACGATCTAGCCGATGCCATAGCCGATTTTATTCCCGTCGCCATGGAAGACTACACGCCGGTCAACTGAGTAAAGAAAAGTTCGAAAAATACTCCTGATTTGGTTTGACACCTTATTGTAATAATTATAATATTAAAAGGTGTTTTTATCCTTAAGGGGGTGGTTTTTATCCGCGAGTTAGAACAAAGGATCCTTTCCGAAGGCAAAGTGCTTCCGGGAGAGGTGCTCAAGGTAGGAAGCTTCCTGAATCAGCAGATAGATCCGAAACTTCTGAAGGATATGGGTGATGAGATAGCAAGGCTCTATTCAGGTGACAATGTAACAAAGGTCCTGACTATCGAGTCTTCGGGTATAGCGATCGCTTTTGCGGCCGGACTCTCAATGGGAGTTCCCGTTGTCTTTGCCAAGAAGCATTCGACGAGCAATGTCTCGGGCGACCTTCTCACAGCCAAGGTTTTCTCTTATACACATCAGCAGACTTATGACGTCGTGGTATCGGGTGAGTACATCACGCCTGATGATACCGTTCTCATCGTTGACGATTTTCTGGCGAAGGGCAACGCGCTTAACGGACTTATCGATATCGTCCGCCAGGCGGATGCCAAACTTGCCGGATGTGCCATTGCGATCGAAAAGGGATTCCAGGGCGGCGGAGACGGTCTGCGCGAAAAGGGGATAAGGGTCGAGTCACTCGCCATCATCGAGAAGATGACGGACGATTCACTCGAGTTCAGGCCGCAGGAGACCTGAGCGTTTTAAATCAGTTATGCATTTATTTGCATATATTTTTGTACGGGAGGCAGTTTTATGAAGAAACTATTTTCACTTGTAGTAACGGCAGCTCTTGCAGTTACTTCACTTTTCGCGTTTGCAGGCTGCAGTTCAGCTTCGCAGGGCGGAAGCGGAGCTTCTGAATTCAAGGTAGGTGCGATCTACATCAACAGCCAGAATGACACATCAGGTTATACCTATGCGCATCATCACGGCATCACGGAGGCAATGAAGACGGTCGGTCTGGATCCTTCAAAGGACCTTTACATCGTTGACAACGTCCCTGAGGACGACGAGAAGGTAAAGCAGGCCATCGATCAGCTCGCAGGTAACGGATGCGACATCATCTTCGGCATCAGCTTCGGTTATATCAACGCAATGGAAGAGAAGGCCAAGGAATATCCTGACATCATCTTCTCCCACGCTACCGGATATCTTTCCAACGACAAGAACTTCAACAACTATTTCGGAAGGATCTATCAGGCACGTTATCTTGCAGGTATCGCAGCAGGATATAAGTCACTCGCAACAGGCAATAACAACATCGGTTACGTTTCCGCTTGGGGTACCGAGTATGCCGAGACATGCTCCGGCATCAACGGATTTGCTCTCGGTGCTATGTCAGTTAACCCTGATGCAAAGATCAGCGTTTATGAGATCTTTACATGGGGCGACCAGGAACTCGAGAGACAGGCTGCAGAGACACTCATCGACACATACGGATGCGGCGTTATCGCACAGCACTGTGACTCGGCCCAGCCTCAGATTGTTGCCAACGAGAAGGGCGTTTACGGCTGCGGATACAATTCCGACATGACAGCTGAGGCACCTGATGCACACCTTACGGCTCCTATCTGGAACTGGGATGCTTACTATGCAACAGCCATGAAGGCTGCAATGACTGATCCTTCAACATTCATGACGGCAGTAGGCAACTACTATGAAGGTCTGAATGCAGGTCTGGTCGACGTATCTGCTCTTTCCAAGAACTGCGAGCCTGAGACAAAGGAAGCCATCGATCTTGCCAAGAATCTCATGAAGTCCGGCGAGTGGGATGTATTCTCCGGAGTCAAGCTCTCATTCTCCGGTGCTGCAGGTTCTGTAGCAGTTGCAAAGACTGATTCAGCTCTTATTGCAAACGACGGAAAAGAGATAGTTGTTGCAGGCGGACCTTCCGTTGACGACGGCGTCATCCAGGGTTCGATGAACTACTACGTAGAAGGCGTTACACAGGTTAACTGATAATTTGTCTAGAGAGGTGTTTTATGGAATATGCCATAGAGCTGAAAGGTATATCAAAAAGCTTCGGGCCTGTGGCGGCCAATAAAAACATCGACCTGTCTCTTGCCAAGGGCGAGATCCTCGCTCTCTTAGGCGAGAACGGTTCAGGTAAGACTACACTTATGAACATGCTGTCGGGCATCTATATGCCCGACAGCGGTTCTATTTTTATCGACGGGAAAAAGGTCGAGATCAATTCGCCTGAAGATTCGGGCAAGCTCGGGATAGGAATGGTACACCAGCACTTCAAGCTGGTCGAGCGGTTTACAGCGCTCGAGAATATCCGTATCGGAATAAGGGGAGAAGGGCGCTTCATGCATGGTCCTGAAGTGCGCAAAAAGATAGAAGATACAGCCGCAAAGTTCGGCTTTGACATAGATCTGGACAAGAAAGTCGCCAACATGGCGGTATCCGAGAAGCAGACATTAGAGATCTTAAAGGTGCTCTGCTACGGTGCGAAGATAATAATCCTCGACGAACCTACGGCCGTCCTTACGGTCCAGGAGATCGATAAGCTTTTCGCAGTTCTGCGGAAGATGAAAGAAGATGGTCACTCGATCATCATCATCACTCACAAGCTCAATGAGGTAATGGCAATATCGGACAGAGTCGCCGTCTTAAGACACGGTGATTATATCGACACCGTTGTTACCAAAGAAACCAATGAGAAGGCTCTTACAGAACTCATGGTCGGGCGTAAGATTACTCTGAATATCGACAGGCCCATCATCGAAAAGACGCATCCGCTGCTCGAAATAAGGGATCTCACCGTAAAGAGCGATGAGGGTGCGACTGCTATCGATCACATTAATTTCTACATAAGAGGCGGAGAGATACTGGGCGTTGCGGGAATTGCAGGTTCAGGTCAAAAGGAACTCTGTGAAGCCATCGCCGGATTAAGGCCCATCGTTGAAGGCCAGATGATCCACGAGGGCGAGAGCATCGTAGGAATGTCCCCGAAAAAGATACTGGAACACGGCATCTCGATGAGCTTCATTCCGGAAGACCGTCTGGGCATGGGTCTTGCACCTTCAATGTCCATTACGGACAACATGATCCTCAAGAACTATAACGAATCGAAAGGCATTTTCGTCGACCGCAAGACAGCGCGCGAAGAGGCCCAAAAGGTCGTTGATAAACTCGAGATCGTAACGCCTTCGGTCGACATTCCGGTAAGACGCCTTTCCGGCGGTAACGTGCAGAAGGTCCTGCTCGGAAGAGAGATAAAGTCGGGCCCGAACGTACTCATCACCGCATATCCTGTAAGAGGTCTTGATATCAACTCGTCTTACACAATCTACAACATCCTGAACGATGAAAAGAAAAAGGGCGTCGGCATCTTATTTGTCGGCGAGGATCTTGATGTCATGCTCTCGCTCTGCGACAAGATAATGGTCATCTGCCACGGAAAACTTCAGGGTGTCGTAAACAGCGACCACACCACAAAGGAAGAAATCGGTCTCATGATGACGGGAACTCTCAACATCGTAAACAAGGAAGGAAAGACCGACGGCATCGCCAAGGATTCGGCCATTACGGATGAGGAGGGCAAAGCCTGATGAGAAGATATCATCTTGTAAGAAGAGCTGATTCACAGTTAAAGAGAACGCTTATCTATTATGCGATAGGCATACTCGTATCGCTTACCATAGGAGCCATTCTCCTGATCTCGCTCGGCATCAATCCTTTCCAGTATTACGGAAGGATGTTCACGATAGGACTCGTCGGAAACAAGTACGGATATAAGAGCATCGAAGGTCTGCTCAAGGTCTTCGTTCCGCTCCTCATAACATCGCTCGCACTCAGCCTTTCGTTCAAGATGCGCTTCTGGAATATCGGAGGCGAGGGCGAATTCCTGATAGGCGCGATCTGCGCATCGATCGTCGCGTTCAACAGTTCCGGAATGCCGAACTTCGTAACCGTCGTGCTTATGTGCCTTGCTGCCATGATCTCGAGCGGAATAATAGGCGTTGCCATAGCCGCGCTGAAGGTCAGGTTCAACACGAACGAGACACTGATGACTCTGATGCTCAATTACATAATGCTGTACGTGATAAGGTATATCGGTGATACGAAAGCTGATTGGAATTTCTTCTTAAGAGAAGATTCAGAGAGACCGATCTTCGGCTCATTCCCGGAGTCCGCGGTCATGGGCGGGATCCCGCTGGGCAAGTTCAAGCTCCTGTGGGCGGTGCTCATCGCGATACTCCTTACAGCGGTTATTTACATTTATCTCAAATACACAAAACAGGGATATGAGATCTCTGTCGTCGGCGACAGCAGTGCCACGGCAAAATATGCCGGAATGAATGTCGGAAAGATCGTCCTGCGCACCATGTTTATTTCATCTGCGCTGATAGGTCTTGCGGCCGCACTTGCGGTATCTTCCGCAGGCACTATCTCAGATACCATTACAAATGATGTGGGGTGGACCGGCATCATCGTCGCATGGCTCAGTAAACTCAGCGTTCCCGCTGTCTTTGTAACGGCCATCCTCATCTCCGTACTGCAGTACGGATGCCAGGCTGCTGCCACGCAGTACCCGGCGATCGACGTCAATTTCGCAGACCTGCTTCAGGGAATAATCCTGTTCTCGGTCCTTGTGGCTGATTTTGCAGCAAACTTCAGGATCGTAAGAAAGGAGGATGCAAAGCATGCTTGATGTATTCACCTTGTTCCTCTTCAACATAATCGTTTATAACATACCGCTCCTTTACGGTACGACGGGCGAGATCATGATCGAGAAATCGGGCTCTTTGAACCTCGGCGTTGAAGGCACGATGGCAATCGGCGCTGTTGCGGGCTACCTCGTCGGCGCGAAAACGGACAGCCTCCTGGTTGCGGTCCTCGTAAGCTTTATCGCTTCAGGACTAGTGGGTCTTTTATTCTCATTTCTGACGGTCACCCTTCAGGCAAACCAGAATGTAACGGGACTTACCATTACGACATTCGGCGTGGCTTTCTATTACTTCATAGGCAACGCGCTTTCCAACAGCAAGGGAGGCTGGCCCAAGCTCAGCGGCACAGCTCTTGATGCCCAGTCACAGGCTCTGCACATCCCGGGATTATCCGATATCCCCGTCGTCGGAAAGGCACTCTTTTCGCACGGTATCCTGGTGTATTTCGGCATCATAATAGCCATACTCATGTGGCTGTATTTCAAGAAGACCGTTCCCGGCTTAAAGCTCAGGGCGATCGGCGAAAACCCCGCGGCTGCAGACTCTCTCGGAGTCAATGTCGCTCTCTATAAATACACGCACATTATCATAGGCTCAGGCATCATGGGCATCGGCGGTCTTTACATGGGACTTAACATGGGCGGAACGTTCGAAGGTTCGAACTGCTGGATCAACGGCTACGGCTGGATCTCCATAGCTCTCGTAATCTTTGCCAACTGGAGCCCTGCAAAGGCTCTCCTCGGCACGCTCGTATTCGGCTTCTTCAACACGCTCCGTGTGCAGAATGCCGCGCTTGCCTATGTCTTCCCGAACACTCTGGGTTGGCTTACCAAGATACCTTCGCACTTTTTCTCGGCTCTGCCGTTCATCATCACGCTTCTCGTTCTCATCATCAGTTCCATGACTTCCAAGGACAAGAGCGGTGAACCGCAGGCAATAGGACGCAACTACTATCGTGAAGACAGATAAAACAGAAATGGAGATGTTATGTACAACGTAAGAAAACTGACAGACGACCTTACTTGGATCGGCGGCTCGGACCGCAAGATCACCAAGTTCGAGAATGTCTACAAGCTCAATTCGGGAATGAACTACAATTCATATTTCCTGGATGCCGGAGCTACGGTGCTTTTCGATACCGTCGGCAGGGACGCTTCCGAAGTGTTCTTCGAGAATCTCGAATACTGCCTTGCCGGCCGCAAGCTCGATTACATCGTGGTCAACCACATGGAGCCTGATCATTCCGCCACTCTCGCGGAGATCCTGGACAGGAATGCCGAAGCGAAGATGATCGTCAATGCAAAGACTTTACAGTTTATCGCGCAGTTCTTTCCGGGAAAGGACTATTCTTCCAGAGCCGTCACGGTAAAAGACGGTGATGAGCTGGAACTCGGAAGTCATAAGTTCAAGTTTGTCTTTGCTCCGATGGTCCATTGGCCTGAAGTCATGATGAGCTTTGACGAGACGGAGGGAACACTCTTCAGTGCGGATGCTTTCGGAAGCTACGGCGCGACAGACGGTTCGATCTTCGCTGACGGAAAGAATCTCGAGAAGGATCTTCTCAATGAAGCACGCCGTTACTACACGAACATCGTAGGCAAATACGGAATGCAGACGATCGCGGCCATCAACAAGGTCTCCGCACTCGACATAAAGATGATCTGCCCTCTGCATTCTTATGTATGGCGTAAAGATCTCGAAAAGATCATCGGATACTACAAGACATGGGCTTCCTATACGCCTGAGACAAAGGGTGTTTTCATCCTTCAGGGATCGATCTACGGACACACCGCAAACTGCGCGGAAGTTCTCATGACGGAACTCGACAGCAGAGGCGTGGAGTCAGTTATCCTCGACGCATCGACAGCGGATATTTCCGACATCATTGCGATGGCATTCAAATACAGTCATATAGTCATTGCTTCTCCGACATATAATAACAATGTCTATTCACCGGTCGAGCAAGCGGTGAAGGAGCTTGGCGCTCACGGGTTGACCGGAAGGGCTTTCTCTGTTATAGAGAATGGTACGTGGGCACCGTCAGCTGCCAAGGGACTGCTCGCGGTGATCGAAGGAATGAAGAACTGCAGGACCGTAGGACAGACCGTTACGGTCAAGTCCGCAGGCGACGGCGGCACCAGAGTCTATATCGAAGCGCTTGCCGAAGCCATAATGGAAGATATTAGGAATCTATAAGAATACGAGGAGATAAACAAATGCATTGTCCAAATTGTGGAAAAGAACTAGGCGGATCAGAAAAATTCTGCGGCGGATGCGGATATAATCTTGCTGAGCTCTGGCAGGAATTTGCTGCGGAAGCTGCTCCGGCAACGCCTGCAGCACCTATCCAGGCAGCACCTCTGCCGGAACCCGAACCGGTAACCGTACATTCGGCACCTCTTCCGGAGCCCGTACCCGAACCGGTTAAGCCTTCAACGCTGCCCGAGCCCGTACCCGAGCCGGTACAGCCTTCACCATTGCCGGAGCCCGTACCTGAACCGGTACAGCCCTCGACACTGCCCGAACCCGTACCGGTTCAGACTGCTCCCTCATATGCAGAGCCTGCTCCGGTAGAGACAGTGCCTGTTGCAGCACCTGTTGCAGCTCCGATCGCAGCTTCTGTTGCTGCTCCCGCTGCACCTGTTGTACCTGAACCCCAGGCAGCTCCCGCGCCTGCTCCGATGCCTGCAGCAGAGACATATGCGGCACCTGCACCCGCACCTGCTCCGATGCCCGTTCAGTCCGCATTCGGCGAAGTCAATGCGGCACCTCAGACTCCCGCAGCACAGGCTGCAGGATCATCAGAGCCCCCGAAGAAAAAGAAGAAGTGGCTGATCCCTCTTATCATCGGTCTTTCAGCCGGACTTCTTGTCGTGATCGGTATCGTTGTTGCTGTTTTTGTTTTCATCAACAATGCACCGGAACCTACTGAGCACACCAAGAAAACAACGGAGTCGGAAGAGACGACTACGACTGTTACAGAACCTGAAACGGCTACCAGGACCATCATGGTATATGCCATCGGAACAGACCTCGAGTCACAGGGTTCCACTCTGTCTGCTGACGTAAAAGAGATGATGGCTGCCACTCCCGGCAAGAACGTCAACATCGTTCTCCAGACCGGCGGGTGCTCTGACTTCAGGAACAACTATATGCAGGATGGAATGACACAGCGTTTCTCCATCATCAACGGAAGCATCAAGGAACTCGATAATCTCGGAGATGTCAGCATGGTAGAGCCTGAAACTCTTGAAGATTTCATCAGGTTCGCAAAGAACGAATTCCCGGCAGAGAATTACATCCTTGTCATGTGGGATCACGGCGGCGGAGTTCCTCTCGGATTCGGCATGGATGAACTCCACGACGGTACGCTTACTGAGATCGAAATGGCTTCAGCCATCAGCAAGTGCGACATCGAATTCGAGTCCGTCATCTTCAATGCGTGCCTCATGGGATCTCTTGAGGTAGCAAAGGCTTTGGATCCTTATACCGAGTACATAATCGCAGCAGAGAGCCCCACATGGGGAAGCGCATATTATGATGTCGGTATTAACTATACAAACTTCCTGAACTTCATCGGAAATGATTTCGACGGTGATGCCAAGGATTACGGTGAGTTCATCGTAAGAGATTATATGGACACCATCGAGAGCACACAGCAGAATACCGGTTATTTCGGTATCGACACATGCATGTCCGCGATCGACACGGATAATGTCGGTGAAGTATTTGAAGCATATGAGAAGTTTATCGCCGCTCTTGACTCGAGAGTATTCACACAGAACGGATATGTCGAATACGTTCAGCTCAGAGACGACTGCGGAAGCTTTGAATCAACCGACTCTGTTGACCTTACTACACTTGCGAGCAAGTACATCAACTGCGGAGACAAGACGATCGAATCCGCGGCAAGCACACTTATCAACGAAGTCGGAAACTGTGTATTTACAGAGAGCAACAACTCTTATACATATGCTCACGGTATGACGACATACGCTCCGTTCCTCTATCCCCAGTGCTACGATGAGGCCAGGAACACTTTCGTTACTTTGGGCTACAGCGATACGACGATCCAGTTCTACGATAAGTTCGTAAGTAAGGAACTCTACATCCTCAAGGCTACAAGCTATGCCGGAGACTGGTATATACAGCCTGCAGATGCAGGTCAGATCCAGTCAGGCAACGAGTACGATCTTGAAGAACTCGGTCTCCTCGTTGACATGGGAGATTATGAGGCTATCCAGCTTACTGACGAAGACTGGGAACTCATACGTGAAGTCAAGGTAACTCTTGCTTATACGAAAGATGATGACGACAGCAAGATCTTCTATCTCGGAACCGACAACCAGTATACGATCGACAGCAACGGATACATCATCATCCAGAATCCGACGAAGTGGGTATACTTCAACAACTTCGGCTATGTAACCTGCGAGTGCCTTAAGTATGAGGTCGCTGAAGACGGAAAGTGGTACAAGTATCTCGGAGCCGAGGCGCTCATAAACGGACAGACCGCATATGTGGTAATTGCATTCAGTTCCGACGATCCGAACGGCAAGATAATCGGTTTCTATTATGCCGACATCATCAACGATACTTTTGATGCAAATCAGGGCTATCAGTTCAACGAGGATGATTCGATCATTTTCGTTGAAGAATACTATGACATCAACACGAGCTCGATGCAGTACAAGGAACTCGGAGACTCCGTTTCCTATGACAAGGCCGAAAGTCTCTACAGATATTCGTCCGTAAACTACGGTGATGTTAACTGCTATATCGGATTCGATCTCTACGATGTTTACAACAATGATTTCTATCTCAAGTTAAGACCCGGTAAGCCTGCTTATGAGATCGATGCCGAGAGAGGCAACAGTGATTACTCTACAGGCGGCGATTACGATGAGGGTACTGTTGATGCATCGACGATGGTCGGTTTCGTTGTCATCTACGATTCCGACAGCGTATTGGGTGATGCTGAAGCAGACTGGGTCGCTCCCGACGGCTATCTCAAGTCCGATTCAATATACTATTCGGGAGTAGACAAGATCTCTCTCGTTACGACGATCACCGAGTCTTCAGATGAGGAACTTACTTATACTTATTACTACAGCAGTGACAGTATGTTCTCACAGAGAGAACTCTCAACACCCATACACTCTGGCACGGCAAAAGCCGTTGCCGAGGACGGTGCATACAATTATCACTTTGATTATGACGGAGAGATCAAACCCGGCTATTACATCATCGCGATAAATGACAGCACCTCCGGCGGCAGGATAATGATCTCCGCATGCCAGGTCGTTCAGTAAGCGGACCTGTTACATTCAGCTAACGAGGTGATAAAGATGAAGATGACCGGAGCACAGATATTAGTCGAGACCTTGATAGAACAGGGTGTTGACACCGTGTTCGGTTTTCCGGGCGGCATGGTCGTAGACATCTACGATAAGCTCTACGACAAGCAGGATAAGATAAAGCATATCCTGACCGCACACGAGGAAGGCGCCGTACACAGCGCCGACGGTTATGCAAGAGCAACCGGGAAGACGGGTGTTGTAATAGCAACATCCGGTCCCGGCGCGACCAACCTCGTTACGGGAATCGCCACGGCATATCTCGATTCGATCCCTCTGGTCGCGATCACCGGAAACGTAAGAAATTCCATGATCGGAAGAGACTCTTTCCAGGAGATCGACATCACCGGCATCACACTTCCTATCACCAAGCACAACTTCTTCGTGCATAAGGTTTCCAAGCTTGCGGATGTGGTAAGGAAAGCATTCGAACTCGCGCAGTCGGGACGTCCCGGACCTGTCCTCATCGATATCCCGAAGGATGTCCAGGAAGCCGTTTTCGAATTTAAGAAACAGCCTGTCGCAAAGCCTGAGCCGATACCTTGCTGCAGCGATGAAGACATCAAAAAAGCAGTCAGTCTCATAAAGGAATCCAAGCGGCCTTATATCTATTTCGGAGGCGGTGCGGTAAGGACCGAACTCGGCGAAGATATAGTAAAGCTCGCGGACAAACTGGATGCCGTCATCGGATGTTCCATGATGGGTCTTTCTGAGATCCCGACGGATTCACCGAGATTTCTCGGAATGCAGGGAATGCACGGGCGCTATGCTTCTTCAGTCGCGCTCGCGAAGGCCGATCTCATAATCGCCATCGGTGTGAGATTTTCTGACCGTGCGACGGGAAAGACCGAAAAGTTTTCGTTGTCAGCAACTAAGATCCATGTCGACTGCGACCGTGCCGAGATAGGCAAGAATGTGCCCGTAGATCTCGGTATCTGCTGCGACATCAGGGACTTTACGAAGCGCCTTACGAAAGCTGCTCCGCAGCGGAAGAATACCGAATGGATAAAGAAGGTCGACCAGCTCAGGAAGAGGGAATCCGATGCTTACGAAGGGCTTCCGTTCCTTCCGAGAGATGCGGTCAACATCATCTCGGATAACATCAGGCCAGACACAAGACTTGTAACTGATGTCGGCCAGCATCAGTGCTGGGCAGCACAGTTCTTTAAATTCAGAAATAAGCGCACGTGGATCACATCAGGCGGCTTGGGCACGATGGGATTCGGTCTGGGTGCCGCCATCGGAAGCTCCATCGCTACCAATACAAGAAGCGTTCTCATCACAGGAGACGGAAGCTTCGGAATGTGCCTTAACGAACTTGCAACGGCAGTTACATACAACGTTCCTGTTACCATCGTTATCTTTAACAACCATGCGCTCGGTATGGTAAGACAATGGCAGAAGGTATTTTTCGACGGAAGATACTCCAATACCACGCTCGACAGAAAGACTGATTTTGTAAAGCTCGCACAGGCATTCGGAGCAAAGGGTTACAAAGCTGAAGACAAGGAATCTTTCGAGAAAGTCTTTAAGAAAGCATATAAGGAAAACGGCCCTGTCATAATCGATCTTACGATAAAGACTGACAGCCTCGTTCTTCCGATGCTCAAGCCGGGCGGAACATTCAACAATCTCATCTTGAGAAGGGAGGATATCAGCGATGAAGAAGGATAAGATAATCATTGCCATCTACGTTGATAACCAGTATGGTGTCCTCTCACGCGTTACCGCAATGTTTACGAGAAGAGGATTCAACATCGATTCGCTTACGGTAGGTGAGACCGAATCACCTGAGTATTCGCGTATAACGATCACGCTGACTGCCGAAAAGAACGACAAGGATCAGGTGGTCTCCCAGCTCAGAAAACTTTATAACGTGAAGAAAGTAATCGTCCTCTCCAATGAAGACTGTATCAAGAGAGAACTTCTTCTCATAAAGGTTAAGAATACCGCAGAAGCGCATTCCGACATAGTCGAAGCAACGAACATCTTCCGGACGAAGATAATCGATTTTACCGATGAAGCTATCAGCATTGAAGCGACAGGCGACAGCCAGAAGATCGACGCGTTCATCGAATACATGAAGAAGTTCGAGATAATCGAAATGTGCAGAACGGGTATCGTCGCGCTCGACAGAGGCGGAACGAATATCTGGACCGAACACGAAGACTGAACAATTAATTAAAATTTAACTAAAATAACTCCCTCAATGTTTTATAATAAAATCAAAGGTCAAAGCCTTTTGAAACTTCAAAACGGAAGGGAGTGATTTTATGAAGATCACTACACAGGGCAACGGAATTCGCATCGGCACAAGGCTTGAGGAGAAGATTGCCGCCAAGATGTCAAAGTTCGACAAGTACTTCGGCGATGAAGGTTCACTCAACGTACGCATCAGACCTGAAGGTCCCGAGATGATAGTCGAGATCACGATGAAATTCGCCGGCAAGATCTTAAGGGCTGAGGCAAGTGATGAGGATATCCTGACAGCAGTTGACAGAACAGTCGACAAGCTCGAATCTCAGATCAGAAGACAGAAGACCAAGTTCCTCAAGAAGAAGAAGGAGTATCCTGAGATCGTTAATTACCTTGAGGATGACGGCGGAGCAGATTTCGATCTTGTAGATGAGAAGGAAGAGAAGATCACAAAGCGCAAGCAGTTTGCATTGAGACCCATGACATCGGAGGATGCTATCCTTCAGCTCGAGATGTTAGGTCATGACTTCTTCGTATACCTCGACAGCGATACAAATTCTGTCTGCGTTGTTTATAAGAGATATGACGGCGGCTACGGTCTGCTCGAACCTGAATATTGATACATAAAAACAATTGAATCTTACGGGGCTGCAGCAATGCAGCCCTGTTCATTTTGCGTTCCCGGGTTTTACGGGTAATATATGACCAGATAAGTCCATTCGATCGGAGAATGAAAAATGGAATATGGATTTAAAGGTCACGAGACGGCAGGTGAGGTAAAACCTTCTGCAGACTGTGAATACAGACTGGATTCACTGCTCGATCTTTTCGATGTTTTATATGACGGCATTTGGAGGGCTGAGACATGCGCTCCCAGGATGAGAGATGAATGGCCGGCGAAGCATAAGACTTACGGTCAGTGTTCCATCACCGCGTTTCTTGTTCAGGATATATTCGGAGGCGAGGTCTACGGAGTACCGTTACCTGACGGGAATTTTCACTGCTATAACGTGATCGGCGGAAAACAGTACGATCTTACGGTGGAACAGTTCGGGGATGAGGCTGACAGTCTTGTTTTCGATGACAGGTATCCGCAAAAACGCGAAGTCCATTTCGCCAAGCAGGAAAAGTATGAGAGATATCTTCTTCTCAAGAGTCTTTTAAAGCAGGTCAGGGGATAATTCCGTCGGGCGGATTTACGCCTGATTTGCCTCATCTGTAACATAAATGTTCCACAAATAGCGGGTTGTGCGTGATAAACTTAGTCGGGGAAAAATAGGAGTATCACAAGGAGAAATAGATGAATAACAGTAAGATAAAGGCTATAGCAGTTTTTGCTGTCATTATCCTGCTCGCAGTGGGCGGGTTTATTGGTTATCAGACCCTTTTTGTTAAGCGCGGCTGGGTGAAGACCGATGCCGGCACATACTATTACGATAACGGCAAGGCCTATTCAGGCATGAAGAAAATGTCGGACGGCACCATCAGGTATTTCGATCCGGAGACGAACATCATGGTCACGGGTGAGAAGGAGATCGACGGCAACCGTTATCTGTTCGATGCCGAAGGCGTTATGCTGACGGGTCTCCAGGAATATAACGGCAGCACGAGGTTTTATAATCCCGAGACCGGAACTCTGATGACCGGTTGGTTTGAAGTCTCTGACAACGGAGACGCATCGCAGCTCCCCGGCGGGATCAAGCCCGGAAAGTACTATGCTGCACCTGATACCGGAAACGTTGCGCTTGGTCTTTCCGTCATCGGAGGAAAGCAGTATTACTTCGACAAGGAAACCGGAATAATGCAGACCGGCTGGATGGAGATGGACGGCGACAAGTATTACTTTAACGAAGGTTCCGGAGAAGGTGCTGACGGCATAATTGAGATCAACGGCGACAGATACGGTTTCATCGGCGGAAAGGTCGTTAGGAACCAGAGAGCCATTGCAGACAAGCATCTCTATTATTTCGATGACGAGGGCAAGATCTGGCGCGAGATCGACGGCAACAAGCCGATGGTCGCACTGACATACGATGACGGTCCTTCGATCTATACCGATCAGATACTCGATGCGTTTGTTCAGTACAACCAGCGCTGCACTTTCTTTATTGTCGGAGACAGGATCTCCTGGAATGAGGATCCTGCAAGACGTGAGATCGAACTCGGGTTCGAGCAGGGTAACCATACATACAGCCACGACAGACTTACAAAGTTCGATGCGGAAGGACAGAAGGAAGTCCTCAAGGGAACTGACGATGAACTTGTACGCATCGGCGGAAAACCCACAACGTGCTTAAGACCTCCCGAAGGCAAATGGAACGATACGTTGAAAGAATCATGCGGACTGCCGATAATTCTCTGGAGCATTGATTCGCGTGACTGGGAGAGCAGAAACAAGGATAAGATAATCGGACAGATAGTAGGCAAGGTAAAAGACGGGGACATCGTTCTCATGCACGATCTCTATCAGGCTACGGCAGATGCCACGCAGCAGATCGTTCCGTCACTCGTTGAAGCTGGTTTCCAGCTCGTAACTGTTGAGGAGATGGGCATCATAAAGCGCGGCGGCCTGGATAACGGTGTTGTTTATTATTCGATCGAGAATAAGTGATATTGCAATGATCTGATATGGATAACATAACTGACTATGTCCGCTGGGTAGGCGGAACCGACTTTGAAGGCAGGCCCTTTTCGAGAGTCGATAACATCGTACTCAGTCAGTTGTGCTATCTGGACTTAAGAGACATTCCTGAGATCAATGAGGAAGACGGCGTTTTGACGCTCAGGGAGTGCGTAAACAGTCTTACAAATCTCGGCATATCTATACGCAAGATGGCGCCCGATGACAGCGAGCGGTACACGCAGCTCGTCAAAGCCTGCGCAAGTTCGAAAAGATTCGGCGATCTTTATATCTCGGCTTTTAAGGATATCCTGAACGAGGAAGATTCGATACAGTTCTCGGCCATGACATTCTCGCCTGAAAAGAACCAAGGATGGGCCTTTGTCGCATTCAGGGGAACGGACTGCACAATTGCAGGCTGGAAGGAAGACTTCATGACGAGCTTTATGCTCACGTCGTCCCAAAAGATGGCTGAGGATTATGTCCGTTCGGCTCTGAACGTATTCGACAGCATCCTGGTCGGAGGCCACTCGAAAGGCGGAAACCTGGCGGTGTACTCCGTCGCGGTCCTGCCTGACGTTCTGTTCGACAGGGTAGTGCATGTTTACACGAATGACGGTCCGGGATTTTGTTCCGAAGTTCTGGATATGAACCTTATAAAAAGGATAAATCCCAAGACCACGAGGATAGTTCCCCAGTTCACCATTGTGGGAAGTCTTTTTGCGCCCGAGATCGACGACTGCTATGTCATAAAGAGCGACAAGCAGATGATCGAACAGCATGAACTCTGTTCCTGGGGGATCGACCACGGTGATCTTCTAATCGCGCCTGAAGGGATAGATCCTCTCGCGGCAAGGATAAACAGCGGCATAGACAAATGGATCTTTTCAGTTGACATTGAAGACCGTAAGAGATTCATAAATGCCTTCTTTGATTCCATCAGTGCTGACGGGACACAGACTCTTGAAGAGTTCAACGCACTCGGACTGAAAGGATGGGAGAGAGTATTCAAGGTCGTATTCGGCGATGACGAGGGATTCAGGCAGGCTGCGGCAGCGCTTCCTGACCAGTTGTTCCTGGACGGAGCCGGTAAGAAGGTAACGAAAACAGGCCTTTACAGGCAGTTCAGAAGATCCGACATGGCCAAGGGACTTGCGATGATACTCGCAGGACTCCTGATATTCCTCATTCCAGAGGAATTCATGTTTATCCTGGTCGGCATACTTCTTTTGGCTGCCACGGTAATATCCATTACGCTGACTGTAAGGAAGATGAAGAAGGACAACTGGAACTTCCAGCTGCATCTTGTGGATGCGACCGTGTCCTCGGCTCTCGTTGCGACGACAGTCATCACTTTTGTCAAAGAAGGTGCGCTCTTCGTCATGGCGAGCGGCATCTTTGCGGCACTCCTGTTCGCGTGCTCATATAACTGCATGGCAAGAGCGAAAAGAACACACAACAGAAAGTTCGCTGTCCTTCTCGTAATAATGAGCGCCATATGGGCGGTGAGCGGCATATACATCCTTTTTGCTCCCGAAAACACGCTTAACGTATATATGATCATCGTCGGATCTCTTGCAATCGCCGACGGCCTTATCAGGGTAATGAAGGCGTATAACGTCAGACACCGCTGGTACGTGAGATAACCCTTCGCTCCGGATATAACACTTTTCTCATAACCCTTGCAAGCAAGTTATTCGAATGCGTGTTATAATCAATTTATTATGACAAGGGGGGCTCTTTTATGGCAGACGATTTGGATAAGAAGATGGAACCTGAGATCACTGATGTTCCCGAGGAAGCAAAAGACGTTGTAAAAGAATCGGCATCTGTTGTCGAAGCGGCAGAAGAGAAGGCCGCAGCAGTGGCAGAAAAGGCCGCAGAAGCTCCTGCAGCTGCAACTGCAGCCGTAGCCGCAGCTTCAGCAGAAGCAAGCAAGAAGGCAACAAAGGAAGCCGAAGCCGCTGCAAAGGCTGCAAAGAAGGCTGAAGAACAGGCCGCCAAGGATGCTGCAAAGCAGGAAGCTGCACGTGCCAAAGAAGAAGAAAAGGCAAGGGTGGCAAAAGAGAAGGCCGAAGCCAAGATCGAGAAGAAGAGACAGAAGAAAGCTGCACAGCAGGCTCTGATCGATGCCTGCCCGCCTCAGTACAGACCGGTATCAACGTCAAAGTATTTCTGGCTCGCATTCCTGAGCGCGATCCCCTTCATCGGATTCATCGCAACACTGCTCCTTTCCATTGCCGGACGCAACAGGAACGTTAAGAATTTCGAGAGAGCGATCCTCGCATATTACATCATCGCATTTATCATCTGCCTTATCGCAGTTATCGTTGTCGGTGTTTGCCTGCCTCAGCCGGTAAGGGATGCAGTCCTTCTTTCTTTCGATAAGATCGGCGGAGCTTTCACATTCAGTTAAGTTTGAAACAATCCTGAAACATACGGGCTGTCCCAAAGTGAAGAACCAGGGGACAGCCCGTTTTCTTTTGTTGCCTTCTTTTTATCCTGATGCCTCACGATTGTAACATTGTTAATTTACAATCGTGGTATTAAGTAAAAGAAAGTTGGTAATAGGATCATGGAAGAAAGACTTATATCCAAGAAGGATCTTTTGATAAAGGAAGGCATCTCTTACGGAACGCTTTACCGTTGGAAGCGTCAGGGCCTTATCCCCGAGAGTTGGTTTATCCATAAGGCCACCGAGATCGGTCAGGCTACATTCTTCCCTGAAGATAAGATCACGGCAAGGATCAGCCGCATCAAGGGTCTCAAGAACGAATTGTCCGTTGACCAGATGCAGGAACTGTTCTCCGCGAATGTTGAGAGTTTTAAGATCCCCATGCAGGATTTTAAGGGACTTGAGATCGTCGGAAGGATGTCCATTACCGCTTTCACATCCGTATTCCCGATGAAGGACCTTCTCGACTTCAATGATGTTTTCGCTATGTATGTCGTAGATCATCTCATGAAGCTCTCCGGCATTTATCTTGAGGACGCAAAGCAGGTATTAAGACTTCTCTGCAAGTATCTTTCCGCAGAGGCTTCAAAGGAATACCAGCTGATCCTTCTCCGTAAGATGGGCGTGCCCATGACGGTGCTCGTAAGAGGCGAAGACGAGATCCTGCTCGAAGACAATGCCGAGATCATCGCATGCGCTAACCTCGGCGAATTCGAAGAGGCTCTCAAAGATCAGCTCATTGCCTGATAGGAAGTGCAGATGGCAGAAGGAGATGAAAAGTTCCTGGAGATATTGGGCGTTCTTGCTGAAGACGTCAGGTTCAGGATACTGTCTCTGATAGCTTCGAGGGGTGAGATAACCGCAAAGGATATCCTCTCGGAATTTGATTTCACCCAGCCGACACTGTCGCATCACATGGCCTGTCTGACTGAGGCGGGACTCGTGAATGTAGAACGCAGAGGAAGATTTGCTTACTATTCCGTAAACAATGAAACTATAGAACTTGTATCTTCCGGAATCGCATCTCTTAAGTCTGTTCCCGAAAAGAGGGTCAAGGAAAAAGAACCTTCACCTGATGAGGCCGCGAAACTGAAAAAGGGCAAGAAAAAGAAGAAAAAAGACAAGAACAAAAAGAAGAAAAAAGATTGATAACAATAGAACGGAGCTGTCTCAAGCGGGGCAGCTCTTTTTATCGGCACAAATACCAATTTCACTTTTTTAGCGGTCTTATTGTAAGAGTTTGTCCCTTGAACGGTCTGTTTTTCACGTGTTACTCTTTTGGTATCAGCGGGGTTAAGAGGAGTTGCACGATGAGACGTTTTCTTTCAGTTGCAGCGGTATTGTCATTATGTGTTTTCCTGGTCTGTTCATGTACGGAAAAGGAAGACCGTACGTATCTGTACAACAATACGGATTATGAGGACAGATACAATGATGCGATGGACCTCCTTTATGCAGGTGAATACAGGGCAGCAAGAGACGGATTCGATCTTCTGAACGGATACGGTGACAGCATTGAAATGAGAAGACAGGCCAATGCGTGTATTATCCGTTCTGAAGGCGTCAGTGAAGGAGAGATAATAGAGTTTGGCGATTATAACGGCTGTATCAACTGGCTCGTTTTGGAAGTTAAAGGAAACAAGGCGCTCATCATTTCCGAGGATGTCATAAGCAGAAAAGAATTGAACAGGAGCATCCCGGGATGGGAGACCGGAGCGATACGCGAATGGCTGAACGGAACTTATGCCGATGAGACATTTACCGATTTCGAGCGCTCGGTGATCGCGGATGTGAAAACTGAAAAAGTTTTCATACTGACCAAGAATGAGGCACAGGAATATTTCGATGATGAGGAAGATATCGATAATGCATGCGGTGTGAGCGGAATACGTCCCGCCGTCTGGATAGAACTGTCTGATATGGCAAGGAACGGCAGCGCGGAAGACTCAGTGGAGACTTCAGGTACGGAGATGCCGGATGATGTACGGCAATTGTATGATTATGTCTATGAAAACATCAATCTTATGGGAACGGTCATTGAATATCCCGTCAGATATGATGTTAACAAAGACGGGTATGAAGATCTTTGTGCCACGGTTACTACCGGAAGCGGGATCGTCACAACATTTATTGCCGTGTATGATGTCCGAAACGGAAAGGGATATATGCTTAATGACCGCACGGAATACGATTACAGGATAAGGGGCGTGGAAGGTGATGATCTTACCGTCGTCAGACAGGATTATCAGGGCGGACGCGGGACAGTGGTAAGCGGCACGGTCGGGATCGAAAACGGAGAACTTGTCTTCATTACCGAGTGATTGATATCTGCAGTAATGGTATACTTATATGAGGTGGCGGAACTTCATGAAGGAGTTCCCGAAAGAATGCTATGCAGATGTAAGGGGATAATATGAGGAAAAAGGAGATGCTTAAGAGGCGTTATGCCAAATGGGGCTACATCTTTGTTATCCCGTTCATCATTGCATTCTTATTTTTTCATTTCTGGCCTTTGGGGAAGACGATAATACTTGCTTTTACAGACCTCAGAGGCGTGGGTAATACAGACTGGCGTTTTCTTCCTTCGATAGACAAACCGTGGTATGCGAATTTCACGAGTATCCTTCAGACCAAGATGTTCAAGAAGGCGTTTGTAAATACCTTTGTGTTCTGGATAGCGGAGACTGTTCCCGAATGGATATTCGCATTTTGGCTTGCGGCGATAATGACCGACAGAAGGTTTAATATCAAGGGCAAGTTCCTTTTCAGGACTGTATATTTCCTGCCGAGACTGATATCCGCGATGACGATGGGTACTGCATTCCTGGCGGTCATGGGACTGACGCTTCCGAAATTTCTGGAGACATTGTTCACGATAATCGCGCTCGACGGATTCGGTATCGAAACTGATGATCTGTCGTTCCTGTGGAATTCACCGTTCTGGATCGTTCTTGTAAATACTTATATGCACTTCGGTTTTACGTTTATTTATGCATATGCGGGTATAACAAGCGTTCCTACCGAGGTGTTCGAAGCCGCAGAGATAGACGGCGCCACCAGGACCCAGACATTCTTCCGCGTAACGCTTCCCTGTATGCGTCCGATCGTGCTCTATATTGCAGTCATGTCTATCCTTGACGGTCTCGGAATGTGGGAGATCTCTTCTGCGATCGGCGGTGATCACGACGCGCAGAATGCCAATACCACGATAATGATGTTTATCCGTAACCAGGCGTTCGACGGGGGATTCTACGGCAGAGCGTCTGCCATGAGTGTGCTGCTGCTGATCATCTATGGCGTAGTATCGGCATTTGCATTCTATCTGCTCAGAGACAAGGATGAGGCGGAACTTAAGAAACTCCGCAGAAAACAGCGCCGCGAAGAGAAACGAAAGCTCGAAGTGAAGGTCTGATCAGGATTCCGTTTTGTATTGCTTTTCCTTACGGAGAATAGCCTGTTCTTCTTTGTCAGGTTCTTTTTCGCTGCTGTCTTCGATCTTTTTGACAGGCGCGGGAATGTCTTTTTTCTTATCCCTGAACAACAGTTTCTGGATACGGTCCGTAAGTTTCTGTTCTCCGACACCGAAGAGGGTGGAGAAGGCCAGGACACAAATTGCGAAGAGCAGGAAATTGCCTTTGCCGTAATCGAAGAGAACCGGGAAAGTCATAAACCTGAAAAACGTAATGACGGCAAGGTTCATGAGATATGTATGGAGTGAATACTTGCCGAAGAAAGCAAGCACCGGATTCTTTACGTGATACTTCATCATGAAGACGAATATCGTCAGCGGTACCACTGTGAGAAGCGGTATCTGGCAGAAGTAGGATACGATCTTGTTTCCGATATCCGGTCCGTTGCCGTTGAACTCTGTCCAGTAACCGAACACCGACTGACCGAAAGAAGAGAGCCCGTAGAGGATGACCGTGATAACGAGAAGAATATGGAGCTTGAGTGCATATGCCTTTTTGAAGAATGCTGCTATCTTCTTTTCGTAAGTTGCGAAAACGAGACCCGTCAGGAATGCGGGCGCCGCATTGACCCACCACTCGCCGCTGAACCAGAATACGTTGTCGTACATCCACCACTCGGCGTTCATCTGTCCTTCTTCGGTCGTCCACCAGTTCTCGGGTCCTGCCCACCATGCGAAATGTCCGTTGAAGCAGAATCCGATTCCCATTGCTATCATGAAGACGAATATGATGACAAAGGATACCGGACGTTTCTTGATAAAACGGAAGCAGAGGTAGAACATAAGATACAGGATCGCGAGTACTATCGGGAACCACGCGTAGGTGTTCATCATCGTAAGTCCGGTTAGGTTAGTGACCCACTGCAATTTCTCGAGTCCCATTTTCGTGATGAAGAAGAAAAGACCGTAGATCCAGGCGTTTATATAGAACGGAACGACAAGGGCCTTAACTATCCTTTTGCTGATGAAACCTTTAAGATAATTTTTCTTGGAATCGAAACTCTTGATAAGTCCGTATCCTGAACAAAAGAAAAAGATGGCAACGAAGTAAACGCCTGCATTGACGAATGCGGAAAGGACGCCTTCCTCCTGCAGCATGTATTCCTGTGAGATATGATGGAGCATGACTCCGATGGCTGCGATTCCTCTTAGGGATTTCATTACTTCGAGACTGGTATAGTCTTCGTTGAATTCATCTTTTCTGCCGAACTTGTTTGTTCCGCCCCAGATAAAAAGAACGATAATAAAAAGATAGCAACAGACGATGTCTGCGATCTTCCATACGCTCAGTCCGTTAAGAAACTCGGCCATGCTTCACCTCATATACAATAATCACCATGCATATTGTCGCACAAAGAAGCGGTCCAGTCACGTTTGTTCTGAACTTTTATATTTTGTTTTCTTGTTCCGTGGTGAATGGATCAGTGATGAAATTTCTGCGGAAGTAAACGGAATGAACCCTTGTGTATCTTATGTTTTGCGGGAACGTGTATTTTGATCTCTCTTGAAGGAAGTGAGACTTTTGATCTGAAATAAGCCTTATATCTGATCCATTCGGTAACAACGCGAAGAATGCGTCGCCCAAACCCGTGAGCACACCGCGTACAACATAGATGAGACCGAGCGAAAGATAGAACAGGCTCGTGATCTTAAGACCTTTTGCACCGAGCTCGATGACCTGGGGGGCGATATCATCTTCCTTCGAAACGAAGAAACTGATGAGGGTGCTTCCGAAAAACTGCTCGATCCTGTTGGTTGCCGTAAATGCAGTGATCGCAGTAGTGCCGAAGCCGTTTACCACGAACTGGAGAGCCATTGACGATACCGCGATGAGACCGAACTGCAACGACATCGGGGCACCGAGACGCACGACCTTGAAAACCATCGTTTATGATGGTAGAAACGATAAGGAAATACAAAGGACTCTTTGAGTCTCCGAGTGCCTTGAGCATTGATGAAAGATAATTATACAGAGAAACGAACAGGAGTCCGACGCACATGAAGCGCGTATAAAGAACCGCATCGGTCATTATGTTGTCAGGTGTGGCGAGCAGCTTCAGAAGAAGCGGGCTTAAGAAAAAAACGGTTAATCCGAACAGCACGGGAGTGATCGGCATGATAAGGCCTGTATTAACGATGCACTTTCTGACATTGCTGTCATCGTGAGCTCCGTAATACTGCGATACGACAACTCCTCCGCCGCTTCCTATGCCGTTGCAGAGTGCAAAAAAGAGAAAGGTTATAGAAGATGTAGCACCTACAGCGGCGAATGCCTCCGAACCGAGAACATTACCAACGATCATCGAGTCGGCGAGGTTATAGATCTGCTGGAAGACGTTGCCGATCAGTGTCGGCAGCGCGAACATCAAGATATGCCGGGTCGGGCTTCCCTGAGTCATGTCTGTGATATTGCTCTTCATGCATTCAACTCCCGTGCTTATTTTCGGAACGATGAGATTATAGTATTGACTGTCTGATCAGCCCTCTCACTAATAGACATCCGGGTTATCATTTTTTGTCAGGATATATCAACAAGATACGGACATTAATTGACACAAACTTGAAAGTCCGGCCGGCGGCCGGATGTTATAATATCCGTAAGGCAGGTAATATCATATGGATTACAGCAATTACGAGATATACGATTTTGATCATGTAAGCGCGTTCAATATGTCCACCGGCTTCAAAGAGAGAAGCTATCAGGCACATTGGCATTCTTACGGTGAGATCCTGCTGGTCGCACCGAGCGAGACGAACATCTATTGCGTCGGAAAGAATACTTATGAACTTGATACGGATGATATCGTCATCGTATGGCCGATGGAGATGCATTCGACCGTTGACGCGAACCGGGAAGATTCTCTGGTCATTCAGTTCTCCAATGCGTTCATCAATTCGCTCTTTGACTTAAGGCGCATCATGCACATGTACCGCAATTTCCATACTGTATGCGTCAAGTCTCATCCGGAGCTTGCGGCGAAGCTGAAGGATATTATTTTCCAGATGAGGGATATCTTTGTGGCTGAAAGATCTGACCGTGAGATCAGATGCTGTATGCTCCTAATGGAGTTTATGCTGACACTGTATGAATACAGAAAAGAACTTACTCCGGAACTCAGCGAAGAGGATACGCAGAGTTTCGGCAATGACGTAATGAAGCGCATGCTGATGGTAACCGATTACATCAAGAACAATCTGACGGCAGATGATCTGTCTCAGACCGCAATGGCACAGATGGCCGGGATCAGCCGCGAATATTTTTCCAGGATATTTAAGAACGTTACCGGAATGAACTACAGCAAGTGGCTGAACATGATAAGGCTCGAAAAGGCAACAGCGCTTCTTGCAGAGGAGGGAAGGACACTGACCGAGGTCGCGATGCTGTCCGGATTCCAGAGCATACCGAGCTTCAACAGAGTTTTCCGTGAGGAGAAGGGAATGGCTCCCGGCGAATACAGATCGCTGTTCGTCGGAAGCGGCAAATAAAGGAGAAACTTTATGGAGAGATCAAAGGTATACTTTACGGATTTCAGGACCGGCCTGGGTGTTCCGCTTACTATGAAACTGCAGAAGCTGATAAAGCTCGCGGGAATAGGCGACATAGACATGGACGGAAAGTTTGTTGCGATCAAGATGCATTTCGGCGAACTCGGAAATCTCGCTTACTTAAGACCGAATTATGCAAAGGCAGTTGCCGATGTGATAAAGGAAAAGGGCGGCATGCCTTTTCTTACCGACTGCAATACCCTGTATCCCGGCAGCCGCAAGCATGCGCTCGAGCATATGGACTGCGCGAACATCAATGGCTTTAATACGGTCACAACAGGATGTCAGATAATCATCGGCGACGGACTCAGGGGAACGGATGACATCATAGTTCCCGTGCCAAACGGTGAATACTGCAAGGAAGCATATATCGGACGTGCCGTAATGGATGCGGATATCTTCATCTCACTCACACATTTCAAAGGACATGAGCAGGCCGGATTCGGAGGCACGATCAAGAACATCGGCATGGGATGCGGCAGCCGTGCCGGAAAGATGCAGCAGCACCAGAGCGGACATCCCCATGTCATTACGGATATGTGCAGAGGCTGCAGGAGATGCGCTAAGGAATGCGGTTCTGCAGCCATCAGTTATGATGACGGCAAGGCGTGGATAGATCCTGATAAGTGCAAGGGCTGCGGACGCTGTATCGGAGCCTGTGCTTTCGATGCCATAGAGAACGACAACTGGAATGCGGCTTCGCTCCTCGGGTGCAAGATGGCGGAATATACGGCAGCCGTAATCAGCGGCAGACCGAATTTCCACATCAGTCTGATAACGGATGTCTCTCCGAACTGCGACTGCCACGGCGAGAACGATGCGCCGATCCTGCCGAATATCGGAATGCTCGCATCTTTTGATCCCGTCGCTCTGGATCAGGCTTGCGTTGACTTGTGCTCAAAGGCTGAACCGATAAGAAACAGCCAGCTCGGCGACAACATTGCAAGTGCGCATTTCCACGATCACGGTGACCACTGGCACAACAGCAATCCGAACGTCTCATGGGCAGAAACACTTGAGCACGCCGAAAAGATCGGCATCGGCTCCCGCGAGTATGAACTGGTGAAGATGAAGTAAAGACCGGTTTTCCGGATATACACAAACACAAAAGAAGGACCGCCTCGATCAATTTGAGACGGTCCTTGTGTTATTACTGTAAAGCTCTAAGTGAAGATTACTTCTTCTGTGCCTTAAGGAGATCCTTGATCTCAGTAAGGAGCTTGACTTCATCAGAAGGCTCCGGTGCAGGTGCGGGCTCTTCCTTCTTGCCCTTCTTGCCGATCTTGCCGACACCGCTCTTGAGTGCATTGATGCCCTTGAGCATGACGAAGAGGATTATTGCCATGATGAGGAAGTTGATGATGGCAGAGATAAATGCGCCATAGTTGAGCGAGAGGCTCTGGATCTCTTCCAGTGTCAGGCCTGTATAATCGACCCAGGGAAGCCTGATGGAACCTGCGATGTCAGTTCCGCCGATTGAAGCGATGAGCGGAGTGATGAAATTGTCGGTGAACGATGTGACGATGTCCTTGAACGCTGCACCGATGATGACACCGATCGCCATGTCAACTACGCTGCCCTTGAGTGCGAATTCTTTGAATTCCTTCATAAAACCCATGTGAATGTTCCTCCTGATTTGTTATTTAAAAGCCCGGACCCAAATATGGCCCGGGCTGGTTTACGTATTAACTCCGGCTTATGCGAACTTTCTTGCTTCCTCAGGAAGGCTGTTGATGTCGCCGCTGTAAAGGATGGTTGCTTCAACAGGTGTGTCCTTCAGGAATTCGTCGAGCTTCAAAAGGAAAGCGCCGAGACCTTCGGGATCGTAGTTGTTTGCAACTTTGCAGATAGCGTCCACATAGATGTGTGTCAAGTCGTAATCTTTGGAGCAGATGCCGCAGATGAATGCGAGAACCTGGTCAAAACCTTCAATGGGGTATTCTTTCATATTTACAAGACGTACTGTGGGCTTAAGAAGCTGGTCTAATCTGTTTCCTCTCTCAAGACATACGACGTTGCTGTCTGTAGCTGCAACTGCATTGATGTCATCGACAAGTTTAGCTGTCTTTCCCGTACCCTTAGGTCCTGCAATAAGTTTGATCATAAAATGTTTTCTCCTTTGGGGATTATATTTCCATTGGATATTTGGATAAACTTATTTTACTTTATTTGCACGATTAAGAGAATATAAAAGTGTAAAAAATTAGGAACATTTTTCGGTTTGCACTATTCTTTTCCTTATGATAAAATAACCGAGTTCATAAAAGAGTTTTTTACGAACGGACAGCGTTTTGCGTGTCCGTTTTTTGTTTTAAGAGGAGATTATTTTGGCAAAGAGATCAAAGGTGGCACAGGAAGCGTTTGAGCTTGCGGAACCTGTAGTGGCCAGATTGGGTTTTGATCTTGTCGATTGTTCCTATGTCAAAGAAGCTCGCGGTATGGTCCTGACGCTCTATATAGACAAAAAGGGCGGTATCGGGATCGACGACTGTGAGACAGTCAGCCGTGCGGTAGACCCGGTGATCGATGAGGCAGCCTCAATAGATCCGGACTTTTTTGAAGTCTCTTCTCCCGGTCTTACAAGACCCCTGGAGACAGAGAGGGACTATAACCGTTACAGCGGTGAGAAGGTTGATATCTCCCTTTATCAGCCTCTGGAAGGTAAGAAGACCTTTACCGCGGAGATCAAGGGTGCGGAAGACGGAAAGGCAACATTCGTGTTTGATAACGGCAGCGAGGTAACGCTCAGTCTTGAGGATATCGCCAAGGCCGTACGTCATATAGATTTTTAAGTTTAGGAGGAAATATAAAATGCCGAGAAAGAAGAATGAAGAGGAACCCAAGGATACAATAGTAAGTCTTGTAAAGCTCCTCGCTGAAGAAAGAGATATCGATGAAGAGGAAGTGTTCCAGGCCATCGAGAGCGGACTCGTTGCAGCTTACAGACGTGAGTTCCGTGACAATGACAACAAGGAAGTCATCAAGTCCGTTAATGCCGAGATCGACAGAGAGACCGGCGAGATCTATCTCTATAAGCTCGTTGAAGTAGTCGAGGAAGTAGTCGACGAGGCAAACGAGATCTCCCTTGAGGCAGCTAAGGAACAGGATGAGGACGTTGAAGTAGGAGACGAGATCGAGCTTGCGATCGACGTTGAGGACTTGGGACGTCTTGCTGCCAGCGCAGCAAAGAATGCGATCAACCAGAAGCTCAGAGACGCTGAAAGCGCAAAGATCGAGCAGGAGTTCTCCGGCAAGATCGGCGAGATCACTTCCGGAACCATCGTACGCAGAGACGCAAGAAATGTTTATGTAAATATCGGACGTGCAGAAGCCGTTGTTAAGCATGACGGTCAGATCAGAAATAACCGCAACGAGCATTACGATCAGGACAGGATCATGAAGTTCCTCGTAATGGGCGTTGAGGAAGCTAACGGCAGACCTTCCGTTGTTCTTTCGAGAACAGACGCAAGACTCGTTACAAAACTCTTTGAGCTCGAGGTTCCCGAGATCAAGGCAGGCGATGTCATCATCAGATCCGTTGCAAGAGAAGCAGGCTCCAGAACAAAGATCGCCGTTTACTCCAAGGATCCGGATATCGATGCAAAGGGTTCCTGCGTTGGCCAGAGAGGCCAGAGAGTTCAGCAGATCATGAACGAGCTCGCTGAAGAGAAGATCGACATCGTTGACTGGAAGGAAGATCCCGCACTCTTCATCAGTGAAGCTCTGCAGCCTGCAAAGGTCTCGAGAGTTGATACCGAGATCACCACAAACGAGAACGGTGAAGTCGAGAGATATGCAAAGGTAATCGTACCTGACCAGCAGTTCTCCCTCGCTATCGGCAAGAGCGGTCAGAACGTCCGTCTCGCAGCAAGACTCACAGGATTCAAGATCGACATCAAGAAAGAGTCTGACGAGAGCGTTGAAGCTTCCAAGGCACTTATCGATGACTTTAAGGTCGTTGATGATGAGACAGGCAAAGAAGATCAGTAAGTAAGATTGATGTTATGAAGAAGAAGCCGCAAAGAAGTTGTGTATCCTGCAGGACGGTAAGAGATAAGAACGATCTCTTGCGTATCGTCGTGACTCCGGAAGGCGAAGTCGCATACGATCCCACCGGCAAGCTTGCCGGAAGGGGCGCGTATCTTTGCCGTAACGAGGCATGCATAACGGCTGAGCTTAAGAAGGCAGCCAGGCTTTCGAAAGGACTTAAGAAGCCTCTGACTGATGAAGAGATCGGTGAACTGGCGCAGACTCTTTTGGGGAGCATAGCTGAAAACGGATGACAGAGAAGGAAAGAGCACTCGGAATGATCGGGCTTGCATCACGCGCAGGCAAAGTGGTATCGGGAAGCGACGCCGTGACCGGAGCGATACGCTCAGGCAACGTTAAGCTCCTGATCATCACAAAAGACATTTCGGCAAACTCTTTGAACAGGATCTTAAAGAACATAACAGACGGAGATGAGATCCCCTGCTACAGTTTTGCAAGATCGGAAGAACTGGGAGACGCCCTGGGAAAGCCAAACAGAACAGTTGCGGCAATTACTGACAAGAACTTTGCGGAAGGCATTTCCGCCATACTCGAGAATATCAACGAGGAGGAAGATACTTGATGAGTGAAGACAATGAAAATAAAAAGAGCGGTCTGACTGTCGGAGGCGTATCCGGCAGCAAGAAGATGAGGCTCGGACGCGTACATAAGAAAAAGACTGAAGAGGCTCCCGAAGCCCCTGCCGTTGCTGAAGCAAAGGTAGAGACTCCGGCACCGGCTCCTGCTCCGGAAGCAGAGGTCAAGCCTGCCAAGAAGGCTGCTCCGAAGAAGGAAGCAGCTGCTGAAAAGGCTGAAGAGAAGCCTGCAGAGGAAAAGAAGCCTGCAAAGAAGACTGCCGCAGCTAAGACTGAGACTGCTGCCAAGACAGAGCCTGCAGCCAAGAAGACCACGGCAAAGAAGTCTTCTGAGAAGAAGGAAGAAGAGCCTAAGACCGAGGAAACCAAAGCTGAGGATAAAGAGGAGAAGAAGCCCGCGAAGAAGGCTGCTCCCGCAGTAAAGACTCCGAAGGCTGAGGAAAAGGAAGAGAAGAAGGCTGAAGAACCCGTAAAGGAAGAAAAGAAGCCCGAGGAAAAGGCCGAGCCCGCAAAGGAAGAGAAGAAGCCTGAGGAAAAGACAGAACCTGTTAAGGAAGAGAAGAAGCCCGAAGTTAAGCCTGTGACAAAACCCAGACTTTCTTCCGCTGTAATCTCGCTTCCCGATGTTCCCGCCAGAGGCGAGACGATCAGGAGTTCAACTGTCATCACTTATGCCGGCAAGGACAAGAAGAGTCCTGTAAGAAGCGGCGGTTCGGGATTTGGCGGCAACAGAGGCGGCGGATTCCAGAAGCCGGGCGCAGGCTTTGACAAGGATAAGGATGAGGACGGTTCACGTCCCCAGTTCAAGAGAGCACCCAAGCCGAGAGCTGAAGCTCCGATCGAAGATGCAAAGAAGAGCAGATCTTCCTATGCCGAGAAGAGCGCTTTCGACAAGAAGCACAGCAATACAGACAGAAGAGACGGCGAGAAGAACGCCAATGTCGACAAGAGAAAGCAGTCACGCACATCCCAGTTCACGGGACGCGTCAACAGCGACGGTGATTATGACGATTTCTCTTTCAAGAAGAAGAAAAAGAAGCAGTCCGAGCAGCAGGCTGTGATCGAGCAGGTCATCACCGAGATCAAGATCCCCGCTTTCATCACGGTCAAGGAATTTGCCGAAGGTATCGGCAAGAAGAGCTCTGATATCATCATGGCTCTGATGAAGCTCGGCGTAATGGCTACCATTAACCAGGAACTCGATTTCGATACCGCATGCCTTGTCGCAGACAGCTTCGGCATCAATGCAGAACTCCTTGAGGAGAAGACTGAAGAGGATATCCTTTTCGATGATGCAGACAATCCGGAGAACCTCGAACCCAGGCCGCCGGTAGTTGTAGTCATGGGTCACGTTGACCACGGTAAGACATCACTCCTCGACAAGATCAGATCAGCTAACGTTACTGAGGGCGAGGCAGGCGGAATCACGCAGAAGATCGGTGCTTACACCGTACGACTCAAGGGCCGCCAGATCACATTCCTCGATACCCCCGGTCACGAAGCGTTCACGACGATGAGAGCCAGAGGTGCCCAGTTCACGGATATCGCGATCCTCGTTGTAGCTGCAGACGACGGCGTAATGCCTCAGACGATCGAGGCTATCAACCACGCCAAGGCAGCCAACACGGAGATCATCGTTGCGATCAACAAGATCGATAAGCCGGGTGCAAATCCTGAGAGAGTTAAGCAGGAACTTACACAGTACGGTCTCGTATGTGAAGAGTGGGGCGGTCAGACGATCATGGTTCCCATCTCCGCAAAGCAGGGAACAGGTATCGATGACCTGCTCGAAAACGTATTGCTCACAGCAGACGTCATGGAACTCAAGGCGGATCCTAAGAGCCAGGCGAAGGGCGCCGTCATCGAGGCAAAACTCGATAAGAACAGAGGCCCTGTAGCATCCGTTCTCGTACAGCGCGGTACTCTGAGACAGGGCGATACGATCGTATGCGGTCCTATCCTCGGTAACGTAAGAGCCATGTACGACGACAAGGGCGCTCCCATCAAGAAGGCAGGGCCTTCCATCCCTGTCGAGATCCTGGGTCTTCCCGAAGTGCCTGAGGCAGGCGAGATCCTCTATGCCGTATCTGACGATAAGACAGCAAGACAGCTCGTTGAAAAGCGTAAGATCAAGCAGAGAGAAGAGAAGCTCCACAGATCATCCAAGATGAGCCTCGACACACTTGCCGCACAGATGGCCGCAGGCGATGTCAAGGATCTCAATATCATCATCAAAGCAGACGTTCAGGGTTCTGTCGAAGCAGTTCAGCAGTCCCTTGAGAAGCTCTCCAACGATGAGGTCAAGATCAACGTCATACACGGTGCTGTCGGCGCCATCAACGAATCTGACGTCGTTCTTGCTGACGTATCGAATGCCATCATCATCGGCTTCAATGTAAGACCTTCACAGATGATCGTTGATAAGGCAAAAGAGACAGGCGTTGACATCAGACTCTACAGCGTCATCTACAACGCGATCGAAGATGTCGAGAACGCAATGAAGGGTATGCTCGCTCCGAAGATCGAAGAGGTCATCTGGGGTCATGCGGAAGTCAGACAGCTCTTCAAGGTTAGCGGTATCGGAACCATCGGAGGCTGCTATGTCACTGACGGTAAGATCCAGAGAGCTTCAAGCGTCAGAGTCATCAGAGACGACGTCGTTGTTTATACCGGCGTTCTCGGCTCACTGCAGCACGAGAAGGATTCCGTAAAGGAAGTACTGTCCGGACACGAGTGCGGTCTTACGGTCGAGAAGTACAACGACATTAAGATCGGCGATGTTATCGAAGCATTCGGCAACATCGAAGTTAAGAGGGACTGATATGAAAAACAGAAGACCTGAGATAGTCGGAGATGAGATCCAGAAGATCATCTCCACAATTATCTCGACCAAGCTGAAGGATCCGCGGGTTCCTTTGCTTACGTCTGTTACATCCGTGAAGATGAGCAGGGACTTATCTCACGCCACGGTCTTCATCTCTGTCTACGGTGACGAGAAGACACAGAAGGAAGCCATGGAAGCCATAGAGCACGCTAAGGGATTTATCCGTTATGAGACCGTGCAGCAGATCAACTTGAGGATCGCTCCGGAACTCAGCTTCAAACTTGATAACACCCTTAACAACGCGCTCAGGATGGAAGCTTTGATCGATAAGACGATCAAGGAAGACGAAGCAAGAAGACTTGCGAGAGAAGAAAAAAACGGCAATAAAGAGGAAGGTGGCGAAGAAGCATAAGGCTTCTTTGCCATTCCTTTTTACTGAACTGAACAGAATGGAGATCCATTAATGAGAGAACGCTATAAAGAAGGGAGCGCAAGAAGCGCCGGAAATATCTTAAGCGTTATAGAGAAAGCAAGAGCAGCCAACGAGATGATCCTTATTTTCCTTCACAGAAGTGTGGACGGAGACTGCGTGGGATCGGCGTCGGGTATCTGCTCCATGATCAGAAGTCTCGGAGCGGATGCATATGTTGCCATGCCCGAGGCACTTCCCGAGAACATGAAGTTCCTGGGAATAGATGATTTCTTTTTCCATCCGGCAGCGGAATCCGACCTCTCGGATGAATACTCCTCATCAGGCACCATAGCCGGTAAAAAGGTCGGAGCCGCAATTGCAACGGACATTTCCGAGCCTTCAAGGATGGGGATATGCGGAGAGATCTTTGATTCGATAGAGAACAGGATCGTCATAGACCACCACGCTTCGGTAACGGCAAGGTCTGACAATATGTGGATCGATCCCGATGCATCCTCGGCAAGTGAGATGGTATTTTATGTTGCCGAGCAGATAGCCGCAATGACGGGGAAAGAGATAAAGGATATCCTTGCGCCGAATGCCGCAAAAGCGGTTTTGGCGGGTATAGTAACTGATACAGGAAGATTCACCTTTAAGAATACCCGCCCCGAGACGCTGGAGACTGCGGGCCTTCTGATCGAACTCGGAGGAGACATCTCTGAAGTCTGCTACAACCTTTTCGACAGGAAGACAAAACAGAAATTCCTGCTGTCGGCAAAAGCCAGATCTGAAGTCAGGTTCTATTACGGTGACAAGTTTGCTCTTACCGTTGTGCCTTATTCGCAGTTTGTCGAATATAATGCCGGACCCGACGGCATCGATGACGTCGTTTCCGCAATGCGCGACATAGACGGAGTGGAACTCGCGATCGTTCTGAGAGAACTCGAGAACGGCGAGATAAGAGGCAATATCAGATCGCAGGATTATTTCGACTGTTCGAAGTTTGCCGAAGGATTCGGCGGCGGCGGACATGTCAGAGCGGCAGGCTTCACCGTAAGAAATGTCAATATCTATGAGCTTGCTGAAGATATCGTTGAAAAGGTAAGAGAGTTTATATGATCCCGGACGGATTCATTCTTGTAGATAAGCCTGAAGGATGGACATCCTTCAAGACTGACCGTTTTGTCGGGAAACTCCTCGGAACCAGAAAAGTCGGGCATCTCGGTACGCTCGATCCTTTTGCCACCGGACTTTTGCCGGTCTTTGTCGGAAAGGGACTTAAGTATCTCAGATTCTGTGAAGGATTCGACAAAGGCTATTCATGCAGATGCATCTTCGGTGCAAGAACCGATACGATGGACAAGACGGGTGAGTTTATATCAGAAGATTATCCTTCCGAAGAAGAGATCGCAGAGCTTTCCGCTGGCGGTTACGAAAAGATCCGTCAGGCTTTTTCCAAAGTGCAGGCGACAAGGGAACAGCTCCCTCCCGCATATTCCGCGAAGAAGATCGACGGAAAGAAAGCATATGAACTTGCCAGAAAAGGGGAGGTGCCGGATCTTAAGCCTGTGCCGGTAACCATATATGCACTTGATATCAGGAATATCGAAATACCTGAAAAGGGCATAGCGGTGGACTTTGACTGCATGTGCTCCAAGGGAACGTATATCAGGACCATCTGTTCGGACTTAGGCGACATCACGGGTTTCGGCGCATATGCCGAATCTCTCAGGCGAACGGTCAACGGACAGTTCAGCGTAAAGGATGCCTATACTCCGGAAGAACTCGAAAAGATGGTCATGGAAGATGACTTCTCGTTTGTAAGGGATGCTTCTGAGACATTGAGTTTCCTGCCGGAGATAAAGCTCGATGCAAAGCAAACAAGGGATATAAAGTTCGGCAGGAAGATCGCGTTTCCTTTGGCAGTTGATGCTTCGGAAGAACGCGTCTATTACAGGGCGACAAGCGAAGGCCGGCTTATTGCCGTTGTTTTCCCGTCAATGGAAAACGGCGCTCTTACTATGAGGATAGAAAGGCTCTACGCTCATGATTAAAGTCTGCAGCACATACGGTATCGATGACCTCCCGCTTGGGACAAAGGGCCGCGTAATCGCGCTCGGCCTTTTTGACGGACTCCATCAGGGTCATCAGGACATCATCAAAAAAGCTGTTTCCACCGCCGAAAGGGACGGTCTTACATCAACTGTCCAGACATTCAGAAATCTCTGTAAATCCGGTGATAAGCCTTTATATACAGCGGAAGAGAGACTTAAGCTGATAGGCGGAACGGGTGCGGAAGAACTGCTCGTACTGGACTTTGATGCGGTTAAGGATATGGAACCCGAAAAGTATCTTACCGATATCATTTTAAACCGTGCCGTAGCCGATACCCTCGTCATGGGTGAGGATTACAGATTCGGCAAAGGCGCCGGCGGCGATGTCGCCATGATAAAAGAGTTCGGAAAAGCAAATAATGTCCGCGTCATAGTGGTCGGAGACCGCATGCTCGAAGACACGGGGAAGAAGATATCCACGACCTGGCTCCGGAGCGCTCTGGGAGAGGGTGATGTGGATCTTGCTTTGAAACTCTGCGGCGGAAGGGCGTATTCATATTCCGGACGCTGCGTGCAGGGAAAGATGCTCGGAAGGACAATGGGCTTTCCGACGGCAAATCTGAACATTCCTGAAGATAAATATGTGGTGAGAAGAGGCGTCTATGTAACGCGCATACTTCTCGGCCAGAGAGTCCTCTACGGAGTCACGAACGTCGGAAGAAGACCGACGCTCGAAGATGCGGTGAACGATGTCGCCGAGACTTATATCTTTGACTTTGATGAGGATATCTACGGAGCAAACCTTACCGTCGAGATGCTGCATTTCTTAAGACCTGAAGAGAAGATGACTTCCAAGGACGATCTTATCAGGGCAGTTGAGATAAATAAGGTCCAGGCTCTTGAATATCTGAAGAGCCAAGGGCTTTTATAGAACGCCATTAAAGACGGTCTGCCGGACCCCGTTTCCGGGAATACGGATTTTCAGGCATATTTCGGGTAATCCTTCAGTTTCCCTCGAAAACAACTTTTGAAAGTTATAAACTTCTTTTTGTGGTAATATATCAGGGATTTACCCGGGCCTGTACGGCTAGGGCAGGAGGATAAGGAAACATGATAAACATGGAAGAGGTTAAATTCCCCGGTCTGGGGATAAACGTGGAGATAAATCCGGTCGCATTCAGGATCGGCAATATCCCCGTATATTGGTACGGCATCCTGATCGCGCTGGCTCTTATCGTGAGCGTCTTTCTCGCCGTAAAGCAGTCAAAGAAACTGAACTTCCCCGAGGGACTCGTATACGATACGATCCTCATGATAATCCCCTGTGCCATCATCGGCGCAAGAGCTTACTATGTTGCGTGCAACTGGGATTACTACAAGCAGGACTGGAAACTGATCTTCGATACGAGATCCGGCGGACTTGCCATTTACGGCGGAGTCATCCTCGTATTCATCGGCGGCTTTGTCATGTGCTATATAAGGAAGATCCCTTTCAGGGAGCTTGCCGATTACTGCGTAGTATATCTGCCTTTGGGTCAGGCCATTGGAAGATGGGGTAATTTTTTCAACCAGGAAGCATTCGGCACCACAACCAATCTGCCGTGGGGCATGACGAGTCCTTCTGTCGAGCAGTTCCTCAGAATGAACTGTCTGACTCTGGTTCCCACAATGCCGGTACATCCGACATTCCTTTATGAATCGATCTGCGATCTCATTATTTTCTTTATACTCCTTTATGTGAGAAAGCATTCCAAGATTCCTTTCGAGACATCGTGCGTTTATTTCATCCTTTACGGAACCGCAAGATTCTTCCTCGAAGGATTGAGGACCGACTCCCTGTACATCACGGGAACCGGCATCAGGATCTCACAGCTCCTTTCTCTTGTTTTCGTTGTTGCAGGCCTCATCTATATTGCTGTTGCAAGAACTAAGAAGATCGAGAAGAAAGGCTTTCCCGCAAAACTCTATGAAGGCGCTCTGACAGGAGAAGGTAAGAAATAATAATGGATAAGGCTGGTTCCGGCGTTGTAAGACTTCGCGGGAAAGACGGTCTTAAGACCGTCGACTATTATCTTGTTGTGCCCGTGCTGGCAATGACGATAATCGGCCTTTATGTCCTTCAAAAAGTTCTGTCCAAAGGTTATGCGGCTTATCCGGGCAACTACTACAGACAGATAGCGGCTACTGTCGGCGGCATCATCTGCGCGCTGATCATAAGCCTTTTGGACGAGCATTTCCTTAAGATCATCGGAAGACTTATATACGCTGTATCACTCTTCCTCCTGATCCTGGTTCCTATTGACGGCTATTCGCTTGCCGGCACCTGGGGCGCGGACTCCTGGCTCAATCTTCCGGTTATCGGAAACTTCCAGCCTTCCGAGCTCGCCAAGATAGGACTCATCATGGTGGCTTCGGACATCTTCGAAATGATGCACAACAAAGAGGTATCTCTCCTCAAAGGTTATGGCATCATGGCGGCCGTTTATGCTCCGCCGATGCTGCTCATACTTACCCAGCCTGACTTCGGTACAGCGATGGTCATCGTATTTACGTTCGTATGCATGATGTTCGCCTGGGGAGTAAGGTACAGGTATTTCCTGCTCGCGTTTTCTACCATCGTTGTTGTAGTGCTTCCTGCAGTATGGTATTTCTATCTGGAAGCTTATCAGAAGGACAGGATCCTATCGCTTGTCTTCCAGGGTTCCGATCCGAGAGCCGAATACAATCTCCTGCAGTCGCAGCACGCAATCGCTTCAGGCGGTCTTACCGGCAACCACACGGGTATCCTGACGTCGGTTCCCGTTAAGGAGAGTGACTTTATCTTTGCGGCGATATCCGAACACATGGGATTTATAGGAACGACCACGGTAATAATCCTCGCGTTCTTCTTCCTTTGCAGATGTCTTTTCGTGGCCTCAAAGGTCCCTTCCAAATCGGCATCCTATATGCTTACCGGTCTTACAAGTTATTTTGCGTTCCATTACATTGAGAATATGGGTATGTCAGTCGGACTTCTGCCGATCACGGGTATTCCGCTTCCTTTCATAAGCCTTGGCGGTACCGCCATGCTGATCAATTATCTCGCGTTCGGAGTAATCCTGAACATATCGATGTCGCGTAAATCATAGCGGGGTTTTCAATGAAGGGCAGATGGAGACAGAATCTTCATATTGAACCGCCGGAAGGCTGGATGAACGATCCTAACGGACTCTGCTTTTTTGACGGCTTGTATCATGTCTATTTCCAGTATTCGCCCGGCACTCCTGATGGTTCGAGCACCCGCTGCTGGGGACACTATATAAGTTCAGATCTTCTTTCATGGAAATATGACGGGATTGTCTTTTCTGCCGGCATTCCGGAAGACAGGGACGGGGTATTCTCCGGATCTGCGGTTGCTTTTGCCGATCATGCCGAATATTTCTATACGGGAAACGTGATGGAAGAAGGCGGATACGATTACGTTCTTGAAGGGCGTGGAGCCAATGTCATATTTGCGGTTTCCGAAGACGGCTCGAAAATGTCATCAAAGAAGGTCATCTTAACGAACAGCGATTATCCGTCTTTCTGTTCGTGTCATGTAAGAGACCCTAAGGTCACTTTCGAAAACGGCGTTTATAAGATGGTGCTCGGCGCGAGGACGACAGATGACAAAGGCTGTGTTCTTTTCTACGAAGGCACAGATGTTTATTCACTCGAATATAAAGGATGCTTAACGGCTCCCGGTATGGGATACATGTGGGAATGCCCCGATGTTTTTGAGATCGGAGAAAAGAAATATCTTGCCGTTTGCCCTCAGGGGATCGAGCAGGGTGAATACAGATTTCAGAATATTTTCCAGAGCGGTTATTTCATTGTTGACGAAAATGAACTCCGCGATTTTGAAGAGTTCGACTATGGCTTCGATTTCTATGCTCCACAGACTTTCACCGCACCTGACGGAAGAAGGCTTCTTATCGGATGGATGGGCATAGGCGATGATTCGTATGCCAATCCGACTGTGCCTTACGGCTGGCAGCATTGCCTGACTCTGCCTCGTGAGATATCGGCGGGACCGGATGGCAGGCTTATCCAGAGACCGTTAAGGGAATTGGAAAGAATAAAGGGAAAGGCCAAAGCGGTTGAAGGTGAAGCTTGGACGGGACTTCCTTTTGAAGCCGACGTTGACGTATGTTCTTCAGATATGTGTGTATCCGTTTCAGGAGCGGAGATAAGATGGAATAAAGAGCAGGGTGTACTTACTTTAAGTTTTTCCAACGGTGAAGGTTACGGCAGGACCTGGCGCAGGATAAAGATCTCAGATCTCGAAACGCTGAAGATCATCGCGGATGTGTCTTCTCTCGAGATATACATCAATGACGGGCAGTATGTCATGAGCACCAGATTCTATCCTGAATACAGGCAGGTAAGGATCGCGGTAGTAGGCGCGTCAGCTTCGGTATGTGCGTTGAGGCTGAACGATACGCTCGTTGCCATAGGCGAAGCGCTTATCGATTTCATTCCTGACAGAAAAGGCTGCGAATTCCACGAAGTCGGCGCCTTTTCTCCCGCTGTGGGCGGTGCACCCGCAAATGTCAGCGCGGCTTATTCAAAGCTCGGCGGCAAGTCCCGCATGATAACCAAACTCGGGAACGATCCTTTCGGTGATTTGATAACCAGGACTCTGAATGAGGCGGGAGTAGATACTTCATATATAAGTTATACATCTGAAGCAAATACGGCACTCGCGTTCGTCAGTCAGACGGCTGACGGGAAGAGCACTTATTCATTCTACAGAAATCCTTCTGCGGATATGCTCTTTGCCCCTTCCGAGGTAACGGGCGAGATGCTGGACGGCTGTTATGCCCTGCATTTCTGCAGCGTTTCACTGGGAGACTTCCCGATGAGGGACGCTCACAAAACCGCGATAACGATAGCGAGGAGAAACGGCGCGATCGTAAGTTTCGATCCCAATCTCAGGTTCATGCTCTGGGAAGATAAAGATGAATTAAAGAAAGTGATCTGGGAGTTCCTGCCCGAATGCGACATTCTCAAGATATCAGATGAGGAACTTGAGTTCATAGCCGGAACATCAGATCCTGATGAAGCGTTTTCGGTCCTGGGCTGTGGCAACGTTAAGCTCATCATACTTACAAAAGGCAAGGACGGCGCATGCGCTGTAAACATGTGCGGCACGGTCGATTCTGCGGTTCCTGCAGTTAAGGCTGTCGACACAACCGGTGCAGGAGATGCTTTTATCGGCTCGTTCCTGTGGAGCCTCAGGGCACACGGCATAGAGCGTGACGGCCTCGGCAGCTGTTCTCCAGATGTCATAAAGGATTGTCTGGACTTTGCGAACCGGTATTGTTCCGTCAGCGTCCAGAAACACGGTGCCATTCCGTCCTATCCGGATTTCAGAGAGATATAAACCGCATATTACTGCGGCTGTTCAGTATGTTTATCCGCTCCCTGTGCGGTGTGAAAAAGGAACAGATTTCATCCATTTTTCGCTTTTAGGGCCGGAGACGGAATTTTTCCTCCACTTTGCACCCCCGCTAAATTACGGGCTTTGTAACATTCGGTCCGGCTTGCAAAACCACGGTTTATGCTATATCATTCCAGCAATAACAATTGCCGAAAGTGCCCGCTGTTGACGGATTTCTGCCCAATGTAAAGGGCATAAGAAAAAATATTTAACAAATTTCACCAAAATTACAAATATCCTCTTGCATTAAAAGATAGTTACGAATAGAATACAGTTGTGTGGTGAAAAGGGGAGGAAACTCTCACAAAAGTGGAGCAAAATGGTCTGATTGACCTATTGTAGCTTAAAACCCCGCAAAATCAAGCTAACTGAGACTCAAAATGGCAAGAGACGTAAAGAAAATAGACGCTAAGGGAAGATTTTTCATTCCCGCAAAGCTCAAAGATAAGCTTGGAAGTGTTGTTGTAGTTACCAACAGCATCGACAGCGGCTATCTCTGCGTCTACTCCCAGGAGCACTATGAAAAGGAGATCTTGCCGTCGTTCATGAACCCCGACAGGAACACCGCTGTTCCGGGATTCAACAAAGTTATGAGAACGATCATCGGTGAAGCCAGAGAGATCAATGTTGATGCACAGGGCAGAGTTTCGGTTAACAGCGAACTTTGGGAAAACATCGGGGCAAAACCCGGTGACGAGATATGTGTTTTCGATATCGGTTACAAGCTCGATATCTGCACAAAGGTATTCTATGACCACGAGGATCACGACTTGAGCAATATAGTAGGACTGGAGACGATGTGCTATGTTAAAGGTCTCTGATTTTGATCACATTCCCGTACTTCTTTATCCGACGGTCGACGCACTTAACGTCAGACCCGGCGGCATCTATGTCGACTGCACTGCAGGCGGCGGAAGCCACAGCGCCGAGATCGCGAGAAGGATGAGAGGTCAGGGCATCCTTGTCTCGATAGACAAGGACGATGCGGCTCTTGCGGCATGCATGGAAAGAAGAGAAGCGTTTGAGGGTATTAACTGGATGCCCGTAAAGTCCGATTACAGGGATATCGATGACATCATTAGAAGCCTTAAGATCGGCAAGGTCGACGGCATCATGGCTGACCTCGGCGTTTCCTCATATCAGCTTGATACGGCTGAAAGAGGCTTCTCATACATGAAGAACGGTCCTTTGGACATGAGAATGGACCCTAATGAATGGCTTACGGCTGCTGAAGTCGTAAACAAGTATTCGAGAGATGATCTCGAGAGGATCTTCAGAGAGTACGGCGAGGAGCGCCACGCAGGCAGGATCGCCGACGGTATCTGCGAGAGACGCAGAACGAAGCCGTTCTCAAGGACAACGGAACTTGCGGCAGCTATAAAGGAATATATGCCCGGTCACGGCAGTGGTGAGGATCAGCATCCGGCCAAGAGATGCTTCCAGGCGATAAGAATAGAAGTAAACCATGAACTGAGCGGACTTGAATCTCTGCTCCAGGACGGAATAAGAAAGCTTAAACCCGGCGGAAGGTTCGCCGTGATCTCGTTCCACTCGCTTGAGGACAGGATCGTAAAGGAAGCATTCAGGAGCGCTGAGAGTCCCTGCACCTGTCCCCGTGATTTCCCCGTATGCGTTTGCGGCAAGAAGTCACTCGGAACGGTTATTACAAAGAAACCCATCGAGCCAACGGAAGAGGAGATTGAGATAAATCCCAGATCGAGAAGTTCGAAACTAAGGGTATTTGAGAGGAACGATAACGAACAGTACAACTAACATTCAGGTCAGAGGTTGAGAATATAAAGATGGCAGTCAGAAATCCGGAAAGAAAAGCTAAAAGCTTTGAAGTGGGCGTTGAAGATGAGATGCTCCTTGAGGTTCTGTCTGCAAAAAAGACGGATATAACCCTTAAGCACAACGGTAACGGTTCCGAAGGAAGCGATAATGCCGAAGGCAATGGCATGTCCGGCATGAACAACCATTCCGGAGAAAACGGCAGTTCCGGCGGAAGCGGAAACTTTGGCGGCAACGGCAACTCCGGCGGAAACGGCAATATCGGCGGCAACGGAAATTCCGGCGCGTCTCATGAAGGCGGAAACGGAGACGTTATATCTTATGAGGATGTCCGTGCAAGAACGGTAAGTTATGCACGTGATCACGAAGATGCCAAGACCAGACGCGAGAACAAGAAAAAGTCCAGAAGACTTACGGGCAGAAGACTTTTCGAGACCATCCTTTCGATCGGCCTCGTAATCCTCATCGGATTCTTTGTAATGCTGCTCCTCTATCCGCAGACCGAACTTTCCGAGCTCGCAAGAGACAATTCCAATCTCAAGGATCAGATCAATACAGCAAAAAGAGAGATCGTAAATGCTGAAGAGAATGCGAACGGTATTGCGGACATGGACGTAATCCGTGCCCAGGCGCTGGCTCTCGGAATGCAGGATCCTAACCAGAATCAGGTAATCAATCTTCCCATTCCTAATACGGATTCACTCCGTACGAGAATGACATACAACACCGACGGAATCAATGACGATGCTTTCAATGATTCCAAGGACGCTCTGGCTGATTACTATGCGGCTCATCCCGGTAAATAACGAAAAAGAGCCGGTAACGGGCTCACAGGAAGTCACTGAAGAAGCGCCCAAGCCGAAGAAGCAAAGACGCCACTTCAGGCATGATTTCTTTCCTAAGTTCTGGATCTCGGTTGTAACTGCAGCGGTCGTCGGCTACTCGGGATATCTTGTCTACACTCTCTATCAGACAACTGTCGTAGATTACGATAAATATGCAAGAGCTGCCGCTGATGAGCAGTGGACACTCATGACATACAGTGCGGACAGGGGAATGATATACGATTCCAACGGAGCTCCGCTCGCTTCAAATACTTACGACTTTACAGTAATCTGCTCTCCGAAGCTTGTCTCTGCACCTGATATGGACAGGGTCCAGATAATGCAGGCGGTCGTATCTTATCTCGGTGTCGATTATGCAAAACTCGATTCGATAATCCCTGAAGATCCTGAGGATAAGACCGACAAGAGAAATAATGTCGAAGGATGCGACATTATCAAGAATGTCCCTGCCGAGAAGAAAGCCGAGTTCGAGAAGTACCTGAAAGATAACAAGATCAAGGGCTTCGGCTTCGTGGCAGTTCCCCAGAGATACTACAATTACGGAAACCTTGCTTCACAGGTCATCGGATATGCAAAGAACGACGGTGAGAGCCTTAAGGGCATCTACGGACTTGAAGCATATTATAACGAGGTCCTCTCAGGTGAAGACGGCTACAGATACTCGGAAACGGACGAGATCACAGGAGGCGTTCTTCCGTATTCCGACGCAACGTCGATCCCTGTATCGGATGGCAACAACATAGTCACCAACATCGATATCAGTATCCAGAGAATAGCCGAGCAGGCCGCTAAGGAAGCATATGAGAAATACGATCCCATCGACGGTGTCTGCGCCATCGTAATGAATCCTTATACGGGCGCCGTTTATGCGATGGTATCGCTTCCGAACTACGATCTTAACTATCCGTACGCAATGCCTTACGGTACGAGCGAAGAAGACTGGAACCTGATGAGTTCTGAGGATCAGGTCCAATACGTCATGGCTAACGCATGGCGTAACAGATGCGTATCCGATACATACGAGCCCGGTTCAACATTCAAGTCGCTTACGACATGCATGGCTTTTGAAGAGAACCTCGCAAGGGAAGACGAACTTTTCAGCGATGAGCCTATCGCCATCTCGTCAAAGCATACGATCTCCTGCTGGGCGCAAAAGAAAGGATACAATCACGGCACGGAGACTCTGGAGAAGGCATTCCAGAATTCCTGCAACCCGGTATTTACACAGCTTGCTTACAGGATCGGCCTTAACAAGTATTATTCATATGTGCGCATGCTCGGTTTCTATGACCACACGGGGATAGACCTCCCGGCAGAAGGAAAAGGCATCTTCCACAGCGAACCGACCACGGTCGATATGGCCGTTCTCGCATACGGAGAGTCATCGACGGTCACACCTATCCAGCTCATTACTTCGTATTGCGCGATCATCAACGGCGGAGACCTGCTCGTTCCACACATCGTAAAATACATTACCGATCCGGACGGCAACATCATTGATGAGATCGAACCTGAGGTAGTACGCACGGTATTCTCCGAAGATACATGCAAGAGAGTAAGGACTCTGATGGAAGGCGTTGTATCCGACGGTACAGGTTCTGCCGGTAAAGTTGCAGGTTATGCTGTGGCCGGTAAGACATCGACATCAACGATTGACGTCGGCAAACTCAAGGGCGCGCACGTTCTCTCGTTCTCCTGTTATGCTCCCGCATACGATCCGAAGATCGCTGTCCTCGTCGTCATCAACAAGCCGAGAGACTATTCTGTCGGATCTTCATCTGCCGCTTCCACGGCTGCAAAGATCGTTGAAGGCACACTGTCTTATATGGGCGTTGAGAGAAGATTCAACAAAGACGAATACGACCAGCTCCTCAAAAGAGAATGGGTACAGGAAGTAGAGGGAAAGACCGCTGCTCAGGCTTCTTCCACGATCACGTACTACGGACTTTCAACTCTCTACGGAACGCTGGACATGACCCCTGATACGGTAATTGCCACCACACATCCGGATTACAATTACAAACTGTACAAGGGCGGTGTCGTCGTGCTCTATCCGTACGGAGTCACAAAGGAACAGTGGCTTACCACGAGGGTTCCGAACATGACGGGCATGACTGCCGTAGAGTGCCTGGAAGCCTGCACCAAGCTCAACCTCAACTGTTATATCGATATGGATAAGAGCGACATCACCGGCGTCTGCGTCTCGCAGAATATCGCTGCAGGATCGCAGGTCTATGCAGGTGACATCATTACCGTCACGCTTTCGAGAGATACCAGTGAGATAAATCAGGCTCAGGAAACAACCTCAGTCAACGTCGGCAGTTCATCCGATGAGGACGGAAGGACGGATGCGCTTCCTGCCGACAACCGTCACGATGAGGATGATTAGTGGTCTGACGCACAAACATAGCATGGGCTGTCAGGTTAATTTCATCCTTTTTGCCACAACAGAAACCTTAACTTTTTGATTTAATATAGGAACGCCCGAAAACTAAGAGGGTATCAATACGGGAAAGGAAGATGAAGATGCAGCTTCTGAACGTTCTTAAAGATATCGAATACAGACTGATAACAGGCGATCTCGAAAAAGAGACAGTCTCTGTTGAATACGATTCCCGCAAGGCGGTTCCGGGATCGATCTTCGTTTGCGTCAGGGGATTTACCGTTGACGGCCACGCATACGCTGAAAAGGCCGCAGAGAAGGGTGCATCTGCCATTATAGTTGACAGCGGAAGGGAAGGTTTTTCAGATGATGAACTGATCCTTCTGGCTGAAAGATACGGCCTCACGGTCGTTGAGATAGAAGACACGCATAAGCATCTGTCGGACATAAGCGCAAATTTTTACGGACATCCCGAGAATATCCTGTCCGTTTACGGTATCACAGGTACAAAAGGAAAGACCACTACCGCTTTTATGTTGAGGGAGATCCTTGAACGCAGCGGAAGAAACACCGGACTTATCGGAACGGTCTGCAACATCATCGCGGGAGAAAAGATCCATTCCGAGCACACCACTCCCGAATCAAAAGATCTCTATGAGATGATGGGCGCGCTTGTAAATGCCGGCAGTTCAAGCCTTGTTATGGAAGTATCTTCACAGGGTCTGAAACTCGACCGTGTAAGAGGCATCAGATACCGTACCGCCGCATTTACCAATCTTTACGAAGACCACATCGGCACGAACGAACATCCCGACATGGAAGACTATATCTCATGCAAGCTCAGGATATTCGACAACTGCGATACAGGCATATTGAATCTTGACTGCAGCGTTGCTGACAGAGTCATTGAATATTGCAAAGGTAAAGTTGAACTTATTACATACGCAATAGATAATGGTGCGGATTTTACCGCAAAGAACTTAAGGCCTGAACGCAGAGGCCATGTTACCGGCACTGTATTCGAGCTCGATTCCGTATACTACAAAGGAGATATCTTTGTTGCTCTCCCCGGCAAGTTCAATGTATACAACGCGCTCTGCGCGATCTGCACCGCATATAAGGAAGGCATCGGCATAGATGCTGTCAGGGAAGCTCTCGCAACCATCAGCGTTCCGGGCAGGATGCAGCCTGTCGAGAATGATTTCGGCGTAAACATCCTGGTCGATTATGCCCATAATGCGGCAGCTTTGGAAAGTGTCCTGGATACGCTCAGGGAATATACCGAGGGCAGGATAATCACCGTTTTCGGATGCGGCGGAAACCGTTCGGTAACAAGGCGTTTCGAGATGGGCGAAGTATCCGGAAGACTTTCGGATCACACGATAATCACGTCTGACAATCCGAGAAACGAGAAGCCTGAGGACATCATCGCTAACATCGTCACCGGCATATCCAAAACGGACGGTGAATATGAAGTCGAGCCTGACAGGACGAGCGCGATCAAGCTCGCCGTAAACATGGCGCGTGCGGGAGATACCGTTCTCATCGCCGGAAAAGGCCATGAGGATTATCAGGAATTCGAGAACAAGAGAACTATACATTTTGACGATTGCCAGCAGGCGAGAGAAGCTGTAGCGGAACGAGAGGGCAGGGAAGGATGATGTTCACTCTCGAGGAAGCAAAGAAAGCCGTCGGCGGCAGATTCGTATCGAACACGGATTCGATAGTCTTTGCCACGGCGATCGAAGTCTTCGGTGTATCGACGGATACCAGGACCATAAGACCCGGTGAGCTTTTTATCGCGCTCCAGGGCGACAATTACGACGGTAACGGTTTCCTTGAAGAAGCCGTGCGGCTCGGGGCCTGCGCCGTAATGACTGACGATGCGAAAAAGATACCCGAAGGTGCGGTCGCCATTGTCGTTGAAGATACGGCACGCGCACTCTGTCTCCTTGCTAGCCACTACAGGTTCAAGCTCGGATGCAAGGTGATCGCCGTAACGGGTTCCATCGGAAAGACATGGGCCAGGACCATGATCGCCGAAGTCCTTTCAACTGCACTCAAAGTTCATTCGAATACGGAAGACAGTAATGAGATAGGCATGTCGAAGACCATTCTTTCGGCGCCTGAAGACTGCGATGTCATCGTGGTCGAGATGGGCATGAAAGGAAAAGGCCTGATATCTTATCTTTCAGAGATAGCAAGACCCGACATTGCGATAATCACGAGTGTCGGTTATTCGCATATAGGCATCCTCGGAAGCAAGGATGCGATAATGAACGCCAGGATGGAGATATGCGACGGTCTTACTGACGGAGGCATAATCGCCGTCAATGCTGATGACAGGATGCTTTTCGACCACTGCGTCAAAGTGCTTCCGATCAACAACTTTATCGCGGGCATAAAGACCGGAGAAGGAGATGATCTTCCTTGTCCGATAATCATCTCGGCAACTGATATAACAGAAGATGAGAACGGAACTTCCTTTAAGGCCGTTCTAAAAAGGATGGATAAGAGATCCGAATTCTCCGTTCCGCTCAGAGTCGGAATGTTCGGAGACAATGCTGTAAGAAATGCGCTGTTCGCGGTCTTCTGCGCATACATGACCGGTATCACCAAAGAACACGATAATCAGAAAAAGATAGCTGAAGCAATACTGAACAGGAGTGCGATCGACGGCAAGGGCGCGACTTTCGAGACATCCAGATATCTTGTCATGAACGATGCTTATAACGCCTCTCCGGAATCGATGGAGGATGCGTTCCTGAATTTCTCGAAAAAGGCCGCAGGACGCCGTAAGATACTGGCTTTGGGCGGCATGCTCGAGCTCGGCAAGTTCGCATCTGGTCTTCATGAACTCACCGGAAGGTCATGCGCAGGATATGACTTCGACAGAGTGTTCATTACAGGCGACAACACTGATGAATTCATAAGAGGAGCCCACATGGTCGATATGGAGCTCGAAATAGTAAAATGTAAAGATACCGAAGACGTGAGAAGACGTCTTGATGAATATGTAAGAGACGGAGACGCGCTGCTCTTCAAAGCTTCGCACAGCTTCGGTTTTGAGACGGTAGCAAAGTATTTTATCGAGAAGGGAAATGCCTGACAGATGGCTGATAAGAAGAGACATTCGATAATACCGGATAAAAAGCCGGACGGAAGCATCCATTCGCCCGAGCCGGAAAAGGCTGTGGTAACCGATATCAACAGCCTGATCGAACCGCCTTCGGAAAAGGAAGGACTTACTTCGGCTAAGATCGAGAAGGCTGTAAAGACAGCGGACATTCCGATGATCCTCATGATCTTTGTCATGATCGTCTTTGGTCTGATAATACTCTACTCGGTGTCCGGACCTGATGCATACGGACAGTTCCAGGATTCATCGTGGTTCCTCACAAGACAGCTCAGGTTCACCATAGGCGGTCTGGTCGTAATGTTCATTGTGGCATTCATCCCGATCGATTTCTTTAAGCAGAAATGGATAGCAATATCGGCTTATGTGCTCAGTCTCGGTCTTGCGCTTGCGACCATCCTGTTCGGCGTAGGACGTGAGCACGGTGCGAGCCGCTGGATCAACATCGGCCCCATCCAGCTCCAGAGTTCCGAGATCATCAAGGTAGCGCTGATCGTTGCTTTTGCGGGTTACCGTGCGATGATCGCGCAGCTTAAGAGCGAGGGCAGAGTCAAGCGCCCGAAGAGTAAAGCCGGAAGGATCCTCATTGATGCGATGGTCGAATTCATTATCCCGATAGTTCTTTGCATCCTTGTCGACCTTGTCATAGTTCTTCAGCCGCACGTATCCTGCTTCATCATCGTTGCTGCGGTTGTGGCCATGTGTGCGATCGTATCCGAGATCCCTCTCAAAGACTGGATCGTTGGAGGACTTATAGTTGCCATTGTCGGAGGCGCCGTCGGAGGAATTGCTTGGGCTTTAATGCCTCAGGCAAAGAAGGACAGATTCATGAAGAACTATGCGCACGTTTTCAAGCGTATCTCGATCTACAATTCCGACGGTGAAACTGAAGATGAGGAGCTTACAAAAGACGATACCCGTCAGGTAGATAACGCCCTTAATGCTCTTGGTTCAGGTGGAATGTGGGGTGTCGGTCTGGGTAATTCCAGAGCAAAATATAATTACGTTTCCGAGGCACAGAACGACTATATCTTCTCTATCTATATTGAGGAGACCGGCTTTGTCGGAGGAGTTGTTCTGGTGCTGATGTATCTGGTGATGTTCTTCATGTGTTTAAAGGTGTGCTGGCGCGCCAAAGACGTGTTCTCGCGGACTGTCGCGACGGGGTGTACCGCGCTGATATTTGTCGAAGTTCTGCTCAACATTTCGGTTGAACTTCAGGTCATCCCGGCTACGGGCGTTACGCTGCCGTTTATCAGTTACGGCGGTACCGCGCAGGTATGTCTCCTGATCGCATACGGTCTTATTCTCTCCGTATCCAGGAGCGGAACCGTCCGTCCCGAAAAGAAGAATCCGGCATCCTCTGTGAAAGAGATTAGAACGGAGGCCTGACCGGATGGAAAGAAGATACATGATCACGGGAGGAGGCACCTCGGGCCATATCAATCCGGCTCTTGCAATTGCCGAACTCCTTAAAGAAGATGCCGAAGCAAACGGCGATACATGCAGGATCATCTTTACAGGCAGGAAGATAGGACTTGAAGGAGAACTGGTTCCCAAGGCAGGTTATGAATTCCGCGATGTTGAGGCGCTCCCGATGCCTTCGAAGCCGTCCCCGAAGATGATAAGTTCTTATCTCGCGCTCGAGCGCGGCAAGAAGCAGTGCATTTCCCTGATAAATGATTTCAAGCCCGAGTGCGTCATCAGCACAGGCGGTTATGTCAGCGGACCTCTTCTGTCCGCGGCGAAAAAACTTCATGTCCCGGTTATGATCCATGAAGCAAATGCTTTTCCCGGCAGGGCCAACAAGTTCCTGTCCAAAGGTGCGGCTCTCGTAATGACGGGCTTTCCCGGTCAGGAAGCGATCTTTTCAAAAGCAAAAAAAGTGGTCTATACCGGCAATCCCGTGAGGAATATGATGTTCGGCAGAACAAAAGAATCTTCAAGGAATGAACTTGGTATAGCTCCCGATCAGAAATTTGTGTTCACGATGGGCGGATCTCTGGGTTCCGCAACGCTAACGAACTTCATCTTTGACATGGCGCGGAAGCCTGAATACAAAGACATCTGCTTCTTCATCTCGGTCGGCAAACATAACTCTGTCGAGATAACTCCGGAGATCCTTGCAGTTCCGAATCTCGAGATAAGGGAATACATCGACAGGCCTGACCTTTACATGTCTGCTGCCGACTGTTCCATACTCCGTGCCGGCGCTGTAACTTGTGCCGAGATCACGGCAACGGGTGCGTGTGCGATTATGGTCCCTTATCCTTATGCGGCTCACGATCACCAGACATATAACGCAAATTCACTTGCTCAGAAAGGTGCCGGAATAGTCGTAAGCGACGATGACGTAAAAGCCGGCAAGCTCGAACCGGTCCTCATAGGTCTTTTGAACGATCCGGCAAAGCAGGAACAGATCAGAAAAGCAGGCAGCAGCCTTGCGATCAGGGATACGGGAAAGCGTATAACAGATGCCATAAAGTCAGCCCTTGGGAATGAGAGTTAAACTGATAGAATATTAGCTATGGATGACAGTGAATTAGACAGATTATTCGGCGAAGACGGCAAGTCTGACGAAGGTGCCCTGAACGGAGATAACGGGGCATCCGCTGAAGATTCTGCAAAAACGGCATCCGGCGATAATGAAAACACAGAACGGGATGAGGATGAAAACCCGTTTGAATTATTAGCTGAAGAGGAATCCGGAGATACGGAAGAAAAGTCAGAAGAGGTAGAATCTGACGGAGACACTGATGAAGGTGAGGATGCACCCGAAGAAGACTCCGAAGAGAATATTGGCGAAGATTCCGGTGAAGAAGATGAAGAGTCAGGCAAAGAAAAGGAATCTCCGGTAAGGAATCGTGATAACGCCGTAAACAGGACTCCGCGCACGGTCAGGAGAGAACGCCCGGTCAAACAGGCTGCTCCATCCGATGACGGCAGTCTGTTGGATTTCATCCGTCAGAACCGCAAAGGCGTTATCGCTGCATGCCTGGCGGTTGCCGTTATTATCATGATCCTTCTGGTCGTATTCCTTCCTGCTTTCAGGGTGAGAAATGCGCATGTTGAAGGCAATGTCGTTTTGACAGACCAGGAAGTGCTTAAGGAAGTCGGCCTTGAATACGATTCTCATCTCATGAGCGGCGTAAGCGGCAATATCTTCGACATCTTAAGGCTCAACTATGGCAAGACAGAAGAGCGCGTTAAGCAGGAAAACCCTTATATCGAGGATATCAGGATATCCGTTAAACTGCCTTCCACCGTGGATATCAGGATCAAAGAGAGAAGAAAGGTCTGCTATATCAGGACTCCTGACGGTTATGCTGCCCTGGATGAGGACGGCATCGTATTGGAACTTTCCTCTTTCGATGCGAAAAGAACTGTCAGGCCAGTCATCTGCGGCCTCAACGTCAAATATGCCGAGCTCGGAAAACCCGTAAAGATATCGAACATGAACGATTACAAGAAGGCGATCATCGTGCTCGGCGCCATACTTGCGGCTGATAACGCAAGCGTCGGCGGTGACTATTCAATGTTCGAGAACACTTCTGAAGTAAGGATACTGCCGAGCGGCTATATCTTCCTCACGGTGTACCTGCCATCGGGCAACCTCATACAGATAAAGCTCAACGGCACGGACAACATCGGTGACCACATGGCATGGCTCCTTTATGCGAGCAACTCCAATTCGCTCGACAAGCTTACGGCCGACGGATCGCTCGACATGACGGGTGATGAGTATATTTTCGACGAATACTGATAAAAAACTTGATTTCAAATATTTAGTGCTATTATAAATGTGAAAGTTTCTTTACATTCACACAGTATTTCACGCAGTTTGTATTGATTGAAACTTGTGTTTAGGTTAAAATTTTGAATGGTTAATAAGATTTTTAATCAAGAAATATAATTTTATTTTTGATTTGGACCACAAAAGTTTAAAGGTACGGAGGAACAAAAGGATGTCTGAGAGCAAGCACAGCTATTCAATGGACGAATCTAATGTTGCAAGCATTAAGGTAATCGGCGTAGGCGGCGGCGGAAGCAATGCCGTAAACCGCATGGTCGAGAGTGGTGTCCAGGGCGTCACGTTCATCGCAATCAATACTGACAATCAGGCTCTTGCACGCAACAAGGCAGAGATCAAGATACAGATCGGTGAGAAGGTTACAAGAGGTTTGGGATGCGGAGCAGATCCGAGCGTAGGCGAGAAGGCTGCAGAAGAATCCAGAGACGAGATCGCAGAGGCTATCGCAAATACTGATATGCTCTTTATCACAGCCGGCATGGGCGGCGGAACGGGAACAGGTGCAGCTCCTGTTGTTGCTCAGATCGCTAGGGATCTCGGTATCCTCACCGTTGCAGTAGTTACCAGCCCGTTTACTTTTGAGGGTGCAAAGAGAGCAGCCAATGCGGAGCGCGGTGTAAGAGAACTTCAGAAGTCTGTAGATTCCCTCATCATCGTTTCCAATGATAAGCTCCTCGACGTTGTCGACGATAATACGAGCTTCGAAGAAGCATTCAATATGGCAGACCAGGTATTGAAGTTCGGTGTTGCAGGTATCTCAGACCTCGTAGCTATCCCCGGACTCATCAACCTCGACCTTGCAGACGTTACACGTGTCATGAAGGATGCAGGCATCTGCCACATGGGTATCGGCCGTGCTTCAGGCGAAGACAGGGCACAGGTTGCCATCAAGCAGGCTATCAATTCACCTCTCCTCGATACGACTATCGACGGAGCAACAGGTGTTATTCTTAACTTCACAGGCGGACGCGGAATGCGTCTTTCCGAGATCGATGCAGCTTCATCCATCGTTCGTCAGGCTGCAGCACCCGAGGCAGAGATCATCGTCGGTGCAGTTGTTGATGATTCACTTGAGGATGAGCTCATGATCACTGTTATCGCTTCAGGCTTCGAAGGCACGGTAAATGCTTCTGCAGGTCACAGAGCAAGCACATCAGTTCTCTCCAGAGAGAATCCTACTCTTATTACATCCAGACAGCCTGTAGCTCCTCAGCCGAGAACAGACTACACACCGAGACAGCCCGAGCCTGCAGCTCAGCCTGTACCGGTACAGAGAGCACAGCCCGGTTTCAGATTCGGTGATGATTCAGTTAATCAGCCCGCACCTGCACCCGCTCCCGTAGCTCCCGTTCAACCTCAGCAGGTTCCTGTACAGCAGCCCGTTCAGCAGGCTCCCGTACAGCAGATCCCCCAGCAGCAGATTCCTGTTCAGCAGCAGCCTGTACAGATGGGCGGAAGACCTCAGGCTAATGTAGCTCCTCAGCCCGATGAGAAGGCACAGAAGTCCGCTAAGCCCTGGTTCATGTTCGGTAAGGACGGACAGTAATTTAAGGGAGTAGGTCAGTGGTCTGTCCCAAATGCGGCGAGAACAACGATAAGGTTCTTGATTCAAGACCGAGTGACGACGGATTTGTCGTCAGAAGGAGACGTGTCTGCCTCGTTTGCGGCGCCAGATTCTCGACCATAGAAAAGATCGAAGGCTTAAAGCCGATGGTCATAAAGAAGGACGGGTCCAAGCAGCCCTATGATCCTGATAAGATCTTAAGGAGTTTGGACGTCGCCTGCCAGAAACGCGGAGTGTCCCAACAGGTCAAAGAGAATATCTGTTCCGACATTACACATATCGTAGAGGGCAGGTTCAACAAAGAGATATCCTCGTCGGAGATCGGCGAGTTTATCATGTCGAAGCTCATGGATATAGACCGCGTGTCCTATGTCCGCTTCGCATCGGTATATAAGAATTTCACAGATCTGGATTCTTATACTGCCGAGATAAACAATTTCGACGTCGGGAGCGGTGCTCCCCCCGAAGAATAAGGCTTTGTAACATTGTTACAAAAAGGTAAGAACCTAAGAAGTTGTGAGGCAGGGGTGATCTTATGGCAGCTAACAAGGTTTTGCTCGTAGACGACGATCCGGGCATCATTGAAGTACTTAAACTCTATTTCGAGAAAGAGGGATACCAGGTATCCACATGCATGCAGGGCGACAAGGCCGTTGCCACATTCCATGCTTTCGTACCTGATATCGTTATTTTGGACCTCATGCTCCCGGGCATGGACGGCAACGATATCTGCAGAGAGATCAGAAAGACTTCTGACACTCCAATCATCATGCTGACGGCAAGGACTGATACGCTCGATAAGATCGTAGGTCTCGAGCTCGGTGCTGATGACTATATCCCGAAGCCGTTTGAACCTAAGGAGGTTCTCGCCAGAGTCAAGGCTGTCTTAAGACGTACGGACAAGCGTGACGCAGCTCCCGCATCTTCCGATGCGAAGGAAGGTTCTCCCGATGTTATCACATATCCCGGATTCTCAGTCGATAAGATCCGCTACGTTGTCTGCGTTGACGGCAACGAGATCTATATGCCGCCGAAGGAACTCGAACTCCTGTTCTTCCTCGCATCCAATCCCAACAGGGTGTTTACGAGAGAGCAGCTCTTAGAGAACGTTTGGGGCTACGATTTCTACGGAGAATCCCGTACGGTCGATGTCCATATCAAGCGTATCAGAGAGAAGATCGAGAATCCCGACAGGGAGCAGAATTGGAGCATTAAGACCGTCTGGAGCAAGGGTTATAAATTCGAGACGAGGTAAGTAATTTATGGCGCCGAGAACTGAAGGTAAGCAAGTATCGGCGGGCTTTGCTGTATTTCTCATATCATTTCTTGTATTGGCAACGCTGATCGTTTTCGCAGTCTTGCTGTTCCTTTCATATGAGAATATGTACAACAACCTCATAGCCCAAGTGGGCAAGGGTACGGAATCGGCTGCCGAAGATCTCTCGTCAGATGTTACTTCCATAATCTCTCTTCAGAGCATCCCGTTTGAATATACGACGAATGACGATGGTACGGATAATTTCAAGAATTCCCGTATCATCGACAAGTTTGTCAATTCGCAGACATACAGTTCGAACGGTGCTATCTATATCACCGATGTCAACGGCAGGATATACAGCCGTAATTCTTTTGTATATGACGTTTTCGACAACATCCTGACGACGGAGGATGCTCCTGTCTACATAGCGCAGAAGAACATCCTGGAACTCATATCCGAGGCAGACAAACAGGGTATAGCAAAGACAGGTTCGAACAATACCGGAAGAGTAGTTTCGGTCAGTTGCGTCAAGATAACCGGCACACCTTACTTCTGCATCGTGAGCAACAGTGAGGGAACCGAAGAAACAAAGCAGGAGTATATCAACATAATCTTCATTCCTGCCATGGTCGCAATGGTCATCGCGATAATCCTCTATGTCGTATTCGTTTACTTCAGCCTCATGCCGGTTAAGGACATCTCACAGGCCATTGCAAAGGTTGCTGAAGGCGACTATTCGGTCAGGGTCAACCCCAAATATTCACAGCAGAATGATTTCACTTCTCTCTCGGTTTCTTCCGAGTTTACGGAGATGGCGATCACGGTTAACAGGATGATCGAATCTCTCGAAAACCAGGAGCACGACAGAGAGATGTTCATCTCATCGATCGCGCATGATATAAGAACCCCTCTCACATCGATCAACGGTTTTGTAACCGCGATGCTCGACGGAACTATCCCCGCGGAAAAGCAGGATCACTATCTCGAGCTTATTAAGCAGCAGACTGACAGGATCAGGACTCTCGTTACTCAGATGACGGAAGCATCTTCTCTGTCACATCCTGATCCTGACATGATGGAAGAGTTCAATATCAATGACATGATCAACGATATAGTCGACAATCTCGAGGCACAGCTTACTGACAAGCAGATAAGAGTCATCAAATCATTGGATCCCGGCCCGGGCATTACCGTATACGGCGAAGCACAGCAGCTGTGCAGGGTAATAATCAACATCATTACGAATGCCATAAAGTTCACACCCATGAACGGCGAGATCAAGATAACCACCGAAACGAATCCGAAGCAGAGGAAAGTCTTCATTTCCGTCGAAGACTCGGGTGCAGGCGTTGAGGAATCTAAACGCCAGAGGATCTTTGAGAGCTTCTATCAGGCAGATCCTTCGAGAAAAGCCGAAGGATTCGGACTTGGTCTTTACATCTGCAAGCAGATCCTCGCAGGACACGGGCAGACGATCATATGCGATGAAGGAAGAGAACTTGGCGGAGCCAAATTTGTATTCTCTTTCCCTTATCCGCCCGAGAATCAGGAGCAGTAAGTTTTGGCAGCAAAGGATATAAAGAACATCAAGCTGGCCAAGCAGATATACGATGCTCTGTCAACGGAGTTTCCCGACAGTTCATGCTCTTTGGAGACAGATTGTCCCCAAAACTTAGCCATCAGAGGAATATTGTCCGCACAATGCACCGACAAAAGGGTTAATATAACTGCAAGACAGCTTTTCGACAGGTTTCCCGATATGGAGTCCATCGCATCCCAGGAGCCTGAAGTGATTGCAGAGATAATAAAGCCCTGCGGTCTTACGGCTTCAAAGACAAAGTCGGTAATGGCTTTCGCGAAGAAGATGACGGACGAATGGGGCGGCGTCATTCCAAATGATGTTGATGCTCTTATGGAAGTGCCGGGCATCGGAAAGAAGATAGCGAATCTTATCATCGGAGAGGTCTACGGTACACCTGCCGTTGTTGTCGACACGCACTGCAAGCGCGTGATGAAGAGAACAGGAATAACAGACAGTGAGGACCCTGCTAAGGTCGAGAAGGACATAATGAAGGCATTTCCTGAAGAACAGTGGATCAGTATAGGTCATCTGTCGGTCGATCTCGGCAGAAAGTACTGCACGGCAAGAGCGCCGAAATGCGGTGAATGTCCGCTGTCGTCTTTCTGTAAGAGGAGGATCTGACATAATATGCCGACGATCCATCTGTCCAATCCCGTGACCGATCTCTACGGTATCGGTCCGGCAGCCGAAGAGAGGCTTGCCAAACTCGACATATACACGATCTATGACCTGATCGCGTTTATTCCGTGGCGCTACGACGATTGGTCTGAGCTGGGCACCATCGGATCCTTCGACATGGATGCGCGTGCCGGTGAAGATGCCGGATACGACCTGTCTTTCAGGGGTACCATCTCGACCAATCCGACGGTCAATGTCACGAGCAGGAAAAAGCCGCTGAGTTTTTTCGTTAACGACGGCACCGGGAGGATAAAGCTCACATTCTTTAATTCGTCCTATCTTGCCGGAAAGTTTACTTTGGGTGATGAGTGTTTTGTCCACGGCAATGTCACGCTCTTTAACGGGCAGATGCAGATGGTAAATCCCTATATCGAGAAGGCTGAGAAGATCGCCGACGATGCGCTGGTAAGACCTGTTTATCATCTTACTGCCGGCATTACTTCAAATAACATTTCCAAGTGGGTAAGGACCGCGCTGAAGCTCTGCGGCAACGAACTGCTTTCGGTCATACCCGCTTCGATAGCTGAGAAGAAGGGCTTTGTATCTCCTCTGGAAGTATATGAGATGGCGCATTTCCCCGCCTCATTGGAGGAGGCGAAAAGAGCCAGGGAACAGCTGGCATATGAAGAGCTGATCCTTTTAGGCATCGGAATGAAACTGTACAGTTCCGGACACGGCGTCAGGGAGATCGCCGAGCAGGTAATACCTTCAGGTCCTGAAGGCATCGACCGCGAGTCTGCAATGAAATGGCGCCAGATAAAGGGAAATATGGGTTTTGCTCTCACGGCGGATCAGGCTGCGGCTTTCCGCGATGTCGAGACCGATCTCATGTCCACGACTCCGATGAACAGACTTATCCAGGGTGACGTAGGTTCGGGCAAGACAATGGTCGCGGCCCTTTCCATGATAATAACCGCACTGATGGGAAAACAGGCAGTGCTCCTTGCGCCGACATCAGTTCTGGCTTCGCAGCACTATAAGACCATTTCGAACCTGATGAAGGGCAGCGGCATGGAGCCGGTGCTCCTGCTCGGCAAGACGAAGCCTTCAGAGAAAAATGAGATAAAGGAAAAGATATCAGACGGTTCGGCACGCGTAATAATAGGAACGCATGCTCTCCTTACGGATGACATCAGATTCAGCGATCTGGCTCTTGTCATAGCTGATGAGCAGCACCGTTTCGGCGTTAAGCAGAGGGAAAAACTGTTGTTTAAGGATACGGTGAAGGACGGAACGGTAAAGAGCGTTCACAACCTGATAATGACCGCCACACCCATACCGAGGACTCTTGCGATGGTCATCTACGGCGATATGGCCACTTCGGTGATAAAACAAAAACCGTCCGGACGTCAGGAGATAACCACATGGTTTGTCAACTCAAAAAAGAGCAAGGCGATAGAGGAGATCCTGAGCGTAAAGCTTTCAGCCGGAGAGCAGGTTTATATAGTCTGTGCCAAGATCGATGAGGACGAGACTGAATCGGGCGCGGATAACTTTGTAGGCGCACCTTTGGACGGTGACGATACCGTGACGAGTGTCATGGACATGAAGAAGATCATCGATTCGATGAGCAATCTTTCCAGATATTCAAGCGCCGTGTTATACGGTTCCATGAAGGAAAAGGATAAGCTCGAGACGATGGAGAGGTTTATCGCGGGCGATATAAAGATACTGATATCCACCACTGTAATAGAGGTAGGCGTCGACAATCCGAATGCGAACGTCATGATCATAATGGATGCTGACAGATTCGGATTATCAACGCTTCACCAGCTCAGGGGAAGGATCGGCAGAGGCGATAAGAAGTCCTATTGTCTTCTCGTATCCGAGTCCAAATCCGAACTTGCGCTCCAGCGCATGAAGATGATGTGCGAATCGAGCGACGGATTCGCTTTGGCCGAGAAGGACCTTGAATTAAGAGGTCCCGGAGATTTTTACGGCACAAGGCAGCACGGCATCCCGACATTAAGGGCCGCAAACCTGTATACTGATATGAACATCGCCGGCGAGGCCTGTGATGCGGTAAATAAAGTCATAGAAGAAGGCGGAGAGGAAGCCGAACGTCTGAATGATGCGATTAAGAAGATGTTCGAGCTGAGATTCGCCAGGAAGATGGAGCAGATCTGATGCCGAGAGTAGTGACCGGAAGATTCAGGGGCGCAGTATTGCAGGCGCCTGAAGGAGATAAGACGAGGCCCACGACCGATAAGGTCAAGGAGGCGTTGTTTTCCATTATCCAGGCTTATGTTCCTGATTCTGAATTTCTGGATCTTTTTGCGGGTTCAGGTCAGATCGGCATAGAAGCCCTGAGCCGCGGCGCGAAACGCGTCGTCCTTGTCGAAAGAAGCGGACAGGCTGCTTCTGTCATCGCGAAAAACCTGAGCAAGATCAGGATGGACGATTCGGACGAGATAAGACTTCACAAGAAGAGTGTTGCACAGGCGCTTGAACTCATGGGACAGGGCGGTGAGCGGTTTGATATCATATTCATGGATCCGCCATACAAAGATGTGCCGTTAAGGCTTGAGGAAGCAACAAAGATCATCAGTGACTTTGGAATGCTCAAGGAAGACGGCATGCTCATAGTAGAGCACGATAAAGACTGTGAGATCCCCGAAGAACTTAACGGCCTGAAACGTGTTCGTTCTTGTAGTTACGGGATTACAGTGATAACATTTTTTAAGGACAAGAATATCGGAGGATAATGGATTGAAGGTAATGCTCTTCCCGGGGACGTTCGATCCCTTTACAAGAGGACACAGAGACATTGCGAGAAGGGCATCAAAGCTCTGTGACAAGCTCGTAATCGCTGTCATGGAGAATGCTGCGAAGACACCGTTGTTCTCCCCCGAAGAGAGAGTCGAACTCATAAAACTCTCATTGAAGAACGATGATCTGAAAAATGTCGAGGTCATGGCATGGGGCGGACTTCTCGTAGACCTGTATCAGCAGCTCGGCTGCTGCGCTTCCGTAAGGGGTATCAGGTCCGAGTCTGATTTCAGATACGAGTCAGAGCACGCGCTTGCCAACCGTCTTCTTTTCGCAGGTTACGATGCGGTGCTCCTGCCATGCAGGGACGATCTGTCGCTCATCAGTTCATCGATGGTCAAGGAAGTCGGTTCATACGGCGGAGACATCTCAAAGATGGTGCCGGCCGAGATAATTGATAAAGTTAAGGAAAAACTTTTGAAAGGAAGGACATAATAATGGATAACAGCAATTTCAATCAGGGTGGACAGCGTTACGACGCTATTAAGCATATCGACTATCTGATCGATATGGTCAAGGACGCGTCAAGTGTTCCTTTCTCAGACAAGTGCTCTATCGAGAGAACAGAGACCATTAATTCACTTCAGATCCTTAAGAACAATCTTCCTGCAGCAGTCGCGCAGTCAAACGATATCGTTGCAAGAGCCCAGGATATCATCAGTACGGCAAGAGAGAAGAATAAGAAGATCATCGATGACGCTAACCGCATGTATGCCATGAAGGTCAACGATCACGAGATCACGAGAGGCGCAAGGGAAGAAGCTGCCCAGATCATCGCTAACGCTGAAGCTCAGGCAGAGGAACTCAGAAGGAATGCCCACATCTACGTTAAGTCTCTCCTTGAGAACGTTAACGAGACGCTCGCTGATAACATGGCCAAGATCCAGACAAACCTCACAGAGATCAACAGCACGCTCGAAGAGGGCGAGTAATCTCCTGAACGATACTTTTTGAAAGTCTGATATGGCTGTCTCAAAACGCGGATGACTTCGCTTTTGAGGCAGCTTTTATTTTTTTACAAAGTGACCCGGATAGTGATAGTATTGATTAAAAGAAACGGGAGGTGACCTTCATGATCCTGGGAATCGAGATAGAGAACTTTGACGTTTTCGACAGGGACAGAGCGGGTATCCTTATAGATGATTTTTTGACGGATGATGCGTCCGTCAAAAAGCCTGACAGCCTTCGCGGATTGAATGCGCTTATCGGCCGCAACAATACCGGCAAGACTTCTTTCATGGGATGCATGGCATTCCTAAAGGACTGCATTACGCAAGGGTGTGCGGTCGCTTCCATAAGTTACGGCAGGCCGGGCTTTGCGAACATGACGCCTGATATTTCCAGGCCTTCGGTGTTCCGCGTTTTCTTCAAACTCGAGGACAAAAAGAACGGCGGTCCGAAGTTCCTCCAGTATGAACTGGGGATCGTTACGAGCAAATACATGAGCCCTATTATCGACGAGGAGAAGGTCATCCTCGCAGCAGATGCTGAAGGCGGCAGGAAGGCTCTCACGATACTCGACATGAAGGGCGGGAACGGCTCGATAATAAATCTCGAGGACGGACCGGACAAATCTGAGATCGGAGTGGAGGACGAGCACCTGACGGCTTTAAGCCTGTACGGAAAGATAACCGGATTCAGGGATTTTGTATTGCTCTATAAAGAGATCTCGGCGTGGTTCTTCTGTGCGTTCTCATCCGAAGAGCAGAGCTCTTATTTCTACGAGGGCGGTGCTCCGGGCGGACATAAGCATCTTAACAGCACCGGCTCGAATGTCGGAAACGTGCTCGAATACTTAAAGATGAGCGATGAGTCTGAATACGAACGCATAGTGACAGAGATAAAGGATAAGATCCCGGCGATGAAGAAAAAGAAGAATCTTCCGCTGGCTCTTAAGGAGAGTCCGGACAAGCTCTTCTTATATCTGCTCCTGCTGCGTGACAGGAATCCCCGTTCGACGATATTCATAGAGACTCCTGATAAGGATCTCTACCACGACATGGTCGATGTCTTAAGTGATGAGATGCGCGATTACACGATGAGAAACCACTATTGCCAGATAGTCTTTTCGACGCACAATCCGTACATCATTGAGACTCTTTCTCCGAAGGAGATATGGATCTTCGAGAGGTCTTTCGAAAAGGATGACGGTGACGTAAAGATACGCTGCGCGGGAGAAGATCCGCTTGTCATGGAGATGTTCCATCAGGGCGTCGGAATGGGCGCGATCTGGTACGGCGGACATCTTGATACGAGACCTGAAGACTGAACATTAAGGGAAGATATTGATGCTGATCGAGATACTTTCAGAAGATAAATCAGGAGCTGTTGTAGTACAGCGCCTGGCGGAGAGGATAGCGGAAAATGAAGGTGTGGATGTTGAAGTAAACGTCCATCCGCACAGGGGCTGCGGGAGCCTGCCAAAAGACATGACGGCTGCTCCGCCGAAGTTCGCAAGTTCGCTGCTTGATCTTCTTCCCGCAAAACTCCGCGCTTACAACAAAGTTTACGGCGGCAAGGATGTTATCCTGATAATCGCCATGGATTCAGATGACCACGATCCGCAGACCATAAGGCAGGAGATATATTCCTGCGCCTCGAAGTTCGCACCCGACATCAGGAGCGTAGTCGGTCTCAGCACGGAGGAGATAGAAGCCTGGATGCTCGGCGACAAGTCCGCGGTCTACGATGCATATCCTGACAGCAGGAAGGATATTCTCGATTCTTATGTGCAGGATTCCGTTTGCGGAACCTGGGAAGTCCTCTGCAGGGTGATTAGCGAGAACGCGGAAGAACTCATCGAGATCGGTTATCCCGCTATAGGCCATTACAAGGCGTTGTGGGCCGAGAACATCTCGAAATACATGCTCCCGCAAAAGAATATCTCTCCGAGCTTCAACACGTTCAGGATGGCGCTGATCACTGCTCTGAAAAACCCGGTGCCGATCTACCGCAGGCGTGATTTCTGATGGCAAGACATATCTACGTTCATAATCCGTTTTGCGCGCGTAAATGCCCGTACTGTGATTTCTATTCGATAACGGATTCATCACTTTGTGAAGGATTCTATAGAGCTGCCGAAAAGGAAGTAAGACTTCTCAGGTCTGCTGCCGGTACGGATGCCGGAACCAATCCCGGTACTGACAGGTACGGCAGGGATACTGTCTATTTCGGAGGCGGTACGCCTTCTCTTCCGAACAGCAGATATGTTGCTTCGCTCCTGAGGACGATAAGAGAGGTCTTTGATCTATCTCCTGACAGCGAGATGACGATAGAAGCAAACCCGTCATCGCTTGCTCCGGATAAGCTTTCCGATTACCGCGAAGCGGGTTTTAACCGTATATCTTTGGGCGTGCAGTCGCTCGATGATGAGGTCCTCAAGACTTTAGGACGGCTTCATGATTCACAGGGTGCGATCGATGCTCTCTTCATGATCCGCGAGGCCGGATTTACCAATGTCTCGGCTGATCTGATAACCGGTGTTCCGGGACAGACCGTGGACGGGATAAAAAAGGACCTTCAGAGATTTTACGAACTTGGAGTAAAACACATCAGCACATATTCGCTGAGCCTTGAGGAAGGCACTCAGTTCTACGACAGATACAGGAATTCCCTGGAAGATCTTGTGCCTCCCGATACAGAACGCGAGATGTACTATGAGACCAGAAGATATCTTCAGAGCCTCGGGTTTGAAGTGTACGAGATATCAAACAGCTGTCTTCCCGGATATAAGAGCATACATAATTCCTCTTACTGGGATTCGTGCGAGTATTTCGCAATAGGTGCCGGAGCGCACGGATATCTCGGCGACATGAGATACGGTCACAGGGATGATGTGAGAGCTTATACAGATGAGATGAAACTTCTTTCGACGCAGGACTATAAAGAATTCCTGGAAGGGAAGAGGACTGACTTCAAGTCGCTCTATGTCGAGGAGATGCTCACGGAAGAGGACAAGATGAAAGAGGTACCTTTCTTAAGGCTCAGGACATCTGAGGGCATCCGTTTGGATGAATTCAAAAGGAGATTCGGCGTCGAGTTCGAAGATGTTTTCTCTCAGGCTGTGGAGAGCAATATCGCAAAAGGTCTTTTGGAGCGCGGAAAAAGAACGCTCCGGTTGACCCGGAGCGGACGTGATCTTGCAAATCAGGTTATGGAGGATTTCCTTTAACCCTGAGCTTTGGCTGCAGCTTCCTGAGCTTCCCTGTACTTAGCCTCGTCAGCCTTTCTTATCGCGGTACGCATTATTTTGCCGCTGGTGGTCTTTGGGAGCTCGTCAACGAACTCGATGACCCTCGGATACTTATAAGGCGCCGTGGCGTTCTTAACGTGATTCTGGAGCTCTTTTACGAGTTCGGGTGAAGCCTTCTCCTTATATGCCTTCGTGAGGACAACGGTAGCCTTGACTACCTGGCCTCTCATGGGATCAGGAACAGCCGTAACCGCGCACTCGAGAACAGCGTCGTGTGTCATGAGGGCGCTCTCAACTTCGAAAGGTCCGATACGGTAACCGGAGCACTTGATAACGTCATCGTTTCTTCCTACGAACCAGATGTAACCCTCAGGATCTCTCCATGCAGTGTCGCCTGTGCTGTAGTCAGCGCCGGGCCACTGTTCAGCCATTGCCTCAGGGTTCTTGTAGTATTCGCGGAAGAGTCCGATAGGTTTTGCGGATGCGTTCTTGATAACGATATTTCCTACGATACCGTCTTCTACCGGTACACCGTTGTCGTCAAGAAGCTGGATGTCGTAGATAGGTGTGGGCATGCCTGTGGAACCGGGCTTTACATCGATCCATGGGAAGTTAGCGAAGAGCACGCTTCCTTCTGTCTGGCCGAATCCTTCGCGGATCTCAAGACCTGTATATTTCTGCCATTTGTAGAATACTTCAGGGTTCAAAGGCTCGCCTGCCATAGAGCAGTGCTTGATGGAAGAGAAGTCATACTTTGTGAGGTCTTCCTGAATGAGATATCTGTAGATCGTTGAAGGTCCGCAGAATGAGTTGAGCTTGAGCTTTTCCATGATCTCGAGCATTCTAGCTGCCTTGAACTTCTGTGTATCGTAAGTAACGTTAACTGCACCGCAGATCCACTGGCCGTAGATCTTGCCCCATGCGAATTTTGCCCAGCCGGAGTCAGCCTGGGTAAGGTGTCTGCATCCGTCGTAAACCTGCTGCCAGTACTTGGCTGTTACGATGTGGCCCAAAGGCAGAGTGTAGTCGTGCAGGATCATCTTAGGCTCACCGGTCGTACCAGATGAGAAGTAGATCATCATAGGGTCATATGCGTGTGTGGCTTCGTCACCTGTGGGACGCTCGAAAACAGGGGATGCGTTGTCGATATCGTCTGTCAGGGATCTCCAGCCTTCGGGGGCCTCGCCGATAACACTGCAGTACTGAACCGTTTTGCAGTCAGGACGCGCCTTGTTGACATGTTCGATGATCTGCGGATCGTCAGCGCAGACGATCATCTTAACGTCTGCCGCATTGCAGCGGTAAACGATGTCGTGATAGAGAAGCTGGAACGTAGCCGGGATAACGATCGCACCGAGCTTGTGAAGACCTACCATCGTGAACCATACTTCAGGACGCTGACGGAGCATCATGAGGACTCTGTCGCCCTTCTTAATGCCCAGGTCTTTGAACATGTTTGCTACGCGGTTGCTCTTCTCACTTACATCCTTGAATGTGAAATGTCTCTCATTGCCATCGTCATCACACCAGATGAGCGCTTCCTTTTCGGGATCTTCATTTGCATATACATCGACAACGTCGAAACCGAAGTTGAAATCCTCCGGAACATTTATCTTGAAATTCTCCTTAAAGTCCTTGTAACTGTCAAATTCAATTCTGTTAACAAATCTGCTTAATAAATCCATGGGTATATATTTCCTTTTCTACTTCAATTTTTTTGCCTTGGGGTAGAACTGCTAAATCACTCATTGATGATAGTGAGGAACTTAGCAGTCTCCGTCACGGCACGCTGTCCGTGAGGCTTCTCGGGATTGAAGTAAATGGAGTCGCCGGCTTCGAGCGTGAACTCCCTGTCACCGACAACAACCTTGATGGCACCCTCAATGACATAGTTGAACTCCTGTCCGCCGTGTGTAACGAGCTCTGCCGTCTCGGACTTGGACAGTGTAACTATCATGGGGTCCATCTGTCTGTGCTTATAATTGAAGGCGAGTGCGCTGAAAGAATAGCCGGGATAACGCTCGACCTTTACGCCGTTGCCGCCTCTTACCACTGTATAATCATCCATTCTCGGGACATCGCCTGTCATAAGGACAGTAGGATCCACCTTGAATATGCCTGCGACCTTGTAAAGAAGGCTGATCGGGATCTCCTTCTCGCCGTTCTCATATGCTAAATACTCTTCCGTGCTCACGCCTGTCTGTGCTGCAACTTCCTCTGCAGTAAGGTCAAGGATGTCTCTGAGCTCTCTGATCCTGTCGGATATCTGCTTGATGTATTCGTTCATATAGGCCTCCTGGTGTAATCTGAAGATCAACTAGCGATTGACTATTGTACAACATTATTTGCGCGCGTGCTACTTATTATATATAGTGCAAATGTTATACTTTGTGCTCCGGATGCGGTATGGATATTGCGGCATATTGAATCAGAAACGCGGAATTACAGGGCTTTTACCATAATGTTAGTGTTGACTAACTCGAGGCTTCATTGTTAGTATCTTGCTCATTGAGGGAGTAGCAAACGCGTTAAAGCGTTGTCTAAGTCAACATACTGGTATAATACCTGGCTTATTCTTCTGTGTGAGACTCAAGGCGATTACGAGGGGCCTTGGGTTTTTATTTTGTCCGGGGCTCACGAAAACGGAGGAGATAACTTAATGATCCAATTCCTGGTTAATTCTTTGCTCCTGGGCGTAGGTCTTGCAATGGATGCTTTCTCGATCTCCGTGGCAAACGGCATTATCGAGCCTGACATGAAAAAGGGCAGGATGTTCAAGGTTGCCGGCGTCTATGCATTTGCGCAGTTCCTGATGCCTCTGATCGGCTGGCTCCTGGTTACGACCGTAGCCGAGATATTTACCGCATTTCATAAGTTCATACCCTGGATAGCACTGATCCTTTTACTCTTCATAGGTGGAAAGATGGTCTTCGAAGGCATACGGGACAGAAAGCAGGGCGCAAGCAAAGAGAAAGAAGGAAAGAAAGATGCCGCGAAGCTTACATGGGGAGCCCTTATAGTTCAGGGCATAGCCACGTCCATAGATGCTCTCTCCGTCGGATTTACGATCGCTGATTATTCGGCACTCCGTGCATTTGCCGCATCTTTGATAATCGGAGTCGTCACACTTGTGATATGCTTATTAGGGTTGATCTTCGGCAAGAAGATCGGCGGCAAGTTCGTAAGCACCGCCACGATCATCGGAGGCGTGATATTGATACTTATCGGAATCGAGATTTTTGTTAAAGGCTTTTTCGGTCTTTAAAGAACGGAGGGATATTATGGCAAAGGCAGCAGTTTTCATCGCAGACGGCAGCGAAGAAGTTGAGGCGCTCACACCGATAGATCTTTTGAGAAGAGCAAAAGTTGAGGTGGATATTGTTTCCATCATGCCTTCTCTTGAAATTGTATCTTCAAGAAACATAAAGATCACGGCAGACAAACTGATAGGTGATATAAACTTCGATGATTACGACCTTCTGGTCCTTCCCGGCGGTGTAAAGGGAACCAATAACCTTAATGCCTGTGAGCTTCTTAAAGAGAATCTCGTAAAGTTTAATGAGCAGGGTAAGGGTATTGCAGCTATATGCGCGGCTCCCACTGTTTTCGCAGGCATCGGACTTCTTAACGGCAAGGATGCTACCTGCAACCCGGGCTGCTGGGGTGAGCTCCGCAAGAACGGTGCCAATGTGATCGAAGACAGTAAGGTTTTTGTCAACGGCAACGTTATAACAAGCCAGGCAATGGGCACATCTGTTGATTTCGGTCTGGCTCTTGTCGCTTATCTCTGCGGTGAGGAAGAAGCAGAAGAATTAAGAAAAATCATACGTTTCGGTGCGATTTAACATTGTTACATCCATATTCAGTTGAATATTTGGACTGAATCATTTACAATAAGGCGCGTTTGGAGACGTATCGAAGTGGTCATAACGGGGCGCACTCGAAATGCGTTTGTCGGGTAACCGGCACGTGAGTTCGAATCTCACCGTCTCCGCCACAAATGCCTGTAAACACTGCGTTTGCGGGCATTTTTATTTTTCGAGAAAATGAAGATGATATAATAAATATGGCTCTTTTAAATTTCACAGTTGACAAACATTCGTTCTAGTTCTATTATATGCATAGAACGTTTGTTTGTTTTTGAAAGGAGCCCGTACAATGTCAGAGTTGAAGGAAGTCTTTGCTGCATATAAGAAATTATCCTTCACTGACCGTATCGTGTTCTATACGACTCTTTCCAATACTGTAAATGTACACGAGGATAACCTCCAGGATTTCCTTATCGAAACACGTATTGCCGATGGTAATACATGCATCTATTGTGAAGGTTCTCATGTTGTTAAGAACGGTAAGCGTAAAGACGGTATTCAGCGTTTCCTCTGCCGTGATTGCAAGAAGTCATTTATACCGAGTTCCTGCTCCGTTACTTCTGGTACTAGAAAGAACTTGAGTGTTTGGGCTCAGTATCTGAAATGCATGTCGGATAAAAAGACGCTTAAGGAAACTGCTGAAGAATGTTCCATATCGGTAACAACAGCCTTTTACTGGCGGCATAAGATTCTGGATGCTCTGCAGGAAGTAACTGACAGAGTATGTCTTGACGGAACAGTTGAAGCCGATGAGACATTCTTTAACGTTTCCTACAAGGGTAACCATAAAAATAGCAGACAGTTCATAATGCCCAGGAAAGCACATAAGAGAGGAAATGACATACACAGTAAAGGTCTGTCATCAGAAAAGGTGTGTGTTCCCTGTTCCGTTGATGTTGAAGGGATCGCGTTCGCAAAACCCGTTAAGCTTGGTAAGGTAAGTACGGAATGCCTGATAGACGTGTTCAGCGGTATTGTCTCCCCTTCAGCAGTGCTGTGTACAGATAACGAGAAAGCATACCGGCTTTTGGCAAGAAATAAAGCTATCAGACTGATACAGACAGATACAAATAAACGAATAACCATTGTGAATGGCACTACTTACGGTATCCAACGCATCAATTCATACCACAGTTCATTGAAAAGCTTTATCGACAGGTTTCACGGAGTATCGACCAAACATCTGGAGCATTACATCATCTGGAATAACCTGATAACAAACACCAAAAGAAGCAAGACGGAAAACATAAGCCTGATGTTCGTACAGATAATGAGCAGAAGGCTGACAGTACATAACAACGATATATCGGCAAGACCGCCGCTTTCATTCGTCACATAGAGATAAGGGGCATGTAACATGATACTCTCGGAAGAACACAGGATAAAGAAACATAACAATAAGAAACTTCTTCACGAGATAGACGGTTACTGCTATAAAGTGAAGAACCTTTCCAACAGCGTCAACTACCTGATAAAGCAGTGTTACCGCATACATAAGAAGATCGTGAACGGTAAAGCACTTGAAGAGTGGGAAGATGAACTCATCAGAGCGATAAACAACGGCATAACGGAATACAACTCGGGTCGCTCTGAAAGCAAGCGGTTACGTTATATCGATTCCGATAACGGATATATAGCCGATGCATATTTTCTCAGCTGGTATCTGAAAGGAACGGAAGTATATAAGGACGTTCCATATGCGACATGCAGTCAGATATGCATACAGGAGAAATGCAGAGAGTGGAAGTCGTTCTACAGGGCGACAGCAGAATACTGGAAAGATTCGAAGAAGTTCAAGGAGCATCCACACGTGCCGGGATATCTTGACCCGAAGACAGGAAGAGGTTCTCTTGTGATAACCAGTCAGAACTTCAAGGTGGATGAGAATGGTAATGTAACCATGCCTAAATTCCTCAGTGGTATACACATACGTGCAAGGCACAGTTCAGTCAGACAGATAAGGATAAAGACGTTCAAGGATTCTGTCCTGATCAGTCTGATGTATGAGAAAGAGGAAAAGACTGCAAGAGGGACAAAGGTCATGGGAATAGACCTGGGAGTAAACAATCTCATAGCAGCCGCGTGGGATTCCGAAGACAGGCCCGTGATAATCAACGGGAAACCGCTGAAATCGATAAACCAGTACTACAACAAGGCAAGAGCGCATACGCAGAAGGAGGCAAAAGTATATAACGGAAAGAACAGGACCAAAAGGCTGAATAAACTTACGGCAAAAAGGAACCGCAAGGTAAAAGACTACATGCACAAGGCCAGCAGGAAGATAGTTAACCTGGCCGTCTCTTCAGGTGTCGGACTCATAGTGGTAGGTTCCAATCACGGATGGAAACAGAAAGTACACATGGGAAACATAACAAACCAGAACTTTGTATCCATACCGTATAAGACACTTACGGACATGATCACATACAAAGCACGACTTGAAGGCATAGAGGTAAAAACTGTACGCGAGAGTTACACGAGCGGAACGAGTTATCTTGACGGAGAAAAGCCAACCAGAACTTACTATGACAAGACACGAAGGATAGAACGAGGACTATTTAAGAGCAACAGCGGGATCTTCATTAACGCAGACGTAAATGCGGCATATCAGATGATGAAGTTGGGTGACACAAGAGCAATTCCCATCAAGACAGGAGAACAGATAATCAAGATAAAAGCAGCCTGAATTAGATCAGGTAGAGGCATAAGGCTAGTGCCATTAAAGAGCCGATATGATATATTCATTTCGGAGATTTTTAAATATCAGTCACAATCTGGTAAATAGCCATAAGTATTAGATGACTTAGGAGAGAAGGAATCCTTTGTCGATTATCTTTTAATATCATGATGAAAGCAACAAGATTATTATTGGCAGAAATAGCCGAAGAAAAGGCGCGGACTCCTTTCCATGGTTTTGAAGAAAGCAAAGAGTCTAACCTGGGTCCGATCATTCAGCTGTTCCCTAAGTGGACGCTGGAAGAAGCTGACGGTCTGTGGTGCGCGGCTTTCGTTTATTATTGCATAACGGAAGCGGGCTTCGATATTCCGATCCGTCCGAACGAATGCAGGACATGTCATTTGGCAGGCTGCATCGCGTGGGAAGAATTTGCTCTTGGCAATCCTCAGATTGGATATTACAAAGGAGTTGCGGACTTTATTCCTGAGCCGGGAGACATTGTTCTTTATGACCGTGTTTTCGAGAACATGGAACACGACCACATCGGTATAGTAATCGAAAAGCGCGAGAATACCATCCTCGCCGTCGAAGGAAATGTTAATAACAGGTCAGTGATCATCGAGCGACCTGTGGATGAGCATATCCGCGCATTTATAAGGATTCCAAACGGCTATAAATATGGATGACATTGTTTCACAGTGGTATGAGGATACCAAGAACGTTGATGAGATGCAGGACTGGAATCCTGCATTAAAAGAATGGGAAAAAACAGTTGCGGGGCACTTCCCTTCCGGCGCAAGAATATTGGACATCGGCTGCGGTTTGGGTCGCGAAGCGTTTGCATTATGCGATCTCGGCTTCGAAGTTGTCGGGATCGACATCTCAAAAGAAGTAATAACACGCGTAAAGCAACTCTCTGCTGCTAAAGAATATAAGATATCATTTTTTGATTACGACGGAGAGCATCTAGATTTCCCTAACGAGTCTTTCGATGTCGTGCTGATCTGGGCGCAGACCCTCGGACTGCTTTATGGAGAAGCGTTAAAGAACAGGTATCTGTCGGAATGCAAAAGGGTCCTTAAGACAGACGGTCTGCTCAGTTTCTCGACGCATGATTATAATTATCTGAAAGAGAATTATCCCAATTGCCTGGATGGCCGGAAATTCTTTCCGTATGCCAATGCAGATATTTATTGGGAGGCTTTTGAATCAGATGATCTGATACAGTTCGCGGACCAGGCAGGCATGGAAGTAATCCTTTGCGAAAAGGGGAAAATATACAGACCGGAAGACGGAACGATCCTGCATTGCCTGTGCAGAAAATGAGAGTGGAAGGACTGGGGTAATACTTGATCCACTTCAGGAACCGAGTTTGGTTGCAGAACTTCTAAGCCGACTCTCATCTATAAAGTAGATTGAAGATACATGCTATAATTCTCATATACAGAATTGACTTATCAGGAGACTTGATAATATGAAACTAACCAGATGGGGAATACCGCTTGCGGCAGATGCTATAGCTTCGTGCAAGGTCTGATAAAGGACGATACTTGTACGAAGCGGTAATTCAATAGAGATTATCGTCCGATATAGGCTTTGCACTTGTTCACTAATTCAGAACAATAAAGGAGCAAAGCTATGTTTACTTTTCAAACTATTAAAGACCTCAAGACGTTTCTGATCTTGTGGTTTTCACAGATTGTATCGGAACTCGGTACAGCCATGACTGATTATGCACTGGTCATTTGGGTGTACGAACAGAAGGGAACTGCTTCAAGCGTTACTCTTCTAACACTGTGTATATTTCTGCCGACGATCTTTTTCAGGTTCATCGCGGGAACAGTTGCGGATCGCCAGAATAAGAAACTGATCATGCTGCTTTCGGATCTGGTTGCCGCTTTAGGGACTTTGATCATATTCGCACTTTATTCGGTTTCTTCTCTGGCGGTATGGCATCTTTATATCATCAACACTCTTATGAGTCTGATGAATTCATTTCAGGTGCCGGCTTCGTTTGTTGCAACAAGTCTGCTCGTGCCGGAAAAATACTACACGAAGGCAAGCGGATTGCAGGGAATATCCGGTTCTGTCGTCAGCATTCTGGCACCCGCTCTCGGAAGCGTATTGATAGCTTTCGGCGGGATAAAAACGGTACTGATAATCGACCTTATCAGTTTCGGTTTTGCTTTTGTGGTATTGATGTTCTTCATCAGGATCCCCGAGCCTGTCGGGAATGAAGAAAACAGTGTCCCGTTTATCAGGAGCTGCCTCGATGGAATACATTTTCTGAAAGAACACAAAGCACTGTTGCATCTGACGTTTTTTGTCGCTGTGATCAACTTTTTCGCAAAGCTCGGAGGTGACGGAATGATGGCTCCGTTCGTACTTGGCAGAACAGGCAACGATCAGAGGATACTTGGCATTGTTCAAAGCTCGGTTTCAGCAGGGCTTCTTATCGGAAGCATAATTTCAACTGTCATGAAACCTGTGAAAAAGAAATGCCGGTTTGTTTTCATCACATGTGCACTCATATTCACGGGCAACATAATAAATGGTCTGACCATATCACCGGTCATATGGTGTATTTCAAACATCGGAACTTATGTAACAGCAGTTATCATGAACGTTAATCTTACAACCGTAATGCGCGAAAAAGTTCCGGTGGAGATGCAGGGAAGAGTCACTTCTGCCCAGGATACGCTGAAGAACTTCACGATCCCTCTAGGCTTGTTTCTGGGTGGAATATTGGCTGATAATGTTTTCGAACCGTTCATGGAAAACGAAAACATCTTATCAGGTATATTCGGAACAGGGCATGGTGCAGGGATTGCATTGATCTTCTTTATATCAGGCCTGTCGGGAATGATAATAAGCCTGATCAGATTGACTAAACCGGTATATAAAGACCTGGATAAATAAGTTCCTGCGGTTGTATGCAAACATAAGAAATTTGCGGTAGAAACATTAAAAATTCTTGCATTCTCTTTTGCGAATTGATAATGAAATATAATTACATTATAATTATGTATAGAAAGTCTCGTATCAATTATTTGAATGGGATGAAAACAAAATCATTTCAGCGCGAAAGGCAACAAAACCTGAAGCAAATTACTACATTCAAGGCGGTGGATAATTATGAGAGATAACTATGATATTTCAAAACTCAATCCCAAAAAGAATCCATATGCAGGAAAGCTTAAGCGTCAGGTAACTATTAATCTCAAATCAACAACTGTAGACTACTTTAAAAAGCTTGCTGATGAGACAGGCATTCCATACCAGAATCTGATAGATCTGTATCTCGATGATTGCGTGAAAAAGGGAATCAAGCCAGACATAAAATGGCAAAAACCGGCATAAACCTTTTATAATTATATTGGCGCTTTTCCACGACTAATATTCAACATAATTATGTAGTTGTCAGGGGCTGTCTCAAAACAAGTGAGATAGCCCCTTTTGTTGTGTGCAACAATACTACAGTCTTGTTATTCTATCTTCATCTTTTCGAAATTATCGATGATGCTTCTCGTCATTTTCCTGTTTGTTGTATAGAGTTCTTCGTATCGACCCTTATCAGCGAAGTAAGCGGTAGAGATGAATTGATTGGCAAGAATGATGTAAGGCACGGCCTTCTTTTCCTCTTCGGTAAGTTTTACTATTGAATCATATCCTGCGATCATCTCTTTCATGATACTTATCCATTTCATGAACTTGTCGTTGTTGCCGTCTTCGAAAGTCTCGGACAGTATGGCGGTAGCAGCATAACAGGGATCGAAGATCCTGACGTTTCTCTCGCTGAGCTCGAAGTCGATAAAGCCCCATTTATCATCAGCTACGATGATATTGCTTGGATTTGGATCTCTGTGGATCACTTGCCTGGGGAGTGACTTATATAGGTTACCGAATTCATCAAGAAACCTGTTTGTGAAAGTATCGTCTAAACCGAGTCCCGATGAGAGTTTCGGCAATGCCCATGACTTAACTGCATCGTAGGTATCAGCTTCGTCTGCTGCCGTATCTATCGCAGAAAGCGCTTTGTCGAGCCATCCGATGATCTCACCTGTGAATCTGGCTTTCTTCTGATAATCATCAAGATATAGCTTGCCAGCCATTACTCTTTCTCCGTTGATCTTACGATAGAGAGTAAAGTAAATCTCGCCTTCCTGAACGCATTCTCTTCCGTCCCTGGTCGGAATGATCGTTGGTGCAGACAGTCCGACGTTGTTGAGTGCTCCGGCTATCTCGATCGCCTTCTTGGTATTGCCGAGATTTGCAGTATATTTGATCACATATTCATCGCCGACAAACTTGGACGTGTCGCTTATCTCTCCTGTCTCAGGAAATACGATATCAGAGACTTTCTGATCCTGAATGTCCCAGTTAGAGAGAACTTCCGTGATCAACTTATGATTAATCATAATGTGTTCCTCCTGTAAGAGATTGATCCTGTAAGGCTTTTTGGCCTTGAACTTACGAAGGTACTCCGTCGGTGTATATCCGGTCTCGCGGACGAAGGATCTGTAGAATCCCGAATAGGTCTCAAAGCCATATTCGTATGTCACATCGCTTTTCTTTCGTCCTGTTCCGATCTCGTAGATCGCATTAAGAAGTTTTCTTCTCAAGATATATTGCATTACGGGGAAGCCCACGGCATCCTGAAATATCCTGTAGAAGTGGAACATTGAATATCCCGCTTCCTGTGCCAGGGCCTTTGCGTCGATCTCGTCCTTAAGACCTGCTTCGATCTTATCCAATATTTTCTGGATACAGTCCTTATACACTTGGGTACCTCCTTTCTCAATTTCTTGCAGCTGCAACAAGTTTATGATAGCTCATAAACCACTTGAAAACATTTCCTGTTTTGCTGTGTTTTAGAAGATTCATGTAAGGAAAACTGCAATTTATCTCCTGGTTATTCTTTTGGTAGAATAACAATTGATGATGTTATCGGAAGTTTAACTTTGCTCTGATGATGGGAGGATATTATGTTCAGAACCATAATGATATTTCCTGAGTTTTCTAATATGGAGATAATCGATTCTATCAGGTTATGGTACGATCCGCTGGCGGAACTTATCAGGCCTCATATTACTATTGTCTTTCCGTTCGAATCGGATATGAGCAATGAGGAATTATCCGAAGTGCTTGAAGAAAGACTCAAGGACATTGAACCGTTCGATATTGAACTTAAGGGGTTTACCAAACATTCTGAAGAGTCGGGAAAATATCTGTTCCTCAATATGACTGTGGGTGCAGAGGCGGTGAAAAACATACATGATCTGCTGTATGCAAATGAGTTCAAACCGTTCGATCCCGGATACGAATATGTTCCTCATATGACGGTCGGAAAGTTCGATTCAGAGCTGATGCTTAATAGCGCATACGAACGTGTCAAATCCATAGATGATTTATTTATGTTTACAGTCGGTAAGATATCCGTGGAGATGATCGGAGAACACGATGAGTCGATAATCATCATCGAAAAAGAGTTAAAGAAAAACAACGATTCAGGGAAAAGCGATTTCCCGCGTTTTGCTTTCGGCGGAAAGCGGGAAAAAGAAACCGATGATCTTCCTGTGAGCATGGAGAATATTAGGAAATCGTTTAAGAGCGGAAGTTTTAAAGAAACCCGCTTGCAACTGAGCCGGCTTGACAGAAATGATAAAGATCCTGAAGCGGATCTTATTAGAATCCTGAGTTGTTATCGGGTTGGAAATGCTGAAGCACTGATGCACAAAGTCTGCACCGGCGGTTATTCCGTAAAACTGCTTTTCACACGCTCTGAGATGAAAAAACTTGCTTCGGATCTGTTGGATTCAGGCAATGATATTGTGGCTCATATGGTGCAGTACTGCTTCCTCAGTCTGATGCTGTCCGGACGGTCTGCAGAAGACATTTTGCCGTTGTTTGATCTGGATCCCACCTCTATCAGAATGTATCCGTCAGGTTTTAAAGGAATAGATAGGGAAGATGTTGCGAATTTCAAAAGGACAAGAGCGATAGAGGCTGCGAAGGAACCATATGAAATGGATGTCATAGAGGAACTTGATGATATAAGGGTGAAGTTCAAGAGCGCTATTGATAATCCTGACAGAAATGCTTCGAGCATCGCATCTGCGAATGCACATCTGTTGCTTGACCTTTTCACTTTGGGAGCGCGGATCGATCAGGATAACAATCCTGAATATTATGATGCTAACAGGAACGCGCCTTTGCGTGAGCACGATTACGGAGTTAACGCGCTTCCGCGTAACAGGCAGCAGGGTCAGCCGCAAATAACGCAGAATGCCTCTTCGGGTTTAAACAAGAATTCAGCACATGAACTTTACTTTAAACTGCAAATAGATTTTCCAAAACGCGATGATAAATTGAGGCGAAGAAGCGAGCTTATGGAAATGATAAAGGAAGAGGAAAAGCTTATCCTGCAGTAACTGCTTGCAGATTCTTTACAGTAGGTAAGTTGCCAGAACTTTACACCGGTAAGATTATATGAACATAGAATGTGGAATGTAATGTCGATTCGGTTTGGTATAATCTGATCATATGCTTTATGTAGGAATTACAGCGCAACTGATGAGTGATTTTGGGGAGGAAATATGGAATCTGTAGATATTGAGAAGAGTAACCTTATAGAATGGCTCAAGCATCCGAAAGAACTCGGCAAAGAACCTCAGGCAATTGAATATGTAAAGACTTTTGAGGACGACGAAGGCTGCGGGTGCATGATCTTCAAGTACAGGAAGAGCATGTTGTCACCTTGGCTTTTGGCGATCGCAAGCGATGCGGGTGTCTTCAGTCATATGGAAAAATACGTTCCCAAGACTGCAGATCAGGATGCGGCAGAACTTTTGGCTTCATTGAAGAAATTTTGGAAGAACAAGGCCGCTGAAGAAAGCGAGAGGGCTGAACGGGCAAAGAACGCCGGTAAGTTTTTGTCATTTGTCCTTCTCAAGAAGGAACAGTGGGATCACGGGAAGTTTGAGAATGACTTTGAAGCTGACTGGGGTATCAGGTTAAAGGCACCTGAGGCAAAAGAAGGTGATGACATGACAACTGTCGTTTATTCACCTGGCGACAGTGACAGCGCTATCTTTATAGCCACAAGTCTGATCGGTGCACCTGTCCCTGAAAAAGAAGCTGAATACTATGCTCAGTTCAACTATATGTGGAAGGATGCCGTTGAAGTTACGAAGTCGCATAACGCTCACATGATACTGACGGTAATGGGGTCATCAGATCCTATGGAGTCAGGTGTTCTTTTCGCAAAAGCGCTTACCACTGTCTGCCGCTGCGATAATACTCTCGGCGTCTACTATAACGATGTGGTCGCATCGCCTGAATTCCTTGTCGATGTTTCTCAGCTTATAAAACAGGATGAATTCCCGATGCTGAGCCTTATCTGGTTTGGTCTCGGAAGATCTCAGAAAGGGTACAGTGCTTATACTGTTGGTCTGACCAGATTCGGAAAAGATGAACTGGAGATCGTGGATAGTGATAAGGATCCGAGAGATATAAGGGGATTACTGATGGATATCACTGCGTATGTCATTGGCCAGGATGTCATACTGCATGACGGCGAGACTATAGGTTTCACAAACGAACAGAGACTTAAGATCGTCAGGAGTGAAGGCGTTAACGTGCAGGGCGACAGTCTTAAGATCCTTTATTGACGGCAGTCTGCTGAATAACACAGCCAGATATTCCTTTTGGAACTTTCAAATGCGGTCTTGACATCTTTGCGAATACGATTCATAATGTATCAAAACGATATATCAAAATGATATAAGACTTGTGATCCGTTCGGGAGGGAATACCGCATGGCAAAAGACAGAAAGATCGATATGGTGATATTAGGTCTGTTGTCTCACGAGGACATGACAGGTTATGACATCAAGAAACATATCGACGGCGCCATAAACTTTTTCTGGAAAGGGAGTTTCGGCAGTATCTATCCGGCTCTCAGCGCGATGGAAAATGAGGGGCAGATAAGCAAATATAAAGCAGAAGATTCGGGCGCCCGTGAGAAGATCTTCTACCATATTACCGATAATGGCACAGATTCGCTTAAGGCCTGGCTGAATGAAGAGCAGGCGGTAAATGATATGAAGTATGAGACTTTACTCAAACTGTATTTCGGGGGCGCGGGCGACAGACAGATGTCTCTTCATAACATCGAGATATTTGAATCAAAGATAAGGTCCGATCTTGAACTTCTGAAGATGTATAAGGGTAATCTTGAAAAGGATACGAGCAATGAGGATCATATGTATTTTCTGCTGACGGTCATGTTCGGGATCGAAACTTACGAAGCGTATCTGAAGTGGTGCGGCAAGGCAAAGAAGATGCTTAAGAACGGTTAAGGAGGCAATATGAAAACAGCGATAGTTTATTATTCTCTTCAAGGCAACATACGTTACGTGGCAGAAAAAGTTTCCAAAGAAACCGGTGCGGATCTTATAGAACTCGTCCCGGTAAAAGCCTATCCCGACAAAGGTATGATTAAATTTATCTGGGGAGGTTCAGCCGTAACATTCAAGAAGAAGCCTGAACTCGAGCCGTATAAGTTTGACGCGGCAGATTACGATCTGGTCATTCTTGCCACACCGGTGTGGGCAAGCAGTTTCACACCTCCCATGCGTACATTCCTTGAAGACAATGACCTGACGGGAAAGAAGATAGCAGTCATAGTAACATGTGCGGGCGGTGATACTTCCAAGTGCATAGCAGCACTTAAGGAAGCTTCAAAAGCAGAAGGGCTTGCAGCGGAAATGAGTCTTATCGATCCAAAGGACCGTCCTTCTGAAGAAAATGAGAAAAAGATAGCGGAGTTTGCAGCAAAGATAAGAAAACTGGAGGATGGAAATGGATAATTTCGTTGATGAAAGAGACTATGAACTTCTTAGTAGGGATAAATATACATTCTCGGTTTTGTCCAGGATAATCGGCGGTGAGAATACATTGCTCCTGTCAGATCACGAGAGGATGATCGTCTGCTTTACGGGGCAGCCGTATCCGGTCTGGATTTGGATGCCTGATGATGCTTCGGAAGAAGAGATGGAGAGAGCCTACAGACTTGCCGGTGAGCACGGCTTCCTCGACGGTGAACACCGTTTTAATGTGAAGTATGAACTTGCGGAATATTTCATTGCAAGAGCGAAAGAAGACGGCCCCACATTGTCGATAGTGACGAACCTGTTTGCTTATGACTGTCCCGATCCGGTCATGCCTTCGGATGAGACTGACGGTGTAATTCATCAGTGTACGGCTGAAGATTTAGATGAACTGGTCGATTTTTTCGAGATGTTCCACGATGCTGTCGGAATAGATAAGGAGAGCAGGGAACAGTACCGTCTCAGTGCCGAAGAAGGCGTAAAGAAAGGTGAGTTGTATTTTTGGAGAAATGCCGCCGGAAGATCAGTAGCTAGCTGCAGCTGGCATCCGGTAAATGACATGGCTTCGATCGGCCTGGTCTATACACGTGAAGAAGAACGCAGAAAGCATTATGCGGAACATCTTGTGTATCAGGTTACGGTTATGGTAAAGGAAGCAGGATACCTTCCGATGTTGTATACGGATGCTGATTATGTTGCTTCCAATGCCTGTTATGAAAAGATAGGTTATATCCTGAGGGGGAAGCTCTGTACTGTTGCATGAATTGCGGGCATTTTGTTCACTGTTTGAGTACGGCCTGATAGGGGATGAAATCTGCAGGTTAGCATGCGGATTAAACTATCATCGGTAAGGGCAACGTGGATGTTAAAGTTCTTCAGACTGTTTAAGAGTTATTACTTGGGCATATCATTTGCCGGAATAGCCGCCTTTGTAATACAGGAGATTCCGTACATTGTCATGCCGCTGATAGATCCTGCTTCAAATCCGATAATGAATGTGCAGAACGGGATCAAATGGCTTGAGATAACTCAGGGCGTATTCGGCATTCTGTCCATGATCTTTCTGATGATGATCGTAAGAGATGACGTCAAAGTGTTTTCGATAACTGCACCGAAGGATAAACTGTTCTTTTTTCTAACTGCGTCAATGATATTGATCAACTTTGCCGGATGGGCATTTTACTATATGGGGTATCAATACGGATGGTTGATTGTGTTGACTCAATTCGCCGTTGTCCCCTTATATTATCTGTTTTATGGTCTGTGGAAGAAAAACTGTTTTTTAGTCATATCTTCTGTACCGTTCTTTGTGATCCACACGATCAACGGATATATGAATTTTGTAATGGTATGATTTTTCACCGGTAAAAGATGCTGAATTAACATACATCAAGGCGCGATCCTTTTGCTGTTGGTATGCTCTCATTCAGGAGGTGATATCATGGATATGACAAAACAAAACGCAAAGCGCGCACTTACATTAACCACGGTGATTACTCTGTTTGTGGCAGGCTTTGAGGTCTTCATCGCTTACACAAATTACATGCCCGGAATGAACTTTTTTGATCTGGCAAGTTATGTGACCGCGAACAGGTACATTTATTATCTTATTCTCATAATTGCGAACATGGTGATGCTTCCAAGTGCGGTGCTGCTGTTTACGGAAAACGGCATAAGCCTGAAGGATGAGATATTCGAAAAGAAAACTCTTGGGAAGGATATCCTCACAGGAGTTATCGCGCTGGCATTAACGGGAATAGTTGCTGTCCTTTCCACTTTTATATACGGATGTCAGACGGATATGGCATATAAAGCGGCGAAACCGACAACGGGATTGACCATCATGGGCGTGCTTGCTCTCGGATTGGTGAGCGGCATAGTAAAAGAGATATTCTTCAGAGGCTTTGCCAAAAAGTTCTGCGGTTCAGTCATGGGTGAGATGACCGCGCTGCTTCTGTTCAATGTGATGTTCGCAATGCTCGACTGGTATAATTTCGGTTTTTCGTTCATAATCGGATTAATATGGATCTGGGCATATAAGAAGTCAGGACATCTTATCGCGCCCATGATCGCACACGGAGGCATAAACATCATTTCGCTGATATATTGGATAGTGGTGGCTAAATGAACATGGATAAGACATATCTGATAAAACAACTTAAAGAACTCTCTGACGGGTTTGGTTTGGGCATTTCCGCGGAAGCCATAGAGAAGGCGATATCTTTCTCCAGATTCAAGGTCTATTCAAAAAGCGAGGTTATCGCAAGGACCGGAGATAAGGCGATAACGGCCGGGATAGTCTTAACCGGCGTTATCAGGAGCTTCTACGTCGATAAAGACGGCAATGACATCACACAGTATTTTGCTTCTGAGGGCAGCTGGTGCATCGATTCCGGAATGGTCGGTTTTGACGAGATGCAGACAAACTGGGAAGCTTTGGAAGATACTACGGTCATGCTCTTTGATGTAAAGGACATGAAGGAACTGATATTTGGTGATGAACAGTTAAAGAATCTCTGGATTGCGTCCCTGGAAGGCGGAATGAGATATAAGATCTACAGGGAAAACGGTTTCCTGGTAGAAACTGCGACCGAGAGATATGTTGAATTCAGGAAAAGATACCCGAAGCTCGCGGAGCGCGTTCCGCTCCGTTATATAGCAACATATCTTGGAATAACGCCGGAGTCTTTAAGCCGGATCAGGAGTTCGATGAAAGAAGATAATGCCGACGTATAATTGAATTTATCGTCAGCGTTCAGGGATGAAGTGATATGAAATACCAGGATTATAAGGATAAGCCGATAGGCGACATTATATATCTGACCGGTCTTGCAGGTGATGCACCTGTTTCCAATTACATAATCCGGGGAACGGAAGGTGACATGCTGGTAGATACCGGCTTTACTGGCACATATAAACCGCTTCTCCGGTGGATCAGGGAAAACGGATTCAACATAACCGATATCTTCCTGACCCATGCTCATCCCGATCACGACTGGAATGCGGCGAGACTAAAAAAGCAGTTCGGTGCCAGGATCTGGCTTAACCGGAAGGATGTGTCTTTGATAAGAAACTTTTCTTCGCAGCCTCAGCATCCTCTTGATGAGCGTTTTATTAAAAGAGTAAAGAAAATAACCTTTTGGGCCGGTACGATCGTTAAGAGCAAGGGCTATCAGCCTGATGTGATCATAAACGGTGATGATTCGGAGACACCGCGTAAATACGGATATGACTTTGACATAGTCGAACTTCCCGGACATACTCTGGGTTCTATGGGAATACTGAAAGGTGATGCGCTTTACTGCGGAGACGCATATGTTATCTTTAACGGTGAACCTACGCTTCCCATGCACGCGACGTCTCTTGAGCTTATGAGAGCTTCGGAGGAAAGGATAAGAACGATTGCTCCGCGGTATATTGCATGCGGTCACGGCATTCCGACTGAGTTTTCCGCGTGAAGAAAAGCACAGCACGTGCAGAACTGTATGTTAATGAAACCACAAATATATATACTTGGATAAAAAATATGCGCCAATCATAAGTATAAAGTTTATCAGGAGCGTCGTACGGTACCTTTTCTTCCTGAACAGAATAACCGTTACCGGAACAGATATAGCCAGATAAACAGCCGAGAAACAGAGCTCCTTAATCGTAGCGGCCTGCTCTGTTTCTCTATCTTGTTTTAGTTGGTCTTTCAGCTTTCCGCTTTCAACAAAGTAATCAAACGGAATATATTCATGATAACGCACACCGTTACGCTCATTAGAGTACAACACACCCCTCTCCGAGATGTTCGCACCGCTGATCACAGTATCCTTCTTCAGCGTTATTGATGCGTCGGGATTGCCCGGGTTAACAATAGTAAAATCCTGATTTAGCGTCAGTTCCGATTTTGGGCCGATAATTCCGGGATTACTCCATTTCTCGTTGTAAGACTCCACAAGAATCCACAGACTGATGCAGGCGATTCCGAGAAAGATCATAAGGCAGTTCGCAATTATCAGGAATATAAACTTTACAACCTTACTTATCTTTTTACCTTTGGGTTCCTCTTGAGCCATATCATGTCCTCAGCCTTCAAAAACTTTCTTTTGAATTGTACCATCACTTAGTTTATACCATACCCGTGGGTTTATAGTGATCTGATATAATAACCAGTACGGATGCTCAGCAGGATAAAGTAATAGATGATAAAAAGATGAAGTTGAAGAATATCTATACAGTACGTTTGATAAATGTTGAAGCCGTGTCCGCCTTTTCGAAAGAAAAAGCCGGAAAACCCACATGGCTTTGTGTGCTTCAGAAAGACGTTCAATGGTCAGCATATGCTGTGCTGCCTGATCTTACTGAGGTCGATCGTTTTGATCTGGACATAATATTTGATGACGATTTCAGAAGCACAAATTCATTAAATGCCGGAGATGTCTTTGACATAGATTTTAGTATTGCAGATAAGCGTATCGGGATTCAAAAGGTTGAAGTGATCGGAATACGAAAAGATAGACCGCTCAACCATCTTGAGAATAGATAATCTGAGATTCAGACAACAAATATCCTTAAAGCAGCTCGCAGGTGTTGTAGGTTGCGGAGTGGGACTGTTCCTGATCAATGGAAAGTGATGGATGCAATAGTTGAAAACAGTATGGGAAATAGCCGGCAGTAATTTACTAATCCTTAATTCCCCTTACCGTAATCCCTGAAACGAAATATCTCTGAAGGAACGGATAAATGATGATAAGGGGCAGCATAGAGAGGACCGCTAAGGCCGACCTGAGTGTTAACGGAGTGATCTTGTATGGAGTGACCGGGTAAGCTGTTACGGTGCCGGGCAGGTCTGCAACAGCAACTTGAGTTAAATACTTCATCAATTCATATTGCAGGGTCGTGTACTTGGGACTGAATTTGTTGTATACCAAAGCATCAAACCATGCGTTCCACTGAGAAGTGGCTATGAAGAGCGCGATGGCCGCATAAACAGGCTTGCAGACAGGCGAGATGATGCTCCAAAAGATCCTCATATAACCGGCGCCTTCGAGCTGGGCCGCTTCTTCGAGCGAGTCCGGTATCCCCTTCATATATGTCCTTATAACGAGCACATATAAACCGCTTACAAGACAGGGGATAATGTAAACCCAGAAACTTTGTGTTAAGTGGAGTTTCCTGTAAAGGTTCAGTGTTGTGACAAGACCACCCTGGGCATATATCGTAATGATCCAGAACAGTGACAGTCCTGACTTAAAGATGAATCTTTTGCGGCTAATTATAAATGCGAGCAAAGTGTTGGCGGCAAGCCCCGCGGCCGTTCCGATCAAGGTCCTTGCTACGGTGGTTAATGCAGCGTTTCTGATGATTTCTCTCTCGAATAGGAGCGATCTGTAACTTTCCAATGACCATACCCGCGGGAAAAACCAGATATGTCCCCTTATGGCATCCATTCCGTCGCTTAAAGAATATGCCATCGTGTTGAATACCGGATAGATCGTAACTACTGCAAATATAATGAAGAATGCATAGAGAAATACATTAAAGGCTCTCTCTGAAGCAGCCGTCTTTTTCCTGCGTTTTATTTTTCCGTATGAAACATTTTCGAGACTTGCCATGGTATTATCCCCAAAAAGCACCGCCGTAAAAATCCCCTGTTTACAGTTTATAGGTTAGCATGCCTTAAACTTCGATAACAACGGAAAAACTCTGACATTCATACCGTGTAATTACAGTTTTTCGGGCGGTAACGTGTGTTATAATCCGAGAGCAGCACAGGGAATTATCATCAAAAAGGGATAAGGGAAAGCGGAAGATACTATTGTGATCTTAAGACAGAGAGTTTTAAGATCGATCCATAACAAAAACGTGGAATTACACCGGTATGGGCAAGCAGCTTTACGCCTCCTATGCGAACGTTCCTGGAAGACAACGATCTGACCGGAAAGAAGATCGCCGTAATGGTGACTTCGGCAGACGGCGATACTTCAAAATGCATAGCCGCTTTAAAGCAGGCTTGAAAAGCAGACAGCTTTTTAGCTGAACTGAGTCTGGTCGATCCCAAAGACCATCCTTCAGAAGAAAATGAGAAAAAGATATCGGAGTTTTCGGAGAAGATAAGAACTGCGGGAATCTGAAGAGAGGCTGATGACTGTCAGGTCTTTCTTCTTTCAGCTTTGATCTTGTCGTAATAAAGCTGCTTTTCGGCATACATATTCTCATCGGATTCGCGGAGAAGGGCATCGACAGGCTTTTTGCCGTCGCTTGAATATCCGTATCCGACAGAGCAGCTGTATGGTGTCTCGGAGACCAGCTTGTGTATTCTTGCCGTCAGTTCTTTGACATCCTCTTCGGGTGTCTTGCGGCAGACGATCACGAATTCGTCACCGCCGACCCTGTAAACTGTCTGTTTGCGCTTGACGGCACGGAAAAGACAGCTGCCAAGTGTTGAGATAGCTTTGTCTCCTGCAATGTGACCTTCTGTATCGTTGATGGTCTTAAGACCGTTCATGTCTATTGACACAAGTGCCGTGATCTCTTCCGGTTCTGCTGAGATGTCGGAGTAATATGCCTGACGGTTGAGAAGACCTGTCAGAGGATCCTTCTTGGTTACCTGAAGGATCAGGAATACATAGTAGACAAACATCGCAATGGCTATGGTGGCGCAGAATAGCTGGGAATAATCGCTCCCGATCAGGAAAGGCATTACTATCCCCGAGAAAAAAGCGAAGCAGAAGAATATTATCGGTATCCTTTCTGTCTGCTGTTTTGTGCTGTATTTGATCATGAGATAAACAAGGAAGATGCAGTAAAGGCCGACTACGATATAAGGGAGAAGCCAGAGCGGACCATGCTGCATTTTGTTGTCATCAGAGAAGCTGAATACGACGCCGGTAAAGATGGATGACAGGTCAAGCAGTGTCAGGATTATGGCAGGTATGAAGATATGCCACCGCTGTTTTTTGTTTATCGTAAAGATTATCTGTGCAACAAGGAATGGCGTTGCACTGTATCTTATCGCCGTCAGCACAGTCCTTATCTTCAGGAATTCTGCTTTGCCTGACATATAGAATTCTGCAAATACTATTATGGAGAGGAGCAGGACTTCGACTATAAGGGCATACATGCGCATGATGACCTTTTTCTCAAGGAAGACCGTTGAGATAAGAGATGCGGCAAATCCCAGAAGTATCAGGATAAGGGCCCAGTTGGTTGTAATATATTCGGTTACCACGTAGAAGACCTCAATGATAGTATTATTTAATTATAAAGCCCTAACCTCAAAAGAACAAATTCAATATGCTCCTGTTTTGGTATAATAGTCTTGCGAAAAAGGCAGGCAGCCATTCGTTTCCGGGGAATGGAGGAGCTGGGAATGCTGATAAGTATTATTTCGATAATAGCCAACATACTGTTTATTGTAGTCCTGAACCTCAATCTGTTTACGGACAGGGCTCCGTTGCCTGACGGACACTTCAGGGAATATCAGAGAAGTGCCGTTGCAAGACTCTCGCTTTCGGGTGATACCTATCTTTTCATAATCCAGATAGCATTGGCAGCCGTAAGCATCGTAACAAGTATCCTTATACTTGTGGGCGTAAATAATAAGTTCGTAAAGCTGATCCAGATCATAAGTTCCGTAGCTTCGCTCGTCTTGTTTATCATCATCATGATATCCACTTCGGGCTCGCATGCGAAATATGCCTGAGATCAGCGGGAGAGATAACTTGAATAATGTAATAAATATTCCGGTCGTAAAGAAGATAACATCATGCATGCTTGCCATATCGGCAGCTCTTTCGCTTTTGGCAGGCTGCGGGAACAAGACACCCGAAACAGTTGAGACTGCTCCGGAAACGACGGTTCCGACCACTGTTGCCGAGACCACTGAGACTACTCCGGAGACCAGTGCTTTCGTGACATATACTGCACAGGAATACCGGGATGCGGGAGTGAATGAGCTTAATTCCGTTCCGATCCTTATGTATCACAGGATCTACGGGATGACTAATGCCGAGACGTCCTATACCGGAGGAAATGTCGACAAGGACGGCTATAACAGGACTTCTGAGGCGTTTGAGGCGGATCTCAGGAGCTTTTATGCGCAGGGATACCGGATGATGAGGCTGACGGATTTTGTCGACGGTTATATTGATGTGCCGTTCGGGTACAGTCCCCTGATCCTTACATTTGATGACGGTATAAGGGATGTGGTCCTTCAGGGCTGGAAAGATGACGGGACTCCGGAATTTGATCCTACCTGCGCCATAGGGATACTGGAGAAGATCAAGGCTGAATATCCTGATTACAATGTGACGGCGACTTTTTTTCTGAACGCTCAGCTTTTCGAGAACGGGGAAGACAATGACAGAAAGATCCTGAAGTGGATGGTGGATAACGGTTATGACATCGGCAACCACACCCGTGATCACATTAAGCTCGGCGGATGCAGCGCCGAAGAGATCGAAAAGCAGATCGGATACATGTATAAGAAACTCGATGAGATAATCCCGGGACAGTATGTGAATATCGTGGCGCTGCCGTTTGGCTCGCCTGAGACCATGGGGCCCGAGCATCCTGAATATGAAAAGATATTCGAGGGCACGTACGAGGGCTTCAACTATACTACGAAGGCATCACTCCTCTGTGCATGGACAAGGTCTTATTCGCCGTTTGTAAGGGACTATGAGAATCGCAGGATAAGGCGCATCCGCGCTTACGACAACGGCGGAGTATATTGGGACATAGAAGATAATTTCAAACAACTTAATGACGGCAAGAGATTTATCTCAGATGGGGACCCGAATACGATCGTGTTCCCTTCGTCCGACAACAGCAGCGGTGACTGGCTGAAGACCACTTTTGGACACCAGGTCATCACATATGACAAATAACCGGACCGCAGGTTTTTATATGACAGACTTTGGCTGTCTGGAATTGACAAAAAGGGCAATAAACAATACCATCTGTTGTATATGAACATAAAACCTGTTTGAGGTATTTGTTTATTTCCGAAAGACAGAAAGGGGAAAAATAATGAGCACGGTAGAGAAAACATTCAGTAATGGTGAGATCATCATCAAGCAGGGGGATACAGGTAACACTTTCTTTCAGCTTTTAGAAGGTAAAGTAGGAGTTTATAAGAATTATGATCAGGCCGATCAGGTCCAGGTAGCCATCCTCGAGCAGGGCCAGTATTTCGGTGAGATGGCCGTTATCGAGAACTATCCCCGCAGCACGACAGTCGTTGCTGAAGGCGACGTAAAGGTCATCGAGATCGCTGCCGAAGAACTTAATGAATACATTTCGCAGAATCCGGATAAGATCCTTGAGATCATGAAGCTCCTCGGTAAGAGGATCGATGCCATGACGAACGATTACAACGAGGCAAAGAAGGTCCTCGATGAGATCCGTCTTTCCAACTCCAGAGACAAGTATCAGAGCTTCTTCAACAACATGATCCAGCAGTCGATCTTCCTTTCTGCAAAGAACTTCAGACTCGAGAAGCCGAGTGCAGAGTCTCTCCGTGAGGCGGCAGAGAAAGTTTCCGGCCAGAAGCCTGAAAACGCAGTCACATACAGCTATGGAACGATCATCTTCAAGCAGGGAGAGGTCGGAAAGTGCATGTACATTGTTCACAGCGGCAGCGTAAGCATCTACAGCAATTACGGTGCAAACAACGAGCTTAAGCTCGCTGAGATCACTCCTGTTGCTTGCTTCGGCGAGATGGGCATGATCCTCGACGAACCCCGCAACGCTACGGCAGTTGCAGAGAACAATGATACAGAGGTCGAGATCATCCGCGCAGAAGATCTCGAGAATCTCTTCAGATCCAGCCCTGAAAAGATCGACATGATCCTCAAGAACCTCTCTTACCGTCTGAGGACCACAACATACGAGTACTACAAGGCCTGCAAGGAGATCTACGAGGCTCAGAAGGACTGATAAGTCCGGAATTTAGTCCTTATCTGCAGGGAATACACACAACTACAAAAGAGTTGTCTTACGGGCAGTTGCACTGTCACCAAGGCAACTCTTTTAGTTTGTTTCCGCAAGTTTTTCAGGTAGTGGCGGACATAAAAGTGAACATGATTTTATCAAGGTGAATATTCGATTAACAAAGCGCCGAAGTAATAGAAATGAACCGGATAAATGTATAAAATTAGAGTGGTCTATTAATGAGCGGATCAAGCCCTAATTAAACGGCATATGCCTTTATCGTGGAAAGGAGACCTTTGTGGATCTTCAGAAATTAGTCGATACTGTTTTCGCTCCGACTTGCGTTGTTTCGGTCGAGAAGAAAGAAGACGGCGGATACGGAGATATCCGTCTTGTCGCAGCGAACAAAAAGTATGCCGACATGATAGGTATGCGCTCGAAGCACGATGCTTCAGGTAATCCGACGGGCGAGTTCTGTAGTTTTGTTCCCGGTTCTTTATACACGGATTATTTCCCGCAGAATACGAGTTTTGAAGAAGTCTGCTGCCGTGCCGCGGTAGAAAAGAAAGAGATTCACACCTATGCACATGTTTACAATGTCGATGTGTGGTTTGACATCTATGCGATGCCCCTTGAATTAGAAGACGGAAACACGTTCTACTGTTTATATTCTTCCATCCCTAATACAAATGCTGACGCGCTCGTTGATACGTTTAATACTTCGCAGACCGCCAATGACGTACTCAAGACCTGCATCAAGCTCCATAAGGCTAACAATCTCCAGGAGGCGATGGAAGGCGTTATCTACGAGATACGTCAGATCTGCAAGGCTGAGGGCTGTACGGTTCTCCTTTTGAATAACGATGAGGAGGACTTCTCGATCCTTGCTTCGAACTTTGTTCCGAACAGCAAGATCAAGCGCGTTACGGAATTCAAGGGCTATTACAATATCGCCAATTCCTGGAAGGATATGCTCGGTGAAGAAGGCGACTGCATCATCGTCAAAAATGATGAGGAGATGGAGCATATAAGCGAGATCAACCATCCCTGGTATCTGACTCTCGTTGAAGCAGGCGTTACCAGCGTCGTTTTGTTCCCTCTGAGGCAGGGTAACGAGCTGTTAGGCTTTATCTGGGCCGTTAATTTCGATACCGAGAATACGATGCGCATCAAGGAGACTCTGGAGCTTACCACGTTCTTCCTTTCGTCGCATATCGCGCGCTACAAGGTTCTTAAGCGCCTTGAGCACATGAGCTATACTGATGCGCTTACAGGTCTTCCGAACAGTTTTGCGAGCACGGAATACATAGCGAATCTCGTAAAGAAGAAGGAAAGATTTGCTGCCGTTTCCATAGATCTTAACAATTTCAAGAGCGTCAACGATACATTTGGATTTGATGCCGGAAACCAGGTGCTCATAGGAGTTTCAGAGCGCTGGAAAGCGATCGCGGACAACGATCCCAAAGGCACGGTCAAATATCTCTCGCGCATCGGCGGAGATGAATTCATGCTCGTCATAAGCGGTTACAATTCCGATTATGAGCTTAAGAGCGAGATAAAGCGTTATATTGATGCTCTGGGCGACAGCCTGACTGTACTGGATTTTGACCTTTATATATCTGCCAGTTTCGGTTATGCAGTATATCCCGTTGACGCTGACACTGCGGATACTCTGATCTCGCATGCGAACACGGCTATGAGCGTCATCAAGAAGCTCAACAGCAGCGAGCATATCCTGAGGTTTAATCCCGAGATATCCAGGGAGGAGCACCTGCTCGAGATCGAGAACCTGATAAGGTCGGCTTTGGAAAATGATACGGTATATTTCAATCTGCAGCCTCAGTATGACATGGATCACAATCTGCGCGGATTTGAGGCACTGGCCCGCATGAAGGATGTCGAAGGCAATGTTATAAGCCCCGGTGAGTTTATTCCCGTTGCCGAGAAGGTCGGACTTATAGACAGGGTTGACGGGACCGTATTCAGAAAAGCTTCACTGTTCTTCGGTGAGATGCTTAGAAAGACCGGCGCTGACCTGACGCTGAGCCTCAACGCTTCAGTCCGTCACATGATGAAGAGTGACTTCCTGGATGAGATTAAAGAACTGCTTAAGGACAGCGGTATACCCGCCGGGCAGCTCGAAATAGAGATCACCGAATCCATCATGATCGATTCTGTCGACAAGGCTCTGCGCTGCATAGATGAACTTAAGAAGATGGGAATAAAGATCGCCATAGACGATTTCGGCACAGGATATTCGTCTCTCAGCTATCTGCACAGATTCCCCGCAAACCTCCTCAAGATCGACAAGTCTTTTATCGACAAGATGAATACGAGCGAATCTTCAAGACAGTATGTAGCCGCCATCATTTCGATCGGACATGTACTGGGATTTGATGTTATCTCAGAAGGTGTTGAACAGCCTGAACAGCTGGAGACTCTTAAGAGCATCGGCTGTGATTATATCCAGGGCTTTATCTGGGGACGACCGCTGTCGGCAGAGGATTCAGAAAAACTCACAGCCGATTCCGTTTCCGGAATTAAATAACCATACACGATTTTTTCTTATACAGGAGGCGCCTTATATGATCGAAGCCAGATCACTTACCATGGTTTACGGAAACGGTCACAAGGCGACCGATGACGTGTCTTTCAATATCAGAGCAGGCGAGATAGTCGGGTTTGCCGGTCCGAACGGAGCGGGAAAGACCACAGTTATCAAGATGCTTACCGGCATACTGAAGCCGACGTCCGGAACCGCTGTTATAAACGGCTATGACATAAATGAGGAGCCGCTCAAAGCCAAGAAGTCATTTGCATATATTGCTGATAATCCGGACATCCTGATACAGCTCACGGGCTTGGAATACCTGAACTTCATTGCCGATATCTATGAGATACCCGGTGAAGTCAGGAAAGGGAAGATAGACACGCTTTCCGAAAGATTCGGGATGAAGGATGCACTCAACACCCAGATGCGCGAATATTCGCACGGAATGAGGCAGAAACTGATGGTAATATCGGCTCTGATACATAACCCGCCGGCTTGGATACTCGATGAGCCGATGACGGGACTTGACCCCTCTGCAGCTTATGAACTGAAGCAGATGATGCGCGAGCATGCGGCTGCCGGAAATGCAGTTCTTTTCTCGACTCATGTGCTTGAGGTCGCCGAGCAGCTGTGCGACAGGATACTGATAATCAATCACGGAAAGATAATAAAGGAAGGAACACTGGATTTCCTTACGCTCGACAATCCGGGCATGTCTTTGGAAGAGATCTTCGTTAAGCTTACGGGCAGGCCGGAGAATTTAAAATGAACAAGACGCGGGCGCTCTATAAAGCCTTCAGTTCGAATCTCGAAATGCCCAAGCCGAACGGCGAGAAGAAGGTTAAGATCTACAACCGTTTCGGCATGATCGCCTTTATCGGGATAATGGTGCCGATCTCCGTTGCGGTCGGATATATCACATATATCCTTACAGATCTCCTGTATGTCTTTGACGGTAATTCCTACGGACTTTTGTCTGAACTCGACCTTATCTCCGCATTTGCCATGATCTTCTGCCTGCCGTTGATGTTCAGCGTACTTTTCTTCTCATCGGACCTCCAGTTCCTGACGGCGCTGCCTGTATCATCCGCTTCGCTCTATTCTGCGAGATTCTGGCATACATTCAAGGCGGAGAACGTAATGACGTCAAATGTTCTTTTCGCCATCTATATAGGTTATTTTGCATCGTGTATAAAGAACAGCAGCCTGGCATCGGCACTTCATCCTGTCGCGCTGATATCTTCGGTTGTGGGTTTCTTCGGATCTCTCCTTGTACCGCTGATTTACTGTTCGATCATCGGAATGCTTTTGATGCTCGCGTTAAGGCGGTTTAACAGGACTGATATCTACTACCATTCTTCGCTCGTCCTGTTTATCGGCTTTGCGCTGCTGTTTCTTTTGTCGTTCAGGGGTTACGGCAGCATCAGCGTGGTGAACTATCTTGATTCACTGGTAGTCAGCAACAACACTTTCACGTCTATATGCAACGTGATGTTTCCGACAAATTACCTGACCACATTGGCCATCAGGACTCACAGGATATTCCCGCTCATCGTGTCGGTTGTAATAATCGCGGCTCTTTATGCATTGTCGGTGCTTGTTGCTCACCTCACATACCGCAAAGGCTTATTTGCCGCTTTTATCATCAGCGATAAGAAGTCTTCCGCAAGGTCCGGGAAAACGTGCGTGAGCCGCAGTGTGTTCAGTTCTCTCGTGATGAAAGAAGTGAGAGTTCTGATGAGAACGATGACCTACAGGATGAACTGCGTTTATGCAAATCTCCTTTGGCCCGTAGCCGCCGTCATATTCATTGCTGAAGCTCCGAAGTTCGAGTTTTTCCTGAAGCTTTCTTATATGCTCAGCACCGGAGATCCATGGAGCCACGTGCTTATGTTTGCGGTATTCATTGCGGCGGCATTTATCGCGTCGGGTCTTAATTCGATCGCCTCAACTTCATTTACGCGTGAGGGAGTGCATATTGATATGCTCAAATACCTTCCAGCGGATCTCGGCAAACAGATCCGAGCAAAGGTCTTGATCGCGATCCTGTTTACGTTCATACCGGAAGCTGTTGCCGTGATACTGGTGTCCGTAAGTCTGGGCGTCCCTTACTTGATCCCGCTCTATATCGCCGTTTCATTTGTATGCATCTTCATCGCCACGATGATCGGCGTGCTGATGGATTCCATATCTCCTTATACCGTCTGGTCCGATGAACTGTCGGCTTTGCGCGGCAATCTTAACTGCTTCTTCAATCTTGCGGCCGAGATGGCTGCGGCGCTTGTGGCAGGCGTGATTGCTTACGGTCTTTATAAGTTGACAGGAAGTGCCGTCATTACCATTTCGGCAGTATCGGCTTTGCTCATCGCTGGGGGGGGGTGTTTGTTTGGCTGCCGGACTTCCGCAGGTAAAGAAGAATATCGAAATGCTCAAGTGAACTTTTTCGGGATTTCTGATTAAGTGGGGAGCCTTGGAGACCTTCTTAGTTTGGGTGACCATCTTTTCGCCACTATTAAAAATCCGTTCATTCAGTGGTATTTTTAATATTTTTTCATCGGATATATTAAAAAACAGAGGTTTTTCTATGGATTTTTAATAGTAGCGCCGTATCGCCGCCTTTAATGACAAAGCGAAAACCGAACGCTCCTCTCTTGACACCGCGGGAAAAAGTTGTATAGTTTGTATTACAACAACTAATACAAAACATACAAACGGCGGAATAACGTTTGTATGCGGATACCATGAAAGGGAGTGGTGTTATGGATAAGAAGAAAGTAATCAAGTTTACGGCATTGGTTTTGGGAATGTCGTGGGTATTGCAGATCATAGTATGTCTGATCTCATTGAATGTTGAAGGATACGCATCGACGCTTGTTTTCCAGGCAGGAATGGCACTCTGCATGTTTATGCCTCTCATTGCGGCGATCATCAGCAAAGCCGGCGTCAAGAGCATCGGCTGGAAGCCTAAGCTCAAGGGAAATGTAAAGTGGATATTTTTTGCAATACTGGTACCGGTAGTGTTTACATTCCTGGGGATTGCGGTATTCTTTGCCATCTGGCCGGATCTGTTCAGCATGGACGGATCTTATATGCTTAAGACGGTTGAACAGGCCGGTATTGATCCTGCCGAATACATGGAATCGATGAATCAGCAGGGAATGACCATGGAGACGCTTATGCTGATCACGGTGGTCCAGTGCGTTACATATGCGCCTTTCGTCAACATGTTCCTCGCTGTAGGCGAAGAGGCCGGGTGGAGAGGTTTCCTTTATCCCGAGCTCAGGAAGAAATACAGCAGGGTTGTAACATGGCTTATCGGAGGCGCTGTTTGGGCCGCATTCCATTTTCCGGCAATGCTCATTGCGGGTTATGAATACGGAAAGGACTACATCGGTGCGCCCGTTCTGGGACTGGTCGCATTCACGCTTACATGCATTATCTGGGGCATGTTCCATGAGGTAGTCTATGATAAGACAAAGTGCATCTGGATCCCCGCGCTCCTGCATGGTGCTATCAATGCGTCTGCTACACTCTTTCAGCTGGTCCTGAACGGCAATCGTGAAGATGAAATCGCTAAGCTCATTATCTTCGGACCTGCACCTCACGGACTTATAAGCATGATTCCTGCACTCATAATTGCAGTTATAACAGGCATTATCGTTCTGAAGGAAGATAAAAAGAAGGCGGCAGTAATTCCGGCCGCATCCTGACAGGAGAGGAAAAAATGATCATAAAGATAGATGAATACTCAGATGTGCCCATCTACATGCAGATAAGAAATCAGATAGTGATGGGCATTTCCTCTGGAGAACTGAAAGCCGGGGAACAGCTTCCGACGGTCAGGGCGCTTGCACTTGAGATCGGAATCAACACGATGACAGTGAGCAAGACTTATCAGATGCTGAAGAACGAAGGCTATATCATGACCGACCGCAAGAACGGCGCCAGGGTAAGGCAGCAGATCGAAAAGTCGGGGATCATCTCCGAAGAGAATAAGAATGAGCTTCGAAGGATCGTGTCGGAGGCGAGGCTCTCGGGAGTTCCCAAAAATGATATCCAGAAACTGGTGGACGAGTATTACTCGGGAAATTCCTGATCATTGAATGAAACGGATCAACAGAGGAAAAGAAGATGAATAATTATTTCGATATAGTTTTGCTGGTAATAATGGTACCGACATTGCTGATAATGTTTTTCTATGAATACCCCTCGAAATGGGAAGACAGAAAATTCATTTTCGGCGTAAGGAACCGTGAGGAATTCAGGGAGGAGAAGGCTTCTTCCGCGATCGGCAGGATAGTTTCTTCAACGAGGAAACAGGCACTCATCCTGATGATATGTTCATTCGTCATAATGGGATTTTTAATGCTGATCCCTGATGAGACAGTCAGCATGACGATATGGGTGTTTTTCATAATCGCGGATCTGTTCCTGCTCTCGATCCCCTTTATGAGAGCCAACCGGGAGATGAAGAGCCTTAAAAGAGAGATAGGCATCAAGTCGTCTGCAGGTACTGTCTATACAGATCTTAAGGGTGCCGGAGCCGTACATGCGCTCAAGCCCGTCAGCATCATCATCCCGAATCTGATCACGGCTTTGTGCTTTCTGGTATCGCTCTTATACGATACGGGTATGATCTCTCTTCCTGCTTCGGGCAGGGCCGGATCTTTCATCATGACGTCGATGACGGGAACGTTTCTCTTTGTCGGTCTTATGCTCATACCGGTAGCCTTCATGATGGACCGCATCCGCAATGAGGTCATATCATCGGACAGCGATACAAACCGTAACTATAACAGAGCCAAGAAAAAGGTCTTTGCCGATATGTTCATTTTCATGGCATGGGCAAATGCTGCAGTCGTTATCTTATATTCGGTCATGATGTTCTTCATAAACAGCGATCTGGTCCTCATTATCCAGATGACCGTTTATATGCTGCTCCTTATGACTGCGACCGCCATACTGGCAAAGAAGTCGCTCGTTATCGACAGACGCTACAGAAAAGAGAACGACATCGAAGTGGATGACGATGACAGGTGGATCCTCGGTTCTTTTTACTATAACCCTGATGACAGGAGGCTTAATGTTGCCAAGAGGATGGGTATAGGCGGTACGATCAATCTCGGTCATCCCGCGGGCAAGGCCATCACGATAGTGGCCGTCATGTTCATCGCGGCATCACTGGTATTCATTGCTTTCGTCGGTGTACTCGGAAAGTCAAAGATGAAGGTCAGTGTCGAAAATGACACCCTGATCTGCAACATGGTATTCGATTACTATAAGGTTCCGTTGTCAGATATCAGAGGAGTTGAGTACAGCGCGATCGAGAAGGGTTTTTCAATGAGCAGGCAGGTCGGCATCGGCATGGATCCCGTATTTATCGGAACTTTTATAGTCAACGGCAAGTCCGGATGCAAGGTCTTCATGAATGTTGATGCGGATTCGTACATAAGCTTTGAAGCGGGCGGCGACACCTACTACATAAGCTGCGATACGGTGCAGGAGACCGAGGAACTCTTCTCGAAAATATCGGCAGGCTGATTATAATCTTTCAACTGCGGGGCAGTCCCTGTATAATGCTTAGAGATTTCGACAAAAGAAATGGATGGTGCCGGAAAGATGAAGCGTTATTACAGGCTGCCTGCTGCAGTTATCCTGTCCGCCGTTGTGATCCAGTGTGCGGGAAGCATACCCGTCATGGCTGCGAGCGGTTTGGCGATCGACAAGAATAATTTCCCTGATGCAAACTTCAGGGCCGTGATCTCGGGAAGCGATTACGACAGTGACGGTAACGGATATCTGAGCGACTATGAGATCAGCAGGATCATAAACGTCGACTGTGAAGGGTGCGGCGTAAAGTCTTTGAAGGGTATAGAACATTTTTCGGCGCTGCAGGGCCTGTGGTGCAAGGATAACGAACTGACCTCCATCGATGTCAGCAAGAACAAAGACTTAAGAGGCGTCTGGTGTTCCGGAAATGACATCACTTCTCTTGATTTCCGGAATAACAGCGAGCTTGTCTGGATATACAGCTTCGACTGCAAGCTCAAGTCGATCGATATAACGAAGAATTCGCATCTGGCATATCTTGAGATCAATAACAATCCCGATCTTAAGTCACTTAATCTGTCCGGCAATCCCGAACTGGAACACCTGATGTGCGTCTCATGCGGTCTCACTTCGCTGGATCTGTCGAACAATCCGCTCCTGGCTCATCTGGATGCTCAGAAGAATAAACTGAAATCCCTTACTTTCGATAACAATAAGGAATTAAGGCGTCTCGATATCTGGGAGAACAGGGAGCTGTCTGATGTTGATGTCAGCGGTCTCAAGGGTCTGCAGTACTATAACTGTGCATATAACAATGTTACAAAGATCGATGTGACCCACAATCCGGAGCTGCAGAAGCTCATCTGCAGCTATAACGACATCACCAAGCTGGACATCTCGAAAAATCCCAAGCTGGCTTATCTGGACTGTGCCTGCAATGAGATCTCCTCGCTCGATATCTCACACAATCCGCAGCTTTACTTCCTTCAGGCATTCACCAACACATTCACCAAGATCGACATCACGAACAACAGCCGTCTTCAGAAGACATATAATGACGGCGTGAAGAAGGCCGAGTATGCTGTCTGCAAGGGACATTCCTGGAGCATAAATTACGGCGGATGGACCGAGCTCGGTGTCGAGCTTTTATACTTTTTCTGCGTTGACGACACTGTCAAAGTCACCGGCGCCAAGAGCAAGGGTACGGATAAGCCTGACAGTTACATCAAGACCAACGACGGACTGTCGTCTTCTTCAGACCTTATAACAAGGGAGATGGCCATAGAGACACTCTATAAGCTTGCGGGAAGCCCGAGCGTTAGTGGTCTTTCTCACGGATTTAAGGATATCCCTTCCGGAGCTTCCTATGAGGATGCGGTTAAGTGGGGTGTCGCCAACAACGTATGCTTCGGCTATCCGAACATCTGCTCCGATACTTTCGGCGTCGGCCAGCCTGTTACGAGAGAGGACCTTGCGCTCATGATGCACAAGTTTTCTGCTGTAATGGGATTCAAGACCGGCTTCGATTACGGAAGGACAGACTGGTTCAAGGACTATTACGATATCGATTACTATTGCTGGGGTGCTTTCACCTGGTCGATCCAGTGGGAGTTCCTTACGCCTAAGGGTGACTATCTGTATCCGCACGGAAGAGTTACCAGGAATGATTTCAAAAATGCCATAAATGAACTTTACAGATTCAATTACAGAAAGGCTCCTTCCAATATCCCGATCCCTCAGAAGACAGGGTGGGTAAAGGATTCGAAGGGATGGTGGTACCGTAATCCGGACGGATCCTATCCCAAGTCTTGCTGGAAGAAGATAAGTGAGAAATGGTACTACTTTAATGCCGACGGTTATATCGTTACCGGATGGAAGAAGATAAATGATAAGTGGTATTACTTTAATCCTGACGGCGACATGGTGACCGGCTGGAAGCTTATCAACAGCAAATGGTATTACTTCAATTCAGAAGGCGCAATGGTCACCGGCTGGAAAGCAATCGGAGGAAAGTGGTACTTCTTCAGACCTGACGGCGACATGGTTACAGGGTGGCTCGCATCCGGTGGTTCATGGTATCACCTGGCTTCATCCGGTGAGATGCAGACCGGATGGAAGTATATCGATGGTGACTGGTATTACTTCTATTCATCGGGCATCATGGCATATAACACTACCATAGACGGTTACCATCTTGGCTCAAGCGGTGCCATGGATTAAATGAGTATAAGAGATCAGGCTCCTTCGCCGGTCTCTTTTTCTTCAAGCTGTCTGTCCTCATAGATAAGGATATTCTTGCCGTGCTGCTTGCCGTAGTACATGCGCTCATCTGCAACCTTGATTATCTCTTCGGGTTCTTTATATGAGTTCTTGTTTTCGGCAACACCGAGCGTGATAGTTACGAGTATCTCTTTGTTGAAGAATATCGTCGGATCTGAAGCGATGTTCTTTCTAAGGGTTTCAAGCTTGACCCTGGCTGTATCAAGATCGTAGTCACGCATGAGTATGACTATCTCTTCGCCGCCCCATCTGCATATGTCGCAGCCGTGCAGTTCATCGGTGATTATCCTGGTGATGTGCTTTAAGACTTCATCGCCGGCTTCATGTCCGTATGTGTCGTTAACGCGCTTGAAATCATCTAAGTCGCAGAAGGCAATGCAGAAGCGCTTGCCGCGCCTGTTGTTCATCAGTTCCTTGACCATCGGAAGGAATCCTCTTCTGTTCAGGAGTTTTGTCAGAGCGTCTTCCTTGGCATCGGCCGAAAGTTCACGGTTCTTCTGCTGGAGGATCGTGACCTCATGTTCGCTGGCATAGATATACATGGCATTGTAGAACAATATCGCGAATACCATGGCAAATGCGGAGAAGATAACGAGGAAGACCCTTGCAGTCTCGGATACTTCATAGACGGGCGGTACATTGCTGAAGCTGATGTAGAGCACAGTAAATGTCAGGAAATTCAGGATGAGCATCAGAACAACGCCCCATCTCTGAAGCCCTTTGAAAAGGCTGCTTCCGAAGTAGATGATAATAGGGATTATCGAAAAGAGAAAGCAGTAAGTTCCGCATTTGAGACCTACATAGTAAGAGGATACAACCGTATAAGCAGTAACTTCCAGGATTATGCTCGCATAAACGGGCAGGAGATGACCTGTCCGGCATAAGATGAAGCAGAAGATATAGACGACAACGCTTAAGACATTGAACTGGACAAGAGGCATAACACCGGACAGCCAGAATGTGATCAGAAGAACGAAATGAACAAGTCCCATAACTCCGGCAGTAAAGGAGTATGCATTTCCCACGAGAAAACTGAACATATTGCCCAATCTCTCTGCATAGATTTTATTTGAATGTTTCTTTTCTTCGGCACTGCCCATTTTCGATATGTCCTATGCGTCGGTGAATATCTGTGATCTTCTAAATTATATTTATTGATTAAGTCCGCTCCCACCCCCAATGTCAAAAAGTAACAATAAATTTACCATTCGCCCTCATCCCGAAAAACTTGTGAAGAAGGGCTTCCCTCACTCAGGGTTATTGAAGTCTGATATAATCATCTCATATATACGGTGATGACATTCCTGAAGGACTTAAAAAGGCTGCAGGAATAGTAAGAGAGTATCTTGAAGAAGTATTCTCAGCGCAGGGATGATGATATGGATAAGATCTTGAAAGACAGCGGTTTGCGCGGTAACGCATATATAGTCAGAAACGGAGAGGTATTGTTCGAATACAGTTCGGGATTTGCGGACATTGCAAATAAGATTCCGAATACTTCTGAAACAAGATTTGCCTGCGCATCGATGAGCAAGACCTTTGTTTCCGTCGGCATACTTCAGCTGATCTCTAAAGGACAGCTCGGCTTTGATGATGCGCTTGGCGGAATCCTTGATCTTGATCTGGGCACCATCGATCCCGCGGTTACCGTAAGGCAGCTTCTTACGCATACATCAGGTGTTCCCGATTACGATGACGAGACTCAGGATGATGCTTCCGGACTGTGGGCGGATTACCCCAACTACAAGATAAGGAGCAATATGGATCTTTTCCGCATCTTCAGGGAAAAGCCGATGATGTATCCTGCGGGAGAAAAGTTTCAGTACAACAACTCCGGCTATGTTCTTTTGGCCATGGTCATTGAGAAGATCACGGGGATGGATTTCGATGTCTATTTGAAGAAAAACATTTTCGATGTGTGCGGGATGGAACGCACCGGTTACTTTGAATTCGACAGGCTGCCCTCAGGATGTGCTACAGGTTATCTTTATGGTTCCACATATGAGGATTACCGTTCCAATATCTATTCCGTTGCTGCCAAAGGCACAGGCGACGGCGGCGCTTTCGTTACTGTCGGAGATATCCTCAAGTTCTGGAACGGGTTGTTGGAACACAAACTGCTGCCGGAGGATATGGTCACAGAGATGTTCTCGAAACAGAGCGGCGACGGCGCTGACCCCGAAGAGGGATATTACGGTTACGGCGTCTGGATCATCGATGTTCCCGACGGGAAGGATATAGTATATATGCAGGGGTCAGATCCCGGCGTCAGCGCGCTTTCAGAATATAATCCCAACAACGGCTTAATAACTGTCCTGCTCAGCAATTATTCCGATAATGTCTGGTCACTCATGAGAAAGATAAGGAAAGAGATCTACTGAGGATCGACCTAATCGTCATGCAGGATTCCTATAAATGAATAATATTTCATATCTTATAAACCTATTGACATGGTGGGTTTATAAGAATATCATACGTAAACAAATAAACCGAAAGGAACAAACGCAAGTGATCTATGCCGATAATGCCGCAACAACTGCAATGAGCGAAGCGGCGATAAACACAATGACGACCCTGATAAAGGAGACTTACGGAAACCCGTCGAGCCTTTATGCATTCGGGCAGAAAGCAAAGGAAGTCTTAGAGCAGGCGAGAGAAGACATAGCAGGACTCATCGGTGCCGACCCCAAGGAGATAATCTTTACTTCAGGCGGAAGCGAGGCCGATAACCAGGCGATAATATCCGCTGCAAAGCTCGGAGCGCTGAAAGGAAAAAAGCACATCGTTTCCACTGCTTTTGAACATCATGCGGTACTTCACACATTGAATAAGCTCGCAAAGGAAGGCTTCGAGATAACGCTTCTTGACGTTCACGAGAACGGCATAATAAAGCCTGAAGAAGTCGCTGCGGCGATCAGGGAAGATACGGCTCTTGTAACCGTCATGTATGCAAACAATGAGATCGGAACCATTCAGGACATAAAGGCCATCGGTGCGGTCTGCAGGGAAAAGGGTGTTTTGTTCCATACGGATGCGGTGCAGGCGATAGGACATCTTCACATCGATGTAAATGAGCAGAATATCGACATGCTCTCCGCGTCAGCACATAAGTTCCATGGCCCCAAGGGCGTCGGCTTCCTCTATGCGAAGAAAGGCATAAGACTGACTAATCTCATCGAAGGCGGTGCCCAGGAAAAGGGCAGACGCGCTGGTACCGAGAATGTTCCGGGGATAGCTGCGATGGCTACAGCGCTTAAGGAGGCTGTCGGAGCGATCGATAAGAATGCGGAGCACCTGATCCCGATCAGGAACAAAGTGATCGCAGGTCTTAATGAGATTCCTCATTCGGCATTGAACGGAGATGAGACGAGCCGCCTTCCAAGCAACATCAATTTCTGCTTTGAAGGTATCGAGGGAGAATCGCTCCTGCTGCTCCTTGATGACAAGGGCATTGCTGCTTCATCGGGAAGCGCATGCACTTCCGGTTCACTTGATCCGAGCCACGTCCTTCTTGCGATCGGCAGAGTACATGACGTGGCACACGGTTCACTGCGTCTGAGCCTGGGTGAGGACACCACGGATGAGGATGCGGATTACATCGTAAATGCAGTCAAGGAAGTAGTTGAATACTTAAGAGGTTTCTCACCAGTTTGGAGAGATCTCGTTGCAGGAAAAACGAAATTCATTTTATAAGGGAGAAGACTTATGGCATTGTACAGTGAAAAAGTAATGGATCATTTCAGAAATCCGAGGAACGTCGGAGTTATTGAAGACGCTGACGGTGTCGGCGAAGTCGGCAACGCAAAATGCGGTGACATCATGAAGATGTATCTGAAGATCGATGACGGCATCATCACGGATGTCAAGTTCGAGACCTTCGGCTGCGGAAGCGCGATCGCGTCAAGTTCAATGGCGACGGAACTCATCAAGGGCAAGCCTGTAGAGGAAGCCAGACAGCTTACAAATAAAGCAGTTGCTGAAGCTCTTGACGGACTGCCGGACTATAAGATGCACTGCTCGGTCCTCGCTCAGGAGGCGATCGAGTCTGCGCTTAAGGATTACGAATCAAAGCAGCAAGCTTAACTTTTTTGAAGACAATTTAAAAGAATCGAATTAAACCTATTGACACAGTAGGTTAATGTGGCATAATGTGTCCATAAAATTGAAGGAGACAAAGAAGATGTTTGGAAAGATGTGTTGTCGAATGCAAGTAATGCGGGCTGTATCGGCCTCGGCGTTTGACTGCACGGAAATGCGCCTAGACGATCTTCGATGTTGACCTGAATAAAACTTATGTCAATTATCACAGCCCGGGATATAGCAGATGCATCCCGGGCTTTAATTTTGCAAATACGAAAGAAGGAAAATAAAATGAGCTACAAAAGAAATTCTTTACTTATACACGGCGGAATAGACGGTGATGAGACAACGGGTGCGGTAAACGTACCTGTATATCAGACTTCAACATATAAGCAGGACGGCCTGGGTAAGAACAGGGGCTGGGAATATTCAAGAACGGGAAACCCTACCAGAGCAGCGCTCGAAAAGCTTATCGCAGACCTGGAGGATGGTCAGTACGGACTCGCATTCGCATCAGGACTTGCGGCGATCAACACAGTGCTCTCACTCTTTAAGTCTGGTGACAAACTTATCGTATCCGACAATATCTACGGCGGTACTTTCCGCATCCTCGATAACGTTTTCAAGAACTTCAATATCACATATAAGATCGTTGACACGTCAGATCTTGAAGCAGTCGAAAATGCGATCGATGACGACGTGAAAGCGATCTATATCGAGACACCCGCAAATCCGCTGCTCACTGTCACCGACATCGAAGCGGTATCCAGGATCGGAAAGAAGCACGGCAAACTCGTTATCGTAGACAACACATTCCTGACGCCTTATCTCCAGCGTCCGCTGACGCTAGGAGCCGATATCGTTATTCACAGCGGCACTAAATATCTCGGCGGACATTCTGATACGATCTCAGGCTTCGTAGTCGTAAACGACAAGGCTTTGGCAGACAGACTCTACTATCTGCAGAACGCGATCGGCGGCGTGCTCGCACCCTGGGACAGTTTCCTGATAATCAGGGGAATAAAGACACTTGGAGTCCGTATGGACAGACATGTCGAAAATGCGCAAAAAGTGGCAGAGTGGCTCGTTCAGAGCGGCTATGTGAGCAAGGTCTACTATCCGGGACTGGAGACAGATCCCGGCTATGAGATCCAGAAGAAACAGGCTGACGGAGCAGGCGCAATGATCTCGTTCGTACTTGACGAAAAGTACGACTACAAAGTGTTCTTCGAGAAGCTTCAGCTCATAACTCTTGCAGAGAGCCTGGGCGGTGTTGAGTCGCTCGTATGCCATCCCGCAACGATGACTCACGCGGCGATCCCTGCAGACATCAGAAAAGAAGTCGGCATCGTCGATGAGCTCATCAGACTCTCGGTAGGCATAGAGGATGCAGATGATCTTATAGATGATCTGAAGCAGGCGATCGAAAATTCCGTTAAGGCATGAGGTGGATAAGATGAATAACGTATACGGCAGCATAAGAGAAATGATCGGTAACACTCCGATCCTGAAGATAGATCATATGGGCGTCAAGCCCGGAGTAAATATTTATGCAAAACTTGAACTTATGAATCCCGCAGGAAGCGTTAAAGACCGTGTAGGCGTTTACATGATCGATGACGCGCGCCGCAGGGGTCTGCTTAAAGAAGGCGGAACGATCGTTGATGCGACCGCAGGCAACACCGGAATAGGAATAGCCGTTGCAGCGCTCAACCAGGGATACAGGGTTATCTTTACCGTACCCGAGAAGTTCTCTCTCGAAAAGCAGAAGGTCATGAAGGCACTTGGAGCCGAGATCGTTCACACATCAAGAGAAGGCGGAATGCTCGGAGCCGAGGAAAAAGCGGAAGAGATACTTAAGACCATTCCGGGTTCGATCTCGTTAAGACAGTTCAGAAACCCCGCAAATCCTCTGGCTCACTATGAGACGACGGGACCTGAGATCTACAGCCAACTGGACGGACAGATCGATTATTTCGTTGCAGGCGCAGGAAGCGGCGGAACGTTCTCAGGAGTCGTTAAATACCTGAAAGAACAGAATCCCGGAATCAAAGGCGTGCTTGCGGATCCCTACGGTTCGACGATCGGCGGCGGTGAGCATTTCGATTACAACATAGAGGGAATAGGCAACGACTTTATCGCCGACACTATGGACATCACGCTGGTGGATAAGGTCATAAAGGTTACGGACGATGAGGCATTCGGCGCTTCAAGGGATCTCGCAAGACAAGAAGGCATACTTGCAGGTTCATCATCAGGTGCGGCACTCGCGGCAGCCTTAAGGCTCGCGGAAGAGATAGATGAAGGCAACATCGTCACGGTATTTCCCGACAGGGGAGACAGATACTTGAGTAAAGGATTATTCGACTGATGGAAAACGTATATGAATTAAAAAACGTATACAAGACATATAAGAACGACGGGAAGGAATTCACGGCACTCAAGGATATCAGCCTTACGGTACGAGAAGGCGAGATATTCGGGATAATCGGAATGAGCGGCGCGGGAAAATCGACTCTGGTAAGGACCTTGAACAGGCTTGAGGAAGTGTCATCCGGTACGGTGGATTTCTACGGAAAGGATCTCTCGCAGCTCAAAGCGAAAGAACTCCGTGAAGTGCGTCATTCGATCTCCATGATCTTCCAGGGATTCAATCTCGTGAACCAGAGGACGGTCATTAAAAATGTCGAGCAGTCGATGAGGATAATCGGCGTCCCGCGCGCCGAAAGAAAAAAGAAAGCGGAACAGATGCTGGAGATCGTAGGTCTTCAGGATAAGGCAAATGAGTATCCTGCGCGTCTTTCTGGCGGTCAGAAGCAGAGAGTCGCAATAGCAAGGGCACTGGCTGCAGATCCGAAGGTGCTTTTGTGCGATGAGGCGACGAGCGCATTAGATCCGAAGATCACGGGTGAGATCCTGGATCTGTTGAAGAAGATAAATGAAGAGAGAAAACTGACGATAATAATCATCACTCACGAGATGAGCGTCGTCGAGAAGATATGCGACAGAGTAGCGATAATCGACGACGGTAAACTTGCCGAGATCGGTGATGTGAAGGAAGTGTTCTCAAATCCTCAGTCAAATGCGGCGAAAAAACTTGTATTCCCGAGCAATCCTTTCGATCCTTCGGATGAGAACGGACAGCTCATAAGGATAGTCTTTGACGGAACCCAGTCGAACGTGCCGTTCATAGCTAACCTGGTCGAAAAAACAGGGCTTAAAGTGAATATCCTCAGCGCGAATACAAGGAGCGTCGGAGGCATAGGTTACGGTCAGATGATTATAGAGCCTCCTGTTCTTGCAAAGGACAGGCAGACGGTCATCGACTTTTTCAAGGCCGGGGGACTGGCGGTATCGGAGGTGAGCAGAAATGAGTGATTACATCAGGGAAGCGATAATAACGGGTGTATGGGAGACGTTCTACATGACGTTCTTCGCATCACTATTCTCATACCTCATCGGAATGCCTCTGGGAGTGATCCTGTATTCGACCTCAAAAGGGCGCCTGCTCGAGAACCGTGCGGTAAATATGGTGATCGGAACGATAGTGAACATAACGCGCTCGCTCCCGTTCTTAATACTGCTGGTATTGCTGATACCGTTTACGCGTTTTGTGGTCGGACAATCGATCGGTACGACAGCTGCCATAGTTCCGCTCACGATAGGCGCGATCCCGATAGTCGCGAGGATGGTCGAATCTTCTCTCAACGAAGTGCAGCCTGGAATTATCGAGGCTGCCACATCGATGGGAGCATCGCCTCTTTATACGATACTGCATTTCGTTATCCCCGAAGCGACGCCTTCACTCCTTCAGGGCGGCGCCATCAACGTTGCAACGGTTTTGGGATATTCGGCGATGGCGGGAGTCATCGGAGGAGGCGGACTCGGAGCGATCGCCCTGCAGTACGGTTACTACCGTTATCAGAAGGATGTGCTCTGGACCACGGTAACCCTGTTGATAATCATGGTAATGCTTATCCAGGAACTCGGCATTTGGATGTCTAAAAAACACAGGAAAACGTAAGGTATCTTTCAGGAGGATGAAAGAAAATGAACAGTAAAGAAAAGAACAGAAATAACCTGAAGAAGATTGCATATGCGGGTGTCCTTGCGGCACTTGTATTTATCGGAACGGAACTTCACATCCCGACTGCGATAGGACACATAAACCTGGGTGACCTTGTGATACTCGTAAGTTCGTATATCCTGGGACCTTTTGCCTTTGTCCCTGCCGCGATAGGCTCGACTCTGGCAGACCTCATGGCAGGTTATCCTCAGTATGCCGTCGCAACATTTTTGATAAAGGGCATCATGGGTCTTGTTGCCGGATTGCTTCTCAAGAGGAACAGTGAAGGAAAAGTCTCTCTTGCAAGAAAACTGTCGGCATCATTTATTGCAGAAATCATAATGCTCGCCGGTTACTTTGTGTTTGAATCACTGCCATTCATGTATGGTGTTGAAGCGGCACTGGGTTCAGTGATCCCGAACGGCATTCAGGCGAGTGCAGCGATAGTTGGCGCCATTCCGCTCATGTATGTGAAGTTATTCAACAAGTATCAGGCCGAACAGAAGAGATTGGTCCTTGACCGCAAGGCTTCAAGATGATATTATCTCTCGCGCGAGAATAAAAGCGCCGACAGTTCGTTTGTGCCATCCTGTCGTAAAACAAAACCAGGACAATCATTTATATCATTTTGTTAAAGCTGACTTGATTAAATGTGGCTCCTGTTTTTGGGAGCCATTTTTTATTTTGGAGTTGAAGTATATGAACGAAGATAAGAAAGTATCGAGACTGTTTATGTGTATAGGCATCATCTTTGTAACATGCCTTTTGCTGTCTAATCTTGTCGCCGGCAAGATGTGGGCCGTAACGGAAAATATAACACTGCCCGCGGCGGTAATCCTTTTCCCGCTGACATATATCATCGGAGATGTGTTTACCGAGGTCTACGGATTCAGGAATGCGAGGACCATCATCTGGCTCGGCTTCGGCTGCAGCTTCTTTGCGGTAATGATCTATCTCATCACTATAGCTCTACCTCATCCCGGATACTGGGAAAACCAGGAGGCATTTGCAACCGTGTTGGGTACGACTCCGAGGGTCGCGGCTGCTTCATTTGCGGGTTATCTTTTCGGTGAGTTTTCCAATTCCATCGTATTGTCCAAGCTCAAGGTCGCAACAAAGGGAAAGAACCTCTGGATCCGTACCATTCTTTCTACCGTTATAGGTGAGGGCCTTGACTCGGTTATCTTCATCACGATCGCGTTCTGGGGCACGATGGATAATTCCGTTGTACTTCAGATGATCCTTTTCCAGTACCTGTTCAAGGTCTCATATGAGGTTATCTTTACACCGGTTACATATCTTGTCGTAAAGCTCGTCAAGAAGGCTGAAGGCATCGATACATACGACGAAGGCATCAAGTACAGTCTCATCAAGGGGTGATATCATGCGCGAAAAAGAAGGACTTACAAAACTCGGAAGCAACGGTACAACTTACAGTCAGGATTACGATCCCGGCGTTCTCGAGACATTCGTCAACAAGCATCCCGACAATGATTATTTCGTAAAATTCAACTGTCCCGAATTCACGAGCCTCTGCCCGATAACTGGTCAGCCCGACTTTGCGACCATAACGATATCTTATGTTCCGTCGGAGAAGATGGTCGAGAGCAAGTCTTTAAAGCTCTACCTGTTCTCATTCCGCAACCACGGTGATTTCCATGAGGACTGCGTAAACATAATCATGAAGGATCTGATAAAGCTCATGGATCCCAAGTATATCGAAGTCTGGGGCAAGTTCACACCGCGCGGCGGCATCTCCATAGATCCTTACTGCAATTACGGCAAGCCTGGAACCAAATGGGAGAGCGTTGCCGAAGACAGACTTTTCCATCACGATATGTATCCCGAGAAAGTTGACAACAGATAATTTTTCAAATTACGTGAATCAGTTAAAGCAACAGGGCTGCCTCAGACCGGAGTTTGAGACAGCCCTGCTTGGGTGCATCGTCCTGCGGAGCGCCTGTTTCAACAATCTTTTTCCATATCTCATTGATATCGTCGACTGCAATACAGATGTGGAAGAAACCAATGTTGTCGTCACTATAAGGTATCTCGTTTGTTGCACCGTAGAACAGTTCGATGAACTGTCCGTTGCCTCCATAGATATATACGATCCAAGGCTCGCCTGTTACCTATAGTTTATGATGTTCAGTCTTCAGCTGATATCAGAATACGTGATGTTATTAGCAGATATCATCTGTAATCTTTCCGGTGACGAAAACTATCCGGAAAAATTATCAATAAACCTATTGACACGGTAGGTAAGTAGTAGTAAAGTATCGCCATCACAACGAAAGGAGGAGTGAGAAATGTACAGAACAGTTAATACAGCAGCTACCATGATGATGTGTTGTCGAATGCTTTGCTCCCGGGTGCGCAATATGGCCCAGGGCGGAAGAAGACATTCCTCACGCCTTGAGAACGATCGATGTTAAAGCAGTAATATGCATTTGAACATATGCCATGCGCCCGGGAGTTAAATAAACTTTCCGGGCATTTTTTATGCCTGAACAAAAATCATTCTTAAAGCGAAAAGCTTATCTAAAACAAAAACATAACTAAAGGAGATTACAACAATGAAGAACATATTTAAGAAGGCAATTGCCGCAGGACTTTTACTTACCATAACGGGCTCATTCGCAGCTTGCGCAAAGGCTGAGCCCACCAAGGCCGATGTACAGACAGGCGCAAGCGAAGAACAGCCTGAGGTACAGACTGAAGAACAGAAAGCAAACACGGTGCTCAAGGTAGGAGCAAACATCACACCTCACGCAGAGATCCTGGAAGTCGCAAAGCCGATCCTTGCAGAGAAAGGAATCACGATCGAGATCGTAAGACTTGAGGATGCGGTTACACCCAACACAGGCGTTATCGAGGGCTCGCTTGATGCAAACTATTTCCAGCATGTTCCTTATCTTGACCAGTTCAACCTCGAGAACGGTTCCGACCTGGTTTCAGTAGGCGCAGTACATTATGAACCGTTCGGTGTATATGCAGGAAGGGTAAACGATCTTAAGGCACTTCCTGAAGGCGCAGTCATTGCGGTACCCAACAACGTAACAAATGAAGCAAGAGCACTTCTCCTTCTCGCACAGGAAGGCATCATCAAGCTCAAGGACGATGCAGGCATCAATGCGACGGTTGAAGATATCGTAGAGAATCCTCTTAATATACAGTTCAAGGAACTTGCACCCGAGCAGCTCGTGGCAGCACTTCCTGACGTAGACGTCGCAGTCATCAACGGCAACTATGCGATCGAGGGAGGACTCCATGTAAGCCAGGCTCTCGCAGTGGAAGCTAACGACGGACTTGCTGCGCAGACATACGGAAACATCATCGCAACATCAGCAGACAAGGCTGACGATCCGGCCATCAAGACACTCGTTGAAGTGCTCCAGGGACCTGAGGTCGCACAGTATATCAAGGATACATACGACGGAGCAGTCGTACCGCTCTTCGGCTGATCGTATAAACAGGAGAAAACAACATGATCGGATTTGAGTACTACAACCCCGCGAAGATAGTTTTCGGCGAGGACAGCGAAAAGAAACTGAAGTCTCTTTTATCGCAGCATAAAGTCACATCACTCCTGTTGGTATACAGCGGAGACTTCATAAAAACATTAGGTATCTATGATGTAATCACTGAAGCTGTTGAAGAGCTTGGCATCAGGTTCTCCGAGAGCGGGGAAGTGGTACCGAATCCTTCGATCGAACTCGTGAGGAAGCTTGTCAAAAAGGGCAAGGAAGACAAAGTTGATTTCGTTCTGGCAGTCGGCGGGGGAAGCTCCATCGACACCGCCAAGGCGATAGCTCTCGGTATACCGTACGATGGCGATGTCTGGGATTTCTTCGATAAGGGTGTTACTCCCGAACAAGTCCTTAACATCGGAGTGATCGCGACAACGGCATCGAGCGGTTCCGAGACGTCCAACTGTGCCATCCTCTCATACGGCGAATGGAAGAAAGGATTTGAGGATGACCGCATCATCCCGAAGTTCGCCATCATGAACCCGAAGTATACGGTAAACCTTCCTTCTTACCAGACCTCTGTCGGAATAGCTGATGTCCTTTCCCATCTTCTCGAAAGATATTTCTCAGACGCGAAAAATTCCGACACGACAGACTATCTCATCGAAGGTGCGGTAAGAGCTCTGCTCGTAAATGCCGACAGACTGATAGAAGACCCGTCCGACATCAACGCAAGGGCAGAGATACAGTGGCTTGCATCAGTTTCACACAACAATTTCCTCGATGCAGGAAGGATCGCGGACTGGGGATCGCACCGTATCGAACATGAGCTTTCGGCACAATACAACATCACACACGGAGAAGGAATGGCAATAGTCTTCACTGCATGGACAAAATACATAGCTGATGTGAAACCGTGGAGACCGGCACTTCTCGCAAGCAGAGTGTACGGCAAAGATCCGTACGACTATTCAGAAAGGGAACGCGCGCTCCTGTTATCGGATGAACTCGAGAAGTTCTTTAAGAAACTGGGACTTAAGACTCATCTGTCCGAACTGGGAATCACGGATAAAGACTTCGAAGTTATGGCAAAGCGCGCAACGGCAGGCGGAACGGTAGGACACTATGTCCCGCTGGACGCGGAGAAATTCATTGAGATCTTAAAGCTCGCGCTTTAAGAAAAATACCGGGAAATAAATCGCAAAGGAGATTACGAAAATGGCAAGGATCAAATTGGTTGAACAGAACGAAGCAACAGGTGCTGAGAAAGAGCGCTACGACGAACTCGCAGGACGCAATGCGGTAACAAACATGAAGAAGGGACTTCTGAATGACGCAGCTACATACGACGCGTACATGGCATGGTATACATCATGGAACCGTCTTGTAGAAGTCATCGGAGAGAAGGATGCCATCCTTTATGCACACAAGATATCTACTACAAATTCATGCCAGCTCTGCTCGCTCTTTTTTATCAGCGACGTAAAGGGCCTCGGCCTGGATCCCGCAAATCTCGTATATGACGAGAAGGAGACAGTTCTTGCAGAACTTGCAGAGCAGTATGTAAAGAATCCCACGGCAGTGTCTGACGAACTTTTCGACAGACTGAGAAAGTTCTTCAACGATCAGGAACTCGTAGTTATTGTCGGATTTGCAGGTCAGATGATCGCTACCAACAACTTCAACGCGGTATTCAAGATCGATGTCGATAAGCGTCTCCTTCCGCTCTTGGGAGAATTTAAACCTGCAACTTGGAGGGAAGGCATCAAGAAATAATCAATGGAAAAAAGATCGCGGAGGACGGACTCTGAAGAAGAACAACGGCCTTCAAGGATCATCTGCATCAGAGAAAGGGTTGCTCATACGGGCGGCCCTTCTCTTATTGAGATAAGATGATTCCGTGCTTTTGCCGTTTCGTAAAAAATCGGTACAATAAAGAAAAAACGAATGAGGCTGGAAATGTTTAACGACTCACAGGATGAATTCGACAGATTTTTTGCGACGGATTCGGTGAAGTGTCCGAACTGTGCGGCGAACATCTTCTTTAACGAGAAGATAGGAAAGCTCGTCTGCGGATCGTGCGGCGGGATATACGAGCCTGAGAGCCTTAAGTCTTCGGGAAGGTTTGAGAACCGCGATACCGAAGATGCCGGAGATGAGGAAGAGAACAAGCAGGAATTCATCTGCGATTCTTGCGGTGCCGCTGTCGTTACCGATTACAATACAGCTGCGACGTTCTGCGCGTTCTGCGGTTCTCCGACACTGATCAAAAAACGTCTTTCGAAAAGCTTCAGACCTGATCTGATAATCCCTTTCAAGGTCAGCAAGGAAGAAGCCATCGCGAATTTCCGTGCATGGGCAAAGCAGCAGCACGGAGTTCCGAAGGAATTCATGTCCGATGCGACGCTGACGAAGATCACGGGATATTACGTTCCGTTCTGGCTCATTGATGCTGATTGCCATGCCGTTGTCGGCGGATCTGGCAAGATAGAAGAGGGGACGACGGTTGCCAACTTCTTTATCGACAGGGATATCAAGTTCCACGTGAAGATGGTCCCGTTTGACGGATGCCAGAAGATCCCGAACACTCTCATGGAAGCGATAGAACCTTTTGATTACAAGGATCTCAAGTATTATAACGATATGTATCTTCCGGGGTTCTACGCCCAGCGTTACGACAAATCCGCGATCGATATGCTCGACATAATCAAGATCAGGATAGATTCATACGCAGCCGGGATCGTCAAGCATTTCACCACTGGCGAATACACGAGTGTAAGTGTGGGCGCCACGGGTTCTTTTGCCGAGAACTTCAGCCAGCTCTATGCACTGATGCCTGTCTGGTTCCTGAACATTAAGCATCAGGGTATTAACTACAGCATCGCCGTCAACGGACAGACCGGAGAAGCTTCGGGCAATCTGCCTGTGGCCAGTTCACTTGTCCGTCAGCATGCCTCAAATGAGGTCTTAAGATGGGGCGCGAAATATCTCGCCGTTACGGCCGCTATGGGTGCAGTATTGAGTTTGCCCCCGCTGTTTGGGCTGTGGACCCGTTTTGATGATTACGGATATGACGGCGGCAAGATCTTTTCGATATGTGTTTCGACATTTCTTGTGCTTTGGTTTATGACGATGTTAACGGGTCTGTCGGTAATTGTCCCGTTCCTGAAACGCAAGTTCAAAGACCGATCCACAAGTGAATCGGTTACGATAGACCGCGCTCCTGATGTCGGTGAATATATCGATTACAGGAACGGGTTCGACATGCAGAAAAATGACAAGTTCTCCTGCATGACCACGGCCGATCCTGATGGGGATAAAGGAAGAACCCAGAAGAATTCACTGGTGCTCATTATCCTGAAATGGATATTTAAGGACTGACTTAATTCTATGGATATTACAGGGAGGTTCAGCAATGGACAGGTTACATAAGAAGATGGTCATAGGAATGGGGATAACACTCGGTGTTTCCGCGCTTATCATCACCATAATGACGGTGTTTCAGAACGATATCATCCGCGGTACCGCGAGATTCTTCAGAGGCAGCAACACCTACCGTTTCCTGATTACGACTCCGTTCGCACACGGGACCGTCATTCCTTACTATATGTATCTTTGTGCTCTGGTTGGGATCATTACCATGGTTGTCACAATCCTGACGGTAGCGAATAAGAAAAATGCCGACAGACCGAAAGCTGCAATCGTACCTTTTGTCGTATACGGTGTTTCATTTTTGTTCGAGATAATCTTTTATCTGGCAGGATTCGAGAGATTCCTCAATCCACGTATGCTGGCTTCGAACGTTAATGTCCTGACCTATGTAATAAGCATCGTGGTATCACCGATCATGGTGGTGTTCTTTGCGTTCTTCATGGTCACCATGATAACTTTCATCGTTAAGGCCGTAAGACTTCAAAAGCAGAAGGCGATGCCGGTTCAGAATAATATCTGAGGCTCCTTGATCAGCCGAGTATCCTGGCAGCCAGCTCCTTAAGATCCTTTACGAAAGATCCGTGATGTTCTTTTACGAAATCAGCATCTTCATTCTTGGAGGCGTCTTCAAGTGCTTTCGCGCGGTCGGATATCTCATCGGCGCCGACGGTCCTCGATGAACTCTTTAACGAGTGAACGAGGATGCTGTAGTTCTTCATGTCATTGTTATCAAGATAAGAAGTAAGCTCGCTGCACTTTTCGTACGCGGCATTCGCGTAATCCGTCAGGAGTTCAAGATAGAAATCCTCTTCGCCGCAAGCATATACGAGAGCAGCGTCAACGTTGAGTCCGAGGGCGCGTGCCTTCTCGGCTGAGAGGGCAGAAGAGGACGAGACGGCCTCTTCGGGAGTGTTGCTGACAGTACCGTCGATCACATTTGCGGGAAGATTGTTTCTTAAGATCTTTTCAAGATCGGCGAGCATTATCGGTTTGGAAAGATAACCGTCAAAGCCTGCCTTGAGATACTGTTCTTCCGCACCGACGACTGCGTTGGCGGTAAGCGCGATTACTACTGCGCCCTGGAGCAGATCTTCGTCCTTGAGGACCTTGAGTGTTTCGAAGCCGTCCATCTGAGGCATCATGTGGTCTAAGAAAATGATGTCGAATCTTTCTTTCCTTGCCAGTTCGATCGTTTCAGCGCCCGAACCGCAGGTAACCGGAGTGATGCCGAATATCTTCAGGAAGTTTACGGCGACCTTCAGGTTCATGCCGTTATCGTCGGTTACGAGGATCTTTGCGTCAGGAGCATTGAGATGAACGATGTAATCAGGTTCGATGCGGCTGTTCCTGTTCTTCTCGTCAAATGCGCCTACAGGTTCGGCATCCACTACGCGGAGCTTAAGATCAAATCCGAAAGTGGAACCGATCGCATATTTGCTGTCCACCTCGAGTTTACTGTTCATCATGGTTAGGAGCTTGTTTACGATGGAGATTCCGAGGCCAGTACCTTCGATGTGGCGGTTGCGCTTTTCCTCGAGCCTCTCGAAAGACATGAAGAGCTTCTCGAGATCCTCGTCCTTGATGCCGATGCCGGTATCGATAACGTCGAAACGGAGTGTGACGCTGCCGTCATCGATCCCCTTATTCTTAACGCGTAATGTGACGCTTCCGTTCTCGGTGTATTTTACCGCGTTCGTCAGAAGGTTCATTATTACCTGACTTATCCTGACGTCGTCTCCGTAGAGTTTTGAAGGGACCGACTCATCGATGTCGACATTGAATTCGAGTCCCTTTGTGCGGGCACGTTCGCTTATCGAGTTGATGAGGCTGTTGATGAGCTCGGCTGTATCGAATTCCACGGGTACCAGGGACATCTTTCCGTCTTCGATCTTCGAGAAATCGAGGATGTTGTTGATTATCGAAAGAAGCGTGTTGCCGGCACTCTTGATGTTGGCGGAATACTCGAGTATCTGCTCGTCCTTTGACTCTCTTAAGATCATCTCGTTCATTCCGAGTACGGCATTGATCGGCGTTCTGATCTCGTGGGACATGTCGGCTAGGAAGTCGCTCTTTGCTTTGTTGGCGCTGTCCGCGGCCGACTTCTCTAGCATGAGGATCTTTGCTTCATATTCACGCTTCTGCTCGTTTGCCTTCATCTCCTCCATGCTCTTGTTGACCTTGCGCTCATGCCTGTAGCCGAGGATATAGAACGTGGATATCAATCCGAATACGAGCAGTCCGACAAGTATGCTTACGATCAGTACGTTGATCGTATCCTTAAGGAGCACGCTGTTCTCGACGATAATGACCAGATGCCACTGGTCGAGAACATCATCGACAAATACGGAGCAGTTCCTGCCGTCGATGACCATGTCGAAATTACCCTTGTCCACGCTGATTATCTTGTTGAAAAGTTCAGCTTTATCGGGATCTTCGCTGTAGTTCTTTCCTTTTTCGCCGCTGTCGTGATGTGCGACTACGGTCCCGTCGTAGTTCAGGATGAAGCCATAGCCGCTGCCGTTGATGTTAATCTCCTCAACAGTTTCCTGAACGCCTGTGAGCGTGAGGTCCAGGCCCAATACATCGTATTTGTTTGTCAGGGCTTTGCAGATCGAGATGATGACGTTGCCTGTCTGGGCATCGACATAAGGAGATACAACGAGAGGCTGACCGCCTGCTGCCACGGTGTCAAGGTACCAGTCCCTTGCGGTCGGATCGTAGTCGTCCGGCGGAGTCCAGCCGACTCCGTCGACATACTGGCCGTTTATTACGCCGTATATTCCGGTGTAGCTCTCATCGAACTGTGAAGCCGTATTGGCCGACTCTCTCGTGATGTATTCGACGATCTCTTCGTTGGTGGCACCTTTCGCAACCATGTGGTCAACGGTATCGGCGGCGACCCAGAGAACTGATCTGGCTGTCTCCAGGTAGTTCTCGAGATCGGCGGTGATAGCGGAAGCCTTATCGTCTCCAAGTTCGTGTATATATGAATCCGAAGACCTGTACATCAGACTCGTCGTATAGGCAACGAGCATCGCCATGATAACGAATGTCGCACCGAGCGTGAGTAACAGCGTCTTTCTGTTATTGTTCATGACAGCCTCTATATCCTTTCATGGGATCTCTGACCTTTTATTTCAGTAGTTTAGCAAATTCTAACAAAATTTATTTATAAAAGATGGTTTTTTCAACTTGTTTAAGTGCATAAAACACGGGGTGCCATAGGCTCAAAAGATGTAGATTTTAGTTTTTCCGTGCTTGCGGTTGGTTGATCCTGGAAAAAACCTGAGACTCCTTTGTGTATGACATTTGATCATTGATTTCAAAGTTGTTTTTTTTTGCCAACCTGGCCTATAGTCCTGGCCCTATTTCTTTGTCGGCTTATTTATGGTATTTCAGATATTTTCATATCGTTCGACGATAACTTTTGTAATATCCTGTCGTTTTTAGCTGTTTTTGTGAGCTTTGTTTTCAGGATTCCTGCCGGTTTATTGTTTTGTTTTGTAGCTTCGGTCCTAAGAATTGCTCCGACAAAAGCCGACATAAAACATACAGAAAACCACTGAAGTTTTCCTGCAAAACCGGCAAAAGCACTGTCAATATTACAGATATCAGTTGATTTACCTTTCCGCTTCCGACAAAAGCGGTGAATTAACCGACACGTAAATAGCGTTTTGAAGCGGTGCTTTTTCGGGCGTTGAAAGTCGCTTTTCGTTCAGGATTATCCGGGGCGCTGATGGTATAATCTGATTGCCGATTATGGCGACAAAACCTCCCGGAGGGCAAGATGAAGAGATTTAACAGGACAATAGCGTTCGTACTTGCAGGAACGCTCTTACTGTCTGCATGCGATAAAGCGCAGGAGACTGATATTGAGACAACTACAGGAGAGGTATCTGAGACCACGGCTGCCTCAGGAAATGCCGAAACGGCTGAAACGTCTTCTTTTAACGGATCTTCAGGGGGAAGCCACTCAACGGGCGGGCTGTCGGAATACGGCAGCGGTTACGAAGGGATCGAAGGTACAGGCAAATACAATTACGGAGAAGCTCTTCAGAAATCCGTTCTCTTTTATGAACTTCAGAGAAGCGGCAAGCTCCCCGAGCAGACCAGATGCAACTGGCGCGGAGATTCCGGCCTTACGGACGGAGCGGACAACAATATCGATCTTACCGGTGGCTGGTATGACGCCGGAGACAATGTGAAGTTCAATCTCCCGATGGCATATTCCGCCGCCATGCTCGGATGGTCGGTCTATGAGGACAGACAGGCATACGAACAGAGCGGACAGCTGGAGTATATGCTGGGCGACATTATGTGGGTATGTGATTATCTCATCAAGTGCCATCCCGAGGATGAGGTCTACTACTATCAGGTGGGCGACGGCAATGCAGACCATTCCTGGTGGGGACCTGCCGAGGTCATGAGCATGAACAGGCCTTCTTATTGTGTTACGAAGAACAGCCCCGGTTCCGCGGTCGTCGGAGAAGCTGCTGCGGCACTGGCGGTCTCGGCCATTGTTTTCGCAGATACGGATAAAGAATACTCGAAGCTCTGCCTCGACCACGCAAAGAGCCTTTATGCTTTTGCTGATTCGACAAGGAGCGACGACGGATACACTGCCGCCAACGGGTTCTATAACTCATGGAGCGGTTTCTACGACGAGCTTGCCTGGGCAGGCTGCTGGTTGTATATGGCAACTGATGATAAGACTTATCTGGACAATGCAAAATCGTGTTTCACAAAAGCCGGTCACGATTACGACTGGTCATTGTGCTGGGATGACGTTCACATCGGTGCGGCCGTCCTCCTTGCGAAGATAACCGGTGAGCAGACTTATAAGAATGAAGTGCAGAAGCATCTGGATTACTGGTCCTGCGGCACTTCGGACGGACAGAGGATCACCTATTCGCCTAAGGGCCTGGCATGGCTCGACCAGTGGGGTTCGTTAAGATACGCGACGACAACGGCATATGTCGCCACCGTATATAGCAGATGGGATGGATGTCCTTCGGACAAGGTAAAGACATATTGGGATTTTGCAGAATCTCAGGCTGACTATGCTCTGGGTTCCTCGGGAAGGTCCTATGTTGTCGGCTTCGGCGAGAATCCGCCCGAGCATCCGCACCACAGGACGAGTCAGGGTTCTTACTGCGACAACATGAACGAGCCGGGTGAAGCAAGGCACACCCTTTACGGGGCGCTCGTCGGCGGTCCCGACGCTTCCGACGGCTATACGGATACGGTATCCGACTATAACAAGAATGAGGTAGCGTGCGACTATAACGCCGGATTTACAGGGCTCATGGCCGCCATGTATTCAAAGTATCACGGGCAGACCCTGAAAGATTTCGGTGCAGTCGAAGAGGTTCCTTCGGACGAGTATTCCGCGGAGTGCAGCCTTAATGTTCAGGGTAATGATTTCGCTGAGATAAAGGCATTTATCTACAACAGAACGGCATGGCCCGCAAGATGTGCTGAAAACCTCGAGTTCAGATATTTCGTAGATCTTTCCGAGATCTACCAGGCGGGCGGAGACGCTTCTGGCGTCAGCATTTCAACGAATTACATGCAGTCGGGAAGATGTGACGGGCTTAAAGTATGGAATGAGGAAAACCACATCTACTATCTGTCCGTTGTCTTCGATGACGGAGCATTAAGACCCGGCGGACAGTCTCAGTACAAGTCCGAGATCCAGGTCAGGATGACGAGTCCCAACGGAGCATGGGATAACGGTAACGACTATTCCTATAACAATGCAGCGGGTGCCGTCCTGCTGGAGAACGGTAAGGTCGTATTCGGAGAACTGCCGGATGAGGAAGGTTCGGGCTCAGGTAGCAGTGCCGGCGGCGGATCAGGTAATGCACAGAATACCGAGCAGACGGCCCAGACCCAGTCACAGACGGGCAACGGCGGCGGTCAGGCAACATCCGGTGACCTCACGATAAAGATGAACTATAACGATATGTCGCTTTCGGCAAATGCGATAGCCGGTACGATCGATATCACCAATACAGGAAGCGGGACGGTGGACCTTTCTAACCTTAAGATAAACTACTATCTGACAAAGGAAGGGACTCTTGCGTTCGACTGCTACCACGCGGCAGTAAATTCGGCGTCGGGGCAGTATACTCCGCTCACGGATAAGGTCAAGGGCACGTTCGAATCATGTACGGGCGAGGACAGGGACACCTGTCTCACGATTACTGTCGGCAGCGGATCTTTGGCAAAGGGCGACACCCTGACGATAAGCTTCAGCTGCCACCAGACGGACTGGCAGAATATGGACCTCTCGAACGACTGGTCCAGAAAGAGCGTTGACAATATCGAGGTCACTGTCTGATACATTCTTTAAATCTGCCCTCAAATATGTTTTATAAAAATGCTATAATCTAAAAAGATGTCAGATTAACATTGTTACTTTCGGGGAGATAAGACATGGAGAGCAAGCTTCTTAACATAAAATGCGACAACTGCGGAGCCGAGTACAGGATCAGTTCGAGAGGCGAGATGGTATGCCGTTTCTGCGGATCGATGATCTACCTGTCCGACAAGGACTTCAAGGCTTATAAGAATACCAGGGACGAGATGCTGATAAACGACAGGTTCCTAAACGATGAACTTGCAAGTGAAGGCGATGTCCTAAAATTTTGGAACAGCGGTTCTTCCGTAAACTTCAGGACGGCAACGGGAAACAATATCTCTTTCGAGAGCTACTATTCCGTGATCCTTCCTGAAAAGGAAGTCTACATCGGAAGCAATAAGATAGCAGTTGTCTTTCCCGATAAGATGCCGATCGCACCGTTCAACAACATCCTGTCGGATATCATGTATCCTTCTGCCGACATTAAGGGTTTGAGCAAGTATCTGCCGAATGTCACATACAGGGCCGAACTCGATGACGGAAGGGGACTGATGCTGATAGCCAAGGTGGAGAATATCTACCCCCTGTATCTTTTCGAGAACCTGAAAGCGACAACTGTTGCGTGGATGATATCAAGATTTGAGAATCTGGGATGCCTTTTAGAGTTCAACAATATGGATTTTGAGTCGATCAGGATCGAGGACATTTATATCAATCCCAAGACGCATGAATTATTTATTCTTGACGGTTGGGAAGGCGTGTCTATGACATCCGACCGCAACTATCTGAAGGATATAAGGTCCATCGCTAAGAGCGTTATGGACATCTCTACCGCGCCGGCACTCTGCATGGAGTTCCTGGACGGCGCACCCAAACCTACGGCTTATGACGATTTCAAAGCCTGGGATGACGTAATTATGAAGGGCTTTGGCGGCCATAATTTTCATAAATTCAATGAATGATAAAGGAGAAACAAGATGGGATCAGGAAGTTACACAGCACACGATTGGGACAGACTAAGAAAAACAAGAGGCATTACGACCGACGCTGGTGCGGATAACCTGTTTAAAAACAAGACGATGCTCGATAAGTTCAATCCGAAGTTCATCAGCAAGAGAGAATCAAGGGATAATGACGAGCATCCGAATTCAACGCCTATTGCCATCGGTGTTGACGTAACAGGTTCTATGGGTTATCTCTCTGAAGAGATCGTAAAGAATTCGCTTAATGAACTCATGAAGAAGCTCTATGCTTCAAACGTTATTCCGGATCCTCAGCTTATGTTTGCGGCTATAGGTGATGTAGGCGATGCCGCACCTCTGCAGGTTACACAGTACGAATCCGATATCCGTATCGCTGAGCAGCTCCTTGAGCTCTGGCTTGAAGGCAGGGGCGGCGACGGTCCTGAGGACTATTCTCTGTTCTGGTATTTTCTTGCAAGACATACTGATACTGACAGCATGAAGAAGCGTCAGCAGAAGGGCTTTGCATTTACAATCGGTGATGCTCCCAACCATCCCAAACTCAGTGCTTCAGCGATCAAGAAGATCTTCGGTGACGATCAGAAGTCAGACATGACTCTGCAGGAAGTTTTCGAGGAGACGGAACAGTCCTATTATCTGTTCCATATCAACATCACCAGCGGCGGTGACAGGACAGTTATCGACGGCAGGACCATCAACATCAGGAAGGATTCCGTTTCACTGCTTCCCGAACTCATAATCAGCGTTATCTGCAAGGTCAAGGGCCTTAACAGAGCTGATATCCTCGGTGACCTTTCTGCTGACGTCAACAGGAAGATCGACGGCATGATGTGCAACCTCATCATCTGACAGATACCTGATGTTCTACGCTGTAATAGGCAGTAATTACGGAGATGAAGGAAAGGGTCTTGCGACAGATTGTCTGACACTTGAAGGTCACGACCTTGTCGTAAGACACAACGGCGGAGCCCAGGCGGGGCATACGGTTGAGAGGGAAGGCAAGCGTTTTGTTTTCCATGAGCTCTCGTCCGGTTCGTTCAACGGAGCCGACACATACTGGGCCGCCACGTTCTTTCCGGATCTATTTAAACTCGAAGAAGAGATAAACGGATTTGCGGAAGTGTCCGGAGCGCATGTGAAGATATATGCGTCTCCCGATGCTTCCGTAACTCTTCTTTACGATGTTTATCTCAACCAGAAGATCGAAGAGGCAAGGGGCAAGGCTAAGCACGGCAGCTGCGGAATGGGCATCTGGGAAGCTACCAGAAGGACAAGGGACGGTTTCGGTCTGACTATACGTGAGATCGCAGATCTTTCAGCCGCCGAGATCGCAGCCAGACTTGCCTCCATAGAAAAAGAATATGTTCCCGTCAGGCTTGCTAAATATTCGATAACCGAATCTTTGGAGCTTGAAACATTGAAATATGCGGAACTCCTTAAGAATGTTCTCGCGAAGCATGTGACACTTGTCGAAGATGAGAAGGCTTTCTTTCTGTCTTACGACAATGTGGTCTTTGAAAGCGGTCAGGGCCTGCTCCTTGATGTCGACAGAAGAGACCTGTGGCCTCACACGACGTGCAGCCGCACGAATATAATCAATCCTGTTAGCATATTGGGCAAATGCGGACTTCGACTCGATGAGGCGGTCTACGTTACAAGGGCATATCTGACGCGTCATGGCGCCGGACCTTTTAATGAGGATCCCGCACTGCATTTCGAAGATGAGACCAATCAGCCGAATCCCTGGCAGGACAGCATAAGGTTCGGAAGACATCCTTCGGCATCTTCGCTTATCAGAAGGATAACTGATGACGTCAGTGAAAATTGCCCGTATGAAGTCAGGACTTCGTTATTCCTTACGCATCTGAATGAAACGGAGGATCTTGTCCTGACGGAAGAAGGAGACATTCCCCTGAAAGAATTCGTTAAGACTGCACATGATTCCGGTATCGGCAGGTTATATCTCTCCAGGACAAAGTACAGTAAGGATGTTAATGCAGATGAGTGAAACGGTATTCTCATTTAAGACGCGTGGCGGGGCAAAGCCGGATGGCAAGGCAAAGGTATTCTTTACATGTCATCCCGATGATATGGATGAATGCTTTGAACGGCTGTGCGGTGATATCCTGAAGGCTTTTGACTGCGCGATCTATTATACGGAAGACATGACTGCCGATCTCAGTGATGAGAATACAAAAGTTGACCTGGAAAGAATGAGTCTGTTCGTGATCCCCGTTACGTTGAAGCTCCTGACAAAGACCAACAGGGCAATGGATAAGGATTATCCTTTCGCACTCGAAAAGCATATTCCCGTGCTGCCCCTGCTGATGGAAAACAGCATAAAGGAAGTTTACGGCAGAGCTGATAAGTTTGGGGAACTGCAGTATCTTTCTCCGGTAAATACCGATTCGACAAAGATAAGTTACGAAGAAAAACTCAGAAAATATCTGGAATCCGTACTGGTCAGCAACGATCTTGTCAGCCGCATAAAGCAGGCATTCGACGCTTACATCTTCCTGAGCTACAGGAAGACGGACAGAAAGCTCGCGAACGATCTCATGAAGATGATCCATAACAATCCCGAATGCGAGGATATAGCGATATGGTTCGACGAATTTCTTACTCCGGGAGAAAGCTTCAGAGAAGGCATAGACAGGATCTTAAAAGACAGTAAACTCTTTACGCTGCTCGTTACGCCAAGCCTTCTCGAGAAGAACGACAACGGTACACCGAACTTCATAATGGCGCAGGAGTATCCTGCTGCAGTTAATCTCGGAAAGACGATATTCCCCGCAGAGATGGTCTATACGGATTACGAGGAACTTATCAAGGCATACCCGGGGATACCTGTATGTGCCGACACTAATGATGAGCAGGGTTTTAACAAACAACTGCTCGACGCTTTGGTTGGGATAGCAGTATCGGAGAATAACAACGATCCCGAACACAACTACCTTATCGGTCTGGCTTATCTCGAAGGCATCGATGTGGAAGTCGATCTCGATAAGGGTCTGAAACTCATCACAAAAGCAGCTGAGGCAGGTCTTATCGATGCCATCCGAAAACTTGCCTCCATGTATAAGAACGGGAATAAGGTTAATGCGGATTACAGGAAGTCTCTGTATTGGCGTGAAAAGGCTTACGAAACAATCAAGTCGCAGCTTGGTGAAGAGCATCCTGATACGCTGAAAGCCATGGATGATCTTTCAGAGATTTACAGGCTGAATGGCGATTATCAAAAAGCATTGGAGATGAGCAAGAGCTGCTATGAAATGTACTGTAAGGTATTGGGAGACAAGCATTATGATACTCTCGTGGCATTAAATAATCTTTCAAATGCATATCAGGCTGTGGGTGATGATTATTCTGCGCTTGAGACTTGCAAATTGATTGTAGACACGCTGAAGATGGATCGTGACGAAACCGATGAAAAGGTGATAAAAGCACTTTATAATCTTGCTAACAGGTATTCAAGACTCGGAAAATATAATGAGGCTTTTGAATATTATTTAAAATGTTACGAACTCTTGCGTGACCTGTTTGGAGATGAGCATCGTGATACTCTTCTCGGACTGAATGGCCTAGCAAATGCATATGGCATCCTGTGTGATTACACAAAGGCACTCGAGCTTCATCAGAAGTGTTATGAGCTTTATGTTAAGGTGCTTGGCGCGGAGCATCCCGACACTTTGCGTTCCATGTATAATCTGGCTTTGGCATACAGGTTGAGCGGCAATGTTGAAAAGGCGCATGAGATCATGATGCAGTGTTATGATCTGTCATGCAAAGTCCTGGGCGAAGACCACCCATTGACACTTAAAACACTGACGGAACTAGCTGTCGTATTCGATTCAATGAAAGATTATCAGACTGCCGTAAAGTTATTGGATATTTGTCTCGAACGTCACTGCGCTGTTCTTGGAGAATCGCACCATGAAACTCTTCACACACGTTCGAGGATGATCCAGACATATAGGCATATGGGAGATAACAAAAAAGCGGTTGAGATCGCGGAGATCAATTACAAAGTCAGCAGCGTCATTATCGATAGCAAACACCAGAATGCTTTAAGTACGATGTCCGAGCTTGCAAGTTGTTATCTCGCTGCAGGGGAAACAAAAAAGTCATTGATGATGTATGCCGACTGTTTGAAATATCAGCGTGAGATACGGGGAAAAGATGACTCTAAGACAAAGAAAACTTCAGATCTTTTAGCCGATCTTATTCCCAAGGTCAAAGCCAAGGGGAAAGCTCATTTTGACAGGGGCGAATACGATAAAGCGTTGCCTCTGTTTGAAGGAGTTCAATATGCCTGCCGTGTGATGTACGGTGAGGACAGTCCGGAAACATATGAGAGTAGCGGCTTGTTGAAGAAGACAAAAGCCGCATTGCATATTGAAGATGAAAAGGATAACGGAGGGAGTACACCTATGCCTGAAAAAACAACCGGAAGAAAAGAATATAAAGACGGAAGATATTACGAGGGCGAGATGGTTGACGGAAAGCCTGAGGGACAGGGTACTTTCTACTATAACGGCGGCCACTGGACAGGTGAATTCAAGAACGGGATGTTTAACGGAAGAGGCAAACGTTACGACGATGCTAAGCTCCCCATCCCCGGCCTGGTATTCGATAACCGCGAATATGACATGCGCACAATTCACTGCGGCGTCTGGAAGGACAACAAAGAAGACGGAAGGTTCGTGATATACAATGCCGGAGTGCCTTACGACCAGGAATATAAGAACGGTGTGAGTGTGGCGTCTCCTCTGCATTATGAGATCCCCGCCACATCTGAACGTCCTGACTCGGGCAGCATCAAATGCTATTACTGCGGACAGAGCGGGTTCATAATCGAGACGGCTAATGAGACACTGGTGTTTGACTGGTACCGTGCAGCCATCCCGCCGCTTGAACCTTCCAAGCCTGTCTATATTTTTATCTCGCATGTCCATCTGGATCACTATAATTCCAGGATCTTCGGACTTGCGGATAAGTACGATGTCCGTGAGATCTATCTTGGTTTGAGCGGTACATCGAGTGAACAGGGTGCACTGGATAAGATACCGCAGTCAATGGAAGACATATTGTGTTCTTTCAGGGGTGAGCAGTACCTTGAGACCGATTTCGGTTCGGTTAAGAGCCTGAAGTCGACTGATATGGGTGTCGCATTTATCGTTGAGGCGGGAGGATACAGGTTCTTCCATGCAGGAGATCTTTTCGCCAATGCGCAGCTTCCGTTTAACACTTATAAGAAAAGACTCGAGAAGAGACTTTCGGGCATGAACGGATCAGGATACAGTACGGGTTTAAGCATCGAATCCACAGCCAGAAAGTTCTATCCGAATGAAGTAACGACGAGCGAGCCGCAGTTCAAGAAGTATGCCGCACCACTGAAGGCTGCGGGCAGGATCGATTATGCGATGCTGCCGCTTGATCCGAGGTGGGATGATTTCGGCTTCAGGACAATAGACTACTATCTCTCAATCGCTGACATTAAGAGATTTACGCCTATGCATCTGTGGGAGAAGTACGACTATGTAACTGACTACATAAAGCATAATCCGGACGCGGCAGGGAAGATCATCGCAGTCAATCCCGACGGCTGCAGGATGCTCCAGAGCATAGAACTCAACAAACCGTATTTCGTGAAACTCAAGTAATCCGGGCTTTTTACGGCGGCTGAACCTTGGAGCGGATTACCATTGTGTAAAACTTGTGTTAAACCTTGCATAACGGTTCGGCAAGTCTTTTTGCCGGGTTTATAATGGGTCTATAAGTTTTATAGGAGCCGGTATGGATCTCAAGAGCGTACAGAAGCTTACATATACCATCAACTGGATTATCTTACTCCTGGTGTTTGGTCTTGCTGGGTTCTTCTTCGTATGCAAAGCGACATTTCTCTTATGGTTCAGCATTCCGACCGCGCTGGTCTACGTCATCGGATTTATCCTGATACGTAAAGAGAAGCTGGATATCTATGTAAGGATTGTCTATTTCTGGCTGACGCTCTATATGAGCATTACCACGATCTGCCTTGGTTACAAGATCGGGTTCCACCTGTACTGCCTTTCCATGATCCCGATCATCTTCTACACCGAATATATGGCATCAAAGATCGGGAAGAGAAAGATCAACGCGTTTGCTGTCAGCGGCATAATCGGATTCTGTTATCTTGCATCCACGGGATATGCGGCCTGCATCGGTCCTGTCTATAAGGTCGATAACATAATCTCCGGCCTTTTCTGGGTATTCAATTCAGTGATAGTCCTGTTCTTCCTGATAGTATACTCGAGCATAATGCTCAAGATGATCGGCGACTACGAAGGAAAGCTTACGGCTATAGCTCTTACCGACAGGCTGACGTCGCTCAACAACCGTCATTTCATGGTAAACAAGCTGGAAGAAGCCGTAAAGAAAGACGGTGAGATGTTTGTCTCGATGGCTGATATCGACAATTTCAAAGGTATTAATGACAAATATGGCCACAATGCCGGAGATTATGTATTAAAGACCGTCGCACAGATAATGACGGATACGCTGAAGGACTGTGTGATCTCAAGATGGGGCGGCGAGGAGTTCCTGGTCTTCTCTGACGGCAGCGCTGAGACAAAAGGGTTCGATCTGACCGAGCAGCTCCGCAAAAAGATAGAAGAGCACAACTTCACATTCGAGGGCAACAGCATAGAAGTCACCATTACAGCCGGGGTTGCCGGTTTCAAAAAGGGACTTACTGTAGACGAGTGGATCAAGGAAGCTGACGATAAGCTCTACTACGGCAAGAGAAACGGCAAGAACAGGGTGGTCCTCAAGGCTGAAGGATGAGGATGTTATCTTTCGGGAATAAACATCAATGCTGTCTGTGAGATCCCGAGCCAGGTGTTCATCTTGGAATTCTTTACGTACAGACTGTTTATTACAACGCTCCTCGGATGCAGTATCTCCGAAGACCCGGGTTCGACCAAAGTGCCGACGGCGCTGATAACATAAGGCACTCCGTCAACAGTGCCAAGGTAAATCATCATGTGACCTGTAAATGATATTAGACTCCCCGGGTACAGTTTTTCGATCTCGGCGAGCTTTTCCTCATCTGACATATCGCTCAAGTCGACTTTGTATATGCCTTTGGAGTTGGACTGTCCGACACGAGGAAGGAGCACTCCAAAGCAGCGGTAAATCTCTCTTGTTATTCCCGTACAGTCGTTGGCGCGAAGATCTCCGCCCCAGCCGTATCTGTCTCCAAGGAGCTTCATCGCCTGTCTTACTATGTTTGCGGGCGTCAAAGGCAGGAAGCCGACATACACGTCATCAGATACGGGTATGAGGAAGTATTCGTCTTTGATATAACCGTCGCTGCCTCTTGTGGGTATCTTTACAACATAATCGCAGAATGTTGCTCTCTGATTGATCTCGGAGGGAGCATCGTCAGCGGATACAAGGGACATGTATGTTCCCATGGGAAGAACTAGGTCTTCAGTTGAAGTGAGATGAGGATCATCACCGAGCCTGATCTCACGTGCCGTTACAACGAGCCGGTTTTCCGGGAACTGCCTGGCCTGCCAGTCGTCCCTGTCTTTGCAGAGTGCTATGGCATCTTTTCTTACCCATGATGAGAAGCTGTCGAAAACAACATAAAGATATTCCCCGTCCAGGCTCTCGTGCAGGACGACGACCGGCATGAACGGCATGCATTCGGAATAGAGCATGTAATCGAAGAACCTATCCGACTTGCCGTTATATACTTTATCTTCAGTTGGGAAGAGCCTTACGGTCATGCGCTTGACCGTGAACCCGTATCTGACTTTGACTTCGTCTTCCACGGCATCCATATTCGAAAGTTCAACGAGATTCTGCCAATAGCCTCTTGTTGTCTGGTGTCCGTTCAGATAGTACTTGGACGGCTCATCGGGTACGGAGTCGGCATTCTCTTTGAGGAAGGCCCTGAGGATGTTGCCGTCCATGACTTCTCCGAATTCGTCGAATTTGGGCATTATTACTCCGTCTCCGGTCTTGTTGGTTGCCCTGTTGTTGTAGTTGAACTCGGTTATCTCATCGGCATCCATGAGGATCCTGTTGTCATCCTCGCCGATCCAGAAGTCGGCTCTCATCATTTCGGGTGTAACACCGTCTATCGAATTCACATATTCCGGGTCAACGTCATCGTTCCATATTGCGGTCTGGTATGTTTCTTCAGAAACAACAGCTTCCGTTGTCTCCTCAGTCGTCTCTGCGGTAGTGGCCTCTGTAGTTGTCTCACTGATCTCCGGCCATGTTGTGGCGGATGTCGTGGGAAGACTTGTCTCATTGGCTGCGGACTGACTTGAATTTACGATGCTGCAGCCGCATAGGGTTGAAACCGCCAGGGAAGATGCGAGTATGAAAGAGACTGTCTTATATCTTTTGCTGAACATTAGTGCTCCTGAGTATAGTCCGGTTTTGGATAGATTATATTATTTTTTGTCATCAATACCTAATTGTGCTATCATTCACAATATATCAGTAACCTTCTTAGCTTATATGTGGTAATCAATATGTATCAGATATTTATCAGTTATAGACGTTTGGGTGGTGAAGCGCTGGCTTTCCTGTTACACGAGAAGTTGACTGCGGAAGGATACAAAGTCTTTTATGACATTGAATCGTTGGATTCCGGCCGTTTTGATACTAAATTGCTCAAGATCATGGACGAGTGTTCAGACGTTGTTTTGGTATTGCCCCCGAATTCTCTTGAGCGTTGTAAAAACGAAGATGACTGGCTTCGTCAGGAGATTGTTCATGCCATAAAAACAGGAAAAAACATCATACCGTTAACAATGAATGGTTTTGTTTTTCCTTCAGACCTGCCGGACGAATTATCCACATTACAGAATTATCAGCGCGTCAAGGTGGATTTCATCTATTTTGACGGCGTTCTTGACCACATCAAACGTTATCTTCACGCTGGTAAGAATCTGAATAAGAATAATACTTCTTCTAATCCTGATTATAAGCATATACTGTTGTGGAGTGATTTTGATTCGGCAATATTGGATAAGCTCATAAAGAAACTGGATTTTGATGACAATTACGACTTTGAAATCTTGGAAGATGCTTTGGACATTCTCTCGAATGATCTGTCAAAGATAGACACGATCATCCTCATGACTACGGATGTAACCAAGTTTACGAACAACTCGTCTGCTTTGGCGAGATTAAACCAGTGCCTTGTGGATTATGTGCGTTCTGGCGGAAGACTGATTTGTGCACACGATATCATTTACAGAAGGACCCGAAACACCCAGCTGCAGGAACTTTACGGTTGCACGATCACGAATTTTGAACGCACCAGGACCGTCAGATATGTTAAGACAGATATCTGTAAGGAGGAGGGTTTGTTTGAATCTCTTCTGGATTCCTTCAGCCTGACTGACGGTGAAGTATGCTGGGGTGAGTTGGCTCCTGATGTAAATGTGTATTTCGAAACGGAAAACGGATATCCTTTGGTCTTCTCGCGTGAGTATGGCACAGGAATATGTTTGTATTTCAATTCCGGTGACTATAACAATACTGCCCCCGGATCCATCCTGAAACCTGAGAAGCAGTTTGTTCTTTTGTTGAGGGAATTGATCAATTTTGAGTATTGATACCGCCAAATAATCGGAGATGGTTATATGCATGTCTTTGTAGTTGTTGTTATAGTTTTTCTTTGCGTTTTGCTCATATTGTTCGGTCTGTATCTGTTTGCCATTAAACCGGGTGCTGACAGGACGGCAAGAATGAAACCCTTTGAGGAAAAGATGATCGCTCACAGGGGTTTCTTTAATAACGACAGTGATGCTCCGGAGAATTCATTGAAAGCATTCAAGCTGGCTGTGGAGAACGGGTATGGTATAGAGCTTGATGTTCAGCATACTACTGACAACAAGCTTGTCGTTTTCCACGATGAAAACCTCAAGCGTATGTGCGGTGTTGATAAGAAACTGTACGAATGCAGTTACGATGAACTTCAGCAATATCATCTGGCAAACTCAGATGAGAAGATCCCGTTGTTTTCAGATGTCCTGAGTATTATCAAGGAAGATGTGCCATTGATCGTTGAGATCAAATCCGAGGGCGATTGGAAGACTACGACCGAGATGACGGCTGAAATGATGGATAAGTTTCACGGGATATATGTTATCGAGTCTTTTCATCCCAGCGTTGTAAGCTGGTTCCGCAAGAACCGTCCTGACGTGATCCGCGGTCAATTATCGATGGATTTTTTCATACAGGATGTTACGCAAACCTGGATCGAGAAACTGCTGCTTACAAATCTTATGTTAAACTTCCGTGCGCGTCCTGATTTTATTGCTTACGATCATCACAGCGTTAACCAGTTTTCATACAGGTTGTGCAGGAAACTGTTTACTGTTGAAAACGTTGCATGGACCATCCGCAGCGAAGAGGAACTGCAACAGGCAAAAAAGTATTTCAAATGCTTTATCTTTGACAGCTTTACTCCGAAATCATAATGTATAAGATCTATATCGTTGAAGACGACAGGGGAATAGCGGACGGGATAACGACCTGCCTAAAGACATGGGGTATGGAAGGACGCGTTGTCTCCGATTTCATGAAGGTCATTGAAGAGATAGACGAGTACGAACCCCACCTGATAATCCTTGACATCACTCTGCCTTACATGGGCGGTTTCCACTGGTGCCAGGAGATAAGGAAGAAGAGTTCCGTTCCGATAATCTTTATATCTTCTGCTGCAGATAACATGAACATCGTTATGGCCGTGAACATGGGTGCCGATGATTTCATTGCGAAACCCTTCGATCAGAGCGTGCTTATAGCAAAGGTTTCCGCACTCCTCAGAAGGACTTACGATTTCAGCCAGTCTTCAAGCACCGTAGAGGTCTGCGGTGCCGTCCTTAATATGAATAACAATACACTCTCATACGATGGCAAAGAGATCGATCTTGCCCGCAACGAGTATAAGATCCTTCTTACTCTGGTTCAGAATAAGAATAAGGTAGTAAGCCGTGAGAAGCTTATGGAAGCTCTGTGGGAAACTGACTGCTACGTCGACGAGAATACATTGACCGTAAATGTCGGCAGACTCAGAAAGACACTTGAGAGTATAGGACTCAAAGACATAATCAAGACCAAGTTCGGCGTGGGATATATCCTGGAGGATTGATGCTGAAAGATTATCTCAGATCAAGGCTGAAAGTCATTATCCTGATCTTTATCGTGATCGGCGTTTTCGCGTCATCTTATTTCCTCTTTGACATGCCTGCCGTAACGGTACTTTATCCGTTGGTGCTCTGTGCTTTTATCCTTCTTATCGCAGGTGTCGTGGATTTTCTGATAACCCTCAATAAGCATAAAAAGCTTACGGTAAGAGAGATGCCGAACCCGGTAGACCCTATTGAAAAAGACTATCAGGAGATAATAAGCAAACTCAAAGAAGAGGAAGAGTTCTCGCATAAGAAATCTACCTCTGACTACAACAATATGGTCGAGTACTATACAGTATGGGCGCATCAGATAAAGACACCGATCGCTTCCATGAGACTTCAGATACAGTCAGAGGACTCGGACCTTGCAAGGCGCCTCGACAGTGACCTCAACAGGATCGAAGCTTATGTTGAGATGGTTCTCACATTCTTAAGGCTCGATTCTGACAGCACGGATTATGTGATCAGGGAGATCAGCTTGGATGACGTCATCAAACCTGCAATAAGGAAGTTTGCCAGAGACTTCATTTCGAAGAAGCTCAGAATGGATTTTAAACCTACCGGTGCAATGGCCTTATCAGACGAGAAATGGTTATCCTTTGTGATCGAGCAGGTAATCTCCAATGCCGTCAAATACACGAGCACAGGCGGTATCAGCATCTATATGAAAGATACAGGGATACTTTGCATAGAGGATACGGGAATCGGCATCAGTAGCGAAGATCTGCCCAGGATCTTTGAAAACGGATATACAGGCTTTAACGGGCGTGAGGACAAGCGTGCCAGCGGCATCGGCCTTTATCTCTGCAAGCGCATTTGTGACAACTTGGGACATAAGATATCGGCGGAATCCAAACAGGGTGAGGGAACGAAGATATTGATCGATCTTAACAGTCAGATGATTGGGATTGAGTAGGATAGATGTCAGCTAAATCTTCTGAATTTAGTATTGCCTGTATCATAGATACAAATAATTGATTTGTACGGATCTTTTTGAGCTCTAGGCAATCAGATATACCCCAAAGAACAGATGTGACGCAAGCGCGATAGTGCTGTCAATTTGATCAGCCAGCAGTCAATTTATGTTTAGCTCAGAAAAATCTATAGGTGAAGGCCGTAATCCAATTATATGGAACGTATAAACATGATTCGCTATATTCACGCTTAACCCGTCGTAATATCAGCGTTTTCTTTTAAGTGTTAATATCACTTGCTGATCTGACTCCTCGTAGAATAGCCTTATTACATCAGGCGTATGAATGGTAGCTCTGAAAGGCGTTTTCTTTGAGTCATTATCGGAAAGTTCAAGATCGAACCAATAGTCTTCGACTGAAGAGACAGCATATTTCCCGCTTTGATCACCGCTTTTGAAACTGCCGTCGCTGTTAAATGTAATCTCAGTTGAAAGGGTACCACCAGAAGCATTTGAATCCATTACCCATGTTCCTTCGAGATTAAAGCATCCTTTTGAATCAAACATTGTCGGATTGCCTTTTTCGTCGAGAAATCCTGCTGTTAATGCATCGTAATAACCGGCCATAACATGGCTGTAATAACCATCATCGCAAGTGAATACATAATCAAAATCACATGCGAATAATAGGATTTTCCCAACCTTGTTCTCGTATGTGTACCAGCCGCCGGACGGTTTGAATAACTGGCTGCCATTAGGACCGAAATCGTCGTAGTAGTTAAAGATGTTCCAGACGTAGTAGTCAGGATAAGGTTCGCTGGTAGCGTTGAGCGACCCGAAAGTATATCCGTATGCGCATTTATCGTATTTCTGAAGATCTGCAACAAGTAACTGAACAGGAGTGCCACCAAGACTGTGACCGGTAAATAAGAATTTTACGTCAGCAGCAAAACTGCCGGAATAGTTATTTACATAGTTCACTAAAGCATTTTGGATTTGAGTCGCATAATCTACATAGCCATAAAAAGACTTAAACCCATCATAACTGTATGATGAAATTAATAAGCTGCCTAATCCGTCATAGAAAATACTATCCTGATATCCTTCGGTTCCACGGCATACAACAACTATTATTTCAAATTCTTTTCCGTCAGGAGACGTCATTTTTTGATGTCCAATAGCAAAAGCGGTGGACAGATCGGAATCTTTAGTTGACATGTTTAACGCTTTGCTACCCTTGTAATTTGGATAACTGTACAGACAAATATCTTCCAATCCTAAAGAATCGTGCAAAGCATCTGCCAGGAATTCAGCTGTGCCGATTGACCTGTCATTTGATGCGGCACTTATCGCGGCGGCGGTCCTGGCCAAATCGAGATTGAAAACGCTCGGATCATCTTCAAACAGATAACTGTCCCAATAAACCTCGGCTGTGCCACTGTCATAATTGTCGTTGTATTTTATTGTGACGAGGTTGCGTTTGGGACTGCTATCCTCATTTGCTTCCTGATTTTTGCATGCAAATAGCGATAACGAAAAGATTATTATAAGAAAAAAGGTAATGTGCTTTTTTATTGACATGCGGCTTCTCCTTAAGGGGATATGATTAGGACAATAGATGATTCAGATAGTTAATTGTTATGTACCTACGTTTAAATGTAGCATATGATTAAACGCATAGAAATACTATATGATGATTATGACAAAGTATGCTCTTGGGTATTGTCGATATTATTAATCAAAGAATAGACATACATAGTCTAAAATAATTAGTAAATCAATATTTTTGGAGGTGTATTCCCGATGGCTGACCGAATAGAAAGAATTAAGATATTCGAAAATACCTTGGAAATGTGTGATGAAAATGAACGCTTGTCTCAGTCTGTATCCAGAGCAATTATTAACCAGAAAATCTATTGGGAAGATGATGCTCTGCAATTTGAGTCGGGAAAACCTTTCAAAGAAACAGAGTTGTGGCTGACCTCTAAACGTTCGTGTGAAGCTGCAAAAGAATACTTAAATAATCCCGGTTCTAATGGTGTTTGTGTGTTGAATTTTGCAAGTTTTGTTACGCCGGGTGGTGGAGTTGTTAGAGGAACTACGGCACAGGAAGAAAGCATGTGTCGAATCAGCACCTTATATAGATGTATATCTGATGAAACCGTAAAGGCTTTCTATGAGAGCCATAAAGAGAAAATCAGTAATAAAGAAGTAAACAGGCGAAATAATGATGACATTATTTTCACCCCGGGCGTTACTGTTTTTAAAGCTGACACATTCGATTGCGAGCTTTTAGCTGACAACGAGTGGTATGAGATAGATATTATTACATGTGCAGCGCCTGATCTGAGACAATCTTATGATGATAGTGAGTATGCTCCGACATATCAGGAACTATTAGAAGTGCACAAGAAGCGTTGGAGACGGATTCTTTCTGTTGCATTTTTGAATCAAGAGCGAGTTGTAATTCTAGGAGCCTTTGGTTGCGGAGCTTTTTACAACCCTCCGCAAATCGTTGCTCAGGCAGCAGAGCAGGTCTGCGAGGAGTTTGACGGGATGTTTGAAAAGATAGTCTTTGCAGTTTACACAAAAAACTATGAAAGCGAGAACTATACTGCATTCTCGAGAATTAAAGGAATAAAAGAGTTATAACTTGATGAAAATGAGTTAGTTTTTATTATTCAATGGAAAAAATTAATAAAATTCGCAAGAATTCCTTGTGCACTATGCCTAGCGGTAAATAAAATGTAACTTATTTTTTGTGCAGGTTGTAAATAACGCTAAACATGTTAAAATCATTTAAGAGTCTGAAATATGGCTATATGTTTTTTGTGCGTGGTGAATAAGATGAGAAGAAAAAGGGCGTTAGTTTCATTGTTATCCATCGTGATAACGATCGGTTTGCTTTTTTGCTGTGTATCAGCTGATAATTCTGATAAAAAGCAAAATAATAACAACAGGTTTAATGTTGTATTTGTCTTAGATTCCAGCGGTTCCATGAAATGGACGGATCCTAACGGATACAGATTTGAAGCTATAAGCCAGTTTGCCAACTTGCTTGCTACCCGTGGCAACTATTTGGGTGGATTTGTCTATTCAACGAAGATTGAACAGGAGATCAATCCGTCTCTGGTCAATTCCCAGCAGGATAAAAATAGTGTTACGGATTCATTGGAAGCGATCAAAGCGTCCGGTGATACAAATATAGGCATGGCGCTTCTTACTGCTGTTAATGCACTTAATGAATATGGTGATCCCAATCTTCCTTCTGTAATAGTTTTGCTTAGTGATGGTAATACGGATCTGCCGACAAAAGACGAATTGAATCAGTCATATGAAGATAAAGCAGAGGCTATCGAGTTAGCAATTAAGAGTGACATCCCGATTTATACAATTTGTCTGAATTCAAATGGTACTGCTGATACAAACGAAATGAAACAGATATCTGATGCAACCGGTGGCGTTTTCAGAGAAGTCAGCGGAGCTGAAGATCTTAATGATGTGTTTAATACGTTCTATGAGTTAATCTATGGAACGACGACAATTACGATTGTTGATGATGAATTCCCGGATAACGGTGTCATTGAGAAAACATTTGATATTCCAGGAATTGGTGTAGAAGAAGTAAATATTATTATTCACGGTAATACGGATAGTTTGGATGTATATACTCCTGATGGTAATCTGGTAGATGCTTATGTTACTGAATTGCATTCGTTTACCATGATCAAGGTCACCGATGTTGTTCCGGGCACCTGGAAGATAGTTGCAACAGGAATACCGAAGGATCAGATCAAGATCAACATGGTCTATAATACTAACCTTTCGATTTCTTTAGATGTTGATAATGATAACGGCATAATAGATAATTCATCGCCGGCACATTTTTCTTCCAGGTTGAGTTCAGGAACTACTGTAGCTACAGAGGCCTCTCAATATACAGGTTATGAGGCTGAACTTAAGATTATGAACGGTTATGAAGAAGTCATTAAGAGAGTGCCAATGACTGTGTCAGGTGATTGTTTCCAAGCTGATGTTGATCTTGATGACGGTGTCTATTATTTTGAGGCATCATTATCAGGTAACTATATTACTAAGGAGTCAGAGAAGACTGGTCCTTATAATGTTATGACAGTAGTTCCAGCTGCTACACCTGTTCCGCCTAATACTGCTCCGAAGCCGGTTCAAGATCAAATCGAACATAAAGTGGATAATTGGCCTTATGTCGGTGCAAAGCCTTTAAATGTTGATCTAAGCAAATTGGCTACTGATAATGAGGATTCTGTTTTGAGGTATAGTATTGAGTCCAGTTCATTTATGGAGGGCTCAGATTATACTGTATCAGGAAATGAATTATCATTATTTAATTGTAGTTTGAAGAAGGGCTTATTCATTGTAAAGGCAACAGATTCCGGCGGCCTTTCCTGTGAAATTACTATCAATGTTTTAAGGAATGATATTGGAGAAAAAACTATTATTATTCTGGGAATAATATTGTTACTTTTGATAATAGCTCTCAGTACGATTATATATATTTTTTTGAATAAGAAGTTTATGGGTAATTGTTTTATCCGATATTTCGATGATGCTACAGGCGATTATCGTGATGAGATCATGGTTCATAAAAATAGAGGAAGATTATATCTTGTTCCTTTTAATTCGCCTGAAGCAAACAGGATTTTTGACTCGAAAAAATGCTTCTTCCAAGCTACGGGTAAATATGATATTAAGTTTATTACGAATAAAAAAGTATTTGCCCAAGGTGAAATGAAGAACACGATTGAAGTAAGTGGAAATGGTTTTGAGATTGATGTCAGACCTTCTCAGAATTCCACTAATGGCATTAAGATTCGATTTGAAAGCATGTTAAAACCAGAAATTAAATAAATGAATTTAATAAACGGAGGAAATATTATGTATCAGAAATTATTGCTTAACAAACAGGGCGGAATTGTAGATGTAGCTCAACAGATGGAACAGGATAACTGTGCGGTTATTTGTATCGGTTTAGGTGGAACCGGAGTTGATTGTCTTAAAAATCTAAAGGCAAAAATATATAATCGTGTTCTTCCGGATGATCCTAAATCTGAAGTTCCGCACTATGATCATATTAGATTCCTGGCGGTTGATTCTGATGAAAACTCTATTTCTGTAGAGAATAGTAATTTGGGAGAATTCTGTCAAATTGATAGAAAGAATGAGTTTTTTCCTATTTCCTGTAATTGTGATATTTCTGAGGTTTTTGCTCATCATCAGGGGAAATTGGACGAAGATCCTGCATATCGTGATTGGCTTGAACATACCAAAATAGATGCTCTGAGTGCACTTGCCGGAGCGGGTGGTGTTCCACAACTTGGTCGATATCTTTTGATGGAGCGCGCAAAGCCTTTTCTTGAGAAAGTAATTAGTGAATTAGATCAAGCCAGAGCCGGATTAACTAATCCTTATGTATATATACATATTTTTAGTGGAATAAGTGGAGGAACAGGTTCAGGCACGTTTTTAGATGTATGCTATCTGGTTAGAGAGGCTGTTAGAAAAACTGTAGCAAAAAATTGTTTTTTGTGTGGTTATTTTTTCATGCCGGATGTAAATTGTGCTAATGGATTAGATACTGAGACTGAGCAATATGTAAAAAATAATGGATTTACTTCTCTTCAGGAACTTGATTATTGCATGAATTTTGAGCGTAATGGAGATAAGTGGTCACAGTATTATAAGGGTTTAGGTTTAATTGAAAGCCGAAAAATGCCGGTTGATATTTGCCATCTGATTTCTGCAACGACATCGAATGGTGATATTTTGCCTGACGGATATGATTATGCAATGAATGTAGTTACAGATTATTTCTTAGATTTCTTAGTTAAAACAAATAATAAATTTACTATGGAATCTCACATTTCGAATTATAATTTAAAACTTGGTATGTTAAACAAAGAATTTGGAGCTACTTATAAGTACTGTGTTTTAGGTGCAGCAGCTGCAACATTACCTTTTAAAGATGTTTTGACATACCTTGCGGCTGAGTTTTTCAAAAAGATGTCTACAATCGTAAATGATAAGATTCCAACTGAAAACAATTTAACTGATTTTGTGAATAGGAATTCATTATCTTATACTCAGATTTATGGCCTGTTAACTCAAGGCGCTGATTTAAATGCTTTTCCGCTACCTGTTGTCGATTGGAGAAACGCACAAGCTAATGATAATCTGACAGTGACATATTTTACAGATATAAAGAGCAGGGTTCTCGGTAAAATACAAGAGAATTATTCTTCTCTTTCAAGGAAGATTGATGACTACACAACCATTTCTGATCCTCGAACAGCAAATACAAGATCAATTATTACCCGAATCTTCGAAGCATTGAAATATCTGGCTGCAGATCCTTCTTGTGGTCCTTTTTATGCTGCTAAGATGTTGAGATCAACAATTAGTAAGGACCTTGTAGCTGTAGTAGATGGTTACATAAAGACTGCTAATGATCAACGAGAACAGGAAAACGCTCAGGAAGAAAGATTATATTCAAGTTGGGAACAGGCTCAAAGAGAGTTCTTTGCCAGCAATACTAATAGTCTAAACGGTGATAAACGATATAAGAAATATGCTAATGCAACACGAAATTTAACTATTCATCGTGCCCAGGTTGAAGCATATACATATATGTATGATTTACTGAAGACTTTGCGTTCACAGTTGACCAGTCTTTCTTCGGAATATATGGATCTTCTTGCAACTACTGTAAAGCGCTTAATGGATACATTTGATGAGAATAGAAGATATCTTGCAGAGGGTGGAGTTGCTAATCGTCCAAGTTATGAGATACCGATTGCTACGATAAATGATGTTATGCCTGATCTGTTAAGCACGGTGGCAGCAATGAATATGGATCAGAATATTACTAATTTCATGCAGGTCATGACATCAAAAGAAGGCGTAGACGCTTGGATAAACAGTAATGAGGATAAGATTTCAATGTTTATAAATCATTACTTTACGGATGTGTTCTCTGCATATTCTCAGAAGACAATGACAAGTTATCTCCAAACAAAATACAATACACAATCATCAGATCAACTAATTGACAGAATTGAGAATGATCTTATGCATGAATTGTTTATTAGGGCAAATCCGATGTTTTGGACTTCCCATAGTTATAATGTTCAAGAGGCTTCTAAAATAGGTTACATAACGTATCCTGCTACCAGTTTGGAAGTAACAACTGCTGCCTTGAATATGGAGAATTCAAATAAGAAAGAATTTAAGTCACGTGATGGGGCTGTTTCAGATAGAATTTCAATAATGAGATGTTATGTTGGAGTTCCGCTTTTTGGTTATCAAGGTATTGTTTTATATGAGAATAATTCTGTCGAAAGTAATATTAGTGGACAGCATATTTATGAAGGAAAAACATATAGAGACGGAAATGGCGAAATAAAAAAGGGAAGAGATTGGAGGGAACTTGCTTCTCCAACACCAATAATATTGATGAATGCTACCGATAATAATGCGCGTTTAATGGAAAATGCTAGAAATGCTAAGTTGCTTTATTTGAGTGCTGTAAAACACGGAATAATACAAATGTCAAATAATGACGAGTGCGAAATACACACTATTAATGAAAGTTTTATGGATGAATTCAGAAAAGTTTTTGAAGATGGTAAAAGAAAAAGTGATGATGCATCCAAGCTTGAAGCAAAAAATAGATTAGTAAATATGTCTAAAAATATAATCTATGATGATACAACGAGTTTGATTCCTAATGATTGTTCAATTAACGAAGAGCAGAATAAAGAAAATGTTAGAATAGACCATTTTATTATTTCTCCTTGTTTGCAGGCTATCGTCAAAAATGAGATGGCTAAGCACGAGGAAATTGATGCTGCAATTGATGAACTAACTCCTAAGGTTAATATATTGCTTGAACAATTTGAAAGTATTATGTTTGCTGGTATTGTCAGTTATACTCCTCCGTTTATCAACTTTGAGAATGAGTTTGGAGAAACTATTGAACTAAATAGTCCGGAAATGAGTCACTCGGTTGTTCCGCTTTATCAATCATATCTGAGCTTCAGTAGCCTTGATGAAGATTTGCGAGAAGAAATGTGCAAGAAAGCTGAAATTAACAGAAAAGCTTTTGGTACTGATCCGGAAATCAAGAATTCAATTAATACATCGTGTCAAACAATATGGGATGAGCTCAAAGATCTTAAGACGCCTGTTCAAGATGCTGCAGTGTCGTTCCCTGATGAGATTGATGATCTTAAAGATTTTCTTAAGAGAATTAAAGGAGATCTTAGTATTTTTGCAAAACGATTTGGAATTAAGCTTGTATAACTCATATTTGATATATGCTTAAATTAATTATGATTGGTTTAGTAGGTTTTGGTAGATGAATAGTATTAGTGAGATAATAATCAACTCTGCGGACAGGTTATTACGCCATAATGATATTTCAGGGTCTAAATATCTGCATCCGTGTTATCCAACGGTTGTATTTTATTTTGGAAAGAAATCTCAAGCCTATCATGCAGAAATTATTAAAGATGTTGAGCGAAGCTGGGGTGGAAATTCTCAGTATGTTTTGTTTTATTCTTTCGTTGATTCATTTTCCGATTTTATCGTTGACATGGACGGAAAAGAAGTATCTTCTGACGTGCTTTTGTCTCAGCTTACCCGGATTATGAGTGCTGAAACTTGTGTTTATAAAGAAATGAATAAAATTGCTCTGTTTTGTTATTTTGATACTACTGATGCTGAAAGCGCAGAAGAATTTGAGCGTTGGTATATGAAATATAATATTATAGAAAAAGAACTAAGCATGCCAATTCAATCTACGTTGGTTCTATTTCTCAACGAATCATTAGCGAGAAGAGATCTTTCTGGCGAAATTAGAGCAAAAATACTAGAGTTGTATTGTAGTTCTGAGGTTCGAGATTCAGAGCGCCATCTTTATAACACTGTGTTTGCCTTAAGCAATCATTTTAGGAACGGATCATATTCACAGGGGTTTGATGTTGGTCATCAATCCCATGTTGATTATAATCTTCCTGCTGATGTAATTTTGTTTGCAAATACTGTGGAAGATAATATGTATATAACATATAAATCCAAATTTGTAGACAAAAAAGTTCCTGCTTTTACAGCTTCTTATGGATTGGTAGGAAAACCTAATCGTGAAATAATGCTCTTGTCTCTTAAGATTGCTATGGATTCTATAATGGATTCGATAAATGCTTCCAAAAATCAATTTGCAAATCCAGACGATGATTTGATTAGGAGTCTTGGTATAGCAAATGGAAGAATATCTAAAGCTGATGCTTTCTATACTGATATTAGACAATTTTTGCCCGATAGTGGTTTTCTGAAGTATCTTCCTTATACAGATGAACAGCATATCGAAGAGAACTGTTTCGGTAGAAATGGTAAAGTAACTAAAGAATGTCTCATTGCCTTTGTTAAGGAAAACCATCTAAAAGTTGTTGAGAATGAGTTCGAAAGACGCCGCGATGCAATTTGTAATGATATTGCTTCGGGAGTCAGGAATGGATTATCTTCGATAAAATTCAATTCAATTAATCTTACTTCTGTAAAGAATGATTTGAAATCGATGTTTAAAGTTAATTACGATGTATTAGAACAGATGCCTATAAATCAAGCGGTTGATCTTATGGTGAGAGTCGAGATTTATAAACTTTATGCTGATGTCATGTGTGAATTGATTGACCAGATTAAGGTTGAGGCTGAACATAGTATTTCTTCGTTTAATGAGTTAAACAGGAATATTCAAAGTGATTATTCAATAGGGCATAGTATTATTGGCGGCAAAAATGACAGATATGAAGAAAATGCAAAAAGATTTTTTAGCGACCAAGGCAGAATCGCTGAACTCTACTCTAAATTTTTTAAAATTGGGAATAGTAAAGAACAATTAATTGAGATATTGCTAAATGAAATAAAATTGTTATTTGATTCAGATCCAATATATCATATGGCATTTCTTAATGTATTAGCTCTGATGTTTGGGAATATGCCGGTTGGTATTCCTTCGTTTGTCGCAGAAAAATTGACTGCTAATATTGAGGAACGAATTGAGTTTTTCTCTAAAGGTGTAATCTTTGAAAGAGTATTGGAATTGTATTTTCTTAATACTGATAACAATGATGATAATATGAAAGAGTTGATAAAATATCTTCAGGATATGGATACTGCTCCAAGGTCTGAAATTCGACTTTTTAATTCAAGCAATGATGATAATATTGAGACCATTTGGTTTTATGAATTGAGCGAAGATAATTTTGTTGGATAATTTGGAGGTTATAATTTGAAATTTTCAGTTTCTGATTTTAATGAAAACCACTTTACAGCTGATTTGCAGTGTGTAGACGATTCTCTCAATTGGTTATCTAATGGTGGCGGCCTTTTTTTGATGGTTAGAACAGGATTCAAAAAGAGGATTGATATAAGAAGTGTTCTGAATACACTGAATTCTTCGGATACTTATGTAAACACCAATGAATTGATTGATAGGGAAATTATGATACAGGAAGGTGTCTACATAACTTTTTTTGAGGTTTCATTTACTAATAGCTTTAAGATTGTTACTAGACCTGCTACTTATTCAGTTTATTGTTGCCAATTGGATGAGAATTCTAATACTGTTACGGTATTCCAATCTTCAGAACAAAGTAATTATTCGCGTAATGTTTCTGCAAGAATAGAGGTAGCATGTACATTTGAACCTGCTCAAAGAAAAGGTGTATTCGGTAAAAAAACAAAAAGCAGATATGCAGTTAAAATACCGAATATCCCGAATTATAAAGAAGGATTATTTTATAGAATCGGTGATACTGGAAATGTATACCCGATTACAGAAACTATGACAAGTAGAAGTTTTTTTGTTGATTGTGAGAATTCGGAGAAAATACATATTTTTTCGCAATTATCCGATGGTTATGATGTAGTGGAAATTTGATTCTCTATTTGGAGGTAGTATTATGCCTGATAAAAAAATAACATGCCCCTTCTGTTTTAATAGTTTTAACGACCAAGATGTTCATTTTCGAATGGAGACGGTTTTTAAGGATGAGGAATTAGATCCGGAAGGAGAGGCTCGCACTAAAGAAGATCTTGAAGGCATTATATTGACGACTAATGATGAAGAAATAATTCAGAGAACCAGAAGCGTCATTGAACAATATGAGTTTAGAGCTCATTTTCAAGCAGGTCCGGATCAGACCTATGAAGATTTTTGGAGAAATTTTGGTCCTGGAACCACCGAAGAGAGTTTTGATGCTGTTGATGGAAGAACTAAGTCGATAAAGCCGTATCATAGGCCTGTTTATTCTATTAGCAAGAAGGAACATAATGCTTTTTTCAGCAAAGTTGCGGATAAGAAAACTATAATAGAAGACGATCTGGTTGTAGGTGCGACTGACTGCTTCGGAAACCAAACGAAGCGACGTGTATGTCCTTACTGTCATAATCCTTTACCTGGTAAAAGTTATGGCCGCTATCCTGTTCTTTTTATTCCTATAATTGGTGTGACTGGTTCTGGAAAAACTGTATATTTATCACAGGTATGCAAATATATAACTAGATCATTAGCAAGATATAGTATTTCATGCAATACCACTTCGCAATATGCTGCTCAATATGTAAGCCGCTTTCCTGTTAAGATTGGATCGCAACTTCCAAGACCTACAGCTCCTGAAGTTCTTTTGCAGCCTCTGTGTTTTGATGTTGCGTATAGAGATAACAATGATATTGTGCATAATCATACATTAGTGTTTTATGATATAGCCGGTGAGAATTGTGTAAATCCAGAAAAACTTGACAGATGGGGAAAGTTTATTCTGCATGCAGATGCCATAATTTTGGTTATAGATCCTATACAATTTACGATGGGTACGGAGGCAGATGAACCCTCGCAGGTTTTAAATACTATATATAATACGTTGGGCGCGGATAAGCTTACGAAAATTCCTTTTGCGGTTTGTGTTTCAAAAGGTGATAAAGCTGCAAAACATATTTTAGGAACTGAATTAACTGATATTGTTGAGGTCAAAGATTCCTTAGGCGTTCCTCTCCCTAAGTTTAATGCAGACGACTATAATGCTGTTAATGATAAGATGAGTGAATTTGTAAGAGTAACTGATGGAGTTTTGCATAATGAATTGCAAACACATTACAACAATTATAATTACTTTTTATTTTCTGCATTAGGCTGTGATGTCGAAAAAAAGGGGGAAGGGGTTTTTGAACCTGTTGCCATTCCAGTTCCTAGAAGAATAATGGAACCATTGTTGTGGATCCTGGAAGAGTATAGATATATTACGGCAGAAGGGATTATTCATGAGCCCACAGACTGGTTTTGCCCTGTATGTAAGCAGAGACTAAAGCATGAAGTTAAGTATTGTCCTAAGTGTCATGTAAATGCTGGTCAAAGTAAGTGTTATTGTTTCAGATGTAATGTTGAATATGAATATAATAAAGACGGTAAGAATTACTGCCCTAAATGTAAAAGAGATAGTGATGGAAAGAAAAAGTCTATTTTCTCGTTTTAGTGAAATGAAAATTAGAGGGAGGCCTGCAAGTGGATTTTAAACAAGCTTGTTTTACCAGAATCGGTGGTCAGGGTTCAGGTGATGGCTGGCAGTTGGTCAATTGTTCGCCTACTCTGAGTGATAAAGATTCTTCGTATTTTTCAAGTATTCAAAATGCAAATATTACTCCTCCGGTTTTCGATCCTGAGGATAGTCAAACGAAAATTGTTGAAGAATTTGTTGTTAATCAGGATTCTGTGTTTTTAACCAAAATCAAGTATGATGTTGGTACGGATCCGTTGGGTAGATCCATTTCTTTTGCACATTCTTATGTTTTTGGGCTGAATGATTATGCGCATAAACCTCAAGAAGTGCTTTTTGCTGCTGATTCTAATTTCCATTTTTCAGTTGATACTACAAAGGAAATTCCTGCTTCGCTTGAAATGATGGAAGTGCTGAGTCTTAAAGAATGCGTTGAGAATGTCGGTTTGACCAAAGAAACATACAAAAAGCTGATGAGGTGTGTTTTTTATATTCTCGATAGTAAGTCTCGAGATATTTTGCATATTATTTGTGATTGTAAGTCTGAAACTATTGCCAGAATTCTTATGTGTATTCTTAGTGCTATGCCGATCGAATACCGTAAGAGAGTTACCTATTCAACTTATTTGTCTAGAGATTCAGCATATAAAGCTATCATCTTTGATAGAACTGATAAGGCTAAAGGAGAATATTTCTTTAATATAAAAACCGGTGCAAATAATGTTCTTTCAGATATTCTTATAAAGAAGATGAAGCGATATGGATTTATAGATGTAATTCCTGAAGGCTATGATACTGACATGTCTCCGGAGTTTTATTTCGAGAATTTGGATATCGAGTTAAAGAAATTTGTTGATAGGCAGCCAATTACATTGGAGCTTTATAGAGTTGCATATGAGATTATGATGGCTACGGCTAACGGCAATGAATCTGATGCTCCGGAGGATTATCTAAAGAGACTTAATAATCTTCTTAATGTTCCATTAGTACATCCCTATATCGATCAGCAGATTCAATATGCTTTGTCTGATATCATGGAAAGAGGAATTATAATCCCCAAAATGTTAGAAGAGAAAGTCCATAAACGTTTGAGTGAGACCCGTAATGATAATCTGAAGAGTTGCGGACAGCAATTTATTGTCGATAAGATGCTCGAAATGAGCTCTAAAGATGCTGCTCAGATGCTTAACAAAGAGTATGGAAATAATAAAGATGAGTATAAAAATATTGAAGAGTTATTAAAGAAGAATGAAAAAGGACAAGAAATATTAGATTACGCTTTTGTTTTGAAAGCTGATGATGTCGTTCCAGATGAGGAACATATTATTGCTTTCTATCGTGACACGTTATCGATTAAGGATAGAGATATCGTTTGTGAGTCGCTTTTTGTTGTATTGAAAAGATATATCGACAAAATTACATCTGAGAAAAAGAAGCCAGGTTATATTCTTGATGTTTGTTACAGATTGATGAGCAGTGTCGGTATTTATGATGAACAGAAACGTCTGAGCCTGGTTCAATATTTGAAGCAAAAGTATTGGGATAATTATAATCTTGAGGATTTTGATTTTGGACAGGATTATCTTAACTCGTATGTTATAGATGCGATCATGCTGCCTTCGCATAAAAAATGTATAGTGGTTGATGATTTGTTTAATATGTTAGAGAGTTTCTTAAATTACAGAATTGATATATTAGAGAAACTAATGGAGAAGTATTTTGCATCTCATCAATCTCCTCTTTCTTTTTCACAACAGAAGATTATAGAAGAAAAACTGTTGAATGAGTGTTTGCGATTAAAAGGTGATAGACGCGTTAGTGGAAAAATAGACAATTGGATATGTCTTTTGCATGGTTTTACTCAGATGAAAGAGAATCCTATCAAAGTCTTAATGAATGCGCCTATAGGGTCTTTTACGCTTTCTTTTGATATTGCATGTGAAAACTCGCGATTATTATCCGATGAGAAGTACTGGAATTGGTTCATGGATAATATTCGGACATATAAACCTGAAGGTAAAACTGAAGAGCACTTGATCAATGAAGTTCAAAAGATTATGAGTCGCAAGAAGAAAGGTGGGGTTAAACCATCTAACTCGAATTTTGGATATCAATCCGGTGTGAGACCTTCTTTTGTTCCGGCTAATTCACCTGTTCAGAGTAATGGACAATTCTATCCGTTTGTTCCTAACAATGCAGGAAGTGGTATACCTGATAATCAGCTTGCTCAGAATAACGGCTTGGGGGAAGTAATTCAAAGTGCATTTGTCCCATTAACCGGCAATGGTGAAAAGCCTGCCGATCCTGTTTTCCCTAATAGTGATGTTGGGGTTGTATCGAATAGTCCATTTGTTCCATTGAAAGATAATGGCGATGTGCCGACTATTCCTAATTTCCCAAATAGTGAAATAGAAGACAAAGATAATGGCGGAACCGAATAATGGTAAATCAAGGTAATGCTCGTTTTTTTTATAGTGTATGTAGTGGATATAACTATTATACGGTTGAAGAACGTAGTATTAATGTGTTAGGGTCGGATCGGTGTATTATCCGACATTTTAAGACTGGAGAAGAATACTGTTATATTGATATTGCAGAGAACAGAAATTATATTGATCATTGGATCAAAATGATCAGGCATAATGTTGACAGTATAAAAATATCTTGGCCTGTTGATGTTATTGAACACGATGAAAAATATGCTCTGGTATTTCCTTTTGAGAATATTCCGAGAAACCTTAAGCCTTTGAAGACTTTATTTACAGGGAAAGTAATTGGCGACAGTATAACTTGGGGCAAGGCTCATTTTGAATTGATGAGTGATTTCATGAATGCAATGATTGCTCTGGATGAAGCCGGATATGCCTATTATGGTTTATCAGATGACCATTGTATTTATTTTAATGATAAGAATAAGATCTTTATAGGTTTTACTAGATATATAACTTGGAGTGATCACGCTTTTGCTGTTGATGTTCATGGTATAGATCATCAGTATGCTGATCCATTCTTTTATACTGAGGATTCAAAAGGAAGAATGGATCTGCTGAGCATGTATCATACCGTTTCAGTGTTCCTTTTCAGACTCCTTATTGGGAAATTGCCTTTTGACGGACATATCATGGCTGCTATTCCTGATCGTGGCGAATATGAATGGATAAATTACTATCACAAGAATTCCATTTACTTTATCTTCGGTGATGATGCAGACGAAGAAGGTGCAAACTTGATAGGCGAAATGGCTGACGAAGAAGAGTATATAAATCGATGGCAAACTCTGTCTCCTGAAATACGTGATTATTTTTCACGTGTGTTTCAACATAAGAATGTAATGCGGGAATGTACACCTTTTTATGTTACACCACAGCAATGGAAGCAGATACTTACACCATGGTTTAAACAGTACAAAGAAGACTAAATGCTAAACTATTATCGCTAATCTTAGTATTATCCGAGTAAGGAGCAGCAATGGGTTTTAGTAATTTCAAAAATGTTATTGACAAATGTGATTCTGACAAGCGTATTACGAAGACTTCAGTGGCGCTTAAGAAGATAATAGATGAAAATGGCAGGAACATTCTCTCCGATAAAAATGCTTTGTTTTCTTTGATCGACGAAGCTGCATGTTCTGAAAAGTCAAAGCTTCAGGTTAAGCTTATTCTCGGTTGCGACACAGTCAGAAAGAATCTTATAACTAAAGATAACAGGCTTTTGTTTAAGATGACTGATATCGACAATATGCTCCATATTATTTGCAGCGAAACTGGTCTTACATATATAGCAGCTGTTGAGACACTTTCTGATATTCTCTACGCGCTGGGTTTGGATTTTGGAATTGAATATAGTCCTATTCTTGAGGGGGATAATGTGAAATTGGCAATTCATGCTATTCTGCCTTCTGATTATGTTTATGACGAATCTGTGCGGGTTCGCAAAGAATTTTCAGAAATTGCAAAGACTAGCCAAAAGGAACTCGATCAAAGAGAGAAAAACTTGCTTAAAGATATAATTACTTTGGCAAACGCAGGTGTTCCCGAGGGGTTTTATCTGTTGGCAAAGTGTTATCAGCTTGGTTATCTCAATACTGTGTTGAACCCAGTGAAAGCTACTGAATTAATCAAAGCGGCTGCTGATGCGGGACATACAGAGGCTATTGCTGAATTGGCTGATACCTATTATGAAGAAGACTCATTTCTCGAGAGGTCATTTGATAAAGCATTCTATTATTATACTAGACCCGGCAGTGTTCCTCTCAACTCAAAACGTCAAAGACGTGTTGAAGATATTTATGATCAGCGTAAGGAAAACAAATTTACCATTGCTTTTCTAATTGCTTCAACTTTGCTTTCAGTTTTGTTCCTTGTTTTCTTTAATAAAGGAATGTTTTCTGACTCCAGTCGTCTGATAGTAGGGATAGTTTTTTTAGCGATTATCGTTTTGTACGATATAGCAGTATTTGTTTACTATCATAAAACGAGTAAGTTTAACAATATTCGAACCGCTGTATTCCTCCAATACTTCCTTTGGATAATCTATATCTTTATTCTTGAATTGGCGTGACGGAGGATTAAAGATGACACAGAGTTCCATTAAAAATATATTAATCAGTATTGCTACAGTAGCGATTATTGCCAGAGAATTGTTTACACATCCGTTTAATGTGATCGGTACTATTATTTCGGTCGTAAGTGTCATAGTAATTGCTTTGGTTTTATTTGTATGGCAGCCGGAAGTTGAGTTTAGTGCTAAGAGCGATATTTATCTACTGTTTCTTGTATTGGGTATCACAGGTGCTCAGTTCGGGGATCTGATCGGACATTACAATGAGATAGCCATTTCATATCTGGCAAATAATATGAATTGGTGGGGCCTGTTGTTTATAGGAGGATCTGTTTTTGTAACACTCATATTAAGCAGACCCTTGAAAAAAGTTGTTCTTATTAAGCGTTTGATCGGTGTAGTATCGATAACGCTATCTTTGGCTTTTACTCTTGGCGGCAATCTTAATGTTTATGATTATTTTATTCTTGGCGCTATTATAAGTTATTACCTGTTCACAGCAACTTTAAACGATATAGATTCAAACAGCAAAGCATTTGGAAGAAACTATTGGATTACTTTGATTACGATAGCCGTATTTCTTGCCAGAAGGTTATTATTCCCGTCATTTGAATACTCGGAAAATTCGCTGATGGCTACTCTTAATTTTAAGATCCTTCCTTTTTATGTATTAATAGTTGTCATTATTATTGCCGTTGTATTGACCGCGATTGATCTCTTTTTCAGTATTAATCGCCATATCACAAATGATATGATCCTGTTTTGCGGAATTGCTTCTTTAGCAGTTGTTGCTAAGTGTTGTGTGTATTTTCATTTCGCCGCAAGTTGGTTGCTCATTATTATTGGAGTTATTGTTTTAATAGGTGCGGCTATAAAACATGCTTCTAATTGCAAAAAGAAAATTGTTCAAAATCTTGATTTTGATGACTTCGACAATCCTTTGTTCTATATGTTGCTTGTTGAGGGAATGCTTTCTTTTGTAGCTTCACAGATCTGTTATGGACACTTTTACTTTGTGGTTGTTTTGGGACTTGTATTTTTCATTATCGCTTTTTTCCCTGGCTTGTTTACAGGTTGGCATGAAGATTTTGCTAAAAGTTTTGCCTATACGTTTTCTTTTGCATTGCTCGCATGCTCCCGTGTTATTACCGTAGGCTATTCTCTTAATAAGATATTACTGATTGCTGCTATTTTTCTGTTTGCAACATTTTCTTTGTTCTTTGTTGACCACAATAATGAGGTTGGACACAATGACTTCAAAGAAATGAAGGCTATAATGATATTCTTTTATGCTTTGCTTTTGATTATCCCTATATACAAGGGTGGTTCTCATGTGAAGATCGAAGCAGAGAAAGAAGGGGATATTGTAAGCAATTATGTGATCAATCCTACCACCATATCAATTAGTTCAACTGCTGACGGCAAAGCAAATGAAGTAGTATCCATGAGATATGTTTTTTGTAAGAATCTTATCTATGACACGGCAGACGTTGTTAATGTCGATGGTGATACGGTTACTGTTGAATTAAATGATTCTCATTTGATTGTTTGGGCCTTGGATACAAATGGTATGGAAACCCGCAAAGACTTCTGGTTTGAACCATATAGTGATTCAGACTCTGTATTTGGTGGAAATACATTAATATCACGTCTCGAAAAGAAAGATAAGGTTGAGTTAGGATGCAATTACACTATCTATAATGAAGAATTCTATTCTGGAGTTATTGAGGCGAGATGGTGGGATTATGAAGACGCTATGCTTAAGTCAGGAGTGTACGATGGTCGAATAACCATTCTCCCTTTTTCTATCGAAGTCGAGGATACTGTAAAAGATCCAGTTTATTATGAGTTCTATTATAGTGACGACGCTTACTTTGACAGAAATGATCTTCTGAATCCCATTTTTTCTAATACTGTTGTTCCTAAGAAATATGACAGCGGTACATACTATGATATTGAGTTTTCTGGGAATATTAAGCAAGGTTTTTATGTTGTTGTAGTTGCTTCAGATGAAAGCCTTAATGTTCCTTATGTTTTAGCTTATGCTGAAGTTAGAGAAAGGACTGAACCGGTCTCGCCCGCATCCAATGACCAGAACCGTCTATATATTCAGAACCTCCCAGGAAATATATTTACATATGAAGACGGATATGTTGGTGTTGACAATTCGCTGTTTGGAATGACTTATTCTGAGATAGATGATCTATTCAATGGAAATTTGTCTGAGCTGCAAGATTGGAATGAAGGTGATCTGGACGCAGTTTATAAGGCATATTACGGTCCAATTTCCTTGAAATTTAATAGCGATGAAGTATGTGTGAGTATGATTTATCATTATTCTTCTGATTCATTTTATCCTGATAGTCTGAGTAATGTTTATTCGAAACACTTGGGTGAAAGTGACTCGGTTACATATGATCAGGATACTGGAGATCTTCATAATTGCGTGTGGTATGGTACTGATGTGAATGTCCATATCTGCTGGGAGAAAGGAAACAATTGCTGCTTCGTAGAATATGAAGCAACGGCTAGTGTTATTGAGAATTAATACTTAACAATAACATCCTAATTAAGTGAGGACAGTTATATGTATGATAGGTTGTTACTCTGCAAACAAGGCGGGATCATCGATATTTCTCATATGGCAGAACAGGATAATTCTGTGCATATCTGTATCGGACTGGGCGGAACAGGTGTTGATTGTCTGAAGAATCTAAAAGCAAAGGTGTATAACCGCATACGTCCTGATAATCCGAATTCATCTGTTCCTCGATATAGTCATATTAAGTTTTTAGCTGTAGATTCAGATATGGATTCTATTAAGTATGATGAAAAAAGCCGATATGCTGATTTTTGTAAGTTGGATTTTGAAAAAGAAGTCTTCCATTTAGGTCAGGGTGTTAAATTTTTAAAAGTGGATTTTGATTCTGATCCAACATATCGAGAGTGGTTTGAGTATAGGAAGATTAAAGCGTGTATGGTCGGTCCTGGCGCAAATGCAATTCGTCAGGTTGGTCGCTTTTTTCTAATAAGTCAAGCTGGTGCTTTTTGTGATTTAGTTCGTAACATGATATTTGAATCTATTCAAGGTTTATCAAAGCCAGCAATCTTCATTCATGTTTTTACTGGTTTGGGTGGAGGCACTGGTTCTGGTTCATTTCTTGACGTGTGTTATCTGATCCGCGAGGTTATAAAACGAAATGAATTTTCGCGATGCTACTTGTGCGGTTATTTTTTTCTTCCAGATGTAAATATCGTTAATGGTTTACATGTTGAAATAGAACGAGTTGTTCGTGCTAATGGTTATGCTTCTTTGCAGGAACTCGATTATTGCATGAATTTTGAGCGTAATGGAGACAAGTGGTCTCAGTATTACAATGGAGTCGGTTTAGTTGAGAGTAAGAGAATGCCGGTGGATATAGGTTATTTATTGTCTGCTTCAAATACAAATGGAAATATTTACAATGATGGTTATTACTTTGTGATGAATACTGTTGCAGAACATATAATTTCTCTTATAGTTAACAATACAACACATTGCTTTGAAGGAGATATTGGTAAACATTTTGCTTTTAATGGATGTTGCGAAAAAGAGTATGGAGCGAATTATGATTATTGTTCTTTAGGGGTATCAACAAGCGGAATTCCCACTAATGAATGTCTAACATATTTAGCATCAGCCATCTTTGAAAAAATGGCAGTTGCTGTTAAAGATATTGTTCCTACTAAAAATGATTGTGATGAGTTTATCAATAAAAACGCTCTTTCATATGACAGGATTTTTGCTCAATTGACATATGGTGCTGACCTTACAGCCTTCCCTTTGAATGATGTCAGATGGAGAGACGCTCTTGCAAATGATGATCTTACGGTTACGTATTTTACGAATATGGCTAATAGATCTTACGGAAAGATTGATGAGAATTATACAGCATTATCAAGAGAAATAAAAAAATATTATGATGATACGGAAGCGTTGCAGGATGTTGCCAGATCTTTGATAACCAAGATCTTTGTTGCTTTGAAAGATATTGCTTGTGATAACAAATATGGTCCTTTTTATGCTGCAAGACTCCTGCGCTCTAATACGGGTGTTGATCTTCTTGCGATTGTAGATGGATATCTAAAGGAAGCACAAGGCAAGCTTGTTCAGGAAAATGCCCAGGAAGATAAACTGTATCCTGAATGGAAGAAAGCTCAGGATGAGTTTTTTGCCAGTAATACGGGTTCTTTTAATGGTGAAAGAAGATTCAAGAAATATGCTAATGCAACAAGGCAATTAAATATGCATCGTGCAAAAGCAGCTGCAATAAGCAGAATGGTTGACCTTATGAGACTGCTTCATGACCAACTCATCAAACTTTCAACAGGATATATGGATGTTCTTGTGAATACTGTTAATCACCTTATTGACACTTTTGATGAGAATAAGAGATACCTTGATAGTGGTGTAATTAAGCATGTTAGTTACGAAATGCCGATTGCTACTCTGAACGATGTTATGCCGGATTTAAAGAGTACCATTGCTGAAATGGATGTCGGACAGAATATCACACGAGTAATGAGATCATTAACTTCAAAAGAAGGTGTTGATGCTTGGATAGATAATAATGAGAATGATATATCTGTATTTATTATTCGCTATTTTACCGATTTGTTTCCAGATTATTCTCAAAAAACTTTGGCTGATTACTTTAGAATGAAATATAGAATTAACGAACCAGAAGCGTTATCTAATGTGATTGAACATGATTATCTATACAATATGATTCATTCTTCTAACCCAGCATTATGGAGTGCTCATCAATACTATGTTTTTGATGCTTGGGGGAGAGATTTATTTTTTATGCCTTATAATGCTTATGAAGTCGAACACGCAACTAGAAATATGATGAGTTGCTTTGTTTTTCGATGTGGCTATGACGAAAGAGTTGTTTTTATTAGGCATAAATACTGCATTCCGTTATTTGCATACGAAGGTATTTACCGCTATGAAAGGGATTCTTTGAACGGTAATATTGTTGGTCAGCATATCTATGAGGGGAAGCAATACTTTGATGGTAGCAAGTTAATACAAGGACGTAATTGGAAACATTTACCTTCGCCAATTCCATTTCGTTTAATGTGTGAAGATTTTTCCAGTCCTGAACTAATGCATCTTGCAGAAGAAGCCAAGGATTTGTATTCAGAAGCTGAAGCCAACGGTGTAATTCACGAGTATGATTCCTATGATTTTGGAATCTTTACTATTTCAGACGCATTTATGTGTTCTTTTAGAAACGCTTTTGAAGATGGAAAAAAGAAAGAGAATAAAGATGATAAGCTACAGGCGAAGGAACAATTGGAACAACTATCTAAGAATATAGAATACAATTCTCCAATTCCGATTCCTAACGATTGTAGTTTATCTGAAGTTGAAAGGAAGCGAGAGGTTCGTATCGAGCACTTTGTTAAGTCTCCTTGTTTGCAGAAGATTGTAAGAGCGGAACTTGAAAAACTCAAAGAGATTAATGAAGCAATTCACTATTTAGATTAGAAGAGATTATGCGGTCAGTGTACGGTTTTGGAACTCGTGTTGAGCAAAAGTTAACTGCATGCGTGCGTAAAAGAATATGAAGTGAATAAATGGTAAATAAATACAATTTAGTGAGGAAAGTTATATGATTGATAGGTTGTTACTCTGCAAACAAGGCGGGATCATCGATGTTTCTCAAATGGCAGAACAGGATAATTCTGTGCATATCTGTATCGGACTGGGCGGAACAGGTGTTGATTGTCTTAAGAATCTAAAAGCGAAGGTGTATGACCGAATCTGTCCGGATGACATTGATTCACCTGTTCCTCAATATAGTCATATTAAGTTTTTAGCTGTTGATTCAGATAGAAGGGCTTTTGAGTATGGTGAGAAAAGCGGATTTGGAGATTTCTGTAAGTTAGATCCCTATAATGAATATTTCCCAATTGGACAAGGTGTTAGAAACTCAGATTTATTCCAGGACAAAAGAGTTTTTGATTCTAATCCTGCTTTTCGGGAATGGTTAGAACACACGAATATTAGATCTTTTAGTGCTGATGCTGGAGCAGGTGGAGTTCCTCAGATTGGTAGATACCTGTTTGCTTGCCAAGCAAATGCTTTTTTTGATGTAATAACAAATATGATCAATCAAGCTAGTATCGGTTTATCTAATCCCTATGTGTATATCCACATTTTTAGTGGAGTAAGTGGTGGAACAGGCGCAGGTGCTTTCTTAGATGTCTGCTATCTTGTTAGAGAGGCGATTAAAAATGCTGTAGCAAATAATTGTATTTTGTGTGGCTATTTTTTCCTCCCGGATGTATATGGTGCCAAGGGGATAGATGATTATAGCTATCAATATATTAAGAATAATGGTTATGCTGCACTTCAAGAATTAGATTATTGCATGAATTATGAAAAAAATGGAGATAAATGGTCTCAGTATTATAAAGGCATCGGCCTTGTCGAAAGCATACGACAGCCTGTCGATTTTTGCCATCTGATTTCTGCTACGACATCGAATGGCGACATGTTGGCTGATGGATATGATTATGCTTTGAATGTGGTTACTGACTTTATTTTAGGACTATTGGTGAAACCGGATAATCATTCTTCGTTTTCATGGCTGGGATATTTTTCGGAGCTTTATCCTAGATCGAGAATGATTAATAAAGAATTTGGTGCAGCATATAAGTACTGCACTTTAGGTGCGGCAACAGCAACAGTACCACATAAGGAAATGATGACATATCTTGCGTCAGAGCTTTTTGAGAATATGTATATTGCTGTAATTGATAAGATACCCAATGAGAATGACTTAACCGATTTTATGAATAGGAATTCTTTATCTTATAATCGGATTTTTGATATGTTAACTCAGGGTGCTGATTTAAATTTTTCCCCAATGCCAGATGTTAATTGGAGAGATGCACAAGCTAATGATAATCTGACAGTAACTTATTTTGAAGACATGAAGTGCAGGGTTCTCGGAAAAATACAAGAGAATTATTCTACCCTTTCAAGGAAGATTGACGATTATTCAACCATTTCTGATTGTCGAACAGCAAATACAAGATCATTAATTTCACGAATCTTCGAATCGTTGAAATATTTGGCTACAGATCCTGCTTGTGGCCCTTTTTATGCTGCTAAATTGCTTAGATCTACAATCAGAAAGGACTTGGTAGCTGTAATAGACGGTTACATAAAGACTGCAAATGAACAACGTGAACAGGAAAACGCACAGGAAGATAAATTGTATTCTGAATGGAAGAATGCTCAGGATGAGTTTTTTTCTGGTAATACCAATGTTATAAATGGTAATCGCAGATATAAGATATATGCTAATGCAACACGCAATTTAATTATTCATCGTGCTCGAGCTGAAACATATGCGCATATGCTTCATTTGTTGAATGCTTTACATATACAGTTGATGAGCCTTTCCTCAGAATACATGGATAAACTTTTAAATACTATAAAGCGATTAAAGGATACATTTGATGAGAATAAAAGATATCTTGCTGAGGATGGATTTGCTATTCATCCAAGTTATGAGATACCGATTGCTACGATAAATGATGTTATGCCTGAACTGTTAAGCACGGTGGCAGCAATGAATATGGATCAGAATATTCATCATTTCATGTTGAAGATGACATCAAAAGAAGGCGTAGACGCTTGGATAAACAGTAATGAGGATAAGATTTCAATGTTTATAAATCATTACTTTACGGATGTGTTCTTTGAATATTCTCAAAAGACGATGACGGAATATTTTCAAACGAAATATAAAACTACGACTCCAGAGCAACTTGTGCATTATATTGAAACTGACTTCTTGAATAACCTGCGTATGAGAGCTGATCCAATGTTTTGGACTTCCAATACTTATGATATTCGTTGTTCATGTATGAAAGGATACATAACAGTCCCCGACTTTTGTGTAGAAGCAAGGGAAGCTGCTATGAATCTGGCAGTTGCAAACAGACAAGCATTTGCGGTTGTTGATGGAGCTTTCTCTGATAGAATATCAATATTGAACTATTGCTACGGTATTCCGCTTTATGGGTATAATGGCGTATATTGGTACGAAAACGACTCTGTTAACAGCAAAATTTCCGGGCAGCACATTTATGAGGGAAAGAGTTATAAAGACGATGGTAAGGAGATAATTGGCCGTGATTGGAGACTCTTACCTTCGCCAATTCCATTTCGCTTAATGCAAAATAAATATTCAAATTCTGAGCTAATGCGCCTTGCAGAAGAAGCCAAGGATTTGTATTTAGAAGCTGAAGCCAAAGGTGTAATTCACGATTATGATTACTCTGATTTTGGAATTTTCACCATTTCAGACGCATTTATGTGTTCTTTTAGAAATGCTTTTGAAGATGGAAAGAAGAACGAGTATAAAGATGATAGACTTCAGACGCAGGATCAATTGGAACATCTTTCGAAGAACATAGAATACAATTCTCCAATTCCTATTCCTAATGATTGTACTTTGTCTGATGTTGAAAGGAAGCGAGAGGTTCGTATCGAGCATTTTGTTAAGTCTCCGTGCCTGCAGAAGATCGTAAGAGCTGAGCTTGATAAACTCAAAGAGATTAATGATACAATTCACTATTTTGATTAGAAGAGATTATGCGGTCAGTGTGCGGTTTTGGAACTTGTGTTAAGAAAAAGTTATAATTATATGTGTGACTCTTAATATATGGAGTGAATAAATGGTTATTAAATACTGTCCTTTCTGTGTGGGAAAACCATATACAGATGATCTGTCCAGGGGTATATGTCCGAATTGCGGGACTGAGCTTTTAACTGAGATGGTATCGGGATCAAATGGTCCTGAGGGCAGATATCGTTTGTCATTTTCGGATAATGCAAGTGCCGGCAATTCGAACAGCACGGTTTCTTCGCTGACAGATAATTCGAGTGTTAGTTCTTCTGTTTCTGGCAATGTGTCCGCGTTTGGCGGTGACGGGGGATTTAATGTTACCCCGTCGGGAGCAAACAGTTTTACCGGGAAGGTTGTCAATTATACATGTGCACAAGGAGAAAAGGACCGAGCCATCAGAAGACCATTTCTTAAGAAACTATATCAATTTATCGTTTACGGGCAAAAATCTGATGATGTATTACACAGGTTCTTTCTGTATACAGGTCAGTCAAATAATATAGGTTATTCTGATTCAAGCAATATACCTGTAAATGTTTATGGCAGTATTTCTGACGGAATGATCATTGATAACAATGAAATGCTTGAGATCAGGGGTAAGTTCAGACGTGATAAGATTTTTATGGCAAGAGAAGCGTATATAGTTAATAACGGGAATCCGGTCAAGATACGTTTTCGTCATTCTCCCAAATTTATTGCGGATCTAATATGGGCTTCGATAATCATAATACTGAGCATATTTACTGCTATTACATATGATGGCACTTTCGTTGAAGGAATAAGCTCGCTTGCAATTACATGGATCCTGATGACGTTGATATTCCTGGTGCTTTATTTTGCATTATTGAAATGGATAGCATTAATTCTGCTAATTAAGAAGGGCAGCAAAACGATAGGCGGATTATTTGCGTCATCGTTTATAGCTTCACTTGTGTTTATGAACAGAGAGCTAATCTGGGCTTCGACGGGAAATATTGTTTCCCAGTTTTTCTGGGCGGTTCTAGTTGCTGCCGCTATATTTGCTGTTATTGCTATCGCACTAAGGATAATAATGTGATGATCAGGGTTCTGAGTTATGAATAGACAGGGAATTGAAGATTTAAGTCAGAGATTAACCGAAGAATACAGCAGAATGATTCAGGAAATGTACTTGGATCATGTAGTTGAGGATGTTAGTTTATCTCAAACAGCTAATCATTTCTTTTATATCAATATTATTGGATTGGCGGAGAAGTGGAACAAAGAAGACAAGAGTATCTATGATTATATGACTACGCTGATTGTGGGACTGCATTCTTTGGAGTGCCCGTTTTCTATTGTTTTTGTTAATAAGGATGATTGTTTCCGGGTGTATATCGGTTCAGACAGTCGGCATATAGAGAATGTTAAAAGCATGCTTTGCGGTGTCTTCCCGATGATAGAATTCGGAAAAGGGAGTAATGAAGAAAACTATAAGATATTGGTTTTGAATCAATTGCGTGATCCTGCAAAGTATTCCTTTGGAGGATATATAAAGGGGAACCCGGCTGTTGTACATGAGGCTGATGATAAACCTTTGTCGGTTGTTATCAGCGGAATGGGAAATAGAGATTGGTGCATATCAATATACGCATTCCCGGAGCGTAAAGTTAATACGGTTATCCGTCATGAGGTTTGGATGACAAAGTCTTCTGAATGCAGTGTTTTATCGAGTGTTTCTTTTTCCGAATCCTATGCAGAAGAATCTCTTACATATCAGAAATCATATCAGCAAAGCAGAAAGTATTGTGGTTTAGTTGAGCAGTTCATTAAGAATCTGGATGAAGCACTTGTGAACGGCGAATGGAATGTAACTGTGAATTATAGTTCTGACAGTATTTCTAATGCGGAATTGCTTGGCTCGTTGCTTGTTTCTTCATATTATGGTCGTGAATCCGGGCCTGAGCCTGTTCATAAGATCGTGAATAAAGGCGCTAATGTCGGGCTGATCGAGAATCAGGTGTATCACAATAATTATATTTGCAATTTGAATTATCCCAGGTATTCGAATTTTGTCAGCAGCTCCGAATTAGCTTCGTTTGCAGCGTTTCCGACTAAGGAGTTGTATGGATTATCGATAGATGATTATGCTGAGTTTGATGTTGACAGATTAGATGAGGGTAATCTTGAATTAGGTAATATCATAGATTCGGGATGTGTGACTGGTAACATATATAAGTTTGATGTAAACGAACTTAACCGGCACTGTCTTGTTGCTGGATTGACCGGTTCCGGCAAAACGAATACTTTAAAGAGTTTGATCTATTCTGCTTCGCATGATCTTGGTCTTCCGTTCTTGATCGTAGAGCCGGCAAAAAAGGAATACTGGGAGCTGTATAAACTCGGATTTACAGAACTGCAGATCTTTAGTGTAGGTTCAAATGAAAAGAACAGCCATAAATTGTGTATCAATCCGTTTGAAAGAGCATGTTATATTGATGAGAACGGCAGGGAATACAGAGTTCCGATTCAAACACATATAGACTTTGTTTATGCAGCTTTCAAGGCCAGTTTTATTATGTATACTCCTATGCCATATGTTTTGGAAAGAGCAATCTATGGCATCTACGAAGATGTTGGTTGGAATATACAGGATAATACCAATGACAATGGTGAGATATATCCAACGATGGAAGATCTGTTTTTCAAGATCGAGGATGTTGTTAACAGTAACGGTTATGATGATAGAATGAAGCACGATCTCATCGGTTCTCTTCAGGCGCGTATCAACTCCATGCGTCTTGGAACGAAAGGCGAAACTCTTAATGTAGCAAAAACATTTCCGCTTAAGAACATATTTAATGGTAATGTCATTATTGAATTAGAGGATATTGGTGATGATGATGTAAAAGCCTTTATCATCAGCATGATCCTCATACTTTTGCTTGAATACAGACGTCAGCAAAAAGACTCTCAGTTGGAACTACGGCACTTGATGGTTATCGAAGAAGCGCACCGTCTACTTAAAAATGTTCAATCAGGGACAGGTGAGAATGCTGACCCGAGAGGTGCGGCGGTTGAGTTTTTCTGCAATCTTCTTGCAGAACTCAGAAGCAAGGGGCAAGGCTTTATTGTTGCTGATCAGATTCCGTCTAAACTTGCCCCTGATCTGATCAAGAATACGAATCTTAAGATCGTTCACAGAACTGTTGCAGAGGAAGAACGTGTTCTTCTGGGCGGATCTATGCATATGACGGATGAACAGATCGATTATCTTGCTTCATTAAAGCAGGGTGTAGCTGCTGTATATTCAGAGGGTGACAACAGGCCTATCCTGGTCAAATCTAAATATGCGGGTGCAAATGAGATTGCTGAACTGAAAGAGTTAGATAGAGAAGGGGTTTTGACCAATACAAGTAAAAATATTACAGGATATGTAGATAAATCGGAATATCGCATTCTTACAGACAGGCAGAATAAAATGTGCAGAATGTGTAACAGAAACTGTCAGAAACATTTTGCAGATATTCTCAATGCGCTGAATCCGGAGAATTATGCTGCATTTGCAGAGTCCATCAATCCTTATAAAACGAAAAAATGCAAGGGAAGTGAGATTGACTATAGCGTTAGAGAGTTCCTTTCAAATGAGGTTAATCCATCTTTTGCGAAAGATTTACAGAATAGAATATGCGTCGTTAATAATTTAATAGTAACTTGGAATTTGGAAGACGAGTATTCAAAAGAACTGATAAGGTATTATAATAATCTGAAGGAGGTATCAGGCGGTGAAAGGTGAAAATGATTCCTTGGATGCTGGTATTTCAAGTGTCCCCGAGATTGGTACCGGAGAAGGAGCGATAGAAACCGAAAAGGTTGAAATCAGTAAATCGGAGCCAATTGAAACCGAAAACAGTCTCTCTGTCAATGAGATGAAGATTGAAACTGATAAGATCGAGACAGATAGTAACATTGTTAATCCGGATAACGATCTTGCTGAAAAAGCGGAAGCGGGCAATAAAACTGAAGCTGAATTAATAAAGGAGAATTCTGAGTATTCAGATGAAGTTAATTCATATATAAGATCAAAAGACGAATTGGATATATATCAAGATGTCGGCTTGAAAGAAGGCGAAGTCGGTGATAAAACCGCATTAACCCGAACAGATATTAATCTGGAGCAAAAGGATGAAAAAGGACGAACAAATTTGGAAAGAATGGAGTTGGGGTTGGCGCCGTTGGATTCGAACGGCGAGTCTTTAGAACTTCATCACGTTGGTCAGAAATTGGATTCTCCCATTGCCGAACTTACTTTTGATCAGCATCGTGGAAAAGGAAATGATTCTATATTGCATGACAAGACAATTGAGTCGGAAACTCATGCAGAAGGAACAAATTGGGACACAGAAAGACAAAACTATTGGAAAAGCCGAGCCGCTGGTTTTAAGGAGGTAAAAGAGAATGAGTAAAATAGTTGATCTGATCAATTCTATTCCGAATGCTTATACTATTGAAGGGTGTTCGGAAGAGCAAATAAGTGAAGCTGAAAAAGAGTTGGGATTGAAGTTTCCGCAAGAATTCATTGACTATGTTAAGGAATTCGGGTGTGTGGATTTTTCTGCGCATGAATTTACCGGATTGAATATAGAAGGAAGATTAAATACTGTAACTGCAACGAAAAAGGAGATCAGTGTTAATCCTTCTTTTCCAAAAGACTGTTTTGTATTTGAAGACCTTGGGATAGAGGCTGTTTTAATAATCGTTAATGAATCAGGCGAAGTATTTAGGATTCAATACGAAAATATAGAAAAGATAAGTGATAGTATCTTTGATTATATCAGTTCAATTTCTTAATGATTGTTTTACGGAATGCGCGCCAGATATGGGCGCGCTAAATGAATATGTGTTTGTGTTTGGTAAAAGATGAGGGATTAGATGGCTTTTTGTATTAAGTGCGGAACGAGAATTAATCCCGGAGCTAAATTCTGTCGCAAATGCGGTGCATATGTTATCGGGCAGATGCCTGATTCATCGAAAGCGCAATCTGCGATTAATCATAAAGAAAAGAAAGATGCCCATGCGATCCGCTTGGCGGAGTATTACAAGATCAAGGCTGAAACAGTTAGCAGATATAAAAAACAGTTGGTGAAAAATCCTTTTGCATCAGCTACTGAATTGCGTGACAGATGGCTTAAGCTCAGCAAGGAAATGAATAAAGTATATGAGTTTTCGAAACAAAATCCGGAAACGATATCAGACGGCCGTGAGTTAAAGTCTTATTCTGACGAAGCTAAGAAAAGAAGTGAGGCTTATTCGTTTGAGATCGAATATGAAGAATATAAAGAAGAGTTCTTATCGGTTTGCAGGGATTATTTAGATATAATCGAAGAAGAATATTCTTGGAGCGATGACTATGGCCTTTTACAGAGATTTGAAGATCTTAACCGTAGAATAACTCTTTTGGCTAATAACTTCGGAAGATATAAACAATATGATATTGACGGACGTCTGCTGAGAGATGTTCAAAGCAATATTTCGTTTTATTATTGTGTCCAGCTTTTGTTTGAATCTCAGGCTGAAAGGAAAAAGAAGAATTACTTTTCCGCGAATCAATACGATAAAAAATGTTCTGATATAGCAAAGGCCTTCACTGAAGACCGTTTTTTGATCTTATCTGCAAATGCATATTACCGACAGGCTCTTAATGCTGAGAAACTTGAAGAGCAAGGTATGGAATGGATCGATTCTCTGCCTGTAGCGGATGTTAAACAACAGTGTATTAGTTTGGCCGAGATATTTCTGTTGCCATTGGAAGATTTGAATTATTGTTCTTCTGTAGTCGACCGGCATTTCTATGGTTCTTATCAGAACTATTGGGAATGGCAATTCATGGATTATGCTGTCTATGCTCTTGTTGAAATATGCGAGCGTAAAAATAATAACGTGAAAAAGAATAAAGTATTGGATATTGCTTTAGAAGCACTGAAGATGAGTATTCTTGAAGAAGAGTGGCGTTTAAGCATAATTAATAAATATAATAAATTGCGGAGTCCGAATTGATTTGTTTCCCTTTGTGGGTGGGAATGGTAGCAATTAGGTTTTTAATATGAATCCTGAAGCTGAACAAAATGAATTAAAGAAGATATTTGAACACTATTTAAGCTTGGCCAATAAGAGAGTGTCATGGGCACAGACTTGGATTGCTGATGCCTATTTTTGGGGCTGGGGAGTCGAAAAGGATTACAAAAAATTTATTGAGTGGGATATTAAAGCAGCTCGAAACGGATCTTATGTTTCAAAGCGGAGGATGATGCTTTATTATCAGTCTTTTGGTGATGTTGAAGCTGTGACTGATATATACAGGATGAGATTCCGCCCGACAATGATATCCAAACATAAAGCTATATATCCTACTGAAATCGAAATCGCCTTCGAAGAACGTCGTGGCGAGATCGGTTATATGCGTTGGCCTTTTGAAGAGTATAAGGAGCGGTTTGCTAATAAGAATGCATTTCAGTTTATTGATGATTTTGAGGCTTCGATTGATAATACCTTGCTTTACAGCGAGCTTGAGTACGGCGAAGCGGCTTTATCAAGAGCCATTTGTTATATCTTCGGATTTGGAACTGCTCCTGATCTGAAGTTGGCGATGGATTATTTGGTCGGGTTCGACAATAAGGACTGGGACAAACTTAAAAGAGCAAAAGGTTCACGATATACAAGAAATGATTATTACAGTTCGAGTTTTGATGCGTTGCATTATTATTCCTGTTTGCGTGAAATAGGAATTGACGGCAGTGATTCATTGGATGAGTTTCTTGATGAGTTTGTTCATGGACAGTTATTAGGTTCGGTTGAAAGTGCATTTTCAGCATATCTGGTCCGTCATGAGCTTAGGAGAGCCTTAGAGGGAGACATTATTTGTGCCGGTAATATTGGGATGTGTATGCTGGAAGAAGGTAATGTTCCGGATAATGCAGGAAGGCGCCTGCTATACCATGATGATTTAAGTGCAGCGGGTTTTCTGAAAATGGTCGTAAACAAGAAACGTAATTCTTTGGTAACTATAAAGATGCTGGAACTGACATCTGATCCTGAAAAAAGGTCTTTTGATTGGAGCTATTCATATAATCTTTGCCTGAATGTCGAAAGTGCTTTTTCGGAAATAAACGAATACTTGAGTCATGAGTATGATATTTCCACCCAATTGAGTCTGCGTAGTGCTTTGGTGGATGCGTTCTTGAAACTTGCGCACAGCACTGATAATGAAGCTGTCAGGCGAAATATCGGTAAAAAACTGTTAGTGATCGATCAGCAGGATGACGGAATTGGTGATCTTTGTAAAGGAAAACTCTATTTTGATTGTTTTCGGGACTATTATCAGGCAATTACATACTTTGACAGATATTTTGGTGGTCCGAACGAGTATTCGGATCTGTGCCGCAGGCTGATGGGAGTGCAATGATTGTCAAATAACTTTGAAATATGCCGTGTTTGGACATAATATTTTAAAGTTATATAATAGTGCACATGAATATTACCGTTGACGGCTATAACATAAATTACAAGATAACAGGCGAAGGCCTTGAAACTATTGTGATCCTCCAGGGCTGGGGGACACATTTGGGTGTCTACGACTGGGTGGCAGACTCTGTAAACAGTAAGTATCGTGTGCTTCAGTTCGATTTACCGGGTTTTGGCGGCAGCGATGAACCCAAGACTTCGTGGAATGTTGATGAGTTTGCGGATTTCTTCTGTAAGCTGATGCAGGCTTTGGATATCAGAAAGGCTACCCTGATAGGTCATTCTTACGGCGGAAGGATCATTATCAAGTTGGCTGCAAGAGATAATATTCCATTTGAGATCGACAGAGTAGTGCTGATAGACAGCGCCGGCATAATGCCGAAGCGTTCTTTATGGAAGAAGATAAAGACGAGAAAGTATAAGATCCTTAACCGTATCTTCAAGAATAAAGTCATCTATGCGCTGTTTCCCGAGCTGATAGACGATTGGCGCAGCAGACAGGGTTCGAGCGACTACAGAAATGCTTCACCGGTAATGAGAAATTGCCTTGTTAAGGCTGTCAATGAGGACCTTACAGCCCTTTTGCCGAGCATCAAACAGGACACGCTCCTTGTCTGGGGCGATAAGGATACGGCAACACCTATAACCGATGCACAGATAATGAAGGAGAAGATTCCTTCGTCAGGGCTTGTCGTGCTTGAAGGAACAGGACACTTCTCCTTCCTTGAGAAACCTAATCAATTCAGGGCTATCATGCAGTCCTATTTCGGGATAGGAGCAAGATGATGATAGTACGTACCGTAATAACATTTGCTCTGGTCATATATACCTTTTTCCTGGTCATGCGGCATAACATCCATATGTTCCAGCTCAACGGCTATAAGAACGATGAGCAATTATGGTGGATAAAGAAAAACCTCCGTCAGCAGTGGCTTTTGGGATTCGGCGCTGTAGTTGCCATATTCAGATTGTTTTTCCCGTTATTGGCATTGGATATACTGATCTATCTGGTACTGCTCCTTGAGATCGCCGTATACAGAGCGCTCCACAGGATAAACACCAAGAAAAAGCTTGTTTACACTGCCAGGGTTAAGCGATTGATTACAACTATCACCATTATTTCGGTTATCCCTTTTGTGCTTGTAGTATTCTTGATAGGCATCGAGCGGGTTACAGGTGTTCTGATGCTGACGGTTTCATGCCAGATATTTGTTCTCCTTATCGCTAACATCATTAACCGCCCCATGGAAGTAATGATAAACAATCATTACATCAACGACGCAAAACGCAAGCTCAAGGAGATGCCTGAATTGGTAATAATCGGAGTCACGGGAAGCTTCGGTAAGACGAGCGTAAAATATTACCTTCAGACTTTGCTTCAGAACAGATACAATGTCTTGGTCACTCCCGGTAATTTCAACACTACGTTGGGTGTTACAAGGACTATAAGGGAGTATTTGAAACCGACTCACGAGGTCTTTATCTGCGAGATGGGTGCAAGAAGGGTAGGGGACATAAAGGAAATATGTGATCTTGTTCACCCTGATCACGGCATTATTACTTCAATCGGCCCTCAGCACCTGGATACATTCAATAACATTGATAACATCATTAAGACAAAGTATGAGCTTGCAGATGCAGTTCCAAGTAACGGGATGCTGTTCCTGAACGGTGACAATGAATATATTCAGCGTAAGGCTGCCGATTATCCGAACAGGATAATGTATTTCTCTGAACATGAAGGCCAGGGATACTATGCCAAGGACGTATCCGTATCTAACTATGGCACGGATTTTACAGTCGTAACCCCAAATGGCGACACTGAAAGATACCAGATGAAGCTTATCGGGATGCACAATGTCATAAACGTTGTCGGTGCCATAGCGGTTGCCAATTCAATGGGAATAGCCTTGAAAGACCTGATCGTGCCTGTTAGAAGGATACAGCCTGTCGAACACCGCATGCAGATGAAAGAACACGGGAATGTCACCATCATCGATGATGCGTACAATTCCAATCCCATAGGTTCCAAGGCTGCTGTGGAGACCCTGGCAATGTTCGACGGTATCAGGATACTCATCACTCCGGGTATGGTTGAACTCGGCGAAAAGGAAGAAGAGTACAACTTCAATTTCGGCACATATGCCGCTGATTGCTGTGATTACATACTTTTAGTCGGCAAAAAGCGTGCGGTACCTATCAGGAACGGTGTTCTGAGCAAGGGTTTTCCTGAGAAAAAGTGCCTTGTTTATGATAAACTTGAAGACGCGTTGGCTTACGCATATACAATAAAAGGTGAAGGCCACAGATATATTCTCCTCGAGAATGACCTTCCCGATAACTACTAGGAGGAATCGATATGAAGACCAGAGTTGCTATGATGTTCGGAGGAAAGAGCGTTGAACACGAGATTTCCGTAATATCAGGCATACAGGCGATCCTCAGCATGGACACGGATAAGTATGAGATAGTACCAGTTTATCTTACGAAGAAGAACCTGATGTATATCGGAGACGATATAGGCAAGATCGAATCATATAAGGATATAGACTCACTCTTGAGCAGATCGCAGAGAGTGATCATGGTAAATGAAGGCGAGAAAGTTCATATCGTCGGTTACCCGTTCAAGAAATTCGGCAAAAATGTTGATATCGATATTGATGTCGTTTTCCCAATCGTACACGGAACCAATGTTGAGGATGGAGCCCTTCAGGGATACCTTAAGACATTGGGCATTCCTTTTGTCGGATGTGATGTAGAAGCATCCGCTTTGGGAATGGATAAGTATGTAATGAAGATCGTTCTTAAAGAAAAGGGCATACCTGTCCTGGATTCCGCACTGTACACACTAAAGGATTACAGCAACATAGACACGCTCCTTGATGATATCGAGAACAAGTTCGGATATCCGGTTATCGTTAAGCCCGTCAATCTCGGTTCCAGCGTTGGTATCAGCGTGGCTAAGGACAGGCTTGAACTTACCAATTCCGTAGATGACGCTTTCCGCTACGCTACCAAGGTGCTGGTTGAGACTGCCATAACCAATTTGCGAGAGATCAACTGCTCTGTTTTGGGTGATGAGAATGATGCTATGGCTTCCGAATGCGAGGAACCTCTGCATTCTAAGGATATACTGAGTTACGAAGATAAATACACGGGCAATTCCAAGTCCGGCGGATCGAAGGGAATGGCCAGCACCTCGCGTATTATCCCTGCAGAACTCTCTCCGGAGATGCGGGAGGAAATACGCTCACTTGCAGTTAAAGCCTTCCAGGGCTTAGGATGCAACGGAGTGTCCAGGATCGACTTCATGATCGATGAGGATACCGGCAAGCTCTATTTCAATGAGATAAACACTATCCCGGGATCACTTGCATTCTATCTGTGGGAACCTGTTGGTGTTCCTTACAAAGAACTTCTCGACAGGATGATCGAACTGGCACTTAAGAGAATGCGTATTGAAGGCGGTCTTACTTTTGCCTTTGATACCAATATCCTTAATACTGCAAGCCTGGGAGGATCAAAAGGAAGCAAACTGTAATGAGCAGAGTAATTCCTGACAAGCCAGAACCGTTCGTTTACCTTGAAACTTCATTCATAAAGTCAGAATTCATAGAACTTCATTCCTGTGATTCTTTTGATATTAGGATGATGTATCCCGAATTGGGCATGAATAATGCTGAGAAAGGCTGTTTTGTCAGAAAAGAAGTATTCGAAAGGCTACTTAAGGCTTCAGAAAATCTTCCCCAAGGATACAGATTCAGGATATGGGATACCTGGCGTCCGTTTGATCTGCAGTTTGAGTTGTTTGAGAAATATTCAGAAAAGATAATAAAGGATTTCGGTCTTGAAGATCAGGACAGTGATATACAGCACTCTGTAATAATCAGCTTTGTCTCACGTCCCGTATCTGACCGTAATGTGCCTCCGGTTCATACGACAGGGGGTGCCGTGGATCTTACGATAATAGATCCTGAAGGTAACGAACTTGACATGGGATCAGGTTTTGATGAGTTTTCAGACAGAACGTATACTACTTACTATGAGAATAATGGGGCTGACAGTCAATCTGAAATGATCAGAGAGAACAGAAGGCTTCTTTATTATGCAATGATCGACGCAGGATTTACGAATCTTCCTTCGGAATGGTGGCACTACGATTACGGGGACAGATTCTGGGCATTCTACACCGAACAGCCGGCTTTTTTCAAAGGGGTATTTACCCGGGGAGAATTCAATGGAGACTGAATCAGAAAAGAAGCATTATCAAAACCGTAGAAAACAGGCGAATAAACTCATCAACACGCTCAGTTATCTGATAGTTATTTTTATCATATGTGTGTTGACCGCAATTGAGGTTGTCATACTGATAAATACCAACAGTTTCTCATGGGTCGACCTGATCAAGGAAACAGCCATGAATCTTTTGGGTGTTCTGGTGGCTTTCCTAATCTTTGATGTAATTCACGATAAGCTTTCTAAGGATAGTTATGCTGATGAAGTTTCAGAAAAGATCCGATCAACGCTCTTTGATCAGGAAGGAATTGATGAACTTAGTGATGATGTAAAAAAGGTCTTCGTTACTAAGTCTCTTATCTCACTTGATAAAGACGGGGATGCTTCAAAAGAGATAACAAAAGCCCTGGAAGATTACTTCCATGAAGAGTCAAAGAGTGAGTCTGTCATACAGCAGATAGATAATTTTTCTGTTAAGCATAGACTTGATCTGATCAATAGAAACGTCGATTCAATAAAAAAAGATGATGATGAGAGATCTATGATCGATGGTTTTCTTAAGACATATCTTGCTGAAGAATCCAAACTGAGGCTGCGCACCCAGTTTGAATACAGTTTCATTTTGCAGGCACTTCCTAAAAATGAATATTTCAGCAATATGAAGTGCATGGAAGAATACTATCTTGTTCAGGAGACATTATTTTACGAGATAAAGTATCTGTCAGATGAGACGAATAATATGAAGAAGAATTGCGTAAGCATCGGATTCCTTTTTAATAATGAGAATCTGGATGCTTTCCTGAGAGATAACCCGATGGATGATGAAGGTAATGAACTTGAGAAATGCATCTTCAGAGAAAGCCTAGATGTTGAGATCGAAGACATTGAGTTTTTCCAGCAGCAATTCATTGCCGGGAAATTTAATGACATATTCTTAAATGTTTTTACTCCTGATATAAGGGTGGATAAAAAGCAGGGCAAACTGGTCGATGTAAAAGTGTTTGATTGCGGAATTGTCGCATCGTTTGAGACAAATCATGATGTTAACGCTAAATCTCACAGTGTTCAGATCCAGTTCCAGATGCCTAAAAAATGGAACGGACTTCTTGAGGTCGCAATGGTCGACCCGACTCATAATCCCAGGATCAGGGTCAACTATACTGATGATATGAATGTGGAAATGTACTCATTCCTTGATATATGTGATAACACTTCTTATGAGAATGCACATTCTGAGAACGGGCGCAATTACAATATCGTTTTAAATGATACATGGGTTTATCCGGTAAGTGGTGTCTTATTTTCAGTAAATAAAAAGAACAGTTGATCTTTCAAGCGGATAAAGGCAGCGGAGGAATTGGTTTATGTTAAGTGAAGATTGGTTTTGGAATACTGATGCCGCCTTTATTACTTGGTGTATCTTCCTTATCATCGGAACAATCTTATTCCTCTTCGGACTTTATGTTTTCCTCTTTAGAAAGGATAACAGAAACAGGATCGTAATCGCAGCTGCATCAGAGTTTGCAGCGTACTGGCTTATGTTTATCCCGTTTGAGTTCTGCAGGGAATTCGATGGAAATGACCTGCTTCTTCATTCGATACACAGTGCGCTGATAGCATTCCTGAAGTCATTTACAAAGTATCTGGGTGATGGATATGAAGGGGTTTACTTTCCCGGACATCCCTATTTCTCAATGTTTTATGGCGGAATGCATGCATTGGTCAATATCGTTATGCTCCTGTTTATGGCAGGTTTCATTATTAAGTTCTTCGACGGTCCTATCAACAGGATCAAGTTATTAACAAACAAGAACAAGTATCTTTATGTTTTTTCCGAATATAACGATAAGACTGCGTCTATAGCAAAGACGCTTCCCAAAGATAAACCGGGAAACGTTATTTTTGCAGGTTCTGAGGATGAACTGTCGGAGGAAAAGAAACATAAGATAGAGGAATTAGGCGCGATCGTTATATATGAAGAGTTGAAGTTGATAATAAGAAAATACAAAAAAAATGCGAAAGGCATCGAGGTCTTTTTGTTTGATGACATAGAGCAGAACAACCTGAGCGATCTCGGAAATATTACGGATGAGATGACTAACACTCCAGTAATCTCAAAGATATACGTCGAGATCAATAAGACTCCCAGTGATGTATACAATGAATATCTGGTCCATTACGACATTGAAAACACCAAAAAGAATGCAAGAACCGTTATCAATTTTGTGCGTGAAGAAGAGACATATGTATACAATAACCTGCTTCATAATTCGATATTCAAAAATGCTCACACAAATGAGTCAGGTGATAAAGAAATCAAGATACTTATCGTCGGTGTTAACGACAGGAATATCGAGTTTCTGAAGACCGTACTGTTCCTTTCACAGATGCCGGGTTTCAGAGCAACGATCGTTGTTGTTGATGATGAAGACAGGCCTGATCTCATCCGTACCATAATCCCTGAGATAAAGGATGAGGTTGATGTTAAGGGCGATGCCATCTATAAATACATCTACTGTGGCGGTGTGTCGATCAATTCGATTAAGTTTGAAGAATTGATCAGGGATACTCATCAGGATTTCACGTTTGCTTATGTCAATGTCGGTACTGATCTTATCAATATTAATACTGCGTTGAAGGTTAATTCAATATGCAAGAGACTCGAAAGACAGGACGGTTATAAGATACAGGTAAGTGTTTCTGATTCTTCTGTTTGTGAACAGTGGGATGAAAAGATGCTCGACGGTATCCAGGTTACAGGCGAGATAAGTGAAGTCTACAGTTACCCGTTTATTACCATGTCTGATATCGAACGGTTGAGTAAGAAGATCCACGAAGTCAGGCAGGCTGATAAGGTTGCCGAGACTAAGGAAGACGCCGTTAAAGCACAGGAGACGGCCAGAGTTGCACTGGAAAGATATGAGAGCCTTCAGAAACAGAAGGGAAAGAGCAAAAAAGAAATAGAGGCGGCGAAGAAAGAGTCGGAGGAAGCAGCGGCTGCGGCGGCTGAGGCTCAGAAAAAAGCTGACAATGCCCATGAGACACCATGGGAAGATTATTATAACAACGAGTATAACCGTCATTCGGTCTATGCCAGAACATTAAGCTTCAGACACAAAGTCAGATATATACTTGAGCAGGGTCTTGAGCCGTCTGTTTCAAGCCAGATAGACCCGTGGCTTATATATGAGCATATGAGATGGAATATGTACACAAGATCACAGGGTTATGTCAGACCAAACGAGCATCTGGAAAAGGTGCTTAAGGATCTGAATGAAAAGATCAGAAAAGAGGCTGACAAAAAAGTCGAGAAAGAATTAAAGAGACAAAGGCAACTGATACGTTCAACTGCAAAGGTCCATGAGGATCTTGTCCATTTTGATGAGCTTCCGCCGAAAGTAAAGAAACAGGATAGGCTTAAGCTAACAAAGGAGATTGTTGAAGCATTTGAGAAAGAACCTTTGGAATAACAGGTGAGGTGATGGAACATTATGGTTCTTGTAGAGTTTTTTGAGAAGGATTCAGTTGAAAACATCTGCTCCAGTCTTACTAATGCTGCAGATATTGTTTATATGGTTGGAAGCAACATAAAGATAATGCGAGCTTTTGCTGAGCGTTATAAAACTGTATTTGACGGAAGAGGCATTCACATCGAAATAAGATTAATGTCTTACAATAAAAACAGTATCGAGAGTATTATCAATGTCCTTACGGGGATCATTGAAGAGAATGAAGAGGTCACATTTGATCTGACCGGCGGGGACGATCTCTCCCTTGTAGCTGCCGGAATGGTATATGAACGTTATAAATCCCGCAATATCCAGATGCACCGCTTTAATCTTCTTCCGAAGACTATCATTGATGTCGATATGGACGGCGAGACAATAGTTTCAGGAGACACACCGCAACTGACTGTCGATGAACTCATCAAGATCTACGGAGGAGATGTAATCTATGATGAGGTAAGGGATAATACCACTTACCGTTGGGATATGAATGAAGAGTTCAAGCAAGACATCAGAACGATGTGGAGTATTTGCAGCGAAAACACCGGTTTGTGGAACACACAGACGACATTGTTGGCTTATGCTGAGAAAACGAATGGTGATGAAGATCTGCTGACGGTTTCTGTTCAGACTAGTGTGCTTAACAGTATCGTTGCGCATAATAACGGAGGCTATTGCCGTATCACAGTGGCCTTTTTCCATGAACTGTTGAAGGCAGGCCTTCTTACCTCCTACACAATAAACAACGATGTTTTCTCTGTTACATATAAAAACCACCAGGTCAAATACTGTCTGACCATGGCAGGCCTGATACTTGAGATGAAAGTCTTTCTTACCGCACTTGAATTAAAGGAGAAGGACGGAAAGCCTGTCTATAATGACGTCATGAACGGTGTGATCATTGATTGGGACGGCAATATTCACCCGGATCACGAGGAATATGATACGGAAAACGAGATAGATGTCATTATAATGCACGGAATGGTTCCAATATTTGTTTCCTGTAAGAACGGATATATCGAGAAGGAAGAACTATATAAGCTCAATGCCGTTGCTGAACGTTTTGGCGGAAAATATGCGAAGAAGGTACTTGTCGCCAGTGCGCTCGAAGACAATGATTACGGCAATTACATAAGACAGCGTGCTCAGGATATGGGTATAAGGATTGTCGAAGGACAGAGCAAAGGCAGTAAATATAAGGATCTGACCTATCTTTCAGATGATGAATGGAATAAGATCGTCAGGTCACTTTGGCTGAATTAGTGAAAAGATTTGATAGGATCTATTTCAATATCACAAAATGTTGAATAATCCAGCAATTGCTTGTGCAATATGCACAAGCAATTGCTTTTTGTCCCATAAATTCATTGTTAGTTTATATAACTTCTATTATTCGAATGCTATAATATCAAAATCAAACTTCTTTGCGTTTGGTTATTATTCTTTATTTTCAGGAGGACATTATTATGGCAAACATGGCAGCAAAGGTTACTGCGGCTTTTTTCGATTCCAAGGGAATTCGTTATGATCTCGTCGGTGATGACAGCGAGGCTATCCTGACAGGTTTTGGTCTTGACAATCTTGAAGGCGTAAGATTCCTTATCGTATTCGATAAGAGTGAGGAAGCAGTAGCTATCAGAACAAGAGATTTCGCTAAGTTCCCCGAGGCTAAGAAGGCTGATATGTTCAAGTTGGTCAATGAGCTTAACAGAAAGTTCAGATGGGTTAAGTTCATCGTTGATGAAGAAGAATGCACCATCGCTGCTGAAGACGATGCTGTTATCCAGCTCGATTCATGCGGAGAGGAAGTATTCCGTTGCTGCTGCCAGCTTGCAGATATAGTTGACGAATCTTATCCGATCATCATGAAAGCTATCTATGCTTAATTAAAATCTTAAATTTGTAGAGTGAGATTATATGGCTAGTAACAAAGTTTTTGATTATGTCGTTAAGTTGACTGAGACATCCTTCGGTAAAGATGGACTGACCGAGTTGGATTATATCTTCGGTTATGCAAAACTGGTCCTGATGAACAGGGAGGTTTTGGAGACACTTTTTACTGAAGAGGCTGATCGTGCAGATATCGACAAGGTGCGTTCTTTATTCACGCTTAAGAAACTCGATCCCGAACTCATAAAGACCGGTCTGCCGCTCTTGCGTGCGGGAAGAGACAAATCTGAAGAGGAAAAGGACGTTCTCGCATTTTTGGAAAGTGAGAAATCAGCTTCTGATGCTCTTGCAAAACTTTTGACCGTGGATATTCCCGAACTCAGGGTTATGAAGCAGGGTAACAGCATAGATGATGTGTTAAGCCTTGCCAAGCCTGCTCAGAAGAGCGAAGCTCCAAAAGAAAAGGAGCCGGATAAGAAGAGCGAGGAAGCTAAAGCGAAAAAAGCTGCAAAGAAAGCCGGCAAAGACATTGCTACAGCCTTAAAAGGAGATAAAGATTCTGAAGCGGATTCTTCTATCTCTGAAGAAACGGAACCAGTCGAGAGGATCGGTTTTGATGAACTTGTCAAAAAGACAAGCCATCTCTATGAATGCTTAAAACGTAAGATCTTCGGCCAGGATGAAGCCATTAGATTATTTGCTAATGGCTTCTTCCAAAGCCAGATCTTTAATGGCGAAGATGAAGGCCGTAAAGGTCCGAGCGCCACATTCCTTTTTGCCGGCCCTCCGGGTGTCGGTAAGACTTTCCTTGCATCTTCAGTAGCAGACATCCTGGAAATGCCATATCTCCGTTTGGACATGAGTGAATTTTCCAAAGAAGATTCAGTCCAGAGATTAATGGGTGTCCCTAAGACTTATAAGGCACCTAAGCCAGGAGATCTTACTGAATTTGTCAGGGTCAACCCGAAGTCCATCATCCTTCTTGACGAGATCGAGAAGGCCCATATAGATGTAATCTATCAGTTTTTACAGGTGCTTGACGGTGGTATCCTCACAGATGAGTGCACGATGAAGCCCGTCAATTTTAAGAAGGTAATCCTTATCTTTACCACCAATGTCGGTAAGAAGTTATATGAGGATACTTCTATCAAGAATCTTTCCTCAACTCCGCGTTCTGTTGTCATGAAAGAAATCGAGGAGGAAGTTGATGAGAGAGGAAGAAAGGCATTCCCTTCAGCTATCTGTTCCAGATTTGCATCCGGAAATGTCGTTATGTTCAATAGACTTGCCGCACACAATTTTATTGACATCATTAATAAGAAATTCAACGAGATCGCAGGACTCGTTAAAAATACATACGGTTATGATATGCAGATCGATAATAGAGTCGCTCCGCTTCTTTTGTTCTCGCAGAGTTCACGTATGGATGCCCGCAATATGTCAAGTCAGAGCACCATTCTGATCAAGAATGAACTCCATGAATTGGGACGTCACGCGTTGAGCCGTGATAATGCGCTGAACAACTTAAAGAAGATCAATATGAATGTAGATCTGGAGAATGAGTCTGCAGACATAAAGAGATTGTTTGTAAATGAAGAGACGGCTCAGGTTTTGTATATCGGCGATCCTGCCGAGATAAAGCGTGTTCCTTCAAGTAAGAAGTTTAAGATCGTAAATACGGACAAGGATCATGTTCTTGAAGATATAGCAAAGAAGGATATCTCGTTTGTCCTCATCAATATGAAGTATGACAGTTCAGATAATGAAAAGGGATATCTGAGCCTTGATGATGTTAAGAATGAAGCTGTCATCTCTTTTGAACTTGTTTCCAAGAAGATCCCTAACATGCCTATTTATATGGCTTATAAGGACGAACTCAGAACTGAGGATGTAGATGTCTTCCTTGAAAGAGGCGTAAGAGCATTCATTAAATGGAATGACGATGCCGAGTTGGCAGATGAACTTGCTCAGATCTCTGACATGGTCTACATGCAGGCACGCGTGGATGAATTATCCAGCAGGGGAAGAGTTCTCTCGTATAACACTGCGCAGCAGTTGAAAGGTGATGAAGCAAATATCAACTTCTACGACTTCAAGATCGAAGTTGCTGCCGATGCAGAGGAGAACAAACTGCTGTTATCTGATGGTGAGCGTCCTGAAGAGAGATTTGCTGATGTTATCGGTGCCGATCTGGCAAAGGAAGAACTTGCCAAGTTTGTGGATTATTTGAAGAACCCTAAGAAGTTCCTGGCGCGCAGTGTTAAGGTTCCTAACGGTATCCTGCTCTATGGTCCTCCGGGAACAGGTAAGACCATGCTCGCACGTGCTATGGCAGGTGAGAGCGATGTTGCATTTATTCAGACAAGTGCTACTGATTTTATGAATAAATGGTATGGCGAAAGTGAAGCCAGTGTCAGAAAACTGTTTACTGTTGCCAAGAAATTTGCTCCGAGCGTCATCTTTATCGATGAGATCGATGCTATCGGTAAAAAGAGAACCGGCAGCGGACAGTCAGCTGCTTCAGAAAGCGTACTGAACACCTTGCTTACTCAGATGCAGGGATTTAAAACAGATCCTACCAGACCCGTATTTGTCATGGCAGCGACGAACTATGGTGTCGATGAAAACTCAGGTATCGGAGAAGGACTGGATCCTGCATTGCTCAGAAGATTCGATAACCAGATCCTTGTTGATCTTCCTGAGGAGAAGGACAGAGAGAAGTATCTGAATATCCTGCTTAAGAAGATCAAGGATAAGTCCGTATCACCTAAGACTGTTCATAACGTTGCTCAGCGTACTACAGGAGAAAGCCTTGCAACGATTAAGAATATTGTTGAAAGAGCATTGCGCAAATCTAACGGCGGTGAGCTGACGGATGATATTCTTCTCAATGCTTATGAAGAGTATATGTTTGGTGAAAAGAAGGAATGGAGTCAGGACTACTATGATTCTGTCGCAATACATGAATCCGGTCATGCATATATAAGCTTCCTGTCAGGCGAGAAGCCGAGCTTCGTCACTATCGTATCCAGAGGTGATTTTGGCGGCTATATGCAGCATCAGAATCCTGAGAAGACACCTTCTTATACCAAGGAAGATCTTATTTGGCATATCAGGACTGCTTTGGCAGGACGTGCTGCTGAGATCGTATTCTTCGGAGAAGAAAAGGGTATTAACACTGGTATATCAGGTGATATCAAGTCTGCAACAGGAACTGCATTCAGGATGCTCTATTCCTATGCCATGTCTGAAAACAGTATGGCTTATATCCCTTACGACAGACTTATTTCTTCGCAGATGGGTGATGATGCCATAAATAAGGTAAATGAGCTTCTTGAACAGGAAATGAAGAACACCATCGAACTCATTACCAAAGGCAAGAAGCACGTTAAGAAGCTTGCTGATTACCTGGCAAAGCACAATCAGGCTACTGAAGAAAAGATATGTGAAGTGTTTAAGGACGTGAAGTAATCGAATACTCTCTATTTTGTATCATTAGTATATAGATTTAGGAGCAGGTCGAACAAATAAGGTAGTTTTATGGTTTCGGGAATATCATCTTTTCGATGATATTCCTTTTTAAGTATGACGGGCATGTCCCGAACCTCAGGTGAAAGTCCTGAGGGGCGTAGTTGCCGACGAACCTTAAAGCGACTTGCAAGGTTTGTACCGTGAGGTGCAGGCGAGAAGAAGCAATAGCGAAACCGTGGCTTGACGGACAGAAACCTGATATTAAGGCGTGTTGAGCGGATGAGATGGCTTGAGACATCAAAGTCCTAAAGGCAACCGTAACCTCAATGCGTAAATCAGGCGAGTAAACGGGGAAAGGTTCGGGGCTTATCCCGTGAGGTCTCACAGACGGAGCACGATCCGTAGTAACAACGAACTGTGAGAAGTCAGCAGAAGCCATAGTACCGATGAATCGGGAAGGGCGGAACAATTTAACCGTGCGACGCAAATGTATGTCCTGAGGATATGCCCGACAGTGGTAGGATGAAACGTATATGAAATCTGAACACACAACATAAGGCTGAGTCCGAGGGAGCGGAAAGGAGAAGAGCACACAAGGCAATGTCGGAACTGCTCGATAAAATCTTACACAAGGACAATATGAACGAAGCCTACAAAAGGGTCTGTGCCAATAAGGGTGCGGGCGGAGTTGACGGTGTCAGTACAGAGGAACTTGGTGAGTATATCAAGGCAAATTGGCCTACGATAAAAGAGCAGATACTACGAAGGGAATACAAGCCTCAACCCGTCAGACGAGTAGAAATACCAAAACCTAATGGCGGAAAGAGAAAACTTGGAATCCCTACAGCAATGGACAGAGTAATCCAGCAGGCAATAGTACAAGTGATAGGACCGATATGTGACCCGCATTTCTCAGAGTTCAGTTATGGTTTCCGTCCGAACAGAAGCTGTGAAATGGCAATAAGAAAAGTCCTTGAATACCTAAATGAGGACTACACGTGGATTGTGGATATAGACTTGGAGAAATTCTTTGACAACGTACCACAAGACAGACTAATGAGCTACGTTCACATACTGATTAACGATGGAGACACGGAATCTCTGATACGCAAATATCTCAAGGCAGGTGTAATGACCCCGGAAGGATACGAGCAAACAGAAATGGGAACACCGCAGGGCGGCAACCTCTCACCATTACTTAGCAACATAATGCTGAATGAACTGGACAAAGAACTTGAAAACAGAGGACTGCACTTCGCAAGATATGCTGACGACTGCATAATCGCAGTAAAGAGCGAAGCAAGTGCAAAGCGTGTGATGTACTCCATCACGTCCTGGATAGAAAGGAAACTCGGACTCAAGGTCAACGCAGAAAAGACTAAGATTGTCAGACCGACGAAAGTCAAATACCTCGGGTTCGGATTCTACAAAGACCCAAAGACACTTGAATGGAAAGCAAGACCACACCAAGACTCTGTCGCCAAGTTCAAACGCAGACTCAAAGCCTTGACGCAAAGAAAGAATTCAATGAGATTAGGATTGAGAATTGAGAAGATTAACCAAGTAACGAGAGGTTGGATAAACTACTTTGCATTAGGGGATATGAAGTCAACAATATCTGACATTGACGCACATTTAAGGACAAGGATTAGAACCATTATCTGGAAACAATGGAAGGTGCCGAGCAAGAGACAATGGGGACTCCAAAAACTCGGAGTATCCAAAGACTTAGCAAGACTGACATCGTATTGTGGAGACAGATACCAATGGGTCGTGACCAAGACTTGCGTATCACGGGCAATCTCAAAAGAGGTGCTTGGCAGGGCAGGTCTTATCAGTTGCCTTGATTACTACAATGAGCGCCACGCTTTGAAGTTAAGTTGAACCGCCGTATGCCGAACGGCACGTACGGTGGTGTGAGAGGGGGATTAAATTCCCCCTACTCGATTACATTAAAAAAAGGAAAGAATAATTGTGATAAGGCTATTTCAAAACAATTCTGAAGGTGGAGAAATTGAAAAGAAGGATCAAAACCAGCCGAATGAATCTTATTCTAGAATTGAATATTTCGGTTCATATAGATATTACCACCTTTCATGGATTGAATTGGATTATAAAGATTCCCGACATTTGCTGTTGTGTAATAACATTATTGAGTATCTTCCATTCCATGAAAAGTATGCAAGTGTCAATTGGGAAACGTGTTCTGTTAGAGAGTGGTTGAATAAAGTTTTTTTCTTTCATGCCTTTAATGAAAGTGAGCGAAGATATATCATCGGTGATAAGAGTGATGAAAACGATTGTGAATATATTGATAATGTATTTCTCTTATCATCAGAGGAAGCTCATAGATATTTTGATAAGTGCAGAATACGTATAGATGGTCCTGCTCCGTATCTTGTTCCAAAGCATATTGGAAAATATATTGGCCTGCGAAGACGAGATGTGTGGTTGCTTAGAACAAATGCGGCCAAAGGAAACAATTCTTTTGAAATATCTAACGTTATAGATTCAGGTGAGATTCATATGGTAAATGATCAAGGAAGAAACCTTAATGTAAACTGTGAAGCAGGAATAAGACCTGCGTTATGGATTAGTGATAGATATTTTTTTTAGAGGAATTGATTTATGGACTTGATACAACTGTTGGAAAAGATATCTGTACTAAATAAAGATAACTCCCGACACTTCACCAACACGGAAAGACTGGATGTTATAGCTTCGTTGCTTTGGGATAGCGGCTACAGACGACTTAATGCAGATGGTTTGTTTAATCTGTATTCAAGGCAACCTGTGGACTATTATCGCAACAGGAAAGTTGTTGTGGTATCTACTCATGTTGACTGCGAAAGAACAATAACACGGTGTTTCTCAAGACGCGAGGAGAATGGTCTTCTTAAGGGAACATATGATAATGCTATTACCAACGCGGCAATCCTGTCGTTAATGCTCTCTGAGTCGCTTCCGGATAATGTGCTTGTTGCATTTACAGGTGATGAAGAGGAAGAATCGGAGGGCGCGCTTCAATTAGCAAGGTTCTTAAGACAAAACAGTATAGAAGTTTTTCATTTGTTTGTTCTCGATGTTACAGATGAGGGCTGGAGTGATGTGCGATCAGAAAGTGCATCTTTTACTATCGAAAATGATTTTTGGGATGAATACTATGGCGAGAAGATAGTTTCAAATGCAATAAAAAGCGGACACAACTGGAAATTTGTTCCCGGGGATCCTTCTGATGTACCTTCTTATGTTCCAGTAGCGAACTTGATAAGGAAAGAAGCGGCTGAAGATGAATCGTGGGATTACGATGAAAAAGATATTGATTGTTGCAGTTTTTGTCTTCCGGTCAAAGGAGAGATGCATAGCAATGTCGGGGTGTTCGCATGGGAGTCTTCATTTGAAGACTATACAGAAGTTTTGAATGATGTTCTTAATCTGATCGCCGGAGTTTAGCTGAAAGTGTGAAATCTGCTCAGCCCATCGATTCTGGGGGTGTCAATTAAGCACTCCATTTGAACCCAACGTGTAGCCGTTTATTGTTGTATCATGAGCCATTTTGCCGTCGGAATAGAAAAAGTACCATTTGCCATTTATTTGTTGCCATTTTGTGAGCATCTTTCCGGTTGGGCCAAAATAGTACCAATCCTCGCCGTCTTTAAACCATTCATCTTGCAACATTTCGCCCGTTGAGATCAAATAGTACCAATTATCATCTAATTTTTGCCAGCCAGTAAGCATTATGCCTTCAGAATTAAAGTAGTACCATTTTCCGTCTATAAGAATCCACTCAGTCGCCATAGCACCTGAAGAACGGAAGTAGTATTTATTATTGTCAATCTCGTGCCAACCGGTAATTACGGCACCTGATTCATCAAAGTAATACAAATAGTCTTCTATTTTTTTCCATCCGATAGTTTTAGTGTATGTAACTGGATCTATGTAATACTTTCCGGTGTCCTGAATCCATCCTGACATGCTTATATTGTTATGATAATAGTGATCAGTACCATCTTCGTGTATCCAACCGTTTTTTGGAGCTGCAAAGTTCTTGGAGTACGTTTTCTCGTATCTGGTAATATGGTTTATGGATTCGCATGCACATACGGATAATGAAGAGAGAACAAGAATTAACGCCAATGTAACGACTTCGAAGTTCTTTTTCATTTGTTTCTCCTCAACAGTATGATTAATTCCATATTCAAGTTTAGAATAGCATTAATTGATTAATTGATGAATAATAATAAGTAAAATGAAAATGAATGAAAAAGTGATTTTTAATGCGGGGAGGAAAAACTATGGCATATAAGAAATGTGAGCGATGCGGTAATCTTGCCTACTGTAACTCGGAAGGCTATTGTGAAGCCTGCGAATCATATAGACGTGCAAGCGGATACGGAGCTTCAAGAGTTGAACGCTCAAAATGTACCAAATGCGGAAAAATCAAGGATGACTGCAATTCTAAAGGAATATGTGAAGACTGCAGGAGGTACTACGGCATTTGATTATTGCTCATTTATTCTGAGTTTACAATTTAGCTGCTTCACGCAATAGAATGTCTTATTATACGCAGTGCCGTTTCTGTGATTATCAACCAAATGACTATAGCGACAATTGCGCTTATGACCTGTCCGCTTATTCCCTCTATGATCGCCAGATATATCCAAAGGCAGATTGCGTTTGTTCCGGTTGATTGAAGCATTTTCCCAACTAGCGTTATAGAAATTCTCCATAAAAGAGCTTTACCGAAAGATATCCTTCCGACAATAGCCAATATCAATGCAGAGAGAATACATATAACAATAAGAGCAACAATCCCAATAACACTTGATAATATCTGCCCAAGCTTGTCAGCAAGATTAGATGATACTTGGGATATTATATAAGAGAAAATGAACGCGACGAATGGGGCAGTGAATATTGTTATGATCATTTCTTTTATTCTATAGCCGACACCATTCATGAGGTCTTCCCGTTCATGATAGTCCCCGCCCGGAACTCTTAAGAATATTATTGAAAATAATCTTACAACCGCAGGTTGAACAGTTGCCATTACAGCAAGCTTAACGAAGTCAAAAATAACATCTGTTGAAGTTTTGAATGGAACTGCTTTTTGATATTTCATAACCTTGCAGATAATGCTGGTAATAAGCTTGGAAAAAGGAAGAGTTTGCATTAGCTCACCGAATGCATCGGAAAATTTCGAATCAGTTACGATCAGTTCCTTGAATCCAATTACGAATAAGACGATAACAATAACTGCGAGCAGTTTTGACCACATCTTATCTAAAATCTTCGACACCGAATTTCTCCCTTCAACAAGCAGGATAATATGTTAATGATTATTTGATTACAACTCCGTATGTATCATCACAACCAATGGTCTTCATGGCAGGTGATGAGTACAGAACTTTGCTTATGTCACCGGTAGTATCAAATGACCAGCATGGAGTATATTCAGCATAGAAAAGTCCATTTTGAGTGTTGGTGATCCCCTCTCTGGTCAATCGTCCACTGTTATTAGCTGCAACTTCTTCCAATACTTCTAGACAGACGCAAGTAAGTCCTCTGTATGTTTCACCATTCTTATATAATCCTTTAATGTTGGAATCTAAGTCAAAGGACTGAAGATCCTCGCTGAAAAATACGTGCTGATTCTCCCAGAACAGATTAAGATCCCCATATGAGAAATAGCTTCTTCCCATAAAGAAGCAGTATGGTGTATGACCGTGTAATATGCATGCGTGATTGTTTGTCAATTCCTCTTCAGTAGGCCAGTTATGCCAGCGTGACCTTTGCGAGTATAGTCCGTTTCTTGACCATATGATCTGTCTTAATGGGGCATCAAAACAGACAGTGTCATCTTCCAGTTTATATGCGAATACTTCTTTGTCAGGCTGTGAGTTGATATCTTCATTGATAACTTTGAAAATTTTATGAAGCATTCCGGCATGAGCGATGTAATAATTCATTTGCTTTTGGCGGATGACTATTATATCAGGCTGGTTTGGAAGCGGGTATTCGGGTCCCAATTCGCGCTCGTGGTTGCCGCGTATCAAATGAAACCCCGGTTTTTGATAGTCGTCTGAATAATAATTTGAGATATATGCAAGAAGATTTCGGACATTGCCTCCGGCATTATAATCGCCGACAAAAAAGACATGATCTTTTTCAGGGTCAAAGAGAATATTATTCATCAAGGCTTCCAGAGTTTTCCATTCACCGTGTATATCTCCGACTACAAAATGAAGACCGTCAGAATATTGCGTTCTTAGATTTGTTATATTGCTGTTATCGCAGGATATGATATTTGATAGCATCGGACTGCTCCTGAGTTATTGTATAGAATGATTTTATCGCTTAGGGATAAGCAATACAATGTAAACCTGATGTGGTAGTGAAATGTATGCATTCTCAAAAAGGTATATAATGATTTTTAGTTTTGGGAGAATATCGATGAGCGGGAGCGGAGTCGATAAGATCACATTTAGACGGGTATTGATTTGCTTGAATATTTTCGAAACCAATATTCTTGCAACTAAATTCGCCTGGAATAAGCCAATTAATTGAGGAGGTCATTGATATGATTTGTGACAGTTGCGGACGTGAATGGAATATGCCTGAAAGAGTAGCCAGAATCATGAAGAAGTGTCCGTTCTGTCAAGCGGATCTTAAGATGGATGATGATGACCTTGTTGAAGAAATAATTCTGCCACCTGAAATGCCTAAAACTGCAAAAGTGGAGTCACTGGCAGATTTGAGTGCATATAAAGATTTTATTGCCAGGTTCTTTATGAATGTCAAAGACATCTTTCCGTATTCTGATCGTGGCACGATCGTGTACGGCACTTTGATCTCCGGTGACATTAATGTCGGGGATACTGTTTATGTTGTTTTCGCGGATGGCAGAATATTGTCTTCTTCAGTTTCGGGTATTGAAATTGATGGTGAAAAAGCCGTATATGCATGGGAAGGTATCGAGGCAGGCTTGATACTGAGTGATCTGAATCGTGATGATTTGCGCCATGCAATTGGAATAACCAATTCGGAGACAGGATTAATGAATAACAAGTTTGTTGGATATGTTACGTTGAAATACGAAAATGAACGTGAACTTATTGATCAATCATATACAACTATTAAGATTTTTCATAATGAAAAAAGAGGATATCTGATGGAAGGTTGTGGTTACTTTACTTTTATCGATAACGATAACAGACATCCGGGTATGGAGAAAGCTGTAATTGAATTAGTTGAGCAGCCTCTGTTTATGATACCTCAAATAGATTTTGCTGTTTTCAAAGGTGATGAAGAAATAACCAAAGGTTTTATTGATTCGATTATTGAATGATAATTGCGTGAATTCAGATGAATATTGCAGAGTAATCAGACGTTCCGAATTTGGATATAAATAAGGTGTTTCACATATAATGAACAACAAAGATATTTTTGCATATAGAACACGCGGCAACGCTAGACCTGATAACAAACCGAAGGTTTATTTCACATGTCATCCTGAAGATTTTGACAGGTATTTTGAAGATATATGTAATGATATACTTGAAGTCAATGACTGCGCCATATTCTATACTGAGGATATGAGCATCCCGCTTAAAGATGAGAACACGCTTGTCGATCTTGAACGTATGAGTCTGTTTGTTATACCTGTAACTTTCAGACTTTTGACTACTCCCAACAGGGCAATGGATTTCGATTACAGGTTTGCCCGGGAGAAACATATTCCTGTCTTACCGCTTATGATGGAATCCGGGATTCATGAAATCTATAGCCGGCCCGAGAACTTTGGCGAAATGCAATATTTGAGACCATATAACACGGATTCGACGAAAATTGGATATAAAGATAAACTGAAGAACTATCTTGAGTCTGTTCTCATCAGTAACGAATTGACAGAAAGAATAAGGAAAGCCTTTGATGCCTATATTTTTCTAAGTTACAGAAAGACGGACAGAAAAAACGCGAATGAACTGATGAAGCTGATCCACAGAAATCCCGAATGTGAAGATATCGCTATTTGGTTTGATGAGTTCCTGACTCCCGGAGAAAGTTTCAGGGAGAATATTGGAAAGATATTGGGTGACAGTAAACTTTTTACACTTCTGGTAACACCCAGATTGCTGGAGAGAGAGGCGGATGGAAATCCTAATTATGTAATGAAAGAGGAATATCCTGCCGCAGTAAAATTAGGCAAACCGATCCTTCCTGCAGAGATGGAAAAGACAGATGAGGAAGCTCTCAAAAGAGAGTTTGAGGGTATACCTGTTTGTTCGGATACGAGTGATGAAGAAGCTTTCAATAAGCGTCTTCTGGATGCGCTGATGGGCATAGCGGTATCCGAGAACAACAATGATCCGGAACACAACTATCTTATTGGTTTAGCATACCTAAAGGGAATCGATGTTGAGATCGATATTGACAGGGGAGTGAGGCTTATAACCAAAGCTGCTGAAGCGGATCTGCCTGAGGCAATGCGGATGCTTTATGATATGTACCATGATGGTATTGGCGTAGAATTAGATTATAAAAGAGCGGTATATTGGATAGAAAAACTTTGTTCGCACAACTGGAAGACACTTGGTGCTGAACATCAGGACACATTATTTGCTTTGAATGAGCTTGGATCTGCATATTCCGATAGTGGTAATTATGCTATGAGTCTTAAAACTCATGGAATGTGTTATGAAATACGAGATAAAAAGCTTGGAGAGACCCATACGGATACGCTCATTTCGCTAAATAATCTTGCTTTGGCATATATGAAAAATGGCAATAATCAAAAGTTTCTTGAACTGATTGAGAAATGCTATACGTTAAATCTTAAAGAACATGGAGAGTCCCATTCTGAGACGCTGACATCATTAAATAATCTTGCTTTGGCTTATTGGAAAGTTGGCAATAATCAAAAGTTTTTTGAGCTGATTGAGAAATGCTATTTGTTAAATTGTAAAATCCGTGGAGAGACCCATTCGGAAACGCTGACATCACTAAATAATCTTGCTTTGGCATGTGGTGAAGTTGGCAATAATCGGAGATGTTTGGATTTATCAGAGAAATGCTATGAGATTAACTGCGCGGTTCGTGGCAAGGAACACCCATTAACATTAATGTCATTAAATAATCTGGCCAGAGCGTATAGTCACTCAGGCGATAATAAAAAGTTTCTTGAACTAATTGAGAAATGCTATATGTTGAACTGTAAAGTTCTTGGAGAGACCCATCCGGAGACCCTGACTGCTTTAAATAATCTTGCTGTGGCATATGGTGAAGTCGGCAATTATCTAAAGTGTTTTGAGTTAACAAAGAAATGCTATGGGCTTGACTGCCAGGTGCGTGGAGAAAAGCATCCTTCGACACTTATTACTCTAAGTGATCTGGCCAGAGCATATGGCCGCATAGGCGATAATAAAATGTACCTTGAACTATGTGTGAAATGCTATCAACTTAAATGTGAGGTCTTAGGAGAAGAACAGCCTATGACACTTATTGCATTATGTGATCTGGCTAGAGCATATGGTTGCACAGGCGATAATAAAAAATATCTTGAACTAATTGAGAAATGCTATGCGTTAGACTGTAGAGTTCTTGGAGAGAACAATCCGGATACGCTGTCAGCATTGAATAATCTTGCTGTGGCATATGGGAACACTGGCAATTATCTAAAGTGTTTTGAGTTAACAAAGAAATGCTACGAGCTTGACTGCCAAGTGCGTGGAGAAGAGCATCCTTCGACACTTATTACGCTAAATGATCTGTCTAGAGCTTATGGTTGCATAGGTGACAATAAACAGTATCTAAAACTAATAAAGAAATGCTATCTGCTTAAATGTAAAGTCTTAGGAGAAGAACATCCTTTGACACTTATTGCTTTAAATGATCTGGCTAGAGCATATGCATGCATAGGCAGAAAAATTAAGGCTCTTAAAGTCATAAAGAAATGCTATATGTTAGACTGTAAAATTCTTGGAAAGACCCATCCGGATACACTGACAGCCTTTAATAATCTCGCTTTGGCATATGGTGAAGTTGGCAAAAAATCAAAGTGTATGGGACTGTCAAAGAAATGCTATGAGATTAACTGCACAGTTCGTGGCACGGAAGCCCCATTAACACTGATAGCATTAAATAATCTTGCTTTGGCATATTTGCGCTCAGGTGATTCAAAGACTGGTCTGGAACTGTTCAAAAAATGCCACAACCTTAATTGTAAAGTGCGTGGCAAAGAACACCCCGAATCATTAAACACATTGTATAACCTGGCTTACACTTATGATGTTGTTGGTGATAAGAAGAATAGTTTGGGTGCGTATAAACTATATTACTCCCTTTGCCAAAAAGTATATGGAGAAGCTGATCCGAGAACAAAAAAAGCCAGAAAGAATGTTTTAAAACTGCAATCTAAACTGGGTAACAGTTGAAACTTGAGAATTAAAAGCATTTTTGTGTAATAATATAAAGTTAACTGAATGATTATAGGCGAGGAACGATTAATACGATGAGTTCTATTGAGGACAGAGTATTTCTGCCGGACAGTCTGGGTGAACGCAACAGTAAAGGTTTCCGTGTTATTTACGGAAAACAGGTCAGTCCGCAGAATATCAGATCAGCGTTGGAGATAGATTATCTGAGTTACGATGATCTTTATCATTTGGATCTGGAAAGATGTATAGAGTACCATAAGAAGAATCCTTTGATCTATATAATGGCTGTCAACGACTCTGATGAGGTAGTCGGGTACGTTAATTTTTCCCCTGTAACTGACAAAATATACGAGGTTATGAGAAGCGGACGATCTGTCGATACTATTATTTCTGCTGAAGATATTTTGGCATATGAAACCGGCAGGGAATACAGTGTGTATTTCTCTTCAGTATGTGTGCGTCCTGAATATAGACGTAAAGGAATTGCAGGATTATTGATCGAAAGTCTTATTGAGCTGTTGAAGAGTATTGATAATGAGGGCGTGTACATTAAAAGAATCGTGGCTGATGCGGTAACAGAATCAGGAGAAAGACTGTTGTCGAATCTGGGTTATGAAGTAGTGTGCTTGTCTGAACACGGGTCAAAGATCATGGAGAAGGTGAACGATGGCTGACACAATTAATCTCAAAAATGAATTTATTTTCATATCGTACTCGTTTAAAGATAAAACAATAGCGAAAAGGGTAATTGCCGAGCTTGAGAAAAAAGGCAATCGTTGTTTCTTTGCGCCGAGAGATGTGACACCGGGACGCGGATATGCCGGAGAAATAATCAAGGCTATTGAAAAATGCAACACTTTTGTTTTGATAATGACTCAGTCTGCTGTTGATTCCCATCAGGTTCTTCGCGAGATAAATGCAGCTGTTTCAAGAAATAAAACCATTATCCCGCTGAAATTTGAGGATGTGGTCCTGAATGATGATCTCCAGTATTATCTTGGGGTTTCGCAGTGGATAGATTTCCGTGGCAAGGACTATAAGGAGAAGATAGGCGGTATTGAAAGCATTATCGAAGATAAGAATCAGAGCGAATCAGAAGATGTTCCTGAAATAAAGAATAAGGGAACATATGTGAAACCTTTAGAGGAATTGCTGGCTGATGGAGTCTCCGTTGATTATATTGCCATGAGAGAGATAGAGATCGACTATCTTTGTATTCCTGCAGAAAAATTCAAGATGAACGAGGAGATGGAAGGAACTCTTGATGATTGGCGCCATGCAATTGAGTGTATGGAATATGAGACATCGGCATGCCTTGTCAAAGACGATGTGATAATCGGGTATTGTGATATTTATCCGGTTAAGAAAGAAGCTTATAAAGAACTGGTTAATGGTGAATGCATCATACGTGATGATATGATCGAAGTTTATGGTTTTGGCGGAGTCTTTCCTGCCTACATTGCGATGATCGGCATCTCGCCTGAGTACGAGGGTTACTCAAATTACTACCTGATGTTTGACTGGTTATTCGAGCATATAGCTTATTGGAAAAAGAAAAATATCATTTTATCTTCAATTGCTATTTCTGTTTATTCAGATATGCTTGAAAGTTTTGTGGTAAAACTTGGGTTCCGTCAGGTTGGCACCAATCCTGTTGGCGGTAAGATATATGAAGTGAAGTATGATGAATTGATGGAGTCATCAGCTGTGAAATACAGGTATGCTGATTTAGGATTGAGAGGGTAAAGATAGTTATTTCGTATTTGCCATTTGGGGGGAGTACATGTACTTTATCTTGGGCTAATTAATAACTTTGATTAAAAGTGGAATGAATATAAAGGAGACATAAAATGAATAAGAGAATCAGAAGCATTATTTCTATGACTATGGTTTTAGGTTTGGGATTACAGTTATTTGGTTGCAGTTCTATTGCTGAGTCGACGACTTCTGAAAGTAGTGAGACCAGTATTTCTCAAACAACAGAGGAATCTGTTGAAACGACTACTTCTGTAGAGACTAGTTCTTCTGAAAGTGAATCTGATCAGCCTGTTGCCGGTTGGGGACCTGAACGTGAAACCTTTACAATGGATAATCCGGCAGATTACATTACATTCAATTCGATTACAGATAATGTTGCTGTTGGCGATGAGCGTAATTTTGTCCGCATCAGAGAAGCAAATACAAATAATAAATACAGAGATTCTGTAAGTGTCGTTCCAGGACTTGAATATGAGGTTTACATATATTTCCATAATGATGGTAAGAGCAGCCTGAATGGAACCGGTAATGGAGTTGCTACAGATGTGAGAGTTTTTTCTGGTCTGACTTCATGGAAAGTGAATAGAGATAATCGTGCTGTAGTATCTGCAACTATTACTGCATCTAATTCAAATCCGGAGAAGATCTGGGATGGTGCATATATTACAACCGACTATGACAATGATGTTATTTTGCGATATGTTGAAGACTCCGCTGTAATTCATAACGGATGGGATGCGAGTGGCACATTGCTTTCAGAAGATATATTTATGGATGACGGTGTTTTAATTGGGGAGAATCAACTTGACGGTACTATTCCTGCATGTGCTGAATTCTCTGGATATGTAACATATCGGATCCGCGCTGAACAGATAGCGTCAAGGATAGATGTCGATGTTTGCAGAGAAGGAGGGAATTACAATTATTCTGCTAAAGCTAATCCCGGTGATGTGTTGACATATAAAGCTGTTTTTATGAATACCGGATCTGAAAACTTATCGGATGTAACATTCCATGCTGTATTCCCTGAAGGATTATCACTCGTTCCCGGAACTACTGTATTAGTAAATGGAGCTAATCCGGATGGTCTGTTAATGAAGGATATTGTTGATCAGAATGGATTTAACACAGGTTTGTATGGTCCAAAAGCCAAAGCGGAATTGACCTTTCAGGTTAAGGTTGATGAAAATGTTGATCCTTCTGAATTATCTATAACTGTATATTCAGATTATAGTGTTACAGCTTCTCCTGATCAGTATGGAGAAGTATATGATAGTGCTTCAGTAGTGGTATCTTCAAACTGAATTCAATCAATTGTTTGCGGATATAATTGATAAATGCTTGACAGATAGTTCGACTGTCAAGCATTTATTTCCCTCAGGATGTAACAACACCCCAATACAGAACAGTTTTATTCAATATCGTAATCATTCCGTTTTCAGAGAATCTGTCAAAGTAAAATTTCCAATCGCTTATGTATTCATCAAATAGTGGTGAATCCTGATCTATAGAATGGGAAGAGGATAACGTCCTGCCGATAAATGAATCGAAATCCTCTGTCAAATTGCAGTCAAACTCCTTATATTGGACGTTCCCCGCGAAGAACTCTTCAATGCCTTGGATTCGTTTCTCCCATGAATAGTCATATGTGTCGACGACACTGTCATATTTAGCGATGATCTTTCTTCTCTCGTTCTCAGCCTGACAGGGAGTTTTTCTGTTCCAGATAAGGATTACATGCAAATTCCGCTCCGACGGCACGCTGATTCCACTAACAGCGGCATGACGTTTCCGGAGTGAACGGCATGGCTTTCCGATACTAACGGCACGAGTTTCCGCTTCAAACTGCACGGATTCCAATATATATTCTTTCCTGTAGCTTTATGCTGCGGAAAGGAGGCATGGAAACCATGCAAGATTTCAATACGATAATCGGCGTGATACAGATGCGGCAGAATGAATGCTCGTTCTCCGTTATACAGAAACGGTATCACATCGGTTCAGGCACAACGCAACGGATCTTGAGCAGATTTGAAGCATCAGGATTAACGTTGGAAGAACTGCGGAAGATGGATCCGCACACTGTCGAGGAACTCATCTATCCGCTGGAACAAGTCAGACGAAAGGATATTCCGCTACCGGATTTCCAGTACTACTACGACCGGATACATGCTAAAGGCAGTAAGGTTAATATCGCCTATTGCTGGATCGAGTACAAGACGGAACATCCCGACGGCTACGAACAATCCCAATTCTACGAGTACTATAACCGTTTTGTGGAGACTCACTATGGCAAGCGAGATACAACAATGGCTGTAGAAAGAGTACCTGGAGAAAAGATGTATATCGATTGGGTCGGAGATCAGCCGTTCTTACTTCTGGAACCCGATACAGGTGAAGTCCACAAGGTTCACTTCTTTGCTACCACGCTAGGTGTAAGCAGTCTCATCTATGCAGAAGCATTTCTTAACGAGAAACTGTCGAGCTTTGTTGAAGGCACTATACATGCAGTTCAGTTCTATGGCGGTATTGCCAAGTATTTTGTCCCAGACAACCTTAAAGCTGCAGTGACCAAACATTCAAAGGATGAGTTGGTCTTACAGAGCGTGTATTCAGATCTGGAGGATTTCTACGATACCATTGTGCTTCCTCCACCACCACGCAAGCCAAGAGGCAAAGCAACAGTCGAGAACCATGTAAGGTATCTTGAGACGCACCTGATCGAACCGCTGAAGGAACGAACGTATACATCGTTGGAAGATATTAACCGCGATATAAAAGAAAAAGTAGCAGTTCTCAACTCCAGGAAGTTTCAGAACAGACCTTATTCAAGATTGGATGCCTTCGAACGATACGACAAACCGTGTATGAAACCACTACCACATGAAATCTTCACGGTATGCGATTACAAAGCAATCAGCAAGGTTCCTGATAACTACCACATAGAGTACGATGGCCACTACTATTCTGTAGTTTACACACAATGCGGTAAGCCTGCAATCTTAAAGGCTACGCATACAGAGATAAGGATATGTGACAGTTATAACCGTCTGTTATGCAAACATAAGCGATCTTATCGTGACTTTCCTCGTTATATAACTGAAGACAGTCACATGAGACCGGAACACCTTTACTACAAGGAAGTTAACTCCAAGGATGGGGCATATTACAGAAGATGGGCATCTGTTTTTGGTCCCAACATGTCGGAATTTATAGACCGACTGCTCAAATCCTCTAAGCATGAAGAACAATCTTATAACGCTTGTGCGGGGATCCTGCATTCTGTTAAGGATCTGCCTCACGGAATTGTCGAGGAAGTTGCACGTCAGTGTATCGAGATGAACTCGTGCAGATATAAAACCTTCAAGCAGGTGCTCGGAAAGCTACAATCCGGTGAACCATGTTCAGAAGAACATCTTCCGCAGCATGAGAACATCAGAGGAAAGGGCTTCTATAAGTAATGGTAACTGACTATGGCATACAGACAAAAAGACTATACATATAACCCTAAACTGACAACGGAAGAAAACATTCTGTTGGACCGGCTCTTCAAGTTTAAGTTGTCTCATATGGCAGAAGCGTTAGAGCAGCAATTCCTGAACCCTAACTCAGAGCTAGAAGATTTTCACACCAGAATAGCTGCTCTCATTAACTATGAATGGGATCAGCGGCAAACAACAAAGTTCAATAAGTTGCTGCGCAAAGCTACGCTCAAGTATCCGCATGCAGACTTTGACGAATCACTGTATGAACCTGACAGGAAACTTGATACTCACACCATAGAGAAGCTACAGACATGTAAATGGATCGACGAGCCCAAAAACCTTCTGATTACCGGAAGTGCCGGAGCCGGCAAGACACACATAGCTAATGCTTTCTGCATTACGGCACTGCAACAGCTTAGAACTGTTAAATACATAAGAGCCAACACACTGCTGCAACAGAGCGAGAAGGCCAGAAAGACAAACTCAAGCTATGAATATACAAACGAGATGTCTTCTTACGATCTTCTGGTAATTGATGACTTCGGTCTAATGGAACTGGATCTTGAGAAATGCAGAGATCTCTTCGAGATTATTGAAACGCGCGACTCAAGAAAAGCCACAATGATTGTATCTCAGCTACCAGTCGCAAACTGGTGGGACTTATTCAAAGACAGCACCTATGCGGATGCCTGCTTAAGCAGGATGACTGCTAAGGCATATCGCCTAGAATGTAACGGCAGAGATATGCGCAAAACAGAGTAAATCTATTTTATAGCGTCACTCCGTGCCGCGTGAAGCGGAACAGCATGCCGTTCTATCGGAATCGGCATGCTGTTTTAGCGGAATTTGCAAGGATTACAGGACCGTTAGGTTTTAATATCCTTTTGCACTCGTTCCTGAAACGGATCGGATCAAACCAATGAAAAGCCTGTGCGGCAGAGACAGCATCAACACTTTCAGAAGACAGTTGTGTGTTCTCGGCAGTTCCGTTAACCGGAATGTACTTGGGTTCATTGATAAAAGCATTTTGCGCTGCATTTCGCATTTGCTCGTTAGGTTCAACACCATAGATGCTTTGAACTCTGCCGATTATTTGTGATGCGAAAAGACCTGTTCCGGATCCTATGTCCGCTACTGTGTCAGTTGGATCAAGAATGGAGTTATCAAATAAGAAGTTGATCGCCTCATCTGAATAGGGGGGGCGATATCTCTTGTAATTATCTGCCTTATTGGAAAAGATCTCCAAATTATTCAACTAACACACCCCCATTCCAAGCAGTGGCGAACTCATTGATCAATTGCTTTCCGATCATGGAATCAACATCTACGATATGAAAAGGAACATTTGTCAGATGCATAGGAGTTCCGTCGAGATTGTAACTTACATGTGCAAACATGACTGTGTTATCAATGATGATCATAGCTGTGTTTCTTAATCCGGAATAATAGCGGAAGCATTTCTGGCTGCTGATATTTGCATCGCAACAACGGTCTAAAGCATCATCAATACTTGTTTCCAGAGCGCGATGAAAATGCCTCTTATTCTGCAGGAAAGATTCTTCATACCCGGTAGTCTTCGGACTGAAGAACAGACAACGGAAGTCACAGCCGTCACTGATCTTTAAGCCGAGTTCGATCAATTCCTTATTATGCTGTATGTCAAACAGTTTTTTGTTCTTTCTACCGAAGACCCATAGTCTTTTGGTGCATTGTTTTAAAACATAATCATAGAGTTCGTGTGTTTCAAATCCGCAAGGTATTGTTGTTATACTGTCTGTGCTCACTGCATCGTTGTATATTTGCGTATAATGCGAAACTATATCTTTGATGTCAGTACCTTCATCAATATGATTCGCCAGGATTATCTTTTTTGTTTCTTCTTCAAATCGAGGCCAACATTCGTCAAACCTGATCTTATAGTCATCGTAGTTATCGCCGTATATGCTACAGAGTTCCTTAAACAGACGCTCAAAATCATGCTTCTTGATCTGCAGAGTTTGTATATGGCCAAAAGGCGTATTAGATAAAGACCTGTTGCCGTTTGTGTTGATGAGCAAACACCAGATTCGCTTATCTTTGGATATAAGAGCTTCGGCCTCGAAATCTAACCATTGCTGAAACAGACTATCTTTAAAAGGGAAGAACACACCAAATTCACAATTATTTAGAGCATCTGATACAGATTCAAATAGTCCAATACCATACTGTACAGTTTCTTCAGACAGCCAGACAATATCCGGTCTCTTAGTAACTTCTTCGATCAGAATCTTCGTCTGTTTCGCTATAAGCAAACTTGTTTTTTTAGACCAACTAAAGTATTTCATCTATGAACTCACTTTGTTTTTATTTTATTATAGTCTCTATATTTGTAATGGTGGGGCTGGACTGTATCCTGCCAATCCCGTTTTTGGGACAATTTTCAAATCTGCCCTTTTCTTTTCGAAAATCGGTGCTATATTAATCCGTAACATTGTTACAAGGCCTAAAACTGTGGCTTTTGGTCTTGTGGCAGATCTTTTTAAGGACGGATCATATGGCACGGATCAAGAAGGCTTGCAGTAAGGTAAGCTATTCTGACAACTCAATATCTGTTGTTGAGAACAGACCTTTTACGGGTCCTGTTTGGCGTGCTGTTCAGGAACTTTCGCTGTTTGGTTCGTTCCTTTGTTTTTCCGATAACCTCAAGGTGACATTTAAGCAACTGGAGTTTAATTCCGGTCTGCCGCTGGATTTTTGATCTTTATCCACAGCTGCCGTCACTTTTATCACCACTTGTATCACAAGTTGTTTTTGCATCAGAGGTTATCTATATGTTATTCACAATGAGATGAGGAGGAAGATTAAGATGGATATCTCATTATCATTGGACCGAATGCTCTTTTCCTGTCCTGAGACGGACAGTTCCGATTATATGTCTTTCCCCGGTGTGGATGACGATGCTTTCAACTGCATGGATTCCATGATCTCTGACAGGTCAGGCATCTATGTTTTTCCATATCTGTGCACCAATATGTGTGAAGAGACCTACATTACAGTTTATGTGTGGGACTATTTGAATTATCCGGAACCGTATAAGCGTTTCGTTATTTGCGAAGGTCAGCAGATGACTGCTGAGGAAGAACGGGATTATCTTGCATATGCCGGGATCGTAAGGACTTGTGAAACGAACTGGAATTCAAGGTTTGTCTCACAGGTTAAGGATGCTTTCCCGGATTGGCATGTAAGTGACTATGGAGCTAACCAGATCGGGATCATGATGGAACATATCTACTATGCAAGCCACCGCTCCGGTCCGAAGGAGACGCTCTATAAGGCCGGACTTGGATATATCGCATATCACCTCGATGATATCGCTTCGTATAACCTTATAGGTACATCTCCGACGGAGATCATCGGGCATGATCTGTCGCTTAAGATGCTCAGGTTCATTAATGAGCACCGCCTTGTCGGCTGCCTTTCCTCAACGGAAGCGGTGACAAAGTTTAAAAATGCATACAGACTCTGTTTGAGCCATGTCGGGAAAAAGAAGATCACTAAAGCGCAGTGGCGCTATCTGGAGGAGATCTGCGCGCCTGACGGAAACGGCTTGAGAGAGGGTTTTAACGAGAAGATATTTAACTTCCTCGAGGACTGCTGTCCCAATGAGGCGCTTGCATATAAGACATTCTATAAAATCCGTTCCAGGATAAGCGAAAACTGCAAACTGAGGATCCCTCAGCCCGAAGATGTCTTCGATATGCTCTATAAGCTTGACTGTGTTCTCGACTACGATGACGATGCCGAGACGTTGGACGAGAGGCTCAGGGAGCAGAAGGAAAAACTGAAACTTGAGTATTCATTCGGGCAGTTTGTCGTTATCGTGCCGGAGTGTGTTGAGGATTTCGTTGATGAGGCGATGGCGCAGCACAACTGCCTTCTTACTTTCGTCGAGGAATGTGCATACGGATACAGAACGGTCATATTCATTCGCAGGAAGGAATGCGTTGACAGATCTTATGTAACGGTGGACATTTCCAACGGGCATGTCGGTCAGGTTTTTGCCAGGTTCAATAATTATCCGGAAGTCGAGGTATATGAGTTCCTCGAACTCTATTCGCAAATCTTTGGTCTGGATTATGACCCGTGTAAGCTCACCGGATACGATGAGTTCAAAGATGCCGAACACAGGAGATCCGTCCGCGAATATACGAAGAAGTTCAACAGGAAGAGAAGAGCCGTCAGGCAACGGATAAAAAGGCAGACCATGGTCATGGAAGGTCAGATATCCATGTTCGAGAAATATCCCGAGCTGTTCGGCGAGCATAAAGCGCCCGAAGATATATTTGAGCTGTTGGCTGATTTTGAAGAGCTGCCGGCGGGATTCTATTGATACTGAAAATGAATCAGTTTCCTTAGTGCTATATTGTAACTGAAGTGATCGCAGAAAGAGTCACTGAAGAAGGAGAACATGCAATGATCGATCCAAAAGATATCTTGGCTGTTGCGGCACAAAAGAAAGAAGAGAACTATGCTTTCAGGAGTTATCTGAAAATGCATGCCGATCCGGATACTCTTGACAGACAGTTTGCAAGATTGCACAAAGATTTGTTCGGCAGATACGATTGCTGCAAATGCAGGAATTGCTGCAAGATGTATTGCGGTTATTTTCATGAAAGTGATATCGGAGCAGCTGCCGTTACCTTGGGCATTTCCGAGGAAGAGCTGATAAAGAAATACTTGCAGAGAAATAATGGCATCGGATATGTTACCAACAATGCTCCGTGTGATTTCCTTAATGGTGACGGCTCCTGCATACTTGGTGATGCAAAACCGCAGGATTGCAAAGATTTTCCCTTTACTGACAAGCCTGACAGAATAGGCAGCTTATTTGGGATAGTCGAAAATGCGGATTATTGTCCGGTCGTATTTGAGATGTTGGAAGAACTTAAGAAAGAATACGGATTCAAATACAAGAAGTAATTGGAAATGGAAAAAAATAAGAATAACAAAAACAGTTTATTGATATTGGCGTCGTCGGGGTTCATCTTCTCGGGTGTCCGCAGCCTGTACCATTTTTTCAGGGATTATCTGTCAGGAAAAGTCCTTGCAACGGAAGAGGTGAAGATGTTCGCTTTAAGCTTTTCTTTGCTCTGTCTGTTCCTGGGGCTTACGATGCTGATCGACCAGAGAAAGCATCAGATATTTAATTTCCTTTGGATGGTTCCATATGGTTTTTGTTCCGTGTCACTTATGTATTGGCGGTCAACGCTTATAGCAATCCTGCAGTTGACGATACCCGTGGGGTTAATGATAGTCGTTATTGCAGGTGCGGTGATAACTGGATTTCACATCAAAGACCGGCTGCTCATGTTCTTGTGCAGGTTTTTCTGCGCAATTTTGCTCATTTTGCAGGCAATCGTGTTCACGATGCTTGTTCAGCGTTTTGATGGATATCGGGTATCCACGCTTCTTTACAACGCTGCCTGGGTTCTGATCGTATACATAACGATGACAGAGACAATCCCGTTTATGCGCATGAATAAGATTATTTCAAGATATCTTACTGTCAATACAGCATTGCTTATGGTTTTATATCCGGCATTCATTAAAGATGGTTTTTATCCGATGGAAGAACCGTTGACCAAGATCCTGTCTTTTGTTCCCGATGCAGTGCTTGCGTTAACTTTCCTGTTCTATGGCTTCTGGCTCAGCAGGAATACCGAAAATGAGAAGCGTGCAGGATTCGGCAAATGCGCTCTTACGATCCTGGTCTCAGCACTGGCGGGACTTGTGTTCACCACAGGATACTGCAGAGTTTATGAAAATGATCCCGGAGTACGGAAATATGATGTCCGTTTGGAATATATAAAGATGCTGCGTGATGGCGAGTATAACTGGATGGAGATATACGGTGACGGAGCTGAAGGCTATGTTGACGGGGACAGACTGAGATACCTTGTCGTGGATCTTAAGGACGGCAATATGCCGGTCTTGTTCCTTTACGGCCCGTTTCTTGATGAGGCATCCGGACCGACCCGTATCGTTTTCTATGATGCCGAAAATCAAAAGCCTTATCAGGTCTGGGGCAATTATAACTGCGTATATGTCAGAGGCTACATCCCGTGTGACGAAGAACATGAATATCCCCTGATCTTCTGTGACGGCGGACGTCAGGATGTGATTACCGAACTCATCTATGAAGTGCGTGATCAGGTGCTTGTCCTTATTGCAGAGAAACAGGATCTGTATCCTCACGATACGGATGAGATCGATCCGGAATACACCTCAAATCCCGACCGCTATTACTGGATGGGGGAAGAGGTAACCATCGATCAGTACCGTGCTAACCGGGAAAGGATCGCTGAAGGATATCAGGAGATCGAGTGGCTGTAGCGTGTTCTGATCTCGGATCTGCCTTTGCCGGTTTACTGATTGCTCTTGCAAATCTGTCCAAAAACACGTTTTGCAAAAGAACAATTTCGACAACAGAGAAATTATGTAAACCAGTTGCTTTAATCACACATGTTTGATATTCTACTATGGTTCGCTTGTAGTGCCGAACCAGATTGGGGATCTATATTATGATGGCAGATAAGATCAAGCGATTATCCAAAAAGACTATCATAATCATCTGTGCTGTTGCGCTGGCTGTCATAGCAGCTGCCGTTACGGCTATCGTGCTGTCACGGAATAATTATCTGGCCACAACGATGCGTCTTCTGCGCGTTGAGGGAACCGTCAATATCGAGACAGCGGGAGGCGGAACAAAACCCGTCATAGACAATATCAGATTCCAGTCAGGCGATGCCATGAATACGGGCGCGGACGGACTTGCTTCCGTCGGTCTTGACGATACCAAGATAGTTACTCTGCAGAACGACAGCAGAGTCGAATTCACCAAGCAGGGAAAGAAACTTGAACTCAAGCTTACGAAGGGCGCCGTATTCTTTAATGTAACGGAGAAGCTCAAGCCCGATGAATCCTTCGAGATAAAGACATCCACCATGACCGCCGGCATCAGAGGCACATCCGGCTACGTTTATTACGATGAAACGGGAAGGGATGCGCTGATAATAACTGACGGTGCTGTTAAGGTATCTGCGACCAATCCCGATACGGGTGAGACGAAGACCGCCGAAGTCAAGGGCGGACAGGAGATAAAGGTATATCTTTATTCCGACAGGACGGAAAATACTGTCGAGTTTACGCTCGAGGAGGTCGAAGCTGAAGAGCTGCCCGAGTTCACGCTCGAAAGACTTGCCGAAGACGAGGAACTCATGGACAGAGTTTGTGAATATACCGGCTGGGATAAGGAAGATCTGAAGGAATTCGTAAATGATGTATTGGCAGGTAACGTTGAAGGCGTAGAGATAACAGAGACTCCTACGCCGACACCTGAAGAAACACCGGTGGAGACACCTACGGATATCCCCACTCCGTCACCGGAGATCAGCGTGACGCCTTCACCGTCGCCTTCGTTAACTCCGCCTCCGACCCCGACTGCGGGTGCCGGTGCAACAGCTACGCCCACACCTGTTGTTTCGTTGACCGGAACACCTACTGTTACGCCGACAGGAACCGTGGTGCCCACGCTGTCTGTAACTGCAACTCCCACGTCGACTGCTACGCAGACGCCGACGGCTACGCCCACCAAGAAGCCTACTTCCACGGCAACGGCTACACCTTCGCCTACGGCAACAAAGAAGCCTACGGCGACATCAACACCTACGGCAACGCCTACGAAGAGGCCTACGGCTATGTCAACACCGACCTCAACACCTACGCCGACGTCGACTCCTACATCGACACCTACTTCGACGCCGACACCAACACCGACGTCTACATCAACACCTACGCCTACTCCGACCGGACCGAAATGTCCTTCCGGATACAAACCCTCTGATCTTTGGGGTGCTACGTACAGCAGTCATGATGTATACATAGCCAAACTGACTGATTCAAGTTCTGCGGAAAGCTACGGCAGAAGTCCTGCTCAATACAGAGGATATTCGGGCGGCTGCTGGTACGATCTGACTTATGACTCGAGTAAAAACGAATATCAATATGTAACTTCCGGCGATACATACGTCTATGGGGTTTACTATTCTGATGAGTCATATATCGGAGGAGCAAGCCAGTATGTAAGTCCTGAAAATCTCCCTTCAGGATATTCAAAGAGTGCAGGATATCCTTGGGGTAAAACATATGACGGAAGGACTGTCTACATCTGCTACAAGAACGATAACGGTACGATCCTGCGAAAAGGTCATTACAAAGGGAGCTGGTTCCCGATCTATGATGTTACCCATTCTCAAGATTATGCCGATGGTTCTCAGATGACTACGATCGATTATTACCTTGTAGGTTCTAATGAACTGTATTATACGGAATCATATTATGCGGCATAGCAGTTATTGCTGTTGCTGAAAAAACTGAAGGCTTGGGATAAACTATAAATAAGTAACTGAAACTGAAAAACGGGATTGCAATAGCGGGAATGTTTTGATATTCTACTATGGTTTGCTTGAAGTGCCAAACCAGAAGGGGAACCTTATGATGTTTAGTGACAAGATCAAGCGTTTATCCACAAAGACAAAGATTATTATTTGCGTGGCCGCAGTTGCTGTTATTGCAGCTGTAGTTGTTGCAGTCGTGTTATCCAGGAATAATTACCTGGCGACCACGATGAGGCTTCTGCGCATAGAGGGAACAGTCAACATTGAGACTTCGGATGGCAGCACCAAGCCTGTCATCGAGAACATCAGGTTCCAGTCAGGCGATGCCATGAACACCGGCTCTGACGGACTTGCTTCCGTCGGCCTTGACGATACGAAGATCGTTACTCTCCAGAACGACAGCAGGGTCGAGTTCACAAAACAGGGAAAGAAATTGGAGCTCAATCTTACAAAGGGCGCTGTCTTCTTTAACGTAACAGAGAAGCTCAAGCCCGATGAATCTTTCGAGATAAAGACATCAACCATGACGGCCGGCATCAGAGGCACATCCGGTTATGTCTATTACGACAGCACGGGAAGAGATTCACTGGTCATAACTGACGGTGTGGTAAAAGTGTCCGCGACCAATCCCGTTACGGGAGAGACGAAGACTGCCGAAGTAAAGGGCGGTCAGGAGATAAAGGTATATCTTTATTCCGACAGGACAGAAAATACTGTTGAATTCTCACTTGAGGAAGTAAAAGCTGAGGAACTCCCCGAGTTCACGCTCGAGAGGCTTGCCGAAGACGAAGAACTGATGGACAGAGTCTGCGAATACACCGGATGGGACAAGGAAGATCTGAAAGAATTCGTAAACGATGTATTGGCTGGTAATGTTGAAGGCATCGAGATAACGGAGACACCTACTCCGACACCTGAAGAAACTCCGGCAGACACACCGACGGATACACCATCCCCCACACCGGAACTGAGTGTAACACCGACAGTTTCGCTGACACCTACGCCTTCACTCACGCCTCCTCCGACGCCCACGCCTAAGGCGGGAGCAACGGCAACACCCAGCGTAACGCCTACAGTTACACCTACGGGAACGGTAATGCCTACAGTATCGGCAACTCCGACTAATACTGCCACACAGACACCTACGGCAACTCCGACGTCGACTGCAACACAGACGCCGACGGCAACGCCTACGAAGAAGCCTACTGCTACGGCCACATCTTCGGCTACGCCGACATCCACACCGACGTCTACACCTACTTCAACGCCGACGTCAACATCCACTCCGACGCCTGCTTACACCATAATCGTTGAGGGTGTGACGTATGAAGGACATAGTGTTACCATCCGTAAATCCATCGGAACGGGCGGCACTGCGGTCTATGAAGGTCTTGTAAGCGGAAGATGGGTCAGTCTCACTTTAGAGATTGCCGAAGACGGCTGGTCGGAATATTACAGATATTACACAAGTGACGATGAACTCTATTTTGAAGAAGTCCTGGAAGGCATGCCGTCTCCGGTATTCGTTTCGGATACACCCACGCCGACAGCCACATCGACACCTTCACCCATCCCGACACCTGTCGAGCCTGATTATTCGAAGATCCCTACAGATGCTGATATTCCTGAAGGCTGGGAGAAGTATAAGGCGAGTGCAGACTGGGTACTGTATTACGACGGACATCCGGCCTATGTCATCTATTATATGACTCCGAATGACAGTGGTGGCGGAACGTACACTTACAGAGGTTACGTTAACGGCGAATGGGTAAAGCTTTATTTAAGCTCTATAAACGGTGGTCACACATTCACATTTGATTACGGCGACAGAAGAATTACATACTATGCGCCTTCGTAAGACCGGTTCTTATTTGATATAATTACTTAAGAAGTTATAACCACTTAAGAGGAGAAGTCTTAACTTATGGGTTTGTTCGATAAGATCAGGAAGATGCCTCTCGGTCTGAAGATCATATACTCGGTAATCGCGGCGGCTGTTGTTGCAGCCGTCGTTGTATGTGTAGTTTTCGCGCGCGGCAATTATCTTGCCACGACAATGCGTCTTTTGCGCGTCGAAGGAACGGTAAATATCGAAGATTCAAAGGGCGGGACAAAACCCGTCATGGAAAACATCAGATTCCAGTCAGGAGATGCCCTGAATACGGGTTCTGACGGTCTTGCTTCGGTAGGCCTGGACGACACCAAGATCATTACTCTCCAGTCTGACAGCAGGGCGGAGTTCTCCAAGAAGAGCAAACAGCTCGAACTCAAGCTCACTAAGGGCGCCCTCTTTTTCGAGGTTACGGAACATCTTAAGGAAGACGAGTCTTTCGATATAAAGACTTCCACCATGACCGCCGGCATCAGAGGCACGTCGGGCATGGTCTTTTACGATAAAGAGGGAAGAGATTCACTTATCGTTACCGACGGCAAGGTTATCGTTACGGCGACAAATCCCGAGACCGGCGAGACAAAATACGCCGAAGTCGTCGGCGGCCAGATCATTACCGTCTATCTTTATTCCTACAGGCTGCACGATACGGTCGATTTCGAAGTGGAGGATATAAAGCCTTCAGATCTGCCGATACTTCCGCTTAAGGTGCTCTCCGAAAATGAAGAGCTCCTGGACAGAGTCTGTGAGTTTACAGGCTGGGATAAGACGGAACTCAGAGAGCTCATAGATAAGGCTATCGTTCTGAAGATCGGAGGAGATGACATAACAGATACTCCTACGCCTTCGACCGATGAGACGACTGCGGAAACAACCGGGGAAACTCCGGCACCGACGCCGGATGTATCAGGCACGCCAACGCCGGCCCTTTCTGAGACGCCGACACCGACTCCGGGAGCGACAGGTACTTCTACGCCTTCTCCTTCTGCAACGGCAACACCGTCTGCAAAGGCGACAGCCACACCTTCGGTAAATGCTACGGCAACTCCTACGGTAAAGGCAACAGCAACACCGACAACAAAGGTTACGGCAACGCCGACTTCAAAGGTAACTGCCACACCGACTGCAAAGAGTACCTCAACGGCTACTCCGACTCCTTCAAAGAAACCGACGGTATCACCGACGCCTTCTGTTACGAATACGAATACTCCGACGCCGACAAATACCAATACGCCGACTCCTACTAATTCACCGACTCCGACACCTGTGCCCGGATATGAGACACTTCCTGAAGGATTTACGAAGACAAGCATGTGGGGCTACACGTATAACGGACATAAGGTCTACATTGCAAGCATCGATAACGAGGAATTCATCGGTTATTACAACGACGACTGGATATCGCTCGAACAGGAAGGTCTTGAAGAAGATGATGGTTACAGAATAACTTTCTACGGAATGGGCGTTATCTATTACTCGGAATTGATCCCGTATGAGACTGATTTCGAAGGCTGACGGGAATTGAACTATGAACCAGCGCACGAAGAATCTGATAATCTCCATTATCTTAGCGACGGTCATTACCGTTCTGTGCGCGTTTGACGTTCTCTGGCCGGATCTGCGGCGTTTCGATCTTTTGAACGGACCCGAGATGTGGCTCGAGGATCTTCTGTTTCAGAGAGCTGAGGCAGTTCCCAGTGATATCGTCATAATCGGAATAGACGAGAACGATCTCGATGAGTTCGGCTATTACAATTCATGGGACAGATCGATAATGGCAAGAGCTCTTGAAGTCCTTGCATCAGATCCGGAACGCCGTCCCGCAGTGGTCGCGATCGATACTATGTACGCCGGCAATATCGAAGGAAAAGAGGAATCCGATCTGAGGCTCGCTAAAGCCGCCGAGGAATTGGGCAACGTCATAACGGCTACGGAAGCCACCTTCGGTACCAGAAGGATCTTCGGCAGCGCATCCGTCATAATCGATGATTTCGCAGTGCAGAAATATGAGGAACCCTACGATGAATTAAGAAGGGTCACAACTCAGGGACACATCAACACGATGTACGATGACGACGGCGTCGTCCGTCACGCAATGCTCTATGTCGAGCCTGACGGAAAACGTGTATATTCCATGCAGTTCGAAGCCGCAAGGGCGTATGCACTGTCTAAGGGTTACGACGTCGAGATGCCCGAAACGAGCACCCGCGGATATTTCTATGTTCCATTTATAGGAAAGCCGGGCGATTTCTACGACGGCGTGAACATGAGCATGCTTATAAACGGTAAGGTGGATCCATCTTATTATGCGGGGAAGCTCGTTCTTATCGGACCTTACACGACAGGTCTTCAGGATTCCTACAACACACCGATCGATAAGGGCAAGATGATGTACGGCGTTGAGTATCAGGCCAATGTCATCCAGTGCATCCTCGACGGCAGATATAAGACATATGCTCCCGATTATTTCCAGATCGGCGCACTGTGGATCTGCTGTGTTGCATTTTTCGTTTTCTGCAATAACAGGAAGCTCCGTTTCACGGTGCCGGCACTGATAATTGGTGAGATACTTGCAGTGGGAAGCGCGATGCTCCTGTATTCTGTAGGTTACATCACGCATGCTCTGTGGATCCCTCTCGGATTCTTCCTGCTCTTCATCGTGAGTGTCGCAGGCAATTACATCCGCGCCGCCATCGCGAGACAGAACGTAACGAGGACCTTCGAGAGATACGTTGCGCCCAACATCGTAGGCGAGATCTTAAAGGAAGGTACCGACAGCTTAAAGCTCGGAGGCAAGCTCTGCGACATAGCTGTGCTCTTCGTCGATATCAGAGGATTTACCACGATGTCTGAAAGGCTTTCACCTGAAGAGGTCGTGCATATCCTTAACCAGTATCTTTCCATGACCAGTTCATGCATCGAGAGACATCAGGGCACACTGGACAAGTTCGTAGGCGACGCTACCATGGCTTTCTGGGGCGCTCCCATCGCGGACGACGATCCGATATATCACGCAGCATTGACAGCTATTGATATAATAAAAGGAGCGGACGAATTATCCGAGAAGCTCAAAAGAGAGATAAACGAAGAGATCCACGTCGGAGTCGGCATCAATTACGGACCTGCAGTCGTAGGTAACATGGGTTCCGAGAGACGTATGGATTACACGGCGATTGGTGACACCGTCAATACCGCCGCAAGGCTCGAAGCCAACGCCCCCGGAGGCACGACATATATCAGCCGTTCGGTTGCGGATGCCCTTAAAGGACGTATGAAGTTTGAGCCGCTCGACAAACCGATAAAGCTTAAAGGTAAGGCTGACGGATTTGAGATCCTGAAGCTGATAGGACCGGAGGAAGAATAAATGCTGAAGTTTTTTGGAAGAGGTTCCGCTTTTGCCGATGAGCATAACAGTGCGTATTTCGTGGCAAACGATGAGTTGGTCCTGATCGATTGTCCGATGCACACTTTCGCACGGCTTAACGACATGAATCTCGCGCTTTTCGATCACATATACCTTCTGGTCACTCATACGCACGGGGATCATTCGAGCGGGATCGGCCTTTTGGTGGATCTCCTGCAGTTCTCCGTAAAGACACCCATCACAGTTGTTGCACCTTCAAAGGAAGTAGAAGCAGACCTTTTCTATCTGCTCTCAAGGATCGAAGGCTGCAACAGTTCCTGGTTTGACCTGATCAATGCGGAAGATCTTGATAAGGAATGGTTCGATTGTCCGATCCCTACCCATCACACGGAAGAACTTGAGGGGAAATGCTTCGGCTACTGCCTTAATGTCGAAGGTAACAAGGTAATATACACGGGCGATACAAATACCATCCTTCCTTTCGAGAAATATCTCGAAAAGGGCGCTTACCTCTATATGGAGATATCAGCATATAAGACACCAGTCCATCTGTACTGCAGCGACATGGCGGCGAAAGTCAGGGAATACACTGATATGGGTGTTCATGTCTATCTCATGCATATGGACGATGAGAAGAGGATAGAGAAAGTTATGGCCGGTACAGGCGCGGAGTTCGCGCCTCTTGCACGGGGAGGACTTACGATGGAAGATAACGGAAGAATGCTGAGCGGGATATTTGATATCACCGACAGTCTTTATAAGGATATGTGCATGAATGACAGCAAGGATCACAACCTTCTGTTCTCTTATCTTACAGAACTCAGCAAGACGATAGTCAATGCTGACAGGGCAAGCTTCTGGAAGTGGGATAAGAGGAGCGGGCAGATATGGACCATGTCAGCAACGGGTGTCGATAAGATCGCCATACCCGACGACACCGGACTTGTCGGTAAAGCGTTAAGAATTAAGAAGACTGTCATCACAAACGATCCATATTCAGATCCTGACTTTAACCGTGCGATCGATCTTCAGACGGGATATAAGACCAAGTCGGTTTTGGTTCTTCCCGTGGCAGACATCAACGGCAACTTCATCGGTGCCCTTCAGCTCATTAACAAGAAGGACGACAACGGTTTTGACGATGAGGCAGACCCTAAGAAACTCTCGCTCGCGGCACTCATGTGCGGCATCGCATTGGAGTCAGAGACTTTCCTTGAGGAGTCCCATCACGACAAGCTCACCGGTCTCAAGAACAGGATGGGTTTCTATTATGATTTCGGCGGAAAGTTCAAGGACTATCTCATCCCCGATTCCGGAAAGCAGATGTCAGTCTTTATCGGCGACATCGACAAGTTCAAGAGAGTCAACGATACATACGGTCACAACGCCGGCGACGATGTTCTCGCATTCGCTTCATCTCTCATAGAGTCTTCCTGCGGCGAAAAAGATTCCGTCTACAGATGGGGCGGTGAGGAGTTCGTAATGGTCATGCGCGACACCGACCTTGAGGGAGCTGTAAAGAAAGCCGAGGAGATCAGGCTGAAGCTGATGGAATCCGACATCAATGCCGACGGCAACATGATCAAGTGTACGATGAGCTTCGGAGTAACTCTTTTCGATCCTTCCAGAACGATAGAAGAAAACATCAGCACCGCAGATGAGGGACTTTACAATGCAAAGGAGACCGGCAGAAACAAGGTATGCATAGCCGGCGAGTAAAAGTTGAACATTCCGGTGTCAACATAACCTAACAAATCTACTCAACCATGCGCAAAAAATATTGTAAAAAATAATTAATTACTGTATATTTGTACTATGAAGAACCTGTGTTTCATACACAGGTTTTTCTAAAGGAAAAAGGATAGATTATTTTGGGAGGTAAGTTATGGCTTTTTGCAGAAAATGTGGTGCCATTATGGCAGGGTTTGAGACCGCTTGCGGAAGATGCGGCGCTCCGGTGGATGCGAGTGATATAGGCGGCAAGAATGAACTCATCAGGACACTCGAGAAATACAGGACTCTTCTTTCCGAGTGTGAAGAACTTAAGACGATGATGAAACCTCAGAGCGATTTCCCCATGTCGGAGTCGACGGATTTTAAGAAGAGATCATTTATCAGGTATTTCTGGCCGTTCCTCATTGCGGCTCCGGTTGCGTTCTATGTTATCTACCTGGCATCCACGTTCATCATTATGTATTCGGCGATCGATACCATTTCGACAACAGGCCGCAATGTTTCGGAAGCAAGCTTATATGGTGATACGATGTTGGGAATGGTAATCGCTCTTATCGTAGCTGCCGTTATCATCTTCTTCGGTGTAAAGACTTCCAAGAGGAAGCAGGCAGACTTCAACAGCAATGCCGATTTCATGAACAGACAGGCATCCGAGAGATATCAGAAGGGTCTCCAGAACCAGAAGATGATCAATCTCTATCAGTCCAACATCCAGGAGATGCACAAGTACGAGACAATGGTTCCCGAAAAGCACCGCAATTCCGCTGATGTCGGATCGATAATCCAGATATTAAAAGAAGACAGGGCACAGACAGTAGACGAAGCAGTCGCTCTTCTCTGAAGTTTTAACCGCTAAGCGATAGCACGATAAAAAGGACCGTCCCGGAGCAAATGATCCGGGGCGGTCTTTTTCGGCAAAAACACGATATTCCATTCTCTCCGAAAAGATGTAAAATCTACCCTTGGTCAGGTGAGGAACAGAATGCAGAAGATATTAAACAGCATAAAGAATAATGCCATCCTGTACATATCGGGTCTTTTGGCTCTGATATCGTGCTTTATCGTAAAGCCCGATATGCAGTATCTTGAGTACATAAATGTCAGGATACTCGCGATACTCTCTGCGCTGATGCTGATAGTCGCGGCAATGAGCCGCATCGGCACTTTCGACATCCTGACAAACAAATTGCTGGCTAAGATAAAGACATACAGGGGAATAAGCCTTCTCATGTCGCTCATGGCTTTCTTCATGAGTATGTTCCTGACAAATGACGTCTCATTGGTAACGCTCGTTCCTTTCGCGCTCCTGGTGCTTGCACCGTTCGGCGATAATAGGAAGCTGATGTTCACGCTGATCATCATGACGGTCGCGGCTAATCTCGGAAGCATGCTGACTCCGATCGGCAATCCGCAGAATCTGTATCTTTACGAGACATATAAACTCAGCCTCGGAGATTTCTTCCTCCTGATGCTGCCTTATTCTGCGCTCTCGCTGGCGATCGTTACTGCGCTGACGCTTATCCTGGTAAGGGGAAACAACAGGCTTCCGAATGACAAGAAAACTGAGGTACAGCGCATCTCAGTACCGAAGCTCGTTTGTTATATTGTTCTCTTCGTACTGAACATCCTGACGGTCGTGGGCGTCATCGAATTTTGGATATCTTTCCTCATTACCGCCGTCTTTATGCTGATACTGGACAGGAAGGCATTCCTTAAGGTCGACTATAATCTCCTTCTGACGTTCGTTTTCTTTTTCGTACTCATAGGAAATATCGGGCGCATCGATGCCATAACCGGAGCACTGTCCGGACTCGTATCGCAGTATCCCGTTCCTGCCGCCATACTGTCCTCTCAGATAATAAGCAATGTTCCTGCGGCCATGCTCCTCTCGGCATTTACGGAAGACGGCAGATCGCTTATCATAGGCACGAACTTAGGCGGTCTGGGAACGCTCATCGCGAGCATGGCGAGTCTAATCACATACAGATTCCACTCTGCATATATCAAGTGTCATAAGGAAGGCGATGACGGGAAAAAGAATAATTATATTCTCTGTTTCTCACTGATAAACATAGCTGCACTGATAATCCTTTTTGTGATGTACCTGATATTGAACATTAATAACTGAATGTTCATTTTTGCGTAAAGATATACCATGCGTTTCTTGTTATAATGTAAGAATAAATTTACAACCCAGTGATGTGCTCCGGGAGATCATTATAATGAACGACGATATACTTAAAAAAATATCTGAAGCGTTGCTTGTGGACTATTCAAGTGTCTACTATGTTAATGCGGTCACCAATGAGTATTACTGGTATTCCGTTAATCCCGAGTTTCATTCGCTGAAGCTCGAGCCGGGCGGTGACGACTTTTTCGTAAATCTTGAGCGCGACTGCAGACTGGCGATCTTTGAGGAAGACCAGCATATCTTCCTTGAGGACCTTCAGAAGGAAAAACTTTTGGGCGACATGAAAAAGGGCAGCATGCATAACATCGATTACCGCCTGATGCTCAACGGTGTTCCCGTATGGCACTCTCTGAGGATGATCCGCGGTCTGGACGACGATTCCGACTATTTCATCCTTGGCGTCATAAATATTGATGAGGAGTACAAGAGAAAGGAAAACGAAAAGGAACTGGCCCGTCAGAAAGAGGTCTATAACCAGATCACGGCAAGCCTCGCTGAACAATACGACACGCTTTACTATATCGATATAGAGTCGAGTACATATGTCGAGATATCTTCGACCGACGATTATAAGAAGCTGAATGTTCCGGCGACGGGAAGCGACTTTTTCGCGGAGAGCAGGAGAAGCATACGCAAATATGTCCATCCTGAGGATCAGGAGAGCATCATAAAGATCCATTATAAGGATGCGATGCTCAAAAACCTTGAACACAGGAATTCCTATTCCGTAGCGTACCGTTTGGTCGTAAACGGTCAGGTAAGTCACATCAGACATACAGAGATAATGGCGAGCGACGGAAAGCATCTCATTGTCTGTATCGAGAACATCGACGATGAGGTCAGGGCACGTCTCGAACTGAAGGAGAGCCAGCAGAAGAGCGCGACATACTCACAGATCGCCGAGACCTTGGCGTCGCACTATGACCTTATCTATTATGTTGACGTGCAGACCACATACTATATTGAGTTTGCAACGCACAAACTATACGGCGAACTGGAAATACAGGAAGAGGGCGAAGACTTTTTCGGCACAGCGGAAAGGAATGCTGACAGGATCATCTATCCTGAGGACAGGGAAAGGATCAAACTCTTCGTAAATAAAGATAACTTCATCTCGCAGCTCGAAAACAACACTCAGCTGACTGAGGATTACCGAATGGTCGTCGGCGGAAACGAACCGCAGTACACGAGGATGACGGTCAGCTGGTCTTCGGACAAATCGCATTTCATCATCTGCATCGAGAACCGCGAGGAAGCCGTAAAGAAAGAGAAGGAACACCTTCTGGCTCTTAAGAGTGCCAATGAGATCGCAAGAAGAGACAGTCTCACCGGTACCAGGAACAAGACTGCTTTTGCTGAATTTGAAAAGGATATCCAGAAGGAGATTGACGATAAGACCATCAAGCCTTTCGGCATCCTGATTTGTGACCTGAACGATCTCAAGATCATCAACGATACTCAGGGTCACAAGGCCGGCGATGAATACATCCAGGCAGCTTGCAAGCTCATCTGCAGAACGTTTGCGCACAGTCCGGTATTCAGGGTCGGCGGTGATGAGTTTGCCGTTGTCCTGAGGGAACAGGATTATGCGGGAAGAGATGACCTCATCTCATCGTTCAAGAAGCAGATCGAGGAGAACATCAGGCTCGGCCAGGGTCCCGTAATTGCTTCCGGTCTTGCGGAATATCAGCCAAATATCGACAATACGGTAGAAGAAGTATTCAAACGCGCGGACGGCCGCATGTATGAGAATAAGACTTACCTTAAGGAGTTAAAACTCCTGCGTGAGAGCCACAACCTCAAGGATACAGCTAATGCCAAGCAAATAACCGAAGAGAGAAAGAAGTTGCTCGACTCGCTCTTCAAGTCTTACGATGTCGTTGCCGAGGGTACTTACGTTTATCTTTGCGACATGAAGTACGACTTCTCAAAGTGGTCGAAAAATGCCGTTGATACTTATGGTCTTCCTTCCGAGTATATGTACGGTGCCGGAGACATCTGGGAGAACTTCATCCATCCGGATGACCGTGATGCCTATCACAAGGGCATCGATGAGATCTTCGCAGGAAACTCATCCGGTCACGACATGCAGTACCGTGCGAGAAAACTCAACGGTGATTACGACGTCTGCACATGCAGGGGCGTTGTAATAAGAGATACATACGGCGAACCGGATTATTTCGTCGGCACCATCCGCAGCCACAGCACTCAGGGACATATCGACGCGCTCACCGGCTTCAGGAATCAGTACGGTTTCTTTGATGATCTCGACGGCTGCATCAAGAGAAAGGTTGCCGTTTACGTCATCCTTGTGGGCATCAGCAAGTTCTCCGAGATAAATGAAGTTTACGGATATCACTTCGGCAACCGTGTCCTGCAGCTCTATGCGAGAAAAGTATTTGATGTTACGGGTAATACGGGAAGCTGCTACAGGATAGACGGAACGAAGTTCGCCATTATCAGCAACTCTCTTTCTGTTGATGAGATCCAGGAGAAATACATAGAGTTCCGCAACTATTTCCGTGAAGTCTTCCAGGTAGATGACAAGAGGATACTCCTTGAAGTAAACTGCGGCGCGTTGAGAGTCGATCATTTCGAGATCGATTCGCAGACCGTATATGCCTGCCTGAACTATGCTTACGATGAATCGAAGATACGTCATCAGGGTGACATGGTCATGTTCGGCGACAATCTTAATGAGGATAACAAGCATAAGCTCGAGAGATTTCACGCCATCCGCGCTTCGATCATGCACGGATACAGGGGATTCTACCTTTTGTATCAGCCAGTCGTTGATGCAAAGACAGAAGAACTCATCGGTGCTGAGGCGCTCCTCCGCTGGAAGAACGACCGGTATGGCGTTGTGCCTCCCGATCAGTTTATCCCTCTGCTCGAATCGGATCCGCTGTTCCCTGAACTCGGCGAGTGGATCATAGCAGAAGCCGTCAGCGCTGCGAAGAAGGTCCTGAAGAAGAATCCGAACTTCGTCATGAATATCAACCTCTCATATACCCAGCTCGAAAAGCCCGACTTTGTCGACATGGTCCTCCGCATCCTCGAAGATATGAAATATCCTCCGGAGCACATCTGCCTTGAGGTTACAGAGAGATGCAGGCTTCTCGACATGCAGCTCCTGAAGAATGTTATCGCCAACCTCAAATCGAGAGGCGTGCTGATAGCATTAGATGACTTTGGAACGGGCTTCTCTTCTGTAAGCATCGTAAAGGAACTTCCTTTCGACATCATAAAGATCGACAGAGGCTTTGTCATGAGCATCGAGAAAGATGATGTCGACAGGGAGCTCATAAGATACTTCTCGAGCCTGGCATCGCTCTTCGGCGCAAAGGTCTGCGTGGAGGGCATCGAGACCGAGGGTATGAGGGACATCCTCCAGAAGTTCCACGTCGAGAGCTTCCAGGGTTACTTATACGCCAAGCCGCTCATGCTCGACGATTTCCTCAAGTGGGAGAAGAAGGCGGATAAGGGAACCTGATCCCTGACGGCGGGTTCTGTAAATTATTCTCTTTTAAAGACGAGTTTCACCAAAATTTCAAAAAGGACTGCCTCACAGCAATGAGACAGTCCTCTTTAGTTTTTATGTTGAATTATCAGATCACTCTGCGATGTATTCGCTGTAAGCTTTCTTGATGATGTCCCAGTCAAGGTCGAATCTCGACATGTGCTTGGTGAAAGCAGCCTCAACGGCATCCTTGTCGTGTGCGGCGATAGCATCTGCTATTGCCTTGTGATCGGATACCAGCTTAACATCCTTGATCGTCTTGAGTGAAAGAGATCTTACACGGTCGAAATGAAGGCTCATGAGACCTACCATATAGAAGCACTGCATCTTGTTGCAGGCGACATAGATATCCTTGTGGAACTCGTTGTCGAGATCTAAGAACTTCGGAGGATCGTTCTCGATGTAGAACTGCTGGAGCTTTATGTTTGCATAGAGCTTCTGGATATCCTCTTCGGTAGCTACGTCGCATGCTTCCTTAAGTAGCGCGCCCTCAACCGCGATTCGGAGGAATCTGGATTCCTTGATGAGCTCGTAGTCGATAAGCGAAACGCTGCAGCCCTTCTGGGGAAGGATGTTGACTATCTTGGACTTTGACAGTTCGAGGAATGCCTCATGAACGGGCGTTCTCGAGATGCCGAGCTGGGTTGCGATCTCCTGCTCGCCGATGAGTGAACCGGGTTTGATCTCCATATTGATGATGTTGTCTTTTACGATACGGAAAGCATATTCGCGGTTCGGTTCGAAAGTATTCTTTGGCGTGATGATCATACAGAAATCCCCTTTAACAATATACGAAGTCTATATGAAAATTAACATAAAAAAACTTTTATGTCTAGGACTTACATACTAATTGGCAACAGCGCTGTGAAGTGTTTTCCTTACTGCTCCGTTTCCTTCCATCAATTCATCAAGATACTGCTCGATGACAGGCACCAATCCGGTCTTGTTAAGATCGACTCCGAAGACAGTCTCGTTCGAAAGAATGCAGGAAAGTTTTCCGGAAACGCTGCCTTCCATGCCGTAGCTGATGCCTGCAGCCGTTAGCTCATCCTGGAAGAATCCCGCCATGGGATCGGGGCTGATCTCAAAAGCATTACCGTTGTCATCGACCGCGAGAAGATACCTGAGCCATCCCGCGATAACGAGCGGAATGAGCTTCAGTTCCTTGAGTTTTTCCGGCTGTTCCGTCAGATATGAATTGATGGTGATGCCGAATCTGATGGGGAGCTTTTGGCTCGTATCTGTCGCGATCCTCTGAGGCGTGTCGGGGAGGAAGGGATTCGGGAATCTTTCTTCGAGAACCTGCTTAAGGAATGCTTCGGGGTTCAGTATCTTCGGATCGCAGACGACGGGAAGACATTCGTTATATCCCATTTTCGTAACGAGAGACTTTAAGTCCTCATCATTCATCTCATCCGATATCTTCGTGAATCCCAAAAGGCAGCCGAATACGGCGAGGGAAGTGTGGAGCGGATTTAAGCAGGCAGTGACCTTCATGCGCTCGCACTTATCAACGGTATCCCTGTCTGTCAGGATGACGCCGCCTTTTGCGAGGTCGGGTCTGCCGTTGGGGAAGAGGTCCTCGACTACAAGATATTCCGGAACTTCCGCATTTACGAAAGGCGCTGCAAATACGCCTGTTGTAGTCTTAACGCTCTTGAGATTGCTGATGCCGAGGCCTGTAAGCTTGTTCAGGATCTCGTCTGAAGGTCTCGGTGTTATCTTGTCGATCATCGTCCAGGGGTATGCTATCCGTGACGGATCATCGGCGTAAGCTCTGAAAGATGCGTCAGCGAAACCATTCTCAACCCAGGCATCGATTATCTCCAGCACGGATGACTTTAGCTTATCACCGTTGTGGCTGCAGTTGTCCATGCTGACAAGTGCCAGAGAATATGCGCCCGCCTTGAATCTCTCGAAAAGGAAAGAAGCGATAAATCCCATGCAGGTTACGGGTGCTGAAGGTCCGTTCTCCATATCGTGAACCGCGGAATCGAAAAGCCTGCCGTCCGCGTCTCTTAACGCATAACCTTTCTCCGTGATCGTGAAAGAGATCATCTGGAGTGAAGGATCGGATGCGATCTCATTAAGTCTGTCGATATTCTCTTTGATGTCGTAGTTTGCCGCGATCGCTTCCGTGATGTTGCCGATTATCTCGTAACCCGTGTTGCCGTCAGGTTTAAGGTCGCAGATTATCGTAAGGTTGTCGAAGGGCTTATATACGCGCTCGAAATTCTCATAATCCTGAGTGCCGCACACGATAATGCCCGTATCGGCGAGTCCCTGATTCAGGAGCCTCTGATTGACTCGTGCGATGAATGCCCTGAAGATGTTTCCACCGCCTACATGGACCCATGTGGGCTTTGCCGCGGTCTTTGCTCTTACCTCATCTATATCGTATTGGGGCAATACAACATCTATGCTCTTCCAGAATTCCTTGTTGCTGAGATTAGCCTTTGACAGATCCATTTTGTGATTCCTTTCATAAAGCCTCTTCCTGTACAAAACCGATAACCTTATAAGTGCTTATAAGATCATCGGTTTTGCGGGCAAGGGAGGAGTTATTGCCGAATAATAGTTAACAAAGTTTGGTTACGGCTTCCCATAAGCCGTTGATGTATGCAGCACCCAGAGCGCGGTCGTAAAGTCCGTAGCCGGGTCTTCCGACTTCGCCCCAGATCATGCGTCCGTGATCCGGACGGATATATCCGTCGAAACCGTTCTCGTAAAGCGCCTTGACGATGGCGAGCATATCAAGATCTCCGCATGAGGAAAGGTGTGCTGATTCGTGGAAATCATTCTCAGTCTCGTGCTTGACGTTTCTCAAGTGTACGAAATGAACCTTGCCCTCGGCTGTGAATGTCTTCGCGATGTCGGGAACATCATTGTGGATGCCCGCGCCGAGACTTCCGGTGCAGAGCGTAAGACCGTTTCTCCTGGAAGTGTTGAGGTTCAGATATGTATTGATCGATTCCTTGCTGTTAACTACCTTAGGGAGATTGAAAAGAGGCATCGGGGGATCGTCCGGATGCACTGCGAAATTGATGTCGCATTCCTCTGCAACGGGAATGACGGCATCGAGGAAATACTTGATGTTCTTGAAATAGTCTTCAGAGGACATGCTCTGATAGAACTTGATGTCTTCAGCCATCTGGCCGAATCTTTCCGGTTCCCATCCGGGAAGGCTGAAATTGTTTGAGCCGTCGATCATGGAAGACGTGATCTTCTCGAGTGTGAGATTGACTGCTTCGTTATGAGAGTAAGCCATGGCATTGCTGCCGTCTTCGAGCTCTTTTGCAAGATTGCTCCTGTACCAGTCCATGACGGGCATGAAGTTGTAGCAGATGCACTTTACTCCGGCCTTCGCGAGGTTCCTCATCGATACTATGTAGTTGTCGATGAGCTGATCTCTTGAAGGGAGCCCCTTCTTGATGTCTTCGTGGATGTTGAGGCTCTCGATGACTTCCATTTCGAGACCATAGGAATTGACCTCGTCTTTTACGAGATTTATCTCGTCCATTGTCCAAATATCGCCTACCGGGATCCTTGTCAGGTGTGTGGCAACACCGCTGACGCCGGGAATCTGTCTTATGTTCTTGAGCGATACGCTGTCATCGCCGTATGGAAACCACCGTAAAACCAATTTCATGTCTATAACACCCCGAATCTATGTTAAAAGAGAATACTTGAATAATACTCAAGCCTAATCTGTTAACTAGTATACTAGACGGCTTGAATACTGTCAATAGATTGTGACATATAGAATATTATCGTATCGGAAATGACAGTGAAACCCGCCAAAATACAGTAAAACAGGGGATAAGTTATTGTATTAATGACGTTTGGAGCGGATTATCGCACAGCACCGAATCATGCTGCGCAAAATGAGTGGTGCCTCAAAAGTGATCTGTACATTTTGAGGCAGTATTCCTGTGAAATGGAAATATTAGAGATCCTGTTCTGTTTCTTCAACGATCTCTTCTTCAAACTCACTGTCGGGATCCTTTTTTCGTGACTTGGGCTTGAAGAGCCTGAAAAGAACGGGAATGAATACTATGAAGCCAAAGAGCTTTACGACTTCTTCCAAAGACGCGAAATAAAGAGCTCCCAAAGTATATTGTTCGTCGGTAACGATCGTGTAGTTCGTGCATGTCTTGGTAAGTGTGTAGCAAAGAAGTCCCGCGATTATCAGAGCAGTCGATATGACAGTTGTCTTAACCGGTATCGTCTCGTGCTTTTCGGGATTGAGCTTCTTGACCGTAAGGAAGATGCCGATAAAGATGAGGGCCGCTGCCAGGATACCGGATATAATCTGTATATAATTTAAATAAGAATCATTCATCATCTTTCACCTCGACGTCTTCATCATCTGCGTCTTCATCGTCAGAGCCATTATCAGCTTCATCTTCTGCGCTGGTTTTAGTATCAGTATCTTCCTGACTATCTTTTTTTGCAGCTGCACTTTCAGCAGTCTTCTTTACGTTCATGGCCTTTTGGAAAGCCTTCTCCGTAATCATCTGGATCAGATATGCTGCTGCTGCCGGAGTAACCAGTACGGCGGGCGGGAAAGCAATGGTTATTGCGAGTGCCATGATGATGATGAGCCATATAAGAAGGAACTTCGGAAAGTTCATCATGCACAGGGTAAAGCTGTTGGTGATGGTCGCCTTTATACTGTTCTGGAACCTTGCAGTGAGAGGATAGACAAAAGGGAACGTAAATATAATAGGTATAAGAGGAAGAAGAGATACGACCGTATACCAGTCCGGAAGCTTTATGTCGCCCATGCCGCAGAATGCGAAGTAGATGTTGAATCCGACGGCAGCGCTGAAGATCAGATAAATAAGATTTAATATAATACCGTTCTTAAGATTGTCCTTAAGAGAATGCATGAAGTCATGCGAAACGGAGTCAATCTTCTTAACATGTTTTCTATATACAGTATAATACAGAGCCGAAGCTGATGCTCCTATGGTGATAACGGGAATGCAGAACAGCAGGAAAAGAGCGGAGATGATAACTATATCTCCTATCGTCTTACAGAGCCTGTATAGCCAGCTGTTCGTGATGTGGTCAAAAGATTTCTTCATAATTCTGCATCCTTGTATGTCAGTATAAAAGTTGATCAGTTAAAAATCAATGGAATTGTCAACTAGAATACTAGACAAAAAGATTTGCGAACTATAGAATAGCATTATGGAAGGATGGTGAACATTATGCCTGCAACAAATCTTCTCGGTATTTATTCAAACGGACTGGTCCTTCAGAGAAATGAAGAGATCATTATCGAAGGCTTCGAGAGTTCGAAGGCTGAAGTCACGGTAACACTTGCCGGCAATACGGTTACTGCCGCTGTTGCAGAAGGAAAGTTCAAGGCTGTCTTCCCACCTATGGAGGCTCTTTTCGATACCGAACTGAAAGTAACCGGAACAGAAGAGATCACCATCAAGGATGTATGCATCGGCGATGTCTATATGCTGTCCGGCCAGTCCAATATGGAACTCCCGGTAATAAGGACTATAGATCTGAACAGGGAAGAGGTCGAATCAAAAGATTATCCGTATATAAGACAATACAGACTCACGCCTGACCTTGAGATCCCTCTTAAGGGCGAGGCTCCGATATGTAAGCTCCCGGAAAATGATTGGGTAAGTGCTTCTGGAGACGGCAAGAACGAGATCAGTGCCATTGGTTTTTATACGGCGAAAAGGATATTCGAGGAAAAGAATGTCCCGGTAGGTCTGATCCTGAATGCCCAGGGCGGTGCAAATATAGAATCCTGGATGAGCGAGGAAGACCTTTTCGCCACAGGAACAAAAGAAGATGAGATAGCACCGTTCAGAGGAGAGGGTGTCCTTAAGGCTTATGTCGCCGAAGGCGCGGTAAAGTGCAATGAATGGCGAGAGAACACCATAGATAAAGATTTCTCCGTTGATGAGGCGATGGCAGATGCGGTCAAGTTAAAGATGCCTTGCATTATTGCTGAGGATATCAGCGGAAGCGTCTGGTTCGAAAAGGAATTCGAACTTGATAAACAGATAGACGGGGAGTGCATGCTGAGGCTGGGCGACCTGATCGATGCCGATGTCACTTATCTGAACGGCGTAGAGATCGGCAGGACCGAGTATCAGTATCCGCCGCGCAAATACAGATTTGACGGCTCGCTCCTGAAACAGGGGAAGAACATCATCCGCACAAGGCTCATTATCGAGAGCGGAGCGGGCGGTTTTGTCCCCGGACATCCCTACAGGCTCGAAACGCCTGAAGGCAATATCGACATGACAGGCGAGTGGAAGATGGCAGTAGAGAAGCTGACTGAGATATACAAGCCGTACAAGATGGCACAGAACATCCCTTCATCACTATACTATGCAGGAATACTGACATTGAAGAATATAAAGATATCGCAGATCTGGTGGTGTCAGGGTGAATCGAATGCCGATTTCCCTGAAGGTTACGATCAGAAGATGATCCTTCTGTTCAGCAGGTTCCGCGAGCAGCTCGGTGATGTTCCTGCAGTAATCGTCAGGATAGCTGACTATATCAATCCGCTCAAGGATACATCTATACCGGAAGGCTGGAGAAAGATACAGGAACTTCAGGACAGGGCACCTGAATATATAAGTAATGTAAAGGTTGTAAACAGTCCGCGTCCGGATCCTGTTTTCGAACTTCATCCCCAGAACAAGAGTCAGATAGGCGAGGATCTCGCTAAGGCTTCGATGAGTTTCTGATATTCATCAGTCGCTGAACAGTTTTAGATTGTAGTTTTAACTATAGTGGGTGTATCACAAGTGATGGTCTTCACTGGTGATGCACCCATTAAATATTTGAGTGCTCGAAATTGAAAACCGGTGCGGCGCTTCAGTGCCATTAGAGACAGCCAGACTTTCTGTTTTGAAGTTTTATGGAGAGCCTTTGCCTGTATTGATACAGCTAAGCGGAAGAGCAGGTCAAAGATAGCGGGATCAGGCTTCAAAAGCTGCTTCATGTTCTGCCAGGCTGTCCATTTATTCACCATGCACAAATTCTAGTATTCTAACTGAAGAAAGTATTGACATATCACAGACGTGGTGATAATCTCATAGCAAGTCAACTAACATACAAGTATACAAGAACGCTTGACAATTAACATTTTGTTAGATTAAAGGACTTAAAGAGGTCAATGAAATGGGAAACAGAGAAGATTATCAGCACCAGCAGATTGCGGAGTGGTCTCCTAGAGAGTTGACTCTCCGTCAAAGGGTTTCAAAGGATTTCAGGATCAACTGGCAGCTTTATGTCATGTTCTTATTCCCGGTAATCTATTATGTTATCTTCAGATATATTCCGATGTTCGGTAATATACTTGCTTTCCGTAAGTACAATCCGGGCGGAAGCATTTTCGGTCAGGGTCCCCTGACTTTAAAGTATTTCAAGCAGTTCATTACGGCTAAGCCTTTCTGGCAGGCATTCTCAAACACGCTGATCCTCAACGGTCTGTACCTGCTCTTCAGATTCCCGCTTACGCTCATCTTCGCTCTTCTCTTAAACGAGATCAGAAATCTTCACTGGAAGAAATTCGTTCAGACAGTATCTTATCTTCCGCACTTCATCTCGATGGTCATCGTCTGCGGCATGCTCAAAGAACTCCTTTCGACGCACGGTCCTATCAATGACCTGATCTTCAAGCTTGGCGGAGAAAAGATCAGCTTCATCTCATTGGCTGAATGGTTCAGAACGATATTCGTCGCATCCGGTATCTGGCAGAGCCTGGGCTGGGGCACGATACTCTATCTTGCAGCAATGTCAGGCATCAATCCCTCACTCTATGAGGCAGCAACGGTTGACGGTGCTTCACACTTCCAGCAGGTAATCCACGTAACGATACCCTGCATACTTCCTACGATCGCAACACTGCTCATTCTCGATATCGGCGGACTCGTCGGATCGGGCGGAGCTTTCGAGAAGGTATATCTCCTTTACAGCCCTCTGACATATGAGACATCCGATATCGTTTCGACATACGTCTTCCGTATGGGTGTCGAGTCGGGAAGCATCAACTTCGCGACCGCAGTAGGACTATTCGAGGGATTGATCAACCTTGTGCTTCTCACATGCGCAAACTTTGTATCACGCAAAGTTGCAAAGACGAGTCTGTGGTAAGGAGGGACCTATATGAGCATCATCGATAACACATCAGGTCGCATCCACGTACATAATCCGAAGAACAAGATCAAGGAATCAACCGGTTATAAGGTCTTTACGGTAGTCAACACTATCATAATGATCATAATCTCATTCCTTACACTCTATCCGTTCCTTTATCTCGTATCACAGTCCTTCTCATCTGAGCAGGCGATCATCGCGGGACACACGGGACTTATTCCGGAAGGCTTTAACATCGACACGTACATCTACGTAATAACTCGTAACCCGATCAAGCCTCTTCCTAATATATTCCCCAATCTGGCGATACCTGAATTCATCGTTTATTACATCAACACGATCGTCTACACGCTGATCGGTACGGTATTGTCACTCTTCTTTTCTTCGATCCTGGCATATCCTCTTTCGAAGACAAATCTCAAGGTCAATAAGTTCTTATCCCCGTTCATCATCTTCACGATGTATTTCGGCGGCGGACTTATCGCAAACTACGTTTTGATCTTAAGACTCGGACTCAAGAATTCCATGTGGGGTTTCATTCTCCCGATGCTCATCAGCACCTATTACGTAATCCTCATGAGATCGTTCTTCATGAGCATCCCGAAGGATCTTGAAGAAGCCGGAGAGATCGACGGCCTTAATAAGTGGGGCGTTTTCTGGTTCATCGCAAGACCTCTTTCGACGCCCATCATAGCAACCATGACGCTGTTCTACGCGGTTATGTACTGGAACAACTGGTTCAATGCAAAACTCTACCTGCAGGATAAGGTCAAGTGGCCGGTTGCTTACTTCCTCCAGACGATCATCAGAGGTGCCGGCGCGTCCGATCCCGACGCCCAGAACATGACGGCAAACATCAAATCGTGCGCAATGGTACTTACGGTACTTCCGATCATATGCGTATATCCTTTCATCCAGAAGTATTATGTCCAGGGCATGATGCTCGGCGGTGTAAAGGAGTAATGAATCAGTGCTATAGGGGATAACCCGCAGCAATAGAAAATGTTATTAAAAACAGAAAGGAAACAGTTATGAAGACAACAAAACTTGCAAAGGTAACATGTGCTGGTCTCGCCATCACAATGCTCTCAAGTTTGGCTGCTTGTAGTGGCGGTTCCGGTGAAACTACTGAAGCTACGACTATCCCCAGTCAGATCGAGACAACAGCTGAGACGGAAGCTGATCTGGGCTACGAATTCGGCCTTGGTAAGACATTCCATGCTGATCAGCCCGTAACCTATACCATGTTCTTCAGTGATGCATCATGGTATCCGATGGTCGACACTTGGAAGACGGAGGGTGTTTTCAAGGAAATCGAAAACAGGACGAATGTAACGCTCGACATCAAGTCTTACGACAGCGGCGACTACATGGACAACATCACACTCGACATCAACGCTGGTAATGCTGCTTACATCATCCCTAAGATCTATGATGATTCAGCATTCGTAGACGGCGGTGCTATCGTACCTATCTCTGACTACGTTCAGTACATGCCTTACTTCACAGAGTTCTACAATACTTATGATCTCTCCGGAGACATCAAGACGATCACAAGAGCTAACGGTAAATACTACAAGCTCCCCGGCATGAAGGAAGCTAACCTCATCAACTATTCTTTCGTTATCAGAAAGGATATCTGGGATGCAGCAGGTGTTGACGTTGAAGCCATCCAGAAGGATTGGACATGGGCTGACCTCCTCGAAGCTTTGAAGAAGGTTAAGGCTTACATGGTAGAGCAGGGTATGTGTTCCGAGAGTGACTACATCTGGTCTGACCTCTGGTGCGGCAACGAGTCCGGCCAGGGCAGCGGCGGAAACCTCCTCGGCGTTATGGCAGCTACTTATGATTGTAATGCAGGCTGGAACATGGGCAACGGTATGAGATTCGATCACAATGCCAACAAGTTCATCTTCTCACCTACGACAGACAACTATAAGGCATTCCTTAAGACAGCAAACAGCTTCATCGCAGCAGGAATCCTCGATCCCGAAACATTCACACAGGATGACGCTACGGCTACATCACAGTACTACAACGGCAAGACAGCTATCATGTCCATCAACCAGGGCCAGTGGGCTAACTACGAAGAGAACATGACAGCTCAGCTCGGTGCAGGCAACTATGAGAACTACGTAATCACAATGCCTATCGGTTCCACAAGAAACTCCACAGTTGCTCCTGAGAGACTTGAGAACGGCGTTATGATCTCACAGAAGGCTCTTGATGAGCTCGGCGAAGACGGCTTCATCGAACTCCTCAGATTCGTTGACTGGCTCTTCTACTCTCACGAGGCATATGACCTTACAAAGTGGGGTATCAAGGACGTTCATTACACAGAAGACGCTGACGGCAACAAGAAGCTCGTTGATGGTTTCTGCTGCTCAGGCTTAGGCTATGGTAACGATGCGGAAGGTTCCATGACTGACATCAGACTCCAGTGGGGTTATGCAGGCGGTAACTTCTGGTACGGCGGTACAGTTGCAGAGATGTCTGACAACCTCATTCCTCCGGTAGCAGATTACGTTAACCGTGACTACACAGACAGAGATACACCTCCGCTCGCTCCCGGTATTGCTCCTACGGCAGACCAGAACGAAGAGATCAATCTCATCGCTACACCTCTCATCAGTAACGTAAACGCTTGGACATTGAAGTTCGTTACAGGTCAGGCAGACGTTGACTCACAGTGGGATGAATACGTTCAGTCCTGCACAGATCTCAACGTTCAGGGCTTGGTTGATATCTACGGTGAGCTTTACACAGGCTGATATTCATTAGCTGAACCTTTATAAGCACAAGGACGGGGCATTCCGATGTAAGATTGGGATGCCCCTCTTTATAAAATCAGTAATGAGCGTACGTGCATTTCGAAATGGATCATTACTGATCAGAAGTCAGTTACTACCGGATGTACCTTTCGAAAAAGATCATTACTGATCGGAAGAATTAGACATATATCTGCCGTGCGTTTTGTGCCGGCAGGTTATCCATACGAGTATTTAGCTGTAACATACCCGCTTTGGCTTTTGACCGGGCGGGTATGTTGCATGTTTTGAAAATCAGGCAGAGTTTTATGTTGCATTTGGCTGCCGTGAGAGAAGTAGTTCTAAAAAACGATTTTTGAGTTTTAGAACATAGTTTTTTCGAAAAAGTATGTTCTGAAATTGAAAAAACGGAAATCAGAACATAGTACGTCAGCCGTAGTATCTGCTGATGCCTTGATTTTAACGCAAACTGCTCGTGGCGCGGGAACTAATGCAGGATTATCTTGTCAGCATGTCGCGTGCGTTCCTGTAGCACACCTTTTCGATGATGTCCTTTAGGATGCGTCTGTCGTAAGGGAATCTGCCGCGCTCGATCTCTGTGCCTAAGAAATTGCAGAAGATCCTTCTGAAGTATTCGTGTCTGGTATAAGACAGGAAGCATCTTGAATCCGTGAGCATGCCGACAAAGCAGGGGAGGAGGCTCTGAGAGCACAATGACCTTAACTGGTCTTCCATGCCTGCGAGATTGTCGTTGAACCACCATGCGGCACCGTGCTGTATCTTGCCGGGAACGCTGCCGTCGTTAAAGCTTCCGCAGAGTGTGTCGATGACCGTGTTGTCCACGGGATTAAGAGAGTAGATTATCATCTTCGGAAGGAGTCCTTCTGAATTAAGCTTGTCCATAAAACCCGCGAGGGGAGTGAGGAAGTCGAAAGATCCCGTGATGGTGTCGCAACCGCAGTTTGCGCCGGCTTTGCCGAACATGACCGAGTTGACATTACGCTTGCAGCCGAAATGAAGCTGCATCGTCCATCCGCGCTTTGCGTATTCGCGGGCAAAGAAGAGCATCAGTTCTGTCTTGTATGCCGTGAGCTCGTCTGCTGTCAGCGCGGTTCCGGGCATTGAGAGTTTCTTTGTTAAGACATCATCTGCGGAAACTCCCGAGTCATTGCCGAACCAGATGTATTCGGTCCCGTGATCGGAAATGACGCATCCGTGTGATGCGAAATGATCAAGCCTTGATGTAAGGGCATCTTCGAGTTTCTGAATGGAATCGATCTTCATCCCCGATACTTCTTCAAGACGTGCGAGGTAAGAACCGAAAGTGTCCTTTTCGATGTCGACGATATTGTCAGGTCTGAATGCGGGCAGGACTGCCGTTGCGAATCCGGATGCTTTTATCTGCTCGTGATATTCGAGTGTGTCGCACGGATCGTCAGTGGTGCAGATCATCTCGACAGAAGAATCCGTCATGATGTTTCTTGCTGAGAGTCTGCCCGATCTCAGGATCTCATTTGCTCTTTCCCAGACCGAATCCGCATTTTCCGTGGTAAGAGGTTCTTTGATGCCGAAATATCTCGTGAGTTCAAGGCATGTCCAATGGTAGAGGGGATTGCCGAATGCGCCCTCTACGGCCTTTGCCCACATCATGAATTTCTCTTTGTCGGGAGCGTCGCCCGTGATGAATCTCTCGTCTATGCCGCATGCTCTCATGAGACGCCATTTGTAATGGTCGCCCTTAAGCCAGAGCTCCGTGATGTTTTCGAAATAAATGTCCTCTGCTATCTCTTTTGCATCGATGTGGCAGTGGTAGTCAATGATGGGAAGATCTTTCGCGAAGTCGTTATAAAGTTCGGAAGCGGTCTTGTTTTCGAGAAGAAAATCATCAGAGATCAATTTATTCATGGTATACCTCAAATTAATACTATACTGCTAATAAAATAACTCATTTTTGCTGTAATCGCAATTAAAAATATGCTAGAATACTAGACGTGAATGAGAGGTGATAACATGACTTTTGCAGATAAGATCTATGAGACCGGAATCGTTCCGGTCGTTGTATTGGAAAGGGTAAAAGACGCGGTGCCGCTCGCGAACGCTTTGCTCAGGGGCGGGATCGACCTTATGGAGATAACGTTCAGGACGGAATGTGCTGCTGAATGCATCTCTGTGATAAGCAAAGAGGTTCCCGGCATGATAGTCGGCGCGGGAACAGTGCTGAATGTAGAGCAGGCAAAACTTGCGGTCGAAAGCGGTGCGAGATTCATCGTGTCGCCGGGTCTTGACGAGGATACCGTAAGGTGGGCTCTCGAAAACAACATCCCGGTGGTACCGGGCGCGGTTACTCCGACCGAGATAATGAAGGCGGTCGGCATGGGTCTCAAGATCATTAAGTTCTTCCCGGCAGATGTATACGGCGGCATCAAGGCGATAAAGGCTCTGTCTGCTCCTTTCGGACAGGTGAAGTTCCTGCCTACCGGCGGCGTGTCGGAAGCCAATCTCAGCGAGTTCGCGGGGAGCAAGTCTGTTGCTGCTGTCGGCGGAAGCTGGGTATGCAAAAAGGACGATATATTAAACGGTGATTGGGATAAGATAACGATGCTGGCTGATAATGCAGTCAAGATAATCAAGGAGACAAGAGTATGAGTAAGTTCCTGACTTTCGGAGAATTGATGTTAAGGCTTAAGAGCCCCGGCAGGGAGCGCTTTCTTCAGTCTCCTTCGCTTGAAGCTACGTTCGGAGGCGGCGAGGCAAATGTAGCCGTATCTCTCGCAAACTACGGACTAGATGCCGAGTTCTTATCGGTCATTCCGGATAACGCCATCGGTGATTCCGCGATCGGCGAACTCAGAAGGTTCAACGTCGGCACGGATAAGATAATCAGGACTGAAGGCAGGATGGGAATATACTATCTTGAGACCGGTGCGAACCAGCGTCCGAGCAAGGTCATATATGACAGGGCTTATTCGGCATTTTCGCTCTTTGATCCGCACGGCTATGACTGGGAAAAGATCTATTCCGACGTCAAGTGGCTCCACATATCAGGCATTACTCCTGCAGTATCTGCAGCAACGAAGGATGCGTCTCTGATGGCTGTCAGGGAAGCAAGGAAGCGCGGCATCACAGTGTCCCTCGACCTCAACTACAGAAAGAATCTCTGGAAGTACGGCGTTGACGCAAAGGAAGTAATGCAGGCGCTTACCGCGAATGCCGACATAATCATCGCCAACGAAGAGGATTGCCAGAAGTCGCTCGGACTGAAGTGTGAGAGCAACGTTGAAGGCGGAAGGCTCGAAGCGGAAGATTACAGACGTTTGAGCGACAGCCTTCTTGAGCAGTATCCCAACGTAAAGATGGTTGCCATAACGCTTAGGGAGAGCAAGAGCGCCGACATAAATTTCTGGGCCGCATCGCTTAACAACGGCAAGGAATTCATGGTCAGCCGCAAGTATGAGATGTATGACATCGTTGACCGTGTCGGAGGCGGCGATTCTTTCGCGGGCGGTCTCATATACGGTCTCAGTGAGCTTGCGTCTGACAGGGAAGCACTCGAGTTCGCGGTAGCTGCAAGCTGTCTTAAGCACACGATAGACGGTGATTTCAACAGAGTGACTACAGACGAGGTTATGAAACTCGCAAAAGGTGACGGATCGGGAAGAGTTCAGAGATGACAGGTCTCTGAAAGGTTTTCCTGATCAAAATTTATATGGATATGCCTTTGGCAATCTGCCCCCGGATAGCCGAGGGCATTTCCTTTTTTACGCTGCCACAAAATAACCTCATTTTTAAGATACTTTGATAGTCAAAGTTATTTACAAACCCCACAGTCAATGCTAATATCGCGGTATCAAGTCTTCTTGAGAAGGAGGATGCGACTTATGGGTAATTATTCGAGTTTTGCCAGAACTCTGGTGTCAGAATTTGCGGCAGTGGTTTTTGTTGTCCTGTTTGTAGTCTTCCTTGTCAAGTCCATCATAAGGGGAAACCGGGTAAAGGAACTTGAGAAGGAACTTAAGAGAACACAGGATCTTTTAAACCTACGTCAGGATCAGAATATCCAACCTGGAAATCCTTATATTTATCAGGAACAAAATCAGATCAATCAGAGCGGTGCACAGGCGGGCGGTATTCAGCAGCCTGCTGCAGCACAGCCTGTTCCGTCAAATGCAGTACAGCCCGTTCAGGATGCTGCCGTTCAGGCGGTTCAGCCGGTCGTAACGCTGCCTATTCAGCCAACTGCAGTTCAGCCCGTTCAGATTCCTCCGATAACAGTCGAAAACGCCATGATAGGACAGGCGCCTGCATATCAACCTGCAGCACCTTCACCCGTTCCTTCCGCTGCGGCTTTTCCGGCACAGGAAGTACAGCGGCCTGAGCTTCCCGTATATACCAAAGTGGATGACAAGGTGAAACCTCACCGCGAGAAATTCTTCAGCAGCATCAACATAACATTCGGTATCGGAGTATTGCTCCTTACGATAGTCGGCGCGACGTTCATGACAGGTTCATGGTCCTGGATGACGGAAGAGATAAGGGCGGTAAGCCTGATCGTTCTCGTAGTCCTGGTCTACGGAATGTCATTCCTTGCAGGAAAAGTATTAAAGCTTCAACAGACGGGATTTGCGCTTTATTCTCTGGCAAGTCTTCTGGGTCCGATAGTTATCGTCGGAATGGGAACGTTTAATCTGCTGGGCCCCGGTTTCTCGTTTGAGAACGGGTCGGGATGGTTCGTTGCATCTGTTGCGTCTTTGGTGCTCCTCTTGACTGCCATCGGCGGAAGATTCATTTTCCGTGAGAAGTCGCAGACGAATATTTACCGCGGTACCATATATATTTCGCTGACGTGGCTCGTGGTGTTCCTGGCAGGACAGATCGGGCAGGCGAGCGGAGACGTTACCGAATGGGGTATGATAGTCTTAGGTCTTGCAACGCTTGCTCTGGCGTTCAGGATAGTGGGCATTATCCCGTTATTTGACGACCAGGTCTTTTTCAAAGTCTATTCCGAGATAATCACATACATACCGGCAGTCCTTATACTGTTCTCTATTGCTGAGGACGACGGCGCTGTCTTCGGTGCGGCGATTGTCGAATTCATCGCTCTGGTCATGCTTGCGCGTTTCGCGAAAGGAAGACGGTGGGCAAGATTCATTACTCCTCTGGCAGGACTGGAGATAGTAATCTCGTGGCTCGTATTCAGCGATTCATTCAGTGATCCTGAAGAGATGTACATGGTGACCGCCGTCATGATGGTGATATTCTTCGCGGTCTATGTGATCCACAAAGTAATGAAGATATCGTCGTTCGCATCTGATATCGGGATCCCTGTTGTGTCGGGCACCTTCATATCCATAGTGGCTGTCGAGGATGTTCCGGTCATGGGAGCGGTTGCATGTTTCCTGACGATAATAATGCTCGTGTACAGAATGGCGGTTGAGCCTGTGCTCGCGGGCAGGACATCACTGCCTGAAGGATACTTCTGCAAAGAAACTCCTGTTCCGATGCAGTCTGTCATGTCGGTGTTCTGCGCCCTGTTCTACTATACGGGAGCGGTGCTCATCTACTTTGTTCCTGAGAACAATCCTGTTCTTGCTGATCTGTATTTCACGCTGGCGGCGCTTATTCCTGCTGTCGCGGCAGTCGCTGCCAGGTTTGCGTTAAAGGAAGACATAAGGCTCTATTCAGCCGGACTGACATTGTCGGTGATCTCGGTTACGGCGGGATTCTTCTCGATCTTCTCGTATTCGGGCTATAGTCACTCGAGGTGCATATTCTGCGATGAAATCAATATCTGCGCATGGATACTGACTCTTGCAGTCATTACCCTTTGCGTATTCTTTGCGGTCGGATCACTCAAAGCGAAAAAGGTTACCGGCGGAGCCATGTTCTGGATCTCGCTGTGCCTGAATGCTCTTTCGATAGGAGTGTTCCTCATGATCGAAAACTTCTCGCAGCGGACGTCAGGTCTGGTGGTAGGCCCGGATGAAATGATCCATCTTGCGCGGAAGATCGCGGCACTTGCTTTCCTCGGACTTAACATCGGTGCGCTGGCCGTAACTTTCTTTATCAGGCGCAGGGGAAAAGAAGATCTCATCTCGGCATATTCCGCCGGACTCAAGTATTTCTTCTGCGGTTTTTCGATGTGGTGGTTCTTCATTACCTGGATCATTTTCGATGCATCGTGGGGACTGCTCATCGCGGGTGTTGTCACCGCCGTTCTGCTGTCACTTCTCGACGCCGAATTCTTTGCGGTGCTGCCTGTGCTCGCAGCGGAGGTTTCCGTCATATACGAACTGCGCGAGCTCGGAAACCGTGACCTTACCAATGTACTGCTCATCGCCGCTGCCATACTGGTTGCCGGCGCCGGACGGCTTATCTTCAGGAAGGCAGTGGCCTCGTCGAAGGCGATCGATTATCTGTCGTTTACGTCATTCATTTTCATGCTCGGACTTTACAATGAGGATTACGTTCCGATGATGGTATTCCTTGCTTCATCGCTCCTTGTCATGAACTTTGCGAACAGATGCCCTGTATCCGTGAGGATCCTTTTAAGCGGTTTTGCAGGCCTTATCTGCATGGCGGTCATCACGCAGCCGTTCTTTACGATACCGGATCTGATATCGCTAGAATACGACATCGCTCTCCTGCTCGGAACGCTGCTCCTTATATGCAGGGTGATAAAACCCGCTCCCGCAGGCGTAATGAAGTATCTCTGGTTTACGGGTGTTGCTCTGAGCATAATAGCTGAAGGCATATCTGCCGCAGTTACGGGCGAGGCGCTCGATCTCATAATCGTCGGAACTGCTTCTTTCGGAATATTCATCTATGCGTTCATAAGACGGAACCGCCTGTGGTTCATCCTCGGGATCGTCTCCATGATCTCCATCGCGGTCTATCTGTCGCTTGAGTTCTGGTCGTCTCTCGTATGGCTCATCTATCTGCTCGTTGCCGGCAGCATACTGATCGTTATGGCGGCAGTAAACGAGTGGGGCAAGCGCCACAATCCGGAAGGAAAGAAGAAACGTTTCTTCGAAGAATGGACATGGTGATGTAATCAAAAGCGATTTACATATCATACCTGCCTTGCTAAAATATTGTTCTGGGGAAAAAGCGAGGCTTGATGTTATTTAAGAAAATAAGGACCATTGCCGTTAAGGCAATTGCGCTGTTATCTGTGACCGCAGTCTGTGCGGGCTTTACTTGCGCATATATGCAGCCTGTCGATGTTTCCGCCGATGAGGATGAGGACGAACTCTATACGAATCTCTACGATGTCTTTAAGGACAGGAGCGGAGATCCCGAAAACTTCATGACAGAGGACCAGTTCGTCGATGACGTTCTCTACTATTGCAACAAACTCAAGGGAATAGCATATACGTACGGCACACAGGAGCACTATCTTGCCTGTGACGGTTACGTAAGCCTCGTGTTCAGGATGACTTTCGGAACCGTATACGAATACGAGCGCTACAGGGATAAATACTGGTGCAAGTTCGATTATCACGAAGAGCACATAGTTGCCGACAGCAACGTCGATAAGTATGAGGTCTACAGACCGGGCGGCACATCTGTCACATGGCTTTACAAGCATTACTTCAACGAGATCGTCGATCCTATTGTCAGCAGAAAATACGTTGAAGGATGGGATAACGACGACTGGGTCGAATACATTGAGGAAATGGGCATTCAGCCCGGCGATCTGATGTTCTGGGACAGCGACAATGACCGCACCTACTGGGCGCACATCGGTTTTTATGCAGGCATGGAGGACGGCGTTCCCATGATGTGGCACGCATCATCGGTCCAGGGAAAGGTCGTAAAGCAGAGCCTTGAAGACGTCACTTACAACATTCAGGTCCTTGACTATGTCGGTATCCTCCCGCTGACGGATCACCCTCTGAATGTCGGCTTCTATGTTGACAATACCGGCAATGACCGCGAGTTTTCATATTCGGTCTATAAGGACGCTGACTGCTCTGAATATCTCGGACGCATAAGCAGCTGCTGCACTCTTTCGGAACAGGCATCTCTGGACAATATCGCAGTCTATCCCAATTGGGACAAGAGTGCTTATGAGCGTACGCTTTACCTCAAGAGAGACGTGACGCCTTACAGCGGAGACAGTAATGACGTCTACAAGATCGTCATCCGGATAGAACCATGCTATGCTTCGAGAGGAACTCTCAAGTATTCGATATACGGGGCAGGAGACATGAAATACTACGGCGGCCAGACGGTAAACAATTACGATTACAAGGCCGGCGGCAGCGTTATCTCGATATCGGATTTCAGATAACCGCTCGGAAGTCCACGGGCTCTCATGAGCTTTTTTGCCGCGCGTTTTTTATCATACATTTGTAATTTTGCGCTCACGGCTTTTTATAATATAATATGCTCGTAAATTTTCGATTTAGGAGCAGATCTTTTGATGTCTGCCGTATAGGAGGGGTGCTATATGGATTTTCTCGCAAAGACCAGTGACGCGATTACCGAGATGGAAATCAGACATTTGAATACCGTAAGAGAACTCGCGGGAGAATGTCTCGTACTTCTCGAAAATGACGGCACACTGCCCTTAAGGATCCCCGGAAGGATCGCGCTCTACGGCAACGGCGCAAGACATACCGTAAAAGGCGGCGGCGGTTCCGGAGAGGTCAATACGAGAAATGACGTAAATATCTGCGACGGACTTGAAGCAGCAGGTTTTGAGATCGCTTCAAGAGGCTGGCTCGACAGATACGATGCCAGTTACGATGCAACCATAGCCGAATACATAAGCAAGGTCGAGGCTACCGCCGAAGAGCGCGGCGTGCCCGTTACGAGCGTTTATTTTGAGATGGCTCCCGAAGCTCCCGTTATGCCTGACATCACGGAAGATGATTGTGCCGAGGCGGCATGCGATACGGCTATCTTTGTCATCTCACGCGATTCCACTGAGGGAAGAGACAGGACTCCGACAAAGGGAGATTACTATCTGACCGATGAGGAAGACCGCAATCTCGATTTCCTTTCCGATCATTTTGAAAAGGTCATCGTCCTGCTCAACGTAGGCGCGGTAATCGATATGGCCAAGCTCAAGCACCGCCCGGGCATCAACTCGATCCTTCTGGTCGGCCAGGTAGGCAACCTCACGGGCGATATCGTTGCCGACTGCATCAGCGGTAAGGTCAATCCGTCCGGAAAGCTCGTCGACACATGGGCAAGGGCATACGAGGACTATCCGTTCGCAAATGAGTATTCAAGCCTTAACGGCAACACCGACGATGAGTTCTACAAAGAGGGAATCTACGTCGGATACAGATATTTCGATTCATTCGGCATCATGCCTCTGTATCCCTTCGGATACGGAAAGTCTTATACGACATTCACCAATGAGGTGCTCAGCGTTACGCAGGAAGGCACCGACATCAAGATCTGGGTGAAGGTTACGAATACCGGTTCGGAGTTCGCGGGCAAGCAGGTCATCCAGGTATATTTTTCGGCACCTGAAGGCAAGATGGACAGACCTTATCAGGAACTCGCGGGATATGCAAAGACTGATCTTATCTATCCCGGTGAGAGCATGAACCTTGAGGTTTCTTTCCCTATCGACAATTTCGCGTGCTTCGATGAGGATTATCCCGCAAAGGTCATCCCTCAGGGCGAGTACATCATCAGAGTCGGTACAAGCTCACGCGAGACCAGAATTGAAGCAGTGCTTACGATCGCCGACACCGTCGTCAAGGAGAAGTACGACAGGATCCTTGAAGATGATGCAAGATATCTTTTCGAGGATCTGAAGAATCCCGGTACGGGCAAGCTCGCGCACCAGGCGGTAGATCAGGCACAGCTCGCTGCATGTTCAAGAAGATTCACGCTCGACGTATCGCGCGTCAGAAGGAGCATCATCAGATACAGAGGCGTCAGCGAGACGCACATGGATCAGAGACAGGGCGAGACGCTGACATTGGGTTCCGTTATCGGACGCAACGCAGGCGTAGCCGAGTTCGTAGCTCAGTTCTCTTTGGAGGAACTTGCGGAACTTCTCGTCGGCAACTACATAAGAGACATCGATGAGGATGAGATCTTCTCTGCCGCCATGCACGTACCCGGTGCCGCAGCTGAAACAACTTCGCTTTTCGAAGGCAAGAGAAGGATCCCCGTACTCGTACTGGCAGACGGCCCTGCGGGTCTCAGGCTCCAGCCTCATTTCAAGGCTACGAGGAACGGCGATCTGTTAAGGGGCGGAGAGGTATTCGGATTCAATAAGAATCCTTTCCCGGAAGATACACCGGCTGATGCCATCGACTACTATCAGTACTGCACCATGATCCCTGCGGCAACTGCACTTGCTTCGAGCTGGAACCTTAATCTCATCGAACAGCTCGGACATCTCGTAGGCGAAGAGATGGAAGAGTACGGAGTACATCTCTGGCTGGCTCCGGGAATGAATATCCACAGAAATCCCCTGTGCGGTAGAAACTTCGAATACTATTCGGAAGATCCGCTCGTAACGGGTCTCTGCGCGGCCGCTGACACAAAGGGTGTCCAGTCCGTCGACGGCAAAGGCGTCACGATCAAGCATTTTGCCTGCAACAACCAGGAAGACAACAGAATGTTCTGCAACTCTCACGTATCGGTAAGAGCTCTGCGCGACATATATCTGAGAGGATTCGAGATCGCAGTCAAGCTCGCGCAGCCTTTCTGCGTTATGGCTTCTTACAATCTTCTCAACGGAATACATACAGCAAACAATTACGAGCTGCTCCAGAGCGTATTAAGAGATGAATGGGATTATGAAGGTCTTGTCATGACCGACTGGTTCTCGTCATATGAAGATGTCGAGTTCCTGGGTTACGACGAGAAAGCCCTCAAGTATCCGCCGGCATTCTCAAGACTCTGCGTATATGCGGGATGCGATATGCAGATGCCCGGATGTGAAAAGAACGCTAGGGATATCGTCACTGCCGTTAACCACGGAAGACTTACCCTGAGCGACGTTCAGAATGCCGCCATGAACTTTGTGCGTCTCGTGATCAAATGCTTGTAATGCAGGAGATAAATGAACGAAGTATTTGATTCGGAACATATAAACGTAGAATACAGGAAGGACGATAACATCGTCCTTGTTGTATTGAAGGGCACCGCGATAAGAGATCATTTCAGGACACCGATGATGCATGCCGCCGACATGGTCATGAGGCATTCATGCAAGGTCATGGCCGTCGATGTCGGAGCCGATATCGAACTCGGCGAAAACGATGCCACATGGTGCAAGAAAGTTCTTCTGGCGAACCTCAAAAAGAGCGGTCTTGAGACTCTGGTCCTGATAGACAGCTGCGGTCTTCCCGTTGTAAAGAAATGCGCGGAATTCTGTGAGGACAGACTCGATGTAAAGGTCTGCAAGAGCTACGATGAGGCCAGGGAACTGACCGGAGCTGCAAAGGCGGAAAAGACATCTGAGGATACCGCTGCTCCTGATGTGACCGATAAGCCTGAAAGCAAGGTCTCAAAGATGACGCGTGAGGAAGCACTCGATTACATGGGGCTTTCACATGAAGCCGACATAAAAGAGATCGACGACCGTTTCTGGCAGATGTCCAAGCTATACAGGGGCAAGGATGATCCTGAATCCATGGCGATGGAAGATGAGATAGCCGAAGTGTATGACATCGCTTCCGGCAGACGCGACGCAAGACTGAAAGAGGAGAAGCGCAAAGAGAGCGAGCCGAAATATTTCGGAAGATACAAGAGTGACTGGCAGAACATAATACAGTATAACTGGCGCAACTGGCTTCTTGCCGCCGTCGTTACCGTTTCAGCGATAATCGTCATAGTCAGCGTATTGAATAATACAAAATCCGATTGCGCGATTGTCCTTTTCGGTCACATGCAGTTCGACAACACATACCTTAAAGACACGCTTGTCGAGAATAATCTGTTGAGACCTTATGTCGGTGCCGCCGACATCGTTGTACCTAACGATGAGGACCAGGTCGGAGATCAGTATATGAATACGCTTTTCGACGCGATGCTCTACACGGAGCCATGCGTGCTCATATCGGATGAGGAGTCTTATCCTTACTACTTCTATGTGTTCAAGGATCTGTCGCCCATCGAGGATCAGATAATGAACGGCCTCACTGAAAAGGCGAAGGCGGGCATCGAGCCTGTATACATGTCCGAACAGGATAATGCGAGATACCAGAATATCCTTATTGAAGACAACTATGCTGACGACAGTGATCTTCTGGATCCTTCGGATTATCCGGATACTCCGATTCTCATAGGTTTCAGGATAACAGATCCCCAGCTGACAAGTAAGCTCGGAGTCGATTGCTACTGGCAGGACAGGGAGACGACACTCGTACTGGGGCAGTACAAAAACAGCAATGATCCCGATCTTACGGCAAAGGTTATTACGGTTATATTGAACGCGGCGTTTGAGTAAGTGACTCAGACCATTCCCGTTGCTTTGAAAAGCAGATTCAGTTCGTCTTGTGTGAGCGCTCTGAACGTTCCGCATGAATCCGTGTCTTCGGATACTTTTACGCCTGCAAGTTCTATCCTTCTTAACGCGGTGACTTCCTTCTCAAAATGAGCGAAGATCCTTCTTACCTCATGAGTCTTTCCCTCGTGCAGGGTAAGGCAGGCTCTTGATGTCCCGTCAGCGGAATGATCGAGCGGCGTTAATACGGCGGGCGCAATTGATTCGCTGTAGCCCTTGTCATGTATGGAAAAACCCTTCGATACCGTATCGATCTCTTCAGCGGTCCATTCGAGGCCTCTGAAAGTCACGAGGTAGATCTTCGGGACTTCGTATTTGGGGGATTGCAGGCGGTGCGAGAGCTCCCCGTCGTTGGTGATGATGAGAAGACCTGATGTGTGGTAGTCGAGTCTTCCGACGGGCGACAGCTTCTTTGAAAGGAGCTCGGGAGGAATGTAGTCTGCAACGCAGGGAAGGCGTTTGTCCTCCATCGCGGTGAGGACTCCGTCCGGCTTGTCCAGAAGATAGTAGAGCTTTGTCTGACAGTTTATCTCCTGTCCGTCGACAGTGATGGAATCTTTCTCCGAGACATGAAAAGAAGCGTCGGTCACGGCATTGCCGTTAACGCTGACGCTGCCTTTGGAGATCTTGTCCCTGACCTGTGATCTGGTGCCGAGGCCGCTGTTTGCAAGTAATCTGTCGAGTCTCATGAGATTATTATAACTCATGCTGTATAATTGAAATGTTTTTCGAGAGGTAACTATGGAAATAATAAATATCGAACAGGGTCACCCGACTGTGCAGCAGGCGATGGTAAAGCTCCAGAACGGGATATACAGGGCGAGGGCGACGGGAAAGCCCCTCGCAAAAATAGTCCACGGTTACGGTTCTTCGGGCACCGGCGGTGCGATAAAGCAGGCACTGGGGACCGAGCTCCGCAAATACATCTCGCGCGGAATGATAAAGGCATACTGTCCGGGCGAGGATTTCGGTCCGTTTTCTTCTTCAGGGCGCGAGATCAGCGCAAAGCATCCCGAGGCATCGCGTGACAGGGACTGGGGATTACAGAACGACGGAATAACGGTGATCATGTTTAAGTAAGAGGTTTATATGGCTGATGAGTTTGAGATGAAGTGGGAAGCGTTCGAGGCGAAGTGCAGGGCATGCCGCAACTGCGGACTGAGAGACGGCTGCACGAATGTCGTTATCTACAGAGGCAGCAGGAGAGCTCCTCTGATGATAATAGGCGAGGCTCCAGGCGAGAACGAGGACATACAGGGACTTCCGTTCGTCGGAAGGTCGGGCCAGCTCCTGCAGAATCTTTTGGGGAGCTACGGATTTACAAACAACGATTACCATATCTGCAATATCGCGAAATGCAGGCCGCCCCAGAACAGGCGTCCGACGCCCGAGGAGATACATGCGTGCAAGCCTCTGTTTGCCGAGCAGTTCATGCTCGTTAGACCTAAAGTCATCCTCCTGTGCGGTTCGACAGCATATGAAGGTTTCTTCGGCACCAAGCCCGTAATGCATGACGTAAGGGGCCGTTTTATCGAGAAGAACGGCTATTACATCATGACCACTTATCACCCGGCATATGCGCTGCGCAACCCGGCAAACAAGATGCCGATCTATGAGGATATGGGCAAGGTCAGGGAGAAGCTTACCGAGATAGGCGCGATGCCTCCTCTGGAGAATGTTTAAGGGGCGGTACGGAAAGGTTTCCGGGATTTTCTGATTTTTCGGGACCGCAGTTCAAAAAGCTTATTGATTTTCGGAAATCTATTTGCTATAATTCCGAAGTTGCTAAAAGCATTGCCGAATTGTGTAACGGTAGCACACCGGTCTCTGACACCGTTTGTCAAGGTTCGAATCCTTGTTCGGCAGCCAACTTGATCCAGAACCGCAGATGTCTTTATGACGTTTGCGGTTTTTGTTTTCGGGCAGTATTCGGCCATATATATTAAATACTTAATGTTTCTTTGATATGATTTGCCTTTTCGTGATGATATAATCCCTGTGTTGTAAAGTAATACCATTTTACTTGGAGGCAGTTTATGAAGAAAAAGATAGTAAGTGCCATCATGGCGGGCTCCGTGCTCATCAGCATGACGTCATGTGTAATGACACCTCCCGAGACGGAACAGCCGACGGAGAGCGAGACGGAGACCGAGACCTCTGCAGAGGAGACGGAACCTACGTACGATCCCAATTCCATCATGGGCTTCAACATGATCGAGAATGGCGATTTCGCTTCTGCGGAGCACACATGGATGACTTATCTCGAGGGCGGCGAATCCACTCTTGCAGTAAACGACAAGGGCGAGCTGCAGCTCGATATCACGAACGAAGGCAAGGTTAACTGGGCTAACCAGATCTACTACGACGGGTTCAGCATCTACAAGGACTGCGAATATCAGATCGAGTTCGATGTCTATTCCACTGTAGAGCGTCAGGTTGAGTACAGGATCCAGATCAACGGTAAGGACTATCACCCTTATCACATCGAGACGATCACGGTAACACCCGATGTCCAGCATTTCTCATTTACTTTCGTCATGGAGGAAGACAGCGATCCTGCACCCAGGCTCTGCTTCAACATGGGTAAGTTCGACGGTGCTGAAGATCATCCCGCTCACTCTGTATGCTTCGATAACATCGACTTGAGATGTATTGACGATAAGGGATATATTGAAAACGGCGGTATCGCCGGCGCTGAAACTCCCGCCATCAACCTGAACCAGGTCGGATTCCTTCCCAACGCATCAAAGGTTGCCGTACTTAACGGTGACGCTATCGGCGCAACAGCTTCTGTTGTTGACGTAAATTCAGGCAACAGCGTTTACGACGGTCCTGTCGACGCGGCAAACTATAACGAGTCAACGGGCAGGGACGAAGCGAGATTTGATTTCTCAAGTGTAACAACACCAGGTACATACAAGATCGTTTCCGGTGACTTTGAGTCTTATGAATTCAAGATCGCCGAAGACGTTTACGATGACGCATTCGATGCAACGCTCCGCATGTTCTATCTGCAGAGATGCGGCGTTGAACTGACATCCGATCTTGCAGGCGACTTTGCACATCCCGAGTGCCACATGGGCGAGGCTACGGTCTACGGAACAGATAAGAAGATCGACGTATCAGGCGGCTGGCATGATGCGGGCGACTACGGCAGATATGTCGTATCCGGCGCAAAGGCAGCAGCAGACCTTATGCTCGCATATTCACTCTATCCCGACGCATTCGATGACGATCTCGGCATCCCCGAGTCCGGCAACGGCGTTCCCGATGTCCTTGACGAAGTAAGGTTCGAGCTCGAGTGGCTCTTCAAGATGCAGAATGAGGAAGGCGGTGTATATCACAAGGTTACATGCGCCAACTTCCCGGGCTTCGTAATGCCTGAACAGGAGACGGATGAACTCATCGTAACTCCCGTATCCACGACAGCAACAGGCGACTTCGCAGCAGTCATGGCAATGGCTACAAATGTCTTTGCAGGAATCGATCAGGATTTCGCTGCAGAGTGTCTTGAAGCTGCAAAGAAGGCTGCAGATTATCTCGATGCACATCCTGGTATCGAAGGCACTTCCAACCCTGACGGCATCGTTACTGGCGAATATCCCGACTATAACGATAAGGACGAGAGAGTCTGGGCTTATGCAGAACTCTTTAAGGCTACAGGCGATTCAAAGTATGATGACAAGTTCTGCGCTCTCATCGGAAGCGGAGTTCCTTGCGCATCAGATCTCGGCTGGCAGGGCGTAGGAGCTTATGCAGGCTATGCTTACCTGTCCGCAACGGTTAAAAAGGGCAAGTCCTATGATGCAGTCCTCGCAAGCTTCATGAGCGGTCTTGCATCGATCGAGGCAGCTGCCGCATCAGACAGCTACAATTCATCACTTACGGAATATCCTTGGGGCTCCAACATGACGATCGCCAACAACGGTATGTATCTGCTCATGTATGATGCCATCAGCGGCGGAAACAAGGGCGATGAGATCGCAAGAGAGCAGCTCAACTACCTGCTCGGTACGAACGGAACAGGTTACTGCTTCCTCTCCGGCTTCGGTACCGTATCTCCTGAGTCTCCCCACCACAGACCTTCCGAGGCTGTCGGTTCCGCTGTTCCCGGCATGATCGCTGGCGGTCCTAATGAGAACCTCGAAGATCCGTATGCAACCACACTCGAGGGTACTGCACCCGCTCTGTGCTATGCAGACAACGATCAGGCATACTCTCTCAACGAGGTTACGATCTACTGGAATTCACCTGTCGTCTTCCTCTTCGCTTATGTGGAGAGCCAGGGCTGACCTTTCTTAAGTTAACTGATAACTGACCGAAAAGGGTGTCTCATAAGTGACTTGTTCACTTTGAGGCACCCTTTCATATCGTGTGTTAAAATTATTCCTGAAATGTTTCCGGGAGGCAGGCCGCATATGGATAAAAATTTTTACGACATGATCTTCAAGCGTAAGTCTTTTCACAGATACGGTGAGCCGGACGGCAAGAAGATAACACCTGAAGAATTAGATGACATCAGGACCATGTGGTATAAGTTTACGCCTCTTTTCGAAGGCATAGGCACGAAGATAAAGATCGTTCCCGGGAATCAGACGAGCTGCAACAGGGGAGAGGAATATTGCATCCTTATCTACAGCGAGAAGAAGCCCGGATATCTCCAGAACATCGGATATATAGGCGAGCAGCTGGATCTCTATCTTACGGCAAAGGGGATAGGTCCGCTCTGGTTCGGCGTAGGAAGGACCAAAGAACGAAGATATGAGGGCCTCGATTATGTCATCATGATGGCCATCCGTAAGATCGACGATGATTCCAAGTTCAGGACGCCGGGCGATCTTTCGAGCTTTAACCGTGTGCAGGTGGAAAAATTCTGGGAAGGCCCTGTCATGAAGGGCATCACCGAAAATGTCAGACTGACTCCCACCGCATGCAATATCCAGCCGTGGAAGGTGGTAAACAAAGGTGACGGAACTCTCGACGTATACCGCTACAGGAGGCCTGGAAAGCACGGGATAATACCTCCGTTCAGGCTCGCATATTTCGGCAGCATAGACATCGGGATATTCATGCTGTTCCTTGATATCTGCCTCGATCATGAGGGAATCGGCTTTGAGCGCACTCTGACGCCGGATGACGGCAATTTCAGGCAGCTTAATCTCAATGCAGTATATAAACTCAAGAACTCATAACAGTCACTGATCTGGGACTGGGAGAGCATTTCGAGGTACCGCAGGTAAACATAGATTCCGAAGATATCGAGAACATGAACAAACAGATCATAGCTGAGGCAAATGAACAGCTGGGACCCGAAAGCGTTTACGATTACTGGCATATCGGTTATAAAGTCTTCAGTTACTATGACGGCATCTATTCGCTCCTGATAGATTACAATTATGACGGATGGACAGGAGTCTTTTTGACTTATACTTTTACAGCTGACGGACAGGTCTTGAACAGCATTCAGTTGCTGAGGCTTGCGGGGTTATCCGAACAGGATTTTTACGGTAAGGTAAAAGAGGCGACGATAAAGCAGCTGGAGGGCAGAGAGGTAAACGGTGAGGAAGCCGTCATCGGCGGTGAGGCAAATCCTGCTTATGAGTTCGCGGATCTTGTGGAAGAAAGCCTTTCTGCCAAGAGGATAAATCTTGATATGCCCATGATCATTGGAGATGACGGAAAGTTTTATGTCTGCATGGCGGTAATGCCTATAGCTGATCCGCACGGTTGTGAGCATTTCTACAGCGTACCTGACGGGGAGATCCTCGAACTGGATTTTAATTATGACTGGGATTAAGAGGATCGATTAAGAATACTGAAGACCGGATGTTGCTCAAAAATCCCTTTTACTTTAATATGAGAACGGCTTTATTTTATCAGCAAGGGCGGTTTTCATATGAGAAAGATTCTTGTATCCAACGATGACGGGATAGATTCAGAAGCGTTGGTGAGACTGGCTTCGTTGGCGAAGAGATTCGGCGAAGTCTGGGTGGTCGCTCCGTGCAGGCAGTTCAGTTCAATGTCTCATGCGGCTAATTTCTGGGAGCCGATGGAAGTCTGGCCTGTTGATTTCCCCGTTGAAGGTGTCCACGCATATGCGACGACGGGAACACCATCCGACTGCGTTTCATTCGGCATCACGACCGCCGTTCCGGGAAGACCTGACGTTGTCTTCTGCGGGATCAACAAGGGATATAACGTGGCATCCGGGATTCAGTATTCTGCTACCGTGGGCGCTGCGCTCGAAGCAGCTAACCAGAATGTGCATGCCATCGCTTTTTCGGAAAGTCACGAAGGATCTCACGAAGTCACTGACAGGTATATTGAGAGCCTGGCTGCCGAACTGATAGACAAGCCGTTAGGGGATAACGAGATATGGAATGTCAATTTCCCCGGCTGTGCGCTGGATGAATTCAAAGGCGTGAGATACGGCTGTACCATTTCGCAGGGAACATTCTTTACAGGTTCTTATAAGGAAATATCGCGGGATGGTGACCGGATCAAGTACAGGGTCGAACTGGTGCCTGACTGGAAGGGCGAAGAGGGCAGCGATCTTGCTGCTGTTATCGAGAACTGTATCTCGGTCGGCAAAGTCATGAATTTCCGGTGACTTAAATGGATACCATTAAGAACAGCAAGGTTTTCAGTCTCCTTATCATAACGATGATCTACATCATGGCAGCTGCTCTGGGCCTGTATGTCTACATCAGGCTCCCGTTTTCGTTTTGGGCTGATCTGCTGATCGCTGATGTTGTTGCTACGGTATTCGTATTTATCTTCAGCGTGATACTCGGAAATGCGTCTGTGTATGATCCTTACTGGAGCGTTCAGCCGGTGGTGATAATCGCGGGCTATGCTTTCACATGCAGACTGACTTCAGCGACACTTCTCCTTCTCATATCTGTTATATACTGGGGCATAAGGCTTACGGCAAACTGGGCGTACGGGTTCGGAGGGCTCAACCATCAGGACTGGCGTTATACAAAGCTTAAGGAGGATACCGGAAAGCTTTATCCTTTTATCAACTTTGCGGGCATTCACATGTTCCCGACACTGGTCGTCTACGGGTGCATCCTTCCCGCGGTGTTTACGGCCGTTTCCGAAGTTCGTGCAAATGCGGGAAGCATAGCCGGGACGGTCATCTGCATCGGCGCAGCAACGCTGCAGCTCTTTGCTGACGGACAGATGCATAAGTTCAGAAAGAGCGGCTCTAAGTCCCTCATCCGCACCGGTCTCTGGAAGTATGCAAGGCATCCCAATTATCTGGGCGAGATCCTGATGTGGTGGGGTATAGGCATACAGGCCGTATCGGTCATGCCGGGCCGCTGGTGGCTACTTGCCGGGGCGCTCGCCAATACCATAATGTTTTTCACTGTAAGCATACCGATGGCTGACAAGAGGCAGTCTGCAAAGCCCGGATACGATGAATACAGAGCCGGGACCAGGAGTCTTTTGCCGATACCCAGGTAATGCCGGAAACTGTTCATTTTCCTTGTGTTAAAATGAGTTAACCGGATAAAGGAAAACCGTAAACGTGAAGGAGGTCCGCATGGAAACTGTCAATGCTGAAGCCGGTAAAGAACTCAGTCAGGGCTCAGATAATAAGAAAAGACTGTTCGCATTCATAGCCGTAGCTTACGGGATCTCATTCCTGATGATGATACCGATGTATATCGGAAAGCAGAAAGGACTGGATCTGACGCAACTGGTAAACGCACAGATGTGTTCTCCCGCGGCAGGCGTTGCCCTGGGTTATCTCCTTTTCATGAAGGGCGAGAAGCGCGTTCCGAAGATGTTCATGATCGTGCTCGTCATTAACTATCTTATCCAGGTCCTTTTGGGGCTTCTCAGCGTTTTCGCGAATCCGTTCAGACCTGATGAAGTCTACACGATAGCGGAAGGTGTTGAACTGCCTCTCGGACAGGTCTTCTCTCTGATCGGGCAGTATGTCCTGATAGCAGGTTCTGTCCTTCTTTGGATCGGATATTTCACTGCGGGAAAAGAGCGCCGCAGATTTGCCGGACTGAGCAGGAATAATGAGAAGACGGGAATACTTATGGTTCTGCTCTTCACGGTTCTCTACCTTGCAAGAACGCTGCTGCCTGCGGTCATCGAATACGCGGTCACAGATTCCATGTCAGAGTTTACGGAACAGTATGCGGAATTATTGAAGAACCCGACATTCTATCTTGCCATAGTAAGTCTGCCGTTCAACTATCCGCTTACCATCATCGCTTTCTTAGGCGAGGAATACGGATGGAGATATTATCTGCAGCCTGTTATGCAGAAGAAGTTCGGAATGAAAGCCGGCATTATCCTTTTGGGTCTTGTATGGGGTATCTGGCACCTGCCCGTGGATGTCTTTTTCTATACTGAAGATTCCATACCGCAGATGATAATAGGTCAGTGGATAACATGCGTATTCCTGGGTATCTTCTTCGGATTCGTATATCTTAAGACGAACAATATCTGGATCCCCGTCTGCATGCATTTCCTGAATAATAATCTGATCCCCATAATCACGGGACAGTTCACGGCTGAGGTCATGGAGAACCAGCATGTGCCGTGGGGCTACCTTGTAGAGGTGCTGATCATCGATGTGATCATATTCGGATTGTTTATCTTTGCAAAGGAATATAAAGAAAAGAAGAAAGAGAAAACAGCAGATGCGTGATTTTACGGTAACAAAAGCACAGGACGGACTCCATGTGGTCAAGGCTTCTTTGGAGGCATTTCCCCAGCTCAAGTCAGCTGATCTTTTCCATGCGCTCAAGCGCCGCGATATCAGGATCGACGGGAAAAAGATCAATAAGGACATGGCGGTAAAGACGGGAAATGTTGTTGAAATATGGCTTCCCGACGAACTTTTCGAAGTCTCGAAAAAGGCTCCCGCCAAGACTTCGGAGAAGATGTATGAGATCGTGGCGGAGACAAAGGGACTTCTGATAGTCAACAAATTCCAGGGCATCGCGGTACATTCAGGCAAGAGTGACATTGAAGATACCCTAATAGACCAGATTAGAAATAATACGAAGTTCAAGGAAGCTGAGCTCTGCCACAGGATCGACATGAATACGGGCGGACTCGTTCTGATAGCCAAGAACAAAGCAGCACTTGCTGACTGTGTCGCTCTGTTCAAGAGCGATCTTGTGACGAAGAGGTACAGGGCATTGGTTCTCGGTGAGCCCGATGAAGGCGAGCCTGCGGTAGGCGTCGACGGGACGATATATAAGGAAGTAACGGGTTATCTCGAAAAGACGAAGACGGGCAAGGTCTATATCCACGACACAAAGCAGCTGGGCGATCTCGACATAGCAACGAAATACAGGATACTCAAGGTCTTTAACGGTGCAGGGCCTGACGGCGAGAACGTATCCGATCTTGAACTCGAGCTCGTAACGGGCAGGACCCATCAGATAAGGGCGCAGTTTGCGCACCTGGGGCACCCCGTGATAGGAGACGGCAATTACGGCAGGAACAAGGTCAACATGCATTTTGAGACAGCTGACGGAAAGAAGGTAAGATATCAGCAGCTGTTCTCATGCCAGATAATGTTCGGCAGGATCCCTTCGGGCAATATGCATGTTGACGTGTCGGGCAAAACCTATAAAATAAAGCCTGATTATAACGTCCGCCTCGGCTGAGGATCACCGGCCGCAGGGGAAGAAGGGTATATGACTGATAACAGACCAATCGGAGTTTTCGATTCAGGTATAGGAGGACTTACGGTCCTCCGCGAGATATGGAATACGGTGCCGGGAGAGAGCACCATCTATTTCGGTGACAACTCGAGGGCGCCCTACGGCACCAAATCGAGGAGCACCATAATCCGCTATTCTCTGCAGAACCTGAAGTTTCTTGAGAGCAAAGACGTCAAGATGATCGTAGTCGCGTGCAATACCGCGAGCGCATATGCATATGAGGAATTAAAGAAGAGGACTGACGCCCCTGTAGTTGAGGTGGTCACTCCGGGTGCGGATGAGGCCTGCCGCGCCACAAAGAACGGCAGGATCGGCATAATCGCCACCAAGGGCACCATTTCGACAGGCGTATATAAAAAAGCGGTGGAAAGAAGAGCTGCTGAACTCGGCATGAAGGATATCGAGATATTCCAGCAGGCTTGTCCGCTCTTCGTTTCATTGGCTGAAGAAGGCTGGTGGGATACCGAGATCACGAGGCTCACGGCTGAAGAATATCTAAGACCGCTGAAGGATGCAGGCGTCGACACGCTCGTCATGGCCTGCACCCACTATCCTTTGCTCTCGACGGTCATCGGAGAGGTAATGGGAGACGGAGTGGAACTCGTCAATACGGGTGTGGCTACCGCAAAGGTAGTCAGGGACCTTCTGGAAAAGGAAGGGATCTCTTCCGGAGACAACGGGAATCCTGTGAGGGAATTCTATACGAGCGACGAGCCCGAGCTCTTTGAGCAGGTTGCGGCGCCTTTCCTGGGAGAAGGGCTGCCTTCGGGAACAAGACATTTTTCCACGGATAAATATGAGGTAAACAATTAATGGAGAACAACATGGAAGAAAAATGCCTGTTCGAGATAAGGTCCGGCATGTACACAGAACCTTTGAAGACATTAGGGACCATGAGCACCGAGGGAAACAGGACAATATATAAGTGGACCGAAAAGCACAGTGAGCAGGAGCAGGAAACTCATTTCATGCTCACTCTTATTAAAGAAGAGTCAAAAGCAATAGTCGTAAGAAACGGCGATGTAACCTCAAGAATGGTCTTCGAAGCCGGAAATAAGACGACAAGTTCCATGAAAACTTCGTTCGGGGTTATTGACGTAGTGATAGATACAGATTATATTAACTTCCCGGGAGGCCTTATAAACGGGGCGGAGATCAGTTATTCTCTCGATCCTGACAGTGGAGAACCGATAAGAAATATCTTTTCCATAAAAAGGCTCTTGCAAAACGAAGAAATATAATGTATTATCTTCAAGCATTTGTGTAAAAGAAAGAGGTGAAGATAAATGGCACATCCGAAGCGTAAATGGTCGAAGGCAAGGACAGCCCGTCATAGAAGCGCATGGAAACTTAACATGCCGGGTCTCGTTGAATGTCCCCAGTGTCATGCTAAGATGCTTCGCCGCACGGTCTGCAAGAACTGCGGTTACCTGGACGGTAGACAGGTTATCAAAGTCGACGAAGAGATCTGAGATAAATAAGAAGTATTTGTTAGCGAGGCAGTGTTTAGGATATAGGCACTGCCTTTTATTTTTGCAAAAGGAAGGATAATGGCATGAGCAAACCTGTAGTGGCAATAGTGGGAAGGCCGAACGTAGGCAAATCCTCGCTGTTCAACACCATATATGGTGAGCGTATCTCCATCGTTCATGACACCCCCGGTGTCACGAGAGACCGTATCTATGCCGAGACTTCCTGGTGCGGAAGAGACTTCATCATGATCGACACGGGCGGTATTGAGCCCGACACGGGAGATGACATCATATTGCAGCAGATGCGTATCCAGGCGGAGATCGCAATAGAGACTGCGGATGTCATCTTATTTATGTGCGACTTAAAGAGCGGACTTACGGCAGCGGACGAAGAGATCGCGATTATGCTCAGGAAGGCAGGCCGTCCCGTGGTCGTATGCGTCAACAAATCAGACTATGTGGGCGAACAGCCGCCGGAATTCTATGAATTCTATAATCTGGGACTTGAGGATGTGTGCGCCATTTCGGCTGCCCACAAGCTCGGACTTGGCGAGATGCTCGATCTCGTTGTTTCCAAATTCCCGCCGGCAGATGAGAATGAGGGTGCTGAAGAGACCATAAGGGTAGCCATCATCGGCAGACCAAATGCCGGCAAGTCCTCATTATCCAACAGACTTGCAGGGGCCGAGAGGAGCATCGTATCCGATATCGCCGGTACTACCAGAGATACCATCGACTCCCTTATCGAGAACGAATACGGATCGTTCACCATCGTTGATACGGCCGGCATGCGCAAGAAGGGCAAGATCGAGGACGTCATAGAACGCTATTCTATGGTAAGGGCTCTTGCGGCAGTCGACAGGGCAGATGTCTGCGTTATCCTCGTGGACGCCGAAGCGGGAGTTACCGAGCAGGATGCGAGGATCGCAGGGCTCGCTCACGATAACGGAAAAGCATCTGTTATCGTCATCAACAAGTGGGATCTGATCGAAAAGCAGACAGGTACGTTGGAAACCATGGAGAAGATCGTAAAAGACCGTCTTCCTTTCATGGATTATGCGCCTGTCTTATTTATCTCGGCTAAGACCGGACAGCGCGTGGACAAGCTTTTCGCGCTGATAAAGATGGTGTATGAGAATTCCAGAAAGCGTCTTACAACGAGCGTTCTGAATAAGATGATCTCTGAGGCGGTAACACAGGTACCGACTCCTCAGGACAAGGGAAGGCACTTAAAGATCTATTACGGAACACAGGTATCCGTTCAGCCTCCGACTTTCGCGCTCTTTGTCAACGACAAGGAATTGTCGCATTTTTCCTATGAACGCTATCTCGAAAACCAGCTTCGAAGGAACTTCGGTTTCGAAGGCGTTCCGCTGCGTCTCCTTTTGCGTAATAAGAATGGCGAAGAAGACTGATATTTTGTGAAATATCACAGTCACAAAACAAGCGTTATCAGTAGCAAAATATTACTCGGTTTAAATTATTATTATATACGCGCATGAGCTAATCAGTTCAAACTGATCTATTTTTTACGGAGAATTTTTATGGCAGTCACAACAATCGAGAACTTAAGGAACATTGCGATCATCGCTCACGTTGACCACGGCAAGACGACCATCGTCGATTCCATGCTCAAGCAGGCCGGCGTTTACCGTGAGAACGAGGCTGTCGTAGAGCAGGTAATGGACAGCAACGATCTCGAGCGCGAAAGAGGCATCACGATCCTCGCCAAGAATACGGCTATCGACTACAAGGGCATCCGCATCAACGTTGTAGATACTCCCGGCCACGCTGACTTCGGCGGTGAGGTTGAGCGTGTCCTTAAGATGGTAGACTCTGTTCTTCTCGTTGTAGACGCTTTCGACGGTCCGATGCCGCAGACGAGATTCGTTCTCCACAAGGCACTCGAGTTAGGTCTTAAGCCTATCGTCTGCATCAACAAGATCGACCGTCCCGATGCAAGACCTCTTGAAGTCGTTGACATGGTACTTGATCTTTTCATCGAGCTCGGCGCAGATGACGAACAGCTCGAATTCCCCGTTGTATATACATCCGGTAAGACATGCGTTGCAACTTTGGATCTCAAGGAATATGAGGCAGGCAAGGAGCTTGACTTCACACCTCTCCTTGATACCGTAGTAAAGTACACACCGTGCCCTGTAGGCGATCCTGAGGGCCCCATGCAGCTCCTCGTATCCAACATCGACTCCGACCCTTATATCGGCAGGATCGGCGTAGGAAGAGTCGAGAGAGGCACTATAAAGCAGGGTGAGAATGTTGCTCTCGTTACATACGGCGAAGACGGCAAGAGAAATGCGAGAGTCGTAAAGCTCATGAGATTCCATAACCTCGGACGTGAGGAAGTATCTTCCGCATCGATCGGTGAGATCGTATGCGTTGCGGGTATCGCTGACATCAACATCGGTGACACTCTCTGCGATGCCATGAATCCCGAGCCTCTCCCGTTCGTTAAGATCGACGAGCCTACCATCGCAATGACATTCTCCGTAAACGACAGCCCTTTTGCAGGTCAGGAAGGCAAGTTCGTAACATCACGTCACTTAAGAGAGAGACTCTTCAAGGAGATCGAGACAAACGTTTCCATGAGAGTCGAAGAGACAGATACGACAGAGGCATTCATCGTAAAGGGAAGAGGTGAGCTCCATCTCTCAGTCCTCATCGAGACGATGCGCCGTGAAGGATATGAATTCCAGGTAAGCAAGCCGAAGGTCATCATGAAGGAGATCGACGGCGTTCTCTCAGAGCCTGTTGAGGAGCTCGTAATCGACGTTCCTGAAGAGTTCGTAGGTCCTGTCATGGAGAAGATCGGAAAGCGTAAGGGCGAGCTCCTGAACATGCTCCCGCCGACCAAGGGATATACACGTCTTGAGTTCAAGATCCCGTCCAGAGGCCTTCTCGGATACCGTACCGAGTTTTTGACCGACACTAAGGGCAATGGTATAATGAACTCCGTTATCTCGGGCTTTGAACCCTTCGCAGGTGAAATCGAGACAAGAGGCCAGGGCGTTCTCGTGGCATTCGAGACCGGTACTGCAGTAACCTACGGATTGTACAATGCCCAGGATAGAGGTGCACTCTTCATCGGAGCAGGCACACCGGTATATGAAGGCATGATCGTAGGAGTCAATCCCAAGCCTGACGACATTACCGTTAACGTCTGCAAGAAGAAGCATGTTACCAACATGCGTTCGGCAGGAGCCGACGACGCGATGCGTCTTACTCCTCCGCTTTCTTTCTCCCTTGAGCAGTGTCTCGAATTCGTCGAAGACGATGAGCTGTGCGAGGTAACTCCCCAGAGCATCAGACTTCGCAAGAAGATACTTAACAACGACTTACGTGCCAAGACGCTCGCAAAGCAGAAGAAGGACGCTTGACATAGAACTGACCCGGGGGTGAATCTTTAACTTATGTTGTCCAACAAAGTCAGAGTCGCTCTCCGGATTTTGATCATCCTTGTACTATTATTCGGATTTGCCGTAACCGGCGTTTACGTCGGTTACAACTATGTCATCTCTCAGGATAAGAGATTCAATGCTCTCAAGGCTGACATCGAAGCGGGCAAGTATGACATCAAGGGCGATACCGAGGGAGCCGTCACCGTCGTCATAAAGAGCGGTGATTCCACATCCGACATTGCGGACAAGTTATATGAGCAGGGGCTTATCACCAACAAGTTCCTTTTCTCCATCATTAGCAAGCTCAACGGTTTTGACGGCGCTTACGTTGCCGGTACGCATTATCTGCTTAGGGGCTTTTCGTATGATGAGCTCATGTATTTCCTCACGCTCGAACCTGCCACCGTCAAGGTAACCATCCCTGAAGGTTCCACATATTATGAGATCAAACAGATCCTGCACAAGGCGGGACTGAATTTCGATGACGCGGAGTTCGACAAGTGCATGAACTCTCCTAATCTCTTCGTCGACTATGAATTCGTATCCCAGATCGAGATAAAAGAGGGAGTAAGAGACTACATCCTTTCCGGATATCTCTATCCCGATACGTATTATTTCGACGTTAACGCAAGTCCTGAGTCCATCATCAGAAGGTTCCTTAACAACATGCAGAACAAGCTCTACGATGAATACTACGTCAGGGCCGAGAGACTCGGCATGTCGATGGACGAGGTCATCACTCTGGCTTCCGTCATCCAGATGGAGACTGGTAAGCCTTCTGACATGATGCTTGTTTCGGCTGTTTTCCATAACCGTATGAATTCCGATGATGAGTCCATGCATTTCCTGGGTTCATCCGCGACCATCAACTATCTGGTCGAGATCCACGGAGGCAAGCCCTCGATCCTTCATACGGATGCCGAACTCAATTACGACAGTCCGTACAACACATATACCAATCCGGGACTTCCTCCGGGACCCATATGCATGCCCGGTCTTGATGCCATCTCAGCAGCTCTCTATCCGGAGCCGAACTGCAACTACATGTATTTCTGCGCTACCGGAATAGACGGCGGAACAGCGTTTGCGACCACTTTGGAACAGCACGAGGCAAACGTGGAGAAGTACAGGGAGAACTGGACCAAGGATCCGGAGCCGACTCCTGCGGAGACCACCGAGCCTACCGAGACATCGGAGAGCGGCCTCGTAATAATTCCTGACACCTGATATCTTGAAGACTGTCTGAAGAGGAAGAGTTATGGGTTACGACCGTTCACGTTTTGAGATATTGAGCCCTGCGGGCAATCCCGACAAGCTCCGTGCCGCCGTTGCTTACGGTGCAGATGCCGTATATCTTTCAGGCCAGAGTTACGGCCTTCGCGCTTTCAGCGATAATTTCAACGAAGAAGAGATGAGATCCGGCATAGCTTATGCTCATGAACATGGAGTAAAGTGCTATGTCACTCTTAACGTTATGCCCACTGAAGAAGATCTTACAGGTCTCGAGCATGCGGTTAAATTCGTCGGTCTTGAAAGCGGTGCGGACGCTGTGCTCGTATCCGATCCCGGTGTATTTACCATGGTAAGGACCCTCTGTCCCGATCTGGAGATCCACATCTCGACCCAGGCTTCCGTTACCAACAGCGCAGCATGCAATTTCTGGGCCGCACAGGGTGCGAAAAGGATTGTCCTTGCACGTGAGGTCTCTCTTGAACAGATAAGGAAGATAAGAGCCGCCATTCCTTCGGATGTCGAGCTTGAGTGCTTCATTCACGGAGCAATGTGCGTTTCTTATTCGGGCAGATGTCTTTTGTCCAATTACTTTACCGGCAGAAGATCTAACGGCGGTGCATGCGCGCAGCCTTGCAGATGGGGTTACTATGTCGTCGAGGAAAAGCGTCCCGACAAACCTCTTCCGGTCGAAGAGGATAAGCGCGGAACTTATATCTTCGGCAGCCGCGATATCTGCATGATCGACCATGTGCCCGAACTCCTTGAAGCCGGCATCAATTCCTTCAAGATAGAGGGAAGGATAAAAGGCGCGTATTATGCCGCTGCTGTTACGAAGGTCTACAGGGAAGCTGTCGATCTCTGCTGCAGTGATCCAGAAAACTATAAAGTCGATCCCCGCTGGAAGGAGATATTGGATAAAGTCGTTCACAGGGATTATGACACGGGTTTCTTTTTCGATGCTCCGTGCGACGATGCCAAGATCGATCCGGACAAGTCCTATAACAAGCCGGCTTTTGTAGTCGGAGTAACCACCGGATTCGATAAAAACACGGGATGTAACATTGTTACACAGAAAAATAAGCTCTTTAAGGGCGACACGCTAAACGTGCTGATGCCGGAAGGATACATGGCTCCGGTTGTCGTTTCCGAACTGTACGATGAAGAGATGAACCCGGTAAATGACTGTCCTCATCCTGAGATGAAGTTCTACATGAAGGCAGTGTCTTCAGAAGACGGATCTGTTGTCGAGCTTCCGCCCATGACTTTTATCTCGCGTGACGGTGATAAGGATTTCGGTATCCCCGCTCCAAATTGATTTTATATAAATAATCTGATTCGAGGGATCAATCTCCGCAGTATCAGGACTGTCTCATTACTGTAGGAGGCGGTCCTTTTGCATTTTCTGAATACCATTTGCGCTTTTTCAACCCTCTTTCCACATCTAAAAGGGTCGGAAATCTGCAATTACTCTGAATTTGCATCTTTTCAACCCTTTTTATCACCTTAGAGGGTCAGATTTCTGTAATCCACTGTAGCCGCTTACTTTTTAATATGAAGAGTTTATCCCGTTTTGTTTTGATATCTGCATGTCAGAAATCGTTCACTATTTTGTAACACATTCTGACATCTGTTGTGTTATACTCAAGCCATCAGATAAAGGAACTCAATAGAGTTTACAGGAGGTGAGACCAATGGGAAGTGAAACACAAACAAGCAGACGGTTGGTCTTGCTTGATTCAAAATAACTTCCAAGTAAGTATTACTTAATGTTGAGTTACTCTCAAGAATTGAATCAAGGATCAATCGCTCTTGGATCACATCTGAATATTAATTAAGTAACATATAAGCCCAACTCCCGCCTGCATACAGCGGGAGTTATCTTTTGCTTATTTTTCCGCTCTATGGGATATTTATGAGACCGGTCAAGTCCCATGCCGTGCCTTGACGGTGAGGAACGCAGGTTCAATATTTTTTTAAGTTAAGTTTCACCAAAACTTCATGAAACACCTGCAATTTATGACGAAAATTTGCAAATTGACTCCGTTTTGCTTCAATTTGTCACGAAAAAAGCTTTCAGCGTGACGTTTTCGTGAAAGCTGATGTTTAACAGAACCAACAGTTATCTGTAGTGACTTATTCCATAATTGAAACAGCGAAATCACCTTAGCAAAAGCTTGAGCATCACTCTATGGATAACTCTTGACATGTTCAGACTATCGCAGTAGTATAGACTATAAGAATAGTCTGGAGGCGCATCATGCAGGAAAAACTCTTTGACAGTGAAGCGAAGGTAATGGAGATATTGTGGGAGAGAGGACCGCTTTCCGCAAAAGAGATCAGCCTTATCGCCGCTGAAACGATCGGTTGGAATAAGAATACGACTTACACGGTAATCAAGAAGCTGGAGGCAAAAGGTTTCATCAGACGTGATGAGCCCGGCTTTATCTGCACGCCACTGGTCTCTCAGGAGCAGGTTCAGAAGAAGGAAGCTGAGTCTCTGCTTAACAGGTTTTTCGGCGGATCGAGAAGAGCGCTCTTCTCGGCACTGCTCGAAGACGAAAAGCTCTCCGACAAGGAGAAAGAAGAGTTAAGGGACCTTATAGACAACGGGTGACGGCAATGCTTGGAGAGATCTGCTACTGGATATTCAATATGAGCATAACGGCCTCTTTAATGGGGCTCATCGTTCTGCTCATAAGGAAGATCAGGATAATACCTCACAGGGTGTCGGTATTCCTGTGGTTCATTCCGTTCTTCCGCATGTGTATCCCTGTGGGTCTTAACAGTCCTTACAGCCTCATGTCGCTGATATCAAGACTGACTACGCGAACCGTTACGGTCTATCAGCCCACGGATGACATAGCTTTCTCGTATACGAATTCCATAATGGCCGCGGAGAGTTATTCGCCTGTAACGTATAAGGTCAACATCCTGGAGAATATCTTCAATGTGGCCGGAATGGTATGGATAATAGTGGCTCTGGCGCTGATCATCTCACTTACCGTTATCTATGTAACGACGAAGAAAGAGATAAGTGATTCAAAGCTCCTCAGGGATAATATCCGCCTTTCCGCAAAAGTGGACAGCCCTGCCGTCTACGGTATCTTCAGACCGAAGATAATACTGCCTCAGGATTATTCTGACAGAGATCTGACTTACATCATAAGACACGAGAAAACACACATCAGAAGGCTGGATAATCTTTGGAGGATACTGGGATTTTTGGCGGCTGCCGTTCACTGGTTCAATCCGCTTTCGTGGGTATTCCTGAAGGTCTTCCTGGAGGATCTTGAGCTTGCATGTGATGAGATGGCCGTATCGGGTCTTGATGCTGAAGAGCGGAAGGATTATGCCAGGACGCTTCTTTCGTGCACGGGAAGCAAGAGTCTGCTCGTATCCGCTTTCGGCGGGGCTAAGGTAAGAACGAGGATAGAGAATGTGCTGTCATATAAGCGAATGACGGTCTTATCGGCTGCAGGCTTTGCCGTATTGGTGATCTTTATCATCTATACGCTGCTGACAAATGCAGCCTGACGGGAGGAATGGGAATGAGAAAGAGAAAGATAACAGCAGTTTTAATTGCGGTGCTGTCGGTATTTGTACTGGCATCATGCGCAGGTAAAGGATCAGGCGGATTAACGGAAGAACAACAGCTGCTTTTCGAAAAGATCTGCTCGGCGGATGAGGCGCTGGAACTGTCTAAAAAGACCGGTGCTGTGGTATTTGAGACAAGAGGCTGCACGTCCGGAAAAAACACCTGGGAAGAGTTTTGTAACAATACTTCGAAAAAGAAACCCGCATCAGTCCTCTGTGCATATTATTACGAGCTCGACAGGGAACATGTAAGTGAGGAACTGTATGAGGAAGAAAAGGATATGTATCCGCAGCTCTTTTTCAGTCTGATCGAATATGACGGCAATGAATATAAGATCAGTACCCGTATGAGCACGGAGGAAAAACCGGAAACAGTGGAGACATATCAGTATATGATCCGCCAGACGGGAAAGGCACCTTCGGAATCATCGCTCTTTGATTCTTACGAATATTATCTGCTTGTGGATGATCCTTCGGTGACATGGGACGATATCAGCAGAGCGCTGTTTAGTTCGCAGATGGTCGAGATCCCGAGATTCAGTACAGTCTATCAGGACTATACCGGCTGGAAAGGCAATTAACATGAACAACTCAAGATACAGGATCCGTTGCCTGTCGTGTCTGGCAGGCGTGCTCGCCATGTCCTTTTATCCGGTATTTATGGGCGTGAAAGTGCTGACGGTAATGATGACTGAAGGCGTGGTTCCCTATGAGGAGTACCCGAAATACATCATACCGTACACCCCCGTGGCAGTATCGCTGATACTCGGTGTTTTGCTTATGCCGCTCATACAGAGATTATCTGTGAAGTTTGACCTGCTGATCGCTTCGGTGTTCTCGGCTTCAGTGTTTTTTCTGGCGGAGTGGTTTATGGAGACCCGGATACTGGTCAGGGCAGACTGGACTGTCACTCTGGGAAGCTGGCAGATGTCTTTGTGCTATGTTCCGCCTGAACAGTACAGGACAAGAACGTGGGAAGCCGTAGACATCCTTCTCGGAGGTTACAGTCCGTCCTTCAAGATACATTTCTATCTGATCTCCGTAGTACTGATAACATCTTTCCTGAACTGTTTTTACGGCTGGGCGAAGATGGCACTGACCGGTGACTGCAAAAGGAAGAAAGCTCTTACTGTCCAGGCTGTTACAGCCATGGTGTTTCTCGGTATGTGCATATGGGCATGCTTTACGTCTTTCTACAGGACGGGCGAGCTGATAGTAAGGCCCGTATCGGCAGTGCTGATGAGTGTGTTTTTCGTGCTGCTCGGGATCACGATGGGAGTGTTTGCGGGATCGTTTACTCTCGGAAAAGGCAGACTTCCTGCAGTTCTGATGCCCGCCGCAGTATCAGTGCTGGTAACGGTTGTCATGTATTTCGGGGAGATGAAGCTTCTCAACAGACATCTGTACAGATTCGGCAAGGGGTTCTTCTTTGAAGGTCTGGGGAAACTCGTCCTGGCTCCTGCCGACATCGTCGTGATCCTCTCGGCGGGCCTGTTTACGGTGTTTATCTGTCTGGTATTGAACCGGCGTATTAAGATTTGATTAAACTGTTATTTTTGGGTGATTTATAAGGGGCATGCTGATATAATACTCGCATGGTCAAATATAAAGAGCGTTTCAGTAAATACGAGAAGAACAGATGGACGGGGCTTACTATATCCCTTTGCATCGTCGTAGTCTTTTATATGCTGGTATCCAACATCGGCAGCGTGAAAGAGTTCTTCAATTCCTTTCTTACGATAACTTCGACCGTCATCATAGGTGCCGTGTTCGCATATACGGTTAATCCTCTTGCGGTCTTCATCTATAACAAGCTCAAAAAGCTCATGAAGAAGAGCGAGGATGCCGCCTGGATAATCTCGGCCAGCGTATCCCTGATATTTGTTCTGGGTCTCGTAGTCGGAGTGCTGATCCTTTTAGCTCCTATGCTCATCGACAATATCACGAACTTCGCGATGGGTCTGTCAGGCTATATGAACAGTCTGAAGCAGCTTGTCATGTCAACCGAACTGGATGAGGATATCAAGCTCAGCATTATGAACTTCATAAATGAACAGTCGAGCCTCACGGCAGTTGTCAGGAAGTTTGTCCTCGGCAATGACATTACACCGACGGGCGTCCTGAAATTTTCAGCTGATCTCGGCGCAGGTGCATTCAATTTCCTTATCGGTATCATACTGGCTTTTTACTTTCTTATCGGAAAGAAGAAGCTCGTCGAACTCTTATCTGAATTTTTCCTTTTGGTCATCCCGACAAAGCATTACGATAACTGCAGGGATGTCTGGATCAAATTCAATTCCATCTTCTCGAGATTCATCGTCTGCGAACTTATCGACGCGATCATAGTAGGTATTGTGAACGGCATCTTTATGTTTGCGATGCATATGCCTTACGCGGTCTTCTGTTCGTTCGTTGTTGCCCTGTGCAATCTCGCACCGACATTCGGACCATTCGTCGGTGCTTTCATCTGCGGCGTCATCCTCCTTTTGGCTGAGCCCCAGTTCGTTATACCGTTCCTTGTCTTTACGCTTGCGCTGCAGCTCATCGACGGTTATGTCATCAAGCCCAGGCTCTTCGGTTCCGCACTCAAGGTACCGGCATTCCTCGTACTCGTATTCCTCGTTGTCGGAGGAAAGATCTGGGGTGTTCCGGGCGTGCTCCTGGCTATCCCGCTTGCGGCCATTCTTTCCTATATCTACAGGCAGATCGCGGTCCCGTGGCTTACTGCCAGGAAGAAAGCCAAGGATGAAGCTGAAGAGAAAACGGAATCAAATGCAAAAGCTGAAGCCAAAGGCAAGAAAGAGAATAAAGTTGTTGAATGAACGATCCGCCGGTCTTCCGGCGGTTTGTTTGGGAATATAAGAATAAGGAGAAAGATCTATGTCATTCTGTCCTAATTGCGGCGCTGAAAACATCGACGGTGCCAAGTTCTGCGGAAACTGCGGAGGCGCTCTGGCTGCTGCTCAGCCGGCACAGCCCGTTTATCAGCCTGTCCAGGAGGCTCAGCCGGCACAGCCCGTTTATCAGCCTGTCCAGGAGGCTCAGCCGGTGCAGCCTGTTTATCAGCCTGTCCAGGAAGCTCAGCCTGTTCAGCCTGATTACCAGCAGCCGATACCTATCCAGCCTGTCCAGCCTGTATATGCACAGCCAATTGTTCCGCCTGTATCCAACAGACCTAAGACAAACAGCCTTTGCAAGACAGGTTTTATACTGTCGCTTGTAGGCCTCGCATGTATCGGTCTTACATGTCCGATAGGTCTTATCCTTTGTGTCATCGGTCTTTTCTCTTCTTCCAAGAAGAAGGAGGGCGGCAAGGGTCTTGCCATCGCGGGTATCATCATTTCATCGATAATCATCGTCTCCATGACATTTTACTTCATTACTTCATGGGACGAATTTACCAAGGAGTTTGATTTCCTTGGAGGTATAACACCTGTTTCCACTACAACGGATGATGATGATGACAGAAAGACTGACTATAAGAAGATCATTGAGAAGAACAGCTGGATAGCAAAAGGCGACCAGTCATATCTTGTCTTCACCAAGAAGGATAAGTCTTTCACATACTATCAGTCCTATTTCGATCTTTCCGACAATTACTACACAGGTCATTATGAGATCTATGTCGGTGAGGACGCTATGGATTATATTACTGAAGATCTTGATGATTACGGCGTTACAAGAGATGAGCTCCGCCAGACGATCAGGATGAATGATGATTACGAGACCGAGAATCTTGTCTGCATCTCCCTGGTACATGAGGAAATGATCGTCGGAGGTGTAGATCAGGCTGATTCATCATGGACAGTTAATTACTTCGGTTTCTTCCTTACACCTGAAAAAGGCGGCAAGACATATAACGTTCTCGATATCGCAAATATGGAGACGGCTTCTTATACGACATTCATAAAGGAAGACGAGTATGTCGACTTTACGGGTACTGCACTTACCACATCAACCGAGCCTGACATGACCACATCCGAGATTTTCGAGACAACAGAATATACAGAACCTTCCGACACAACAGAGACTACGGAAACTACTGAGACTTCCATGACTTCAGAGTCTACCGAGAACACAACGTCTTCAGACAGTTCTGTAATGGGTAACAGCATCACCGGTACGGTCGATCTCTCAGGCGATGGATGGGCAGACTGGTATGAAGCTGACGGTCAGGATGATTATTATGAATCCAGAGTCATGAAGATCAACATGAATACAGGTACGATCGTTAATCTGTCGGTATACAAGGAATTCTATAACAGCGATGCACCCAAGGCTTATGCCGAGTTCATGAAGCAGAGCATGGAGAGTGAGGGCTGCACGGACGTTACGATGGAATCGACAAAACTCGGCGGATACGATGCATATTCCGTTTCCGGAGTGTATACGAGCGGAGAACATCTTGCGATATGGCTGTTCGTGGATAACAGTTCGAGACTGCATTTCGTATCGGTCGAATACACTGATAAGGATACGACCTCCTACGATATGGTTAAGAACACATACAAGTTAGGTTAAGATGAAGGGGAGGTCAGAAACGGCCTCCCTTTTTGATACTGCATTTTGAAGGAGTAGCTGTATGAACCTGGTTGCGGAGAATACAAATAGTTTCGTTATTTTGAGCAGGGAAGGCTCATCGGAACTCCGGGCGCAGAGGCATTTGTACGGTGTGTTCGGTCATCCGTCCGACTTTAATGAGATGATGGATGTAGCTGCAGAGATGCTCGAGTTTTCTGATTGCATCGTTCATGTGCAGAATCCGAATGCCGCTCCTTCAGCAGAAGATGCTTCAGTCTGGACAAATGAACTGTCGCTGATCGTTTTTGTCGTGTCAGAGAGATTCCTGGAAGAAGTCGGTTTCGCGCGTTGCCTTATGCTTCCCGAAGCCATGAAGAAAAGGGTACGCATCCTTCCCGTAAAGTCAGCGGACTCAGGAAGGTTAGGCGAGGAGTTCAGCAGGATCTGCGGAAAGATCCATCTGCTCGACAGAGGAACTCAAACATTCAAAGATGATCTTAAGACTTATTTCGACAGCGTTCTTGAACCATACCGCATGATAGATCTGAGCGAGGAGCAGAAAAGGATCAGGGCTGATCTTTTCCGCTGCAAAGCATTTATCAGTTACAGAAAAAAGGATATCGATCAGCTGCTCAGACTTTTGGATTTTATAAGAGAGATCCCGGAACTCCGTGATATGGCAGTGTTCTTTGACAGTGCTCTCGTACCCGGCGAAGACTTTAATCAAAGGCTGAAAAACGAGATCAGCGGGTCTGACATCATAATCTTTGTCGTAACTCCGCACCTGATGGAAGACGGCAATTATGTTATCCGCGAAGAGTACCCGCAGGCAGTCGCCGAGGGGAAGATACTCATTCCCGTTTTCATGGACGATACCGATGCTTCATCCGTAAGATCGGTCTTTTCCGCGTTTGAGGAAGTATTGGATTTTGATGATAAGGATGCCCTTGTTGAGAAACTCATCAGCGTAAGGAGTATGTTTGGAGACATTCCTTCGATGACGCCTGAATACAAACATCTTCTCGCGATCGCTTATGAGACCGGTGACGGAACGGAGAGAAACTATATTCTTTCCAATCTCCTGCTTCGTGAGGCGGCTTCGAAAGGATTTCCTGCTTCTGTTGCAAGGCTCACGATCCAGCATCTGGAAGGGCTCGTAAATGACGAATATGAAGGCGAGACAGAGGATCTGTTATTGAGTGCCATGAGAACCTTTAACAGGCTCGTACTGAGTATTCCTCCTTCATTTGACAGTGGTGCCAACGGAGCTAGTCTGGCAAGGTTTTCCGATGAGCTTTATGAGATCCTCTCCAAAAAGGAAGGTTATCATCATTCAGCGATACTCCAGACGATAATCTGTCTTGAAAGGGCAAATTTTTATGTGCGAGAGGCGGGTTATCCGCTGTATAAAAACTCTTATTATGCCAAGCCGCTTGTAAGATTTGCAGAGCTTTATCTGTTTGAAGGAGATCTCGAGGAAGCGGAAGCATATCTTGATAATGCGGAAAAAGATCTGAAGACACAGCTTTCTTTTTACGGACGCAATGTTTATCTTATGGAGCAGGTCTGCAAAGCGCATATCTGTAAAGGACATCTTCTTGTCAGGTATCTGTTAAGAGGAGATAAGCGTGATCACGATACCGTGGTTGAAGCACACAAGGTATATGCGATGGCTATGATATTGTCTCTTAACTTATGCAGGATGCTTGGCACTCCGCTGCCGGAGATCATAGTAAATGACGAGTGCATTATTGCCAGGATCATGCAAAAGAGCGGTATGCATGACGATCTTGAAGAAGTTCTGGACTGCCTTAATATGACTTTTTTTGATACCGGTTTCAGCAAGGTGCATTTTGATGAGGATTATCTGGATGTAAGATTTGCAAAGGATGATGTCTTCTGTCTGAACATCGGCCGGGGCTCATTGGGCGAATGGAAAGATTCACTGGATAAATACACGGAATGGTATGTAATGGACAGGTCAGAGGAAGAACTGCAAGGAATGTTCTCGTTCCGCGGATTTATTCCTGAAGGTCCGCTGGGTGATATATGCGGAAATTACATGGCTTCGGCATATAAGTGTTTCCATTGCGGTACGAGACTGTATAAGGTGATCTTCCCGGAAGGAAATGATCCCGAGCTTTATCTGGGCGAACAGAAAGAGGCTCTGATAAGTCCCTCCCGTGTCTTTGCATGCCCGCGCTGCGGACGCTTCTTTGCTACGCCTAAGGGGATAAGACTTTTGGAGGGTCCGGTTTTCCAGGCTTCACCGTTCATTGAACGCGGCAATACTGCAGGAAAAAAGATATCCAGAGAATGGTGGGATTATTTCGATGCCATCGGCGATCTGCGTGCCGTGAGGAAAGAATAAGGACCGCTTCATCACACTGAAACGGTCCTTAATACGATTAGATCTTGATACGACTCAGACAGGTACGAACGGTAATTCGATTATGTCGGTCTCATTATCTCCGGAAGAATTGTTTTCCTTCAGGTAACCTGCTTCATCGAACTCATAATACTCGCCGTCGATCCACAGACCCTGATTTCTCGGATACCAGCTTCCGTCCTGATACCACTTGCCGGTGGAATTGCTCTTCCACATACCGTTGCTGTATCTCGTGTCCCATGCTCCGCTCGATGTCAGCCAGCGGCCGTCACGGTAGCAGGAGGACTCCATATAGCCCTTATCGTTGAAGTAGTAGAACTTGCCGTTGATCTTGAGCCACTCGCTCTTCGGATACCAGCTGCCGTCCTGATACCACCAGCCGGTATCATTCTTCTTCCATGTGCCGTGGCTGTATTTGGGATCCCATGCTCCGCTTCCGGTAAGCCAATAACCGTCACGGTAGCAGTTTGATTCCATATAGCCTTCAGAATCGAAATAATACCATTTACCGCCGATCTGCGCCCACTGGTTCTTGTAGCAGGAATCGCCTGTCTGATAAGTCCAGCCTTTTGAGTCCTCTACCCATTTTCCGTTTCCGGCTGCGTTAACGCCGAAGGAAAAACAAGTCATCGTCATGAAGACGACAAGCAAAAGCACAGCGGACTTCACTTTAATTCTTTTACCCATCGGATACCTCCTGAAAAATATAGATCACCATATTAAATGGTACACTTTCATCCTGAACGATTCAACAACCTGTTTTCTGACTTGGTATTGCCCGATCGCGGTTTCTGTGATAGTTTTGGTATGTGCTTTCTTTATAGATAGGGTTTGATGTGAACACATTAGTTGGAAGAAGGAGACTAATATGCGTTGCACGTCCGGCCCGAGCCGAAGGATATTCGGTCTGTTGTTGGCAGTGTTATTCACTGTCAGCTGTTTTTCGTTTTCCACAGTAAATGCCGACCAGACTAAGCCGCTCGATGCAACGGTAGAAGTTGCAGGTATGGTCGAGAACAGTTTTGCGATCATATATAAATGCAGGATAAATACACCCGGAAGTTTTTCGAATGTAAGGCTTAAAGTGGAATTCCAGAAGTATGCACCGGAAGCTTCAGAATGCACATGGGAAACTACGGAGATAACCGAATATAAATTCGACAACGGCGAATACACATTCGTGTTTAACGGCATAAGTGCGGCGGAGATGGGAAACACCGTAAAGAGCACTCTCTGCGCTGATAACGGCGGTCAGACATATGCCGGCGGAACAGTGTCTTTAAGTCTGAAGCAGTATGCTTTGTATCTTCTTTCTCTTTGTGAAGGCAGCGCCGAGCAGTTCAATATAAAACTGTGTACTCTTCTTGTAGATATGCTTAACTACGGTGCAGCTGCACAGCTTTATTTTAAAGTAAATACGGGAGATCTCGTGAATAAAGATCTTACCGCTTCGCAAAGATCCCTGGGAACTCCGAGGATAGAAAATCCTTCTTCCTGTTGGAAAGACAAGCCATTGTCAAATGCTTCCGCAGATATAGAAAGCGTTGCGCTCCTGCTTGGAAATACCGTTGATCTGGCTGCGGTTGTAACGTTTGATGATGCACCGTCTGCCGGTACATTTGCGGAGATGAGCTACACCGGGATCAACGGTCAAAAATATATAAATAAAGTTACGTCAAATGATTTCGAAAAACAGGCGGACGGCAAATATAAGGTCAGGTTTAATGACGTTAACGCACTGTATTTCAGATCGTCTTTTGACCTTGTGATCAGGGAAGGCGACAAGGCAGTAAGCAGTACAAAGACATACAGCTACGAGAGTTACGCGAGTGCGGTAGTAAACGGTGATTATCCTTCGGAATTAAAAGATCTCGTAAAGTATATGGTTACTTTGGGCGAATCGTCCAAGGCTTTCGTGGAGTCATATAATTCCGGAAGCGGCGGAGAGGCCGGCGGGGAAACAGGCGGAGAGACCGGAGGCGATGAAGATCCGCTGACAACTTACAAGAACAGCAAATATATCGAGAACATGCCCGAAGCAGTCATAGTACTGCCGAAGAATGCAACGGCTGAAGAACAATATGCTGCAGAGATCCTGGCAAAATACATCGCAAGGGAAGACGGTTATACTCCGTCTGTGATAAACGACACTGCATCTAAGGGCAGCAGGGGATTTGAGATCTCGGTGGGCAACACGAACCGTCCCCACGGAACTCTTTCCACCAGTGCTGACGGAGCTTATAAGATCAAGTCATACGACGGCGGCATAGCGATAACCGGAAACGGGAAGCGCGGAACCATCGACGGTGCCGTGAAATTCCTGTCTTTATGCGGAGGATATTTCTGGCTTTCCTTCGAAGACGGATACATCACCCACCAGGATCACTTCAAGTATTCCGCTTCGATAGATATCGAGCAGGAGCGCGCTTTCGTGTTTACGGATATCGACGTTATGTTCGGAAAGACAGATGCAGGTGAGAACAGGATGTTCTCGCTGTCAGGCGGTCTGAACGGTTTTTATGTGAATCTCAATGTCAGTAACCGCCCGGGTTATCAGTCCTGGTATCTGTCTAATGCAGATGAGGACGCATACGGTGGCCTGCAGCCCGGTCAGGCGCATACTCTCCTGGCCGAATTCGTTCCGCCTTCAAAATACTATGCTTCGCATCCGGAATACTATGCGAAGGTAAAGACGGACGACGGATATGTGAGATCGACGGACCAGCTCTGTCTCAGCAATCCCGATGTGTATCCGATAATCAGGGATCATGTTTTCGACATCCTGAAGAACGGCGGATACGACAAGAACGCGCCGATGCAGATAATCTCGCTCTCTCAGGCAGACAACGGAACGTTGTGCATGTGCAGTGACTGTGTGAATTTCCGTCTGGCACATGAACCTTCAAATAAGAAAGAGGGACTTTTGGATGCGGCACTTTATCTCCAGCTCTGCAACAATATCTCGAAGGAAGTAAAAGCGGCAGGATATAAGAATGTATACATCGATATGCTCGCTTATGTATGGAACAATAATCCGCCGGTCGGAATGACTGTTGACGATCACGTCATAATAAGATATGCCGCCATCGAGAGGTGCTACGCGCACGACTGCGACGATCCCGACTGCGTAAGGAACGGCGGCGAGATGTACAGCTACCTTAAAGGCTGGGCAGACCTCTGCAGGGGTGAAGGTAACGGTCAGCTCTGGATATGGGATTACAATGCGGACTGGCAGTATACATGCGGACCTTATCTTAACATCAGTGCTATGTCACACGATATCAAACACTACTACGATTTGGGAGTTACGGGTATCTATCTGCAGAGCAACGATGCTCACAACAGATTGAATACCGAGTTTGGCGACCTCAGGATCTATCTGGGCAACGTGCTGCTCGAAAACCCTGAAGCGGACGTCGACAAAGAGATGGAATTCTTCTGCAACGAGTTTTACGGAAAGAGCGGACAGTACATTATCGAAGCGATGCATGTGATGGAGAAGCAGGCGAAGAACCACAGCAACGTCGGACCGAACCATGAGGCGGGAACCAACGCATATTATTTCCGCAATAAGGTAATGACTTACAATGCTTCGGCTTCACAGATGTTTGCGAATTACTATCCGAAGGAAATGGATGCTCAGAATCAGATGCCGCAGTCTGAACTCGCGAAATGCGAATCGCTCTGGAATCAGGCGCTGGAAGCCTGCGCCGGTGATACCGGGATCCATCAGTACAGGACAAGGCGCACACATCTTTGCTGGCGTTATGTAAAGAGCAACATGAAGGTTTACGAGTTCGCGACACCTTCAACATACAAAAAGAAAAACACTGAACTCTATAACGATATATTCACGACTTACGGGAACGAATTTTACAGTCTGATCTACAGGGACAAACCGCCGACGGAATATCTGGGGCATGTGCCGGATGCATGGTGCAGTTCAGAAGACCGCGGTGCTTCATACTGATAAAAAGGAGAGGATAAGATGGAAGGAAAAGTGAGGACGGTTTCAAAACGGCTGATGCTGACGGTGCTTAGTGCTGCTCTTGTCTTAGGTTCACTTGTGTTCCCGGGACTCGGGCATACCGCATTTGCCACTGAAGACGAAGCCAGGGTCGAAGGTTTTTCGCTTACTGTCGGTGAGGGAACGCTGGGCCTGAATGTATTCCTCGGCGGGATCAGTGACAGTATGGCTGAGAACGGCAGCGTCATCATTGACGGAGCAACATACGAACTCAACGGGAAGCAGGAGGACGGAACTTATAAGATCTCTCATCCGGTGAGTCCGAACGAGATATCGAAAAAACTCCCGATCACGCTGTATTCCGTGACGAATAAAGTCGATCTGAAGAATGAAGGTGCGGAAGACGGAATCGTCTGTTATTCGGTAAAGGATTATCTCCTGCGACTCGAAGAACGTGAAGATGAAATGGGACGTCTTGCAAAAGCGATCGACGATTACGGAACATGTGCCGAATATTATTTTTCGGGTGCAGGTTCCATCCCCGTCGATATAACTGATGCGGATTTCTCGGAGTATGCTCCGGAACTGAGCGGAAAGATCGCTGACGGCACAACGTATTACGGAACGAGTCTCGTGCTCTCCGATACCATTGCCATCCGTCATTATTATGCTGTTACGAGGTATTATGATTCATGTGAGATCCTTATCGACGGTGAACCTTCCGAGATCTTATACGATGAGGAGAAAGGCCTTTGCTACATAGAGATCCCCGGAATAAAAGCCTGGGATATCGTTCATCCCTATGAGGTGAAAGCTACTGTCGACGGCGCTGAGGCTACGCTTAAATACAGTGTCATGAGTTATGCGTATCTCGTTGCCGGAAGCGATTCGGAAGATCCTCTTTTCAAGCTCGTAAAGAGTATCTACTGGTACTATGCCGCATTCCGGGAATGTCTTGATCCGGGAGAAGGCGGCGAGGGAAATGATCCTGTGGATGACCCTGTCGATGATTCTGTAGATGATCCTGTAGACGACCCTGTCGAAGATCCTGTTGATGACCCGGTAGATGAGCCTGTTGAAGATCCCGTCGAGATCACCACGGATTATGTCACATATAAGATGTACGGCGCAAAGGGCGACGGAAAGACTGACGATTACGATGCCATTGTAAAGACTCATGCAGAAGCAAACGCGAAGGGTCTTCCGGTAAAGGCTGATCAGGGAGCGGTCTACTATATAGGACACATGGATAAGAACAATACCAAAGGCGCTCTGATAATGACTGAGACCGACTGGACGGGAGCGGAGTTTATCATTGACGATTCGAAGATGACGCTGGCGGAAAAGAACTGTTATCTGTTTACCGTCGAACCAAGCAAGCCTTATGTAAAACAATGGATGAATCCGAACCTGTTCTGGACGCAGAAGGCTGACGGAACTTGGACCTGGAAATACGAAAAGGATCTGCCGGCATCGCATCCTGATTATCAGAAGATAAATCTCGGCTTAAGCCCGGCTCTTTCGGATTATCCTGTTTATAATTCCTATTCCGCCGCACTGGCTTATGCAATGGATAATCATAAGATCGATAAAGGACAGACGCAGCTCAGCGTCGGAAGCTACGGCGCCTTCCCGGAAAAGGCGCTTTACGTGCTTAAGTCTCAGGTCCAGAGATGGGGAAGGAACGGTTCTGCAAATGCGGTTGCCGGCACTCGTGAACAGGAAGAGGTCATCATCGTAAACAGGGACGGTTCAATAGATTCCGCAACACCGGTTCAGTGGAACTGGGACAATGATATCTACCTGATCCAGAAATATCCTATCGATGAGAAAACATTAACGGTCAGGGGAGGCGTCTTCACGACCATAGTCAATACGCTCGATTCGCATGAATATGTCCGCAGAGGGATCAACATCGTTCGTTCGAATGTTGTTATAGACGGTGTTGAGCATTATCTCGCAGGTGAAGAGAAGCAGTTTACCGGCACAAGCTACTATTCTCTCGATTCGGGAAAGAGCGGTTATCACGCAAGGCTGGGCGCGCCGTATCAGGGATTCTTTGTCCTCGATCACTGCGCATATGTAACTCTTAAGAACTGTGTTCTGACAAACCACCTGAGGGTATATAACTACAACAGTGACGTTAACAGCACTGCACCTTACGATTATTATGCGGAGTATGCTGCTGCCATCACATTGGACAACTGCGTATGCTCTAAGTCAGTCGATTTCTACGATGAATATGCCGCAGCGGTCATAAGAGGCGATAAGAACCTGCCGGCTGTGCGTTACGATGAAACGGGAATAATGGACGCCGCAAGATGGGGAACAACAGGAACCAATTTCTGCAAGAGCATCACCGTTCAGAACGGCAGCAGGATAAACAGGATCGATGCTCATATGGGTACGTATAACCTTACCGTAAAGGATTCAACGGTAGGTTACATGGGTATCGCCGCGGTAGGATTCGGTGACATGAACATAGAGAACGTCACTTCCTATGCGGAACATTTTATTACCCTGAGAAGGGACTTCGGAAGCTACTGGGAAGGCAATATCAATATAAAGAACTGCAGGTGGTACATCGGGGAACGTTATACGCCTTATGTCATCTTCTCGAACTATAATCCGAATCCCGCTTATCCATACGCATATGACACTATAGTTGAGGACGGCGTTGAGTATTACTGCACAATGCCGACGAAAGTAAACATCGACGGCATGACGATCGACGCGAGTGATGTGACGAGCTCGGCATTCTTCCGATACGGCGTTCAGGTGTTCTCATGTCCTTTCATGAATGTGGACATATCAAACATCGAAATAGACGAGGATTTCCTTAATAACAGAACTGTTTACCAAAAGCCGTTAAGAGCTCCCAAGGAAGTCAATGTCAGGAACATAAAGATAATCAAGAGCGCGCAGTTTGCAGACACACCGTTCCTCTATACGGCCGTATCGGTCAGAAACGGAAGCGTCGAGAATGTACACGATGAATACTTTTTCCATAACACGAAGTTTACTTACGACGGAAGCTGTTGATAACGCAAGCTGATTGCGTTTACCGGGTTAAGGAGGGCTGTCTCATAAGTTGTCTGTTCACTTAAGAGGCAGCCCTTCAACTCTGTTTTTCAAAAAACAGCAGGAATAATTTTCCTTTAAGCAACACTCCGTCTCTGATGTGTTGCTTAAGCCACAGACCGCTGACGCATTAACGATTGTTAGGGCTGCGTTTTCCGTTGATAATGAAGCCATCAAACAAAAACACAGAAAAACGGAGGATACGGCAATGACAGATATTAGATTAGACAAAAGAGAGATCGGTAAGGAAGAGTTGGATATGGTTTCCGGTGGTGGTCCCGGATGCAATGTAGAGAAGATCAGAGATAAGGACATGCTGAGCCTCAGCCTCGAAGAGAGCAAGTACATCTACTACAGAATGTATGTAGTAAGACTCACAAAGGACATCACAGAGACAACAAAGATCATCTGCAGGGAATTCTACAGATTCGGCGATCATCAGCTTCTGGTTGACTTCGTGGCAAAGTGGTATCCGAGAAAAGTAAAAGTTCAGGATTTCGAGCTTAAATGTAAATACGAACAGTTCTTCTATCCGTCCTGATAATGATGCAAGTGCAGATTAAGTAAAAAACAAATAAAAGAAGTTGACACAGCCTGGTGACTTACATCATTTTGGCAGTCAGCTTCTTTTTATCCTGGAAAACTGTTGACTTTTCGTACAAACAGTATTATTTTTGTCATAACAATCAAACCGTTGATGCGGAGATAAAGGTAGTTGCAGACCCTACAGAGAGCTTCCGATGCTGAGAGTGAAGCGGGAAACGGATTATCAAATGGACCGCGGAGGGTGCATTAAATGTGCAACGTAAGACTCGCGTAAGCAGTCCGGGATATGTTGGTATCCTATGAGTGTGCGTCTCACAAACGCAAAGCCAGGGTGGCACCGCGGATTAGCATTTAATTCGTCCCCGGCAGGAACACTATAATTCCTGCTGGGGATTTTTTATTTCCTGCAGAAACCAACTAACTGGCCGAAAGGAGAAAGAAAAATGATTAAGGCGGCAATTGAGAAGATCGTAAACAAGCAGGATCTCACATACGATGAGGCTTACGAGACAATGAACGAGATTATGAGCGGTATGTCAACATCGACACAGAACGCTGCATTCCTCGCTGCACTGTCAACAAAGAGCGCTGGATTTGAGACCATCGATGAGATCACCGGATGCGCAGCTGCAATGCGTGACCACGCAACAAAGGTAGATAAGGGCGATATGGAAGTCCTTGAGATCGTAGGAACAGGCGGAGACAGGGCAGGAAGCTTCAATATCTCAACAACATCAGCTTTCATAGCAGCTTCGGCTGGCATCAAGGTCGCAAAGCACGGAAACCGTGCAGCTTCATCAAAGTCAGGAACTGCTGACTGCCTTGAGGCTCTCGGCGCAAACATCAATCTTGAACCCGAGAAGTGCGTAGAGCTCTTAAAGAGCGTCGGCTTCTGCTTTTTCTTCGCACAGAAGTATCACACATCGATGAAGTACGTAGGACCTATCCGTAAGGAATTGGGTTTCAGAACGGTATTCAATATCCTCGGACCTTTGACGAATCCTGCACAGCCGGATTTCTACCTCCTTGGCGTATACGACCAGTACCTCGCAGAGCCCGTAGCTCACGTTCTGAAGTCTCTTGGCGCTAAGAGAGCACTCGTTGTTTACGGTGAAGACAAGCTCGATGAGATCTCCGGATCAGCTGAAACATTCGTAGCAGAATTAAGAGCTGACGGAACCATCACAACATATGAGATCAAGCCTGAGGACTTCGGCTTCGAGAGAGCCACAAAGGAAGATATCGTAGGCGGCACTCCTCAAGAAAATGCTGAGATCACAAGAGGAATCCTCGAAGGCAAGATCACAGGCCCTAGGAGAAACGTTGTATGCATGAACGCAGGTGCTGCACTCTATGCAGCAGGCAAGGCAAAGACGATCGAAGAGGGCGTTGGCCAGGCTAAGCACCTGATCGATTCCGGCGCTGCTCTTGAAACACTCAACAAGTTTGTTGAAGAATCTAATAATTAATCGAAAATAAGGATTCCCCATGGCTGATATTCTCGAACAGATCGCAGAACATAACCGGACGATATATCTCGACAGAAAACTCGAGGTATCTTTATCCAAGGTGATGGATATGGCATATGCCGCTCCTTCTACGGACTTTAAGTTCGAGAAGAAACTTAAAGAAGGCGGAATCAGCTTTATCTGCGAGTGCAAGAAGGCTTCCCCTTCGAAGGGCATTATCGCAGAGGAATTTCCTTATCTTGATATCGCCAAGTCATATGAGGAAGCAGGAGCGTCATGTATTTCTGTCCTTACAGAACCTAAGTGGTTCATGGGATCACTTGATTACCTGGATGAGATCGCTTCTAACGTGAAGATTCCCGTTCTCCGCAAGGACTTTACTATAGATGAGTACATGATCTATGAGGCAAGGGCAAAAGGAGCATCAGCAATCCTTCTTATATGCTCGATCCTTGATTCCCGTACGCTCGGCAAGTATATTAAGATCTGCGACGAACTGGAACTTACTGCACTTGTTGAGGCACATGATAAGAACGAATGCGATATGGCATTAGGTGAAGGCGCGAGAGTAATAGGCGTCAATAACCGCAATTTAAGAGATTTCACGGTCGATCCGGCCAACTGCCTGAGATTAAGAGAGTATGTTGCTGACAAGGCGCTTTTCATTGCAGAGAGCGGCGTTAAGGAGAGATCTGAAGTCGAAGCTCTCGAAAAGGCCGGCGTTGACGCTGTGCTGATCGGAGAGTCAATGATGAGAGCAGAAGATAAGACGGCATTTTTGAAGTCTTTGAAAGGATTGACGTGATGTTTGGTACAGAACTTAAGATCTGCGGATTAAAAAGATTGGAAGACATCATTGCTGTTAACCGCCATGGTGCGGATTATGCAGGCTTTGTCTTTTTCGAGAAGTCCAAAAGATATGTCGATCCTTATAAGGCAAATGAACTGATCTCGCTCTTAAGGGCAGACATAAAGCCTGTCGGAGTGTTCCTGGACGAACCCATAGATAACGTTGTACGTATCGCAAGGATCTCAGGAGTCGAGCTGGTCCAGCTCCACGGCCACGAGTCGGAAGAATACGTCGAATACGTTAAAAGGACTCTTGACCGTCCTGTAATCAAGGCTTACAAAGCTTCTGAAGAGGGCGCTCTCGAAAAGGCCGCACAAAGCAGCGCTGATTATGTCATGATCGACTCGGGTGCCGGTTCAGGCAAGAAGTTTGACTGGAGCATCCTGAAGGATTTCAAGAGGGACTATTTCCTCGCAGGAGGATTAGATCCTGAGTCAGTAGGCGAAGCAATCAGAATGTTAGAACCCTTTGCTGTAGATGTCAGCTCTGGTGTTGAGACAAACGGTATCAAAGATGAAAAGAAAATAGCTGAATTTATTAAAGCTGTAAGGTACGGGAGGTAATTATGCCTGATTCAAAAGGAAGATTCGGAATACACGGTGGACAGTATATCCCCGAGACTCTGATGAATGCGGTAATCGAGCTTGAAGAAGCTTATAACCACTATAAGAACGATCCGGAGTTCAATAAGGAACTCACGGAGTTATTGAACGAATATGCAGGACGTCCGTCAAATCTCTACTATGCAGAGAAGATGACAAAAGATCTGGGCGGCGCAAAGATCTACCTGAAGAGGGAAGATCTTAATCACACAGGTTCCCACAAGATCAACAACGTTTTGGGCCAGGCCCTGCTCGCAAAGAAGATGGGCAAGACAAGACTTATCGCAGAGACAGGCGCAGGCCAGCACGGTGTTGCAACAGCAACTGCCGCAGCGCTTTTCGGTATGGAATGTGTTGTCTTCATGGGCAAGGTCGACTGCGAGAGACAAGCACTTAACGTATACAGAATGAAGCTCCTTGGAGCTGACGTTGTTCCGGTAACATCCGGTACGGCTACTCTTAAAGATGCGGTATCCGAGTGCATGCGTGAGTGGACTACAAGAATCGACGATACTCATTACTGCTTAGGTTCCGTAATGGGTCCTCATCCTTTTCCGACTATCGTAAGGGATTTCCAGGCAGTGATTTCAAGAGAATCCAAGGCACAGATGCTCGAAAAGGAAGGCCGCCTTCCTGATTACGTGCTCGCATGCTGCGGCGGCGGTTCAAATGCCATTGGATCTTTCTACCATTACATTGAGGATAAGGAAGTTAACCTCATCGGCTGTGAGGCAGCAGGAAGAGGCATCGATACTTTCGAGACGGCTGCTACGATCAATACGGGCAAGCTCGGTATTTTCCACGGCATGAAGTCTTACTTCTGCCAGGATGAGTACGGCCAGATCGCACCTGTTTATTCGATCTCTGCAGGCCTTGATTATCCGGGCATCGGCCCTGAGCATGCTAACCTCCACGATACAGGCAGAGCGCAGTATGTTGCTGTTACAGACGAAGAGGCAGTTAATGCTTTTGAGTACCTGTCCAGAATGGAAGGCATCATCCCGGCTATCGAATCAGCACACGCGGTAGCTCATGCGATCAAGCTCGCTCCTACGCTTTCCAAGGACAAAATTATGGTCGTCACGATCTCCGGCAGAGGTGACAAGGACTGTGCTGCGATCGCGCGTTACAGAGGGGAGGATATCAATGAGTAATATAGCAAGGGCATTTGAGAACGGTAAAGCGTTCATTCCTTTTATCACATGCGGCGACCCCGATCTTGAGACAACGGCACAGTGCGTTGTTGAGATGCAGAATGCAGGCGCTTCGTTAGTCGAACTCGGAATCCCTTTTTCGGATCCGACCGCTGAAGGTCCCGTCATCATGGAGGCAAGCCTTCGAGCATTGGAAGGGGGCTGCACAACGGATAAGGTTTTCGAGATGGTAAGAAAGCTCAGAACAGAGATGGGTGTAACGATTCCGATGGTCTTCATGACATACGCAAATGTTGTATTCTCCTATGGGATCGAGAGATTCTGTCAGAAGTCATCTGAGGTCGGGATCGACGGCTTCATCCTGCCTGACGTGCCTTATGAGGAGAAGGATGAGTTCGATACTATTTGCAAGGGATACTGCATAGACCTGATATCCCTTATCGCGCCCACTTCACATGAGCGTATATCCATGATCGCGAAAGAGGCATCAGGCTTCATCTACATCGTATCGAGCCTAGGAGTTACCGGCGTCAGGAGCAATATCACGACTGATATCCCGTCGCTCTGCGCTGCAGTCAAGTCTTCAACTGATGTACCGTGTGCGATCGGCTTCGGGATCTCAACTCCGGAGCAGGCTGCTTCTATGTCAAAGAGCGCCGACGGCGTGATCGTCGGTTCAGCCATCGTAAAGATCGTGGCCGAGTATGGAAAAGATGCTCCTGCAAAGGTCGGAGCTTATGTAAAATCGATGGTCGATGCGATAAGATAAATACGGGCAGGGACTTAAATCCGATCAACAGTTTTAGAGTTGTCTCGAAAGTAACGGGTTCACTTCAGAGGCAACTCTTTTGTCTTATATTAACTTGTATGCCTATAGGAAAATGTGATATCCTAAACTTACTTTGATATTCAAAGTGTTATGGAGGAAAAGTCGTATCCGATGGGAAAGAAGGCCAGTGAAGAAAAGACATTGAGCCGCGGCGGAATAGCCGGTCTTGTCATATTCTATTTCAGTTTTATCCCTTACCTGATCCTTGTATGGGCCGCAGTTGCAGGCACTGACACTTTCTTTGGCGGGGATGCTTTCAGAGGCTATGTTTACGGCTTTGAAGCAGTGGGATATATGGGACTCATGTTTTCAATCCTGTTCCCGGTATATCCGGTCTGTCTCATCTATCAGATCCTGTTCGGACTGCTGTATATAATCAGGCGCCCAAGGGAGGTAAAACGTCCCGCAGGTATATATGCAGGCGTGTTTGTTCTGCTTATCCTTGTTCCGTGTCTCGTATATTCCGGCAGGGAACTGGTCTATTACTCGAAGAATGTTCCCGTTATACGCGAAATGCTGTCCGAGAAATACGGCGAGGAAGTTGCGGCGGATTGTAAGATCAAGCTCGATGATATGGAAGATGAGGAGTTCAACGTATATTCCCCGATACTGCTTAAGGACCGTTCATTTACGGTAAGCCGTAACCGTGAGGGTGATTTTGATGACCACGGATACCTTATCCTGGAGTTTGAGAACGAGAATGAGGGATTCCGTGAAGACCTGAACCGTTACGCTGATGAAAAGTTTGATATGCCTTCGGATATGCATCTTGAAGCATATTGCGAGGGACTTGATTTCGGCAGTTACAGGTATGGTGACGACTATGCGTCCCTGATTCCGTCAGCCGGTTATTCTGTTTTTAAGATGTATGTCGAGCTTGAGGATGCCGACCAGGAAACGCTCGAAAAGCTCCTGGTCAGCATTTGGGAGGAGCAGTGCCCGAAGTTTTCGGATCTGCTGGACAGTTCGCTCGTCATCATCGTATCCGTCAAAGGTCAGCCCGTTGCAAATATGCAGATAACACTGCCGATCCCGGAGAACCGTAACCTGCCTGTCGGCTCGATCGGCGTTCTGGATGCGGGCAGGGAACAGTACGGGCTGATCGACAAGGCATTTTACATCTGAAACGTTTCATAGAATTGTTTCTTTCTGCCGAAATGGCCCTTTTTATCGGTTGAAAAGCACCCCTTACTTTTATATAATGGACACTCGGAAACTATGTTTCATTCCACCAACAAATTCCTTGAAAGGAAAGGAGAAATAGACATGATTTATTCAACAGAGATCAAGAACATGTGCTCTGTTCATCAGGGTGTTCATCACGGTGCCGCACCGATCCCTGAGGAAGCAAAGTGGGTAAGCTCCAAGGAGATTAAGGACATCTCCGGTTACACACACGGTATCGGCTGGTGTGCACCTCAGCAGGGCGCCTGCAAGCTGTCTCTTAACGTTAAGGACGGTATCATCCAGGAGGCATTGGTTGAGACGATCGGCTGCTCCGGTATGACACACTCCGCTGCTATGGCATCTGAGATCCTTCCCGGACTCACGATCCTTGAGGCTCTTAACACAGACCTCGTTTGCGATGCCATCAACACTGCAATGAGAGAGCTCTTCCTCCAGATCGTTTACGGAAGAACACAGAGTGCTTTCTCTGAGGACGGACTCCAGATCGGTGCAGGCCTCGAGGACCTCGGTAAGGGCGCACGTTCAATGGTAGGTACAACATACGGTACTCTCGCTAAGGGTCCCCGTTACCTCGAGCTCACAGATGGCTATATCACAGAACTCGCTATCGACGAGAACGATGAGATTATCGGCTACAAGTTCGTTAACTTCGGTAAGATGATGGATTTCATCAAGAAGGGTGACGATGCTGCTACAGCTCTTGAGAAGGCTTCCGGTAAGTATGGACGTGTTGATGATGCCGTTAAGTTCATCGACCCGCGTAAGGAATAAGGAGGAATGACAAATGGCAGATTTATTTGAATCATACGAGAGAAGACTCCCCCAGATCAACGCTAAGCTTGCTGAATATGGAATCGCTTCCATCGAAGAAGCTGAGAAGATCACAAAAGATGCAGGTCTTGATGTATATCACCTCATCGAAGGCATTCAGCCTATCTGCTTCGAGAACGCTAAGTGGGCTTACACAGTAGGTGCCGCTATCGCTATCAAGAAGAACTGCAGAAGAGCTGCTGACGCAGCTGCAGCTATCGGTGAAGGTCTCCAGGCTTTCTGCATTCCCGGTTCAGTTGCTGACAGACGTAAGGTAGGTCTCGGCCACGGTAACCTCGGAAAGATGCTCCTCGAAGAGGACACAGAGTGCTTCGCATTCCTCGCAGGCCACGAGTCATTCGCAGCTGCTGAGGGCGCTATCGGTATCGCTGAGAAGGCTAACCGTGTTCGTCAGAAGCCTCTCAGAGTTATCCTTGACGGTCTCGGAAAGGATGCTGCAAAGATCATCTCCAGAATCAACGGCTTCACATACGTTGAGACAGAGTATGACTATAAGACAGGCGAGCTCAAGGAACTCTCCAGAACATGCTACTCCAAGAATCCTGATTCTCCGAGAGCTAAGGTTAACTGCTATGGTGCAGATGACGTTCAGGAAGGCGTTGCAATCCTCTGGAAGGAGAACGTTGACGTTTCCATCACAGGTAACTCCACCAATCCTACAAGATTCCAGCACCCTGTTGCAGGCACATACAAGAAGGAGCGCCTCGAGGCAGGCAAGAAGTACTTCTCTGTTGCATCCGGCGGTGGTACAGGCCGTACACTTCACCCTGATAACATGGCTGCAGGTCCTGCTTCCTACGGTATGACAGATACTATGGGCCGTATGCACTCTGACGCTCAGTTCGCAGGTTCTTCTTCAGTTCCTGCTCACGTTGAGATGATGGGTCTTATCGGTGCAGGCAACAACCCGATGGTTGGTATGACTGTTTCCACAGCAGTATCAGTTGAGGAAGCTGCTAAGGCAGGCAAGTTCTGATCTGACGAATAATCATTTGATGATATTGCCCCTGGAGTTATTCTCCGGGGGCTTTTCATTTTTGAAAAGACCGTCAAATGTCAGAATGACTTTTTAAGAGGCCCTATTTTATTGCTTTTGCGGTTTGAGGCAGTCATTGCACCGTGCTATTATGGTTCTATCCTTATTCCCGGAGGTTTTTATGGACGCTGAATTTGTTCCTATTTTGTACAACACCATTTGGGCGCTTGTGCCGCCGGTCGTGGCGATCGTGCTGGCGCTCATCACGAAAGAAGTTTACAGTTCGCTTTTTATAGGTATTGTGACAGGCGGCGTGCTTTTCTCGTTGGGAAACGCTGCCCCTTATATTCATCCGGTAAAGGCGTTGGAGCACGTTTTCAACAATGGGATCATAGCATCACTATCTGATTCCTATAATGTCGGCATTCTGGTATTCCTGGTATTCCTCGGAATAATAGTGGCGCTGATGAATAAAGCAGGAGGCTCTGCCGCATTCGGCAACTGGGCTTCGGAGCATGTTAAATCGAGAGTCGGTTCACAGCTTGCTACTATCGGTCTGGGCGTGCTCATTTTCATCGATGACTACTTCAACTGCCTCACGGTAGGTTCCGTTATGAGACCTGTTACTGACAGACAGAAGATCTCAAGAGCCAAGCTTGCTTATCTTATCGATGCGACCGCAGCTCCTGTCTGCATCATCGCACCGGTATCCTCATGGGCAGCAGCTGTTTCAGGATTCGCTCCTGAAGGCACAAACGGACTCATGCTGTTCATAAGGGCTATCCCTTATAACTACTATGCGCTTCTTACAATCCTTATGATGGTCCTTATGGCCGTATTCAAGATAGAGTATGGTCCCATGGCTCGTCATGAGATCAATGCGAAGAACGGTGATATCTATACAGTTAAGCCGGTCGATACAAAAGAAGAGGAGACTGTTGAGAAGAAGGGTAAGGTAATTGACCTTGTTCTTCCGGTAGTTGTCCTTATTATCTGCTGCGTGATCGGAATGCTCTACACGGGCGGTTTTTACAGCGGTGAACTTGAGGGCGGATTCTTTGCCAGATTCGTTGAAGCTTTTGCAAACAGTGATGCTTCCGTAGGCCTGGCTTACGGCTCGTTCGGCGGAATCGTTTTCACGATCATCTTCTATCTTGCAAGAAAGATATTGAACTTCAAGGACAGCATGACTTGCGTTGAGGAAGGCTTCAAGGCAATGATCGCTCCTATTACGATCCTTACGCTTGCATGGTCTTTGAAGGCCATGACAGAGTCTTTGGGCGCTGCTGAATTCGTAGCAGGCATCGTTGAGTCATCAAAGGGCGATTTCAATATGATGCTTCCCGCGATCATCTTCCTTATCGCATGCGGACTTTCATTTGCAACCGGTACATCATGGGGTACATTCGGTATCCTGATCCCGATCACGCTCGAAGTGTTCAAGCTTACAGATCCCGATCCTGCCAAGGCTACGCTTGCCGTTATCTGCGTATCTGCATGCATGGCAGGTGCCGTATGCGGAGACCACTGCTCACCGATCTCTGATACGACTATCATGAGCTCTGCAGGTGCACAGTGCAATCACATAGCGCACGTCTCGACACAGCTTCCGTATGCACTTACATGCGCAGCCGTATCATTCATTACTTATATGGTTGCCGGATTTGTAAAGAATGCAGCTATATCACTCCTGATAGGAATCGCGCTGATGGTAGGTATGGTCGTACTTCTCAAGTATGTTCTGCCGACACCTGATTCTTCTTCTTTGCAGAAAGAGACTCCGAAATCTGAGAAAGGATGATCGCGCCGAACATGATAAGGCACCCTGCCATCTCTCTTGGCAGCATGTTCTCGTGAAGGATTATTGCAGCGGTAATAACTGCGAAGACCGACTCGAGGCACATTAATAGAGAGGCAACAACGGGACTTGCTTTTTTCTGTCCCAGTATCTGAAAAGTATATGCTATGCCGCAGCTCATTATTCCTGAATAAAGAAGGGAAGGGGCTGCGGTCTTTATATCTGCGATTACGGGCTTCTCGAAAATAAACATCGCGACGATCGATATTACCGCAGCAACGAAAAACTGCATGAATGACAACTGCACGCCGCTCGTCTTTCCGTCTTCGACTGATTTATCTATAACCATAATCTGGACAGCGTAAAAGACTGCACAGATAAGCGCAAGTATGTCGCCGAGATTGATGTCTGTGAGTTCTGAAGGATTGATGCAGAGAAAGAACAGACCGATAAGGCCTATGAAGATCGATATCCATGTAAGCGCAGCGATCTTTTTCTTCAAGAAAATGACCGAGAAGAGCGGCACGAAGAACATGTAGAAAGCAGTGACAAATGCAATCTTTCCTGAAGTTGAATAGTAAAAAGCAAACTGCTGGAAATTCTGTGCGAATGAAAAGACGATGCCCAGGATCAGGCCTTTCTTAAGAGTCGGGGCGCTAAGATCGAATCCTTTGTTGATTATGAGTGTGAAGGGAAGAAGGAAAAGCATCCCGAGAGCAGTTCTGATCCCGGTAAAAGTAAATGCGTCAATACTCTGCATGCCGATCGATTGAGCAACAAAAGATGAACCCCAGATGATGGCAGTGATGAGAAGCAGTATTACTCCCTGTGGCCTGGTCTTGCGCATTTTAACTCCTTTTGTTTAAGCAAAAGAAATATATATTAACGTAGTTGGTTTTGCAAGTTGGACTTGACACATACCCTATGGGGGTATATAGTTATGCAAGATATAGATACCCCAAGGGGGTATATGACCGGAGGTAACGCGATGGCTGAGAAAAAATGTCCGCACTGCAGGACCAAGGAAAGATCCGAAGAGGAGATAAAGGATCTCATTACGCGCTTGAACCGTATTGAAGGCCAGATCAGGGGCATCAGGAAGATGGTTGAGGAAGATGCTTACTGCGTTGATGTCTTAACTCAGGTCAGCGCTGCGAAATGTTCTTTGAACAGCTTCTCGAAGGTGCTCCTCGGAAGCCACATAAGAACGTGTGTAGCTGAAGATATCAGAAACGGATCGGAAGAAAAGACTGAAGAGCTGGTTGAGCTTCTTCAGAAACTTATGAAATAAATATCAACCTTAGAATGCGTATTCCTGATGGAAAACAATGAAGTAAGAACTGATAAGTACCTGGTTACCGGCATGAGCTGTGCCGCCTGCCAGTCACATGTCGAAAAGGCAGTGAACGGCGTAGAGGGCGTAAACTCGTGCAGCGTATCGCTTCTCACAAATTCAATGAGCGTCTCAGGCTCCGCTGACCCCAAGGCAGTTATAAAGGCTGTGGAAGAGGCCGGCTATGGCGCATCGCTTGAAGGCGGTGCGAAAGCCAAGGGGCACCTTTTCGAGAGCATGGAAGAACAGCTAATAAATAAGGAGATACCGGTCCTCAGAAACAGGCTTATCAGTTCGAGTTTATTCCTGCTCATACTGATGTATTTTTCCATGGGTGTGTCCATGTGGAACTGGCCAGCGCCAAAGTTCCTTGAGCATAACATGATCGGGATAGGGATCATTGAGATGCTCCTTGCCGGCATCGTTATGGTGATCAATAAGAAGTTCTTCGTGAACGGATTTAAGGCGCTCCTTCATAAGAGCACAAATATGGATACGCTGGTCGCCATGGGATCTGGAGTCTCATTCATTTACAGCTTTGTAACATTGTTACACATGACAACGGCGGGCTCTCACGAGGCTCAGATGGCTTTGATGGATGAACTCTATTTTGAGTCCGCGGCCATGATCGTGACCCTGATAACGATAGGAAAACTTCTTGAGGCGATATCGAAGGGAAGGACCACGAATGCTCTCAAGGGACTTCTTAACCTCCAGCCGAAGACTGCCGTTCTGATCAGAAACGGTGAGGAAGTAACCGTTCCTGTTGAAGAAGTCATGGTCGGAGATATCTATGCCGTAAGACCGGGCGGAGCTGTCCCCGTGGACGGCAGGATAGTGGAAGGCGAATGCGCCGTCGACGAGTCTGCTCTTACGGGTGAATCAGTGCCTGTTGATAAGATGGCAGGCGACAGGGTATCAGCAGGTACCATCAATAGTTCAGGATATATCAGATGCCGTGCCGAGAAGGTCGGTGAAGATACCACGCTTGCGCAGATAATAAAGATGGTGAGCGATTCTTCTGCAACGAAGGCGCCCATCGCGAGGATCGCGGATAAGGTCTCAGGAATATTTGTTCCCTGTGTACTCATTATTGCAGTTGTTGTTTTCGTGATCTGGCTTGTCACGGGCGCAGGTACCGGATATTCGCTTACGAGAGCCATCTCGGTACTCGTTGTAAGTTGTCCGTGCGCATTGGGTCTTGCAACGCCCGTTGCGATAATGGTCGGTAACGGAGTTGCTGCAAAGAACGGAATCCTTTTTAAGACTTCCGGTTCGCTGGAGCAGACGGGCAGGGCTGAGATAATTGTCCTTGATAAGACAGGTACGATCACAAGCGGTGTTCCGCAGGTCACAGACATCATTCCCGTTTCTGATGAAGGATCACTCCTGAAGTCAGCTTATGCGCTCGAAAAAAAGAGCGAGCATCCACTCGGAAAAGCGGTTGCAGAATACTGCAAAGAACACGGCGTTGAACTTGAAGATGCCGCGAACTTCCGCATCAGTGCCGGCAACGGTCTGGAAGGAACAGTAAACGGAAAGAATATAAGAGGCGGAAACATAAAGTTTATTAGATCTGTTGATGCTGTTTTCGAAGAAAAGGCAAAAGAGCTTGCGGCAAAGGGAAAGACACCGCTTTTCTTTGAGTCCGACGGCAGTCTCATGGGCATTATCGCTGTGGCAGATACTATAAGAGAAGACTCATCCGAAGCGATAAATGAGTTAAAGAAACTGGGCCTTTATACGGTCATGCTGACGGGCGATAACAAAAGGACAGCAGATACGATAGGAAAGCTGTCAGGCGTTGATATGACTGTTGCCGACGTCCTTCCCGGAGACAAGGAGAAGATCGTAAATAAGCTCAAAGAATACGGCAAGGTGATAATGGTCGGCGACGGCATAAATGATGCACCCGCGCTGACTTCAGCCGATATAGGGATCGCGATCGGCGCAGGAACGGATATTGCTATAGATGCTGCTGATGTTGTGCTCATGAAATCGACTCTTAAAGATGCTGCGGCAGCTATCAGGATATCCAGAAGAACGATAAGGAATATCCACGAGAATCTCTTCTGGGCATTTATCTATAATATCGCGCTGATCCCTGTTGCAGCAGGTGCGTATGCGGCTTTGGGAGTTGCCATGACACCGATGTTCGGTGCTGCTGCAATGAGCCTGTCAAGCTTTACGGTATGCATGAATGCACTGAGGTTAAATCTTGTAAGACCGTATGATACCAGGCGCGATAAGGCCGGAAGCGATATCAGGAACAGGCTTAAAGAATTAGAGATCAAAAATGAAAAGGAGATAAACACTATGGAAAAGACGATCACGATTGAAGGCATGATGTGCGGACACTGTGAAGCAACCGTTAAGAAGGCTCTGGAAGCCTTGGACGGCGTTATCTCAGCTGATGTATCCCACGATAAGGGCACGGCTGTTGTAGTGCTCGAAAAGGATGTTGCTGATGAAGTCCTTGCAAAAGCTGTTGAGGATAAGGATTTCAAGGTTACCGGAATAAGCTGACAATAATAAAAATACTATGTATCAGTGAAATTCCAACTAGTGGTAAAATAATTAGGATTGTACACTTTGGGGGAAGGAAATACTTTCAATGATACATATTTTAGTAGTTGAAGACGAGAAGCCTATATCCAATCTCATCCGCATGAGTCTGACTAAAGCGGGCTATTCATGTATGTGCGCTTTTGACGGCGAGGAAGCTCTGGATATCATAAGGGATAACTATTTCGATCTTATCCTTCTGGATGTCATGATCCCTAAGATCGACGGTTTTTCTCTGATGCAGTATATCCGTCCGATGAAGATACCTGTCATATTCCTTACGGCAAAGAATATGGTAGAGGACAAGGTAAGGGGATTGGAGCTCGGCGCAGAGGATTATCTTCCCAAACCGTTCGAGATCATCGAGCTGCTCGCCAGAGTCAATGTTGTGCTTCGCCGTTATAACAAGACTGATACTGAGATCAACATTGCCGGTCTCACGATAGATACGAAGGCCATGATCGTCTATAAGGACGGTTATCAGATCGCGCTCACCCCGAAGGAGTATGAACTGCTTTTGCTTTTCGTAAGAAATCCGGGTATCGCGATGTACAGAGAGACGATATACGAGCGTGTATGGAACGAGCCTTTCCCGTACGGGAGCAAGACGGTCGATCTGCATGTTCAGAGACTTCGTAAAAAACTCGGCTGGGAGGAAGTCATCCACGCCGTGCCCAAGGTCGGATACAGGCTGGAGGCATAATAAATGCGTTTCAGGCAGAAGATGCTCCTCGTAATGGTATGGCTTCTCACATTGAGTTACGGTGTGGGAGGCGTTCTTCTGATATCACAGAATTTCAGGAGCAGTCTTGCCCAGGTGGAAAAGACTACCGCCGAGTCATACGAGATGATCCTGCAGTCGGTGCAGCTCGTAAACTATGTCGATATCCAGCAGGATCTGTCAAGCATAAGCAATGCGCTTGAGAGAATGAATACTGCGGAAGGCCTTGTGGGAATGAGGCTTACGAGGAATGGACAGGTTCTTTATCTGACGGGCTTTGATACCGAGGATTTTGAGACGTCATCTGCTTTTGAGTCGCTTCTTTTCTCAAGGGATTCACGGCATTTTTACGAGATAAAGGGTGAGGTTCAGACCAACGGCAGACCGCTCGAACTCATAGCTCTTTATGATATTTCTTTTGTCTATGAGGCAAGGGACGAGCAGGTCAGGACCTATCACCAGGTCCTTATCGTGCTGATATTGTTGGGCGGTATTACCGCATGGCTTACTTCATACCTCATGACCCAGCCGCTTGCCAAGGTATCGAGGACTGCGAGAGCATTGTCTTCCGGATTTCTTGAAGCCAGGGTCAATTCCAAGACTCATGATGAGATCGGACAGCTCGGCGCCGACTTTGACAACATGGCAGACAGGCTTACCGAGAATATTAACGAACTGAATCTTGCCATGGATCATCAGGACAGGTTTATGGGAAGTTTTGCCCATGAATTGAAAACACCTATGACGTCGATCATCGGATATGCGGACCTTCTGAGAAGCCAGGCATTAAGCGAAGAGGAATCCCAGGAAGCTGCGAATTATATCTTCTCCGAAGGAAAGAGACTCGAGTCACTTTCGTTAAAGCTTTTGGATCTCCTTATGATGAAAAGGGAAAATGCCAGCATAAAGCTCATTCCGACAGATATGCAGCAGCTGATCGAAAACCTTACGCTGCACCTTCAGCCTGTCTATAAAAAGAAAGGCATAGTCCTTCAGTGCAAATGCACTCCCGGACTCTGTGCCACCGATCCTGATCTCTTCAGCTCGCTTCTCACAAATCTGCTGGACAATGCCAGAAAAGCAATTGATAACGGCGGAAATATCCTTATCATGGGCGAGAAGGTAAAGGGAAGCTACCGTATCCGCGTCTTTGATAACGGAAGGGGTATGCCTGAGGAAGCTTTAAGGCATATCACCGAAGCTTTTTACCGCGTAGATAAATCGCGTTCGAGAGCGCAGGGCGGTGCGGGTCTCGGTCTGACGCTCTGTAAAGAGATAATAGAACTGCACAAAGGAACCATTTCTTTTGCCTCGAGAGAAGGCAACGGCACCTGTGTAACTGTCATGATAAGGGAGATATCAAAATGAGAAAGATATATACCCTTGTTGTTTCGGTATTTGTTGTGATGGCGGCTCTGCTTGGCTGGTTCCTTCCGCTGGCATATTTCAATGTTAATGACAAGATCTATGAGGGCAAGCAGGCATCCCTGGATATCGAGCAGATCAATCTGTCATACAGGGACGACATGTCGATGAATCAGAAGATCAACATAACTAATTATGAATACTATCTGGCCGAAGCTATAGAGATAGATAAAGGTATATTTATACAGGAAGACGAGATCAAACAGATAATGAGTGACTTCGTGAGTGATTTTGCCGGTTATAAGATCGATGTGTCAAAAAGATGGAAAGCTACGCCTAATCTCGTAAATCTGAGCAACAGAGGAACAATAGTCATCTGGGAAGTGCAGGTATGGCTGAACAACAGCTGGAAGTTTGAGTGCCTTCTTGACGACAAGACAGGAGCGATCCTTAGCTGCGAGTTCCGTTTTGATTATTACGATGTATATACCAATGAATATTCTGATTATGACCCTGATTGGAATAATCTTATACCTGATATCGAAAATGATCCTGAGTTTTCAAAGACTATATGCGAGCGTTTCGGAAATGCTTTATATAATCACTATTCGAAGCAGCTTTCGGCTAAACTGATATCATATACTCCTGTTACTTCATGGGCCGATGTCGGTTCCAACGGCATCAGGCTCGTATTCAGGGATTCAAAGAACTACACGTTCGGGATCAGCGTGAAAGTCGTATTGGATGAATATACGTTGAGTACGTTCTGACAGGTTGTTCAGGTTCTGGAGGGAAAATGTCTGATCCGGCCAAGAGTTTTCATAACGTAAAAACATTTAAAGAGCTTTTTATGCTCCCGTCGAAAACGGATCTTGATCTGATGGCAGCAGTTCCGGCGCTTATGTTCCTGATATCTCCCGCAGTTTATTTTGTCCAGATAGCGGTCTACAGCGGGTGGCGTTATGATCTTACCGTCACAATGATCAGGGTAGCCGCGGTTATCCTGAGCCTGATCGTAATGTCATGTCATTTTGCTCAATTGGTTATTGCCAAGAGATCTTTGAAAAGCATTGTTTCAGATCACAGACCTCATTTCTGGTTCCTGATTATGGCGGTTTTGATGATCATCTCCACACTTTTAAACGGCTTCACGATAGAGGCGATGACTGGTGACTTTTACCGTGCGGAATCGTTAACCACGTTCCTGTGCTATATCATCTGCTTTTTCGGATGTGCTTCGATGATACGTTATGAACGCACCAAGAGATTCCTGCTCGATTCTTTTCTTGTCTCGAGCAGTTTCATTTCGGTCATGGCGCTCCTGGATCTCAGCGGGATACTGCCTGTCTGGTTTTTCCATTTTATCCAGGAAAAGAACACTATGACGGCAGTCTTCTTTCAATACAATCATTTCGGATATTATCTGGCTATCGCAACCACGGTTTCGTTTGCAATGTATCTTTATGAGAAAAAGACGGTTATTAAGATACTTTATCTGTTATCCACAGCACTGCACGCTTTTACACTGATCGCAAACAATACACGCGGCTGCTATCTGGCTTGTTTTGGTGCGGTTGTTGTTACTTGTGTGGTATTCCTTGCCACTCAAAAGGGCAGAAGACGCGCGGTGCTGCCTGTCCTGGCGGTCCTTGCCTCCGGTTTTGCGGCCGGGTTCCTTGCAGTACCGCAAAACTTCCAGCGTTTTATGAAGCTTTTCCGGGATGTATCGGACATAACATCATCTTCTCCAGATGCTGCGGGAGAGACCGCACAATATGCCGGGACAGGACGATGGCTCCTTTGGAAACTGACGGTGGGAGCTATTCTGGAAAAGCCTGTCTTCGGATGGGGAACGGAAGGCATACGCGTAATGCTTGCAGAGAATTCGATTGACGGAAACAACCGCCCTCATAATGAGTATTTGCAATACGCAGTGTTCTATGGTATTCCCGCAGGACTTGTTTATATTTTCGCGATCGTCAGCATCTACCGCAAGGCGGTAAAAAAGATAGCTGAACTTTCGCCGTCAACTGTTGTTGCTCTGCTCGGAGCCTGTGCTTATCTGATCTCTGCATGCTTCGGAAATACGATGTTCTATACAGCGCCGTTCCTTTTCATCCTGCTCGGTATGGGATTTCAGTCTGATGTGCCGGAAGAAAAATGACCTTGAATCGGGAAGAACGGATATCCTGATTTTTTTGCAATTGATGCCGTTTTGATGCCGATTTAGTACTTTTTTGATTTTTCCCTTTGCAATAATACCATCAGAAGCAAAGCAAAGGAGGAAAAAACATGTTTCCGGATTTAGCAGTTAAGTTTAAGAATTATGCCGCAGATATGGGGAGCGGATTCGTTGTGATTGCGGGCTTTTTGCTCGCAATCACAATGGTGTTTGTTATGGTTTTCGCACGCTGGAACGGAATCAGAAACAGTACCTCTTACTATGGGATCTCCCGGGATGAACCCGGGATAGAATCCCCGGTCGAGGAATCCGGCTGCATAACACTTGTGGTTACCGAAAAGAATTAACCCCGATCAGTCTTCACCGACGAATACATTCCAGGATGCAATCTCAGTATCTTTTATGGTCTTCATAACGAGTTTTGCATTATCGAGAAGATAGTCGCTGTAGCCCGAAGACCAACCTCGAGCTACCAGTTCCTTGATAACCATACCGCTTATTTCTTCTATAAGATCGACCTTAGCTGAACTTTCTTCTTCGCTCATTTGAGAAAGCCTCATAAGCGGTAGTCTGACACTCTTCAAGGTGGTAAACTCTTCCATCGCTCTGAAACGCCATTTGTAATATGGCATATACCGGCCGTTGAGAAGGAACAATGCCGCGGAAATCTTGTATATAAATTCCGTAACACAATAATATGCGGCCCCGACATCACCACGCTTTATGGAGCGATCATAGTTGAACTGACCGGTCTTTCCGGCCATGGCCAGGTCTGCAGCGACTTTCTTCTTTAATACATCTTCAGGATAAAATCCTTCCCATACTTTTCTAATCGAACTGAACTCTCCCGAGACGTCACGGAACACTTTTCCGTTTACGGCTTCGGCAAGATACATCTGCGGGGTTGCAAGCCAATCCTGTGTTGAAACAGGTGCTGCTGTTATTCCCGTATGCTCATAATAGAACTCTTCGATACTGTGAACACCGACGCGTTTGCTTCTTGCACCAGTCATGATCCTGCTCGGTTCTGCCATCCCGATATCCATTCTGTGTCTCAAGATAAACTCGTCTGCAGGAAGTGAGTCATATGCTTTCTGAAGATCATCACCGATCTTCTTTTTGAGTTCTTCTGGAAGCCATAAGCAAAAGCCCGGAGCGTAATCGTGATCTCTCGAGATGTAGTCGTCATATCCGAAACATTCGGATGTCTGACCGGCAAGACCTGCCGCTATCTGATCCTTATATTCCGCGAATTCTTTTTCGAGCATGGGAAGACCATACTCTTCGAAATATACTTCTGATATCTTAAGTCCGTTCCACATAGTAAGCCCCTCTGCGAAGAATAAATCAAAAAGAAGCGCTGAGGTCATCAACGCTTCTTTTATTCTACATCAATTGTATTGATCTTATTATTTTGCAGCTGACATCTGCTGAGCCTGAACTGCTGTGATGCAGATTACGCCTGCGAGCTCATCTACGCTGCATCCTCTGGAGAGGTCGTTAACAGGTGCTGCGAGACCCTGGAGGAAGCTGTATGCTTCAGCCTTGCCGATCCTCTGAATGAGCTTATATCCGATGTTGCCGGCCTCAAGGTTAGGGAAGATGAGGACGTTGGCCTGACCTGCAACAGGTGAACCGGGAGCTTTGGATGCACCGATCTCAGGAATTATGGCTGCATCGAGCTGGAGTTCGCCGTCCAGGAGTACATCAGGATACTTTTCCTTAGCGATCTTAACTGCTTCAACTACCTTGTCTACGAAGGGGTGATTTGCCGAACCCTTTGTGGAATGGCAGAGGAAAGCGACCTTGGCTTTTTTGCCGATGAGAGCTTCGAAAGATGCAGCAGATTCTGCTCCGATCTCGGCTAATTCCTCAGGATTGGGATCCTGCATCAGTGCGCAGTCGGCGCAGAGGATGATGCCGTCTTCGCCGATGGACTTGTCGGGAATATCGAACATGAATGCGATCGACGCTATCTTTCTCTCAGGAGCTGTCTTAATGATCTGAAGAGCAGGACGGAGCATGTCTGCAGATGTGTGGCATGCGCCTGATACAAGGCCGTCAGCATCACCTGATTTGACCATCATGATGCCGAATGTGAGCTTATCGCCAGAGATGAGTTCTTTTGCCTTTTCGAAGGTCATGCCTTTCTTTGCTCTTATCTCGGCTAAGAGGGTTGCATATTTATCTATCTCGGCCGATTTGGTGTGATCAAGGATCTGTACGCCTGTCAGGTCAGCGCCCAGTCTTGCGGCTGAACCCATGACTTCTTCTTCGGTTCCTATGATGATGGGCGCAGCGGTTCCTTCGGCAAGTACTTTTGCTGCCGCGAGTATAGTTCTGTCGTCTTCTGATTCGGGAAGAACGATAGTCTTAACATCACTTCTTGCTCTTGTTTTGATCGTCTCAATAAAACTCATGGTTTTGTTCTCCTTAAAGAAAATCGAAGCCTTCAAATCTCGGCTTGCCGGGATATGTCTTTGCCTGTTCGTCGCCTCTTAATACTCTGAGCGCTGCAGCTCTCATGGCTTCATGTTCGAGTTCGCCGGGATATGAGGCGATGGGCGCGATCCATCCGCACGCTTCCTCAATGCCGCCCAGCACATCCTGGAAACGCATCAGTCCGCCGGTCAACACGATTCCGTCGACTTCACCGTGAAGTACGCATGCCATTGAACCGATCCACTTTGTGATCTGATAGATCATGGCATTCCAGATGAGCTGTGCCTTGGGATCACCGGCTTCAACCATTTCGTGGATCGTATCTGAATTGGATGTGCCGAACCAGGATGAGAGACCGCCTGTAGCCATGCACAGACTTCTGAGTTCTTCCTTGGGTCTGTCGTAAAGCTTGGTGATAACATCGGTTATGGCCATTGTTCCCATTCTTGTAGGAGTCATCGGACCGTCTCCGCCGCTGCCGTCATTGGCATCGATCATTTTGCCGTGCTTGTGAGCTGTGATGGTGATGCCTCCGTCGATGTGGCATACGATGAGGTTCATCTCGTTATACTTTCTGCCGACGCTCTTAGCATACTTATGAGCTGTAGCACGAAGATTAAGCGCGTGTGTTGCTGAGTGTCTGTATATACCCTTAACACCTGTGATCCTGGCAACATCCTGATATTCATCGACGACGATGGGATCGACCATGAGAAGTCTGCCGCCGAACTCGTCGTGAAGTCTTTTTGCCATCTGTACGCCGAGCATGCTGGAGTGATAAACACCGCCCTTAGCTTCGCGGATATCGTTTATTAGTCTGTCGTCCACTTCGTATGTGCCGCCTTCGATGGGGTAGCATGCACCGCCTCTGCCGACGATCGCATCAACGCCTGTGAGATCGATATTGTTATCTTTCAGCCACTTCATAACATATTCCATGCGGTAATCGAGCTGGTCGTTAATGGTGGGGAAATCTTTCAGTATCGCTGAATCGTGGAAAACATTGCCTTCGAGAACGCTCTTTTCATTCTCGAAAAACTCGACCTTGGTGGAGGTGCTTCCGGGATTCACTACAAAGATGCGGAATATTTTTGTATCTGACATATACGTTCCTCTTTATAATTATTTAACTAGGACAGTATACTCGCATTTTGCTGAAAAAAATACAATATTCTTTCCTGTGATGTTAAGGCAGCGTTAAGGATAAGTCACTTTTGTTTGAGTATAATTAACGTGTTGCTTCATAACGGGATTAATGGGAGGTTAATATGGAAGATAAAACTTTGCGCAAGGGCTTATCGGTAACGGCGATAATACTTGTTGCAGTCATGGCTCTGGTCATGTGCCTGAATAATGTCAATGGCATTGCTTTCGGTGATGAGACTAAATATTTCGGTATTCCTTTTATCGCTGCCTTTGCGATACCGCTTCTGGGATTACTTATCATTCTTACACGTTATTGCAAGAGTACGGATACTGTAGGTGATATGATCGCCGCAATAGGCGTCAGATATGCCATCTTCGGCTGGTGCTTTATCTTCGTAATGAGAGTGATGGGATACATTATGAAGATATTCTTCCATGATTTTTACATGCAGAATTACTCAACCATCTATCTTATAATGAATTCGTTTAATGTATGTGTCGTATGCACGCTGGTGCTGGCACTTGTACTCCGCGGTCTTCCGACAGTAAAGATAGAGAAGAAGACGATCAAATTCGGACAGCTCCTTGTGCTCATACTGATGGTTTACGGACTTGCCCAGGTAGGTTCTTTGATGGGTATGCCGATCCATACCGTTCTGACACTGCCCACAACAATAAAGGAACAGGAATCACTGGGCCAGCTTCAGGATCTTCTCTTTACGTCAAACACTGTCATCAGGATCATTACCGTAGGAATCCTTCCGGCCATCTTTGAAGAACTCCTGTTCAGAAAATTTCTAATAGACAGGACGCTCCGTCACGGAGAATTCATCAGCTGCGCAATGTCCGGCATAATGTTCGGCTTATGGCACGGCAATTTCCAGCAGTTCTTCTTCACTTTCTTCATTGGGGTTCTGTTAGGTTTTGTCTACATCCGTACGGGAAGGATAATATATACCATGATCCTTCACGGAAGTTTGAATCTGGTTACATCTTCGATAACGACTGAACTCTTGGCTGAGTTGATCAAGCGGACCGGTTTTAATTTCGAGACAGGACAGGTGGAAGAACTTGCCGATTATACTGAGGCAATGAATTCACTTCTGCCGATCCTGCTTCTGATGGTCGTCTGGCTTCTCATCATCACCGGGATACAGGTTGCGGGCTTCATTCTCCTGATCGTCAAGCGAAAGAAGTTCAAGCTTGTCGCAAGAGAAGGGGAGATGCCCAGAAAGCAGCTTCTCCGCACGCTTACACACAGCCCCGAGATGTGGATATTCTTCTCCATGGCATTGCTTCTGTTCGTTAATTCTTACATACCTGATATCATCGCTCTGTTTATATAGCGCGAAATGAAAACAAGCAAACTAAAAGAGGTTGTCCCCGGGACAACCTCTTCTATTTAGCATAATCAGTTGATTAAGATTACTTCTTGCTCTTCTTGGAAGGCTTTGTGTTAACCTTATCCTTGAGTGCCTTACCAGCCTTGAACTTAGGAGCTGTGCAAGCCTTGATCTTTGTAGCAGCGCCTGTCTGAGGGTTACGGCCTGTTCTTGCAGCTCTCTCGGATGTCTCGAATGTACCGAAACCAACGAGCTGAACCTTACCCTTGTTCTGAAGCTCATCAGAAACTACTTCGATGAAAGCCTTAACTGCAGCGTCAGCATCCTTCTTGGAGATGTCAGCCTTTACAGCGATTGCATCAACTAATTCTGTTCTGTTCATTATTAATTCCTCCCTAATGGGTTAAAAAATCTTTTGCCTTAGAGGTCTTTCCCCCTCGACAATGTCGATATTATAAAGTTCTTTGACATTAAAAACAAGGGAATTTGAGCACTTTTTTTGCAAAAAAGCCTTAATTTTCGGCATTTTGGGGGTGGTGATCCACCTAGTTGACACTGCAAAAACGATGTGATAGTATAATGAACAAATGAACATATGAGCAATCGTTCATATGATATGCGGAAGGAGATAACCGAAATGCCTCATAATCACGACGCATTGCTTGAACATGTAAAGGCCGATATGCCCGCAGATGAGCTGTTACAGGACCTTGGAGACCTGTTTAAGATCTTCGGGGATACGACCAGGATCAAGATAATGTATGCACTTTATGAAGATGAGATGTGTGTATGTGCTATAGCTGATCTTCTTGGCATGACCCAGTCAGCTATCTCACACCAGCTGAAGGTTTTGAAAGCCGCCAATCTGGTTGAGAGCAGAAGGGACGGGAAGACCATCTATTACAGACTTGCAGACGAACACGTCAAGTCGATTATCGCTCAGGGATATGAGCATTTAACGGAATAATAAATTTATAGGAGAAATAAATATGAAAAAGACATTTGAACTTGAAGATCTTGATTGCGCAAACTGCGCCATGAAGATGCAGGAAGCCATCCTTAAGATCCCCGGCGTTAAGTGTTGTGAGGTAAGCTTTATCAAGCAGAAGATGACCATCGAAGCTGATGATGACGAGTTTGACAAGATAGTAAAACTCGCTGTTAAGGCTATCGCAAAAGTCGAGCCTGACTGCACCGTATTACTCTGAGAACAACAATCCGCAGTGCATCAGCTGCGGCTTTGTAATTTATCCGTGGTAGAAGATCATTAGTTATGAAATACAAGCTGACCAAAAAACAGAAAAAGATGCTCATCAGGATAATCATCGCAGTGGCATTGCTGGCGGTTATCGCAGCAGTTCTTCATTTTGTCGAACTGCCGTGGTGGGTTGAGCTCATCTTATATGCAATTCCCTATGTTATCGCAGGATATGACGTCCTTAAGACTGCATTTATCAATCTGATCCACGGTCAGGTGTTTGATGAGAAGTTTCTGATGATGGTCGCCACAGTCGGTGCGTTCGGCACCGGTGAATATCCGGAAGCATCATTCGTTATGCTCTTCTACCAGGTTGGAGAATTGTTTCAGAGCATAGCTGTCGGAAGGTCGCGCAAATCCATTGCCAAGCTTATGGATATAAGACCTGACAGTGCCTGCGTTTTAAGAGGCGGAGAAGAGATCGAAGTTTCTCCCGACGAAGTTGAGATAGGTGAGACCATTGTTGTAAAACCCGGAGAAAAGATCCCTTTGGACGGTGTTATCATCGAAGGAACGAGTACAGTTAACCAGGCGGCTCTGACAGGCGAGTCTGCTCCGGTCGATAAGACTTACAGCGATAATGTCATATCGGGTACGCTGAATCTTACGGGAGTTATAAAAGTAAGAACTACATCCACTTTCGGACAGAGTACCGTATCCAAGATACTGGAACTTGTCGAGAATGCTTCCGACAAGAAAGCAAAAGTCGAGAATTTTATCACGAAGTTTGCAAGATACTATACACCTGCAGTTGTTATCGCAGCGCTGATACTCGGTATCGTCCCTCCGCTCTTCCTGGGAATAGGCAGCTGGGAAGTATGGAAAGAATGGCTTACCAGAGCCTGTGTTTTCCTGGTTGTATCTTGCCCGTGTGCTCTTGTCGTATCTGTTCCGCTTTCTTTCTTCGGAGGCCTTGGCGGTGCATCCAAGGACGGCATACTGATCAAGGGTGCCGGATATATGGAAGTGCTCTCGAAGATAGATACTGTTGTTTTCGATAAGACGGGAACACTGACCAAGGGTGTATTTGAAGTTGATGATGTCCATCCGAATATAGTCAGCGTTGCTGAACTGAAAGATATCGCAGCATGCTGTGAGAGCTTTTCCAGCCATCCTGTTGCGCAGTCGATCGTAAGAGCGCATGAGGGACATATCGACAAGTCCCTTATCGGTGACGTAAGTGAGATCGCGGGCAAGGGCGTAAAAGCGGTAGTGGACGGAAAAACATATTATTGCGGCAACGGCCAGCTCATGGAGATGTGCGGTGCCAAATGGCACGACTGTCATCTGACCGGGACGATAATACACGTTGCAAGAGAAGATAACGGAGTGGTCGATTATCTCGGACACATCATTATCAACGATCAGATAAAACCCGATTCCGAAGCTGCCGTTAAGGGGCTGAAGAATGTCGGCGTCAGGAAGCTTATCATGCTGACCGGAGACAAGCACAGCGTTGCCGAAAGTGTTGCAAACAAACTCGGACTGACCGGATTCTTTGCTGAGCTCCTTCCCGCGGATAAAGTAGCTAAAGTGGAAGAATTGCTGAGCTCGGAAAAGGGAAGACTTGCTTTTGTCGGCGACGGGATAAATGATGCTCCCGTACTTATGCGCGCAGACTGCGGTATCGCTATGGGCGCGATGGGTTCCGATGCTGCGATAGAGTCTGCTGATGTCGTTCTTATGGACGACAAGCCGTCGAAGATCGCCGATGCCATCAGGATCGCGAGAAAAACAATGAAGATCGTCTGGGAAAATATTATTTTCGCTCTCGGTGTCAAAGCGGTGATCCTTATCCTCGGTGCACTTGGAATAGCTAACATGTGGCTTGCCGTATTCGGTGACGTCGGAGTGCTTATAATCGCTATCCTCAATGCAATGAGATGCATGAGAAAGATCAACGGATAAAAAGTACTTGAAAAGAATTTTTAATCATATTAGCCTACTAATCAGGACGTCCGAATACTGATTAAAAGAGGCTTATTATGAACAAAAATGAACTCCACAAAGCAGTTGAGGAAAGCAAGGGTAACGAGAGCAATATCTGCCAGATATGCGCCACAAAGGATGGTGCTGCCGTCTATGAGGACTGCTGGCATGGATATACGACTTCCGATGCGGTCAATGTCATGTCGGTGACCAAAGGCGTAATGTCTTTGCTGACGGGTATCGCAATTGATAAAGGTTACATCTCTGATGTTGGTCAGAAGGTCATATCATTCTTTCCCGGTTATCAGATCAAGCGCGGAGAGAAAACGATTTACGATGTAACAGTAGAGCATCTTCTTACCATGACGGCACCATATAAGTACCGTTCCGAACCGTGGAAAAAAGTATGCACTTCAGATGACTGGACACTGGCAGTGCTGGATCTTCTTGGAGGGCGCGCAGGAATAACGGGTGAGTTTAAGTATGCGACACTCGGAATACAGATCCTTGCCGGGATAATCGAGAATGCTTCCGGTGAGAAACTGATCGATCTGGCCAACATGGAATTGTTTACGCCATTGGGAATACCTGAGCATAAGATCCACGGCGACAGTTCAAAAGAAGATCAGTTTGTTTTTCTCATGAATAAGGCTCCCAGAAAGAATGAATGGTATTCAGATCCCAAGGGTTCTGTTACGGCCGGGTGGGGACTGTGTCTTTCCGCCGGAGACCTTGCCAGACTCGGAGATCTGGTCTTAAACAACGGAGTATTCGGGGGAAAGAGGATCATTTCGGAAAGTTACATGAAAGAAATGCTCAAGCCCCGTATCAGGCTTGGTGAGAGATTCGGAAATATGGAGTACGGATATCTCTGGTACAAGCCATACAGCGGAAGAGAGGTCTTTGCAGCGATAGGTGACGGAGGTAATCTGATCTACGTCAATAAGGAACTGGGTGTTTCCGTCGGAGTGACTGGCACATTCAAGCCTGCTATATATGACAGGGTTGAATTCGTCGAGACCAAAGTCCTTCCGGCTTTAGCGGTGTGACCGGACGGGTTCTGATACTTTTGCAATGATATAATTGAAGAAGAAAAACGAAGTTTTAACATCCGAACAGTATTAACGGAAGAAGGTGACATTATGCCGTTCGTTGCTTCATTTATGGTCCCTCATCCCCCTCTGATCGTTCCCGGTGTCGGCAGGGGAAGCGAGAAGCAGGTTGCGAAGACAATCGCATCATATGAGAAGGTAGCTGACGAGATCGCAGCGATCAAGCCCGAGACGATCGTTATCACCAGTCCGCATTCCGTTATGTACGGCGACTATTTTCATATTTCTCCCGGAAACAGAGCCGTGGGGTCGTTTTCCGGGTTTGGTGCACCATCTGTCACGTTTGATGAGGAATACGATGAGGAACTCGTAAATGCGATCTGCGAGATAGCTGACACTGAGTTGTTTCCGTGCGGTACACTTGGCGAGAAACAGAAGGAACTTGATCACGGGACAATGGTCCCTTTGTGGTTTATCCGGGGAAAATACAAGGGCGGAAAGATAGTAAGGATAGGGCTTTCAGGACTACATTTAGTCGAACACTACAGGCTGGGTCTTATAATTGCGGAAGCAATAGAAAAACTCGGAAGACGGGCGGTCTTTGTTGCGAGCGGAGATCTTTCACATAAACTTCAGGATTACGGTCCGTACGGGTTTGCAAAAGAAGGCCCCGAGTATGACGACCGCATCATGGACGTCATGGGCAGTGCCCGGTTTGACGAACTCTTCGATTTCAGCGAGGATTTCTGTGACAAGGCCGCTGAATGCGGACACCGTTCATTCGTGATAATGGCGGGTATCTGGGACGGCAAACAAGTCAGAGCGGAAGTTCTGTCTCACGAAGATGTAACCGGAGTAGGTTACGGAATATGCACATTCCGTCCTGAGGACGGAGATGACTCCGAAAGAAATTTCCTGGAGCAATATCTTACAAGGGCAAAACAGGCTGAAACAGAGAAGATGGCAGCATCTGACATATATGTCCGTCTAGCCAGACTCTCGATTGAAAGATATGTCAGAGAGCGCAAAAGGCTCAGTATACCTGATGATCTGTATCAGCTCGCAAAGGACGGAGAGGATATAGATCAGCTTCTGAATAAAAAAGCAGGAGCATTTGTGTCCCTACATAAATACGGCAGTCTCCGCGGATGTATAGGAACGATACTTCCCACCACGGGAAGCATAGCGCAGGAAATAGCAAATAATGCAATAAAAGCGGCTGTGAGTGATCCGAGATTCGATCTTGTGTCGGAAGATGAACTTCCGTTCCTCGAGATCAATGTCGATGTTCTTGGCGATCCCGAAGATATCGAGTCGAAGGAGCAGCTTGATGTTAAACGTTATGGAGTTATAGTCTCGACTTCCGATGGCAGACGCGGTCTTCTGCTTCCTGATCTGGAAGGTGTGGATACAGTCGATTACCAGGTTGCGATCGCGATGCAGAAGGGCGGCATAAGTCCTGATGAGAAGTATTATCTCCAGCGCTTCGAAGTGGTGCGTCATACTTAACGTGCGGGGTAGGTTATATGTCCAGATGTCATGTCTGCTTCAGGCATTGTGATCTTAAAGAAGGCAGTATGGGTTTCTGCGGAGCGAGGATAGGTCTTGCTGACAGGGTTGCTGATTCAAACTACGGAAAGATAACCGCTTTGGCTTTGGATCCTATCGAGAAGAAACCTCTCCATCGCTTCTATCCGGGCTCAAAGATTCTATCCGCAGGAAGCTACGGCTGCAATCTGAGGTGTCCTTTTTGTCAGAACAGCGAGATCTCATGGGGTGAAGAATCAGCGGAATTTACCGTAAGTGCAGAGACGATAACCCCGGAACAACTGGTATCTGCAGCGGAAAGACAGAAAAAGAACGGAAATATCGGGATCGCTTTTACATATAATGAACCGCTTATAGGTTATGAATTCGTTCGCGATACTGCCAGGCTGTCGCACGAAAAAGGAATGAAAAATGTCATAGTGAGCAACGGTACTGCGGAACTGTCCGTCCTGGAAGAGATCGGACCTTATATCGATGCGATGAATATCGATCTCAAGTGTTTCGATCCCGATACTTATAAGCATGTTATGGGCGGCGATATGAGGATGACAATGGAATTCATAACGGAGGCTGTGAAGATATCGCACGTTGAACTGACCTGCCTCATCGTTCCCGGGATCAACGATTCTCATGAAATGATCAAGGAGATGACAGATTGGATAGCTTCTTTGAAAGACGCGTCCGGCAATGTGTGCGGCAAAGATATCCCTCTGCATGTCTCCAGGTTTTTCCCGTGTTTTCATATGACCGACCGTCCTCCCACGCCTGTGGGAACGGTTTACGGACTTGCCGAAACCGCGCGGGAGACTCTGAAGTATGTGTATACCGGCAACTGCTGATGTTCCGTTCAGACGAAGATATTATTTGCAGTTGTACCTATTTCGGGTATCATTAGGCAAGTTGAGATAATAAGGAGCTGAGTTATTATATGCATATTAAAAGAATACTTTCCTCGATTTTGGCCGCCGGCCTTGTTTTGAGCCTGTTCACAGGCTGTGATTTTGATGATGACTATGATGACGATGGTCATGAGACCCATCAGACCACACAGACAAAACCCACTGATGACCGTGACAGCCATTTGCTTACGGCAGCTTCGGTTCAGATGACGGTTGACCGTAATACCGGTGATACGACTATAACGAGACCGGAATCTGCCGAGAAACCCATGGCTAAAGACGGGAGCTGGACTGTATTTGTATATCTGTGCGGCTCTGATCTTGAGTCTGATGACGGTGCGGCCACATACGATCTTGAAGAAATGTGTGATGCCGCTTCATCTGATAAAGTGCGTTTTGTTGTCCAGACCGGAGGTGCATATGAATGGCAGAATAATTATGCTTCTGACGGCGGGTGCGACAGGTTCGTAATTGAGGACCACGATGCGGTTCTCGTGGAAAGCCTGAAGGATTCCAATATGGGCGACTCGGCGACACTGGCTGATTTTCTGAAGTGGGGTGTAAAGGAATATCCTGCCGAGCGCATGGGTCTCATCTTCTGGAATCACGGCGGAGGAAGCATTTCCGGAGTATGCTTCGATGAATTATATGATTCCGATTCTCTGGGTATTCGTGAGATCGACTGCGCGCTCTTAAGTGCGTTCGAGGACATGACCGACCGTTTCGAGTTTATAGGTTTTGATGCGTGCCTGATGAGTACTGTCGAGACGGCGAACATCCTTGCTTCATATTCCAGTTACATGATAGCGTCACAGGAAACGGAACCCGGGAGCGGATGGGATTACACCGCGCTCGGTGATTATCTTGCGCAAAACCCTGAATGCAGCGGCGATGATGTCGGAACAGTAGTCTGCGACAGTTTTTATGAGGCATGCGAAAGAGACGATGATTGTGATGATGTTACCATGTCCGTTATCGAACTCGATATGATCGATGATGTTATAAAGGCTTTCAATATCTTTGCGAAAGGCATGTATGAGGCGAGTGAGAGCACATCGATACTTACGGACATGATCAGGGAGATAGAGGCGGCTGATAATTTCGGCGGCAACAACAGATTGGAAGGATATACGAACATGGTCGATCTCGGCGGTCTTATCAATGCCTGCAGTGATTATGTTGACGTAGATGATGCCATTTCCGCCATAAATGCGGCCGTCTCATACAACGTTACCGGTAAGAGGCATTACGGGTGCTCCGGAATGTCCATCTATTATCCTCTGTCTGTTGAAGGTTCTATGGAACTCAGCATTTTCGAAAATGTAAGCATCAGTCCGTTTTATTCTTCTTTTGTGGACCGTCAGGATTTCAGCAGTTCCATCAACTATGATGATTACGGTGATGGTGATTACGGATATTATGATGCCGATTCCGGTTATTATTATTTCACCGAAGATGATGTCTGTTATTACTATGATGAATCGTCACACGAGTACTGGTATTACGATGAGGATGAAGACGACTGGTATTGTGATGACGAAGACCAGGATTATGACTACACCGCATATGACTATGGCTATTCGGATGATGATTTCGGCTATAGCGATGATTATTGGTTTGATGACGATGACTGCTGGAGCTCAGGCGGATTCTTTGATTACGATTCCGATTCCGGATTCTACCGCACCCGTTCAGTAAACAACGACCACTGGGACTATGCGGATTATTATGAGCCGACAGGTGAGAGTCCCTGCATCAGTTTCCTTAAAGAACCCTGCATCAACGAAGACGGCTACTATTCGTTCACGCTTACTCCGAAGAGCGTTGACCGCACATCATCAGTCAGTGCCTTTGTCTATCAGGTGCTCGATGAAGAAAATGAGGCTCTGCTTCTCGGAGAGACTTATGACGTTTACTGTGATTGGGAGACGGGAAAGTTCGAAGACGGATTTGACGGTTACTGGCTGTCCCTTCCTGACGGACAGAATCTGTCAACTTCCATTGTTGACATGGACTATGATTATGTCATCTATTCATCTCCCGTGCTTCTGAACGGCATTGAGACTAATCTTCGCATCAGGATGGACCTGGATACGGGAAAAGCGGTTGTTGAAGGTGCCTGGGACGGAATAGATGAGAACGGTGCTTCTTCAAGACAGGTAACACCCGTGGTTCCGGGAGATAAGATCGTTCCGACATATGTCTCCATATCACTTGATGAAGACGATGACAATGAGTATGAGTGGGAAGGTGCTGAATATGTTGTTTCCGGAACTTTCGAACTCGTCTATGCGCCACTGGATACCGCTGATTTCCTGTATGCATTCTGTATCGATGACATCTATTACGATTTCTATCTGACAGATTTTGTTGAGTTCAATGTCGATGAAAATGGCGACATCTATTATTACGAATACGAGTAACGGAGATAACAATAATGGAGTTAAACAAATGTCCCAACTGTTCTGGAAAACTTGAGCTTTCCGACAACAGAAACAGGTTGGTATGCAAATACTGCGGAAGTGAATTTACCCTCGATGATACGACCAGGAAGGAAGTCGGTGACAGCCCTGTAAGCAAAGACTGGTTTGTCTACGAATGGGACTATAAGAAACTTCTTGATAATCCGAAGACCGCTCCCACGATCTCGGCTTTTGTCCGTACGCTGAACGACTATGATTCGTCTGAGAAGATAGTGCAGTATATGCGCGATTATCTGCTGAATTTTAACGAGATCTCGGCACCAGGTATCCGTGAGGAAAATATGAGAGATATCGTAAACAGGATATCAGGAAACCTGCAGACATCGGAAAAGATCATCCTTTATAACGATGACGGCATCTTTGTTCACGGAAAGACGGGCAAAGTGATCACGGATAAGAGAGTGCTGTTCATCGAAAAGAAGACCGTAAGGGAGATCATGCACGTAAATATCCCTTATCTGCTTTTCGGTTATTCTATGGGACTTCCGCAGATCAATATCGGTGAAAAGTATTCGAACAGTATCGGGATATTCAATTCCCACTTTGATCTTCAGGGCGTTGCAACCGCTCTCATCTGCACTTTGAGTTTTGAGCAGAAACCTGACAGACCCAAGATAAGACTGATGGATTCTTTGAAATGACAAACTGACAAAAGAGCCAAGGAACGGATACGTCTGATCAGGATCAGATCATGTCTGTCTTTTCCTTCATCTTTCTGTATTCACTGTCGATATGTTCTTTGAAATACATGTTGCCCATAGAATCGGTACAGTTGCCGGTGTTATAGAAGTATTCGTAGAACCCGGAAGCGTCACTGATAAATCCGGAACATGCGGCGGCACCTGTTCTGTCGATGAGTTTATTCAGTCCTGCCAGCATCAGATAAAGATCAAGAACGGCAAATTCGATGCTGATGCCTTCGCCCTTTGTCCTGGCTTTGTTAAGTTTCTCGATCGCTCCTGTTACGGAGTCTTTGAGTCCGCTGTCGTCTTTGCTCAGGATAAGTGTGTACGGATGCAGGGTTTTGTTGTGTGACTTGTTGTTCCTTATCCAGGAACTGGCCATGTATTTATTCTCATATTTTTCGGCCATCTTTCTGTTGTTGCTGAAAAAGTAACCCTGAACGAGATAAACATATGCGTTGGAAACCCATCTGGACGCGTTCTCGCTATCGCTGCTGTTCCCGGAAAATATCTTTAGCGCATTTTTTACCGTGTCGATATATTTTTTCAAAAAGTATTTGCTGTGTATGGCAAGAGGATTGGTATACATGATGATCTGAAAATAGACCAGAAGGGAGATCTGCATGCTGATCTCATTGTTGCTTCGTCTTGCATAACTGATGCTGCGCTTCATGTATTTTCTTGCATCGGTTTTATCACCTGACAGATAGTTTACATAAGATATCTCATAATACATCCTGGAAAGTTCCGCGAAGAGATTCTTGGATTGTTTGTCAGACAGCTCCGGTGCTGACCCGAGATAATCTTCTATAACGGCTACTCCGTCAGCACTCTCGAGATAATTTAGCAGATCTTCCACTTCCTGCTGCTTTGAGTATTTTCTTCTGAGGGAGTTCATCCTTTTGGCTTTGCATTGAAGCTCAAAGAATTTAGCCAGGGCGGAGGTATCTCTGCCGGTATAGACTTCCTTTATCAATGACTCGATATAAGGTGCGCTGAAGCCTTTTTCGAAAACTGCTTTATGAAGACTTCTTATCCTGTCATCCTCATCGAATGCCAAGGCACTGTGAACTCTTTCAAGGAAAGGATCTGTGACATCGTTCCCGACATAATATCTGAGAGTGTCTTCAAACATCTTTGTTGCTATGGCGTCCTTCTGACGGCCTGACGATTTCCAGACTGTTTTCAGAACATCAGTAAGCATATAGAAATTGCCGGCACCGTACATGGCTGATATGTACTCAGGGCTCTTTATGAGTTCCAGAAGGTGTCCGGTGTCTTTTGCCCGGCAATACTGATATGTTAATTCGGAGACTTTTCTGGTGTCGGGTTTCAGTTTGTTTTCGAAAGGAAAGTATGGTCTGCTCTCATAGTAACTGCAGAGAAGGCTGCGGCATTCTTTAATGAAGTCGTCGCCCAGTATATGTTCCACGGCTTCGGCTGCCGTGAGGTGATAGTAATCGTAAAGAATGTCGCCGTTGAATTCGACTTCCTTAAGTGATCCCCTGACACTGTAATAAAAACGTGACCATACCATATAAGGTATCTCACCGAGCTTGGTTATTTTATCTACATCACTTTTCCTGGCATGAAAGTAGTTCTTGTATTCTTTCATTACTTCGGGCGTAAAAGCCAAAAGCCTGAGCAGTTCTCTTTCGGATAATCCGTGTTCCGATATCAGTAAATATCCGAGAGTGTATCTGACCAGAGCTTTACCGAATTTCTTCTGAAGACCGCTGATGTATATCCCGAGGACTTCGTCAATATAATCTTTCGGATCTTTCTCGTTTCCGGTTATTCCGAGATCTGCAGGACGCTTTAAATCAGAGCTCTGCCAGCCCGTGATGATGTTTGCGAGATATCTGATGTAAATGGGCCTGCCCACTTTTTTGTAGACGGAAAGAAGGAGTTCCATCTGTTGGCTGCTGACAGTGCGTCCCTCTTTGGAAAGGAGTGCGGATACGGCCTCGGATACATCATCAGATCTCAAGCTCCCGAGTCTTATTGCCGGTGTGTTTTTGGGAACAGATTTTTTGTCATTGCTGCTGACGATGACCTTAACATTGTCTGATATGCCTTCGGGTATCCAGAGAGTCCTTTCATCCTTGCGCTTGAAAGCGATCTGGTCAGCCGCGTCTACGATAATGAAGACCTTGCGTTTCTTGTTGCTCCCGAAGTATTCGGCGATGATATATTTCAGTGCTTCGCACGATTTGCTGTATGAGGTGTGAGGGGTTGCGGTAATGCCTGCTTCCGCACATAGCTGCCTGTAGATGCTTTCCACCAGGATAACGGGATCGGTGCTTCCCGGAGTCCCTCCGACAAACCTGCAGATTACGCAGTCACCCTGTTCTTCCATGTTCTGCATCTTCGCCGCCAGCAGAGCCATAAGATAAGTCTTGCCCTTGCCGCGTTTTCCTGAAATGAGACACACGTCGTGTTCTTTATCTTCATCAAGGAAAGCCTGTACGGCTGAAAGCTCTTTTTCACGGCCGCGCATCAGCGGGCCGGCATCGTAAGGACCTTCCGGAGGGAGGCCCAGATAGCTTCGCATGAAAAGGTCGTGCTTTTTCCGGTCTGAGATGTCTGCTGAAATATACTGTTTTATCGAGTCATCCGCGATCCTTCTGATGGCGGACAACATATCTGTTTTGAATTCTTCAAAGTAACGGGCATCGTGTTCGTCTTCGCACACGAGATCGTATACGGAATCACTGCTGTTTATGCTGTGTTTCTCGAAATGTTCTTTTACATCGGATAACAGCGTCTTAAGAGCTTTTTGCGTAATGCCTGTCTCGGGTTCAGCCGATCTCTGATGACGGTACAGGCATATGATGTGCTTAAGCGCTTCCTCGTCATCGACGCTCAGCATTCCTTTCCATATCTCCTGTCCTGTGGCCGAAAGGAAGTATTCATTGACTTTTCCTTCTCCGAGCTTCTCACGGAGTTCACTGCTCAGGAATGCCTGCTTGAACAGTTCCTGCATCTTTTCGCGTTGTTCATCAGTTGTGTCTTTGCCGGCATGGAATGCATATGACGGATGAATGAAGTTCTCGTCCAGGGTGTAGTGGCTCCTGATGAGCGGTTCAAGTTCACCGTGATAAGTGCAGACCCAATCGATGAGGAGATCAAAGTCCTCTTTCTTTATCGACATGGGTTCGGGTGTATAACCGTATCTGTCACCGAGCATCATCAGGAAGTTTAAGTAGTAGCCGGTGTTGCGGCATCTGGCAACCTCTTCCAGGCAGATCTTCATTATCGTGTGATCTTCGCTCGCTTCAAGAGGGACACCGTATCTCAGGTCTACTACCTGGAACACAAATCCTTTCTCTTCGCAGTATCTCGAGATCTCCGGAAATACTTCTTCGTTCAGTATCCTTCTTTCTTCGGTAAAATCCTTGAAAGTGGAACTGATGAATAACCTGATGTTCTTATTCCTGATCGGTATCTTGTCTGTCTTGCTCATATCTTCCGGCATTTACACAAATGCAAAATGGTGCATAATCTATATGAAAAGATTGTACCATGAAGGAAATGCCATATGACAAGCAATCTGTATCTGATCCAGAATATCATGATCTTTATGGAAGAATGTCTGGTCCGGATCCCTTCGGATCAGGATGCTTATACCATCAATCCCCATTATGTGTGTAATCCTGAGACTTTTGCCTCGCTTCAAAAGGATATCGTAAGACTCTATCCGGCGCTTAGATACGTCAGATATGAAGATATATGCGGAACCGTGTGGAACAGGGTATATATGTCCTCTTATGTTCCTGATGATCTGCTCCCGTTTTACGCCGGTGTGAATGCCGCGGAGATTGTTCTTGTCGAAGACGGACTGTTCGACTATGTTCCGGCTGAAAACGGATATGCATTTTATAAAGGCAAAAGACTCTATATGTTCAGACCAGAACTTGCATCTTCGACCGCGAAGGCCGCTTCAGTCTGTGCTCTGGATGTAACGGATGAGGTTGTCGGACATTTTGCGTCGATATATGAGGAAGACATCAGCAAGCTTTCCCATCTGGATCCCAAGACCCCGGTGCTCTTTACCACGCCATTCGGAGAGGATTTCGGTGCGGATGACAGCCTTACGGTTAAGATAGTCGATTACATTATCCGTGTTTTCGGGTTTGATCAGATCGTTCTGAAAAGGCACCCCAGAGATGAGTTCGTTTACACAAGCGATTCTATGGAGATAATAGAATGTCCCAAGAACATTCCGGGGCAGCTGCTCGATAAGATATTTGACGGAAAGAAGATATTCCTTTTCCCGAGTACGGTCAGTTTTATGTGTGGTGAATTGTCTGATATAGTTTTTGTCAACGTTCTTCCGGACAACCGCGGATACAGTGATCCGTTTAATGCCATTGTCGGTTCTGAACTTTTCAAAAAACAGGAACACATCAAGGTCATGACCATGTGAACTGTCCCATTAATCGCATTGAAAAAGACAGGACATATCGTACAATCATATCAGAAAGAATTTCTGAGGTATGGTTATGATAAGATTCAAGACTTACAGTGCGATAAAGCCTGTTTCCGGTGACATTATCAAAGCAGCGCTTAAGGAATCAGCCGGCAGGGAGATAATCTTCGTCGCTCCGGAATTTGCCAAGGCGCAGGTTGAACGTGAAGTCCTGGCATTTAAAGAGGACGGCGGCAGGGAAAACAGCAGGATAGATGTCGAAGGCGGTGAACTGACGCTTTCCGCATCGCTGGTCTCCGGCGACGTTCTGAGCTTCAGGAAACTCGCAGGAAACATCCTTGACGATCTCGGTGTCAATTATGTCGCCGAAGGCGGGGAGATCATGCTCCGCAACGCAATCTACAATATCCTGACTAATAACAGGGACAAGCTGAAGGCTTTCGGTGCTCTGTCTTCGAGGATCGACTATATCAATATGATGATAGCTCTCCTTGGCGACTTCTCGAGATACGGAGTCGGTATCTCCGACATCGGGAATGCCATAAGTTCTCTGGATAACACATCTGCATCTCCTGCGTTTGTAAATAAGCTCAGGGATCTCCATCTCATAATGAGCGAGCTTGAGCATCTGAATGTGAAGTTCGGTCTTAATCTTCTGCGTGAACCTATCGCGATGGCATGTGAGAAACTGTCGCAGCTGTCCGCCGGTGAACTGTCATCGAGGCGAAGGAGCGGACTTTCCGCGGTCTTAAAGTCTAAGATCGTCTTTATCGGTTTTGGTGCTACCCGTATGCTGACGCCTAAAGAGATAAGGCTCGTATCTCTCCTGTCGGATCTCGGGAGCGATATCGAATTCAATGTCCTTGCGGAAAGCTGCGATGCCGGATTCTCCTCCGTGTATAAGACCGGTGCGGATTTCATGGAGATGCTCAAAGAAAACGGTGCCGTTCAGGATTTGCTTGACGTTCCTGATAATGATGACGTGTTAAGTGCTCTTGTTCACGATTTTGCGTTTGATATTAATCCGGAAGGACTTGATACACAAGGAAAAGTGAGACTGGCCGAGCTTGCAGGCATTGATGACAGGGTCGGATACATTTTCAGTGAGATCATTGATCTTACCAGGAACCAAGGATACAGATACCGTGACATAAGGATAGTATGCTGCAATGAGGATATCCTCCCCAGGATGAGGAGCACTGCCGAATTATACGGTCTTGATGTTTTTATCGACCGCAAGATCGCTTTGGGAGGGACTGTCGTTCCATATATGATGCAGATCCTTTTGGAATTGCCGAGATCCGGTTTTGCGCTCGAACTCGTCATGAAGGCGATGCGCTCCGGCATGCTCAGGATACCGCCTTATATAGCTGACAGTTTTGAGAATTACTGTTACGCAAAGAATATAGTTGATGCCGTCAGGCTCTTTGATGAGAATGCCTATGTCGACATTGATGACGGTGAGAACGGAAAGGCACGGAAACTCTGGATAATAAAGGGGACAGTTCCCGGAATTGATGAAGGTTTTGTCGATGCGGGAAAGTTCTTTTATGAGCAAATCGTTACCGGAAAACTCATTCCGCTGAAGAAAGCCTGTGATCTGATCTATAGCGAAAAGACCCTGGCCGGGAAGGCCGGCGCGAGCCTCAAGTATTTCGATGAGATGAGAAGCTTTATCGAGCCTTTGAGGGATGAATTATCGGACCGCGGGGACGATGCTGCGGCAGTAGCTCTGGTGCGCGGATACGATGAGCTCGTAAGCCTGCTCATGTGCTCGACTCATGAGATGAACGACTGTGAGATAAGCCAGAAGGATTTTATCTCCATGCTGAGGACAGACATGAGGAACCGTACCGAGGGAACGATCCCTTTGAAGGTGGATTCGATCGAGATAACCACTCCCGAGCACGCTTTTGTGACACCGTGCAAAGTGCTGTTTATCATCGGTGCTCAGAAAGATAATTTTCCGTATATGAGGATGAGGGAAGGCCTTTTGAGCGGTTCCGAACTCAAGAGCCTGTCTTCTTCGACTGAAAGCATCGAACTGCCTGATAAGGCGGAGAGCAAGATGCGTGAGGAATTCATTACGGCCTGTCTCATACTGGGATCCGCAACTGACAGGATCTGCATGGTGCATGAGTATGGTGCGGCTAAGAGCCGTGTTTTCGATTTCCTCGAGAGATGCACTGATCCTGAGTACCACATAGTAAACACGTTTAAGAATCCCATAGCCGGTGAACAGGTGATCTTCAATCACGATTTTGAAAAGGCAGCGATACCTCCCGATATCATGTCGAGACTTCTTACAGTAAACAGGGACGGCGGGAAGGCCAAGGTCATTTATGTCAGCGTTTCGTCGATAGAAAGCTTCAGGCAATGCGCATTCCAGTTCATGCTCAAAAAACAGCTCAGGATCGAGCCGAGAGAAGACAACACCAAGGTGCAGGTCAATTCCTTCGGAAGTCTTATCCACGGAATGTTCGAGACTGCTTACAGAACGCTGAGGGATGAGAGCGGTAAAGATCCTGCGGTGTTTGAAAAGATGGCAAGAGAACTCCTTGAAGATGAGGGTAAATACGATGAATTTGCGGACAAATGCCTGAAGGCTGCAGTTGCTTCCAGAGCGGTTTTCGGTTCAGTCGATAAAGAAGGCAATCCGACTGATAAGACGTTTGAGATGGATACATATGCCAAGCTCCGCAGGATGTTCGGCAAGATGTTCAGAGATGTTTTGCAGGATTCCGTCGATACCGGGTTTGTCCCTGAAGGCGTGGAGGAAAAGATAGGCGGGGAAGGCCTTACACTGGATATACCTTACGAAGGCATAGATCTGAAATTCTCCGGCTTTATTGACAGGTTTGACATGAAGAAAGATGCGGACGGCACGGTTCATATAAGAACGATCGACTATAAGAGCGGCGATAAAGCCGTAGACGCCGTAAAGCTCCTGGAAGGGATCCAGATCCAGCTTCCCGCATATTCCGGAGCGATACTTGATAAGAATGTCCGCGAAGGAAATGAAGCGGTAATAGACGACTACGGTTATGTTCTTGTCGGACTTAAAGCCAATATAGACGATGAGCCGCTCGTATGTCTCCCGCAGCTTTCCGGTTATGATGACGAGGCAGTAAAGATAGCCATCAGATATTCAAAGCACATCATAAAGGAAAGCGTTGACCAGATATCACAGGGCAAGGCTGACGCCGTGACTGCAGTTCCGCATCTGGATCTGTGCAGTTACTGCTGCTATAAGGGATATTGCGGAAACGATCCGTCCTCATCGAAGGGAAGACCTCAGATTAATACCGGCTCGAAGAGCAAGTATGAAGATATCGTCAAGAAATCAGAGAATTTCGCGGAACCTACAGCGAGCGGAAGAGCCAGGAAAGATCCGGGATACGATGACGTCACCAAGAAGATCGGCGCGGATAAGAGTATGGACCGTGGAGACAGACGTACGATCCTCGCCATGAAAGAGATACTGGACCAAGCTGATGAAGAAGATAAGGGAAAGGAGGAGTGAGTTATGGATTTTTCTCCCGAACAGAAAAAGATAATCGAAGAACCGCTTAATAACATCCTCGTTTCCGCATCTGCGGGTTCAGGAAAGACGACCGTGCTTACGGCAAGGATAGGTGATGAGGTCAAGACAGGCACACTCTCCGTAGACAGTATGCTCGTCGTTACATTTACCGAAGATGCCGCAGCTCACATGTCCGATAAGATAGAAGCAAAGCTGAGGGAACTGAGGAACGAGGCTGTTGCCGCAGGCGACAATGAACTTGCATCGCATCTGTCGTCACAGATAGATCTGCTTCCCAATGCATATATCCAGACCATGCATGGATTCTGTTCGCGTGTCATCAAGGAGAAAGGTTATCTGATAGAAGACGGCCCAATGGCCGAATTTACCGATCCTTCGTGCAGGATAATCACCGAGAGCGAGAGAGGCGTGCTGCTTCAGTCCGCTGCGGAATATGCTGTCAGGGAACTGTATGCGAAGTGCGGTTCTGAAGATGATGCGTTTGTCAGGTTTACCGGAAGATTCGGTGACGGAAGAAGCGACATTTCTCTGGTTAATATCGTGACAGGCATATACAAGACGTTGAGAAGTCTTCCCGATTATCTGGATGTATGCGAGAGGTTTGTAAGTCAGCGCGAGGAGCGTGATGAAAAGGGCCTGATAATGTATTTCGAAGACGGCAACGAGATAACGCAGAAGATCGTGGAATTTCTTGCGAAGATAAAGTCGATGCTGCTCGACAGTGAGTTCGATGCGGTGCTGGCATCTCATGATGCTTATCAGATAGTTGTAGAATACACTAACCGTGATTTTATAGATGAAGCGGTTAAGCGGATCGATGCCGCCATTGATGCATACGCTTCCCATACCGGAGCAGATTTCTTCATATATCTTGCTCCGCTGAAGGAGCTCGCAGGGCTTCAGTACAACAACATCTTCAAAGGAGCTGACTTCGGAGGCGATGACAAGGCTTTTCTTGCCATGGTCGCATTCAGGCACTTTATCGATCCGGATTCCTGGAAAGGAGTCAAATATGAGAACCCGTATGATCTTCCGGAGGAATTCAGCAGCCTGATCGGCCTTGAAAAAGAGCAGATGCTCACGAACCAGAAGGCAGGTACAGAAGCCGTCAGATGCTTTGTCGAACTGCTCAAGATGACGGACAGGATCTATGCGGAATTAAAGAACAGTATGCATGGCATGGACTTCTCCGATCTCGAACATACGGCATATGAGATCCTGAAGACTGAAGAGGCTTCCGGATTCTATGGAGAGAAGTTCAAAGAGATCTTTGTCGATGAGTACCAGGATAACACGAGGCTTCAGGACAAGATCATTGAATGCTTTGAAAGTGCCGGGGGTAATGTTTTCCGCGTCGGTGACATCAAGCAGAGCATCTATAAGTTCCGTTTCGCCGATCCGAATATCTTCGGCAACAGGATGGAAGAGATCAATGCAGGAACGCAGAAGGGCGTTGTCCGTTATCTGAAGGAAAATCACAGGAGTACATGTGAGATCCTGGCCTTTGCCAATTATGTTTTTAAGCAGACCATGAGCAAAGACGCTTCGGAGATCGAATACGACTTGGACCAGCGCTTAAGCGGGGCAAAGGAGACGAGGCACGGCCGGCTTCCGAGGGTCATAATCGCCGACAGGGGTTTTAAGAAACCTGATGATAACGACAAGACCGAACCCGGTCCGAGAGCTGTCTGTGCAGCAGTTGAGAGCGAAGTCAGGCGGTATATGGAAGAATGTACCCGTATTGACGGCAGCAAGCCTGAATTTAAGGATATATGCGTGCTTACGGCTTCGAACAACCAGGCCGAGAACATAGCAAGATATCTTAACGGCTGTGTTTTGGGCGACGGCAGAAAGGTGGAGGCATCCGGCAGGTTTACGACGGATGTCTTTGAAGATCTTGATATCCACAGGCTGATCAATTTCCTCATCTGCCTCGGAAATGAATACAGGGATGAATATCTTGCCGGTGTCATGCTCTCGAACTACAGGTTCTCAAATTTCACCGTTGAGGATATCTCGAAGATGCAGGTGTTCATTCACGAGTTGGAAGGCGCTTCACTCGATAAGGAACCGCTGATGTTGAGACTCAGGGTCTTTGCGGAAAAAAGCGATTCCGATCTTGCAAAGCGCATCGGCGCGTTTGTCGATGTTTTCGACCGGATAAGGATGGGGGCGATGGTCGCGGACATAGATGACATCATTGAGCTCATCTACCGTGAGACCGGCATAAAGGCCACTCTCGAAGCGAGAACAGGCGACAGCAGCAAGTTCGATGTCTTTAAGGACTGGCTCTCGGATAACTTCAAAAGGAGAGGATCTGATCTTTCCGGTATCGCATCGGCCCTTGAACAGATGAAGATACAGATCAAAAAGGCTGAGATCGAAGTTACAGATGCGAACAAGAACAAGATCACGACCATGACGGTCCATAAGAGCAAAGGTCTTGAGTTTCCGTTCGTTATCCTTGTTGCGACAGGCGGACAGGATGAGAAGAAGGATACTCTTACGAGCATAATGTTCGACAGGGACGACGGCTTCATAACTGAAGATTATGATCCTGATGCTGTCACGAGAAGGCATTCCGTTGAGCAGAATATCTACAAGATGAAGATGAAGCTTGCCGCCAATTCGGAAACAATAAGGCTTCTTTACGTGGCGCTTACCAGGGCAGAAGAGGATCTGTCGATAATAACCACGTGTGATGTGAGCGACAGGACCAAGCCGAGTTCCATGAGAAGCGCATTCACGCAGGCTTTGGAATACCGGGATACCATGTTTGACAAACGTCATTGGCTTGCCGGTGACATGAAGCTTCCGTATATCCTCATGAGTGCCCTTGCAAGAAGCTCTGACGGCGACTCGCTCAGATATATTGCGGCTGTCGGCGATCTTTCCGCAGTCAGAATCATTCCTTTCCGCGATCTCGAAGGAAAAGATGCAAAAGGTTTTGAAACTGTTGACCTGACGGCTGAGAAAGTCATTGAGATATACGGTGCGCACAAGAAGGCTGAAGAGGAACCGGTAAAAGAACCCGAGGAAAAGGAAGAGAAACAGTCTGCCGAATTCGATGATGACGGCAAACTGGTACTTCCGGATTATAAGTACAGCGCGAGTGTCGATATTCCGTTCAAGGTTGCGGTAACGGGAGTGGCTTCGGCTGACAAACCTTTCGAGACGACGCATGTCGACATGCAGATAAGAGCAGTCGATGATTTCGAAAGTGCAAATGTATCCATGCTGACAGCAGCCGCGAAGGGTACGATACTACACAGGATAATGAGATTTATAGATCTTGAGGGCATAAGGACAGGCAAAGTGTCTTTTGACGATGAGATCAGGGCTCTTATCGACGGCGGATTCCTCAATACCTGTTCTGCGGATAACGCTCTGGAGGTTGCTTCGGAATTCAAGAACGGCATAATCGCTTTCTGCAGGGATGCGAGATGCCCGGCCATCTTAAAGAGCTTTGACGAGGGAACGGCACGCTCGGAAAAGCCGATCGTATTCTCAGTCTATGTCGACGGTGAATCCGGAGACTCCGTGCTTGTTCAGGGTATCATCGACCTGATATATAAGACTGATGACGGTTATGTGATATTGGACTATAAGACGGACAGGCTCGAGGGCGAAAATCCCGGACAGCGTGCGGATGAGGCTCTCGCAAGACATGCTTTTCAGCTCGACAGTTATGCTGCGGCATGCGAAGAAGACGGAATAAAGGTCGCACATAAGTATCTGTACCTGGTGCGCTATGGAGAGTTCGTGGAAGTATAAACGGTAGGGAAGGTTACCTGTTGTCAGGTTTCTTTTTCTTGCCTGCGTCGCGTTTCCTGATGGCGCGGAAGAAGTCCAGCATCATCCTGGAACATTCTTTTTCCATGATGCCGCCTTCGAATTCGACCTTGTGATTGTGTCCGTGTGAGACCTCAAAAATGTCATTGCATGAGACGACAGCACCGCTCTTCGGTTCGTAAGCGCCGAAATAGACCTTGCGGATCCTGGACTGGATGATCGCTCCGGAGCACATGGTGCACGGCTCTAACGTGACATACATGTCGAAGTCTTCGAGTCTCCAGTCTCCCAGCTTTTTACAGGCTCTGTCGATCGCTATCACTTCGGCGTGAGCGAGTGCGTTTCCCCTCGTAAGGCGGAGGTTGTGGGATCTGGTAAATATCTTGCCGTCCTTTACGAGAACGCAGCCGATGGGACATTCGCCAAGATCCAAAGCTTTCTCGGCTTCTTTTATGGCTTCGAGCATAAACCTCTCTGTATCGTTCGAGGGTTTAAAGTCAGGATAAAGTCTGGATCTGCGGCTCGGCAATGGAGAAACCTCTCTGTTCATCGGTGTCAGAACTGATAATACAGACGGGGAGACGGGGGTGTCAAGGGACTTGTAAACTGTGCTTGACGTGCTACCATTAGCATATTATAATTTACGATTGCTATAAGTATAACTATGCCTACGCAAAGGGAATGCCGTATTTACGGCCAGTTTACACCTTTATCCCTGTATCCGCATACGGGCGCGTTTGCTTAAAGAGCATACTTCAAGACAAAGGATGATTATTAATGGCAACTAAACAAGGTATGTGCAGAAACTGCGGTTCTCTCGTTATGTTTGATGACAGAGATGAACTCTGTGAGTGCGTTTTCTGCAATTGTGTTTTCCCTTCAAAAGAGGCAGCAGAGCTTCTTGCAAATCCGGACGGACATGAATTCAAGAACGAGAAATTCGAGAAGCAGGAGGGTTCCAAGCATTATTATTCGAACCCCGTAATGCCTGACGTGGTTGAGAAGGCGGTTCAGAGGGACAAAGTTTCAAAGCCCCTGTCAGACAGCACCAAACTCAAGGCAAATGAATTCGAGATCTCGCCTAACGATGTCAAGGCTCCCAAAAAACTTGTTATCGGCATGGCAGCAGGTTCCGTAGCTCTGGTTGCGATCATACTCGCAATTGCCATTCCGCTGTTTATCACGAGAAAGTCTCTTACCGACTCTATCACAGCTGATATAAATACCATTTTCGACACTCCGGCTTCAGATTCTGCCGAATCATACAGACAGTTCAACATATACGGCCTGAGCTGCCAGTACATAAAGGTCGGTACTTCAGAAGATATCACTGATGATGAAGCCAAGGCACTTTATTCGAATTACACCAAGCTCCGTGCAGAGAAGCGCGGAAATGATTCGGGTGACGTTGAGATGAGCATCTATACTCCCGATACGATCTTCTTAGTCACAAAAGACGGTCTTACCAAGGATGTTCAGCAGGCAGTTGAGATCATTGAACCGACAGAAACGAGCAAGTGATCTCTTGGGCCGCAACACGCGGCATTTAGTTAGCAGACAGTATTACATTCGAAGATTTACGAGGTGATCTATCAGATGACAGAATTTGAGAAAGCGATGGCGCACGCTAAAAAATTCGCAGAAAAGAACGATAATCAGATTACGGAGACAGAGTTCGAGACTCTTACCGAATCATTCAAGATCGAACCCGATGAGCTCATCAATCTCAGAGCAGAGCTCGAGAATGCCGGCGTGAAGATCAGCGATCCTGACCTTGATGCGGATGACGGCGATCTTGATACTGACGGTGAGGATGCCAATGTTGTCGATGACTCGGTCAAGATGTATCTCAAGGAGATCGGTAAGATAGAACTCCTTGATGCAGAGCAGGAGAAAGATATCGCCCAGAGAATGGCAAAGGGTGACGAGGAAGCAAAAGAGCTTCTTATCAACTCCAATCTGAGACTCGTTGTATCCATCGCAAAAAAATACATGAACCGTGGTCTTTCCCTCCTCGATCTCATCCAGGAAGGAAACATCGGTCTTATCAAGGCAGTCGACAAGTTCGACTACACGAAGGGATTTAAGTTCTCGACATATGCCACTTGGTGGATCCGTCAGGCTATCACAAGAGCCATCGCCGACCAGGCAAGGACTATCAGGATCCCCGTTCATATGGTAGAGACCATCAACAAACTCACAAGAGTACAGCGTCAGCTCGTTCAGGATCTCGGAAGAGAACCTTCAACAACGGAACTTGCTGAGGCAATGGGCATGGATGAGGCAAAGATCAGAGAGATCCAGAAGATCTCGCAGGATCCCATTTCCATCGATAAGCCTGTCGGTGAGGAAGAGGACAGTCATCTGGTAGACTTCATCTCCAACGACGAGCTCGCAGCACCCGAAGAGGAAGTTGCGAGGATCCTTCTCAAGGAAGATCTCATCCAGGCTCTTAACGGACTGACAGACAGGGAAAGAAGAGTTATCGAATTGAGATTCGGTCTCAAGGACGGCGTGCCCATGACACTGGAGCAGGTCGGCAAGAAACTCGGAGTTACACGTGAGCGTATCAGACAGATCGAGGCAAAAGCGATCCGCAAGCTCAACAGATCACCTAAGTCAAAGAAGCTCGAAGGTTATTCCGACTGATAAGTCAGGTGCTTTGATATCCTACCGTAACGGGAACAGATAAAGTGTCAGACCGCAGGCGATATTCATTTTACAGAGGATTGTTTACAGGGGACGTTTTGAATTTTTCGAAACGTTCCCCTTTTGTCAAGGAGATCATGTTCGAGAGGATATATCCCGCGAAGATAATCCTTCCCATGAAGATGCACTCCGGCGTTCCCGCGGTTCCTTCCGTGAAAAAGGGTGATTATGTCAGGATCGGTCAGTGTGTGGGGATCCCGGCTAAGGGGACATTCTCCGTGCCTGTGCACAGTGGCATCTCCGGATATGTAACAGAAATTTCCGAGATAACACTTCCGAACGGAATAATCACTCCTGCCGTTACCATTGTTAATGACATGAAGAGGACAAGGCTCGATTCCGTAAAGCCGAGATCCGGATTCAAACTCTCCGCGAGTGAAGCTATCGGAATAATCAGAGACGCGGGAATATGCGGAATGGGCGGTGAGGGTATACCCACTGCCGCAAAACTGAAAAGGGCAAAGACGGAAGTCGTTAAGGATTTCCTGGTCAACTGCCTTCAGAGCGAACCCTATTCGACATCGGATCTTGTCGCGATAACGGAATATCCCGACTATGTGGTTTTGGGTTCCTGTGCCTGTGCCAGGGCTGTAGGCGCGTCAAGATGCGTTTTCCTTATTTCCGAGAACAGAAAAGAACAGCGTCAGGCGATCGCGAATTCCATAGATAAGATAAGGAATGATTTCAAGGATCTTGAGTTTGACATAAAACTTTTCCGTGAGCGTTTTCCTCAGGGTTATTACAGGCTTGTCGCAAGAGCTCTTTACGGAAAGAACCTTGTGCTGGGTGAGACTTTGGAGAAGACCTGCAGCGCGGTTCTCTTCAACTGTTCAACGATGCTTGCCTGCTGGGAGGCATTATCTGACAACATCCCGATGATGAGCAGGATAGTATCTGTATCCGGAGATGCGTCCGGAGGACATAACATGCTTGTGCCGGTAGGAACTCCCGTATCTGAACTTCTTACCAATGCCCAGGACATAAAGAAAGGAAGCGACAGGATCGTTTGGGGCAATTGCCTGACGGGTATCGAGATAACAGATCCCGAGAATACTCCCGTGGTCAAGACAACCTCTGTAATATCCGTCGTAAGACGGGCCGAAGTTCCGAGAACACCATGCATTCATTGCGGTCTCTGCTCGGAGTGCTGCCCGATGAACCTTTCTCCAAATACGATATATGAGATGCTGAACCAGGGATTGAAGCAGAAGGCAGCCGAAGAGGGAGCCAGAGACTGCATCGCCTGCGGTTCATGTTCCTACGTTTGCCCGGCGGGGATCAATCTCACTACCGCCATCGCGAGTTTTGCGGGCGAGGGAAGGATCATTGAGATCAATTCTCTCCTTGATAACAGCGGTGCATCTGATAAGGAACTTGAGGCTGCGTCTTTTGTCGGCGAAGCTTCTCTCCTCGAAGAGTACCCTGACAGAGATAAGAAGAGCCGGGCGTCCTCGCCTGATTCGATCACTCTGCCTTTTGAGAAGGATAAGGAAGTATGAGCAAAGACAAGAAACAGCTTGCTCCATTCATTCATACGGAGAAGAATGCTCCGTACATCTACATGACGCTCCTTGCGTCACTTATCCCGTGTGCAGTATGCGGCATCTACTATTATGGACTGAGAGCGGCGGTACTGATACTGTTCTGCATGCTTGCTTTCGTTATGTCTGACAACCTTTGCGCGAGAGTCACCGGAAGAAGATCGGGCAGCGATTATTTCGATTTCAGCTCGCTTGTGGAGGGTCTGCTCTTAGCACTGATGCTGCCGCCTGACACAACGCTCATAATAGCTCTCATAGCCGTGCTGTTTGCTTCAGTGATCACCAAGCAGGTTTTCGGAGGCGCGGGAAGCAACCTCATAAATCCCGCCTGCGCAGGAAGACTGTTCATCGAACTTGTATTCCCGTCGGGCGTCCAGGGCTTTTCTTACGGAGAAGAAAATTCGAGATTTGCTCTGATGAGTCTGGTATTCCAGGGTGAACCTGTACGCCTTCCCGACTATTCGGGATTCTCGTTTTTGGAACTGATAAGCGGCAATTATCCCGGGCTTATCGGAACGGCTTGTTTTATCTGCATAATGATAGGAGGCTTATTCCTTACCCTCAAGGGTACCATGAGATTATATTCTCCTATTTCTTATATCCTTACGCTGATGCTCCTTTACCCGATGTCCATGCTGGTCGAGACGGGGACGTTCAGTTTTGACGGCATGATCGTATATCTGCTGTCATCGGGTGTTTTCTTTATCGCCGTATTCCTTCTCGGCGATCTTACCACTATGCCGTCGAGGTTTGCGGCCGGAGTTTTTGCAGGCGTGGTATGCGGATTGCTGACCATGGTAACCAAGCCATTCTTAAGTCCCATGGTATCTATGCTGTCTCCTGTGCTTGCGGTCAACTTCCTTTCATTCGTGCTTGATTTCTTCTCTAAGACGTTGTCCAGGAGAAAGATCCGTTCGAGGGAGGTGGATCTCTCATGATGACGCATTCCCAGCTCAAGCAGTTCATTACTGAAGCGATACTTCTTTTTATCCTCGGTGCGGCAATAGTCATCGGAGGACATCTCCTGTCGTCTAATAACGCTACGAGACGTATACAGAACGAATACCATTCAAGATTTGAGGAAGTACTGGACTGTTCCTCTTACGAGAAGGTCAAGAGCAAGGCACTGAATGATTTTCCTGAGATAAACGGCGTTTATATAGGATACGATCAGGCGGGCATACCACAGGGATATGTTGTCGATCTGACTGTCAAATCTCCAGGTGAGCAGGATCTCGGCATACTTGTATCTTTGGATTATGAGAGTACGAGAGTCACAGGTCTTGCTTTGGATAATTCCGAGATCGATGATGCATATTACATCGGCGAAGATGCGATGGAACTTATTAAGGAAAAGGTGATAGGAAGACAGATACCTATAACCTTTGCAACGGAAGATTATTCTGAAGATGACGATAACTCCGAGAACTATACCGTGGAAGGCTTAAATGACGGTGTCTACTATGCCCAGCGCCTTTTCGATGACAGGAGCCGTTACATCGATTATGTCGAAATGGAGATCGAAAACGGCGTCATCACCAGGGTCAACTGGGATGCTTTCAGTACGGATAAGACCAATCAGGACAGGAGCGAGGCTTCGCTTAAAGGTGCCTATATTATCTCCGGCCTCGATTGGGCGACGCAGTCTTACAATCTTTGCCACGCGCTGCTCGAATGCCAGGAACCTGACCGTCTGGCAATGAAGTCTGACGGTACCACGGACATCGTGGAAGGCGTTACGTGCGATATCAGGCCGTTTGTCGACCTGTCAAAGGAATGCATTGCAAACTCGAAGGCAGGCTATGGAAAAGAAGAGTACATGGCTGATCTGAATGCGATACTGCTCTATGTTTTCGGCGAAGGCAAGGAAGATGAAGCTGCCAAATACGTTAACGAGAAGGGAAATGTCGTCTTTTCCTTCGAAAAGACCCCGGAACTCTATACGATCTATAACGATGATAACGTGGCTGTCGGCTATATGCCTGTAAGGCAGATAGAAGCGACGATAAACGGAACCTGGAGCGGGGAGACGCAGAAACCTGAGGCAACACCTGCGGTTCAGGACGGCGACGGAAACAACAATACGCCGGATTACGATTCCACGGAGGACGGTCTTACGCCAGGTGGACTTACGGAAAATCAGATCATAACCGACAGTATGGATGATCTGCCGATGTCCGAGATGGCATCGTTCATCGCTCCCGTGCCTGATTACTACGATGAGACCAGGACCGTTATCAAGGCATGCAACACCTGCTACAAATTCCTGAAGGAATATCTGAACTGGAAGGTTAACTGATGGGACTGTTTACCGAGAAATACAATTCACCGTTCGATAACGAACAGTCCAGAAGGAAGATCGACGATAAGGTATCGGCGATCCACATCAGGCCGGCCAAATACCTGACAACGAGAAGTTCTTTATTCCTGGGCTATACGATATTGTCGCTCTGTCTGGAATTCATGATATCTGGCAATCTCATATGGTGGCCTGTCGCATGTTCTTTCGTCTGTCTGCTGCTATGGTCCCTGACACTGAGATTTTTCATGCCGCGAAATCTGTCAGTCATCTCGTTTGCGTTCATTATGGCGCTGTTTATCGCTGCCTGTGAATTCTCATACAGGCTCGGTCTGTGTACGCCTTATGCCGCCGCGGGATTCATTCCCATGGCTATAGGCATCATGTCGCTTGCGAGATTCAAGGATGACGATAATGACAAGTTCACAAAACCTGCATTCGGAAAGGAAGTTCTTTTCCCGTATCTTATAGCACTTATAAGCTCGGTATTCGGAACACTGATATCATACATCTTTGAAAAGAGATATGTTTTTGTCTCACTTTTGGCTTCTGTCATGTTCATTATCCTGATGAGCTGGGCTATATCAAGGGTAACGGGTATCCCCAGGAGCGCCACATCCAAGAAACTTACTGAGTTCTGGGACATACCTGTTGCGGACATCGCCGCTTTAAGGCGGTTCCTGTGCGCCAGGGGAGAGTTTGCACTGGTCTGCATATGCTGCGCCGCAGCGCTCTATGCCTTGAGTTTATTTACCGATCAGGATCTTTTCAGGATAACGGCACTTCCCGTTTGCGAGGTGACTGCACTGCTCCTGGGTTCTCTTGCCGTTTATGCCGCCAAGCATAGTTTCAGGAGCTCGATATTCGGTCTGAGGTACTTTATCAGCGAAGTTTCCGTAGCTTCGGCTTTTATCTCGCTTATCTTCCTGGTAAACCCTGGCATCCCCAGGATCGACCATCTGCTCGTGACTTTGGTATTCATAATTGCGACGGATATAGTAATGACGGGCCTTTTGTCCGTTATCAGAAGGCGACTGATATTCGTTTCGAAGTCCAGATATATCGACGGACTGCCGTTTTACCTGATCCTGATATCACTTGTTGTCATGCTTGTGGAAACTTGTCTTTATAGTCTGCCGGGTTTGTGATATAATCTCTGAGTTTCAGTAATCGATTGTGTAGCTCAGCTGGATAGAGCGACCGCCTCCTAAGCGGTAGGCCAGCGGTTCGAATCCGCTCACGATCACCAGTGTTTTAAGGGTTTCAGGGTTTTCTGAGACCCTTTTAATTTGGCAAAAAGTGGTTGAACGTGGTTGAACAGATCTCATGCGCTTTCAATAAGCCTTTTCTTTACATCTTCAACTGTTCTTTCATAGCCAAATGAATAATGCTTCTCGTTAGTTTGCATACAGTGCCCAAGAACATAACACCGCTGATTAGCATCAATTCCGGCTTTAATCAGCCGAGCATTAAAGGCTACCCTGAACGCGTGATTGTTCGCTGGAGTATGCTGGTCTGGTGATTTTTGGGACGAACATATCCTCATGCTTTTTCTGTGACAGGGTCCATACCGACTCCATGCGGTCAGCAACTGGCTTTCCGTAAACGGCCGCTATGCGCTCGAAAGCAGGGCTGAGATCAATATCATTTCGGATCTGAAGCCTGGGTCCATAGAGGCTCCTGCAAGCCTTAACCTGCTTCTCAAAGCTGGATGAGAACGGGCGGACACCGATCTTGTAATACCTTGCTTCGTTAAAGAGCCACGGTCCTTGCGTACCGTAAACACCCCCTGAAGCAGGGTCTTTGTCTCTGGCACCAAAACCTGAACCATTATCGAATATCGGAGTAATCTTCCATAGCCCGTTAGGGAACTGTATGAGCGAAAGATTGTTGTAGTGTCTGTCGTCGTTGCGGGTTAGAGCATCTAACTCCATTACAGCCGTCAGATAGCCGCCGAAGTCAACAAGACCTGTGTCGGTGACAATCAAGTCGACCAACTTCGATATGGTCTCGGACAAAGTATGTCTGGCACGAAACTTGCTGTTAGGGTCGGTCAGTTCTTTTAGATCGTCCGGGGAAGAATGGGTCTGCATAAACTCAGCCAGAGTTATTTCGTTGCCTTCGGGATAGCCGTCGAAAAACACCTCAGATTCACAACAATGGCGAGCGACATTCTGATAATGGTAGTGATCAGGAACCATCTCGTAAGTCACATAATCTGTGCAATTAGAATGCCGCAATATCTCAGATGTCAAATATTCCGACGCAGCTTCGTAACCGTATTCATCGGCTTTATAAAACCTATCCGACTTGCAGAACTTCCCCTGATTTCCTCGCCAAAAGGAAATCCGATTATCTGATGCAGGCATATCGTCATTAGCCAGCTCAACGGTGCAGTTGGTGTGGCCCATAGCCCCCTTAGTCTTCTTAATGATCTCCAGAACATCGTAATGATCTAAGGCAAGTTCCTTAAGAGTTTCCTGGATAAAAGCGTTGTGCTTGGAAGGGCAATGCGACTGAAGAACTGCTTGCCATTGTTCCCATGTCGGCTTGATTTCCGGCGAGAACGGAAGGTAATAACTGTCGTCCTTAAAGTTGGTCACATCAACAGTGTGAGCGTCGTAGTCAGCAATTATCTTTGCTGTGAGCTCACTTTTACAGTACCAGTTGAATTCCTTAATGTTCATATTAAACGCCTCTTTTAAGGTCTTGCATCTCTGACATTGGTGACCTGAGTACCATAAGAAACCCAATCAGGGTATCTGGCATCGATCTCGGCCTCAAGAGCGTCGTAGTCGGCATCTATCCAAGGAAGATCCTCAGAGTTTCTGTAAACCGTAACGCCGTAGAGATAGAACTCTTCAGTGCCACCGTCAACATTTACCCATACTCTAATATCCGCAGTAGCGTGGAGATTAGGTGTTGCAGGCTCGGGCTCAGTAGGAGCGGGAGTTGTCTCTGCAGGTGTCGTAGCCGTAGGCTCAGGCTCAGTAGGTGCAGGGGTTGTTTCAACAGGTGCAGGGGGTGTTTCTGCAACCGTTGTGGTTGTCGTAGTAGTTGTTGTAGTTGTAGTACTTGGACTTGGATAAATAAACCATAGTGGCCTCCCGAGGATGGATTACATTATCATTATATCTTTCGGAGATTGATGCGGTCTATATGTTTCTTGCCCTTAGACTCAGATACATATCTAAATTCCTGTGATGTACGCATTTTAGTACATGGTGCTAATTAAAATTTATGGTAAGAAAGGAGGTGAAGTGTTTGTATGAAAAAATTGAAATACATTATTTCAGATAAGTCTATTGCTTTGGATGATAATGCTGAACTGTTTGAAACTGATCTGAAGCCGTATGCTACTGTTAATGGTTGTCGCATGGCAGATGAGAGGTTTAAGCGCAAGTATCCATATTTTGAAATGCTTCCAATGAGGGACTCTAGCTCAATAGGATAGAGCAACGGTTGTACCGCCGTGCGTTCTGGGTTCGAATCCCAGGGGTCCTAATCAATAGCTGATGAGACATTTTCGTCCCATACCGCCTCCTATAATCAAGTCAGATAAACATGGATTTTGATTACAGGAGGTATTTTATGTTTTGTTAAGGATTGCCGGAATCATTAATAATGAAGAGATAGCTATAAAGCTTACAGACAGGCAGAAGGGGTATGAAGAAAGATGCAGGTTTTCGAGTATTAGTGAAGCCTCATATTTCCTAAGGTGCTTTTACAGTTGTCATGATGAAGACCCGATGGGGGGGTTCTTTGTTACAGGTTTTCAGCTTATGTATTACCGGGCACAGTACCTGAAGGTTCAGTTGCGGAAGATAAATGTGTCGTTAACACAAAAGACGGAACGAGATACCAGTTAGATCAGATCCAAATCAATTCTGAAAAATGTGAGAGTGTTTCTGAACTATAAGATTGGATTGACTACGATTTGGATTCTGTAGCGGAGGATTAGTAATGGACATATTACTTGATTAGGTTTTAATTACAAAACGAGGAATGACTATGGGAAATTATGTATATACACATACAGGAAAAGAATGCATATCGATTACAATTGATTTTGCGTTTTATGAGCTGAATTTAGTCGGTGCACGTATAACTGAAATCTTCAATGGCGACTATTCTGATATGGTACGGTACTGTCAGGTTTTCCTTCATAACTATCTAAGACAGAATGAACCTGAGATTCTTGAATCGATTAAGGTGATCCAAACCGTTAATGGGGCTGAATTGTGTGTTGTATATATAGAAGGGATTAGTGACAAGAATAGGGCTTTGGCTGAAAAGCTGGTTCAAATCATAGATGATCTTTTTACCAATGAAGAGAAAATATATACATATTTGAAACAGAATGCAGATGCTATAATCTGGAATCCCGATGAAATTGCTGCGGAGTATCCGATAGAAGCTGTTTCGCAGTTTTGGATTTGCGACTATGTTGTTTATGGTCTTTATTTGGGGGATTATAAAAAATTTACTATATCACCGCATTATGATTATCCTACAGGACCCAGAAAGACCGGCATTTTAGATTCCGGGTATAGCATCATTCTTAATTACAACAACCAAGGCTTTGATTATCCTGTTGGGTTTCAAATAACAGCCGGAAATGCTGATCAAATACATATCCAGGGAGGAATAACAGGGGGATACATTAAATCTGATATGGATGCTAACAGTGCAATACAGTTTTTGCTCTCGTATTAATGGTCCCGATTATCCTGTCTCTTATAATATATTTATAATTGCTTCAGTTATTTTATTTTTATTACTGATAATATCTGACTCAAAATCTATGCTCACGTCGATATTCTTATGTTCTACAGTTCGGGTGCCTCCTCTGGATATCAGTAGTATTCCATTTTCGAGATCTTTACAGATAAGCGTGATTATTCGAACTGTTTCAGGATAGGGGCTCTCTCCGTCTCCGCAGTATGTCTCATTTGAAAGGCAGATTGTATACTTAGGGCAGTAATCCTCATCTGGTATGTTCTCGCCTTCTGTATCATATTCAGACATATCAGGATCATATAGTTCATCGTCCGGATCAAGCTGTTCAATACCAGCAGTCTTTATCCAGGCAGAATCGTAAATATTCAATGCCTGAATTACTCCGGCATTAATCAAGTGATCATATAAATCTCTGCGGCCGCTTCTGGTAATGTTATCTGGCATATGAGATTTCCTCCATCAAAGTCAATCATTTATCAATTGTTCCATATTTTTCATTATATACTTTGAGCAGAGTAAATAGCTCAAAAACTCCTCAAAGGCCCCTGCTCAAAGCTCCTTGGGAGTATGGGATGTCTCGGCTTAGATTATTATGATATAAGTCCGATTTGCTTGTTTACTTCTTTTTGCGTTTTGTTGGCGGGGCACCATAATCGACGACACAATACCTGAATTGGCTGTCTGGATAAATCTCCTTCAATTTCTTTTCATCTATTAGAGCTGCTGTTGATCTGTTTACATTCAGAATATCCATGTTTTTCATTGAATAAATGGCATCGATATTTTCAAGACAGTATTCATCTAATTCCAGCATTATCAGTTCGTCCATTCCCACTGATGAATTTCATGAGGCAATAGTTTGCTTTGAAACTCTTAAGGTCTATTCCGTGCTTGTTGTAAATGAGAAGCTCAATTTTCTTACATCGTTTGATTATGAGGAAGGTATTTGTTTAGCAGATATGTAATTCTGTCACAATCTAATGGAAGTTATCAATTGATCGTTCATGATGAATGGCTTGATGACACAACATATATCCCCATTTATCTATTCAATTAAACTAACTTCTAATAATATGAAACCAGGTGTGAGGAAATAGAAATTAAGTGGCTGAAGAGTGGCTTAAGATTGATGAATGCCTTGATCCTGTGCTGGTTTTAGCATGTTCAGCTTGTTTTTTACGTCATCTGCTTTTCTTTTGTCGCTGAATAATAATGTCTTTCGTTTGGTGAGAATGAGGGATTTATAATGATTGACAGGTATTTGGAATATCATGAACAGGTAAATCTTTATATTTTTGTGTTAGATAATATGAAATGACCTCACATTTGTAGCATCGTGGATTTACCTATATGCTTAAAGTTGATGCTAAAGCTATGGGATTTACCACATACAAAGGAGGTCACTATGAACAGAATACTAAAGATAGGAATGGATGTCCACAGCACAAATTACACCTTATGCGCAATGGAACCTGTATTCGGAGCTGACGATAGGATCTATGCCAAAATTCAGGTCGCACCGGATTATAAGAACATATTGATGTTTATAGAGAAAGTGAAACAGAAACTTGATCCTTACGATACCTATGACATTGAATGCGGATACGAAGCGGGATGCTTGGGATATACCTTGTACAATCAGCTTACTTCCGCAGGTGTCAAATGCGTAATCTTGGCCCCTACTACGATGCTTACCCAACAAGGAAAGAGGACTAAAACAGATAAACGAGATGCATTAATGATTGCACAATGCCTATCGTATGGCGGATACCATCCTGTGTATATTCCTACAGAAGATGACGATTCCGTGAAGGAATACCTGCGAATGCGTGATGACCATAAACTTGCCCTGAAAAAAATCAAGCAACAGATAAACGCATTCTGTCTTCGTCACGGATACTACTATCCTCAAGGTAAATGGACTCAGATGCATTTGGACTGGCTATCAGCAATAAAACTGCCACCTTTATATCAGGAAACTCTTGATGAGTATATGGCCACATATTTTGAATTGACTGACAAGATAGAAAAATACGACACTCGCATCGAGGAAATAGCTGCACAGGAAAAGTATGCGGATAAGGTAAAGAAACTCGGTTGTTTTATTGGTGTTAAAACACATGTCGCATTATCTCTGATAGTTGAGACTGGAGATTTCAAAAGATTTGCAAAGGGTAATGCTTATGCAGCATATCTTGGTCTGGCACCAGGTGAACATTCAAGCTCCGATAAGATAAATCGACTTGGGATCACCAAGGCAGGGAACAGTAATCTGCGAAGGCTTCTTGTAGAAGCTGCTTGGGGAATATGTAAAGGTAATATCGGGTACAAATCAAAGGACTTGAAAAAACGCCAACAAGGAAACAGTGTTCAAGTTATATCGTACGCAGATAGGGCAAACAACCGAATGCGCAGTAAGTACTATAGGTTGATACGGCATGGAAAGAAGAAAAATGTCGCGATAGCAGCCATAGCAAGAGAACTTGCCTGTTTTGTTTGGGGAATGATGACAGATAACATTGAAGAAAGGGTAGCTTAATGAGAAACATAGCTGACGATATTTGGAAGGAGCCAAAAACACATGACGGTTGAGCCAGTTGCGGACGAACTATGTGCGCACCTGATCAGGTGATCCACGATCTTAGATAGCAAGGCTCTCGACGAAACCATTAGCCTGTCGGTAACCAATCCACGAATAACAGAGTGGCTACTTGTCGGAGACTGTTATATTGGCTCTTTCCAAATGTTGTTAGATGAAAGGTATTGATATGAAGAAAAAATACTACTTGACGAAGGTCATTTCATAACAGGTTATAAGATAGAAAGTATTAGAAGATACGGCTACGGGAGGATTAAATGAACAATACATATATCATTAGAGAAGCTGTTTCAGATGATGCGGAGAAAATGATTTCATATCTGAATCAGGTTGGTGGAGAATCTGATTATTTGATGCATGGAGAAAATGAGTTTAATGTTCCGGTTGAAGGCGTAAAACGGAAACTTGCTATGAGTAAAGACTCTGAGAATAGTGTTGTCCTGATAGCTGTTGAGAACGATCAGATCATAGCGAGAGCAGAATTAGACGGATATTATCCCGCAAGAATACGTCACAGGGCAAAATTTTCGATCTCAGTACGAAAGGATTACTGGAATCAGGGAATAGGAACAGAAATGTTAAAAAGAATTATCGAGCAGGCAAAGGATATGAAGATCGCTGTTATAGAACTGGAAGTTATCTCTGACAATGTAAGAGCCATTCATTTGTATCGTAAAATGGGGTTTGCTGATATCGGGATATATAAAGAATACTTTTATGTCGATGGAATGTTTAAAGATGCTGTGGTAATGCAGAAAATACTACAGCATCACTAACAACGATGTTGATGAAAGAATAATGGATTATATCAAGACGAACGTTCTTGATTTTAACCTCTGATATTATTCGAACACTTCGGCATACAAAACTATCAGAAAAGGGTGCTTGATTATGATTTCGGTAATGATGAAACAGATGAAGGTTATGAACCGGCATTCGGCAGCTGGATTGATGTAGCTTCATATACTTATCAAAAGCTGTTTTGATCTGCGTTGATTCTGACAATGATTTGATAAAATAGTGAAAATTGGTTTCCGGTATTCGCGGATCCACTTTCAATACGGAGGATAATATGGACAACAATACAATAATGGATGCACAGTATGAGGAGAAGGCGTCAGGCTTTCTTAAAAAAGCGATCGCGGGACTTGTTTGTGCTGCATTTCCTGTAGCGAGTATAGTCGCTATTTTTATTGGAACGGGTAATCACAAAGCTATAGTCGATTATGTGGCTTCAGGCGGAATTCATACGCCAAAGATCAAGACATGTGCGGCTTTGAGTAAAGGCGCGATCTTTGCGGGCATAGCGATGACGATCATATATGCGATCTATTTTATCTACATGATCTTAGTAGTATTAGCTCTCGCTTTTTCCACGCTTCCCAATCAGAACTGATGATCTATCCTGTTTTTCGGGAGAATGACGATGAATAATACGTTCACAGACGATCATTTTGAGTACGGAGGTCCTGCCTTTAATCCGATTGGCGGGCAATCCTCAACCATGGCAATAGTCAGATCGGAGAAATATCCGCAGGAAGAGATCGGACTTCTGAAGACTGAGAATGGACTCATTACGGATTACAACAATATCATCTACAGAGCGGAAGCCGAAAAATATTTCTGCAGATATTTTTCGGGCAAATTCGAATGTGACGACTGCGAGGTGAGATATTGGAATCAAAATGATGATTCAATAAGGAAACTCAGGATATCATGAAAAACAGATTCCGTATTGCAAAAACAGTTCTGATCTTCACTCTTCTGTCGGCAATCGTGCTTACTGTTGCAGGCTGTAAGGAAAAAGATTATGATCCGTCGAAAAAAGTCGGGATAGACAAGCTGGAGGTTATCTCCGCAACAGGCAATAAGGATAACTGGAATAACCTGTTGAGATATAACAGATGGGACGACAGCGAATATTCGGCATGGTTAAGAAGCGATAAAGCCATGAAGCTGATCGATGAGATCAATAAACTGCCGGACGTATTCGGAGATGCCGGCGATCCTTACGCATACAAGATAGATATCGTTTATTACGATGCCAACAGCGAATGGCAGTGTGCATTGAAGCTCGGATACGGCGGTTTTCCCGATAATTGGGGAACGATCGTAGCCTATGCAAACGAGATAACACCAGACCGTCACAAAAAACTCACGGACAGTACAGAGATCGTTGCCTTCGATTCCGTTTTCTTAAAAGAGAATTTTGACATCAGTGATGATATGCTTCCGGAAGGAGTGACTGTGGATGGTTTTCTGGAAGATACCGGCTTAACATACGAGGATGTTTCTTCCGGATCTTTCCATATGGATATTTATTTGAGCAACTATAAATACGGTTATTACGGTATTGCATCCCACAGGATCACGGAAGATACACAAGGTTCGCCGTCTGACGCGGAATCGCTCAAATCGTACGCGGAAGAGAACCTGGATACCATCGGAGAATGCGGGGATATAAGTATTACCGGTAACTATCAGAAATACGGATTTGAGATCGTAAGATTCGATCGTTTTGAGGAATGGAAACAGGATAGAGGCGTTTCAGGATACAGAACCCGTCAGGATAAGACTGTTGATATTTACTATGAGACCGATGCTCATTTTGAGGAAAAGATGAACTATGAAGATTACTATGTCTATGTCGATCCCTCAAACCGTTTCCTGATAATCACGAAGTGCAAAGACTACGATGTGATAAACGCATTCTTTAACCGTGCATAGAGAAGTGATCAGAGTGATTCTGTACATTTTTAACTGCTTGACTGTCAGTTGTATTAAAATGTCGGCTTATTGTATTATGTTTTCAGAAGATTGAAAAACGGGGGTGATATGGTATGAGAAAACCGGTTTGTGCCTTGATCGCTTTTTGTGTGTTCGTTTCCGGTATCATTACAGGCTGTACGAGCAGTACTCCTTTTGATAAGGAAGCTGTCAAAACATATGTCGGGATGTACGGTATACATGAATTTACCGGCGGATCAAATGCGGATTCCGCAATAAGCAGTTTCTCCAGCAGGCAGTCCCGGTCAGCTTATTATGTCTCCAAAGATGCGGCGGAAGCAAAGAAACTTTATAAAAACTATGTAAATGAAAACAACTATTATCCGAAAGCAAATATCAACGATATCATTGTGGTAGCTGCCAAAGAACAGGTCTTGAATTCCGTATACGAAACCGACTGCTGCGTGTTCTATTTCGATGACAAGAGCGAGGCCAAGGCTTATTACGATGCATATGTTTCGAGTCTGAACAGTGATCATACGAACAAGACCGGGTATAAGGACGGATATGCCTATGCGATCACTTATTCACTGTCGGCCAACAGGGACGGCAACTGCGACTGGATGAAAGGGGTTTATCTGAAAGGCAACAGCATTCTGCTGATCACCGGTTTTTCGCCGATTGGAATAGTAGATACTTTTTCGGATTACATATACAATAGCCTGAACGTTATCGATCCGGCTACACTGAAATAATAAAAACGGGATATAGGAAGAAGGGTATATGAGCAATCATTATTCTGATTATCTGAAGAAATCAATATCAATAAAGGACCTTAAGTTCGACAAGGTCCAGGAGAGTGACAAAGAAGTGCTGAAGCAGGTCAGGAAAGCGCGTATCAAAGAAAATGTGGTCTTTCTTGTTCTTCTGTCCATAGCGTTTCTTGCAAGCGCCTGGTTCTTTGTTAATTTCATTATCATTCCGCCTGACAATCTCTTTTCACAGATCATAGATCTCCTGTTGCTCGGAGGGGTCATGTTCGTTACCGGTGAGCTTATCTTCGGCATTGTCGGCGGGGCCAGAGGCATCCGCAGGGGCGTTGTTCTTGCTGCCAACAGGGTGCAGGAAGTCAAGGATAACAGAAATGCCACTTATCAGTATGTCTTTGATATCTATATGGAAGACCGCGATGAGACATTGATGAGCTACACCGTGGATAAGGAAGAATTTGGCAGCGTGCAGCCCGGAGACGGCGTCATAATCGCGAAGATCGGACGCAAGATCAAGGTCCTGGGAGATCCGGACAGGGAAGGCGTAATGGATGTCAGCAACATAAAGTCCGGCGTTGACAGATAAGCAGGCCCATATCATTCCTCGGCTGAAACGGAATTAGTCAATGTCAAGCGTATTGCGATTTGCGTCATTTCGAAAACAGAAAAAATATATCGAAAAACGATAAAAAACTCTTGAAAAACGGAAAACGCTGTGTTAGTATACCGGTTATAAGGCATGCTTGAGTTTTTTCGAGGAGGAAAGAGTCTATGCAATATAACGACGGGATCATAAGATGGTCAAAGATCGCAACGGTGCTGTTTATAGCAATGGTAGTTGTTGCAGATATATTCGGTATCGTTATTACTCAATATATAGCATTTATCTGGGCGGAAGTTTTTGATACACTCAGAGTTGTGATATTAACAGTGGTATTCTATCTGGGAACGGTCGGTGCCTACTTCATACTGGTCTCGCTGTTCAAGCTCTTATCCAACATGAGCAAGGATATAGTCTTTGACCGGGTAAACACAAAGCTGATGCTGATAATCACCGGTGCTCTGGTCGGGATAGCAGCTGACTGCACGGTAGGCGGCTTTATCTGGAGCGGAAGCTGGATATTGGCTATACTTGCACTGTTCATGGGGCTTGTCGTAATGAGCGTAAGAGTTGTTTTCGATAAGGCTATAACCATGAAGGAAGAAATGGATCTCACGATCTGAGAAAGGAGGAGAAACATGATCGTAGTAAACCTTGATGTAATGATGGCTAAGCGTAAGATCTCCTCCGGTGAACTTGCCGCGAAGATAGGGATCACACAGGCTAACCTCTCCATATTGAAGAATCAGAAGGCAAAGGCCGTCAGATTCTCGACACTGAATGACATATGTAAGGCACTTGACTGCCAGCCGGGAGACATTCTCGAGTTTAGAGAGGACTGATCACAGATGGACAAAAGAGTTATATTTCAAAGGCTGGGAATTCTCCTGGCCTATCCATTAGCATACGCTTATTTAAGGCTCGTTATGGATTTTTCCGAAGAACTTGGTGCAGGGCCTGAACTGTTCGGAGGAAAACTCACTTTATCACTGACATACCCGGTGTTTACGCTTCTTTTCATTCTTTTCAACGAGATAGTAAGAAGAGGCAGGAGAGGGGCAGCATCCATGCCTTCCAAGGCTTCGGTTTTCTGGTATGCGATGACTTTCCTTGCAGGCTTGACCGCTTCTATAGGACCCGATACTGAACTGTCACTTTTGGGGATGCATCTTTGTGCCGTTTATTCGGTGCTGATATCGAATGATATCCTTTTGGGCGGAAAGACATCCGGTTTTATCCCGGCGGATCTGATCCACGGTTTCTATGTTAAGTCTTTTGCGGGATTCCCGAACTTTGTCATCGACTGGAAGTGTTTCAAGAAACCCGATGCTGATCAGGAAGCGGAAGCCGCTCCAAGGAAGAATCCCATCGGCGCGATACTGTTCATCATAATAATGTTTGTCCTGCTATTTATATCCGTCTGTCTCATGTCTTCGATAGATGAGGATATAGGAAACTTCTTTGATGATATTTTCGGAAACATTGCCGATTATCTTGTGAGCCTGAAACTCGAAGCGATCATGGTAAGAGCGATCTTCGCGATCCCTGTCTGCTTCTACCTTTACGGCCTCGTGTCTAGAAGTGCCAAGTCAGACGGTGCCAGGGAAAAACGTGTCGCTTCCTGGCTCCTGAAGATAAGAGGCAAGGGCAAATCCGTATCATCCGTCATCGTATATATCGCCGCAGGCATATTCGTTCTCGCCTATATCCTGTTCTTCATCAAGCGTCTTGCATATATGCTCGGAGGATTCCTGGGCCAGGTTCCTGACGGACTTCTCGTATCGCATTACGCAAGGGAAGGATTCTTTGAGCTTGTCGGCATAATGGCGGTAAACATGTGTGTTTATCTGGCGATAATACTGCTGGGCAAGACAGATTCCGACGGGCATTTCTCGCTGCCTTCGAGGATACTGGTTACGATGCTGATGGCAGAGAGCATTATCTTTGCGATTATCGCTATGAGCAAGCTGGGGCTGTATTACAGCTATTACGGCTATACTCCGAAGAGGATCCTCGCAATGTGGGCAACTCTCGCGCTAGGTTTTGCTGCAACGATGACAATAGCCACGGTAAACCGCGGAAAGCCGCATATAAGAGCCGGAATTATTTTTACGGCGGTATCTTATGTTGCGATCTGCGTATTGTCAGGCGTGCTTGTAACGATAGGTGCATAGATGACAGCCGGGAGCCTTTGAAATTAAAGCTCCCGGTTTATATTCGACTGAAGATATTGCGGATAATGAAAAATATATGTGGAGATTGTAGTGAGAGAAGTAAAGAAGAAGATTTATATCGTGATATTTGCGATGTGTGTGTGTTTAATGTTTTCGTCTTGCAGATACAGGGTGCCGGATGAAAAAAGGATTGATGTTATATCAGGCATAGCAGCAATAGTGAATGATAATTATTCAAGCGATGATGTGGAAACTCCGTATCACATCAGTATGACTGAAATAGATGAATTGGCTGATAAGACCGGCTATTTACATAAAGCATTCGGGAAATACCATGATGTTCAGCAGTATCAGGTCTATCTGGTTGAAGATGATATGGTAATAATTGTCACGGATGTTATTTTCCAAAAAGTGGAAGGATTTGTGGTTTCGGATGAAGAATTGGAAGGCACCCTGACGATTCCCGGCTTGGACTACGATAACTCGATGATAACCATAACAGACAGGAACGGAGACAGTAATATATACACTTTTAGTGCAGGGGTGTAGTTTCTGAAGTAAATGATGCGAGATATTTTAAACCGGAAAAAGGTTAAGTATGGATAATCAAACAGATGTATGTGTTAATGGATCAAAACCAAAATCTCACGGATGTCTTATAGGGTTTTTGATCACCTTGGCAGTAATAATACTTCATATTGCAGCTATTCCGGTTCTCCTGGAAATAGTCGATCATATACCCCGTACGAAAGATACCCGGACCAATGGGCAATATGTCGTTGAATTGCAGGCTACAAGCAGTCCGGATTGGCCGTTTGGCTCTCAAGACGGCAGGATCGTTTTAAAGGATAACAATAATAAAAAGATCAGTAGTGTTGATTTTTCATTATCCAATGACGGAAAAGCCATGTGCGAATCCAATTGGAAAGTTAATTGGAACGAAGAAAGTGTTATCGTTACCATAATGGGAGAAGAACAAAAGGATGCCATATACACGTTGTACTATAATGGCGATGTTTCTGGTTAACTGATTGCAATGCACAATAGTATGCTCAAAGATATACTGATTATTTATTCCCAGATCAAAGGAAGCTTCTCAAATTCCTCCAGCGGAACAGGCTTTGAGAAGAAATAGCCCTGGAACAGTTTGCAGCCCATCTCCTTGAGCATGTCGAACTGTTCCCGGGTCTCAACGCCTTCGGTTATCTGAGGCATATCGAGATTGTTGGCCATATCAACGATGCTGTTCAAAATGATCTTGGACTTTTTATAATCTGATGTCTTTCCGAGGAAGACCATGTCTATCTTGAGTACGTCTACAGGCATATCCTTGAGCATGTTGAGTGATGAATAGCCGCTGCCGAAGTCGTCCATCTCGACCGTGAATCCGTAATCACGGAGCCTGTTGATGGTCTTGATGTGTTCTGCGGCATTATTCATGACTGAGGATTCGGTTATCTCAAGGTGAAGGTGCTTTGCCTCAACACCGTATTTTTCCACAAGTCCCGTTATGACCTCATAAATATCCATGAAGTAGAAATCTTTAGGTGATATGTTGATCGAAAGATTGAGTCCCTCGTGACCGTCTTTCTTTTTGGCCCAGTCAGCAAGAATCTTGCAGGCCGATTCCCAGATGTGACGGTCTATCCTTGCGATCATGCCGTTCTTCTCGAATGTCGGGATGAACTTGAAAGGAGAGAGGAGACCCTTTACAGGGTGATTCCATCTTACGAGCACCTCACCGCCCTCAAGATGTCCGTCAGCACGGTACTGCGGCTGGAGGTACGGTATTATCTGATCTTCTGCAAGGGCTTTGCCGAGTTCGCCAGTTATCTGCTGCTCCCAGAGTTTGTCTTCTCTTAACTTGTTGTCGTAGATGGCAACGCAGCGGTTAAAATCATTCTTTATGCCTGCTATGGCGAGCATGGCTCTGTCTATCATGGCGCTGACGGAAAGATTCTCTTCCTTATCGAGTGCCGATGTCTCGAAGATGCCGACGTGGATGATGACCTGAGAATTGATTATGTCTGAAGAACTCCATGTTTCCTTAATCTGCGTCTCCAGTGCTTCAAGGTCGACTGTGGACTTCTTAACGAAAGCACAGAAGATGTCTCCTCTCCATCTGCATATCGCAGAACCGGGGTGTGCGAATACTTTCAGGTCTTCGGCTATCTTGATGAGTATCTGATCGGCTTTTTCCCTTCCGTAGACATCGTTGATGAGTTTGAAGTCATTGATGTCCGAGACCTGCAGATAATAAGGTTCATCGGGATTTGCCCTCATGATCTCTGTTACCTGTTCTTCGAAACTCGTACGGTTGGAAAGACCTGTAAGTTCGTCGTGGGTCGCAAGATATTTTCTCCTTGCGTTGAGATTTACCTGATCCGTATCATCGTGGATCGAGAAGAACGATCCGACATCTTTCTGCCTGGAGTCTTTCATCAGACGGTGTGTTATACGCAGATATGTAAAGTCCTTTCCCTGGTCTCTGAATTTGGTCGAAATGTCAAAGTCTGTGCCGAGATCGGCTCCGCCCATTACTTCGATCAGTTTATCCGTGCATTTGTCAGGATTTCCCGATGAGATGTGCAGGATCTCATATGCCCTGTCATTAGCGTAAAGAGCGTTGACGTCAGTGTCGTAGAAGATGATGCCGTCTGTGTGATTCTCCACAACAACGTCGGCAAGTCTTCTTCTGATGAAGAGAGGCTTGTAGATGAACGTAAAGATGAACAGGAGAAGTCCGCAGATGATATATCCGATTATAGCTCTGTCGGTCGGTCTGTCAGAGAAAGAGAAGAACTCAAAACCGAGACAGGAGAATATCGCGAGCATAACCACGATATACCGCTCGTGATATGCCGAGGATATCTGAATACACTTATTGATAAGTATGGCGATCATGAGAACGAACAGGGATTCGATAAGGCAGAATCCCAAAAGCTTGCCCCACGCTGATTCCATGGCGAAATATGTGCTGCCGTCTTCGAGTGTCTTCAGTTCTATGGTGAAGAGCGTACTTAAAAAGATGTTGGCCAATACGGAAAGCGAAATGAATACAAGAACAACGACCATTACCGTTTGAACCGCGGAACGTCTGAAACGGAATCCGCAATAGTCCATTACAAATACCATGAGATTATAGAGAAGGAAACAATCTCCTAACAGCATGACGGTATAGCCTGCTTTGGCGATCATCATGGAATCGGTAAAGAATGCCAATGCATTTCCGGCTAAAGGTATAACAATGGAAAGGAGATAATTGAAAAGGCTGGTCGCGGTTCTTTCAAGGAATTTTTTCCGTTTGAATACAGTAGCAATGATCAGTGCTACCAAGATCAAGGATATAATAGCCAGCTCGATCAGGTAATGTGTCCGCATAAGGCCCTCAATCTTTTATTAATAATCAAATTTTAACATAAGGGAAAAATGAAAGTGGTACTAACGGCGAAATAAGATAAAAACAATTTGTGAATTGGAAACTATAATTCCTATATAGTTATATAAATCAAATATAAAATAGAGGGAATAGAAGCAAATCAGTATGTTAAACCCCAATATGTAGTAAAATGTAATAATTCTTTCCTTTACTTCCGGGTGTACAGGTGCTATCATTACCACATAAGAAGCGGACATATGTTCTATTATAGTAGCATAAGAGTTGAGAATAAGGGAGGATTTTTATGATTAGTTTTAATTGTACTGTAAGAGACGTTTTCAGAAGACCTTATATGCTCGACCGTGTGGTCAAGGATCTTGCCGACAACGGATATACGGAGTATGTCAAGACTTATGCCAGTATCAAGGCTAACATCCGCAATGCACTTTCTTACGCTTCGGAAAACATGAAGGACTACGAATACGATGTTGCTGTCAAATATCTTAATTCCAGATTGTCGGAGCAGGCTATAGCTGAAAAGCTCTTCTATACGCACAGGACCATCAGGCGTTATATCCGCAAAGCCTGTGACCTGATCAGAAAGTACTATGCCGATTGTGTCGGCATCAGGCTTCTGCCGTGTGATACGCGTTACATCGAATGTACGGTCCCTGCGGGCTCATTCTGGGAGAAAGTCGATTTCATGATGGGCAGAAGCATCGAGAATGCGGGTGTCGTCATACTTTGCTGCCACGAGAACAGATCGGTCAACTACGTCTGCAGGATGTACTGCATGGGCAGTGAGAAGGTCAAGAGGATCGTCGACACATTTGATTCCGTCGTTACAGTCAGCAATATCCCGACAGAAAAGGCAAGCGCCGTTTGATCCATATTTTTTATACCTCCGTGGTTTAGGCAGGGCATTTGTATTCGTCGAATGCTCTGCCTAAATGTTATAATGTGCTTTAGCGGTCCGCGACTGCGACAAAGATAATGCGGAGGATAATACCATGACCATTACATTCGAAAAGCTTCCCGGTAATCTTGAAGAACTCAAGGCTATGCCCCAGGCTTCTCTGGATCAGCCTGAATATGGAGCTGCTCTTTTTGTAGCCGTAATGATGCATTATATGGTGAATAAGGAAGAGACCTTTGAGATGCTGGATTTTCTTAACGGTCCTTATGAGGTTACCCCGTTCCAGAAGCAGTTCCTTGCTGACAGGATGGCAGACGGAGACTATGTGGTACGTTCATTTTTCAACGGAACATCTCCTGATAACGATTACACGCCCTCCATGCCTTACACGATCGAGACGGAAAAAGGTTTTGATCAGGAGATTGACGGAAGGATGAGGATCTTCCTGAAGTCTTCCGGTGCAGATTCAAAGAGATATATAACAATGCGTCACAAGCCCTCGACAAACCAGTGGTTTGTTGAAGAACAGCTTATACTTTCAATGATCAGAAAGCCTAAGTCTCAGGATGAATGGGCTTGATCTGAAGGGGCAGGATGAGATCTGAAAGACCATATTCAAAGATAAGCATATCTTCAAAGGCTGCGAAGTCCTTGAAGAACGGACATCCCTGGGTTTACGGGAATGAGATATTGTCATCTGAAGGAGAACTTGTTGACGGTTCGATAGTTGACTGTTTTGAGGGTTCGAGCTGGCAGGGAGCCGGTTTCTATAATTCCGGATCGAAGATCGCCGTAAGGATTATCTCGCGCAACAGCAATGATGTTTTTGACGGCAGGTTCTGGTACAGACGCATCCTCTATGCGGTCAAGTACCGTATGACTGTAATGCAGGGTGATGATTTCAAGTGCTGCAGGATTATCCACGGAGAGGCTGATCAGATGCCCGGTTTTACCTGTGACAGATATGGTGACATTGCCGTAACGCAGATCGCATGTCTCGGCCTTGAGATGAATAAGGATGTAATATACAAAGCCTTAAGAGATGTTTTCGATGAGATCGGAGAACCGCTTAAGGGTATATATGAGCGTAATGATCTTGCCTTAAGGACGAAGGAAGGTCTTGAACTGTTCAAGGGATGGTATGGCGGAGCGGATTATCCGTGCATTACCGAGATAACCGAGAACGGGATAAAGTATTCCGTTGATGTTGAGAACGGTCAGAAGACGGGATTCTTCCTGGATCAGAAGTATAACAGGACAGCCGCGGCGAGGATAGCAAAAGACAAGAATGTGCTCGACTGCTTTACACACACGGGTTCGTTCGGTCTGAACTGTGCCGCTAACGGAGCCAGACACGTAACCAGTGTCGACATATCGTCCCAGGCTGTCGAAATGGCAAAAGCCAATGCGGTAAGAAATAACCTGGAGGATAGGATTGATTATGTCTGTGAGGACGTTTTCGAGCTGCTCACAAACATGGCTGCGAAGAAGGATCACTCGTACGATTACATAATCCTCGATCCGCCCGCATTCACCAAGTCCAGAGATACCGTAGATTCAGCCGGCAGAGGCTACAAGGAGATAAATCTGAAGGCGATGAAACTGCTCCCGAGAGGCGGTTATCTTGCCACTTGTTCATGCTCGCATTTCATGACGGATGAGTTGTTCAGGAAGATGCTTTCTTCTGCGGCGAGAGATGCCGCAGTCAGCCTGAGGCAGATAGAAGCAAGAACACAGGCTCCTGACCACCCCATACTTTGGAATGTGCCTGAGACCGATTATCTGAAGTTTTACATATTCCAGGTCGTGTAAAAGGATAAAAGCGCTGCCTGTTGTTAAAAACGCCGCAAATGGCGCCGGATAAAGGGTTTCCGGCGTTTTTTGTTGTTCCCGTGCCTCATTTTAGCCTGCTTTTTCTCACAATCTTGTTGTCGTTTTGATGCTGATATGAAGATGATTTGAAATTTCGCCCCCTTAATCTGTATACAGAAAGTGAGGTGACTCTTATGTGCGACGAACTTTTCTTTGAGAATACAGATAACAATTGTTGTTTTGATAAAAACGCCACCCTCGTTATAAAGAAGGAGGCTATCGTAAACAACGTGAGATATATTAAGAAAACGACAGAAGCGAAGGTGATCGCTGTCGTAAAGGAAAACGGCTACGGGTTGGGAGTCGCCAATCTCTACAACATCATAAAAGATGAGGATATCTATATGTATGCCGTTACATCTTCCTGCGAAGCCGTTGCATTGAGAAGAGAGGGCTGCAAGACCGACATCCTTATGCTGACTCCGATTTCCGATTTCAGCGAACTGATGATGATGGTAACGCATAACGTCGTTATTGCCCTGGGAAATAAGAATCAGATCCCCGAGCTGCTCTATATCCATGAGCTTACCGGAAAGAGACCGAGAGTACATATTCAGATCGATTCCGGTCTCGGAAGATACGGTTTCAATGCGGATGATCTTCCGTATTTTAAGAATTACGAGGATTTCATCTCTTTCGAAGGGTGCTTTACACATCTTGCCGGCAGCAACAGCAATTACAAAAAGAGCGTTGAAAAACAGATACGCGTATTCAAGTCGGCCTTGGAGCGTATCAGAGCTACGGGTGTTGATACCGGTATCTGTCATGTCGCAAATTCAAAAGCGTCGCTGACCTTCGGTTCTCTCGGTTTCGATGCTGTAAGGGTAGGCAGTGCGCTTCTCGGAAAATCATCCGTAAAGAGCGGGCTTGAGGAAGCGGTATGGCTGGAATCCGAAGTGTTTTCGGTTTACAACAGACAGGAAGGCGAGCATATCGGATACAGTGGAGAAGCTTATCTTAAAAGAGACAGTTCACTTGCGGTAGTAAGGGTCGGAACAGGCTGCGGGATCGGACTGATCCAGAAGGGGACAATGGACTTTTCATTTTGCAGCATAGTCAAGAACCTGATGAGAAGGATCTCATCAGATCCTGTATTAAGCGTTTGGATCAACGGCAGACAGAATCCGGTCATAGGCAGGATCGGCGTATCCCACATGACTGTAGATGTTACAGAATGTCAGGTAAAAGAGGGGGATGTTGTCAAGGTTCAGGTAAACCCTCTGCTCGTACATCCATATGTCAGGAGACTGGTGGTCTGATTCAGATCCTCTTATAAAGATTATATCCTTCAAGGATCGGTTCACAGGTGAAGTCTATGAAGAGGTTAGTCTCTTCCTGGATCTTCTCGTAGTTATCCCAATGTTCTTCCGGGAAAGCATAGGTGATTATGTAGTCGAAGTAACCTTCTTCTATCAGTCTGTTCTGTTCTTCAAGGATATAGGGATAGGAATCACAGATGTTGAGGTAGCAGAAGTATTTGTTCTGCGGCAGTATCCCGGCAGCCGTATAGAAGCCGGAGTCGATGACACCGTATACCAATACCTTCGCGTCTGGTGTCTGTCTTATCGTTTCCGCGATCCTGCATTGAGAGGTGAAATCTTTGGGTTTGAACATAAGATATTTGTTCTTACCCATGTAGACTGTAAACACATATAATATGGCAAGCATTGCAGCAAGAGCTTTGGTTATGAATCCCGGATTCTGTTTTGAAGCGGTTACGAGCTTCTGCAATCCTTTAATGCAGGGGATAAGTGCCAGACAGTAAATATATGACAGAAGATATCCGTAATAATATACATATACATTACGGGAGAAAACAAATCCCAATGACAGGGCGAACGTCAGGAAAAAGAACAGGAATACTCTTTTTCTGTATGATCTGTTCATCATCACGAATGAGATGAGTGACAGCAGTATCATGACGCATGCCGAGGGGTATTCCAAAGCCATCTTGACGAGCCCTGAGCAAGGATAGTATAAGGTCCTTAAAACTTTGAGATATACAGGCATGTTTTCCGCTGTTCCGCCGTGATAATAGAACAGATTGGTCCTGAAATATCCTTCCCAAAGATCGCCCAAAGCTCCGTTCGCAATGAAATAGATAAGCACCGGGGCGGTAAAGAACGTTAGGCCTGCAAAGAATCTCCAGATGAGTGACCAGAGCCTGCCGAACATCTTCTTTCTTATAACCATTATGATTATGAAGATGACAAAGCCTGCCATAAATCCCAGGAATGTGTATTTAATCCAGAAAAGAGCACCGGAAATGATACCGCATATGAGCGCGTCGCGGTCAGCGGGTATACCGTTGCCTTTTACTGCCGCTCTAAGCCCGATATAGAACGCAACTGCAAGAAGCGGAAAGCAAAGTTCTTCGGAGTTGCCGCCGAAGTTGAACATCGACATCGTATAGATAACGCCGGAGAAAAGCGGCATAACTGCTATTGTGAACTTCCCGGGATCTGTAAAGAGTTTTACGGTCTTCCATGAGAATACCGAGTAAACCGAAGCGGCGGCACATTCGATTAACCATACACCGGCAAATGACCGTTCGGATATAAGGGCCGCCAATGCATAAATGAAATGCAGAAGCGGACCTTTATGGTCGAACAGATCCCTGTAAGGTACTAGACCATGGATAATGCCCCTTCCGATCACGAAGAAGACGTTTACATCATCCCACGGGTTGAACGGAAAGAGCGGTGAACAACAGGACACGAATGTTATCGTGACTGATGCTGAGGCAATTAAAAAGATAAGTTCAAATCTTGAGAGCTTGATGTTGTCTATTGTTGTTTTAGTCTCCATGAACGGTCCGGACCGGTGTTAAGGATATCAGGCCTCTGCCTTCCAGAGCCCGTGGAGGTTGCAGTATTCGTAAGCTGCTATGACCTTCTCATCAGAACCGATCGTGAAAACGGCTTTGGGTTCTTCGCCGGGCTTGAGTTGTCTGATAACGGCTCCCTTGTCTGTCTCCAAAGCTATGAACGTGATATAGTGCGCATCCATCATGGGGTGAGCGACTTCACCTACGGTTACAGTAACTTCCTGTCCGTTGACGGAGATAACAGGCACATGCTTCTCGCCTGCGGCATCGGTGGTATTGGGGATAAGTTCTTCAAGAGGCCCCCCTTCGCATTCTGTCTCGAAAAGCTTGGTTACAACAGTTCCGCACTTGCCTTTGAAAAACTTCATATGGATTATCCTCCTGCTGATTTTTTGGATAAGCACATTATAACATTTTGTAAGGAATTGCTCCTTCCGGGAACTGAATTGAAAATCATTCGAAAGGCTTTATTTGCAAACGAGAGCAAAACTTAATGGAAACGGCACAGATTGAGGCCAAATTGCTGAAAAAGACAAATGTTCCTGATTTAATCGGCCATATTGGGTTATGTATAATTTTCGTGGAGTTAAAAGACTCCGGCCAAAAATATCAAAAGAGGTGGAATGGATATGGCTAACATTTTTGATTTAACGGGAAGAGTTGCTGTTATTACAGGCTGCTCCACAGGACTCGGTGTTCAGATGGCTAAGGCTCTTGCAAATCAGGGCTGTGATATCGTAGCCATTGCGCGCCGCCAGAATCTGCTCGACGAGGTTTGCGCAGATATCGAAAAGACATACGGTGTAAAGACACTTGCAGTAAAGCTCGACATTACTGATACAGATGCGGTTAATGCTGCCGTAGATGAGATCATCGCTAAGATGGGCAGGATCGACATCCTTGTAAACAATGCAGGGACGGGCGCTGTAGCTCCTGCAGAAGATATCACTGACGAACAGTTCCAGAACGAGATCGACATCGACCTCTTCGGTTCTTTCAGAATGGCCAGAGCCATCGCGAAGAAGGCTATGATCCCTGCAAAGTTCGGCAGAGTCATAAATATTGCTTCAATGTACGGTTTGGTAGGAAACAAGGTTGCTCCCGCATCTCCTTACCATGCAGCAAAGGGCGGCGTAGTCAACCTTACAAGAGCACTTGCTTCCGAATGGGGTAAGTACAATATTACAGTAAACAGCATCTGCCCGGGCTATTTCTACAGCCCTCTTACAAAGGAGACTCTTGATTCAGAGTTCTTCCAGGCTAATGCAAGGACTATGATCCCTCTCGAGAGATACGGCAACGACGGCGAGCTCGACACAGCAGTATGCTTCCTCGCTTCTCCCGCTACAACTTATGTCACAGGCGTAAATCTCCCTGTCGACGGTGGATACACCTGCATGTAACCTGAACAGGCCGTCCGCATCAAGGCTGATGGCTAAACCGGCTTAGTGCTTTAAGGCTGTCTCAAAAGTGCAACGATCACTTGTGAGGCAGCCTTTTATAATATTAATATTTGAGACATCAGATTTTTTTGTTAGAATATGCCGTAATAAGGGTAGGTGGCATTTTTGGAGACAGACAATTTTACATTTTCACGTAAGGAACTTAAACGTGATGCAAAGTTGAATTTCAAGCATCATTATCTGATGTATGTCGTTGCATGTCTTCTTGCGCTTATACTCCAGACAGAGTTCGTTGCGTCTGACACCCTCATCAGTATCAGGAGACAGGTGGTCGATGATGCGATCAACGCGGTAAATGAGTTTACAGACGTAAAGGGCCTGGAGCGCATCGAAAATGCTTACAGGGAGATCGACGGGGATGCCGATTCAATATATACGGGTGTAGAGCAGATGCTGTATAACCAGTCTTTCTCTGATGAGGCGACAAATGAAGTCTTCGGAAGGACGAGGGGAATACTGAATCAGGTCATCAATTACATTGTTGAAGATACGATAATCTCAAATGTCTATTCCATAGTTACGCAGTTTGTAGGCTCAAGGAACGTAGCCCAGGTGCTGATGCTCCTGATGGCATTGTTCTTTGCAGCGTTCACATGGCTGTTTGTCCGTAATGTTTATCTGGCAGCCAGCCGAAGGATATTCCTTGAAGGCAGGATATATAAAAGAGTCCCGTTCTCGAGATATCTTTATTTTATCCGGGTTAAGCGATGGGTGAGAGCATCTTTAGTAATGGGACTTAAGACCGTCTTCGAGATAGTCGGAATGTCTACTGTGGTCCTTTATCCTGTGATCCACTGCGGATTGGCGATGGTACCTTATATCATTGCGGAAAACCCGGATGTCAGACCCTTTGAGGCTTTGCTTCTTTCCTGGAGGATGATGAAAGGGAACAAGAGAAAGCTGTTTTTCCTGTTTATGAGCTTTACCGGCTGGTTTATACTGGGCTTTTTCACGCTCGGCATATCCAATCTGGTTTATGCAAATCCTTACTATGTCTGCTGCTATTCAGAGTTCTATTCAAGGTTAAGGTATTATTCAAAGGAAAAGAAACTCAAGGGAACGGAGATCCTTAACGATGAATATCTATTTGTCAGAGCGGACACAAATACGCTTCTCGATACATATTCGGATGTAAAGGAGGAACTGGCAAGGCCCGAGTATTCAGTTGAAGGCCTCGACAGCAGAAGAGAGAAGTTCTTTGCCAAGTATTTCGGTGTAGTCCTCTGGAACAGCAAGGATGAGATCGAATATGAGAACCGCGAGTCCCGCAAGATGAAGATGATGGCATATCAGAACGAGGCAGACGGATTATCTTATCCGTCAAGGCTTTCACCGATCCCGGATCAGAGAAAGATCCCTTCTCTTGAGAATATCCACTATCTGAGACATTATTCGGTGGCTTCACTTGTCATGATGTTCTTCATCTTCTCGTGTTTCGGGTGGACCTGGGAACTTCTGTATTACTTCCTCATGAAGGGAAGGCTGATAAACAGGGGTGTCCTTCACGGCCCCTGGCTCCCGATCTACGGGTTCGGCGGACTGATCGTTCTCATATTGCTCGCAAGCCTCAGGAAGAGACCGTTTATATTCTTTATCTCGGCGATCACGCTCTGCGGAACTGTCGAGTATTTTACCGGCTGGCTGCTCGAGAAACTGTTCGGTCACGAATGGTGGAATTATGACGGATATTTCCTTAATATCAACGGAAGGGTCTGCGCCGAGGGATTGTTTGTATTCGGCATCTGCGCCATAGCCTTTATCTATGTCCTTGCCCCGCTCCTGGATTCGTTAATACGCAAGATAAACAGAAGGGTCCTGCTGGCTATAGCAGTGACCCTCCTGGTGTTGATCGCAGCCGATTGTGTTTACTCGAGTGTCGTGCCTAATACCGGATACGGTATAACGGGCAATTTCGATAAAGACGAGGACATTGTTGCAGTCGAGACGGTAATCGAGACGGGTTAATTGCCCGTAAGTGAAGAGATCGCGCCTGTAAAGAATGCGATCGCGAAGATCAGCAGTGCAACAACACATACGATGATCGTGTAGCAGAAGTAAGATCTGGCGAAGTTCTTCTTGTTTACGTTCCTGGCGCCCAATGCCATGACGATGAGGCAGATGAAGCCGATTACCGGAATAGAGAACAAGATCTCATATCCGAAGTAACCCCACATTGATATCGGACGATACTCTTCAGGAATGCTGTTCTGGTCCATAATGATATTCCTCCCTTATTTCAGACGGTGCACGCCGCGCGGAATGACCGCCTTTTATTAAGAGTAAATATAGCACAAATCTCTTGTTTTTCGCCCGATAAAATGTTAACTTACCTCATATTGTTTTTTAGAGGGTATAGTTATGGAGAAAAAACCGTTTGTAACCAAGAGTCAGATCGAAGAGATAGCAAGGACACATCCCACCCCTTTTTATATCTACGACGAGAAGGGAATAAGAGAGAACTGCAAGCTCGTCAAAGAGGCATTTGCCTGGAATAAGGGCTTTAACGAATTCTTCGCCGTAAAGGCAACACCCAATCCCTACATTCTCGACATCATCAACGATTACGGATTCGGTTTTGACTGTTCATCCGAAGCGGAACTCATCCTGGCAGACGCCGTCGGTGGTCCCATCATGTTTTCCTCGAACGATACTCCGGCAAGAGAATATGCTCTCTGCGCAAATCTCGGAGGAATCATCAATATCGACGACATCACTCACATCCCTTTCCTTGAGCAGATCCTCGGACCTGTTTTTCCCGAGGTGATGAGCTGCAGATATAATCCGGGCGGAGTATTCAAGCTCAGCAACGGCATCATGGATAATCCCGGTGATTCCAAATACGGAATGACAAAGGAGCAGCTCATAAGCGCCTATACACAGCTCAAGGCACATGGTGTAAAGAAGGTCGGACTCCATGCATTTCTTGCAAGTAACACTGTTACAAACGAATATTATCCGACTCTTGCAGGCCAGCTCTTTGAACTCGCAGCCGAGATCTCCGAGAAGGTCGGCATTGAATTTGCTTTCATTAATCTTTCAGGCGGCGTAGGTATCGGATACAGACCTGAAGATACCCAGAATGACATCATGGCCATTGGTGAGGGCGTAAGAAAACAGTTCGAGCGCGTTCTTGTTCCTGCAGGCATGGGCGATGTCGCCATCTATACGGAGATGGGAAGATTCATGCTCGCTCCTTACGGAATGCTCATCACAAAGGCTATACACGAAAAGCATATCTATAAGGAATATATCGGCGTTGACGCTTGCGCAGCTAACCTTATGAGACCTGCAATGTACGGCGCTTATCACCACATCACCGTTCTCGGCAAGGAGAATGAACCTTGTGATCACAAGTATGATATAACAGGTTCCCTCTGTGAGAATAACGATAAGTTTGCCATAGACAGGATGCTCCCGAAGATCGAAATGGGCGATTATCTTGCCATTCACGATGCCGGTGCACACGGTTTTGCCATGGGGTATAACTACAACGGCAGACTCTGGTCTGCAGAACTCCTTCTCAAGGAAGACGGGTCCGTCGAAGAGATCAGAAGGGCTGAGACTCTTAACGATTACTTCGCAACATTCGACAACACAAAGTACGCATCAAAACTCATCAGCGATTAATGCCTGAAATACCCGTATTTATTAAATCTGCGGGTTTCTGGACAATTTATCTAACACAAAAAACGAGGTTCTGCTCTTGTGCATTATGCACAAAAGCAGAACCTTTGTGTTATGCAATATGTTTAAGAAATCCATTGTTTGGAATGGGGAGTAAGTGTACTATTAGGCTGTCCAAAGGGAAAGCCTTTGGGGATAGAAAAAGGACAGAAAATACTTTTTAGGAGGTAATAGATATGAAAGCATTTTACTTAGACAACATTGATGTTGCTACACTTATGAAGGCACTTGACGAGTGCAAGGGAGACGTAATCCTTCTTACAGATGAGGGTGACCGTTTCAACCTCAAGAGCAAGCTCAGCCAGATCACAGGCATCATGAAGCTCATCGAAGGCGGTATCGTATGCAATGCCAAGATTAGCTGCTCCGATCCTGACGATGAGGCAATGCTCTTCAGACTTAACCTTTTCGGAAAGGTAGAGGAGAACTGAAGGTTTATCCCTGACTTAAAAGGTTAACAGGTTTTTGAGTTATAGAGGCTTTCTCGAAAGAGAGGCCTCTTTTTATGTCCAGATGATCGTTCGGTTTCTCTATCTTGACACTGTGTCAGAATGTGGTTAGAATAAAACTGACACTGTGTCAGAATGAAGAAAACGAGGAAAAGGAAATGCCAAAGGGATCACCGGAACTGACTGCTGCGAGAAAAGAGGAGATCGTCAATGCCTGTGAGAAGCTCTATAAGACTATGAGCTTCAAGGACATTACTTTAAAGGAGATAGGCAATGTGACTTCTTTCACGAGAACGTCGATATACAACTATTTCCAAACGAAGGAGGAGATATTCCTTGCGCTTTTTGAAAGGGAATACGTCCGTTGGAATAAAGATCTTCAGAGCATCCTGAACGGGAATGAGAAGCTTGGCAGGGAACAGCTTGCGGATAAGATCGCTTCGTCTATATCAAAAAGGGAGCAGCTCCTGAAGCTGCTTGCAATGAATAACTACGATATGGAGTCGAACAGCAGACCTGAACTCCTGACCTCTTTCAAGGTCGCTTACGGTGAATCTATCAGGATCATGATAAGTCTTCTTAAAAAGTTCTGTCCTGATAAGAGTGAAGATGACATCAGTGATTTCGTATATGTTTTCTTCCCGTTTATGTTCGGTATCTATCCTTATACGGCAGTGACGGATAAACAGCGTAAGGCTATGGATGAGGCACATGTCGGCTTTACTTACCATACGGTCTATGACATTACAAAGAACTGTCTTTTGAGACTTCTCTGATAAAAGCATAAGGGGGCACTTAAAATGAAATATACAAAACTCGGTAAATCTGATCTGAATGTTTCGCGTATCTGCATGGGATGCATGGGCTTTGGCGAAGCTGCAACAGGGCAGCACAGCTGGACTCTTGATGAGGAACATTCAAGGGAGATCATCAAGAAGGGTCTTGATCTCGGCGTGAATTTCTTTGATACGGCCATTGCTTATCAAAGCGGCACGAGTGAGCAGTATGTAGGAAGGGCACTCCGAGATCTTGCAGAGCGTGAAAATGTTGTTGTTGCTACAAAATTCCTTCCACGTACTCCGGATGAGATCGAAAGGGGAATATCGGGACAGCAGCATGTACGGAACATGATCAATACGAGTCTTGCCAATCTCGGCATGGATTATGTTGACCTTTATATCTATCACATGTGGGACTGGAATACTCCTGTATACGATATCCTTGACGGTCTTAACAGCATTGTAAAAGAAGGAAAGGTGCGATATATAGGTATTTCGAACTGCTTTGCATGGCAGATAGCCAAAGCAAATGCGATAGCTGAAAAGGAAGGTTTCAGCAAGTTCGTTTCAGTACAGGGACATTACAATCTGATCTTCCGTGAAGAGGAAAGAGAGATGGTCCCTTACTGTTCCGAAGAGAATATTGCCCTTACTCCATACAGTGCGCTTGCGAGCGGGCGTCTTTCGAGAAGACCGGGAGAAGGTGATACCAAACGTGCAGCTGAAGACAGCTATGCCAGATTCAAATACGATGCAACAGCCGATACTGATAACATCATCATCGCCCGTGTTGCCGAGCTGGCGGAAAAGCGCGGCGTTTCAATGACTGAAGTATCGCTTGCCTGGCTCCTTACCAAGGTAACTGCCCCCGTTGTCGGTGCGACGAAAATGCATCACATCGAAGGTGCGGTAAGAGCAACAGAACTTGAGCTGACAGACGATGAAATCCTGTATCTCGAGGAACCTTATGTTCCGCATCCGCTTGCAGGAGTTATGGCTCAGAACAAGCCCTCAAACTCAAAAGAAAAACATGTCTGATTCTGCTCTCACGGCGGCGGAAGGTTCGGCCAGAGCCTTACTGCGATCGCAAAACTCGCTCCTGATTCAGATATGGGCGAGGGACTGTCTGTTCATTATTCCGGCGGATCGGCATTGCCCGGTGATGTGGAAAAATGGCTTGATTCAAACGGAATCAAGCCATAGGTCAAACTTGTTGGAGCAAGAGGATCATCAGCGCTCTTCTATGGGATGGTATTCGACTCTTTCCTGAACGCTCTTATATGCGGGACGGATGATCTTGCCCTTGCCGTTCAGCTCTTCGATCCTGTGTGCCGACCAGCCCGAGATCCTTGCGATTGCAAAGAGGGGAGTATAGAGTTCCATCGGGATACCGAGCATCGAATAAACGAAGCCGCTGTAGAAATCGATGTTTGCGGATACGCCTTTGTAGATCTTTCTTTCAGCTGCGATGAGCTCGGCAGAGAGCTTTTCGACTCTCTCATAGAATTCGAATTCCTTACTGCGGCCCTTCTCGGCAGAGAGGTCTTTAACATAGCGCTTGAAGATCTGTGCTCTGGGATCGGAGATCGAATAGATGGCGTGACCCATGCCATAGATGACGCCTGAACGGTCAAATGCATCCTTGTGAAGGATCTTCTCGAGATAAGCGAGGATCTCGTCATTGTCTTCCCAGTCGGAGATGCTCCTCTCGAGTTCCTTGAACATCTTGACCACCATAATGTTCGCTCCGCCGTGCTTCGGTCCCTTAAGGGAACTCAGTGCAGCGACGACCGATGCATAGGTATCGGTGCCGGAACTTGTTACGACATGAGTCGTGAATGTGGAGTTGTTGCCGCCGCCATGTTCAGCGTGGAGCATGAGGGATACATCTAATATCTTTGCTTCGAGCGGTGTGAACTTGTTGTCCGCTCTCAGCATGTAAAGGAAGTTCTCAGCAGTCGATAAGTCCGGTCTCGGTCTGTGTACAACCAGTGAATCGCGGTCGAGATAATAGCGCATTGCATTATAACTGTGGACAGCGATGCTCGGGAATATTGATATAAGCTCAAGCGACTGGCGGAGTACGTTCGGGATCGAAATGTCCGCAGCCTGCGTATCGTAAGCGTACAGATTGAGGACGCCTCTCTGGATATTGTTCATCAGATCTGATGAAGGTTTCTGCATTATAACGTCCCTGAAGAAGTTCTTCGGCATCTTGGAACGCGATTCTGCGAGAAGCGCGCGGAAATCCCTTAACTCCTGTTCATTCGGTAGTTTTCCGAAGAGAAGAAGATAGGTGGTCTCTTCAAAACCGCAGTGCATTTCCTCGGGCTGTCCCTTGATCATCTCTTTTACATTGATGCCGCGGTAGAACAGCTCGCCCGGAGCGGGGACTGTCTCGCCGTTGACGACCTGCGTTGCATTGACTTCGGAGATCTTGGTAAGTCCCGTAAGGACGCCTTTACCGTTAATGTCTCTCAGGCCGCGCTTGACATCATATTTGGTGTAGAGCTCCGGATCTATGGCATTTGACTGACAGATCTGCGCAAGACGCAAGATCTCGGGTGTGATCTTGGAGTAATTATTTGTAGCCATAAAAATCCTCTCCTTTCTGAGGCATATTTACTGCCGCAAAAATGCGCGACAGTTTTAATATTTTAAATGATTGAAATCAACAAAGCAATTAAATCAGGAATCCGCCGTTTACGCCAATTATCTGTCCTGTGATGAACGAAGCCTTCTCAGACTGCAGGAAATAAAGGGTTTCCGCGACTTCCTCAGGAGTACCGAGTCTGCCTGCGGGAGTTTCCGCGCAGAGTGCGTCCCTGTCCTCATCGCTATAGCATTTCATCATGTCCGTATCAATGACACCGGGTGATACGGCATTGACCCTTATGCCTGAAGGACCGAGTTCTTTCGCCAGTGATTTTATATATGAATCGACAGCGCCCTTGCTCGCTGAGTAGAGTGCCTCGCAGGAAGCGCCCGTCTGTCCCCACATCGAAGATACTGCAAGAATTACGCCAGATCTCTGTTCCACCATGCCCGGAATAACTGCATTTGCCAGATTAAAGAGTCCGCCGAAGTTGGTATCCATTACGTCTCTGTAATCCGTGAACTTCATGTCCTGTGCAAGCCCTGATACCGAGATGCCTGCGTTCGAGATAAGAACATCCACTTCACCAAAAGACCTTACCGCGCTTTTTACTGCGAGTCCGACCTCTTCGGGATCTTTTACGTCACACTGATAGTAAGTGACGCCTTCGATGATCTCGTCAGATCTGCCTGAACGGCTTAATGACGATACCTTATAGCCATGGCTGGCGAAAAGCTTTACGCAGGCCTTGCCGATACCTCTTGTACCGCCTGATATCAAAAGATGTGCCATTCCCGTATCCCCCTTTGAAATGAGCGTTTCTGCAACTATTTTACACGATTCGCGGTTAACTTGCCCGTTCCTTGTTTTACAAGAACGGACTTTATCACTATAATAGACGCGTCTAAGGGGAGGATTCCTATATGTCAAAACATAAGAATAAGGGTAAAAAGCCCGTGAACAATGATATAGAAAACGAAGTTAAGAACGCCGGAAACATCGCTGAGGCGGATGCCGCTGAAGAAACGGAAGAGGTTTTCTCGGAGACTGTGGAAGAAAAGTCTGAAGAGTCTTCTGAAGAGCCCGTTGAAGAGAAGTCAGATGTTGAGGAAACTGCTGCAGATGAAGAAACTGCAGAAGAATCTGACGGCAAGGAAAATGCTGCCGATACCGTCCGCATAGCCGGAGCAGATGAAGAGACAAAGAAGGCCAATGAGGAGTTCAGAAAGCTTTCCTTCGGCGAGAAGTGCAAGAGGGATCCGCTCATTCCCGTATCGCTCCTGCTCGTATTTGTGGCTATCATTGTCGGTGCCGCATATTTCATCCTTCCCAACGTTATCTGTCCTTCCATGGGAATGACGCTCGAAGAATTCAGGACCAGATTTGATGCTGCGGATATTTCCAAGGCGCTGATGAATAATGGCCTTGACATCGGCTTCATTGGTATCGATTATGTTGATCCTGATACAAATCCGAGCATTTTAGGCGATAAGGCGATCGTTTCCGCGAACAGGTCTTTTGCAGACTTTTTCGAAGGTGAATCCAGGAGCTATCTGGTAAATTCCGGAATCGACGGTGCGACGAGAAAGACCGACAACGAACTGGCTTATGTCAGGATCTATATCGAATATGCAGAAGACGTAAACCCTGTCTGGATGTACTTTTCGAACATCCTGCTGACGCTCTATCCCGATCTGACGATGAACGATGCCATGGATATCTCACTCAAGCTGATGGGTGAATATAACGGCAGTGATGTAAGGTTCGATTCAAGGGGAGATTATGCCTTCAGGATGGTCCCTGTCACAAAGAACGAAGTCAACTATATCGCATTCGATGTGGTGCCCAAGGCGCTTCTGAACAGCTCACAGATAAGATATAACCTTGATACCGAAGAGAAATTCGCAGTTGCATCTTCTGCAGCTGTTTCCGAAACAGTGCAGGAATCTGTACAGGAGTCCGTACAGGAATCCGCTGCTTCAACCTGACATACAACATCTGTTTCCGTTGTCTGTTTACAAAATTGCCCCGTAATCTATAATATTTTTCAGAATGTTTTTCGGGGGTAGGGGAATATGGCCAGCGGAGGATTTCACGGTGGAGGAGGCCACTCAGGCGGACATCATGGCGGCGGTTTCGGCGGCGGCTTCGGTGGAAGCGGTTTTTCCGGAGGCGGTTATTCCGGCGGCGGTTTTTCGGGCGGCGGTTATTCGGGTAACGGGGATGAATCCTTAACGGGATGCTTTTCTGCGTACGCCATCGTAGGTTTTGTTATATTCTTGTATATGTTGGCCATGGTCTTGGAAGGTTTTCTTCCGGGACTTAACTGGCTGAATCTTATAATATTCTTTGTCAGCATTTTCTTCTATTTGTACGGTCTAAAAGAATATGACCGGACATCGGTCGTATCATACTTCCTGAAGGGCTATGTTCCGTCCTTCGGTATGAGGATATGGAAAGGCGACAGACCTTACGGTATCTCCCGTGACAGAAAATCCTGGGCCAAGTCCAAAGATTGTTTCTGCATATCTTTTTTCGACAAGGAATACGGAGAGGAAAACAAAAAGAAAGTAGGCGAACTGATCGGCAGGACTCCGAAGATCTTATGGCTGAACCTGTTTATGTGGATGTGGATCGGCTTTGTATGCATGGTGGTCAATCTTTTCTTCTATGAAGCCGTTATACCCTTTTTCGAGAGGGCGACGATGAGCGACCAGGCATTTAAGTTCTTTGACGAGTTTATCTTTTACCTTCCTTCGCTGTTGTGTTTGCTAAGTTCACTTATCTGCTGCCTGATAGTAAAGATCAGGGACAAGCTCTTATATCAGTGCGCGGTCAGAGTCGTCGGTGATATCGATGCCGCAGAAGAAAGACTCAAGACCGAGGAGTTCATAACATCGCAACTGAGCAGGAAGTGGTATTACAATAACTGCCCGAACTGCGGCGCGGAGGCTTCCAAAGCCTTAAGATCATGCACGTTCTGCGGGGCTTCTTTGGAGGTCAAGTCTTTTGATTACGGATTATCGGGTGCGGTTCACCGTATCTCGGCAGCAGACGAGGAAGCGGATAAGCATCCGGGAAGGAGAGGGTGATGGCAGACAGATTTTTCAAGTTTTCCCTTCCGATAGGCATTGCGGGGATCTTATTAAACCTTTTTCTCTTTGCCACTAACTTTTACTATGAACTGGTCATACCGGTTTTCGAGAATTCGGGCCTGGAGGGTGCGCCCTTCGTCTTCTTCGATAACCTTGTCTTCTATACGCCCTGTATCTTTATGGTTCTTTTTGCCGCGTATATAGTTGCGGGTCAGATCTATAAGAGAAAAGCGCAGACGAAAACCGAAGACGAGGTTACGGAAAAACTTGTCGAAAAAAATGCGGCTGTCCAGAAGGAGTTGGATGAAAGAGCCGAGTTCCTGAAGCACAAGTATTACACCAACTGTCCGAACTGCGGTTCCGTCAGGGCGGAGAATGAAAGTGTGTGTTCTTTCTGCGGCGCATCGCTGATAAGGAAGAAATAACCCGTTTTTGGGACAATTTGATTACAAAAAAAGAGTTCCCGAAGTATCGGAAACTCTTTTTTGTTGGCAGGGGAGACACGATTTGAACGCGCAACCGGCGGTTTTGGAGACCGCTGCTCTACCGTTGAGCCACTCCCCTATGTGCAACGTGTATTTTATTCGTTGGTTTGCACTATGTCAAGGGTAATGTTAAGATTGTAGCGCTTATCTTATATATAAATAAGGAGAAAAGTTATGAGGTTGGCAGTTATCGGTACCGGGAACATGGGAAAAGCTCTTTTGGGCGGTTTTGTTAAGGGCGGAGTCATCAGCCCGTCGGAAGCCTGGTGCTTTGATGTTTATGAGGAGGCGTGCACCAAGTGCGCCGAAGAACTCGGAGTAAATGCCGCATCTTCCGCTCAGGAAGCGGTCAAAGGTGCCGATTATATCCTGATGGCAGTAAAGCCTGTCCATTTCGACGATGCGTTAAAGAGCATAAAGGACAGTCTTGAGCCCGGTGCTGTTGTTCTTTCCATAGCCGCAGCCGTAACATGCGACAGGATCGGGAAGATCCTCGGTGAAGGCAGAAAGTTCGTAAGGATCATGCCGAACACTCCCGCTCAGGTAGGACTCGGCGTATCTGCTGTCTGCCCCGTGGGACTGAGCAGTGAGGAATCTGATTTTGTAATAAAGCTTCTTAACACATGCGGAGAATCGATCCTCTGCGATGAGAATACGCTGGACGCGATAGGATGCGTATCCGGAACCGGTCCCGCCTATGTCATGCTCTTTATCGAAGCGATGGCAGATGCTGCGGTAAGCCTCGGCATCAAGAGGGCAGACGCTCTTAAGATCGCCGCTGCAACCGTCGCAGGTTCGGGCAAGCTCGCTCTCGAGACGGGAAAGCACCCCGCGGTACTTAAGGACATGGTATGCTCCCCCGGAGGAACCACCATTGCCGGAGTAATGGCACTCGAAGAGAACGGCCTCAGGAATGCGGTCATCAAGTCAGTTACGGCCGCTTACGACAAGACCCAGGAGATGAAGGGCAATAAATAAGCCCGCCAATACTCTATGGCAGTCATCAACGAGGTTACAATCTATACAGACGGTGCCTGTTCGGGTAATCCCGGACCGGGCGGCTGGGCGGCTATCCTCATGGCCGGCGGAGCAAAAAAAGAACTCTCCGGAGGCGAGGATAATACGACCAATAACCGTATGGAGCTTATGGCGGTCATAGAAGGCCTCCGTGCTTTAAAACGCCCGTGTAAGGTCGATGTCTACAGTGACAGTGCCTATGTGGTAAATGCGTTCGCTCAGGACTGGATAGGCAAATGGATAAGGAACGGCTGGAAAAACAGCGCCAAGGCTGAAGTTGCCAACAGCGACCTTTGGAAGGAACTTCTGGTGCTAACTTCAACCCATAAGGTCGTTTTCCATAAGGTCAAGGGACATGCAGACAATGAGTTCAATAACCGTTGTGACGAGCTCGCCGTGGCAGAATGGAAGAAGATCAGCAGCAATAAGGGGAAAGATTGATGGGTAAGATCAATTGCAGTGACGATATGTTGTTTGAGAAGACTGTTTCTTCGAAAACTGTTTTCGAAGGCAGGATCTTTGACGTAGAGGTAAAGGATATCACTACTCCCGAGGGCAGAGCTGCCAAGAGGGAGATCGTAAAGCATCCGGGCGGAGCATGCATCCTTCCCGTTGATGATGAAGGCTTCTGCTATCTTGTAAAGCAGTTCAGGAGCCCCTTTGAGAAGGTAATGCTCGAAGCGCCTGCCGGCAAACTCGAGAAAGGTGAAGAGCCTCTTGCCTGCGTTACCAGAGAGATCACTGAGGAAACAGGATTTGTCGCAGGAAATATCGAGAGCGTCGGCGCCATTGCTGCCACTCCCGGATACTGCTCCGAGATCATCAGTCTCTTTATCGGGACAGGTCTGGTCTATCAGGGAGGAGATCCCGACCAGAACGAATATATAGCTACAGTGAAGTTACCGCTGAAAGAAGCTCTCGAGATGGCCGAAAACGGCTCGATAAAGGACGCCAAGACGCTGGTCCTTTTGTATAAGGCTGCCAGGAGGTTCGGAATTTGAGCAGAGACACGTCACGCAAAGAAGCTGCCGGGATCGTTCTGTTCTTTGCAGCGATCGCAATAATCCTGATCTTTTATCTTCCTGTATCCCTTACGGGTATAATCGGTTCAGCCGTTAAGTCGTTTTTCCTCGGACTTATCGGTGTTGCTGCCTATGCGATCCCCGTTTATATACTATATGTTGCGCTTGATGTTTTTTTTGAGAAAAGGCAGGGCGTATCCGGAATCAGAGTCAGGAGCATAATACTGCTTCTTGTTTCCGTATCGGCGCTCCTTGCGCTCATATCGATGGACATGATCTATTTCGAGGGACTGTGCCAGAACGCCGAAGGCAAGACATCGGCGCTTAAGGCTCTTTCGCTCTTGTGGGAATCGGGAACAGACATAAATCTTATCGGCAACCCTGCAAGTTCTTCTTACGTGCTCACCGGTGGCATCATCGGCGGCGGTATAGCCGTAGCGCTTTATGAGGTTACAGGCAAAGTGATCGGAGTAATGACAATAATTGTCTTCCTGCTCACTCAGATCCTGCTCGTGTTCAGGGTATCCATAAAAGCAACCGCAAAGAAGACGGCCCAAGCCATCAGCACCGCATCAGGCAAGGTATACGATTCCGTCGTCTCACACAAAGGACATAAGCAGGGAGATCAGAATTACAGGATCTATTCAGGCAACGGATACGGTGATCCTGAGCCTCAGAGAAGAAATGCTTCAGGCAGGACTGCTGTCGTAACTTATGGCAACAACGGCATGATCTCGGATAATAACCGCGCAAACAGCGGTTCGCGCTTTGTTCAGAACGGCGGAAATCCCGAGAAGCAGGGACCTTTCATGACAAATCTTCCGATCGACGGCAGTTCGGGATTTACAGATGTCGATAAGCTTACCGGAGGACAGGTGCATGCTGTTGACCAGGAGCCCGGAAAGATCGCTTATAACGAGAAGGAATACAAGGTATCGGAGGGCCGCGATCCTTCTGCTGATTTCGGATATACTACAGACCCTCTGAGCGTTCCCGGCAAGGCAAAGAAGACAAAGGCCAAGAAGCCGCTTTCTTTCCTCGATCCCAAGAGCAACGATTTCTATGATCTGACTCCGTCCGAAAACAAGGGCAGTCAGGAACCATCAGCATCTGATGCGGAAACAGATATCTACAGCGGTTCTGAAGACCCTTATGAGATCAGGGAGGAAGCGGAAGGTTCCGGCTATGACTATTCAGAACCCGAACGTTCGGTAAGAGAGCCGTGGATCAGCCAGTTTGTGAATAACCAGCCGGCTGAAGCACAGGGACAGTCTGTTCCCGTACCGGTTCCTCCGGCCGCACCCGTTCCGTCAAAAGACCCCGGAGAGATAACCATTAATGCGGGCAATGAAGACAGAGAGGGTTTCAGCAGGACCGAAGGCAGGGTGTTTAAGGATGCCAGGAAGGATAATGCCGTAAAGAACGTTCCTGACATTGAGTATGCTGAAGAGACTAAGAGGCATGAAGCAGCGCTTCAGATGCAGAAGAGAAAACTCAGAAATTACAGACCCGCACCTGTCAATCTTTTGGCACCTGATGAGAAGCAGCAGGCTGACAAGGATCTCGACAGAAAACTCAAAGAGAAGGCAAGAAAACTCGAAGAAGCCCTTAAGAGCTTCGGCATTACTGCAAATGTCATAAATATAACGCATGGTCCGTCGATCACGAGATTTGAGCTGACGCTCGAGACAGGTACGAAGGTATCGAGAGTCACCGGTCTGCAGGATGACATCATGCTCGCAATGGCAGCAATCTCCATAAGAATCGAGGCGCCTATCCCCGGAAAGAGTGCGATCGGTATTGAGATCCCTAATGATGTACCGACTGCCGTTCACCTGAGAGGCCTGGTCGAAACAAAGGAATTCAAGGCATCAACACCGCTAACCGTAGCTCTCGGAAGAGATATCCCGGGAAGACCGATCTATTGCGATCTTGCAAAGATGCCTCACCTCATGATCGCCGGCTCCACGGGTTCGGGTAAATCGGTATGTATCAACTCCATACTTACAAGTATCCTTGTTCATTCTTCACCGGAAGAAGTGCGCATGATCCTGGTCGACCCCAAGGTCGTTGAGCTTTCTGTTTATAACGGCGCACCGCATCTCATCATGCCGGTCATCACCGATCCGAAGAAGGCTGCAGGCGCACTTAATTGGGCAGTTGCTGAGATGCAGAGGAGATACAAGCTCTTTGAAGAAGGCCAGGTAAGAGACATAAAAGGCTTTAATTCAAAGTATCAGGATGTTCCCGAAGCTGAGCATCTGCCGCTTATCCTTATAGTTATCGACGAGCTTGCGGAGCTCATGATGGTCGCTGCCAAGGAAGTCGAGACATATATCTCCAGACTTGCGGCACTCGCAAGAGCAGCGGGAATCCACCTGCTGATCGCAACGCAGAGACCTTCCGTTGATGTCATTACAGGTGTCATCAAAGCCAACATCGGTTCCAGAATAGCATTCGCCGTTACGTCAGGCGTAGATTCCAGAACAATACTCGATCAGTACGGAGCCGAGAAGCTCCTCGGTAAGGGCGACATGCTCTATGCACCGATGAGCGCTCCCCAGCCTGTAAGAGGCCAGGGTGCATTCCTGTCTGACGCAGAGGTCGAATCCGTCGTCAACTTCCTCAAGAAGACTTACGGGTCAATGTATGACGAATCGATCATCAAGGATATCGACAGAGTAACTTCTGGCGAAGACCAGGGTTCCGGTTCTTCTTCGGGCGGCTCTTCAGGCGGATCTTCTGACGGCGACGATCTTTTCGATCAGGCTGTACAGACGGTAATCGAGAACGGAAGCGCGAGCGTATCCGTACTCCAGAGAAGACTCGGCATCGGTTATCCGAGAGCCGCAAGACTCATAGATGAACTTGAGAAGGCGAAGGTCATCGGACCTTTTGAGGGAAGCAAGCCCAGAAAGATCCTTATCACCGAGACCGAATGGCTCGAGAGGAAAGCGAGGAAGGGCAATGACTGAGAGCGAAGGACTTAGTCTCAAAGCTGAAGAACTCGTTCAGTTTGCTTCAGAAAAGAAGATAACTTTCGGTTTTGCCGAAAGTCTTACAGGAGGCATGATATCTTCTTCAGTCGTTAATGTACCGGGCGCATCTGCAGTATTCAAGGGTTCTGTAGTCTCATACACGAATGAGATAAAGGAGCGCGTGCTCGGTGTTCCGTCCGGGATAATAGATGCAAATACTGAAGTCTCGGATGAATGCGCCGTTGCAATGGCAGAGGGTGCGAAAGCCATCCTCGGTGTCGATCTGGCAGTTGCCGTCACCGGTATAGCCGGTCCCACTGGAGCTCTCCCCGGAAAGCCTGTCGGAACGGTCTTTGTGGGGTACTGCTATTCAGGACCAAATGTGGAAGGATGCATTTCGGGTTCATACAGGATGGATCTCGGAGGCGGAAGAGATCTTGTGCGTTCGACGACCGCTCTTGCGGCTTTGAATACCGCTATTACGCTTATCATGGAAGGCAGAGAATAAGTGGCTGAGAATAACGGAGCAGGCAACAAAGCAGTTGCGTCACCAAAAAAGAAAAAGGGTATGAGCTTCGGGCTGGCCGCTTTTGTTGTCGGCCTGGGCAGCATCATCGTAAAGTTTTCTGGACTTATCCGCGATGTCATTCTCGGCAGGAAGTTTTGCGACGAGGCAGGCATATACCGCGCTGCATATTCGCTTGCATTCACGATACCGGACCTGTTCTTTAATCTCCTGATCGGCGGAGCCATCTTTTCCACTGTTGCGCCTTATCTGAGCGCGCAGCTTGCGGTTGGTAAGGAGAAGGAAGGCGTCCGTACGATAAGCATTTTTGTTTCAGTCGTAAGTGTAGGCATGCTCGTAGTATGCACATTAGGCACCATATTCTCAGAACCGATCTATAATCTTTATGCGATAGGGAAGGATGACATAAAGCCTGAGGTCCTGATGCTCGCTGCTCAGGCATCCAAATTCTTATTCCCGCAGATATTCTTCATAATGCTGGCCGCGCTGTGCAACGGTATCCTGATATCGTACAGGCGCTTTACCATTACCTCATTCGGACCTCTGCTTTATAATATCCTGGTCATCGTCGCCGTTATCATCTTCGGCGGCAATTCACAGAAGAATCTCGTAATGACTACTGCCGGCATCCTTGTTGCTACAGCAATATATTTTGTATGCCAGTATTCGTTCGGCTTCAGGCAGATGAAGCAGTTCCGGTTCATATTCAAACCGATGGACAAGGAATTCCTTCAGCTGTTCAGGCGCGCGATCCCGATCCTCATATCTGCATCCATAATCCAGATAAACACGGTAGTCCTCTACCGTTTTGCACTGCAGTTCGGAGAGATCCATGTCTGGGGTTACAGAAATGCATCGACGATCTGGCAGATACCTTATACCGTTTTCGTCGTTGCGATCACGACAGTAATGACGCCGGAACTCGCAGGCGCCTACAAATCGAACCTCTATTCGAAGGCATCTGAACTCGTTTCCCGTTCAATGAAGAGCGCGCTTTTCATGACCATACCGTCAGCTGCCATAATCGCCGTGCTGAGCGTCGATGTGGTAAAGGCAATCTATCAGTGGCCTTCGTCCAATTATACGGATCTCAATGCACATTCAGCGTCAACATTCCTTCTTGGCTTTTGCATCGCTATCGTGACTGCGACTGTTGTGCATGTCTTCAATCAGGCATTTTATGCGATCGGTCAGACCAGGGTGCCTTTGATATCAGGCCTTATCTCACTTGTAATGACTCCGCTCTCATGTCAGTTGCTTGTCACGCTCGGTGCCGGCCCGATCTCTTTGTCTCTCGCTTATTCCTTTGCCAATATATGCCAGATGATCATGCTCGGCATCACTTATTGCAGACGTAAGGAACTTGCTCCGCACGGGATAGTAAGATTTCTCCTGAAGGCTGCACTCTGCGCCGCTGTCATGAGTGCTGTCGTATTTATTGTAAATATCTGGCTTCCCGCAAACGGCGGAAAGATCATGCAGCTCATGATAGATGCAGTCAAGGGTGTTGTTGCGATAGTCGTTTACTTTGCCATGGCTGTTATACTGCGCATGGAAGAAGCTACCGAATGGATCAATAAGTTCAAGGCCAAGATCTTCAAAAAGAGTGCAGTCAGGAAGGCGTGACACCGCCCGGATTTGCATTTCGCGAAACCTCATTTGCAACAAGTGAAGGCTCTTATTGTCTGCTGCATTTGCTTAAGCTACGATGCGCTTAAGTAAACCGAAAGGAATGCATGTGACGATGATCAGAAACCTTATTCTTGCAGCCGTGATGCTTTTCGTTGATCTTACTTCTGCGGCTGGAACCGGAAGCGGCATCGACGGTCTCATATCTGATTTCAAGGCGGAAACAAAATGCAGAGATGTGAGCGTTGTAGTTTTTGACCACGGCGAGACAACTTACTATGGTGATAGTGAGGCTTTGTACCAGATCGGTTCCATGACGAAGGCTTTCACGGGCCTTGCTGCGCAGAAACTGATGGATGAAGGTCTTATAAGCGGGCAGGATAAGGTATCCGACCTGATACCGGGCTTTAAGGCATATTACATGTCTTCGGAAGCGGATATAACTGTAGACGATCTAATGACCCAGCGGAGCGGCTATACGAACAGTGAGACGGACTATCCTTCGGCGGATGAGAACATGACTCTTGCAGAATGGGCGGAGAGCATATCTGGAAGAGAACTTAAGAGTATGCCCGGTACTGAATATGCGTATTCAAATGTTAACTACGATCTGCTCGGTCTGATAATAGAGAATGTTACAGGCGTTTCATACCGTGAAGCGATGACAGAACTGGTGTTGGAGCCGTTTGGACTGGATTCGACTTATGCAGGAATTCCTGAAAGCAGGGAAAGTATAGTTACCGGCACGAGACTCGGCTTCAGGACCGTCTTCGATTATGAGATACCTGTAAGGGAGGGAAGCATACCCGCAGGTTATTTCTATTCGGATACATCCGATATCGGCAGATGGATGGAGGCGTGGATCGGCGGCGCCGATACTGATATGGAACAGGTGTTTTCCAGACTGGAGAACGAAGGGGATTACTATGCCGGCTGGGAAATGTTTGACGGCGGCGTTACCGGCCACTCCGGAGGCACGCCGAATTATTCATCAAGGATCGTATTCTCAAGAAGCAGTCAGACCGGTGTGTGCGTGCTTACCAATCTCAATGTGGCGGCAACCACGGACAGCCTCTGCAACAGCATTTTTTCAATGGCCTCAGGTCAGGGAAAGAGCGGTTTGATTTGTGATGTCTGGACAGTATTTGATATTATATTTACTGTGGTATCGGTACTGGGAGCCGCAGGACTTATATTTGCCTTTATGACAAGGAAGAAAGTTCTCCTGATCGTGACAGGATCTGTACTTGCGCTGATAACGGCACTGATATTTATACTATTCCCCGTGATCTTCGGAGCAGGGATAAAGGCTATAGCGCTTACATGGGCTCCGTGGAGCTTCCTTGCGGGGATATGTCTCCTTATTGCCGATGTGCTGTGCATTGGCATTAAGATTGTTTTGGTAAGGATAAATGAGGGTAGAGCAAAGACAGGTTAAGGATCAGCCGCTTACGGTTATCGTTGAATATCCTGAGTACGACAGGTCTGTTGAAAGGCTTATCTCCAGGATAAAGAACATCGGCATAGGCTTTACCGGCAAGGCTGACGGGAAGACCGTGAGCATTGATATCTCGGAGATATACTACATCGAAAATGTCGAGAGAAAGACATTCATCTATTCCCGTAAAGATGTTTACCGATACGACGGAAGCATGTCGGACATTGATTCCGCGATCGCGGATACCGATCTGGTCAGGATATCAAGAACCTGTTTCATGAATGTCTCGCACTTAAAGGAGATCATGCAGATAAAGAACAGCCATCTGGAGGCTGTGCTCGATAACGGTGAGAAACTCATCGTGTCCAGAAAATACCTAAAGGACATAAAGAAGATCTTCAGGAGAAAGCTGTTATGAGAAAGATATTAAGAGATACATGTATCTTCGCAGCGCTCATGATACTGACGGTCTTTGCTTTTTCGATCACGGGCGTCGGTTTTACGGAAGAGATAAAGCTCGTATTCCTGCTTTTCGGACTGGCGCTTATCCTCTCTGTCGTAAACTATGTTTTCGATGAGATAACGGCATTACCGATCCTTACTGGATATATCATCAAATACTTTGTGATCACCGGGATAGTCATCGCTTTCGGATTTATAGCAGGGTGGTTCTATCCTTCGAACTTCTGGATGGCGTTCATATATGTCGGAGCGATAAGCGTTGTCGTTTATGCCCTCGACTCGGTCAGGACCGAGAACGACATCGAGGAGATAAACGATATGGTAAAGCGCAGCAATAACGAGAAGATAGAGTCAAGACCGCTTAAGGTGCGGAAAGGCTGGAAAGTATTGGCAGTCCTCATTCTTGTAATGACCGTATTGTGCGGAGCTTGCGTTGCGGGTCTTGTATGCGTCTCGAAAAGCGTATCTGATACGCATGCCCGTCAGAAAAGCGAAGCGGAGAGTGCGGGCTACGGTAAGGTCTATACCGGATGCAGGAAAGAGGATAATGTGCTGATAGACGGTAAACTTTACGAATGCTACAGTACCGTGGAATGGCTCTTCGCGGGTGATATCGGCAGCAGGGACGTGAATCTCCTTTTTGAGTACGGGTCATCTTATATAGACGGAACTGAAGGAGAAGAAGAAAAACTCCGAATATATTGCAGGGACAAAGAGGGCTCTTACGGAGATGAGAGGTTCATCGAGCCTTATTCCGTATATAATCCCGGAATGCAGAAATATGCGGATTACTGCTTTGACGGTTTTGAGATAACGGGTGCCGCCGTTTTGATCCTTACAGTCGTACTCATAGTGTATATTGCCGTTTATCTTATCCGCAAAAAGACTTCGTCCGCGGTGTGATATCCGTTCATTCAGGGATATTAAAAAGTTAATAATCTGTTTTCGAGCGTTCGGAAAATGATGTGTTATACTTATCATATAAATTTGACGCATTATCATGCCGATATAAGGAGGAATTCAAATGCTGAATATCAAGAAGACGGTTAATGGGAACAAGGCTGTTTTTGCTTTGGAGGGAAGACTCGATACCAATACATCAGTCGAGCTCGATGAAGCTCTCAAGCCCGTTGTGGACGGTGTTGATGAATTGCTGTTTGATCTCGGAAGTCTCGATTACATTTCATCTGCAGGACTCCGTGTTCTTCTTGCCACTCATAAGATCTTCTCAAAGAAGAACGGTATGAAAGTTACCAATGTAAATGAAATGATAATGGAGATCTTTGAAGTAACAGGCTTTTCTGATATTTTGACGATCGAGTAATCTTTTGCAGAGGCCAGAAGGCTTATGATCATAGATCTTGAATCCAAGAATTTCAGGGTTAGAGCCGGATTGGGTTCTTTGTTCTTCATACTGGGTGTAGCATTAGCTGTCGGCGGCATGTTGTTCTTCCATATAGAGCAACTGCCGCCGGTTTATATTGTGAACGTAACTATGGATCTCTGTGCCATGGTACTGGCATACATCCTTTATATCTGCTGCATACTGGATAAACAATGGAACGGTGACAACCTTAATTATTTCCTTTTGATGCTGGTAACGGACTTTGTCGGACTCAATGCCGACATGCTCTGCTGGCTCGTCGACGGAAAGCCGGAATACAGGATCCTGTGTGTTGGCGCGAATACCGTGTTTTACTGTGTCTCGCCCATACTTGCTTATATCTTCTGGCGTTATGTCATCACATTCCTCAACGTTGAGAAACAGAGAAGCAATAAGTACGATGTCATATTCAGGACAGGTCTTTTCATGGCATTGGGCTTGAGGCTGCTCAATATCTTCTTCGGATATTATTTCACCGTCGATGAGAACGGCGTATATCACAGAGGCGATTTCTTCACTGTGGCTTACATCTATTCATTCGCCGTAATGATACTCACGCTTATACTTGTCGTATTTGCGCGCAGGAGATTTAAGCCGTATCAGATAGTCGCATTGTTCGTTTACTCATTCGTACCTGTCGCCGTCGGAATTATCTCGATATTCTTCTACGGCATATCACTGTTGTGCCCGGTGTTCATGACAACGTTCCTTCTGATGTATTGCATTCTTAATGTCGTACAGGGAAAAGAGAAGTCGGTTGCCGAGAATGAACTGCACATGGCGGCAGTTATTCAGGAGAACATGCTTCCGCGTATCTTCCCGCCGTATCCGGACAGGACGGAATTCGATATCTTTGCATCCATGTCTCCTGCCAAGGAGGTCGGAGGAGATTTTTACGATTTCTTCCTTATCGACGACGATCATCTGGCACTGGTCATAGCCGATGTATCAGGAAAGGGAATACCGGCATCTTTGTATATGATGGTATCAAAGTCGCTCATCAAGAGTCAGACGCTAGCCATAGGCAAAGAGGGCAGCACGTCAAGGATATTGGGCAACGTAAATTCGCAGTTGTGCGAGAGCAACGATCTGAATATGTTCGTTACCGTATGGCTCGGCATTCTGACGGTATCCACAGGTGAACTTACATATTCCAATGCCGGACATGAATACCCGGTATTCAAGAAAGGCACGGAACCTTTCAAGGTCGAAAAGACCAAACATTCACCTCCTTTGGGCTGCATGGACGGTATTCGTTTTAAAGAGGAAAAGACCAGGCTTGAACCCGGCGATATCATCTTCCTTTATACGGATGGTGTTGCCGAGGCGACAAACCGCGATCAGGAACTTTTCGGTCTGGACAGGCTCCTTGCTTCGCTCAACGACGAGACCCGCGGAGAGAGATCTGCGATGGGTATAGATTTTGACGTTAAGTACAGTGTTGATATGTTCGTTAACGGCGCACCGCAGTTTGACGATATCACGATGCTGACATTCAAATACACAGGAAAAAGTAAGGCGGATAATGTTATGGAATACGATGAGATAACGGTAAGAGCGGAAGTGGATAATCTTGATAAGATCCAGGGCTTCATCGAAGAAAGACTCGATGCGGCGGAGAGTTCTCCTAAAGCCGCAATGCAGATAAGCGTATCTGTCGAAGAGATATACGTGAATATCTGTCACTACGCATACAAGGATAAAGGCGGGGAAGGCGATGCAACCGTAAGGATGAGGATCGTCGAAGGAGTTGCCGAGATCGTTTTCGAGGACTCGGGAGTCCGGTATGATCCGCTTGCCCGCGAAGAACCTGACGTGACGCTGTCGGCAGAAGAAAGGGAGATAGGCGGTTTGGGGATCTTTCTTACAAGAAAGTCCATGGATGACGTTTCTTATGAGTATAGAGACGGTAAGAACATCCTGACTCTCAAGAAAAAGATCTGAAATCTCCGGGAGGGCTGTTATGGCTAATCTTAAGTTCAAATATGTCAGGATACAGGGCAAGGAACTCGCCCGCAATACAATGACCGGAAAGGGCATCTTCAGCATGTGCTGGGATCTTATAAGAAACGACACCATGGAAGAGGAGGATGCCCAGCTGTTTCAGGAGATCGATGCCTGGTTTGCGGAGAATCTTCCGTGGCCCCCTCAGTGCATGAGGCAGGAAGCGGTGGTCTGCTGGTTTAAGACGGAGAATTCAGAAGACATGATGAAGATGATCCGTCCCGCGCTCTGGCTCCTTGAAAGGTATAACCATCCGTACTATCTGGTATATACGAATTCACCCGGGGAGATCGTCTACGAGGATAAATATCAGATCGTGGCAAAAGCAGACGTCAGGATAGATGACGTCCCGAAATCCTGGGCTGAAGAATCAGGTGCCCCGAAATTATCAGAATGATTTAATGATAATGATCTCCACGCTCTTGTTGACGATGCTTACCTGAACGTCGTCGGCAAGATTTGCGACTATGGATTTCTCCAGTTCATCCTTGGCTTCCTGGGCCTGAGGTTCTGTGTCGTAAGCCTTGTCAATGGATGCGATGTAGCTTGTCATCGACCAGGAATATGTGCCTGCATATCTGCCCATCTGGCTGCCAAGAGCCATAAGTCCCAGAGCCTGGTCTGCCATGGCTTTTGTCTCGGGATCGTCGGGAAGTGTGGCAGATGCGATCATCTCGCGGATCTTTCCCATAAAGCCTTTAGCGGCAGCGTTCTTTCCAGAAGATGAAACTGCGAGGAGTTCGCTTCTGGTCTTTAAGTCCATTTCTATATCTGTCTTAAGATGGATCTCTACTTTATTATCTTCAGTCTCGAGCCAGAAATCGCCCTTCATGTCTTCAGTGAAGGCACGCATGAATTCGATAATCTCCTCTGACAGTAAACGAAGACGAAGTCCCGCTTTGTGGTCAAGGCCCATGTAAGATCCTGTTCTCTCACTGATCTCCAAAGCCTTGTCCATGCCTGTTCCTGATGCGTAGATGCTGATGATATCCGTCTTCATGTTATTGCCTCCCGGTAATCTTATAGTAGAGATTATAACACTTAGATCCTGATAAAGAATAAACGGAGCATTTAGTTAACCTTTTGTTTAAGAATCGGAGACAATAGTGATAAGATGTCCTTAAAACCAGTTCGACTGTGAGAATTGTTGATGTGTAAGAAACTCTATCTGAAGATCTTCTGCCTGCTCCTGACTGCCGCAACAGTCATGTGCCTCTATGACGGCGGTATGAAGGGAACCGTTGAAGCGGCGTCCCCCGAAGAAGCGGAAGTTACGGAAGAAGAGGAGATCGATGAGAAATACTATCAGTTTGTGGGACGTCTTTATGCGATCGTTACCCGTCAGATGCATGCGGATGCGGAAGAGAAGACGGAGCTTGCAAGAAGTCTTGACGGCGGCATCTCTGCTGCTTATGACGTGATGTATCATTTCTATTTTTCAAAGGAATACAAGGACCTGAAGCAGAGTGACGAGGAATTTGTCGAAGATCTGTACAGAGGCTGTTACGGTAGGGAGTCGGACGAGTCAGGCAAGGCATATTACGTATCAAAGCTCGAATCAGGCTACAGCAGATATCTCGTTTTCAGGGAATTTCTCTCTTCTAATGAATTCGTCCAACTTTGCCGCTCCTATAATATCTGGATCAAAAAGATCCTTCTGAAGAATTATGTCGGTCACCTTAACGGCATGACCTGCATCTGCGACGACTATTACGATCTTGATGAGGACGGCAATCTCGGCTGGTGCTATAAGAATGCCGCGAAGCACGTCCGCTGCATTAACGAACAGCTTTTCATGAGCCCTACCGATTACTATATAATCGCCGATATCGATAACTGCTATATAGAGATATTTAAGGGAAGCGTCGGAAACTGGTCCTTGTACAAGATATATCCGATGTCCTGTGGCAAGTCAGGTCATGAGACACCCCGTGGAAACTACAGGGTCACAGGTCATAAGTCGTATTTCTATTCCCACGGTTCACTCTGTTACTATGCGACCCAGTGGAACGGTCCGTACTACCTACACAGCGTTACATATAATTACAACGGAACACTCCAGAACGGTACGCTCGGCAAACATATCTCAGCTGGCTGTATAAGGCTTGAATACAGCGTTTCGAAATGGGTCTACGAGAATATCCCGGTAAGTACGCCGGTGAAGACGGTGTGAGTTTTATCCATGAAGATAGTAGTTATTAATAAGTTATTGAAGGATACGCACAGGGAGCAGATCAGAAAGACTGCTGCCGGGATCGGCGGAGAAATTGTTTTCGTTGATAAAGAAGAGGATATTCCGTCGGATTTCAAAGAATGCGAGGTCATCTACGGATTCGGTATGGAGACCGCGCGTACGAGCAAGGCTCTCAAGTGGCTGGCCGTTCCTTCTGCCGGAGTGGATTATCTTATGAAGCCCGGCGTTTTCGCCAATGAAGACTGCATTATTACCAATTCATCAGGTTCGTACGGGGTGACCATCGCAGAACACATCATCGCAGTTTCACTTCTAATGATGCGTAGGCTGGATGTGACATACCGTGATTCGCTTAACGGCAAATGGGGAAGCCCGTTGCCTCAGAAGTCGCTCAAGAACGCGAGGATCCTTGTGCTCGGAACGGGTGATATCGGATGCTGCTTCGCAAGAAGGGCGAGGGCGTTTGAACCGCTTAGCCTTACAGGAGTCTGCAGGAGCGGAGAATGTGATGAGCCCGTTTTCGATAAGGTAATAAAAGTCTCTCAGCTTGACGGACTGCTTCCGGAGACCGATCTGCTCGTAATGAGTCTTCCGGATACTCAGGAAACGAGAGATATCCTGTCCCGTGAACGGATAGGACTTCTTCCCGAAGGTTCATATGTTGTCAATGTCGGCAGGGGTACGGCCATAGATGAGGATGCGCTTGCTGACGCGCTTGACTCAGGAAGGCTTGCTGGCGCAGCTTTGGATGTATTCAGGAACGAACCTCTTCCTGAAGGCAACAGGCTCTGGAAGACGCCTAACCTCATCATCACACCGCATGTTGCGGGGAATCTCACACTCGACCATACTCTCGATGTGAATGTCGGACTGTTTTGCGCGAACCTCTCGAGATACGGAAATGGCCTGCCGCTCGAAAACGTGATCGACAGGACAAAGGGATATTGATATCTGATATCATAACTGTTGTTTTGAATTCAGGAGGATAAATATGGGAGTGCAGGAGATCTGGGATCTTTACGACAGAGACGGGAATAAGACCGGAGAAACCTTTTTAAGAGGCTTCGGGAACTTTCAGAATATTCCCGAAGGCAGATATCATCTCGTGGTTGACATACTGGTTATTCATGAAGACGGTTCATATCTATTAACGAAGAGAAGCGAGGAAAAAGATGTCTATCCCGGATTCTGGGAGGCAAGCGCAGGAGGATCTGCGTTAACGGGCGAAGAGCCTTTGGAGGCTGCAAAAAGGGAACTGTTTGAAGAAACAGGGATATCGGCGGACTCTTTGGAACTCGTTGGCGTTCTGTTCAAGGATACCAGCCATGCGATGTATTATTCCTATCTTGCCCAAGTCAGCTGTGACAAGAAGAGCGTAGTCCTTCAGGATGGTGAGACCACTGAATACAAATGGGTGGACAGGGCCGGATTCCTGGAGTATGTGGATGCCGAAGACTCCATGAAGGCGCATAATCAGAGATACGCTGAATATATAGAAACGCTCAGGTAACGGGGCGGAAAAGGTATCTTCCGGTATATATTTCTCTGTCGTATTCTTGCCGGTTTTGTCGGTATTTGTCGGGTTTTGTCGTTTTTGATGCTTCAGGATCAGTTTCCGGCACTTGCTGTTTAAAGCGAAGCCCAATGATTTCAAGGTCTTCGGACGTTTGTTTGTGAAGATGTGTACGATTAATGGGCCTTGTCTGTATTTGTTCGAATTTGTAAGGTAAATCTTGTTGACAAAAGTGTATCATAAACATAGAATTAACTCATAAATGAGAACAAATGTTCAATCCGAGGAGGTCACAATGGCTAAAAGTAAGAATAACGGAAAGGGCTCGGTTGCCCAGGTTCAGGATAAAGACGAGAGAAGGAAAGCTCTTGATGCTGCCATGGCGCAGATCGAGAAGCAGTTCGGTCAGGGAGCCGTAATGCGCCTTGGCGATAAGTCACAGGTTGAGATCGACACGATCCCCACAGGCGCGCTTACTCTTGATATCGCACTCGGTATCGGCGGACTCCCCAGGGGAAGGATCATCGAGATCTACGGACCTGAATCTTCAGGTAAGACTACTGTTGCCCTTCACTGTGTTGCAGAGGCACAGAAGCAGGGCGGTACATGCGCATTCATCGATGCTGAGCATGCACTTGATCCCGTATATGCCGGCAATATCGGCGTTGACGTCGACAATCTCCTTTTGTCCCAGCCCGATACAGGTGAACAGGCACTCGAGATCTGTGAGACTCTTGTAAGGAGCGGGTGCATCGACGTTGTCGTCATAGACTCCGTTGCAGCTCTCGTTCCGAGGGCAGAGATCGAGGGTGAGATGGGTGATTCCCACGTTGGTCTTCAGGCAAGACTCATGAGCCAGGCTTTAAGAAAGCTCGCACCTGTTGTTTCCAAGTCAAATACCATCTGTATCTTTATCAACCAGCTCCGTGAAAAGGTCGGAGTCATGTTCGGAAATCCCGAGACCACACCTGGCGGCCGTGCTCTTAAGTTCTATGCTTCCGTAAGGCTTGACGTCAGGAAGGTGGAGACTCTCCGCAACGGTTCGGATGTCGTAGGCAGCCACACAAGAGTTAAGGTAGTTAAGAATAAGGTTGCTCCTCCGTTTAAGGAAGCGGAATTTGACATTATGTACGGCAAGGGTGTTTCATCCGAAGGCTGCATCATCGACCTTGGTGTTGAGAACAACATCATTGACAAGAGCGGATCCTGGTTTGCTTATAATGGTGCAAAGATTGCTCAGGGCAGAGATGCCGCTAAGCAGTATCTTATCGATCATCCCGAAGTCAGGGACGAGATCGAAGAGAAGATCAGGGAATCTTATATGCCTGCAGATGACGACGATTCCGATATCGGTGCATCCGGTGGTGTTGATGCCGCTCCTGAAGATGATGCTGATGACGATGATATCTTAGGTATCGATGTCTGAGGATATTAAAATCAGAGAAGCCGTGACCTGTGCGATCAGGCATATCGGTACAGGCATATATTCTTCCGGCAAGATACGTTCCTATCTTATTCAGAAGGGATATACGGAAGATATTGCGGTCAGTGCAGTCAGGCACCTTATCGATACCGGATATATCGATGATCTGCGCGCTTCGCGCAAAGTGCTCGCGACCCGTTCAGGGAAAAAGCAGGAGAGCAGGCATTATATATGCAGACGTCTTTTGGAAGCCGGTATAGATCCTGATTGTGCTGATACCGTTACGGCTTCCCTTCCGGACGATTCTGATACCTGCAAGGCCCTTTTTGAAGCTTCTTTCGGTAAGAACTGCGGTGATGACGTCTCCGACAGGGAAGAGGAATTCTTAAAACTCGCACAGTTAAGAGGCTACAGCCCGGAGACAGCCAGGTTTGCTTTCAAACGTTATATGGAAGGTTGATCCCGGTTCTTCCTTAATTTGTTTACGACTTGTTTACTAAAGGCAACAGATACAGCGTTATCTGTTGCCTTATCTACATTATCGTTACGAATTGTTTATTGCTGATATGTATGGTGATGGTTAAAATAGGGTCAAGAAGTAAAACAAATTTAAGGGAGGACAAAGCTATGAAAGATGATAATAATGAGCTTAATATTGATCAGCTTGACGGCGTGGCAGGCGGTACGAGCCCCGTATTGCCGAAGATCGTATACCGCAGCAAGCCGCTTCCGAAGGGCTCTCACATGAAAAAAGTCCTCGGCACTATGCGCGATTCGATCGAAGAGACCGGTAAAGTTCCTTTTACGGAATGCCCTAATTGTCATTCTCAGGCAGTAAGGTACAATGAGGTCGAAAAGATATGTACATGCCAGGATTGCGGATATCTTGAGACATATGAGAATGACTGACAGATAATTGATTATTCAAAACAGGAGTGCAGCTTAAATGGAAGAGAAGAAACCCGACCGCAGATCACGTAAGACACAGACCGCCATATGCAATGTTTTGATGGAGCTTCTTACGCAGAAGGAACTGCGAAAAGTTACGGTACAGGAGATCACGGATAAGGCGGATATCAACCGTGCTACATTCTACAAGCATTATCTGGATGTTTATGATCTTTATGACAAGCTTGAGCAGGATATACTTATCGAATGGGGTATGCTCGTCCTTAAGCTTGCAGAGCTCAGGACTGCCGAGTTCTTTAAGAGCCTGGTCGATTATGTTGATAAGAACCGCTTGGTGTTCAAGATGGTTTTCAGTGAGAATTCCCCAGGAATGCTCCGCACCAAATTCGAGAAACTGTTAGAGGGTCTTCTCATGCAGATCGAGGCTGAAAAGACACTTACAGATATCAAGGACATCAAACTGTCCTATCAGACAAGCTACCGTGCCCAGGGATGCATTGCGATCCTTACAAGATGGGTGGATGACGGTTTTGACCAGCCGAAGGATTTCATCTTCAAGGTTCTTGCCGAGCTCGATGCCAATACTGAGAAGATAATGTAACGGCGCAGAACAATTGCGATCGGAGGCATATTATTTGGAAGAGAATAAGAGTGAACAGAAGAGACAGCAGATCTTCCGCGAGAAAACCATAGAACGCATCTCTTCTCCTGATAAACTGACGGAACATTTAAGGGTAACGAATCCTGCGATCTGGATCGTTCTTGCTGCCGTGATCCTTTTGCTTGCCGGGATGCTCGTATGGGCGACCATCGGCACGCTTGAGACTACGGCGGATGTTAAGATCATCGTCGAGGATAATGTTGCGACGGTTTCGGACGGTTCGGCGGACATTACGGAGGGCATGCCTGTCTATATCCTTTCGGAGAAATACATTATCGCGACTACCGTTTCCGATGATTTCGGAAGAGTATACGGATTAATGGAAGTCGCTTTGCCTGACGGTGTCTACGACGGCACTGTTGTTACCGAGCAGGTAAGACCTATAGATTTCCTGATCGAGAGCAGGTAGGACAGATGGCCGCAGTCAAAGTTAAGAGCCCCGTCAAAAAAGGTGTTGCAAAGGTTCCGGTTGTAATGCAGCTGGAAGCTTTGGAATGCGGTGCCGCAGCTCTTGCTATGGTAATGGCTTTTTACGGGAAGTGGGTTCCGCTCGAACAGGTCCGCCTTGATTGCGGTGTGTCACGAGACGGTTCAAAGGCCAAGAATATCTATCTTGCCGCACAGCATTACGGCTTTGATGTCAAGGCTTTCAGGATGAGCCCGGAGAGTCTTAAGGCGGAAGGCACTTTTCCCTGCATAATCCACTGGAACATGAACCACTTTGTGGTTTTAAACGGCTTCAGGGGTAAAAATGTATATATTAACGATCCCGCACGCGGAACGATAAAGATAACCTGGGAAGAATTTGACAGGTCGTTTACGGGTGTTGTTCTTATCCCCACGCCTTCTGCGGAGTTCAAGCCGAGCGGTAAGCGCAAGAGTACTCTGAGCTTTGCCGCAAAGAGACTCGTTGGTGCCGGAGCCGCTATCGTATTCGTAATGCTCACCACCGCGATCTCATATCTTTTCGGTATCGCGAACTCGGTTACTTCAAGGATATTCATGGACCGTCTGCTTACCGGCATAAACAGGGACTGGCTTTACCCGTTCATAGTATTCATGATAGTCCTTGCTCTGATAGAGCTGACGGTTACATGGGCGCAGACCATTTATTCACTCCGCATCAACGGAAAGATGGCTGTCATAGGAAACACTTCCTATATGTGGAAAGTGCTCCGTCTTCCAATGGAATTCTTCTCGCAGAGACTTGCCGGTGACATACAGTCACGTATGGGCATGAATGCTTCCATCGCAGGCACGCTGGTCGGAACCTTTGCACCTCTGATGCTGAATACCGCGATGATGGTATTCTATCTGCTCCTTATGCTGAAGCAGAGCCCGATGCTTACGCTGATCGGTATATCCACTCTGATAATTAATATCTTCATGTCCAGGATAATTTCGAACCGCAGGATCAATATAACCCGTGTCCAGATGAGAGATGCGGGAAAACTCGAGGCCACCACTGCAAGCGGGATCGAGATGATCGAGACGATCAAGGCCAGCGGCGCGGAGAGCGGTTTCTTCCAGAAATGGGCTGGTTATCAGGCTTCGGTCAATGCCCAGAACGTTAAGGCTGCAAAGGAGAATCAGTTTATCGGACTTATTCCGGCATTCTTCTCGACCGTGGCGAATTATGCGGTTCTCATAGCGGGAATCTATCTGACTATGGAAGGTAAATTTACGCTCGGTTCAGTATTGATGTTCCAGGGATTTTTGGGTTCTTTCATGTCTCCTGCCATGACGCTGATCGAAGCAGGGCAGACCATCCAGGAGATGCGCACGCAGATGGAGCGTGTCGAGGACGTCATGGAATATCCAGAAGATCCGTCCATCAATGTCGAACCGACGATTACAAAGCTCGAAAAACTCCGCGGAAATATCGAACTCAAGAATATTACTTTCGGTTATTCGAGACTGGAAGCACCGATAATAAAAGATTTTTCCATGAGCCTTAAGACGGGCGAACGTGTTGCGATAGTCGGCGCTTCCGGAAGCGGCAAATCCACGATCTCAAAACTCATTTCGGGACTGTATCAGCCCTGGAGCGGAACGATCCTGTTTGACGGTCATGAAAGAGGTGAGTATCCCCGTGAGGTAATGACGGGATCTCTTGCCATTGTCGATCAGGACATAATCCTTTTCGATGATACCATCGCGAATAATATCAAGATGTGGGACAGTTCCATCATGGATTTCGAGATGATCCTCGCCGCAAGGGACGCAAGTCTTCATGACGATATCATGAAGATGCCCGGAGCATATCAGCATAAGCTCGTAAGCGGCGGTAAGAACCTCTCGGGTGGTCAGCGCCAGAGAATGGAGATCGCGCGTGTTCTGGCTCAGGATCCGTCTCTCATTATCCTTGATGAGGCAACCAGCGCGCTGGATGCCAAGACGGAATATGATGTCATCAATGCGATCCGTGACCGCGGAATCACATGTATAGTTATCGCACACCGTCTTTCCACGGTCAGGGACTGCGACGAGATAATCGTTCTCGATCACGGTGTGATCGCAGAACGGGGTACGCATGATGAACTAATAGCGGGCGGCGGCATCTACGCCGACCTGGTAGCGAACGAATAAGGAGCATTGTTTAGTGGGTCATTTCGAGAATCAGATTCAAGAACGCCGTGAGGCTGAACAGCAGCTCCTGGAGGAATCGCTCGTAAAGGTTGCGGGCATTGTAATGGGACGCCGTACCGCCGAGAGGATGCTCGACGAACGTATCATCACCAAAAACGCTATTGACGAGATACTGAAGTATTATCATTGCAAACCGGTTGAGATCCCTGAGAAAATACAGGGTACTTCCGAGCAGGTGGGATACTGCCTGCGTCCATACGGACTTATGAGCAGGGCGGTTGAGCTTGAGGAAGGCTGGTATAAGGATGCCTACGGTCCGGTCCTTGCGTTTACCAAAGAGGGAGGCATTCCCGTGGCGCTCCTGCCGGATGCTGTCATCGGATACAGCTTCAAAGATCCTTCCACCGGCAACAGGACCAGGCTGAACCGTAAGACAGCAGCGATGTTTGACATCGATGCGCTTTGCTTTTACAGACCGCTCCCGCAAAAACAGCTGACCATACCTGATCTTCTCATATATATGAAGAACTGCGTGTCCATGAGTGACATCATACTGATAGTCGTTTCAACATTCGTGCTGTCCGCAGTGGGTCTGCTCATGCCGAGGATAACAAGGCTCCTTACCGGTCCCGTGCTTTCTTCGGGACGTCAGAATGTCCTTATCGCTATCGCCATATCCATGATCTGCGTGGCGCTGTCTTCACAACTCCTGAGCGGTGTGAAGATGCTGATTCAGAACAGGCTTAGTATCAAGACATCTCTCGGAGTGCAGTCTTCGATGATGATGCGCCTTATGTCACTGCCTGCAAATTTCTTCAGAAAGTACAGCCCCGGTGAGCTCAAGAGCCGTGCCACTTCGGTAAACAGCCTGTGCTCTCTCATGATGAACATGGTCATGAGTACCGGTCTTACGTCGCTCACTTCGCTTATCTATATCGGACAGATCTATAATTTCGCTCCCGCGCTCGTTATTCCTTCGCTCGTGATAATTGCCGTTACTGTTGCTTTTTCGATCGTATCCACGCTGATGCAGATCAAGATAAACAGGAAGCTGATGGAATGCTCCGCAAAGGAATCGGGTCTCAGTTACGGCCTCATCACGGGTATTCAGAAGATCAGACTGTCAGGGTCCGAAAAGCGCGTGTTTGCAAAATGGCTCAATGTTTATTCCGAAGGAGCTGAGCTTTCTTACAACCCTCCGATGTTCATCAAGATCAATTCGGTAATATCCGCGGCGATCAGCCTTTTCTCGAATATCATCATGTATTACATGGCCGTTCAGAGCAATGTCGATGTATCGTCCTACTATGCTTTTACGGCAACATACGGAATGCTGATGGGCGCGTTCATGTCGCTTTCGAGTATCGCCCTGTCTGTTGCGCAGATCCAGCCGATACTTGAGATGGCTGAGCCGTTCCTTAAGACTGAGCCTGAGACCAAGCAGGGAAAAGAGATAATCACGCAGATCTCCGGTTCGGTCGAACTCAATCACGTGTCATTCCGCTATGACGAGAACTCGCCTTATGTTCTCGATGACATCTCGCTTAAGACCAAACCCGGCGAATATGTTGCGATCGTAGGAAGCACGGGATGCGGCAAGTCCACACTGGTAAGGATCCTTCTCGGTTTTGAAAAGCCCGAGAAAGGAGCCGTCTTCTACGACGGAAAGGACATGACCGGCCTGGATCTTCCTTCGCTCCGGCGCAAGATCGGCACTGTAATGCAGGATGCCGGTGTCTTCCAGGGAGACATTTATTCAAACATCGTTATCAGCGCTCCCCAGCTTACAGTGGATGATGCCTGGAAAGCAGCGGAGAAGGCAGGGATCGCCGATGATATTCGTGCGATGCCGATGGGCATGAACACGATGATCTCTGAAGGACAGGGCGGAATATCGGGCGGTCAGAGACAGCGCATCATGATAGCGCGCGCAATAGCTCCCGAGCCGAAGCTTCTTATTTTCGATGAGGCCACGAGCGCACTGGACAACAAGACGCAGCGTCAGGTATCCGAATCACTTGATGCGATGGGATGCACAAGGATAGTCATAGCGCACAGGCTCAGCACGATAATACACTGCGACAGGATCCTCGTGCTTGATAAGGGACACATTACCGAAGAAGGCACCTACGACGAACTTATTAAGAAAAACGGTTTCTTTGCAGAACTCGTAAAGAGACAGAGAACGGACGGATAAGAATATGGAAAGATCTGAGATAAAGATCACGCTCCTGGCATTGGGATGCTCGAAAAACCTCATCGACTGCGAGAACATGTCGACAGAACTGAGGAACGCAGGATACGATGTCATCAGTGATGTGGAAAACTCTGACATCGTGGTAATAAACACCTGCGGATTCATAGAATCGGCTAAGAAGGAGGCGATCGATGCCATCCTTGTGTGTGCCGATCACAAGGTTCCTGAAGGTAACGTAAAAAAACTGATAGTTACGGGATGTCTCTCCCAGAGATATCCTGAAGACATCCTGAAAGAGCTTCCTGAGGTCGATGCGGTCCTCGGTACGGCACACTACGGCGATATCGTCGGCGTTGTTGACAGGCTCGTCTCTGAGATGGATGTTCAGGATGCCGAAAAGATCAATCTTACATCGGGTGTCGGAGGATTTTCGCACCTTGTAAAGGACAGGGATCTTTCCACTGAGGCATATGCCTGGCTGAAGATCGGTGAGGGATGCAGGCACAGATGCAGTTTCTGCGCGATACCTCTCATCAGAGGCACATTCGTATCGCGTCCGATGGAAGACATAATCGAAGAGGCGAAGATCATTGCTTCTAAGGGAGTAAAGGAGATCGTCCTTGCTGCACAGGACACGACCAATTACGGTATCGAACTCTATGGTGAGAGGTGTCTTTCCAAGCTCTTAAGAAAGCTTTCGGAGATCGACGGCATCGAACTTATCCGCGTTATGTACGGTTATATGGATGGTATTACTCCGGATCTCATCGAGGAGATGGCTAATAATCCCAAGGTCGCTCATTATCTTGACATCCCGGTCCAGCACGGTTCGGACAGGATATTAAAGGCCATGTACAGAAGAGATAATGCTGAACTCATCACATCAAGACTCGAAAAGATCAGGGAGGCTATGCCCGACTGCATAATCAGGACCACCGTGATGGTCGGTTTCCCGGGTGAGACCGAAGAAGATTTTCAGGTAATGAAGGAAAATCTGAAGAAGTGGAAGTTCGACAGGCTCGGATGCTTCATTTTCTCGCCAGAGGAGGGAACTCCCGCATATGATATGCCTGACCAGGTCGACGAGGAGACAAAGCAGAGACGTTACGATGAGATCTATGAGCTTCAGAAGGAGATATCTGCGGAACAGACGAAGAAGCGCCTCGGCACCGTGACAAAGGTGAATATCTGCTCCGTATCCGATGACGGCATATTCTATGTCGGCAGGAGCTACGGCGAATCGCCTGAGGTCGATCCTGTCATATATGTCGCCGCTCAGGAAGATGAACTGAAGATCGGTTCGTTCGTTGAATGCAGGATAGTGGACTGCTCAGACGAATATGACATGACGGCCGTGACTGTCTGATCTGTTAAGTACAGTTTGACGTATTGTTTTTTTTCGTATATTATTATTGTTGTTTTATGCGGGATAACCCGTAAAACATATGATAATGATATATAAAAGGAGCAGTCAGGCCATGAATCTACCCAACAAGCTTTCAATCTTGAGGATCGTTCTTGTGCCGGTAACGCTGCTTTTCATGCTCCCCGTGAACATTTTCGGCTGGCAGCCGGAAGGGTGGAACAATTTCATCAATTCCAACGGGATGCTCGTCGCTGCGGGAGTCTTCATCGTTGCGTCGCTCACGGATGCAGCCGACGGAAAGATAGCCCGTAAGTACAATCTCATAACCGATCTCGGGAAATTCCTCGATTCACTGGCCGACAAGATACTCGTCATAAGCATCATGCTCGCGTTCATTAATTTGGGAAGACTCTCGGCGTGGGCGGTAATGATCGTCATATTGAGGGAGTTTGCCGTATCGGGTCTCCGCATGATCGCCGCCGCAAAGGGTGAGGTCATCGCTGCGAAGATGATAGGAAAGATCAAAACTGTAACCCAGATGATCGCCCTCATCTATCTGATGTTCGAGCCCCTGCTCTTAAAGATCTTCGGATTGGGATTTACCGGATATCCTGTCGGTATCAATGCTGTCACGATAATCGGGAATTTACTTTTCGGAATATGTGTTATTATGACTATTGTTTCAGGCGTTGATTATCTTATAAAGGGAAAACAATACCTGAAAGGGTAATTGTCAAAGAACTTTGGCAGTCAAAATAACCTATTGACAAAAACCTTAACTTACATTAAAAACAACTTGTGGATTTAACAAGAATCGTACGGAGGTACTAATTATGACAAATGAAGAACTTTTCAACTCGATTAAGCAGATGATCGTTGATCAGCTCGGTGTAGATGAGGATACAATCACAGAAGATTCCTCTTTCGTTGATGATCTTAACGCTGATTCTCTTGACATGGTTGAGCTCGTTATGGCTATGGAGCAGGAATTCGATATCGAGATCCCTGATGACGTAGCTGAGAAGGTTGTTACCGTCAAGGATGCAGTCGAGTATATTCAGAGCCTTACAGAGGGCTGATATGCCGGGGATAACAATTCTCTGAATTAACTTAAGAAGTTTTGACGGCTGGATGCGGATCGATGCATTCAGCCGTTTCTTGTAATTATTGCCATGACTGACTATTCAAGTTTAGAAAAAGATCTGGGTTATACATTTAATGACAAGTCGCTCCTTGAGACGGCTTTTACCCATACCACATATGTTTTCGAGACGGGAAGGGGCCATTGGGAGTCCAACCAGAGGCTCGAGTTTATAGGCGACGCCGTTCTTGATGTCGTGGTGGGACAGATGCTCTACGAGTTAAAACCCCAGGCGGATGAAGGATATCTGTCTAAGATGAGGAGCGTTGCGGTCTGCGAGAAGTCTTTTGCGGAAGTTGCTCGAAAACTTCATCTGGGAGATTATCTGCTCCTGGGAAAGGGCGAGGCGCAGAGCAACGGAAACGACAAGGATTCTACGCTGGCTGACTGTTTTGAGTCGGTAATCGCTGCGGTTTATTTCGACGGCGGATTTGAGCAGGCAAAGAAATGTATCTTGAAAAATCTTACCGAAACGGTGCAGAAAGCGGTAAACGGAGAGATTTTCCTGGATTACAAGAGCAAACTGCTCGAACTTGCGCAGACGAGGGGCTTCCAGCACAAGATCAGGTTCGAAGTGACAGGAGAACGCGGCCCCGCCCACATGAAAGAATTCGATGTCTGCGTATATTCTGACGAGGAACTCCTCGCCACGGCAACGGGTCACAGCAAGAAGGATGCCGAGCAGAAGTGCGCCGAGAAGGGCATAAAAGCATACATGCGCCTCTATCCGGAAGGCCGCTAAAGAAGATTGTCCTACAAAAAGGTCCTGTATGGGTTATAATACTTGGGCGATTATTTTAGGATTTAGACGGAACTGAATATAGGATGTATCTTAAGAAACTGGAGCTTCAGGGGTTCAAATCATTCCCCGATTATACTTGTATCGACTTTGACCGCGGTCTTACGGCCGTGGTTGGTCCTAACGGAAGCGGTAAATCCAATATCAGTGACGCGGTCCGCTGGGTTCTGGGCGAACAGAGCGTAAAGCAGCTCAGAGGCGGCAAGATGGAGGACGTCATCTTCAACGGAACGACCGCCAGAAAATCCATGAACTATGCTGAAGTATCCATCACTTTCGACAATTCCGACGGCTATATCGACTACGGATTTCCCGAGATCTGCATCACCAGAAGGCTCTACAGGTCGGGCGAGTCTGAATACCAGATAAACAAGGTTAACTGCAGACTCAAGGACATTACGGTCCTTTTCCTGGATACCGGTCTCGGACGCGACGGCTATTCGCTCGTAGGACAGGGCAGGGTCGACGATATCCTTTCGACAAAGTCTGAAGACAGGCGAAGGGTCATCGAGGAGGCATCGGGTATCGTTAAGTACCGTGTCCGCAAGGATGAGGCGCAGAGAAAGCTCACCAATACAGAGCAGAACCTTGTCCGTATCAATGACATCTTAGGCGAACTCGAAGAGCGCAAGGGACCTCTCGAGGAGCAGGCCGGCAAGGCGCGCAAGTTCAACGAGAACTACGAAGAATTAAAAAGGCTCGAGACTTCGCTCCTCGTACATAAGATCACAGAAGCCAACAGGGAGATGGGCGATTCGGCCGGTCTCAAGGAACAGCTCGAGAAAGAGATCGAAGAGCGTGAGGACGAATATCTGAAGCTCAGGAAGAGCCATCAGGAGATCATCTCAAAGAGTGAAGCCCTTGATAACGAGATCGAGGACAGGAGACAGGAACTTTCAGACCTGACCGAGTACGAGCATGAGGCTCAGACCGATAAGAAGGTCTCCATTGAAAGACTCAATCAGACTAACCAGAGAATAGAAGAACTCAAGACCGAGATGGAGTCCACCGATGAGACAGTCGAAAGGCTCACCGCTGAACTCAATGAGAAGAAAGCCAAGGCCGACAGTCTCCTTAAGGAAGCCGATGAGGCGAAGACTCAAAGCGAGACTCTCGACAAAGAGCGTCAGGCAAAGTTCGAGGAATATGAGGCCAGCAGGAAGGAAGCAGGAAAGGCGGATTCCAAGGTAAAGGCCAAGACGGAAGAACTTTTCGAGACCAGAAAGAAGATAACAGAGTGCGAAGCCGGGATCGCGGCTTTGGAAGACAAGATAAAGGACATGCAGGAGGCCAGGAGCACTTCCGAGAGCGGAAAGGCCGAACTGAGTGCGAGACTCGAGGAAGAAGAAAAGGCTCTGACCGAGATCAGGAAGATCAAGGGCGACGTTTCTAAGGATATCGAGGTCCGCAACGGCAAGCTCGAGGAATTGAGAGCCCGTCAGGTGGAACTCAATCAGTTCTTTGAGGTCAACAACAGAAAGCTCTCTGCGGAAGAGTCCAAGCTCAAGACACTGAAAGATGTCGACAGGAATAAAGAGGGATATCAGGAATCCGTTAAGAGGCTTACGGATCTTGCCGAGACGGACAGGTCAGTAAAGAGCCTCATCGTCGGTATCCTGGGCGACCTTATCGAGACGGATACCAAGTATGAGACTGCGATAGAAACGGCATTGGGCAATTCCCTCAACAACGTGGTAACAAAGAGCGAGGCGGATGCCGCCGAACTTATCGGCGTTTTAAAGGAAAAGAGGCTCGGAAGGATCACATTCCTCCCCATAGAGAACATCAGAGCCAGATACATCGATGAAGATGACCTGAGAAAAGCCAGGAGCATAAACGGATATATCGGAGTCGCTTCGGATCTTGTAAGATGCAGCCGCGACCTTGAGGATATCGTCGCAAACCTTCTGGGAAGGATCCTTGTGGCAAACGACCTGGATGCCGCAAGAGCCATCGCTTCCAGAACCGGACGCGCATATAAGGTAATGACATTGGAGGGCGATTCGGTCAATCCGGGCGGATCCCTCACGGGCGGATCCATGAGAAGAACCGGTGCCGGGACGGGCATCATCGGAAGAAAGCACGAGATCGAATCTCTTACCAAGATTGTCGCTGACCTTGAAGCCAAATTGTCAGATTCCGAAGACCAGCGTCAGGAAGTTGACGACGGCATAGGCACGCTGAAGCGCGAACTCGCACAGCTCGGTGAGCAGCTGAAGTACTATCAGCTCGAGGAAGTAAAGGCCGAGGGTGAGTACAACAACACAAAGACCAGACTCGGTGAGATAGAGAAGTCTCTTGCTAATTACGATGAGAACATGCAGACAGTCTCCAAGTCGAAGATAAGACTTGAAGAGGATCTCGAGGAATTCAGCAGGATCGAGGGCGAGATAAACGGAGAGCTTTCCGATTACCGCGAAGAGATAGAGGAGCAGCAGAGACTCTCTGAGGAGCAGGCTGTCGAACTTGAGAAGATAGCTGCCAGAGTCAGGGAGACCGCGTCACTTGCGGAACGCAAGCTCACTGAGAGGAGTGGTATCCTGGATCTCGCAGGTCACATCAAGAAGCAGATCGAAGATGCAAAGCAGGGCCGCGACAAGTTCAGCGAATCCATCAGGGAAGCAAAAGAGACCGTCAACAGCATCACAAGGGAGATCAACGACCTTGACAGCAAGCTCGACGAGAATTCCAAGCAGCAGAAAGTACTGGAAGAAAAGATAGCAGAGCTCTTTGAGAAGAGGGCTGCCGTTACGGGAGATCTCAACTCTTTCGGCGACAGACTTTCCGCGAGCAGTGACGAGATACAGGCATTGAGGGAAAAACTGAATGCCCATGTAAGCAAATACGACAAGATAATCTTCGAGATCGACCAGAACAAGAACAGGCTCTGGGAAGATTACGAGACAACATATGACAACATCAAGGATTCCGTCGAACCTGTAACAAAGATCGGCGAGCAGACCAAGAGGATACAGACACTCAAGAACTCCATAAAGGCTCTGGGTCCGGTCAATCTGGGAGCGCTGCAGGAATTCAGTGAGCTTTCCGAGCGTCTCGAGTTCATGACGAAGCAGAGGGACGACATCGAAGCCGCAAAGAAGGACCTTGAGACCGTCATCGACGAACTGCTTACAAAGATGAGGTCTGAGTTTACCGAGCATTTCGTTACGATCAACAACAACTTCAGCCAGGTGTTTACCGACCTGTTCGGAGGCGGTACCGCGGAAATCGTCCTCGGCAACGATTCCGAAGACGTTTTGGAGTGTGCCATCGATATCAAGGCACAGCCTCCGGGAAAGAAACTGCAGAACCTTTCGCTCCTGTCGGGCGGTGAGAGATGCCTTACGGCCATCGGACTTCTTTTCGCCATTCAGGAACTTAAGCCTTCTCCGTTCGTTATCCTGGACGAAGTCGAGGCTGCGCTTGACGACGTTAATATCACGAGATTTACGGACTTCGTAAGGAGACATTCCGCCAAATCTCAGTTCATTCTTGTTACGCACCGTAAGGGTACCATGGAGGCCTGTGACCAGATGTACGGCGTTACCATGGCAGAGCGTGGCGTTTCAAAGATCCTTTCTATGGAGCTTAGATAATGGGATTAGCAGATCTGTTTAAAAAGGGACTCGAAAAGACAAGAAACTTCTTTGCGGGAAGTTTTACGAAGCTTGCCGCTTCCAGCGGACATTTTGATGAGGATATGCTCGACGAGCTCGAAGAACTTCTCATCAGGGCAGACTGCGGAGTTGCCGCGAGCGAAGACATCATGAACAGGGTCAAGCAGAATATCAGGAAGACTGGTGATGACAGCAAGGAAGCGGTCCTCGCTTCGGTCAAGGAGAGGATGCTCGAGATATTGGGCGAGCCCCGGACCGTTGCCATCGAACCCGGGAAGCTCAACATCATCCTGATGATCGGCGTAAACGGAACCGGCAAGACTACCACGTCAGGAAAGCTGGCCGCCAGATACAAGAAAGAGGGCAGGAAGGTCCTCATGGCTGCATGCGATACTTTCCGTGCGGCTGCGGTAGGACAGCTCAAGACCTGGGGTGAGAGGACCGGAACGGCCGTCATCGCACAGGAGCAGGAGGGAGCTGATCCCGCTTCCGTTGTTTTCGATGCGATCCATGCGGCACAGGCAAGAGGCACGGACGTTCTCCTTGTAGATACTGCCGGCCGTCTGCATAATAAGAAGAATCTTATGGAGGAACTTGCGAAGATAAGACGCGTCATTGAGCGTGAAGCACCTGACGCAGTCATCAAGTCTCTCCTGATAATAGACGCCACGACAGGGCAGAATGCCGTTATCCAGGCAGAAGGTTTCGGTGAAGTCACCGGCCTTGATTATGTCGGCATCACGAAGCTCGACGGAAGCGCCAAGGGCGGTGTCGCCATCGCGGTCGCATACCAGTCTGGCAAGCCCATCGTTCTTGCCGGATTGGGCGAGAAAGTGGAAGATCTGGCTGATTTCGATCCCATACTCTTTGTCGATTCGCTCGTAAAGGAATGATCCCGTAAAAAATCGCCATTTTCTGCGGAATAATCGGTATTATTTTGATTGCCAAAGAAAATGATTATATGTATAATCTGTTCGGTTTAAACTGAGCATGGGTTTACTATGCCCGAATGCTTCGCAAAATCTATATCTAAATTCTTAAAGAGAGGGGCCCGGTATATGTCTTTATTAACATCTTCCTGGTTAATCGTACTCGGCGTAGTAGTGCTTGCACTTGTCTACGTTGCGGTCAACTACTTCCGTATTAAGAAGATGCCCGAAGGAACACCTGAGATGATCGAACTGTCAGGTATCATCCGTTCCGGCGCGCAGACATTCCTTAAGACGGAATACAAGAGCATCGTCATCGTTGTAGGTGCGGTAGCAATTATCTTCACACTCTTTGTTGAGAAGACAAGCGGTATCACATTCCTCATGGGCGCTTTGATGAGCTCTATCGTTTGCGTTCTCGGTATGCAGAGCGCTACTTATGCTAACGTTCGTACATCGAACAAGGCAAGAGAGAGTCTTTCTATCGGAGAGACAGTTAAGGTCGCACTCTGCGGCGGTTCCATCAGCGGACTCGCAGTTCAGGGCTTCGGTATGCTGGGATTCCTCGGCGTTCTCCTTTGCTTCGGCGGCGTTCAGCACGATGCAGAGAGCCAGGGCCTGATCCAGATCGGACTTATCTGCAACCCCTACATCATGAGAATATCCACATATTCGCTCGGCTGCTCCATCGTTGCTATGTTCAACCGTGTTGCAGGCGGTAACTACACAAAGGCTGCAGACATTTCTTCAGATATTCTCGGTAAGCTCAGACATGACCTTCCTGAGGATGACTCCAGAATCCCTAACACGATCGCAGACTTCATCGGCGACAACGTTAACGATATCGCCGGCAACTGCTCCGACCTTTTGGAGTCATTCGTTGCTACAATGTCTGCTTCCATCATGATCTCAGTTACTCTCTTCAAGACAGCTCTTGCAGAAGGTGAGTCTCAGATCACAGACGCTACATTCAATGCCACGATCCTTTTCCCGGTCATCCTCGCAGGCTGCGGTCTTGTCGGATGCCTTATCGGTCTTGGCCTCGCAAACATCAAGAAGATGGGCGACAATCCGTCAAGAGAGCTCGACCTCTCCACATGGATCTCCGCCGGCTGCACAGTCGTATTCGGCGGCGTAGCTTCTTACTTCATTTTCAAGGATGTACCTCTCTATACAGAGTTTAAGCTCGGCTGGGCTTCCCCTTGGGTTTCTTCCATCATGGGAATCGTATCCGGTATCGCTATCGGTATCATCACAGAGTACTACACATCCACAGATCACAAGCCTACGCAGAAGATCGCCGAGATGTGCACAGAGGGTGAGGCTTTCGTTGTTACAAAGGGTGACGCTGTAGGTTCTAGATCAGTTCTTCTCCCTGTACTCGTAATCATCATCGCTTTGATCGTTTCCGGTATCATCGGCGGATCCTATGGTATCGCAATCTCCGCTCTCGGTATGCTTGCATTCGTCGGTGCAACAGTTTCCATCGACGCTTTCGGTCCTATCGCAGACAACGCAGGCGGTCTTGCAGAAGCTTGCCACCTCGCACCTGACGTTCGTAAGATCACAGATAAGCTCGACGCAGTTGGTAATACAACAGCAGCTATCGGTAAGGGCTTCGCAATCGGTTCTGCAGCTTTCGCTACAGTTTCCCTCATCATGGCTTATGTAGGCAGCTACTCCGGTGACGTTGCAGTTCCTGTACTCAACTTCGCTACATTCTTCGTAGTTGCAGGCGGTATCCTCGGTGGTGCCCTCGTTGAATACTTCAGCGCTATCCTTACAGACAACACGATCGATGCAGCTAAGATCATGGCTGACGTCGGAGACAAGCAGATGACACAGGAAGTTCTTGACGGTAAGGCTAAGCCTGACTACAACATGATGATCGCAATGGCTGCTAAGGAAGCTATCCGCAGAATGGTTCTTCCTTCAGTCCTCGCTCTCCTCATTCCTGTAATCGGCGGCTTCATCCTCGGACCTGAGTTCGTAGGCGGTATCCTCGTAGGTGCTACGATCGTTGCCATCCCGAGAGCTATCTTCATGGGTAACTCCGGCGGTGCGTTCGACAACGCTAAGAAGTACATCGAGCAGGGTATGCTCAAGGGTCACGCAAAGGGATCTCCTGCGCATAAGGCAGCTGTTACCGGTGATACGATTGGTGATACACGTAAGGACGTTGTAGGCGTTGCTCTGGACATCTTCATCAAGCTCATGTCCACAGTTGCTAATACGATTACTCCTATCATCAGCAGATATCACATCTTCAAGTAATACTGCAAAAGTGGTAAGACTACAGGCGGCTGTCCGGTGAGGGCAGCCGCTTTTTTACGGAAATGCCGTTCTTTTAAGGTTTGTGCTTTACAAAACAGACTCCGGATGTTATCATCACCAAGTTGCCTTAATCGCAGTTTTGCGGAAGACTCCGACCCTTACCTTCGATTTTGGCGTATTTATATTTTAAGGAGGAAAGATTTATGTCAGCATCTTTCGACAAGCAGGCTATCATCAAGGAATATGCTCTCTCCGAGGGCGACACAGGTTCTCCTGAGGTTCAGGTTGCACTTCTTACTTACAGGATCAATCACCTCACAGAACATCTCAAGACCCACAAGGGTGACCACCACAGCAGAAGAGGTCTTCTCATGATGGTTGGTAAGAGAAGAAATATCCTTGACTATCTTGCAGCAGTTGATATCGAGCGTTACAGAACTCTTATCGCAAGGCTCGGCATCAGAAAGTAATCTTTCAAACGGATTATTTCAGGAAAGCGGTTCCCTTCGGGGACCGCTTTTTTTGTCGTTTTGCGATGGTGTATAATTAACAGGTTATTATATTTTTCGGGGAGGCATCACTATGCTTGACGGTTTTATCAGAGTTGCGGCGGCAAGCCCGAAGGTCAGGGTGGGAGATGTTGATCATAACATTTCAGAAACGGTCAGGTTAGCCAGAAAGGCTGCGAGCAAGGACTGTGCGGTCATCGTATTCCCGGAGCTCGGACTTACCGGATATACCTGCGGTGATCTGTTCCTGCAGAAGGCCCTGCTCGACAAGGCCAGAAACGGACTTTATGACCTGGCAAACATGACGTCGGACCTCAATACGGTCCTGATCGTAGGCCTTCCTTATGAACTGGGCGGAAAGCTCTATAACGTTGCCGCAGTCATCCATCAGGGCGACATAATCGGTATCGTTCCTAAGCAGAATATCCCCAATTATTCTGAGTTCTATGAACTGAGACATTTCACTCCTTATACGGATGACGGAATAATCATGACCGAAGATGACGTCTGCTTCGGTAAGGCGGTATTCAACTGCGCCGGTTTCTATTTTGCCGCCGAGATATGCGAGGACCTCTGGGTCGCTTCAAGCCCTTCGGCTGACTATGTAAAGAACGGCGCTCAGGTAATATTCAATCTGTCCTGCTCCGATGAGATCATCGGTAAGGCAAAGTACAGGAGAGACCTGGTCAAGATGCAGAGCGCAAAGCTCATGGCTGCTTATGTTTATTGCGATGCAGGGCTTGGCGAGTCGACTCAGGACCTTGTTTTCGCAGGACACAACATTATAGCTGAGAACGGAAAGATCCTTGCCGAGAGCAAGCGTTTTGCCAATGACAGCGACGAAGATGCGATCCTCTTTGCCGATATCGACATAGAGCGTCTTGAAGCGGACAGGAGAAGGAGCAACACTTTTTCTTCCGATGTAAACGGAGACAGCGGGATCGACATCATCGAGTTTGATGCCGAATTCCCTGACATCGAGCTCGAAAGACATATCAGCAGGACTCCGTTCGTTCCCGAGAGCACTACGGATCTTGCCGCAAGGTGCGAGGACATCCTCAACATGCAGGCTGCAGGTCTCTACACAAGGCTCAAGGCCATCAACTGTAGCAAGGCGGTGATCGGCCTTTCAGGCGGACTTGATTCGACGCTGGCTCTCATAGTTACGATCCACGCTTTCGATAAACTGGGGCTCGACCGCAAGGGAATCATAGGCGTTACGATGCCCGGATTCGGCACGACCGCAAGGACAAAGAATAATTCGATAAATATTGCTGAGGAATACGGCTGCACATTAAAGGAGATATCTATCTCAGCCGCAGTCACACAGCACTTCAAGGACATCGGTCACGATATGGAAGACCACAGCGTAACATATGAGAACGCACAGGCCAGGGAGCGTACGCAGATCCTCATGGATCTGGCAAACCAGGAGGGCGGTCTTGTCATAGGTACCGGAGATCTTTCCGAGCTCGCACTCGGATGGGCTACATATAACGGCGACCACATGTCCATGTACGGAGTCAACTGCTCCATTCCTAAGACGCTCGTCAGATATCTCGTATCTTATGAGTCAACGCGTACGGCAGAGACCAGTCCTGCGCTTTCCGCGGCACTTGCGGACATTGTTGCGACGCCCGTATCACCGGAACTTCTGCCGCCTACGGAAGACGGCAAGATCTCACAGAAGACGGAAGAAACTGTCGGACCTTATGAACTGCACGATTTCTTCCTCTACTACATGATCAGATTCGGATTTGCCCCTTCGAAGATCTACCGCATGGCTCTGATCGCATTTGACGGCGTTTACGATGCCGATACGATCTACAAGTGGGAAGAGACATTCATGAGAAGATTCTTCTCGCAGCAGTTCAAGAGATCATGCGTACCCGACGGACCCAAGGTAGGTACCGTAACCCTGTCACCGAGAGGCGACTGGAGGATGCCTTCCGATGCGTCCAGGAACGTATGGCTCGATGACTTGAAGACTGTAAAGGAATAATCATATGAAATCTGTTGTATGCTTCGGCGATTCAAATACTTACGGACATAATCCCGTTAACGGCGAGAGACTTCCGGAATCGGTCAGATGGCCCTGCCTTCTCCAGGAGCTTCTTGGCGGGGATTATAAGATCATAGAAGAAGGTCTTAACGGCAGGACTACCGTTTTCGATGACCCTAATGACGACTGGAAGAACGGCATCGACTACATAAAGGGTATCCTCTGCACGCACAGGCCGGTGGATTACCTGATAATCATGCTCGGCACTAACGACATGAAGACCATTTATAATGCAAAGCCGGAGGATATCGCGGCAGGTTTGAATGAGATCGTTCAGAGGGCTGAGAAGGTAATGGACCTCAAGCAGGGTTATATCCCGAAGATCCTTATAGTATCTCCGCCGGAGATAAGTGAGGATATCCTCACCGGACCTTTTGCCGGTTCGTTTGACCGGGTGTCCATCGATAAGTCCAGGCGCCTTTCCGAGTTCTACAAGAAGGTCGCAGACAAGCACGGATGCGGTTTCCTGGATGCAAAGCTTTACATTAAGCCTTCAAAAGAAGACGGGCTGCACTTGGATCCGGCAGGGCACAAGGGTCTTGCGGAGATAATCGCAAAGACTGTTCCGACTCTTTGACAGGCTGATCCGGAGTCTTGGGAACAGACGGGGCTTTCGAAAAATAGACATGGTGATGAAATGGGGGTGTCTCAAAATGCTTGAGGCACCTCGTTTTTTGTGTAATGGTAAATGTTTGTCTTATTTTTCTTTTAGTATATAATTATTAAGTTCGAGAAGGAGTGTAGTGTGTAGATTGACTGCCCGAACGCCGGTAAAGATCGCTCGGACCGTGAATCTACGAACTACCTCCTTTACCAAAATTCAATATTTTTATTAAAGGAGTTTCAGAATGGAAAAGATCTTCAGAACTGAAATCGCCGGCAGACCGTTAGTTGTCGAGACCGGTAAGATCGCGCAGTTTGCAAACGGCTCCGCTCTCGTAAGATACGGTGAGACGACAGTCCTTTCAACTGCAACAGCAAGTGCAACCCCCCGTGAAGGCATCGACTTCTTCCCGCTCTCTGTCGACTATGAGGAGAAGATGTATGCTGTAGGCAAGATGCCGGGCGGCTTCCTCAAGAGAGAGGGAAGACCGGGCGAGAAGGCTATCCTCGTATCCCGTGTTATCGACCGTCCTATCAGACCTTTGTTCCCTAAGGATCTGAGAAACGATGTTTGCGTAAACAACCTCGTTATGTCTGTTGATCCGGATTGCTCTCCTGAGATTACAGCAATGCTCGGTACATCTATCGCAATCGCTATTTCCGACATTCCGTGGAAGGGACCTGTCGGCGGCGTTGTATTAGGCCTTATCGATGGCAAGACCATCATCAACCCTACACTTGAGCAGCGTGAAGTGTCAGATATGTACGTTACTCTTGCTGGTACACTTAACAAGATCTGCATGGTTGAGGCCGGTGCTAACGAAGTACCTGACGATGTAATGCTCAATGCTATCGCAGAAGGTCACGAAGAGATCAAGAAGATCTGCGAGTTCATCAACAGCATCGTTGCTGAGATCGGTAAGGAGAAGTTCACTTACGAGTCAGCAGACGTTCCGGAAGAGATCTTCGAAGCTGTCAAGGAATACGGCTGGGACAAGATGCGTGCTGCAGTTCTTTCAAAGGACAAGGAAGTAAGAGATGCTAACGTTGCTGCACTTCAGGAAGAAGTTGCCGCATTGCTCGAAGAGAAGGAAGAGGGCCTTTCAAAGTGGGCACCTGATGCCATCTACAAGCTCGAAAAGAAGGTCGTTAGAGATTACCTCTTCCGTGAGCACATCAGAGTCGACGGCAGAGCTCTTGATGAGATCAGACCGCTGTCCTGCGCAGTAGGCGTACTCCCCAGAGTTCACGGTTCGTCTTTCTTCCAGAGAGGTCAGACACAGGTAATGAATATCTGTACTCTTGCTCCTCTTGACGATGCACAGAAGCTCGAAGGTCTGGATGAGCAGACATATAAGAGATATATGCACCACTACAACTTCCCGGGTTACTCCACAGGTGAGGCTAAGCCTTCCAAGTCACCCGGAAGACGTGAGATCGGTCACGGCGCTCTTGCCGAGAGATCTCTCATCCCCGTTCTTCCTTCAGAGGAAGAGTTCCCTTACTCGATCAGAACAGTATCCGAGATCACGATGAGCAACGGCTCCACATCACAGGGTTCCGTCTGCGCTTCCACACTCTCGCTCATGGATGCAGGCGTTCCGATCAAGAGACCTGTTGCAGGTATCTCTTCAGGACTTATCACAGATCCCGATAACGACGACAACTTCCTCGTATTCATGGATATCCAGGGCATCGAGGACTTCTTCGGCGATATGGACTTCAAGGTTGCAGGTACAACAGAAGGTATCACATCCATCCAGGTCGACATCAAGGTTGAAGGTCTTACATTAGACATCATCAAGGCTGCATTCGAGATGACACACAAGGGAAGACTCCAGATCATCAACGACATCATTCTCCCTTGCATCCCCGCACCCCGTGCAGAGCTCAACAAGTGGGCTCCCAGGATCATCTCCATGCAGGTTCCTGTTGACAAGATCAGAGAAGTCATCGGTTCAGGCGGAAAGGTCATCAACAAGATCATTGCCGACACAGGCGCCCAGATCAACATCAACGATGACGGTATGGTCTATATCTCCACACCTGACCTTGAGAAGGCTGAGAAGGCAAAGATGATCATCAACGGCATCGTTTCCGACCCTGAGGTTGGCACAGAGTACGATGGTGTTGTTACCAGACTTATGGACTTCGGCGCTTTCGTTGAGTTCCTCCCCGGTAAGGAAGGTCTTGTCCACATCTCCAAGATGGCATGGAACAGAGTTGAAAAGGTCGAGGACGTTCTCCACGAAGGTGACAAGGTTCACGTCAAGCTCATCGAGATCGATTCCCAGGGCAGACTCAACCTCTCCATCCGCGACTGCCTCCCCAAGCCTGAGGGCTTCGTAGAGGAAGAACCCAGAAGAAGAGAGGGAAGACCTAACCGTGAGAGAAGAGGCGGATTTGCCGGAAGAAACGGCGGAAGAAGACCCTTCAACGATGACGATGACGGCGGCGCTTCCGAGAATCCTAAGGGCAGAAGAAGAGAATTCTGATAATTAATTTATATAAAGGGGTGATACTATGGCAGAGAACATGGGAAACACAGATGAACAGATTGAAGTCATTACCGAGGGCCAAACCGAAGACGTAACTGATAAGAAGTGTCCTAATTGCGGCGCTACTGTTGTTTACGATCCTGATACTCTTGCCATGACTTGCCCGTTCTGCGGCTATTCAAGGCAGCTTCCCAAGCCTGAGGACAACGGCCAGGATGTTGAAGAGCTCGATTTCTCTTCCGCAAAGAACCGTGAGAGCCTTGACTGGGGTAAAGAGAAGAAGTCTCTGGTCTGCAAGAACTGCGGAGCTGAGACGATCATGGATACCGCAGATACTGCACAGTGCTGCCCTTACTGCGGATCGACACAGGTTATGCCCGTTGACAACGACGATGATGTCGTTGCTCCCGGCGGCGTTGTACCTTTCGAGATCACAAAGGAAAAGGCTGCACAGCTCTTCCATGGCTGGATGAAGGGCAAGCTCTTCGCTCCCAATGAGGCCAAGAAGAGCTGCGAAGCAAAGAACTTCAGCGGTGTTTACCTTCCTTACTGGACATACGATTCACAGACGACATCTCCTTATGAGATCAAGCTGGGTTTCAACAGCAAGGACAGCCAGGGCAACACAACGACTACTTACAGGACTTACCGCGGCATCTACGAGCGCTTCATCGACGATGAGACCGTCTATGCCAGCAAGAAGACGAACAACCCTTACATCAAGCAGGCTTCAAAGTTCGACTTCACAAAGCTCCGTAAGTATTCGCCTGAATTCATTGCAGGTTTCCTTGCCGAGAGATATACGGTAGGACTCGATGAAGGATGGGATATCGCAAAGGGTCAGATCAAGTCCAAGATCGACAGCGAGATCCGCAGCATGGAGAAGAAGAAGCGTAAGGCTGACAGCGTATCGAAGCTTACATTCAATACAGCTTATTCAAAGGTTACTTATAAGTATGTTCTTGCTCCTATCTGGATCGCAAACTTCAAGTTCAAGGATAAGGTCTATAACATCGTTGTAAACGGACAGACAGGTCAGATCAGAGGCGAGGCACCTGTATCTCCTGCAAAGGTTGCCATCGCGATCGCGATTGCCATTGCCGTTATCGGTGTATTGCTCTGGTTCTTCTCGAATAACTGATCGCGAAAAGCATCACATCACAAAATGATAAACAAGCCGTCAAAATGTGATAAATCATCACAAATTGGCGGCTTTTTTATAACAATTATTGCTACCAGTGTCGTATTTGTTCTAAATTTGTACTTTTTCGCTTGCTTTTTTAACAAATTGTTCATAAACTTAACTATCAAAAAATCTTAAACCCGGGAGATTTTTTATGCACAATTATTTTAAAAGAGCAACTTCGGCTGCCATAGCCGGCGCGGTAGTATTGGGAACTTTGGCTTTATATCCCAATACTGACAACATCAACGGCACGGTAAATGCCGACGCTACGCGGTTCGATTCGGCGAGCGCCATCAATTACGCCACTATCCTTGGCGGTGCCGTGGACTATGGTGTTGTAGCCAATGAGATCGTTCAGACCAGCCACACAGAGTCTACTTTCGCTACCAACAGCTTTGTTCATGTTAAGGATAATATCGATGTCGACTACATTACATCGACGGCTCTTTTCCTGGTCGGTTCATATACACCCGGTGCAGCTGATAACAGATATATCAGATTCGGTACGACAACTGCGAGCGCTTTGTATTTCGAGGCACCTGAAGTTGTTTACGGTGATGATTTCGATCCCTCAAAAGAACCGATGGGACCTAACGGAAACTTCAGGTTTGAGTGGAAAGACAGTGTGCCTTTCATCGCTGCCGAGAATGAGAATGCATCCGTAAACGTTAACAGACTTATTAACAGAATCTGCTCGACGGAGAAGGTAGAGGATGCCGAGATCGGCTGGGCATATTTCCTGCAGAATAGAGCAAACGACGCTGCTTATGTTCTGAATCCGAAGGGCAAGGCTGCAATACCTAACAGTCCCTATTTCACGGATATGAACTCTTATGTAAAGGTGGATCTTACCGACCCTTCATTTGACGGTAAGGTTGTATATATCAATGTTGATGCTGATTCCCAACTGCTCAATTATCTGCAGAAGAGCGGCGGATTCAGGATCTACAAGAACGAATCTTCTGTTGTCGTTATCAATATTGAGGATAATGCTTTTAACGGCGGAACACTTAATATGAAACAACCCCGTGTCATCACGAACGGTGTGGAATATGTCGGACAGACCGATTCGTTTGGTAAAGATCCGAAGGCAGCTGATCAGCAGAGATACTACAACGAGACAGTTATCTGGAACATCATGGAGTCCTCAAACATCGAACTTGAGGATTTCGGTGGAGCAGTTCTCGCTCCTGCTACAAAGAAAGTCACATTAAGTGACGGTAACTCAAGCGGTTGGGTCGTTACAAGCGGTACTTTCGAGATGGCTAAGGAATTCCATTTCCTTTATTCCGGATCGAGCAAGGACAGCTACGGTGACATGCACTTTGCTCTTACCAAGGCCTTCACGGATACTTATGCAGCGCACGGTTCCGTTGTTCAGGATACATCAGTAAGCATTCCTGACGATAATACATATAAGTTCTATATCCAGGAATACGAGCGTGAGAACGGCTACCGCGGAGAATTCCAGCGTGCGTATGGCAGAAAGCAGGAGGTATGGGCAAAGTCCATCGGTACAGTTACGTTCCCGATCCTTAGCTTTACATGCAATGATTCCAATGCCCATTACAATGTACCTAAGGGTACGGAGAAGATGTTCTTCTTCACGATCACTGAGGATACAACGAATGCTCCAAAGGGTATCGAGAACTCTAACGGCCACATCAACATCAGACTTAAAGTCAAGGTTGATGAAAATGGTAAGTTCACCTACTTTGTGGATTATCAGTCTGTAACTGGTGACGGTGTCATTTTTAGAGAATACGGTGAGGTATACGGTACCGAGATCAAGATGTCCGGTGTCCAGTTCGACCTTGGCGCTTTCTATAATAAGGTAAAGCAGAATTACGTTGAGATAAGCAAGCGCGACGTCAACAAACCTAACGGCGAAGAGGTCAAGGGCGCAAAGCTTACCGTTACCTATGTCGGAAACGATACAGGCATCGATATGACGAATGTCAAACTCTTCCGTAACGGTGTGGATGTCACAAGCGAAGGCGAGCTTTCAACAGGTTATGTTTCCTTTGTTTCTTCTGAGGAAGGCCCGGTAATTATCGAAGGCATCAAGCCCGGTGATTACACACTCACTGAGACGATCGCTCCTGCAGGCTTTAAGCCGTCATCTTCCGTTATCGAGTTTACTGTAGGCGCAGACGGAACTATTACCGAGACTACACCTATCGCCAATCCGAATGACGGTTTCATCGAAAATACTACGGTTGTTATCCTTGATGAGATGTACAAGACTGATCTGGATATCAGCAAGAAGGATACTGCAGGCAAAGAGATTGCCGGTGCTGTCCTTACACTTACTAATAATGACACGACAGTAAATCTTGCAGATCTTGGTGTAACAGCAACACAGGGTAACGATACTGCAAAGAATCTTAAGGTCGAGGGCAATTCCGTAAGCTTTGAGACACTCGCAGATTCCGATACAAAGATCAAGGGTCTGCCTGACGGAACATATACTCTTACAGAGACGACAGCTCCTTTCGGATATGAGACAGCCGAATCACAGACTATCATCATCGAGAAGGGTTTGATTACCGGCGGTAATCATGTCGAAATGATCGATAAGATGTATAAGACGGATGTCACTATCAGAAAGGCTGATACTGCCGGCAATGAAGTTGTCGGAGCTACCCTTACGATTACTGCTTCTGACAGGAATGTCGATCTTGCAAACCTCGGCGTTACTGCAACTCAGGGAACTGAAAACGCAAAGGATCTTTCAGTAAGCGGCAATAAGATCAGTTTCACTACGGTAAGCGGCAATGATACAGTCATCAAGGGTCTGCCTGACGGTGAGTACACTCTCACTGAGACATTAACACCTGAAGGATACATGACTGCCGAATCCAAGACGATCACCATCGAGAAGGGTGTTGTTAAGAATCCCGGCAATCCTGTTGTCATGATCGATGCTTTCAAGACTGATATCACGATCAGAAAAGAAGACAGCGCAGGAAAAGAAGTTCCCGGCGCAACCCTCACGATCACTGCTGACAAGACATCAGTTGATTTCAGTGCTCTCGGAGTTACTGCCACACAGAACGGACAGACTGCAAAGGATCTCGTTGTCAGCGGAAACACGATCAGCTTCACAACAGTATCCGGATGCAATACAGACATAAAGGGATTACCTGACGGTACATATACTCTTACAGAAACGATCGTACCTGAAGGATTCTTCCCGGCTGAATCACAGAAGATCACTATCGAAAACGGCAAGGTCACAGGTGCCAACCCTGTAGTCATGGTCGATGCATTCAAGACGGATGTAACGATCAAGAAGCAGGACAGTGCCGGCAACGAGGTAGTCGGAGCTAAGCTTTCGATCACAGCTCAGGATACTTCTGTCGATTTCGCTAAGCTCGGTGTTACAGCTACACAGGGTACGGCTGCTGCAAAGGATCTTTCCGTAAGCGGCAATACGATAAGCTTCACGACAGTAAGCGGTAATGACACGATCGTTAAGGGCTTGCCAGACGGTACGTATACTCTTACTGAGGAAATTACACCTGACGGATATTCCACTGCCGAGTCACAGACGATCACGATCGTAAACGGCAAGGTAACAGGTGCTAACCCGGTAGTTATGGTCGATGGATTACTGACCGATGTTGAGATCAGAAAAGAGGACAGCGCAGGCAAGGAAGTTGAAGGCGCTACACTCACACTCACAGCTGCTGATACGACAGTAGACTTTGCTAAGCTCGGCGTAACTGCAACCCAGAACGGCAGCGAGGCTAAGAATCTTGCTATCAGCGGAAATAAACTCAGCTTTGAGACTGTCGACCGCGGAAATACCATCATCAAGGGAATACCTGACGGTACTTATACTCTTACAGAAACAACCACACCGAACGGCTATCTTACAGCTGAGTCACAGACGATCACGGTCGTAAACGGCAAAGTTACAGGCGCCAACCCAGTAGTCATGGTAGACGCATTCCTGACCGATGTTGAGATCAGGAAAGAGGACAGCGCAGGCAATGAAGTTGAAGGCGCTACACTCACGCTCACAGCAGCTGATACGACAGTCGACTTCGCTAAGCTCGGTGTAACAGCAACCCAGGACGGCAAGACAGCAAAGAATCTTACAGTCAATGGAAACAAAATCAGCTTTGAGACAGTTGCCGACGGCAATACCATCATCAAGGGCATACCTGACGGTACATATACTCTTACAGAGACAACCACACCTGACGGGTATTTCACAGCTGAGTCACAGACAATCACGGTCGTAAACGGCAAGGTTACGGGTGCCAACCCTGTAGTCATGGTTGATGCATTCAAGACGGATGTAACGATCAAGAAGCAGGACAGTGCCGGCAACGAGGTAGTCGGAGCTAAGCTTTCGATCACAGCTCAGGATACTTCTGTCGATTTCGCTAAGCTCGGTGTTACAGCTACACAGGGTACGGCTGCTGCAAAGGATCTTTCCGTAAGCGGCAATACGATAAGCTTCACGACAGTAAGCGGTAATGACACGATCGTTAAGGGCTTGCCAGACGGTACATATACTCTTACTGAGGAAATTACACCTGACGGATATTCCACTGCCGAGTCACAGACGATCACGATCGTAAACGGCAAGGTAACAGGTGCTAACCCGGTAGTTATGGTCGATGGATTACTGACCGATGTTGAGATCAGAAAAGAGGACAGCGCAGGCAAGGAAGTTGAAGGCGCTACACTCACACTCACAGCTGCTGATACGACAGTAGACTTTGCTAAGCTCGGCGTAACTGCAACCCAGAACGGCAGCGAGGCTAAGAATCTTGCTGTCAGCGGAAATAAACTCAGCTTTGAGACTGTCGACAGCGGAAATACCATCATCAAGGGTATTCCTGACGGTACATATACTCTTACAGAAACAACCACACCGAACGGCTATCTTACAGCTGAGTCACAGACGATCACGGTCGTAAACGGCAAAGTTACAGGCGCCAACCCTGTAGTCATGGTAGACGCATTCGATTCTGAATTAGTGATCAGTAAACAGGACAGCGCAGGCAACGAAGTAGTCGGAGCCAAGCTGACCATTACTGCCCAGGATACGACAGTTGATCTCAGCAAGATCGGAGTTACTGCAACTCAGGGTACTGCTGCTGCAAAGGATCTTTCCGTAAGCGGAAACACGATCAGCTTCACGACTGTCAGCGGTAATGACACCGTAGTAAAGGGCCTGCCTGACGGTACATATACTCTTACTGAGACAACAACACCTAACGGTTATTTTAAGGCTGAAAGCCAGACGATCACGATCAAGGAAGGTAAGGTTACAAGCCCGTCCAATCCTGTGATCATGATCGATGATCACAAGACTGACATCGAGATCCAGAAGAGAGACAGTGCAGGTAAGGAAGTAGTAGGTGCAACACTTGCTCTTACTGCTAATGACACCACTGTTGATTTTGGAAAGCTTGGAGTTACGGCTTCACAGAACGGAAGACCTGCATCAGGTCTGAACGTAAGCGGAAATAAGATCAGCTTCACGACAGTAAGCGGCAGCGATACTATGATCAAGGGCTTGCCCGACGGAACTTATACGCTCACAGAGACAAATGTTCCGGGTGGTTATGAGCAGGCTGAACAGCAGACTATTACGATTGAAAACGGTGTTGTTACCAGCAAGACACCTATAATCATGATCGACGCCAATGTCATAGTAACTGACACGCCTACTCCGACGCTTACTGATACTCCTACACCTACAGTAACGGATACTCCTACGCCTACAGTAACGGATACACCGACACCTACAGTAACGGATACGCCTACGCCTACGGTAACGGATACTCCTACGCCTACGGTAACGGATACACCTACACCTACGGTAACGGATACTCCTACGCCTACGGTTACTGATACTCCTACACCTACGGTAACGGATACTCCTACACCTACAGTAACGGATACACCTACGCCTACAGTAACGGATACACCGACACCTACGGTAACGGATACACCTACACCTACGGTAACGGATACACCTACACCTACGGTAACTGACACTCCGACGCCTACGGTAACGGATACTCCTACACCTACAGTAACGGATACTCCGACGCCTACGGTAACGGATACTCCTACACCTACAGTAACGGATACTCCTACACCTACGGTAACGGATACTCCTACACCTACGGTAACGGATACACCTACACCTACGGTAACGGACACTCCTACACCTACGGTAACGGATACACCTACACCTACACCTACGGTAACTGACACTCCGACGCCTACGGTTACGGATACACCTACGCCTACAGTAACGGATACTCCGACACCTACGGTTACGGATACACCTACGCCTACAGTAACGGATACTCCGACACCTACAGTTACTGATACACCTACACCTACGGTAACGGATACACCTACACCTACAGTAACGGATACTCCTACGCCTACGGTTACGGATACACCTACACCTACAGTAACGGATACTCCTACGCCTACGGTTACGGATACACCGACACCTACGGTAACGGATACACCTACACCTACGGTAACGGATACACCTACACCTACGGTAACGGATACACCTACACCTACGGTAACGGATACTCCTACGCCTACGGTAACGGATACACCTACACCTACAGTAACGGATACTCCTACGCCTACGGTAACGGATACACCTACACCTCCGGTTACAGATACTCCGACACCTACACCTCCGCCGGCAGATCTTAAGATCAAGATCTCCAAGCAGGATGTTGCAGGAAAGGAAATCGCTAAGGCAGAGCTTACGCTGACCAGCTTAGACGGTTATGATATGTCCGGTGTTACGCTTATCCAGGGTAACAAGACGATCTATCCTAAGGTTTCTGCAGATAAGATGTCCATCTCTTATGAGACTGTAGACACTTCACAATCTGAGGTAATCGGTCTCAGAGCAGGAAGATACAGACTTACTGAGACTGTTACACCTAAGAAGTACCTGACAGCTGATGCCATCGAGTTTGAGCTGAAAGATGACGGTTCATTTGATTGCCGCGGCAAGATCTATATTGCAGGTTCGCCGATCGTTATGGTCGATAAGGCCGATCCTACATATAAATCTGAGAACGATTCATCTGAACATAAGCCTCTCCCGGCTACCGGCGAGGAACTCGGCATAACGACAATAATCGGTGTGATCATTATCGGATTTGCTGTTGCATTGCTTACAGGTTTCGGAGTCTATCGCTTTAAGAGAAGAAGGATCTGAAACATAAGATCGTAGTTTAACAAAGGAGTTGTCTCAAAAGTGACTAGTTCACAGAGAGGCAACTCCTTTTAAATTGTTCAAAACCGAACGCAAAACACCTCTAGAATCGTTAAAAATCGAGTCTCAATGGCAGTTTTTGTAGATAACTTGTTTTTTGAGCATGCTAACGCCGGTTCAGGATGGTTTCCGAACTGTTTTTATGTTTTTCTAAGCTGATTCGGAAAGAGGAAACAGCGCTTGTCCGATCCGCCCGCTTTGTATTCGGTTGTGGAGTTTGTTGAGGTCAAATGCTATTGCTAACAATGTGTATTCAGTTGCAACATTTTCTTTGCCCCGCGTAAGAAACCTCTTGAATCCGTAATCCTGTTTGGTTATTCCAAAGACACCTTCGGCTTGTATGGATCTGTTGACTCTCAGTTGGATTCCTTTTTCCGAAGTGATATTGTTCCGGCTTTCCTGCCTGAATGCATCGAAGACCTCACTTACCTGAATGCTCTTTGTGTATTGTCCTTTGTAACACTTGCCGTAGTATGGGCAGTCTTCACAGGATTCGCATTTATAGATCTTAATAGTGCTCTCATAACCCATGAAACCTTTCTTGTGTTTGTTTCCGGATAACTTGAGGTTCCGTCCGCCTTTACAGGTGTATACATCCTTTTCCTTGTCGTAATCCATTGCAAGCCTGAATTCCATATCCTTCTGGAATTTCTTTGTTTTGGAATACTCGTAGTTGGATGGTTTTATATACGGCGTGATTCCATTGCGCTTGAGATAGTCGTAATTCTCTTCGCTCTCGTAGCCTGCATCGGCAATCAGATTGCCGAAGTTCCTGCCGTAGTTTCTGTTAAGCTTGTCCAGAAAAGGAATAAGAGTACGCATATCTGCTCGTTCAGCTGATACATCTATTCCAACTATGTATTCGCTCTCAACGGCTGCCTGGATATTATATCCCGGCTTTAACTGACCGTTACGCATATAGTCTTCTTTCATGTGCATAAAGGTTGCATCTTTATCTGTCTTGGAATAACTGTTTCTGCCTTTAAAGGTGGCCCGGGCAGTCTCGTACTTTTGTTGTCTGGTCTTAAAGTCTTCTATTGTTTCTATCTGTTTTTGTAATTCTGTCTTTCTCTTGCCTGAGCCATAAACAAATTCAGTTCCCTGGCAGTCTGCTATCAGCACAAGATCACTCAGCACTTTCTGAAGATACTGAGCCGTGATGTATTCGGGAACAACAGTGATGCCCAATTCTTCTTTGAGATATTTGGTTGCCTTTATCTGGAGCTTTGCTTCGCTCTTTTCAATAAAACCACGCCATACAAAGGAATACTTGTTGGCATTGGCTTCTATCTTTGTTCCGTCTATAAACAGGTTCTCAAATTGTATCTCGTCAGCTTCAGCCAACAGATTAACCAGCTGAGTAAGCAGGCCTTCTACACAATGCGTTAGATGCTTTTGGCGGAATCTTGCTATGGTATTGTGGTCAGGAACATTTTCTCCTCTGAGCAGATACATAAACGCCAGATTTAACTTACAGGCCTTTTCTATCTCTCGCGAAGAATAGATATGCTGCGAATATGCATATACCATTATCTTGAACAGAGTCTTCGGTTCGACTGCAGGATTTCGTCCTTCGGACGAGTAGGTCAGGTACAATTCTTTGTAATCTATCTCCTCTAAAACCTGATCTATGAGTCGCACTGAATCGTCTACGGGAATTAAACATTCGGTTTGAATTGGAAGTGACAGTTGAATATAGCTCCCGTTTTTGCTATAGTCAGACTGTAATGTTAGAGTTTTTTTCACAATTCAATTCTAACAATAAACGGGCCCTTCGGGACCCGTTTTCTTTTGAAATAGTTAGGGGCTATCTCGTTTTGTTTTGAGACAGCCCCTTATTTGGTATGACGGGCATGTCCCGAACCTCGGGTGGAAGTCCCGAGGGGCGTAGTTGCCGACGAACCTTAAAGCGACTTGCAAGGTTTGTATCGTGAGGTACAGGCGAGAAGAAGCAATAGCGAAACCGTGGCTCGACGGACAGAAACCTGATATTAAGGCGTATTGAACGGATAAGATGACCAAACGCATCAAAGTCCAAAAGGCAACCGTAACTTCAATGCGTAAATCAGGCGAGTAAACGGGGAAAGGTTCGGGGCTTATCCCGTGAGGTCTCACAGGCGGAGCACGATCCGTAGTAACAACGAACTGTGAGAAGTCAGCAGAAGCCATAGTACCGAGGAATCGGGAAGGGCGGAACAATTTAACCGTGCGACGCAAATGTATGTCCTGAGGATATGCCCGACAGTGGTAGGATGAAACGTATATGAAATCTGAACACACAACATAAGGCTGAGTCTGAGGGAGCGGAAAGGAGAAGAGCACACAAGGCAATGTCAGAACTGCTCGACAAAATCTTACATAAGGACAATATGAACGAAGCCTACAAAAGGGTCTGTGCCAATAAGGGTGCGGGCGGAGTTGACGGTGTCAGTACAGATGAACTTGGTGAGTATATCAAGGCAAATTGGCCTACGATAAAAGAGCAGATACTACGAAGGGAATACAAGCCTCAACCCGTCAGACGAGTAGAAATACCCAAACCTAATGGCGGAAAGAGAAAACTTGGAATCCCTACAGCAATGGACAGAGTAATCCAGCAGGCAATAGTACAAGTGATAGGACCGATATGCGACCCGCATTTCTCGGAGTTCAGTTATGGCTTTCGTCCGAACAGAAGCTGTGAGATGGCAATAAGAAAAGTCCTTGAATACTTAAATGAGGACTACACGTGGATTGTGAATATAGACTTGGAGAAATTCTTCGACAACGTACCACAAGACAGACTAATGAGCTACGTTCACATACTGATTAACGATGGAGACACGGAATCTCTGATACGCAAATATCTCAAGGCAGGTGTAATGACCCCGGAAGGATACGAGCAAACAGAAATGGGAACACCGCAGGGCGGCAACCTCTCACCATTACTTAGCAACATAATGCTGAATGAATTGGACAAAGAACTTGAAAACAGAGGACTGCACTTCGCAAGATATGCTGACGACTGCATAATTGCAGTAAAGAGCGAAGCAAGTGCAAAGCGTGTGATGTACTCCATCACGTCTTGGATAGAAAGGAAACTCGGTCTCAAGGTTAATGCGGAGAAGACTAAGATAGTCAGACCGACAAAAGTAAAATACCTCGGGTTCGGATTCTACAAAGACCCAAAGACACTTGAATGGAAAGCAAGACCACACCAAGACTCTGTCGCCAAGTTCAAACGCAGACTCAAAGCCTTGACGCAAAGAAAGAATTCAATGAGATTAGGATTGAGAATTGAGAAGATTAACCAAGTAACGAGAGGTTGGATAAACTACTTTGCATTAGGGGATATGAAGTCAACAATATCAGACATTGACGCACACTTAAGGACAAGGCTTAGAACCATTATATGGAAACAATGGAAGGTGCCAAGCAAGAGACAATGGGGACTCCAAAAACTCGGAGTCTCCAAAGACTTAGCAAGACTGACATCGTATTGTGGAGACAGATACCAATGGGTCGTGACAAAGACTTGCGTATCACGGGCGATCTCAAAAGAGGTGCTTGGCAGGGCAGGTCTTATCAGTTGCCTTGATTACTACAATGAGCGTCACGCTTTGAAGTTAAGTTGAACCGCCGTATGCCGAACGGCACGTACGGTGGTGTGAGAGGGGGATTAAATTCCCCCTACTCGATTTATGTAGACTTGGACACCGTTGAGAGCGCGAGGCTCAAAGAGCGAAGCGTGCGAAATTATACGCGTTTGACTAGTGTGCTGATTTGATATCGCACCAGTGAAAAAGTGGCATTATTACCGGGGAAGCATTATTAGTAAAAAATCAAAAAGGATCAGCTTAATCAAGCTTATGCCGATTGTGTAAATTAGAGTACGCTTTTTTCTGTAAAACCGTACTCTAAAGTTCACATTGTCGGCTATGTGCAATTTTGAGTACGTAAATCACACCAAAAAACGTACTCTTCTTGAGTTTTGATCAACGATGAAGGAAACCAAAAATTAAGACGATCAGGTAGGCTCCGTTACGTATGCGCCCAGATCGTAGCGTGCAATATAGTCATCGTCATAGAAGCTTACATAGCTGTAATCCGGTTCTTTATACTGGAAGTACAGTGAATACTCGGTATTAAAGCGTACGTCGTTGAATGATCTGGAGTTGAACGGAGTCGAGTAAAAATCCTTGGTCTTTTCGGACTCTGAGAATACGAAGCGCGGGAATATGGCATCGTTTATTCCGATGCCGCCGAAATCTTCTGCCTTGAAGACATAGAGTTTAATGTTAGGGAAGAAGTAGCGGATGTAGTCGTCCGGATGGCTGTAGAGATTGTTGTCTGTATGGATTACAAGGCAGAATTCATCGTCGTATGCCACATCATGGTACTCGGTGACTTCCTGGCAGTACTTCATAAGATATTTCATTGTCTGGTTGTAATTGTTCATCGTGAAGGCCTTGTGGACCGCAAATAACGAACTGACGCCGTAAAGTATGAAAGCGGCTGAAACGACCGCAAGGGCATCTTTCCTGAATGATATCTCATGCTTGGCGAGGAAGTCAGCGACAGCCAAAAGGCAGGCGACGGAAACTACGGGGATTATTACCATGTTTCTCTGAGCAAGAACGTTGGGATCGTAGTTGAAATTGAATTTGGCTGCTGCGCCGGGGAGCATGAAAGAGAACAGTGCGGTACCTATGCACCACAGGGCTATCATGAGATTGTGGAACTTTATCCTCATCGTCAGGGATGCGAGCATATAGATCAGTACGATTGCACCGAACACTCCGAAGAAGAGCGAGTCGCCGGTCGTGAAGAAACGGGCAAAGGAAACAAAGTAATTCCTGAGAGTATCTGCGGAAAAACCTTCCTTATAAGTGGTGACGAATTCATCCTCGCGCTTGCTTATAAGGGTGCAGACGAAGTTGAGTATGGGAAGGACAGCGGTTATTCCGACAGCAACCAGGTAATTGATATCGCTCTGTCTTCTTTTCGAATAGACTGATCTGCCTCTGAACACCATAAATGCATGATAGAAGAGGATTACGGTAAAAAGTCCCATAAATGCCAGTGCAGGCGTATATACGAACGGCAGCATACTTCCGGTTATGGCAAAGAGCATAAACGAGAACAGAGACGGCCTTCTCATGGTCCTGAGGAACAGTGCTATGAGGATCATTGCAATGGCGACGGGAGTAAGCGTCTGTTCGAAGATGTAGTAGTACTCATCGATATAGGGGCAGAAGGATATCATCAGGATGGGGAGGATGGCATACTTTTCATCCGTTCCGATGTAGGCCAGGAATTTACGCAGTTCGATAAACAGAAGGGTAAGACCGGTAAGGAAGGGGATGGCAAATCCGAGATTCAGCGCGAAAAAGCTTCTTCCCAAGATAAGAGAAGGAAAAGCGTTGATCATGTACTGCTTTACGGGATATCCGATATATCCCTTGCCGGTATAATTCCAGTCGAGAGCCTTAAATGCATTAAGTCCCGAAACTGTTTCCTGGGTGGATTCATAACTTAAGTCGCTGAAAGCATAATTGCCTATCTGGAAGATAAAGAAAGCCAGAATGGCCGTAAATATCAAAGGCAGCAGGTATTTCTTGTTCCTGTAATCTTCCATAATCTGGACTACAACGATCCCGATAAAAGAAATGAAGAACAGGATTATTCCCGTGAACCATATCCTTGAAGTTATTATTGACGGAACATTGACAGAGGCCTGGGTGCGCGAAACGATGTACGAGAGCAATTCCAAAATGAAAGATGCTGCAGCGAAAACGGAAAAGAACAGGAGCTGAGGTTTCCTGAAACTGTCGAACAGAAAGCGGGAAGCTCTCATGAGTGTTGAACGTGCGTTGTTAGAATCCATTTTCCACCTCTGAAGAATCTCGTCATAATCAAGGAAAATAATACAAATAAATAAATAATAAGGCAAGGAAAGACGGCAGTTTTTGGGGAAACAAAAAAGGTTGCCCGGATAGGACAACCTCTTTGTTTGGTGCGGCCGACGAGACTTGAACTCGTATGAAGTTACTCACACGCCCCTCAAACGTGCGCGTCTGCCAGTTCCGCCACGGCCGCATATATGCCGCTTGTAAGCAAGCCTTGTAATTATAAGGTTAGAGTTTTTTTGTGTCAAGTGCTATTTCATAATTATCCGGCAACTTTTTTCAAGTGATCAGTCCGGCTTTATGAGATCGTCCTTCCTGCGCTCGTAGTAGAACATGAACTGCTGCATTATCCCTGCGGTGTCCGGATAGGGAGTGCAGTCGAAATGTCCGCCGTAATATCTGTCTTCGATCCTCTGGATCCAGACGTCTACGGGAAAGCTTGCGGTTCTAGAGAAGGCGAAGAGCATGATGCAGTTGGCGACCTTCTTTCCGACACCGTACATGGAAGTCAGCGCCTTGTAAAGATCGTCATCTGAAAGCGCTGCCAATTCACCGGGTACGAGTTTCCCAGATGCAAATCCTTCAGCTGCCTGAGCTATATAGGGTGCGCGGTATCCGACGCCCGTGTTCTCGAGTTCTTCAAAAGGCAGCCCGTTCAGTTCCTCCGGTGTGGGGAAGGCATAGTATTCGCTGCATAGCGGTCTTGCAAATGGTTTTTCGAGCTTCGGAGCCGCTATCTTCTTTCCGCATAGCCTTGATATCCTCTCAACGGATGTGGTTATCGAAGGGATGGAACGCCTCTGCGAGATTATGTAGCTTATCGTCGTCTCGAAAACATCCTGCTTCAGGATCCTTATTCCTTTGCCGAATTCTGCCGCGTCGGTAAGATAACGGTCATTCCTGTCAATGGACCTGACGATGCCTTCGTAATCTCTTCCGAGATCGAAGAATGTACTCCATATCTTTTCGAAGTCCTTTTCGGTGCATGAGAAAGCGAAGGTTTCAGCGCCGGTCTGAGCGATCTGCAGGTATCTGCCGAAAGCGACCAGCTCTATGTGAGTGTTGTCTATTACCTTTATCCTGAAGGCCTGGCCTGAATCGGCGATCTTCTTCAGATCAAAGAAGGGTATATCAGCGGTTACCATTGTTCCTGTCACCCAGTTTGAAATAATTGCTCAGCGTGCATACTATGGCTCCGTTATAGAGCTTGACGCGCTTATCGGGCCTGTAGCCGGTCGCTTCCTCGAATGCATTCTCGGGAGTGATAACGGAGAGCCTCAGGCCTTTCTTGCAGAAGCCGTCCCTCGTGAGGTAATTGTGTCCGATGAGACGGTATATCTTATCGGCATCCTCGGGCGTCATGAGTCTTCCGCCATACGGGGGATTTGTTATCACCAGCTGGCGGGGAAGGGAAGTGAGCTTTTCCAGATACTCGGGCGTCATCTTGGCTGCATCCGCGAGCCTGAACTTTACGAGCTTTCCGACGCCTGCGGATTCTGCATTATTTTTAGCTGATTCAACGGCTTTCGGATCGATGTCGGAGCCATAGAAGTAACAGTCGTCCATGGGCTCTGTATCTTCGTTGTCGCGTGCTTCCTCGAGTGCTCTCTGGTACGGGCCTTTCCCGATGTACGGGAGCGCTTCGTAAGCGAAATGACGGTCTCTGCCGGGTGCTATGCCGCAGGCAGTCCTTGCTGCCTCGATAACGATGGTGCCCGATCCGCAGAACGGATCTACGAGCGCTTCGTTGCCGTAAGGACGGTATTTCGCGTATGTGAGCATACCGGAAGCCAGAGTCTCCCTGATAGGGGCTTCGTGCGTCAGCGGTCTGTATCCGCGCTTGTGCAGTCCGGCGCCGGATGTATCGACCATGAAACGGCATGTGTCATTTACGATGCCGAACTGTATCTTTACCGTGCCCAGTTCCTCGTTCTCGCTTATCAGCGTATCAACGGAGAGTCCTCTTGATACCGCAAGACTCTCGGCGATAGCCTTCTTGGCGAGCTTCTGAAGGGCAGGGACACCGTAGAGTTTTGATTTCCTTGAAAAACCGTTTACGACGAATGCCCAGTTGGCAGGTATAAAGTCAGACCATTTGATCGCTCTGCATCCTTCAAAGAATGCGTTGAAGTTCGTGTCAGGATCATCAGAGGCGCCGCAGGCGAATTCGCCGGTCTCGAAAAAGATGCGCTCGGCGTGTTTTGCCCACATGTTTGCCCGGGCTACATCAAGATAATCACCCTCGAGCGTAACAACGCCGTCATTCACGGTGATCCTGTCTTTTTCGTAGCCCCTGTCCAGGAGGTCTCCCTTGGTGGGCGATTCAAGTCCGAATAATGTGGTTATTATTATTTTCATAGGAGAAAGTATATCAAAATAAAGTATAAGTTGCTTGTAAAATCCTATATTACACGCGGAAGAAAAGGGGACGGAGAAACTGAATTTTAGCACGATTGATACAATCCGCGAATCTACAAAAATGTTCATAATGTGCATAACTTTGTTTATAACTATAAAAACAAACACTTCACATCCGAAAGTCCCCGAAGGCCCGATAAACATTGAATTTGACAAATTATTACTGTTTGTTGACAAAACAATTACAGAATGTTAGCAAAACTTTGAAAGTCAATGAATCAGGGCGTTTTGAGGTTCGTTGAACCTTTGTTCGGAAATGGGTGTCCACGAGGGAAGTACAATAAAAAAACGAAATTGGCTCTTGACAAGTGTTTTTGACACTAATTTCCCGATAGCAATTTTTGCATAGTTTCCTTGCAAGCAAGTTGCTCGAATGTTTGTTATATCTCCGATATAGCCAAACTTCTCGCAACCCTTATTTGAAGGCTGTTCGTTATCAGTCAGTTTTTAAGCCAGCTCAAAAACTGACTATAACTCACATCCTTGCAAGCAAGTTGCTCGAATGTTTGTTATAATTTTTCGAAGAAAAATATAAGGAGGAGGCTCACATGTCTGAACTCCACGATACAGCGAAGTTTGCGCGTGAAGCGTCTTACATCATGGCTTCATTGGGAAGCGATGTTAAGAACAAGGCACTTGCTAATGTAGCTTTGGCTTTAAGGGATTCTAAGGAAGAGATATTTGCCGCTAATAAGACCGATCTCGAAGAGGCAGAGAAGAATGCTCTTGAGACGCCGCTCATTAAAAGGCTTAAGTTCAATGAAGATAAATTAAATGACGTCATCTCGGGAATCGAGAGTCTCATCGATCTGGAAGATCCCGTAGGCAAGGTCACGCTGAGGACAACTCTGGATGACGGTCTTGAGCTTACAAGAGTTACTTGCCCTATCGGCGTTATCGGAGTTATCTTCGAGAGCAGACCTGACGCATTGGTCCAGATCGCATCACTCTGCATCAAGAGCGGAAACGCTGTTTTCCTCAAGGGCGGTTCGGAGGCGATCAATACAAATAAGGCACTGGCTGCTGTTATCAGCAAGGCAGGTGTGGATGCAGGTCTTCCTGAAGGCTGGCTCAATCTCCTGACGCTGCGTTCCGAGATCGCTGACATGCTCAAGCTCGATGAATATATCGACCTCATCATACCCAGAGGATCCAATTCTTTTGTCCAGTACATAATGCAGAACACGAATATCGCGGTGCTCGGACATGCAGACGGAGTCTGCCACACTTATATCGACAGTGAGGCTGATACGGATCTGGCTATTAAGGTGGCACTCGATGCAAAGACTCAGTATGTGTCTGTTTGCAATGCCACGGAGACGTTCCTCGTAAATGAGGCTCTGAAGGATTCATTCCTGCCCGGATTCATTAAAGCTTTGCAGGATGCAGGGGTAGAGGTTTTCGGAGATGATTATGTATCTGAGACATTCGGCGTTAACAAGGCCGAAGAATGGCATCACGAATACCTTGCTATGAAGTGTTCCGTCAAGATCGTTAAGGATATTGACGAAGCTATCGCACATATCAATCACTACGGTTCGGGACACACCGATGCGATAATTACCGCGAACAAGGCTTCCGCCGAGCGTTTCATGACCATGGTCGATTCAGGAAGTGTTCTTGTAAATTGCTCGACAAGGTTTGCTGACGGATTCCGTTACGGATTCGGTGCAGAGGTAGGAATTGCCACATCGAAGATCCATGCAAGAGGTCCTGTAGGCCTTGAAGGACTTGTTTCTTACAAGTACCGTCTCGTGGGTAACGGCGATATCGTAGGTCCATATTGTGACGGTTCAAAAAAGTTCAAGCACATTCATCACGAAATCTAATAAGAAAGAAGGCATATATATGATCGTATCTATAGCATCAGATCACGCAGGTTATGAATTAAGACAGAAGGTCAGGAAGTACCTTGAGGAAAAGGGCTTTGAGGTCCTTGACGGCGGCGCTCCCAACGGAACGGATTCCTATTCTTATGTTGACGCAGGCATAAAGGTCGCTGAAGACGTATCAAGCGGAAAAGCCGAAAGGGGTATCGCCATCTGCGGTACGGGTATCGGCATCTCTCTTGTCTGCAATAAATACAAGGGAATAAGGTGCGCTCTCTGCACTAACGAGTTCATGGCAAAGATGAGTAGACAGCATAACGACGCACAGATCCTTGCGTTCGGTGAACGTGTCGTCGGCTTAGGCGTTGCTCTCGGCATGATCGATGCTTTCTTTGAGGAAGAGTTCGCAGGCGGAAGGCATGCAACGCGAGTAAACGGTATCAAAGAGATCGAGGAGAAACATTTTAAGTAAGATTTTGATATCGTTTTTTGACTATAAGGCATAGTCAATTGTTCAATAATATTTGATCAGTATAAAAGGCTTCGGATTTCCCGGAGCCTTTATTTTCGCGGGAATGCCTGAAATAAAGGGTTTCAGGCATCAGGGACTGTTTTGCCAAATATCAAATCATACCCAAAAGGTATCATTATGCTCAAACTATTCGTATTTTATTTGTTTTGAGGTTAACGCTACAATTGCACTTGAAATCAAATAACGATAGCCAAAAAGCATTGAGACATAATATCAATACCTTTTGGAAATGGTTTGAAGGAGGAGAGTTTATGGACACTAATTTAATCAGCAGCTTGATTGATGAGAAAGTCTTTGGCGTCTGGTTCCTGATCGGCGCGGCATTGGTTTTCTGGATGCAGGCTGGTTTCGCGATGGTGGAGTGCGGCTTTGCGAGAGCGAAGAACGCAGGTAACATCATCATGAAGAACCTGATGGATTTCTGTATCGGTACAGTAGTATTTATCGCAATCGGTTTCGGTTTGTTCCTCGGTGAAGATGCACTTTTCGGACTCGTCGGAATCCCGAACCTCGATATATTCACAAATTACGCTACATTCGATTGGTCTAATTTCGTATTCAACCTTGTATTCTGTGCCACAACAGCAACTATCGTATCAGGTGCTATGGCAGAGAGAACTAGATTCTTATCTTACTGCGTATATTCCGCAGTTATCTCAGCAGTCATCTATCCTATCGAAGCTCACTGGACATGGGGCGGCGGGTGGCTGTCTCAGATGGGATTCCACGATTTCGCAGGTTCTAACTGTATCCACATGGTAGGTGGTATCTCAGCTTTGATCGGTGCAGCTATTCTTGGACCCCGTATCGGTAAGTTCGTTAAGGATAAGGCAGGTAAGGTTACAAAGGTTAACGCTTTCCCCGGCCACAACATCCCCATGGGTGCTTTAGGTGTATTCATCCTCTGGCTCGGTTGGTACGGATTCAACGGCGCTGCCTGCACAGATATGAGCCAGCTCGGATCTGTATTCGTAACAACAACAATCGCTCCCGCAATCGCTACAGTAGTCTGCATGATCTTCACATGGATCAAGTATGGTAAGCCCGACGTTTCTATGTGTCTCAACGCTTCCCTCGCAGGACTCGTTGCAATCACAGCTCCCTGTGACGTAACAGACGCATTAGGCGCAACGATCATCGGTGCTGTTTCCGGCGTACTCGTAGTATTCGGTGTATGGTTCCTTGATAACGTATTAAGAGTTGACGACCCTGTCGGTGCAGTTGCAGTTCATATGTTCAACGGTATTTGGGGTACAATCGCAGTAGGACTTTTCGCTACAAACACAGCTCCTGCTTACTCTATCGCTGATGCAGCAGGCAACGAGATGGTTGGTTTGTTCTATGGCGGCGGATTCAAGCTCCTTGGAATCCAGATGACAGGTATGCTCGCAACAGCAGCTTGGACAGCAGTTACTATTACGATCACATTCCTCATCATCAAGGCCATCTTCGGTCTCAGAGCTTCCGAGGAAGAAGAGCTCACAGGTCTTGACGTTACAGAGCACGGTCTTGCAAGTGCTTACTCCGGCTTCTCCCTCATGGACGTTTCAGGCGCAATGATGGAAGAGAACGAGAACACAGACCTCGGTACACCCGAATATGCTGAAGCTTCTGAGGCTCAGAAGAATGCAGCGATCAAGGTTGCAGTTGCTCCTGAGATCGACACAGGCATGCATAAGGTTGTAATCATCGCAAAGCTCTCACGCTACGATAAGCTCAGAAAGGCTATGAACGACCTCGGTGTAACCGGTATGACAGTAACTCAGGTTATGGGCTGCGGCATCCAGAAGGGTGCAGGCGAGAAGTACAGAGGTGTCGAGGTAGACGCTACGCTCTTGCCTAAGATCAAAGTTGAAGTCGTTGTCTCCAAGATACCTGTCGAAAAGGTTATCGAGAAGGCTAAGGAAGTTCTTTATACAGGACATATCGGTGACGGTAAGATCTTCGTATACAACGTAGGCAAGGTCGTTAAGATCCGTACCGGTGAAGAAAACTACGCTGCATTGCAGGACGTAGAGTAAGACAGTAAAGAGTATTTTGTACTCATATTTACACCCGCTTTAGTATGAGGCTGTCTCCCGCATATGCAGAGACAGCCTCGTACTTTGGGTATAATATTTCGGTAACTAGATAAAGAAAGCGGTATTTTATCTTATGATCACATTAAATGATTATCTGTATTCAGGCGACACCGTCCTTAAGATCCTTCTCAGGTATTCAGCTGACCTGAAGAATGAAGCTAAGGAGACGCACAATCCGATAGATCTTGCACACAGCAATTTCCTTATCCAGATAACGGAACTGCTCGAGCACACGGACTTCCTGACGTCACAGTCCCACAGGATAAAGGAATTCTATCTCTACATGACGCAGAAATATCCGTTCCTGGCATTCACCTTCAAGGGACGGATCAAGTCTTTGATCCGCGCCGAAGAGAAGTTCAACGCATACATACTTGAATATATCTATAACTATTACAAGGAACACGGGACTTTCCCCGGCGATGCCCAGATCAAGAACAATCTGAACTGTTTCAGGGATCTTATTGCTTACAGGATAGTAATATCCCTGCCCCAGTGTCATGTAAAAGATGATGAGGACTTGGAAACGCAGGAGATAAGGTATCTTTATGAGATAGCTAATGTTCTTCCGGGTTTCCTTGAGGAAAGGGGCTTTACTCCGGAACTCTCGGGACTTCCTGAAGGGGAGAGAGCTCCGGGTCTTGATGAGAACGTCAGTCCGTACTACAGGGATTATGTTCATACGCCGAGACCGTCGGGATACCGTTCAATGCACATCACTTTCTACGACAATCCTGCCAGGTGCTATACCGAGGTTCAGCTCCGGACGAAGGATATGGACGATTATGCCGAGATCGGCGCTGCAAATCATTTCGGCTATGAAAAGAGCCAGGAGGAGAACCGCAGCAAAAGGAACATCATCCCTCCGGGAAAGTGCAAGACTTTCGATGAAGCTTATGAGAGGCTCATAAAACTGCAGGAACTGGACCTTGCCGACATAAAGGTGAATATGTTCAAAGCCTATAACAACCATCTGATAAACGACGGATGCGGTCTTTTCAGGGGAAGGCAGATCCTCCCGTTTGAGCATCTGTCCCGTTTTCAGAATGATGAGGTCTGATCCTGAGGGTGTTTGGAAAAATTCTGCTTTTGTAGTAAATTTACAAAGATTAATGACATAGACCTTATTTCAAGGGTTACATTATTAATTTAAAATATGTGACTTTATATGCATTTAGGTTTAAAATGTCTTTATTGAAAAGAAGGGACAGGCGATCTGATTTATGACAATGGCAATGGTTTTGGCCGGTTCATGGCTGTCGGAATTCTTTGCGGCGTTCGCTGAGCAGTTCGCTGAAAGATTCGATATCGCGCATAAGGATATCGGAGCCGAGATAAGTGAAGCCATAATGCAGGTTCAGATGTACTTTAATCTGGGTGATTATAAGCTCCTGATCACAGATGCGGTCATCGTGACCTGGTTAGCCGTCATTATCTTTATAATCCTGCTCAGCATCCTGATCGGGAAGCCTTCCAAGGATCTGAAGCTGACAAAGGGGCAGGCGCTTATCATCTCGCTGACCGAGCTTGTCATCAATACGGCTATGAGTTTCGGCATGAACCGCAAGCAGGCAGAGGAAGTTACCCCGATGATCATGACATTCGGTATCGTGATCACTGCATGCAACTCGATATCGTATTTCCATCTTCCGCCTCCGGCAAAGAATGTTGCCTTTCCTATAGGCTGCGCCATCACGGCGATCATCTATGTAATAGTCATGTCCATCAAGTTCGTCGGCATAAAGGGCTTCTGGGTAACACTTACGACGCCTATCAGCATCATGCTGCCTTTCAAACTCCTGGACTATGTAGTAAAGCCTTTGTCTCTTTCATTGAGGCTTTTCGGTAATGTTTTCGCAGCTTTCGTATTTATGGAATTCCTCTCGATATCCGTGCCTCTGATCCTTCCCGGTGTTGCCGGACTCTGGTTCGATATCGTCGACGGATTGATCCAGGCCATAGTATTCTCATATCTTACAATGTCTTATATAGGCGAGAATGTTGAGGCAATAAACGAATATAACGAGCACCCTGAGGAACACCAAAAGAAAAAGAAGAATAAGAAGTCTGAGGCTGTAGCAGCCTGATCAGATAAAACCGGATAATTATTTTAGGAGGAACATATATGAACGGCATTCTTATCGCAGCATTACCTATCTTAGCTGCATTGGAGACGAGAGGAATCGCAGCATTAGCGGCAGCTATCGCGATTTCCTGCGGTGCAATTGCTTCCACATTTGCCATGGGTAAGGCGGCAAGTGCAGCTCTTGAAGCCGGTGCAAGACAGCCTGAGATCATAAGCAAGCTCCAGACCATGCTGCTTCTCTCGATCGTATTCATCGAGTCAATTGGTATCTATTCACTCGTTGTTGCATTCCTTTTGATCTTCACAGTCCAGTAATCAGGGAAGATCCACGTAATAATTTGGGAGCATAACAGTATGTCATATTTACCGACACTGCTATTTGATGCAGGAGAGCAGTCAAATCTCTTCTCGCCGGATCAGTTTGCAGGATATGCCGTCACCGCGGTCATAACCATATTCAATATCCTGTTGGTCTTCATCATCTTCAGGCTTTTCTTTTATAAGAAGGTCATTAAGATGATCAATGACCGTCAGGCAGCTCTTGATGCTGAACTTGAAGCTGCAAGGCAGTCCAGGGAAGAGGCTCAGAAGATAGTCGATTCCTCTAAGGAGACTATCGACGATGCTAAGAGAAAAGGTTCTGAGATCATGGAAGAGGCCAAGGCAAATGCCGAAAAGCAGAGCAAGGCCGTCATCGATCAGGCAAATAACGAGGCCCAGCAGATCATCGAGAGAGCCGAAGAAGATGCCGAGAGGATGAAGCGCAATGCCTTTGAGACCATGAAGGACGATATCGCAGATCTGTCAGTACAGATTGCCGGTCATATCATTGGTGACGCCGTTTCCAAGGAAGAACTCAAAAAGTCCGCTGCTAAGCACACGGAAGAGATCCTCGATAAAGAGGTAGAGAAGAGTGAGTAATAACCCCGCTGACAATAAGGAAAAAAAGGCAAAAGGTCCGTCCCTCAGGATCGAGACCGCAGGTGATATCTCTGAGGACAAGCTCATCAGGGTTGCCGCCAAGTTTGCCAAGATCAATGAGATCGAGGAATACCGTCTTACAATAGAACAGCGCGACGATCTCATCGGCGGTTTTATCATCTATTACCAGGGAAGCCGCTACGACTATTCCGTCAAGGGACAGCTCGGAAGAATAGGCGCATTCATCAAGCAGACACGATCGTTTGAATCAAACGATGAAGACGGCGGTGATTCCAAGGCTGCACTTTCCAAGGAGGAATTCCCGGCTTCGAAGATCAAGGAAGATCTTGAGGAAGCACTCGAGCAGTTCCCCGAATCACATAAGCTCAGCATCGACAATATAGAGATCGTGAGCCTGGCAGATGAGGAGCTTGATAAGCTCGTCGAAGATACATTGCTCTTCCAGGAACATAAGGATGAGATCGGTAAGGTCGCCTCGATATCAGACGGTGTTGCTTCGGTAACCGGTCTTAGAAACTGCATGCTTAATGAGCTCATTTATTTTGCGTCCGGCGCGACGGGCATCGCCATGAACCTCGAAAAAACAAAGGTCGGCGTCGTTCTCCTTACAGGTGAGGACACCGTTGTCGAGAGCATGAGCTGCAAACGTACAATGACAACATGCTCGGTTCCTGTAGGCATGGGTCTTTTGGGAAGAGTAGTAGACGCTTTGGGCCATCCTATAGACGGCAAGGGCGTCATCAGATATACGGAGGAAAGACCTGTCGAGTCACCCGCTCCGACAATCATTGAGAGAGCACCCGTTGATACGCCTCTGTTTACCGGCATTACGGCCATCGATGCCCTCACCCCCATCGGAAGAGGACAGAGAGAGCTCATCATCGGCGACCGTCAGACAGGTAAGACTTCCATCGCACTTGATGCGATAATCAACCAGAAGAATGAGAATGTTATCTGCGTCTATGTACCCATAGGCCAGAAGATGGCAAATATCGTTGCAACTGCCGGACTGCTTGAAAAGCACGGCGCCATGGACTATACGGTCATAGTGGCCGCATCGGCTTCGGAGTCTGCTGCAATGCAGTATGTGGCACCTTTTGCCGCATGCGCCATCGCTGAGAAGTTCATGTACGACTACCATAAGGACGTGCTCATCGTTTACGATGACCTTTCGAAGCATGCGCAGGCGTACAGAGCCATCTCACTGCTCCTCAGAAGACCTCCGGGAAGAGAAGCTTATCCGGGCGATGTCTTCTATCTGCATTCAAGACTGTTGGAGAGATCCGCTAAACTGTCCGACGAACTGGGCGGCGGTTCCATTACCGCGCTTCCGATCGTTGAGACACAGGGAAACGATATCTCCGCATATATTCCGACGAACGTCATCTCGATCACCGACGGTCAGATCTATCTGTCACCCGAACTTTTCTTCTCGGGTCAGAGACCTGCCGTAAACGTCGGTCTCTCGGTATCCCGTGTAGGCGGTGCCGCTCAGACAAAGGCTGTCAAGAAGGTTGCCGGTCCTTTGAGAATTTCCCTTGCTCAGGCGCGCGAAATGGCTTCGTTCTCGCAGTTCGGATCTGACCTTGACGAGAATACGCAGCTCCAGATCAAGCGAGGCGTCGTTCTCAACGAAGTCCTTAAGCAGGAGAGATTCGCTCCGCTTACGATGGCCGCGGAAGTCGTGCTGCTCTACTGCGCTACAACGGATAAGTTCAATTTCCTTGCGACGGAAGACATTACCGAGTTCTATGAGGAATTGTTTAATGACATCAGACTCCGTCATCCCAATATCTTCGAGGAACTTACGGACGGCAAGGTGCTTACAGACGAGATAAAGTCCGAGATCGATTCGGCATATGAGGAATATAAGGAAACATTCCTTGCCGAACACGAGGAGTACGTCGAGGACGACTGATCTTATGGAGAGCTTTTCCGCGATAAAGAAGAGAATGAAGAGCGTCAATGACATTAGTCAGATGACTAATGCCATGCAGCTCGTGTCGAGCGCGAAGATGCGCCGCTCGCAGCTCCTCCATGAATCGATGTATCCGTTCTTCCTTTTCTGCGTCGAAAGTATGCAGGAAATGATCAGGAACAACGAGCATCTCGACAATCCTTTTTTCGTTCTCGACCAGAAGCAGGAAGGTGATACCTGGAAGATCGGATATTACGTTCTTTCCGGAGACCAGGGTCTTGCAGGTGCATACAATAACAACATGGTTAAGATCACCGAAGACCACATAAGACAGAAGGTGATGGAGAATTCGCAAAAGAATATCTCCACTGAGTATGAACTCAATGTTTTCGGGCGTCTTGCCAGGGAAAAGCTTACGAGATTCGGTTATAACGTCAATTCGGGATTTTCGTTCCCTATCTCGGAACCGACTTATAAAGATGCGAGACAGGTTAGCGCCATCATGAGGAACAGATTCCTTAAAGATGATTACGATCTTGTTTATCTTTTATATACACGCATGGACTCTCCGGTAAAGATGGAGCCCGTTGCATTAAGACTTTTGCCGGTTGATACCAAGTCCATTTCAAGACTCCTGCCAAAGGATCTTGACGATGCCGGAATGGCCGTGCAAAAGGGAGATAACCTTGAATATTTCCCGAATTCGGATGCGGTATTCGGATACCTCATCGATTCATATACGAACGCGATGGTATACGGCGCAATGGTTGATGCATTCGCGAGCGAACAGACCGCAAGACTTACCGCGATGGAGAATGCTACGGATAATGCGGAAGAGATGATGAAGAAACTTGAGCTTATGAGCAACCGCGCACGTCAGGCGAAGATCACGACAGAACTTACCGAGATCGTCAACGGTGCACAGCAGGCAGATAAGATGTGAGGAATAAGATATGGCATACGGCAAAGTAGTACAGATAATAGGACCTGTAATCGACTGCGAATTCGCTAAAGGCGAGATCCCGAAGATCAATGAATCCATAAGGATCATGAAAAAGACTCCCTCGGTATCTGCCGAGGAAGATACTTCTGCAGTCGAGCTTGACGTCGTTAAGAGTGACAGCGATGTATACGCCGAAGTCCTTCAGCAGAGGGGCAGCGGCATCGTAAGATGCGTTTCCTTCAATCCGACTGAAGGTCTTACGAGAGGTCTCGTATGCGAATCTCTCGGCTCATCCATCAAGGTTCCCGTCGGCGAGAACATTACCGGACGACTCTTTGATGCCATCGGCCGCCCGATAGACAATAAGGGCGAAGTAAACTGTGATGCTTACTGGCCCATCCACAGAAAAGCGCCTTCCTTTACAGAGCAGTATCCTGCAGAGACGATGCTCGAGACGGGCATCAAGGTCATCGACCTTCTCGTTCCTTTCTCAAGAGGCGGTAAGATCGGTCTGTTCGGAGGTGCAGGTGTAGGTAAGACGGTCCTCATCCTTGAGCTCATCAGGAACATCGCGAGCGAGCACGGCGGATATTCGGTATTTACCGGTGTCGGCGAGCGTTCACGTGAAGGTAATGACCTTTGGAACGAGATGAAGGCTTCCGGTGTCCTCGACAAGACCATCATGGTATTCGGTCAGATGAACGAGACGTCGGGTGCGAGAATGAGAGCCCCTCTGACCGGTCTTACGATGGCTGAATACTTAAGAGACGAAAAGCACAGGGACGTGCTCCTTTTCATCGATAATATCTACAGATTTGTTCAGGCAGGATCGGAAGTCTCCGCGCTCCTCGGACGTATCCCTTCAGCCGTCGGTTATCAGCCGACGCTTGGTGGAGAAGTCGGAGAACTTCAGGAGAGGATCACTTCCACCAGGAACGGTTCCATCACTTCCATCCAGGCTGTATACGTCCCTGCGGACGATATAACGGACCCTGCTCCGGCTACGACATTCGCACATCTCGATGCAAACATCGTTTTGTCCCGTGCGGTAGTCGAGCTCGGTATCTATCCGGCCGTCGATCCTCTCGAATCTTCTTCGAGAGTGCTTACGGAAGACGTAGTTGGTGCCGAGCATTACCATGTTGCGCGTAAGGTTCAGGAGATGCTCCAGAGATATAAGGAACTTCAGGACATCATTGCCATCCTCGGTATGGAAGAGCTTTCCGAGCAGGACAGGATCATGGTATCCCGTGCGCGTAAGGTTCAGCGTTATCTGTCACAGCCTTTCTTCGTTACAGCTGATTCGACAGGTTTTGCTCCGAGATACGTACCTGTCTCCGAGACGGTAAAGGCATTCGGCGAGCTTATCTCAGGCTCTTTGGATCACATCCCCGAGCAGTGCTTCTTCATGAAGGGCGGCCTTGACGACATCATCAGCGCATATAAGGAAACCACTCCTTAATTATCCGATATGGCAGAGCACGAGTCCCACAAGATAAACCTTCTCATCGTTACCCCCGAAGCGGATTTCTTCGAGGGAATGGTCGATTCCGTAAGGATCCCGACGATTGACGGAGAGTTCGGATTCATGGCAGGGCATACGCCTTTTGTTGCTGCGCTTGAGCCCGGAGCATGTGCTCTTACGACCTGTGGCAAGACAAGGTATTGCATGCTCTCTGAAGGTTACTGCGAGATCAACGGCATGCTCGCCCTCATCGTATGCAATTCTGCCGAGTGGCCTGAAGATCTGAGGATGAGGAGAATAGTCCTTGCATATAAAGCTTCTCTTGATGAGCTCAAGGACCATGTCGATAAGAACGGCAGACCTGTTTTCTATGAAGACAGTATCTCAAAAGGAAAACGCGCTCTTGCAAGGATGCGTTTCATCGAGCGTTACGGTTCCGATCAGCAGAGGGAAAGACTTGCAGGCTACAAGAAGGCCGAGTTCCCTGACGGAATGCCGAGACTTCCGTAATTTTTTCTGTATATCTTAAGAATTCATAGATAAAAAATCCGCAAAAACCTATATAATATCCCTAGTGTGTCTATATATAGGGAGGACTCTTTATGAGCAATCGTCTTAAGAGATTTGTTTCACTCGTATTGGCATTTGTAATTGCTTTTGGATTTAGTCTGTCACCGCAAGTTGAAGCTGATTCCGATATTGTTCTAGATGTAAGTGTTTATTCTTTGTCTGAGAAAAATGCTAAATACATAAGTATTCCGTCTGAATATCCGACTGAATATCAGTTGGATTTTGCAAGTCTCGGTTTTACAGAAACTGGAACTCCCATATATCGTCCTCTTAGTCCAACGTATGCCTCAAATCATTTGGGTTATACAGTTAGTTATTATGATGGATATAACGACGATGCTGTAAATATATCTGAAGATGGTCTGATTACCCCCGCTACCTGGACACTTTATTGGAAACCTGATGGAAATGGTACGAGCATTGAGCCGGCGGAATATGTTTCTAAAGAAGTGCGTTCGGAAGTCGGTGATGTGGTTATGTGGATAATTATCGGTTCAGAAAGCCGGTATGTACATATCCATAATATCGACTATGGAGCAATCTACGTTGAAGAAAAGACACAAGAATTCTTAGAAGGTAAGAATCCTCAAAATGCATGGGATGCTGCTGTTCTTGGTGCTCAGTTTGCCGCTTCTTTTATATATGGTATTGGTACAAGTCATGCTGATGAAATGATTATCAGAAATGAAGGTGATTGTTGGGCAAGTTCTGACATGGTAATAACTATTGCAAAGAGATATGGTTATAACGCATGGAGACGTAATGGCCGTAAAGATGCCGGTGCAGGCAGTATGCATGAGAATGCAATGGTTGAAGATACTGTCAACGGCAAGTGGTATGAAGTCGAAGCCGGCTTTGAATCATATACGACGCCGCGAAGATACGAGATAAGAGAAAGATCATCGCTTTTCAGTTACCGTATGAATTCAGATAACAGAACTATTGAAGTCTATTCATATGACGCCGAATTCAAGAAAGATACTGAGACCAGTATTTCATTTCCTGAAGCAATCGATGGCAAGACTGTTACTTCCATTAGCAAGAATTTTATGGAAGATCCGCTTTATGACTGTCTTGGAATAGAAAACGTAGCAATTCCTAAAACGATAACAAACATTGGCCAGAGTGCTTTTTGGGGTTGTGAAAAACTGAAAGATGTTTATTACGAAGGAACGGAGAATGAATGGAATGCGATAACTATTGCATCTGGCAATGATTATCTTACTAATGCAACTATTCATTATAACAGTACTAGTATTCCCGAACCTACGGTATCAAATACACCTACTAATACACCTACTAATACACCTACAAGTACACCTACCAATACACCTACAAGTACGCCCACCAATACACCTACAAGCACGCCTACAAGTACACCTACACCCGTGCCTGTGGTAATAGGAACTCCCGCACAGGTGAAGTCTACCAGCCTCTTGCTTAAGGATAAGATTGGCGTTAAGTATTATATGTACCTGCCTGATGAGTTCATTTCAGATAATGGTGCCAGAGCCGAAGTGAATGGACATGTTTGTAAGATTGGAACTAAGGATTCGGATGGAAGGTATCCGATTGAGTATAGTGTTGCAGCAGCTCAAATGAGGGATGAGTTAGTGCTGAAATTGTACAACGGTGATGGTTGTGAGTATCCTCTGCTTGATAAAGACGGCGTTGATGTTACAGGCACGGGATTTACTTACAGTGTAGCTGCATATATTAATGAGGCTAAGGAAGCTGGTTCCGGCTTGGAAAACAATGAGAAACTTATAGAACTTTTGGACCAAATGTCGACTTACGGTAAATTTGCTCAACTGTATTTTAAATATAATGATGGATGGGTTTCTTTTACCGGGCACGAAGACTTTGATTCTGTTAAGGCTTCTGATCTTGAAGGTTTTAAAGCAGTCATTAATCAAGAAACGGGTTCCGGCATCTCTAGAACTGGTTCTTCGCTTTCTTTAAAGACGGCAACCGAGATCAATCATAAGTTTGTTTTGGATGCCGGTAAGAGCATTGAAGATTACAAGTTTTATGTGGATGATAATCTGATAACAACACAATCAAAGGGAAATGTAGTTCTCCGTTATGATGAAAACTCCGGAAAATATGTATTGAGTATAAAGGGAATCGTTGCTGCAAAGCTTAACGAAAGCCATTCTGTCGTTGTAAAAGATAGTGAGGATAATGTTGTTATTTCAATAGAGAATTACAGTGCGTTGAGTTATGCATATACTGTATTATCTAATCCTGAAGCATTAGGACTAAGTAGTTATGATAAATTCTGTATTATTGCTTTAATGCAGTGTTTATATAAATATAACGAGGCCGCAGTGGACTATTTTGGTATCTGATGTAGCATGTTATTTATCATATACTGAAAAGGATTAAGCATAATTAAGTATTACGTTTATATTTCGTGTGCTCTTGTCAATGATTATTGCATTAAAAAGAATGATAATATCATTGAGATGAAAAGGAGATAAGAATGGAAAAAGAAATATATGAGTGTCTTGTGTTGGAAATAATCGTTTTCAATTCAGACGATATTTTGGCACAATCCCCTTGGGAAACCCCGGACGTTCCTTGATCATAGGGATTAGTTAGAACGACGCATGAAAAACGGTAAAAGAGTTGCCATTACAATCGTTTTGATTCTTGCAATAACAGTAATCGGCGCTTTCATAGTTATCAGTGCGTTAAACAGAAGTAACAGAACAACAGAGACGGTCGGCAATTCTGCTGATGTCTCTGTTGTTTCTTTGTCTGAGGTGGATCAGGATGCATCTTATTCTGAAACTGCTTCAACAAAATCCGAGGTCAGTTCATCAGGAACAGGTAATACGAATCCTGATAATAATTCAGGAAGTTCTTCAAACATTTCAGAAAAAGTAAGTGAGAGTTCTTCTGAACAATCATCTGAGAATACTTCTGACACATCTGCAGGAGAAACCGGGGAGTGGGAGCTTCCTGAACTCTGATAAGACAATTATCTTAATATGTCGAGATCATCAAACCCGAAAGGATAATTGTTTTCAAATTCGCTTTTTGAGATTTTTTTATACCCTATCAGATCCAAAAGGGGTGGAGTGAAGAACTCATATCTATCTGAAGGATCAAAATATTCGTTTATATGATTATCGTCTTTGGTTTTCATTGTTTTATTCCTCAAGTAAAATCGGGTTGTTAACACAAACTATATCCCTGTTGCCACAAATGATGTCTTTTAAATCGTCATTGAGAGCCTGATTTATCCCCTCATAGTCTTCTGTGGACGCCAAATAAATATATTTGCCGGTACACTTTTCAGGTTCTCCATTTGAAGCAATGAAGCATTCATCTTCATTTGTTTTAATATACAGAGTATCTTTTATTTCATCGAATCTTGCAATTCCATAAGATAAACCGTTTTCTTCAGAAAACTCAACTATATCGTCATAAGTCACTGTTGATAGGTTTTTATATGTTTTTTTAAATAGTAAAAATGTCTTTTCCAACTTAAAACGCAACACTTTTATTTCCTCCGTAAATCGTGTTCGAATGCAGAAATGATATTTATTATTCCGGAGTATTCTATACCCTCAATAATTAATTCTCCGCTTATTTTGTTAATTGAATAAAAGATTCGCCTCTTACTGTTTATGTCTATATGCCAGATATCTTTATCGCCTTTATGTTTTCCCTTTATCTTTCCAAAGTGCTTTTTAGCATGGCCTTTAGGGTTGGTTGGGTTTTCTTGTAATTGATTTCTTATCTTAAGATACTTGTCATATAGTTTTTCTGCTTTTAACTTTTCGATATCAGCTAATGCTTTTTCAGTTTCCACTACTTTATACATAAGCCATCCCTATTATATCACCCATGTTTTATTAGTATTCTGTCTTGTTCACTTTTTCAGTCCCGAACCTGAATTCTATGTCTCCTATTGTTATCTTTTGGCCTGATTTTATTTCATATGTTCTGCCGTTCTCGAGAGGAGAGTCTTCGATATAAGTCTTTCCTTTTCCGTTTGAAGGCATAAGATAAAAAGAGTCGTTCTCCTGTTTAATTACCGCGTGAAGAGGTGAGACCTGCGGATCATCCAGGACTATGTCCGAAAGGAAACAGTCCGAACCGATATAGGTCTCATCAAGATAAACGGAGTATTGCGGTTCGATGCCGCGGATGTCCGATATCAGAGATAATCTGCCCGCTAAGAGAGGATTTAACTGCTGCGGCTGTTCGACGGTTCCGTATTGCGGATCCGTGTTCAGATTGTCTGTGTCATGTCTTTCAGTCTCTGACAAAAGTGCGTTATCCGAGAAAAGGACAGAGCTCCGCTGTCTTGATATCTCCTGTGATCTTTCGTGTTCTATGTTCTCTTTGTGTTTCTTCTTTCCGAGAAGGGATACCACGAGTATCAGTGCGGAAAGAAAGAAGAACAGGAGGCACGGAAGATCCATCTGCCGTATAAGCAGGACGAAGGCGAAACCTGCCGATAAGACTGAGACGAGAAGATCTTTTTCAGTCTTCGATAGTTTTTTAGATGATGATGTGTTCTCCTGTTCTTTGGGATTACCTGAAGGGAGAGCATCGCTTTCTTCATCGGTGCCCTTTATTATTCCCGCTATTTTCAGGAACATATCCTCGTCGTTTTCTTTTACGCTGAACACCAATGCGTTTATCTCGTCTTCTGTAAGGATGCTCTTGAAGAAATCGCAGTTTAAGAGTTTCTCGAGTCTGGATGCGCCGAGTGACAAAAGACATAAGTCGTCAGGTGAGATTTTCAGCGGCAGACAGCAGAGCTTAATTGCGATACCTTCCGTATCGGTAAAGATCATGTCGGGATCGAGAACGATGCAGGAAGGGGAGATAAGACTGTCCAAGAGCTTTATGAAAGAAGTAAAAAGGTCACCTGCGGCCCTGCGCCTCATATTCAGAAACTTAGCTTCCTTTTTGCGTGAGGTGAACTTCTTCCCGGAGGAAAACACGGAAAACTCAGGGTCAGTCACCTGCACATAACCTGAAAACTCAAAACAACACAATATTCCGGAACCGATGTATTCGGTCGTGGGAGGGAGATAGAAGTCTGACCTGTTGCCGGCAATTACCTCTTCGGCGTAGCTGCATAATCTATCCGGGCTGTCAAACTTTTCCATTGCGTAGTATCCGAAGGGACCTTTTTTGATCTGCATATTTTGTTCCTTACTTTTGGTCGGTCAAAAACTTACATTGGTGCATAAATGTCAGAACGCGGATGTTATCTTTGAATCGTCAAAACAATAATCCATAACCTTCTGTCCGTACTCTGACAGACCTGCTCTGAAGAGCAGTGCAAGGGCAACGAGGACCGCGATGATGATAACTATCTCAACGGTTCCCATTCCTCTTCTATTCATCCGTTTCTTTGTCTTTCTCATTGTCGTTCCTCCTTTGTTTATATGCCGAGAGAGATAATTGCGGGAGTCATTGCTACCATAAGCACGCTTATGAAATCCAGCGTCATAGGCAGTATCATTCCTAGTGCCTCACGCTCCTGTCTTTTGCGGGAGGCGTTCCTGCATAAGTTCCAGCAGGACTGGGCCTGAAGATCTAACATGTTCAACACTTCTGATGTGCCGAGCCTTCCGTATCTTGCGATGAGAAGGAGAGCCGCCTGGGCCTCGGGAATCTGTATCCTTAATGAGAATTTTTCCACTGCGTCCGATGCGGGTATACCGCTCAGGATCATCGCCCTCAGGTTCTTTATCTCGAGTGAAAGACTCTTATTCTCACCAAATGCTTTCGAGCATATCGATATGGCTTTCGGGAGCTGCATTCCCGATTCGAGAAGTGTTGAGATCAGACACATGAACAACGGGATGTCGCTCATGAGTTCTTCTCTTTTGCGTTCAACGTCAGAACGTATCTCACAGCTGCCGAGTATTACTACCGCCGCCGCGAATAAAAGTGCGAAGGCCGGATTCTTACCGAGGCTCATTAGGATAGCTGCTCCGAGTACCAGAGATACGAAGCCTGTGATCAGCTGTTTTTTCAGGTACTGCTCATATGTGTAGTCGGGGTTGACCGAAAGCTCGTTGAACAGTTCGTGCCGTGCCGTAATGAAACCGGCAGGGAAGACCTTTTTCACAAGTTTTGTCAGAGGCGTTCCTTTCTTTCCGGATGCCGTAACCGCGCTTGCAAGTTCGGACTTATATGCTTTCCTTCCTTGCTCGTGAGACATGAACCTCAGGAGCATTGCGCAGGCAACTGTGCAGACACCGAACGCTGCTGCGAGAAGTATGGACCCCGTCCTTGTGCTTCTGGCAAGATCAAGATATTCAGGGCTCATGTAATTGAGTGCAAACGTCACACCGAAAGGCATGGCGCAGAGTATGGCGGCTTCGGCATTCTTGCCTGCATTTGAAGCAGCTATCTCGCCCTGTACCGCATTAAGTTCCGAGAGCATCTGACATGAACTTCTCAATATCGACAGGCTGTTGTTGCCGACCTCGCCCGATATCGCCAAGGCATGGAAAACCGGTACCGTCTCGGGAAAGTCGATCTGCTGTGCGAATATGTTCAGTGATTCCTCGAGACTGACATGCAGTTTTAAGTTGTTCTCCAGATTGATGAGAGGTTTTAAGAGCATCGAGCGTTTGCCGAATGTCTTCTCGATTACCGGTCTTATCAGAAGAAGTGATTTCTCTATCGAATAACCGCTCGATACGCTCGTGCAGAGCACCTGAAGCAGAACGAGGAGCTGTGTCCTCATGTGCCTGTAGTTGTTCGAGTAGATCTTCTTCATCGCTTCTTTCCAGGGCAGTATGCTTAGGATGACGGCGAGTATGAGCCTGATCATTTCAGAACCGATGAACAGTCCGGATGCGAAATAAACGGCGGCAACGAATACGGGGTATACCCATACCGTCTTTGCAAGGAAAACAGGGAATGAATGACACTTCTTAAGCGCGGTATGCTTTTGCTTTCCTGATATCTTCAATGTCTGCGATACGCTCAAGTCCGTCACCTCCTTTGTTCCTGAAAAGTGTTTTTAATCTGTATCCGTGATCCTGCGGAGGCAATACCTCGCAGATCTCATCTATATATCTTTTTCCTTCGCGGCTCCTCATTATGTGGAGCACGATGTTTATCCCCATGGATGCCTGGGAAAGGATGGCGTCGTAGGGAAGATTCGAACCTGACATTATCATGGCGGTAAGACGTTCCATCATCTCGAGGCAGGAGTTGCTGTGACCGGTGCTCATGGAGCCCGGATGACCGCTCGTAAGGCACGACAGAAGATCTGCGCTTTCCTTTCCTCTGACCTCGCCGACAATGATCCGGTCAGGCCTCATCCTGAGTGATGCCCTTATCATCATTCCGATATTAACTTCGCCTGTTCCGTCTGGCCCCGGGAGCCTTGCTTCCATCTTTACGAGATTATCTATACCCTGGAGATTGAGCTCGGCTGAATCCTCTATAGTGACGATCCTTTCTGTCTTTGGGATGAACCCCGAAAGGCAGTTCAGGAACGTTGTCTTTCCCGAACCTGTACCGCCGCAGATGAATATCGTTCTCTTGTTCCTGACACATTCTGCAAGAAACCTTGCAGCTTCCTCGCTTATGAAACCCTGCCTTATGAGTGATACGATGTCATGGGTGATACCCGTGAACTTTCTTATCGTTACGGTTGTCTCCCTCGTGATGGGCGGCAGCACGGCATTTGCTCTCGAGCCGTCAGGCAGCCTTAAGTCCGCTATCGGATATGCTTCGTTCAACGGTCTGTTCTGGTTTGCAAAGAAGCAGGAGATGCAGGTCTTGAGTGATTCCTCGTCACGGAAAGCTAAGTCTGATCTGTATAGTTTTCCGTTTCTTTCGTAGAAGATCTTATATGGTCCGTTTACCATTATTTCCGTGATCGTCGGATCCTCCATCAGTGGTTCGATCACATCCAGTCTCCTGAGAGAATTGAAGACAGACTGAGCCATCTCGCGCTTTTCGTCCAGGCTCATCCTGCAGGAAGTGTTTTCTGATATCACATCTGAGATTATCTCGCGGAGTTTCTCGTCAGAAGGATCTGTCTCGCCCGAGATGGTATTAAGGACGCAATATGTTATCTGCTCTTTTATGTCGACAGTACCGGTCCTTGAAGGCGTCATACGGCAATTTCCCTCTGACCGATGTTCTCTTCATCGCCGGTCTCATTGGGACCGGCTGCGTAATAAACCGTGATCCTCTCCGGTCCCAGGATCTTTTTAAGCATTGATATGAGATCCTGTGCTCCGGGATCTTCGCTAGCGGTCTTAGACGGCAGGAGTATGTATACCATGTCGCATCCGCAGAGCAGTTCGGGAAGATCCTTTGTCCTGAAGCCTTCAATGACGGCCAGAACGTTGACCGATCTTGTCTTTGAATGCACGAGTTCCGCCGCGAGGTTCATGAGTGTGACAGAGCGTCCTGCTCCGAGATCGTAGACATCGTCGTAATTTGTACAGCTTCCCGGAGTGAGAAAACCGAGGTCATCCATATTGCAGTACTTGAGAATATCTTCGGGTGTGAATCTTTTTGATCTGCAGGCTTCGAGAAGCGAAGTCATGTTGCATCCCGAAGATCCTTTCCATAATGCTCTCAGTTTGCTCGTGAAATCGAGTCTGATGTTGATGTCGGCACCTCTGAAACTGTCAGACAGTTCGCATATGAATCTGTCCCTTACGTCTGTGTAGACGAACGGAATGACGGCGGAGAGAGTTCCTTTGACCGGGCCGGGTATTGTGGGTGTTTCCATAGGTGTGCGTAACAGGTGTATGAGTCTGGCACAGTCTATCGCCCCGCCGTCTTCCGTAAGCCTTATTGGAGAGGTTGTATGTGAAAAAGCTTGTTCTTCATTCATGTCAGCAGGATCGTATATGACCTTGGTATAGCTGCTGAAACGGTCGTCCAGATCATCTGGTTCAAGGTAGGGATCGACGATATAGGCGTCAGGGAAGAAACTGCTCAGGCGCTTTTTGAGAAGCGTATAGATATATCCGTTCTTCTCGTAGATCTTTATCGTGAAAGCCATATTCTGTTCCTCCTTGCGTCATTGGTTGATAAGCCGGATTGTAAGGCCGGCAAGCCTTTGATAAAAGCGACAAAATACGACAAAAACGACAACGGAAGATGCCATGAAACACGGTTTTCGCAGGGTAATAAATTAATTAATATTATTAACGTTTCGGCATTCCGTAACTGTTTTCGAAAAGAATTTTTCAAACCTTGCCGTCATATGCACCGGGACAATTGACAAAGGGGGTGAGGATAAGTAAAATCATCTCACAATAAAAAACAAGTTCATTGCTTATCAAGAGAGGTTCTAGGGACCGGCCCGTTAAGAACCCGGCAACCGCGGAAAGCAGCGGTGCCAATTCCGGCAGGGAAACCTGAAAGATGAGGATCGTTTATAAAAAGACGTTGGCCTTCTCCTTTCGGGGGAAGGTTTTTTCTTTAACAAAGGCATTGAACGGAAAGGAAAGACAATGAGAAATAAAAAAGGAAATTGGCTGTTCACTTCTGAATCCGTTACGGAGGGACATCCCGACAAGATCTGCGACCAGATCTCTGACAGCGTGCTCGATGCGATACTTGAGCAGGACAGCACGGCAAGAGTCGCATGCGAGACTTGCACGACTACGGGTATGGTACTCGTCATGGGCGAGATCTCAACATCGGCTTATGTCGATATTCCCTCGATAGTAAGGAACAAGATCAAAGAGATCGGATACAACTCCAGCGATATGGGTTTCGACAGCAATTCATGCGCAGTGCTCACATCGATCGATGAGCAGTCCCCCGACATCGCAATGGGCGTCAACGAGTCATATGAGGCTCGTCACGGCGGCGAAAAGGAACTCGATACAGGAGCAGGCGACCAGGGCATGATGTTCGGTTACGCAAACGATGACACACCTGAGCTTATGCCGATGCCGATATCTCTTGCACACAAGCTTACGATCCGCCTTACCGAAGTTCGCAAGAACGGTGCGGATTTCTTAAGGCCTGACGGTAAGTCACAGGTAACCGTTGAGTATGAGAACGACAAGGTGAAGAGGATCGACGCGGTAGTTATCTCTACTCAGCACAGCGCAGACGTGACTCTCGAATACCTTGTGGATTACATCAAAGAGAACGTCATCAAGCCCGTTATCCCTGCGGAGCTCATCGATGAGAACACGAGGATCTACATCAATCCTACGGGAAGATTCGTGGTTGGCGGACCTCAGGGCGACTCCGGACTTACCGGAAGGAAGATCATCGTCGATACATACGGCGGTTTTGCGCGTCACGGCGGCGGATGCTTCTCCGGAAAGGACCCCACGAAGGTCGACCGTTCCGCATGCTACATGATGCGTTATATCGCAAAGAACATCGTTGCGGCAGGAGTCGCATCGGAGTGTGAAGTACAGGTTGCTTATGCTATCGGTGTTGCAAAGCCGGTATCCGTAATGGTCGATACGTTCGGAACGGGAAGGATCGACGATGAGAAGATCACTGAGATCGTCAATAAGGTATTCGATTTAAGACCTGCAGCCATCATCAGGGATCTGGATCTCAGAAGACCCATCTATGCGAAGACTGCAAGCTACGGTCACTTCGGCAGGACTGATATCGACCTGCCCTGGGAAAAGACCGACAAGGCCGAGGAGATTAAGAAGCTCGCAGGCATCAGATAACTTCCGTTCATAGGACAATATAATTCATAACGCCCGGTTTCAGTCTCAACTTTAACCGGGCGTGTTGTTTTCGGGAAATATCTCTGCTAGCATTTGAAAAAGTCTTTACACGGAAGAATATGCATGAAAAAAGAACCCAAAGACAAGCCTCTGACACTGACGACGGCTGATGTAGGCAAAGAGATAGAAGACGCTAAGGTCACCTGCATAAAGGTGTTCTGCCCGAGGAAAGATAACGGTTTTGTATCTTTTCTCTGCGATGGCAGGTTTACCGTTGCCGGCAAGTCAAAGGTGGACATCGTGGAGGGTGGAACTTATTTCATCTCCGGCAAAGTCACGGAATGGAACAACAGGCCTCAGATCACGTTAAAGAAGATAAGGGAAGACGAGGATGCGGGAGTTACGCCGCTTATAGCTTCTTTCCTTGCCGACAACATAGACGGTTTGGGAAAGGTAACTGCTGATGCCCTTGCGGAGAAATTCGGCGCGGATGTTCTGAAGGTTCTGACCGAGACGCCTGAGCAGGCAGCTTCGGGAATCAAGGGCTTATCTTCTGAAAGAGCGGTCGCAATTTGCGATCAGCTTACCGAGGACTATGATTTCTATACGCGCGGACTCGAGGCCAAGCTCATGGGGTTTTCCCAGCTTCAGATAAAGCTTTTAAATAATCTCGGATTACTTGACTTGGAGAAGATCAGGAAGGAACCTTATTCCCTTATGGGTCACGGTATCGTGGGTTTTGAACTTCTGGACCGGATAGCCATGGGTGAGGGTTTATCTACTGTTGCAACGGAGAGGATAGCCGCAGCTCTTTACCAGGCTTGCATAAATCTTCATGAAGATACAAAGTCAACTGCGCTGAAACCCGTGGATGTCAGATGCAAGGCGTTGGAATACGTAAACCGCAACGAGCCCAAGCTCACATCAGATCAGTTTTCCGCCGTTTTCAGGGCGGGTGTTTCTCTTGCGATCGAAGAAAAGAAGATAGCAGTATATAAATACGATTCCGGAAAATGTGCGGTATGTGATGTTGAGGATGAGCAGGCGAGATTTGCCACGATGAGTTATTTCGCGTCTGAACTCGAGATAGAAAGACGCGTCAACAGGATGCTTAACTCCAAGCTTATGCCTCCGCATAAAGACGAGAGCGACAGGATAATGAATGAAGTAGCATCCGATATGGGCATCATTCCCGACAGGTCGCAGTTAGAGGCTCTATATCTTTGCATGTACAGTCCGATAAGCGTCATCACGGGAGGCCCGGGAACGGGCAAGACCACCATCATGGGCATTTTGGGCGAATACTTTAAGAGAAATAACATAAAGTGCCTTTATGCGGCACCGACCGGCAGGGCTGCGAAGAAACTGTCGGAGGCCTGCGGGAGCGAGGCATCGACCATTCACAGACTTTTGGGCGTGAAGATGACCATGGATCCGAACGAGGAAGACCAGCTCCCGCCTGACCGGGCAGGACAGTACAACAGCCTTCTTTTCGTACACGGAAAGGATAATCCTCTAAGTGCGCGCGTTATCGTGATAGACGAGATGTCGATGGTCGACACTATGCTGTTCAGGCATCTTCTCGATGCCGTCGATAAAGGCACTTCGATAATACTGGTAGGCGACCCCGATCAGCTCCCGTCAGTCGGATGCGGAAATATCTTAAGCGATCTCATATCCTGCGGATCCATCCCGAAGGTTACGCTAGATGCCCTTCACAGACAGGACGACAACGGTACGATAGCTGCCAACGCAAGACTTATCCTTGAAGGACAGGAGCCTAAATGCGAGGGCGAGGATTTTGAGGTCATCAGCTGCAAGACCGAGGAGGAAGCCCAGGAGATCATCGCGAGACTCGTAATGGAGCATAAGGACGAGGACATGATATGTCTTACTCCCACCAAGAACGAGAACGTGGCTCTCGGTACCGTGCAGCTCAACAAGATGATACAGTCGCTCCTTGTGAAGGAAGACGATGAGAAGATAATCAGAAGAGGCCAGAGCCTTGTTCTTCACATCGGCGATAAGATAATGCAGAACAGGAATGACTACTCCACAGAATGCACCGATCCTTTGACAGGTGAAACGGTGCAGGGCATATTCAACGGCGAACTCGGTACGGTGACCGACATAGACCCCTTGAAAGGCACCGTTACCATAACCTTTGATGAAGGAAAGACCGCCGAATACAAGGGCAAGCTCCTCGAAAACATCGACCTGGCCTATGCGGTCACCGTGCATAAATCACAGGGCTGCGAATTCGACAGGGTAATAATCGCACTGGGAAAGATGAATGCGCTCCTTTATAAGCGCAATCTGCTCTATACGGCCGTCACGAGAGGCAAGATGAACGTTACCATAATCGAATACGACGGCACTCTCGGAAGGTTCTTAAGAGCGCCCAAGAGCGAGACGAGGGAGACCAGCTTAAGAGACCTTCTTAAGACGGTCGATCACAGAAGAAAAAAGTAATGGGTATTTCCCGCTGCAGATTTCACTGCACTGTTGTACCGGGAGAGATAAGAGAAGCGTTAAAAGGGGCCGTGGATCTTATCCTTCCTTACAAGTGCGCTGTCTGCGGCAGCGTCTCCGATACGGAGGACAGGTTCGGAGGATACGATGAACTGTACCGCTCTTTATACGGCGGCGAGTCAGGTCTTCATATCTGCGGCAAATGCCTCTCGCATATCGGTTTACAGGATCAGACAAGAAGATGGTTTCTGTGCCTTTCGAACCCGGTCGAGAACGATCCCTGCCCGGGTCTCGCACTCTATATGCCATTTCCGTATCAGGGTACGGTCGGGAAATGCATTCCCAAGATAAAATTCTCGAAAAAGACAGAACTTGCAAGATTCTTCGGTTGTCTTTTGGGCTCATCTCTTTGCGGTGAGGATATAAAAGCTGATATTGTCGTTCCGGTTCCGCTGTCCGCGGAAAGACTTGAGGAAAGAGGATTTAATCAGGCCTCTGAAATTGCTTATCCGGTTGCCAAGCTTTGCGGGATACCGTTTGTCGAAGATTGCCTGATCAGAACGAGGGACACCGGACGTCAGACCGATATGAAGGACAGTTTCAGAAGGGCGGACAATATAAAGGACGCGTTTGCGGTAAGCGACAAATGGGATGTGACAGGCCTTACCGTAATGGTCGTTGATGACGTGTCGACGACGGGCGCGACTCTTCATGAGACTGCCAAAGCCTTGTACAAAGCAGGTGCATCAAAAGTCCTGTGCGTTGCTCTTGCAGGAAACAGGACTGTTAAGAACGCGGAGCCTTTCTGACAGGAAACACGGTTGCAGATTGCACAAACCGGCAGCTGATATTTCTTTATTCATATCCTTAAGTCAGATGTATAATGTTATCGGGATAATAAGAATAAAGCGGGGTAATAATATGGGAAAACTTAAACCTGTAGTTATTTTCATGGCTGTCGTTATGCTTACGCCGATGCTCATGTCCTGTTCACCGGCCAAGAAAAAGACAAATGTTGTCAAAGAAGATGATCCCTGGTACGAATCGACAAGGTTTGAGCTTGAGAAAAATTTGAAGCCATACGATGAACTTGGCAGATCCGTGGAATGTACCAGCGGGGACTTGATCTTTTCGATCTATTCCAAGAGTCCGGACAGATGGGGAACATCCCAGATGATCCTCGATACATACGATCTTGACGGAAAACGCATCAAGCATACTGAAGTTACCAGCCCTGACGGGGCCCGTGTTCAGGATATTTATGCTGTAGGTTCCGATCCCGAAGGAAAGACTTTAAGTGCCGTGTTTTACCTTAATTATAGCGGAAGGGGAAGTTTTTCATTTGCGGATATAGATGTGGAGACCGGAGTGATATCAAACATAAAGGAAGTCATAAGCAAAAAAGTAAAAGCCGCGACAGGTACAAGCGGTTCATTATCCAATGTTTCATTTATCGGGGATTACGCAGTCGTTGAGCTGATCGGAGATTATAACGGCGGCAGGAGTTCGCAGTGGGAACTGATGCTGTTCAAGGACCGTGAATTTGTAACCGATTTTGATATGTCGACACTTAATCTGTTTTATTTTCTGGGTGGTTTATCTATTGATGAATCTACAAACACCTTACACGCGACAGGTCTTGAAACTAACGGCATAATTTCCATGGTGTTTGATATTAACAACGGACAACTGAAAGATAAGATCAACATACAGGGAGCAGAAGGCGCGACGGATGATCTGGCGGAATATACCACAACGTCAGACGGTGATATGTGCAAGATAGATTCATTCGGGAATATCGTAAAGCTCGACGTAAACAGCATGACTCCTCAGACCATTGTCGATACCAACTGGTATACTCCGTTTTTTCCTGCGTCGGTAGGTGTCTTAAGTGATGACAGGATCGGCTTTAGTGCAGGTGTCGTGAGCTGCAACGAGGACAGGACCATTATCATCGAATGTGAGTCGAGATCTTACGGTGATAACGATCACAAGTTCACCGAGTACATCCGTGTGTTGAAAAAGGCTGATAAAAACCCTCATTCCGGCAAACAGATAATCGAACTGGCTCTGCCGGTTAATTCCGGCGTCTCGTATTATCTTGCGAGCGCTATATATGAATTTAACAGATCAGACAGTGAATACATCCTGCGTGTGTGGGATAAGTATAAGAACGGAACAACTTTGGGAATGATGGTTCCCAATGCCGATGAGAACGAGACTAAATTATTTGAGATGATACAGGATCTTAAAGATGACGGTGCACCTGATATCGCCATAGGCATTCAGAAGGATTATGCAATGCGTGATGATGTCTTTATGGATCTGACGGGATTTATCGATCCTGATGTCGCGGAGAAGCAATACACTAATATCTTTGAGGCAGGAAAGATCGACGGAAAGCTGTATTTTCTCCCGGTAACTTTGGAAATAGAAGGACTTGTCACGAATTCCGATCTTTTGAAAGACGGTGCTGAAGGGATAACATTCGAAGAATTTGACAAGATGATAAAAGAGGATCTGGACGGCTTTTCGCCTTATGATCATCAGTACTCAAAGGTCTATAACAAACGTGATTTTATCTTGTCATGCATAGACACGAAAAGTGTTATCGAGGGTGAGGAGGTTGATTTCGGAACGGAGCAGTTCCGTACAGCAGTCGAATATGCAAATGAGAATATCGCGTATGACGATCTGAACAGCACTCCTCAGGAATATATTAACGATATTGACCACAGGGAAAGAACGGAATGCTATTACGAAAGGATCAACGATTATCTTGATTATGTGCATGCGTGCTATTCGTCCAAAGGACAATATGTAATTATCGGAACACCTTCCGTTGATGCGTCAGGACCGAGATTCAGGGCTGTTGAGACGATATCCGTATCTGCAACCACAGATGTGACCGAAGGCTGCAGGAGATTCATAAACTATCTTTTCTCGGGCGCGGCAGTAAGCTCCGGAGAATGTGACTTCATGGAGATAGTTACAAACAGGGAGATCATGGAAAAGAACGTAACAACTCTTTCAAAGAATAACAACGAAGCATTTGAACTGTATCAGGCCGCCAAGAAAAGCGCAGCGATAATTCCGAATCCGGCTTACGAGCGTGCAACGGGTGATAAGGAATCAACTGACGAAATGTGCGACAGTTTCCTTTACAGTATGTCGACGATCTCCACTTACTATTATGAAGATAAGCAGATCGTAAAATTCGTGTTTGAAGAGATCTCACCTTATTATGTCGGTGACCGTTCGCTTGACGATGCCGTCAGGTTCCTGAATGACAGGACGGAAAAATACCTGGGAGAGATGTGAACTCAGCGGGAACTGAACACTCTTAAGCAACTCTTATATTTGGAGTTGAAGTTTAATGTGGGGATAATATCATGAAGAAAACAAGATTAATTGCATTTGCCACGGCTGTCTTTATGCTGTTGCCGGTGCTTGCTTCCTGTTCCCCGGAAAAGACAGGAAACAATACGGTCAAAGAAGATGATCCGTGGTATGATTCGACCAAGTTCAAGATCGAAAAAGACATACGGCAATATGAACAATTGGGGAATACGGGGATCTGTACGGGCAGCGACCGGGTGTTTTCCGTCTATCCTTTGTCAAAGGATCATTGGGGTTCGTGCAGAACGGTTCTTGATACTTATGATCTTGAAGGAAACCTGCTCGGGCGGAAGGAACTCTCCTGTCCTGACGATTTCCGTGTTCAGAGTATTTATTCTGTAAGTGCGGATCCTGACGGAAAGACCGTAAAAGCAGCTGTTTACCTCAATTCTTCCGGAAAACAGTTCCAGGCCTTTATCGATATCGATACTGAGACAGGAACGGTATCGAACATAAAGAACATATTGAATAAGGGAAACACCTTCTACAATGATGTTTATGCTATAGACATTATCGGCAACTATGCCGTTGTGACATTAAATAACAGTACCGGAACTGCGGAAGTTTCTTTTTCGCTTTTATTGTTCAAAGATTCGGAACTTGTCGGTGAACTTGATACCTCGACAGTAAACATCAATTATTTCTTTGAAGGTTTTTCATTGGATCTTTCATCGGATTCTTTGTATGTCACAGGCTATGAATACGGCGATATCGTCATCCTGGCATTCGATATCAATAGCGGAAAGCTCAAGAGCAAGAAAAGTCCCGGCGAGTCGGATGATAAGACGGTTGACTTGTCGGAATATACGGCAACGGACAGAGGCAATCTGTGCAAACTCGATTCGCTCGGCAATGTCATGAAGATAGATGCCGAAACAATGACTCCCGTGACAATGGTCGACACTAACTGGTATACGCCGTTCTTCCATCCTACGCGGTCAAGTTATCTTTTGACCAATTCCTATATCCTGAGCTGTACCGAGACAAGGACAGTCATACTTGACCAGGTAAATGTATCTTACGGAATTGATGATCAGAACACCTATGAATATGTTACCGTTCTCGAAAAGGCAGAAAAGAATCCTCATGCGGGAAAAGAGATCATAGAAATTGCTGTGCCGGTCTATTCTGAAGGAATCTCGGATTATCTGGCAAAAGCCGTATATGAATTCAATAAGACGGATGACCGGTATCTCATAAGGGTATGGGATAAGTACAAGAGCGGATTCACATTGGGAAGAATGGTCCCGAATGCTGACGAAAAAGAGACGGAAATGTATGAGATGATCCAGGACTTGAAAGGTGACGAGGCTCCGGACCTTGTCATCGGTATCCAGCAGAATTATGCGATGCGCGATGATGTCTTTATGGATCTGACTGATTTCCTTGATCCTGAGGTCATGGATAAACAATATGCCAATATCATCGAGGCCGGAAGGTACAACGGTAAACTTTATTTCCTGCCGGTAACTCTGGAACTGGAGGGGCTTGTTATAAATACAGAACTGCTCAAAGACGGTGCGGAAGGAATAACGTTTGAAGACTTCGACAGGATGGTAAAAGAGGAGCTTAACGGCTTTTCACCGTATGACTATCCTGACTCGCTGTATTGCGACAAACTCTCTTTTATCCTTTCATGCATAGATACGAAGAGTGCGATCGAAGGTGAGGATGTTGATTTCGGAACAGAGCAGTTCCGTTCCGCAGTGGAATATGCGAATGAAAACTTCGTTTATGACGATGACGATAGTGTGCCTGTTGAGTATTTATATGATTCTGACTCCAGACATAAAGGAGAATGCTGTTATTTAAAGATCACCGATTATCTGGAGTTTGTACATATCCTCAACGATCAGGACGGACACTATGCCATTATCGGAACACCTTCGGTTGATGCATCAGGTCCCAGATTTACTGCTCTTGAGACTGTTTCAGTGTCGGCGGCCACCGATGTGAAGGACGGCTGCAGGAAGTTTATTAATTATCTGTTTTCGGGCAGCGCTTACGATCACGATGTATGCGAATTCAGGAATCTCGTAACTAACAGGGATATCATGAACAGAAACATCGAAACCCTTACGCTGCGCAACAACGAGGCATTTGAGCTGTATCTTGGTTCAAAGGAGAGCGGCATGATAAGGGTGCCTCCGAGCGTTGAAAGGGCATATGGTGATAAATATGCAACGGATGATATGCGAGGGAGTTTCCTGAGCAGCATGTCAACGGTCTCCACATACTATTACGGTGATCCGAAGATCACTAGGTTTGTTATGGAAGAAGTCGCTCCGTATTATGCCGGCGACCGGTCTTTGGACGATGTTGTCAGATATCTGAATGACAGGACGACCAAATATATCAGGGAGATGTAACCTCATCCGATATTTAAGGAGAGCCGTGAGCGGATCAGACCTTTCCGGAAACTCTCAGCAGAGTGGATACAAAGACGTATAAGAAGTCGATCATGCCTGCGGCGAGCACGAGAACGAGCCAGACGCGCTTGACGCTGAACTTTCTGTTCTTCCTGAGCTCGTCGTGCAGAGGCGTGATGATGTTCTTGAACAGAATGATCTTCTTCTTTGTAAGTCTTCCCACGGTGATCTTAAGGATCGAGATGCCGCCGTCGCAGAGGAACGGAAGTCCTACTATGAAGTAAAGGAACGGTATCCTGCAGTAGACCAGGAAGAAGGCGATAAAGAGTCCGAGCGATCTGGAACCCGCGTCGCCCATGAGCATCTTTGAAGGGTTGAAGTTGAACATGAGATAAGCCAGGAGCGAAGCGATAAATACGATGGTAAGTATTATCGAGTTCCTGTCAAAGAGAGACTCTGCCATAAAGCCCATGAGGAATGTCGTGAATACCGCGAGTATGGAGAGTGTGCCGGAAAGACCGTCAATACCGTCCGTAGCGTTGGTTGCATTGATGGATACGATGAAGAGGATCACGCAGAGTATATAGAAGAGAACGGGGTGGATATCGATGTAAGCGCCCGTTATCGCGATATAGACTCTCGTGCCGAAGAAGTGAAGGCAGAAGAAAGCAGCGATAAGTGAGATCACTACGTCGAGGGCGCCTTTGATATATTCGTTCCACGGCTTTTTCGAACGGTCATCAAGCCAGCCGGTGACCATCTCGGCAAAGATGCAAAACAAGCCAAGGCCAAGGCCCGTAACGACATTTCCGCTCTCAAAGAATCCCTTGCCGGAAGTGACGGGGTTTATGAAGAAGCAGAGTATGGCCGACAGGATGAGGAAGACCAGAGTGAAATAGAACCCTACTCCGGTAGGTTTTCCGATATTTACTTCGGCGCCCTGCGCGAACTTGCGTCCGCGGTCATGTCCCATAAGGATGTTTTCGCCGGGAAGGAACTTGAGAAGTATAAGCGTAATGGCAAAACCGGCAACCAGTCCGACAGCCATCTTGATGATAAAATACATTAAATTAACCTCGCTCATAAGGTTTAGATCGACATCTGCATTATACCTTATGGATAAATCTAATAAAAATGTGAAATAGTTCAATAAATGGAGCCGATTTACTCGTCACTGTTGGCCAAATGTGTTAACATAATCTCTTGTTATAAGGAGAAAATACTATGGACTACAAAGATTTGATCGCTTCCAATCTGCATGAATGCACAGGCCTTGATAAAGAACAGATACTGGGCCTCATAGAAATACCGCCGAAGCTCGAGATGGGTGACTATGCATTCCCGTGCTTCGTGCTCGCAAAGACGCTTCATAAGGCTCCGCCCATGATCGCCAATGAGCTCAAGGCTTCAGAAGACCTCGTAAAGGGTTTTGACGGTGCGGTCACGGTCGATGCTGCCGGTCCTTACATCAATTTCAGGATCGACAGGGGTGTCCTTGCCGGGAATGTCGTATCAGAGATCATTGAACAGGGTGACCAGTACGGCAACAGGAACATCGGAGAGGGCAAGAATGTAATCATCGAGTTCTCATCCCCGAATATTGCCAAGCCTTTCCATGTAGGCCACGCTTTCACGACGATCTTAGGTAATTCACTTGCCAATATATATTCGAGGCTCGGCTATAACGTAATCAGGTTCAACCATCTGGGCGATTACGGCACACAGTTCGGCAAGCTCATCACGGCTTACAGGCTCTGGGGAGACGAAGCAGCAATGCAGGAGAACCCCATTGACGAGCTTACAAGGATCTACGTTAAGTTCCACGACGAGTGCAAGGTCTCTTCAGAGCGCGAAAAGGAGCTCGAAGACACAGCAAGAGATAATTTCAGGAAGCTCGAAGAGGGTGAACCTGAGGAAGTAGCTCTCTGGCAGCGCTTCAGGGATCTGTCACTCCAGGTTTTCGAGAAGACGTATGAGAGAATGGGCATCAAGTTCGACAACTATAACGGCGAATCCTTCTATTCATCAATGATCCCGGGTGTTGTTAAGATGCTCGAAGATAAGGGACTCCTTGAAGAGAGCGAAGGCGCAAAGGTAGTAAAGCTCGATGAAGAGGGCCTTCCTCCGTGCCTCGTTGTAAAGAGCGACGGTACGACGATCTATGCTTCCAGAGACCTTGCCGCCGTTCTCTACAGACATGAGGAATTCAATTTCTACAAGAATATCTATGTCGTTGGACTTCCGCAGCAGCTTCACTTCAAGCAGGTTTTCGCTGTCCTTAAGAAGGCCGGCTACGACTTTGCCGATGACTGTGTACACGTTGGCTTCGGACTTTTGAAGTTCAAGCCCAAGAAGGACGAGAACGGCAATGAGGTGGTCGAGGCTTTCTCAACCCGTGCCGGCAACATCATCAAGCTTGACGATTTCCTTGACAAGACGACTGAGAAGACCGCTGAGATCATCAGAAAGAACAGTGAGCTCAGGGGCGGTGACATGACGGACGAGCAGATCGCCAAGGTATCAGAGATAGTCGGCCTCGGCGCAGTCTCATACACATATCTTAAGGCCGGAAGAGAGAAGGACATCCTCTTTGACTGGGATGACATGCTCGATTTCGAAGGCGATACTGCGCCTTACCTGATCTACACATATGCAAGGATCAAGTCGATCCTGAGAAAGGCAGAAGAGCAGGGCTTTAACGCTTCCGTTGATGCGGTTTCCAAGCTTACCGCAGAAGACGAATATGCGGTCATCAGGAGCCTTGCTGACTTCAAGGATGCGGTCGTGAAGGCAGCTGAGAGCTATGAGCCTTTCATGATCTCACGCCAGATCTCCCTTATCGCAAGGAACTTCAACCGTTTCTACAATAACTCGAGGATCATCAACGCCGATACGCAGGAGAGCAGGGAGGCACGCCTCATGCTCTGCAAGGCCGTAAGCTATTGTCTTAAGTCCGGTCTTGATATGCTCGGCATCGGCGTAGTCGAGAAGATGTAAACAGCAAGAAAGGTAAAGGCATGGATAACACAGCGAACAGTTCGGTACCGGATTTCAAGGACCTTAACTACACGAGACCTGATATTGACAAGTTCACGGAGACCGTAAGGAACGTAAGACTCAGGCTCATGACCGCCAAGACTCTCGAGGCGGCAGATGAAGCCCTCGGCGAGTATGAGATCGCCATCAGTTCCTTCGATACGCAGTACGCCCTCTGCCAGATACTTCATGACCTGGACACATCGAACGATTTTTACAACAAGGAGATGGAGTTCTTCGACGAGGCGGGAGCCAGAGTCCAGGAACTCTCATCCGCTGTCCTCTCGGGCCTTCTCACGTGTCCCTGTGCGGATTCACTGAAGGTCAAGTACGGCTCCATGATCTTCCGCAAGGCAAAGAACCAGCGTGAGATCATCTCGAGCGAGGTTATAGACGACCTTACAGAGGAATCCAGGCTCGAAAACGAATACGCTCAAAAGCAGTCGGAAGCAGAGATCACGCTCGGAAAGAAGACTCTGAACTTAAGTCTCATCCAGCCTTATCTCGAATCGACGGACAGGAACGTCAGACGCAGCGCTCATGCGGCTCTCGATTCCTACTACATGTCGCGAAAAGAAACTTACGACAAGATCTACGACGACCTCGTAAAGGTCAGGACGACGGCTGCAAAGAAGCTCGGATACAGCAGTTTTACCGAGCTCGGCTATAAGCGCATGGAGCGCTACGACTACAACAGGGAAGACGTTGCTTCCTTCAGAGAGAACATCAAAAGATATATCGTTCCGCTCACAACGCAGATAAGAAAACTGCAGCAGGAAAGATTAAAGGTCGACGAACTCATGTTCCACGACCTTCCGTGCCTTTTTGCCGACGGCAATCCTGCCCCCGTCGTAAGCAAGGAAACATATAAGGATGCGGCAGGCAAGTTCTTCAGGACTATGTTCGGTGCGACGCCGAGCTTCTTCGATGTCCTGACCGACCACGGATATACGGATCTCCTGTCACGCCAGAACAAGTCCACGGGCGGTTACTGCATGTATCTTGAGGATTACTGCATACCGTTCATCTTCATGAACGGCAACGGCACTTTTGACGATGTAGCGACTGTCATACATGAGGGCGGACACGCTTATGCCGCGCTTGCCGGCGCAGAGTCCTCACCCTTCGTTGAGTGCCTGTCTCCAACGCTCGAGACGTGCGAGATCCACTCCACATCGATGGAATACATGTCATATCCTTTCATGGATATCTTCTACGGCAAGCGCGCTGAGCAGTACTGCGAGCTTCACATGACAGACGGGCTTTTGTTCCTGCCTTACGGCTGTATGGTCGACGAGTTCCAGCATATCGTTTACGACAATCCTGACATGACGCCCGAAGAGCGCCATCAGGCCTGGAAGAAACTTGAAGAGACATATCAGCCCTTCATCAAATACGATGAGGAAGACACGCCTTTCCACGCGATGGGCGGTGCCTGGATGAAGAAGGATCACATCTTCACGACACCTTTCTATTACATCGATTATTGTCTTTCCCAGATCTGCGCACTGGAACTCTGGGATGAATCCAGAACTGACCTCAAGGTCGCACTTGAGAAGTACAACACGCTCTGCCAGCTTGGCGGAAGTGACACCTTCTTAAATCTCATCAAGCGCTCCGGACTTGAATCCCCGTTCAAAGTCGACGTAATGAAGACCCTGGCATACAGGTGCTCTGAATTCCTTAATCTGTGAGGATAAGATGAATCTTCCCGAAGACTTTATCAACGAGATGGATTCATTCTTCTCTCAGCAGACTTCTGTGCCTGAGGAAGGTTTCTATGAGAGCTTTGACAAGGAGCCGTTAAAAGGTATCAGGTTCTCGAGATCGAAGATATCTTCTGTTGAAGAGGAAAGAATACTTTTAGAAGAATTGGGAGAAACCGCAGATCCCGTTTCGTGGTGCAGCGGCGGTTACTATACAAAGAACGAATCGGGCGGCAGGGAAGCCCTTTATCATGCGGGAGTCTACTATCCGCAGGAGCCTTCCGCCATGCTCCCGGCACAGGTTATGTCCGCAAAGCCAGGCGAGATCGTACTTGATCTCTGCGCGGCTCCAGGCGGCAAGGCATGCAGACTGGGCGAAGACATGAAAGGTGAAGGCCTCCTGGTCGCAAACGAGATAAGTTTCGAGCGCTCCAAGGCATTGCTCCGCAACATCGAGCGTTCAGGAATAAAGGGCCTTGTCATCCTTAACGAGACGCCCGAAAACATCGCTGAAAGACTTCCGCTTTTCTTTGACAAGATCCTCATCGATGCGCCGTGCTCCGGTGAAGGCATGTTCAGAAGGGACAGCGGTGCGGTCAAAAGCTACATGAACTACGGTCCCAAGGTATGCGTTCCTTTGCAGGAATCCATTCTGGAAGCTGCTCACAAATGCTTAAAAGACGGCGGCTCGATCGTTTATTCCACATGCACTTTCTGCGTGGAAGAAGACGAGAATCAGATAGCACGCTTCATCGAAAGACATCCCGAATACCATGTGAAGCCGCATCCTGAGATACAGGGGGTTACACACGGCGGGGAAGGTTCCGTGCTTCCCGGTTCCATGAGGATATGGCCTCATCTCTCAAAAGGTGACGGACACTTCTGCGTGCATCTCGTCAAAGGTGCGGAACAGGAATTGAAATCTGCAAAAGATATTATTACTGACGGTGACGAAAAGCGCAGGGACAGAAACATCGAAGCTGCGATGAACGTTCTCGATGAAGTCTTATCCGCCAAAGGAAAGGAATCACTCTTAAAGGGCAGGTTCGTGACACACGGAACGGGCATATTCCAGATGACATTTGACGAGAGGATATTCAAAGGCCTTAAGGTCGTAAAGACAGGCCTTTACGTAGGCGACATCAAGCCGCTCAAGTCGGGAAAGACGGTCTTCGAACCGTCAAACAGCATCGCGCTCTCATTATGCAGAGACGACATAAGAGATGATTCTTATCTTGCTCTTTCAAGAGACGATGACAGGCTCCTTAAGTACTTAAGAGGCGAGACGATATCTGTTTCGCAGGAAGACGGCATCAAGAATTCGGGTCTGATAATTGCCGGAATTGGCAGTTATCCGCTCGGTTTTGCAAAGATCAACGGAACAACAGCAAAAAATATGTATCCAAAAGCATGGAGGCTTATATGAGCAAAGAAATGAAACTTATCCTCGCCACTTCTAACAAGGACAAGGTAAGAGAGATCGGCGAGATATTGGACGGTACGCCTTTCAAGGTTGTATCCATGCGCGAGGAAGGTCTTGATCCGGACATCGTTGAAGACGGCAAGACGTTTGAAGAAAACGCTCTCATCAAGGCCAGAGCGGTGCATGCACTTACCGAAGGCGCATATGTCATGGCAGACGATTCAGGCCTCTGCATCGATGCGCTTGACGGCGCTCCCGGCATCTATTCCGCCAGATTCTGCGGCGAGGATTCCACATATCCCGAGAAGTTCAAAAAGATCTTCGAGATGCTTAAAGACGTTCCCGAAGAAGAGCGCACCGCAAAGTTCGTTTGCAGCATCGCAGTAGTACGTCCCGACGGATCCGAATTCACGGTCAGGGGAGAGGTCTGCGGCGTTCTCCATGAGAAACCTGCAGGTGACGGCGGCTTTGGTTACGATCCTATCTTCTATGTTCCCGAATTCGGCATGACCACCGCACAGATGACAAAGGAACAGAAGAATTCCATCAGCCACAGAGGCAAGGCTTCAAGAGCAATGGCAGAGATACTGAGATCTGAAATTTGATAAGATATTCAGGCTTCAGAAAAACGTTAAGACAGATGATCGGAAAATGTTATCATAGTACGGATTCATAAATATGCAATTTAAGAAAGGAAAAAGAGGTAAAAGAATGGCGAACGGAAGAATTAAACAGATCGCAGGCAAGATAATGCTGGGCGCGTTTGCTGCTGCAGTAGGCTTTTCGGTATTATCCAATCTGCCTTGGGCAGTAAAGGCTGTTAATGCCGATTTTGTCGTAGAGATCGATGATACCAATTTCCCTGATGACAATTTCAGAACCATTGTTCAAGGTTATGACAAAGATAAAGACGGTTTTCTGGCTCAGAAGGAAGTAAGCGGCGTAAAACGCCTTGATGTTTCAAATTATTTTTCAAAACCGGACAAAGTGATATCAGACTTAACGGGTATTGAGTATTTTCCATCTCTTGTTTATCTGGAATGTCACAACAATCAGTTAACAAGTCTTGATGTGAGCAAGAATACTTCGTTGCAATCCCTGGCTTGCTACAACAACAAACTGACAAGCCTTAATGTCAGCAACTGTACTGCCCTGACAAAGCTTTCATGCCAAGGTAATCAGCTGACAAGTCTTGATATCGGTGACTGTACTGCCCTGACAGAGCTTTCTTGCAGTAAGAACAAACTGACCAGCCTTAATGTCAGCAATAATACTGCATTGACAATAATTATGTGTGACAGCAACCAGCTTACAAGTCTTGATGTCGGCAATTGTAAAGATCTGTTTGAACTCAGTTTCAACGGAAACCAGCTTAATGATATCGATGTAAGCAAAAATTCTGAGCTTCAATATTTATGGTGCGAAAACAATCTTTTTACAAGCATCGACATTAAAGCTAATGATGCTCTTAAAGAATTACGTGTCAGCAACAACCAGCTTACGAGCATCGACGTGAGCAAAAATCTTTCACTGAATTCTCTCAGGTGCGCCGGCAACCAGCTGACAGAAATCGATGTCAGTATGTGTACTGATCTGACATACCTTGACTGCAGCAATAATCAGATAAAAGATCTTGATATCAGTAAGTTAAAGTCGCTGTACAATCTTTACTGCAATAGTAATCTCTTATCAAGCCTGGATTTCAGTAACTGTACGGATATATACGAGATCAATTGCTCTGATAACAAGATTGATAATCTTTTGATCAGTGCGTGTGCAGATCTTAAATTCCTGGTTTGTAATAATAATTCGCTTGACACTTTGGATATCAGTAAGAATACAAAACTAAATGGTTTGCTTTGTTATTCCAATCCCCTTAAGTTGATAAATATCTATAATAGTCCCAGTCTGGTATCTGCTTATGAATCAGGGGAAAATTCCGGATGGGCAGCGCTGCCTGCTACTGCTGCTTACTATCGGGATGCGAATTCGAACCAGTTGGCTATTGACCGCTCTCTGCTTGTCGTTTCTGAAGGTTGGAATATGATTCAGGGAAATTGGTACTATGTCTTAAACAATGATCTGGTTACCGGTTGGCTTAATGTAAATGGCAAATGGTATTGCTTCAATGATAAAGGTGAAATGCTTGTCGGTTGGATCATGGATAATGGCGCGAAGTATTTCCTGAACTCTTCAGGTCAGATGGTTACCGGTTGGAAAGATATGGGCGGCATCTGGTACTACTTCGGTACTAACGGAAAAATGGTAACGGGATGGCAGAAGATCAATGGTGATTGGTATTATTTCCAAAAAAACGGCATCATGCTTACCGGTTGGCTTGAAGAAAATGGCAAATGGTATTGCTTCAATTATAAAGGCGTTATGCAGGTCGGTTGGATCATGTATAACGGAGCGAAGTATTTCATGGACTCCTCAGGCGTAATGACTACCGGTTGGAAAGATATGGGTGGCATCTGGTACTACTTCGATCCTTCCGGAAAGATGGTAACGGGATGGCAGAAGATCAATGGTGATTGGTATTATTTCCAAAATAACGGAATCATGCTTACCGGCTGGCTTGAAGAAAATGGCAAATGGTATTGCTTCAATTATAAAGGCGTTATGCAGGTCGGTTGGATCATGTATAACGGAGCGAAGTATTTCATGGACTCTTCAGGCGTAATGACTACCGGTTGGAAAGATATGGGTGGCATCTGGTACTACTTTGCTCCTGACGGAAAAATGGTAACGGGATGGCAGAAGATCAGTGGTAAATGGTATTATTTCAAAAATAACGGTATCATGCACACCGGGTGGCTGCAAATTGGCAGCAGTTGGTATTACCTTGATCCTTCCTCCGGCGCAATGGTAACCGGCACGAAGACGATAGGCAGCAAGATCTATATCTTCGATTCGAACGGTGTCTGCCTGAATCCATAAGTTTACGGCGGATCAATTGATCGTATCATACGGGGCTGTCTCACTCATGTGAGGCGGCCTCTTTACTGTGCATTGCATGAAGATGTCACGGAATCGGTGTGTTTTGTGACGGAAAAGTGCAAGTGCTTTTTGCTTTGTTCATGCCGTTATTGCGCGGTTTTCGCGAAGGTTTCTGTGCGATGCTTTATTTAAGCCCCTTTTTCGTTGAAATGCCCTCTTAATCGTGATAATATTGTCAGGCGCGTACAAATGTCCGTCACAGGAAGTATAGTGACAGCGCTAAACTTGTATGAAAGGTCTTGACTTTATGCCCCAGGATAACCCCGAATATTTCCTCGTCGACAAGAGAGTACTGCCTGAAGTCTTCATCAAGGTCATGGAGGTAAAGCAGCGTCTTAACACGGGAGAGTCCACTTCGGTAAACGAGGCGGTCAGAAAGACCGGGCTTTCAAGGAGTGCTTACTATAAGTACAAGGATTCCGTCCTGCCGTTCTATGAGGCAGCAAGCGGCAAGAAGGTTACGCTCCTTCTGTCCGTAGAGAACTTCCAGGGTATCCTGTCAGAGATCATACGAACTATCGCGGAATCACGCGCGAATATTCTGACCATCAATCAGAATATCCCGATCAACGGCCTTGCAGACATCTCGATCTCCATTGAGACAGTGTCAATGTACGGAACCGTTGACGATATAATAAACGACATCTCTAAGCTCGCAGGTGTGCGCAAGTGCATGATACTGAGCAGGGAATAAGAAAGGTTAGGACAGGTAAAATGGCAATCAATGTTGCGATCATGGGTTTCGGTACTGTCGGATCAGGCGTGGCCGAGACGCTGGACATCAATAAGGATGCGATCACGAAGCGCGTTGGCGAAGAGATCAACGTCAAGTATATCCTTGATATCAGGGATTTCCCCGAGAGCAGGTTCGCTTCTCTCGTAACACATAACGCTGACGAGGTTTTCGAAAGCGACATTCTTATCGCGGTAGAGACAATAGGCGGCGCAAGGATAGCTTATGAATACACGAAGCGCGCTCTGTCACTGGGCATCAGCGTTGTTACTTCAAACAAGGAACTCGTATCGACTCATGGTCCCGAGCTTATTAAGATCGCTCAGGAGAATAACTGCTGCTATCTGTTCGAAGCAGCTGTCGGCGGCGGTATACCGATAATCAGACCTTTGTACAAGTGTCTTGCGGCAAACAAGATTACGAGGATCGCAGGCATCGTAAACGGTACCACAAACTACATCCTCTCACAGATGAAGGATGAGGGCATTGATTTCGATACGGCACTGCAGCAGGCTAAGGACAACGGCTTTGCGGAAGCAAATCCTTCAGCTGACATCGACGGTATCGACGCTCAGAGAAAGATATCCATACTCTCAACGATCGCTTCTGACGGTGAATATATCGCACCTGATTCGATCAATGCTGAGGGCATCTCAAAGATCACCGTGGACGACATGAAGTTTGCTTCTTCCATCGGCTGTGATATCAAGCTCATCGCTCTTTATGAGTGCGGAGAGGACAAGCCTGTCGTTTATGTTGCACCGGCATTGGTCGATAAGAGCAATCTGCTCTATAACGTCAACGGCGTGTTCAACGCTGTAATGGTAGACGGCAACAGCCTTGGACAGGCTATGTTCTACGGTCAGGGCGCAGGCACGATGCCTACGGCATCCGCAGTCTGCGGAGATATCATCGAGGCAGCTCTCGGCAATCCCGCAGAGAACCGCGTATGGACTGAAGAACGTGCTGAGATCACACCTTATGACGAGATCTCTGCCGACATCGTTGTCAGGGCTGATGTTCCTGCCAAAGTGCTCGGCGCGGCAGAAGGTTATGAGTGTGAAGTCCTTTCCGATGAGGCTATCCTCGTCAAGGGAATAAAGCACAAGGATATCGCCGCACTCGTAAGTGCAAGTGAGGCGTCTTCCTGGATGCACTATCTTAAGTGATCAGGTCGAAAAGATTCGGAGGATAACATATGAAGGTTTTAGTAGTTGGCGGCGGTGGAAGAGAGCATGTTATCTGCTGGAAGCTCAAGCAGGATCCCAGAGTAACTGATCTTTACTGCGCTCCGGGTAACGGCGGCATTGCTTCTATCGCCACATGCGTTGATATAAAGGCTACAGATCTGGATTCCATGGTCGAGTATGCGAAGAAAGAGCAGTTTGATCTTGTATTCGTTGCTCCCGACGATCCGCTCGCACTCGGTATGGTCGACAGGATGGAAGAAGCAGGTCTCAGAGCCTTCGGCCCCAAGGCAAACGCTGCGATAATCGAAGGCTCAAAGGCTTTCTCCAAGCAGCTCATGAAGAAGTATTCGATCCCTACTGCGAAGTATGAGATCTTTGAAGATGAGCAGAAAGCTCTCGATTACCTTGAGACACAGCCTATGCCTATCGTTATCAAGTGCGACGGCCTTGCATTAGGTAAGGGCGTTATCATTGCACAGAACCTCGATGAGGCTAAGCAGGCCGTTAAGGACATGATGGAAGATAAGAAGTTCGGCAATGCAGGCTCCACGATCGTCATCGAGGAATGCATGACAGGTCCCGAGCTTACTGTACTTGCTTTCTCTGACGGCAACACCTGCATTCCCATGGTATCTTCAAGAGACCATAAGAGAGCATACGATCACGACGAAGGCCTTAACACAGGAGGTATGGGCGCGGTTACTCCCGGTGCTGACATGACTGATGAGCTTAAGGCACGCATTCAGAATGAGATCATCACACCTACTGTCGAAGCACTCAAAAAAGAGGGAAGACCGTTCAAGGGTGTTATCTACTTCGGCCTTATGCTTACACCTGAAGGACCGAAGGTTGTTGAGTATAATGCACGTTTCGGTGATCCTGAGGCACAGGCTGTTTTGCCGCTCCTCGAGAACAGTCTTCTCGATATAGTTGATGCATGCATCGACGGAACTCTCGATCAGGTCGAATTCAAGTGGAAGAATAAGTGTTCCTGCGTTGTTGTCATGGCTTCGGGCGGATATCCGCAGAGCTATGCAAAGGGTTACGAGATCACAGGCATCGATACCTGCGGCAAGATCGTATTCCAGGCAGGCACCGCTCTTAAGGACGGCAAGCTTGTTACGAGCGGCGGACGCGTTCTCTGTGTTTACGATGAAGCAGATACGCTTGATGAGGCCATCGACGGCGCATACGAAGGCGTTGCAAAGATCAGCTTCAAAGATATGCACTTCCGTCACGACATAGGAAGGACACTCGGATAATAAATGAGGATCGGCGTTTACGGCGGGTCTTTCGACCCAGTGCATAACGGCCACATAGCAATGATCAAATCCGCTTTAAAGAGCGGATTTATCGATTGCGTGATAGTTATACCTTCGGTCCGCAATTCCTTTAAGCTCTATGCCAACAAGCTTCCGCCCCCGTACCGTCTCTACATGATGAAGGAGACCGTGGAAGGTCTGGAACTCAAGAATGTTTTCGTAAGTGATGTGGAATACGGCATCGAAGGCGTAAGCTACACCGCAGTCGTCCTGGCAAAGCTCACTTCCGATGAATACATTCAGGGCTTCCTTACAGCCAACGGCGTAAAGCGCAAGAAGGCCGAAGAGCATCATGAATTCTTTTGGATAATGGGTTCTGACACGCTCGGGACTTTCGAGACATGGTATAAGCCGGGTGAGATCCTGAATTACGCTTCGCTCCTTGCCGCGGTAAGGCCCGGTGACGATACCGATGTCGATAAGGCCGCTGATTCCATCAGGAAGAATCTCGGAGGAAGGGTTGAGATATTCAGGCTCGACGGTGTTGACTGCTCATCTTCAGGAATAACGGCTTCAGGCGATTTTTCGATGGTTCCGGAACCAGCCCGTGACTTTATAAAGCTCCACGCACTATATACTGAAAACACAAAACTCGAAGGCGTGTCCGAAGATGCTTTGAAACAGTTCTATGAGAGTGCCGTCTGGATGTATCACTATCTCGGAGCAAAGCGCCTACTGCATACACTCAATGTCGGTTATCTTTCGGCACATCTGGCTGACGTGTTCGGTTGTGACAAGAATAAAGCACTTATAGCCGGAGCACTTCACGACTGTGCAAAGGAACTGCCTTTGGAAGAACAGTCTGCGCTTGCAAGGAAATATTCAGGTGACCTTTTCACCGAGAAGAAGCTCCTTCATTCACCCGCGGGCGCCACGTTCGCTTCCGAACAGTTTGGCATAAAGGATAAAGAGATACTTGACGCGATCTGTTACCACACAACGGGAAAGGGCGGAATGTCTACGCTCGAGAAGATCGTATATCTTGCCGATAAGATCGAGCCGGCACGCAATTATACCGATCTCTCACCGATAAGGGCAGCCGCCGAAAAGGACCTCGACAGTGCCATGCGCATGACCGCAGCGGCAGTAAGGGACAAGTTTGTTTCGCAGGGCCGGGATATCCATCCTCTGACTCAGCTGATGATGAAAGATCTGGGAATGTAAGTAACCTGAAGAGAATGCACAGTGCCGTGAATGCTAAATAAGTGTGAACTCAAGCGCTGTTGCCATTTATTATGCTATACTTGAAATATCACTAAACAAAAGGAGAAATACATGGACAGCAAAGAATTAGCCGCTAAGATCACCGAGATACTCGATTCGAAGAAGGGTATCGATATTGAGACAATAGATCTGACGGGAAAGACCGTTCTTGCAGATTATTTTGTTCTCGCAAGCGGTAATTCCACGACTCAGATCAAGTCTCTTGCAGACGAGGTCGAGTTTGTGCTCAAAAAGGACTTCGATATAGTTCCCGATCACATTGAGGGCCGTTCCGGCGACAAGTGGATCCTTCTCGACTACAAGGATGTCGTAGTACATGTCATGGGCAGGGAAGAAAGAGAGAACTATAACATCGAAAAGTTCTGGGAGACCAAGAAAAAGGAAGAATGATCACTGATCCGCGGATGAGCGGGTTCTAGTAATTTATTTAAAAGTAATGTTCGAAACCGGCAGGGTTGATCCTTGTCGGTTTTGTCGTATTTTGTCGGTAAAAACCGACAAACAGGGGTGCTATGCTTTCACTATGTTGAAGAAGAGCACTACAGCCAAGATAAAAAAGATGATATATCCTGCGGCATTCATCCTGATAGTTATCCTGAGTGCCGTATATAAGCTTGTGTTCAAAGGAAACGCTGATGTCCCCGTTACGGCCTTTAAGAGCGGTAAAACAGCCATGCTCGCTTCTGAAAGCACGGATGAGAAATATGCTTCAGAGATAGCGGTCGGCTCTGAGACAGCGTATGAGAGCGCTTTGGAGACGGCTGATGAAACTGCGGTAACCATACAGAAAGTAAGCGTATATATCTGCGGCGAGATAAACCGACCCGGAATATACGAAGCTCCTAAAGGAGTCATGCTCAACAGCATAATAGAGGATGCAGGAGGACTTACGGATAATGCGTCAGCCGATTACATCAATCTCGTCTATCAGATCGAATGCAACATGTCGATCTATATCCCGTCCGCGGATGAGATCAGGGATGGATTTACAGGCGGTGACATCATAAGGCAGGACGGAGTTTATGTCTGGGGGACGTCGCAGGGTGCTGATGGCGGTCAGGGTTCTTCAGGATCAGAAGGGAATACCCTGATGGTCAACATCAATACGGCGACAGCAGAAGAACTGAAGAGCCTGCCGGGTATAGGCGACGTGACGGCGCAGGCGATCGTGGATTACCGGAAGAATAATCCGTTCAAAACGATAGAGGATATCAGGAACGTGTCGGGGATAGGCGACTCAAAATACAACAGGATAAAAGACTATATCTGCGTATAGGTTACGTATAGCCGTAAAGGCCCCTGACGCTGACTTCACCGCTCCTTAAGTCCTGAACCGAACCGTCGTCAAATTCCACCTTCAGTGAGAAGTCATCGTTTATGGCAACGGCATTACCGGTGCGGCCTTCGCCGTCTTCGAGCATGCGGGGGAAAGCCGTGATCCTGCTTCCGGCGGTGATATTGAGCTCGCGGTAACGTTCGAGATAGTAGGGGGATGACGGCCACTCTGCTGCGAGTTTGTCCATGGAATAGATAAGTTCTGCTGCGAGAACATGGCGCAGGAACTTTTTACCGCCGTTCTCCATCGAGATCGAAGTAGCTATGTCCGCTATCTCGGGCGGAAAGTCCGACGGTTCATCGTTAACGTTGATGCCGATACCGATAATGCAGGTGTCGATAAGGCCGCTCTCGCCCTCTCCGGAAACCTCGGTCAGGATCCCGCAGATCTTCTTTTTGTTCATTATCAGATCGTTTACCCACTTGATCCTTACGTCCATCCTGTATGTGTTCCGGATCGCGTCCGCAACGGCGACCGCCGTCCAGCTCGTAAGATCCGATATCTTTTCGAAACCCGCTTCGGGTCTAAGCAGGTAGGAGAAGTATATGCCTGCTCCTGAAGGAGATGCAAAGCTCCTTCCGCGCCTTCCTTTGCCTCCGGTCTGTTGGTCGGCGATAACAACCGTACCTGACGGGGCTCCCTTTGAAGCCAGGTCTTTCAATACATTGTTTGTCGAATCGACAGAATCGAAAACATGGATGTCAGTGCTCCGGCTGTCGGGAAGGACGGCTGCCACGGTTCCCCAGGCGAGGATGTCCGGTCTGTTCTTGAGGAGATAACCTTTGTTGGTGGATGAGACAATATCGAAGCCGTCTTCTCTCAGTGATTTAACGGCTGTGTTTACTGCGGCGCGTGATACGCCGAGAGTACGGCTTATGGACTCGCCGGAGATGTAATTCCTCTCCCTTGAGATAAGCTTCAGAACGTCGTCTTTAAGCATTTAGGTCCTTTCCAGTTTCTTTACCTGCGGTTAACCGTTTATTTTTTATAGTTAACAAAAATAATATCACTTTGCACCGAAATGCGGTAAAATATTGATGGTAAAGTGCTTTATTATATCTTGGATCAGGGTGACCATGAGTACATATTCTATAGTGCTGGCTGTTGTTATGCTGGCAAGTATGATCTCTACATTTGCGCTCGTACTCTTATCGAGGCGAGGCGCTAACACGCTTGAGATTCTCGTCTCGGTCTGCATAATGATGAGCAATGTGGGATATTATGTCCTTTCATGTTCGCGCAATATCCATGAAGCGCTTCTTGCAAATGCACTGGCCTATGTAGGCGGCATATTTCTTCCTCTTCTGGTTGTTTACATACTTGTTGACTATTCGGGTTCAAAGGTTCCTTTCTGGTTTTCTTCGATAATCCTGGCGCTGAATATATTCATATTCCTGTCGGTCATCGTTACAGACAGGGTTCCCATGTATTATGCCACGGCCCGTTTGGTCAGCGGCCCTCCGGCCGAGATCGTAATGGAACCCGGTCCGATCTACTACATCAGGTTTATCGTACTGGCGGTCGAGCTGGGCCTGGTAGGGTTCTTCACCATTCTTACATATCTCGGCAAGCGTAATGCTTCGTTCAGAGTGATGATGATTTATGCCGGTTCTATGATCGGTGCGGTTGTTATCTACATCTGCAAGAGTTTCTTCGAACTCAAATACGATATGATACCTTTCCTGTTCCTCGTATACTCCCTGGTCCTCGATTATGTCGTTACCAGAACGACGATCTATAACGTCAATCTGAGTGTTCAGGAAAAGATAGATGAGCTCAGCTCATACGGTTATCTTGTTTTTGACAGAAAGTTCAGATATGTCGGAAGCAACCCCATGGCAGAGAAGTTCTTCCCGGAGATAAAGGAAGCCAGGATCGATTCGAAGATCATCGCCAAGGACTATGCGCTTAAGGATCTCCTGAAGTGGGTTACAAAGAATGCTACCGAAGCTTCTGAAGCAAAGAAGACGACGGGAAATTATAAGAAGTCTATCACCATCAACGACAGGAGCCCGAGCGACAGGCGTTTCCTCGAGTGTGAGATGAGCTTTATCCATTTCGGTCTTGAGAATCACGTATCAGGCTACCTCGTTGAGATCATCGACGATACGGACCAGCATAACATGATCGAGTCCATGAGTTTCAGGGGCGAGTCCTTAAAGCGTGAGGTCGAGAGACAGACAAAGAGGGCCAAGTCGATGCAGATGTCGACCATCCTCGGAATGGCGGCCATGATCGAATCCCGCGACAATTCCACCGGCGGTCACATCAACAGGACATCAGAGTGTGTGGCTCTTTTCGTTGAACACCTGAGAACGCTGGACGATTACAACATGAGCGAGAATTACTGGGATTCAGTGATCTACGCGGCACCTCTCCACGATCTCGGAAAGATCTCCGTTGATGATGCCATCCTGAGGAAGCCGACAGGACTTACCGATGATGAATATGAGAAGATGAAGACACATGCCGAATACGGCGCCCAGATCATGAATAAGGTCCTCGCCGATGTTGATGACAAGGAATTCGTCAAGGTAGCTGCAAATGTCGCACACTATCACCACGAGAAGTATAACGGCACGGGTTATCCCGATAAGTTAAGAGGCGAGAACATCCCGTTCGAGGCAAGGATAATGGCTTTGGCAGACGTTTTCGATGCTCTTGCCAGCCGCAGATACTACAAGGAACCGATGTCCTACGATGAGGCTTTCGAGATAATCAGACAGGAACTGGGTCACCATTTCGATCCGCACCTCGGACGCATCTTTATCTCGCTCAAGCCCCAGATTATCCAGCTCTACGAGTCATTTGAGAAGACGGAGTACGGCCGCAATAAGGAACGTTCCGATTTCAGCGTTCCCGTAAAGTAATCCGCGGAGTTTATTTCATCTCTTCGTTGATGATGTTCTTTACCCATTTGTATTTGCGGTAGTGAAGCATGACTACCGGGATCTTTACGATCTCATCAAGGTTCAGGATAAAGTAGACCACCATTACCGGCCAGTTGAATACGAATGCCGAGAGGTACCCGAAAGGTACGATGAATGCCCACATCGTCAGTGTGTCGCAGATAAATCCGAATCTTGTATCTCCGCCCGCGGAGAAGATGCCGCCTATCAGAGTGGAGTTGATGGATCTTCCCAGAATGTAATAACTGCACATGAGGAGCATTATCAGCAGATAGTGTTCCGCTGTCTCGGTAAGATGCACGAAATACAGTATCACAGGAGCCGAAGCTGCCGCGACGACCCCCAGTATTATTCCTGAGATTATTGTTATCTTTAGGAGCTTGTCTCCGTATTCTTTTGCCGTGTCGAGCCTTCCTGCGCCGAGTTCGTTTCCTATGACGATGACGCTTCCGCCGGCTATGGCAAAGCAGAGACAGGATACGAGATCTTTTACTATGGCAGCTATGCCGTTTGCCGTAGCCGCATCAGTTCCGAGGTGTCCCATGATGACCGTGATCATGGTGAAGCCGAAGCCCCAGAGGAGCTGGTTCAGGAGGTAGGGGAGGGTGTATTTGGAGAACCTCTGGCGGAGGTCCTTGTCTACGTGAAAGATGTTCTTTATTCTCAGCCTGAACTTTGTCAGCTTGAGGTTGAAGATAAGACAAAGGATAAAGCCCGTTCCGTTTGCTATAGCAGTGGCGAGCGCGGCTCCGGCGATGCCCATCTCGGGAGCGCCGAGAAGACCGAAGATAAATACCGCGTTGAGCACTATGTTAAGGAAGACTATGACCACGCTCGCGATGGTGCACTGCTTGACGAAACCGACGTTCTTGAGGAGTGTCTCGAATACGGATGCCAGAGTCATGAAAACATATGAGAAAGAAGCAATCCTGATGTATGGCACGCCGTTCTCTATCAGTTCCGGAACATCGGTGAATACTCTCATTACGCCTTCGGGCATGAACATGGCGCATCCGAAGAAGACGATCATTACAGGCAGAGACAGGGTGAACATGTAGCCGAAGACCTTCTCGATGGAGCCTGTATCGCCCTTGCCCCAGTACTGTGCAGCGAGCATTGAACCGCCAGCGGTTATGGACATGACAAATAGCGTCAGTACGAGGACAACCTGGGTTGCCAAAGATACTGCTGCCATCGATTCCTGGGACAGAAAAAGAAGCATGATGGCATCTGATACCGGAACGAGCGCGAACACGAAGTTCTGCAGCGTCATCGGGAGTATCAGTGAGAGGAGCTTCTTTCTGAAAGATGTGTCATTTCCTGTTTGCATGTGCGTATTTTAGTCAAATCATTCCCTAAAATAAAGGCATTGACTGTTTTTGGTCCTGAAACGGCAAGAAAAACAAACAATACGACAGGGCATGGACCGGCGGTGTTGTGCCTATTCTTTTGCCGTGTCTGATGAGATCGAGAACGGCCGTACCTTAATGGTATAATTGTCCGAAAGGGGGATGACCATGGAAAGCATTGATAACGTATATGAATTTTATAACGGCGGTGCCGAAATAGGACGGCTTGAGCGCGGACTCGGAGTAGTTGAGTTCTACAGATCAAAAGAGATAATAGAAAGATATCTTCACGGAAAACTTAACATCTATGATATAGGCGGAGGTATAGGCAAGTATGCCGGATGGCTTGCAGAAAAGGGACATGATGTAACTCTGGTGGAGCTTGCGCCCGTTGCCGTGGATTACGCGAAAGAGCATATGACCGTTCCCTATAAGGCTGAAACAGGCGACGCACGTTCTTTGGAGCTTCCGGACAACAGCGCCGACATGGTGCTTCTCATGGGACCTCTGTATCATCTGCTGACAAGAGAAGACCGGATGAAGACTTTATCTGAAGCGAACCGAGTCCTTAAAGAAGGCGGCATTCTGGTCGCTGCGGGAATATCGAAGTTCAGTTCTGCTACATGGGCGCTGTCCGTATACGGTAACGGCAATGAATTCATTGATGATGACATCTACATGAACATGCTGAAGCGTGAGATGTCGACGGGAGAGCATATCAAACCGAAGGAATATCCGTATATCATCTCTGATGCATATTTTCACACGATAGACGGATTGAGGAATGAGGTAACGGAAGCCGGATTTGAAGTCACGGAAAGCGTTGCCGTGGAAGGCTGTTCCTGGATCACGCCCGATATTGCTTCAAAGTGGGAAGATGAAGGAAGGCGCAGCCGCCTTCTCGAGATCATCAGGTCTACAGAGCATGAGGAGACCATGATGGGCATCAGCCCTCACTTTCTGGTCATCGCATCGAAGATTGAAAGGACAGATTCCTGATGGATAAAAAAATATATCTAAAGACCGGCGGACTTCTGTATATTCTCATTGTCGTGATCGCAGGCGGTCTTGCGCTGACGGTGCACAGGTATGCAGAGTTTAATCTTCTTATCGTTCTGCTGATCATACTGGCAGCAGCGGTTCCTGTCGCGGCCGTAACATTAAAGATATTGCTCGTGAGGGAGAAGAATAAACCCTTCGGCAAGGTCTACAGTGAATTCAGAAAAGAGGTATTTACGCACGGCTATACGGATAAGTATTTCGAGCTTGCGGGAAAGGCCATAGACGCATACAGGAACGGAGAGAAGATCGACGTTGTTTATCTTAAGGATTTTGTCCTTTTTACCGCCGATTATCACAACATGAAAGGAGAATATGACAAGGCTCTTTCGCTCCTTGTGCTCCTTAATGAAAGTGATTTTATGAGCAAGACCATGCGCTTTGCCGACTACGGTTTTTCGGCTCTCATGTACTACGGCTGTTATATTGAAACGTACAGGGGACTGAACGACAGGGAGAATGCCATAAAGCTCATTGAACGTGCCAAGCCTCTGCTCGATTCCAAATTGAAAAATGAGGTCCTTACACTCTCTGCTTATACGATCTATTACACTTACTACATGCTGCTGGGAAACTATGAGCTGGCTCAGGAATATCTGAATAAAGTCCTGTCATTTGATTCAGAGGCTGCAAAGAGTTATTACGCAAGATATTACATCGAAGCCGAATTCGATCTTCATCTGGGAAAGCGTCAGGAAGCTTTAGAGGCTCTTAAGAAGATGGAGCCGATGATAAAGGGAGAGACAAAGGAATTACTGGGTTTTATCTATCAGGCATATCAGGAGCGTCTGGGACTCAATGAAGAAATGCAAAACGCATAATCTCTGAAAAGAAATCATCCAGGGGAATCATAATGAAGATAAAGACAAAGACAATGGATTACGAAGAAGTCATGAAGCTTCCTTCGTGGGAACATAAGAAGCCGAAAAAGCCTTCCGGACTTCTTGCGGGGATCGCAAGGATCGCGCTCGGAGGCGAACTTAAGAAAACTGGTTTCACGTGCGAGAAAAAGGATATGGAAAGAGCGGGTGACGGTCCGTGGATGATCCTCATGAACCACTGCAGCTTTACCGATCTTTCAATTGCATTTGAAGTCCTTAAGGGACGTCCGTTCAGCATCGTCTGCACATCCGACGCGCTTGTCGGAAAAGAGGGACTGATGAGATCCTTAGGATGCATTCCGACGAGAAAATTCGTTTCGGACATGACTCTTATTTCGGATATGGACCATGCCTTAAACGTCAATAAAGCAAGTGTCCTTATGTATCCTGAAGCCGGCTATTCGCTTGACGGAACGGGGACCAGGATCCCGAGAAGACTCGGTGTTCTCCTGAAAAAACTCAAGCACCCTGTAGTCATGATCACCACTTACGGTGCCTTTTCGAGAGATCCGCTCTATAACAATCTGCAAAAGCGCGACGTGAAGGTATCCTGTGTGATGAAGTGTCTGTTTACTCCGGAAGAACTTGCAAATACCAAAGTAAGGCAGATAGACGAGATCCTTGACAGGGAATTCACGCTCGATTATTTCAAGTGGCAGCAGGACAACAAGATAGAGATAGACGAGCCTTTCAGGGCTGACGGCCTTAACAGGATCCTCTATAAATGTCCTCACTGCATGACGGAAGGGAAGACCATAGGCAAGGGGATCCTCCTTAAGTGTGAGGAATGTGGGGCCGAGTATGAACTCGATACATTAGGCAGGCTCAATGGCATCAATGTTGAGCCTAAGTTCACGCATATTCCTGACTGGTTCGCCTGGGAAAGGGAACAGATCAAGAAAGAGATAGAGGACGGAACTTACAAGCTCGATGTAAACTGCGACATAGCGATATTAAAGGACTCCAAAGCTCTGTACATGGTGGGGAGCGGAAAACTCCATCATGATGTAAACGGCTTTGTTCTCGACGGCTGTGACGGGAAGCTTCATTACGAGCAGTCTCCGGGCGCATCCTACAGCGTCAATTCGGATTACTACTGGTATGAGATCGGCGACATAGTCTCCATCGGTACCAACGACTGCCTGTATTTCTGCTTCCCGAAGGAAGGGGACATCGTTGCCAAGACGAGACTTGCCGCCGAAGAGCTCTATAAACTTTCTAAAGGGAAGACTTCCTCTGAATCCTGATAAGGCTTCTTATGTCTTTAGTCTTCAGGCTGCTGAAGGATAGTATTCGCGCTTGCTTATTTCATGCAGGAAATCGATCATGAGGCAATTGAACTCGTTGTGCTTTTCGATGCTGCAGACGTGTCCGCATTTTTCGATGAAGTACAGTGAAGCGTCGTTTATCTTCTTCTGGGTTCTCTTTACACTGTTGACGAAGAAATAATCCTGCTTGCCCGAAATGAACATGACCGGAAGTTTGCTCTCTTCGATGGATATCAGGTATTCGTTCAGCTTGAACTGAGTCCTGAACAATTCGCTGAGCCACATCCTGAAAGCGACTGACTTCATCTTTACGGATTCCCTGATGAAGATGTCCCTTGACTTCTTGTGGTTCTTGCGCGGCATCATGAGGTTGGCAAATACGGGGTAGAAGACCTTCTTGGGAACGAAGTACTTGATGCCTTCGAGGATTGCCAGAAGAGACTTGTATCCTATGCCCATGTTGAGTACGAATCCAGCGAGTAATATGGACTTTACCTTTTCTTTATAGAGATAAGCGAATTCCATTGCGACCAGTGTGCCGAGCGAAAGTGCGATGACATGGACTTTTTCGATGTGCTCGCTCTCGAGTATCTCGTTGATCTCTGAAGCAGATCTTGTAAGAAGACGTCTGCGCTTCTCGAAAGCGGAACCGCCGTGTCCCTCAAGATCTACTGCCAGTACGTTATATTCGTTCAGGTCCTCGATCTGGTATTTCCATGTGTTTATGCTTCCGCCCAATCCGTGGATCAGTAAGACCCATTCCTTCGAATTGTTGTTATATATCTTGTAATTCATAGTATGCACCTCGTTTTATGAGCAGATGTTGCCGGCGTTTACGTCTGACTTGTGATACCGGTTCATCTGCCGTCATAATATCGTCTTTATTTATTTTGCAGTAGAAGTGATTTAGGCAAACATGAGGCAATAGTTTGATAGTCAAAGTAAATTCACAAACTATACATTGGTCATTAACACCCGGCTGCATGTAAGGGGAGAATGAGAAGGTTTATTTAATGCCCATAAGGTGTAAAATATATTTATATTTTTATCAAGGGGGGATAATATATGAAAGTCGCAGCTGTTTTAATTGCAATCTCAATGCTGTCAACATTAACGTTGGCAAGGTGCTCTCAGTTCCTTCCGCCGTTACACGGTAACGGAACTACTGAGGAAACATCGGAAGTGGTTTCCAACCCGGGAACTTTTACTGTGCCTGATGTAAGAGGCTTGTATTTCAGTACGGCCGTAGACTGTGTCCAAGCTGAAATTGATGCATCCGGTCTGAAAAATGTACATGTCACTTACTATTGGGATCAATACAACTATGATCCTGAAATGAATGCCAAGATCACCCGTATTGATCCTGCTCCCGGTACAGTTATTACTGCGGATGACGGAGATGTGGTTATCTTGCTCGGTGCAGGTGAGCAGGCGCCTGATTTCGTTACCAAAACAGGTAACTGAGCCGGTAAAAAACAAAAGGCTTGAAAAGAAGAGAACCCCCGAAGCAAGTCAAACTTCAGGGGTTCTCTTCATAATAAAAGGAGTTGTCTCAAAAAAGATTCGGCAATAATGCGGTAGTGCCGAATCTTTTGCCGGATTATTAGTCAATTATGCCTTTTTTATTCGGCAATAATGCGGCTAGTGCCTTATTCCTGCCGAACACTTTATCAAATCGTTTTTATTTTTTTTGCTTTCGATCTCCGGATAGATTAAGGTGCCATATGTGCAGACAATATTTAGTAGGCGAAAAGCACCACCCGCCTTTTTATACCTGAAGGATTCATAGTTTTTCTCGAAATAGTTGAGGTTTTACTATAACTTTTCCCGCAAAAAATAAAGTTACCTTAGGCAAAGCAGTGCTGCTGCCGGGTCCGGGTGCGCATAACAAAAGAAAAGGGTATCTCAAAAGCAACCCCTGTCACTTTTGAGACACCCTCTTCATGGTGGAGATGAGGAGAATCGAACTCCTGTCCGAAACCTCTTCCTCCGGGACAATCTCCGGGTGCAGTCAGTATTTGAATTATTCCTATTCCCGCGTCATCTGCTGACAGATTGCGGTTCCAGTAGCTTCATAAGATTAAAGTCGCTGGCCGGTGCAAAGCTTAACCGGTAGGACTGCCTGCTTAACCTCTCTCAGGCGAGGTCTTCGGTGTGCGTACACTCCCGCGAGAAGATAGGCGGAAGGACGGTAGCCTTAGGCTGCTACGAGCTCTGTGTTGTCTGCAATTACTTGCAATTCCCCGTTTTTTAAGGAGGCACAACGAGGATCCTCCACCCGCTTTCCCGACCTCAGAAGCCCCGTCGAAACCGGTACATCCCCAGATCTGAAAAATATTGCTCCGGTCACGACAACATGTGACCGAAGCAATAAAGCTTATGCGTGATTATACAATCAATCGGGAGAAATTCAAGTCTCCTCGTCGTCGAAATGAAGATCCTTCGTTACATCGTAAGGTTCAAAACTCTGGCTGATAACGTCCTGAGCTGATTTGAACTCCTGCTCGTCTGCTTCCGAATCCGAAACATAAGGTCCTTCCGGTGCAGTAGATTCATTCTGGGGATAGCCTGTCTGATAAGGATCGATCCCATCGAATTTCCTGTAAGGATTCTCGAGGATCTCAGTTCCGCAATAGTAGCACTTCGATGTGAAGGGTTTGTTCTCCATAGTCTGAAGCGGCTTGTTGCAGCTGGGGCAGACGCTTGCTGTCTTGTAATCCTTCCTTTTTGAGAAGAGGATTGCCTCATTGAGAGCCTTGTCGAGCTCTTCGTTCGTAGCGCCCTTTTCTTTGAGCATGATCCAGAAAGCGTGGAGCAGATAAGTCTGCTTTTCGACGAGCTTCGTCAATTCTTCAACTTCCTTGAGCGCCTGGTATTCGCCCTTGATATCGCTCTCGTTTCCGGGTTCCTTCATGCCGCGTATAAGCTCGTCAGCTTCATTTGCATTCTTGAGCTTAGCCATACTCTTGAGTGTCATAGGATCGATGTCCGCCATAATTATCTACCTCCAAATTCTTTATTTGTATCCATGCATTTACTATAACAAACATTTCGCAATTTTCATTGCGAAATAATTGAGACTGTTATTCAGCCAAAAACTCGGAAACTGCAACTGCGGTGTTATAGGCGGTTTCTTCCTTTCCGAGAAGCGCATCGTCGTCGCTGTTCGACAGATAACCTACGACCAGCTGATAAGACTTTATGGAATCCGCATGATTAAGTCCGGTATACATGTTCGACTGTACAACACCGAGTGAAGTCGAACCGATGGCTTCGGCAACTTTTTCCGCAAGATCCTTACCGTCTGAAACTGCACTGGAAGAATACTTTCCTGTGGAAGGAACATATACTTTTACACCGCTTATTTCACTGTCGGGTGCGCTGTCCGCGTGGATCCTTATGAAGTAATCAGCGTTGTTTTCCACCGCGATGTTTGCTCTCTCGATGTTGGAGATGTTTACATCATTTTCTTCTCTTGTGAGAATGACTTCGGCACCGCATCCTTCAAGGTATTCCTTCATTATCAGAGCATATCTCAGAGTGATCTCATATTCCTTTGCGCCGCTGTCGATGCCGGTTGCTCCTGTTGTGGCACGTTCTTTCTCGGCGGTGGTGCCGGGGATGGATTCCTCGAGTTCGTGATCGTATTCGGCCTGATGACCGGGATCCAAGACTATTACGAGACCTGACAGATCGGGATGGTCATCCTTGAGAACGACAGGTGCGGGTGTGGGCGTGGCCGGTATGGGAGTCGGTGTGTTGGTAGGGAAGTGGCGGGGTTCGGGTCCCATTATGCCGTCTGACTCTTCGGTTGTTTCCGTTGTCTCGGAAGCCGGCATTCCGAATGCCTCGTTGAACTTGTTGTCGATATTCTGTTTGTTGAAAAGATATACGAAATATAAAGCCCCTACCAGGAATACCGCGACGATGATGCCGAGTATGATGCTCTGAGAAGACGATGCCTTTTTGGGTTCGGACTCCGGTGCCTGCTCAGGCTCGGGTCGGTGCTCAGGTATGTGTTCAGCCGGGTGCTTTTTGCTTTCCTGCTTTTGCTCCGGTTTGTGTTCCTGAGCCTTTTCCTGTCTGTGTTCGGATGAATGTTCTGATTTTGATGGAACGTTCTTTGACTGCTGTTGGGTCTTTTTGGAGACCGGCGCTGCAGAACCCTGCGCAGAAGGTTTCCTGCCTGAAGTGGCTGCGGATGATGAACCTTGAGAAGAAGGCTTTTTACCGGACTTGACTGCGGATGAACCGCCCTGAGGAGCGGGTTTCTTTGCAGTTGTGTTGTATTTCTTTACGAATTCTCCGATGAAGGCTTCTCTCTCTGAAGTCGGCATGTCGTGAAGACGCTTATATAAAAGCTTCCTTTTATCTTCGGGGAGCTTCGCTATTATCTGCTTAAATTGTGCGAGATTGTCTTCTGGCATGGTGACCTCCGATACTGATAATATCATTCTTTGTATTTTGGACAAAGAAACTGTTTCATAACAAATCTCCTGTGCCAAAATCTCTCACATTGAGAGGCCGATCCGTGTGAGGATCCGGCACACGGTACGCCGTGCATATCGATTTCGGAATTGCTCAAGATTTAGTATTGAACAATAAACAGTAGTGTGCTATAACTGATACTGACGGCGGGGCGCTTGGGAATAAGGGCGCTTCCGGCCCGTCAAATCGGAATGAAAGGGGATTTGCCAATGAACAGCCAAATCAAGAAGGGCATTCTCGATCTGTGCGTGCTGGCCTTATTGGAGAAGGGCGACAGTTACGGCTACGACCTCGCAGGTAGCCTGGCACGTAAAGTCGAAGTAGCAGACGGTACTGTTTATCCGATACTGCGTAAGCTCGCTTCTGAAGGTATCGTTTCGACGTACCTGCAAGAATCACAAAACGGGCCGCCGCGCAAATACTATCATCTCACTGATGCAGGACGTAAAAAGTTGAATGCGGAACGTGAAGAGTGGATAAAGTTCTGCGGGGAAGTAAATGGAATTATCAGCGAGGAGACTGGAGGAAAAGCCGATGAATAAGACTGAATATCTTAAAAGGCTCAGCGATGAATTGGGGCACATGCCTTACGGTGATGTCAAGGATATCATCCAATCGATAGAAGAGCATTTTGACGAAGGTTTGGGAGAAGGCAGAAGCGAAGAAGAGATCGCGGCAAGCCTTGGCGATCCCAAGGAACTTGCGAACGAATTCAAGGACGGCGCCAAGTTCAATCAGATAATGAAGAAGCGCAAGAGAATGGCTGATTCATTCAAGGGGCCTGACGGAAGAGGCAGGATCTTTGTTATCGTATTTAACGCATTTGTTGGTATCGAATGCTGGCTCGTCCTTCTGGCGGCAGTCATTGCGGCATTCATGTTCCTTGCGGCAGATCTTGGTATTATCGGAGTATTGGTCGCATCAATGATCATGGGCAAGATCACGGAGTTTTTGGTTCCCTGCATCTTCCTCGTACTTACACTTGTATGTGTCGCAATATTCCTTGTCGCGCTGGTCATCCTCGGCGTCAAGTACTACGCAAAGGGTCTGAAGTCATACATAAGATGGAACAAGCACGTATGGAACTACGGCTTGGGGGAGGACTGATATGAGTAAAGGTGATATTAAACTCTTGATTACCGGTGCAGTAGCTCTTTTCCTGGCTTGTTTTCTGGGAATAATCACGCTCGCGCTTTATGGAATAAAACTGGGCGGCAAGGCCGTCGAATACGACTGGAAGGGTGCTTTCAGTCAGATGACCGAACAGGTTCAGGATTTAGGAGATTGATCGTTTAAGGGATATCGGGATAGAGGAGGGGCTGCCTTGATTCAAAAAAGGCAGCCCCTGATATTACCGGGTAAGTGCATTGAGATAACGGTCCTTTGTGTTATCGTTTAGATATCAAAAAATTATGCTTTTTGTCCGGGGGTATCTTTTATGTTTAAACGTTTGATTTCCTTGAGCCTGACACTGGTCATGGCGGTTGCATTGAGCGGCTGTTTCCTTTTCGAGCCACAGAAGACAAAAAAGAAACTTACGACTTATCTGACAGACAGTCCCGTAGTGTCAGTAAGGTATTACAGTGATTATTATGAGGGCTCGAGAGACGAGGATGAGCCGGTATATCATTTCGAGGAACTTGATCCGGATGAACTTGACGGATTCCTGGACAAGCTCGATTCGATGGAGCTTCAGACGCTCGAATTCAAGAACTACTGGTGGGCTGATCATTTCGGCATCGAGATGGAGCTTGAGGACGGAACATATCTGAGATATGACGGAACACAGTTAGAGCACAACAAAGCGCCTATCGATGAACCCCATGACAGCGAAAACAGTATCAGAGATAAATTCATAGAAGTTACCAATTGCGATTTCTGGGATGAGATGAAGGTCTATTTTCCGTCGATCGAGGCAAACGGTGACAAAGTTTACTAAGGATAAGAGGAGTATTGTATGGACGGGGATAAAGAACTCGATTCAAGAATAGAGGCGGTCCTTAAGGCGGAGAAGGAAAACATCATTCCCCGCATGACCAAAAAAGATTACATAATCGCGGCGGTCATTACGCTCATCTCCCTGTTGGGGATAATAGGAGGTTTCTTCCTGTGAGCCGTAAGCATGACGTAAACAAAGAAATTGAGAATGAGGTCTATTGCGGGACCTTGCCGGTTCTTCCGAAAGAACGCAAATACGGATTTATCGATGCTCTCCTGGTGCTTTCGGGATACTGCATCGCAACATGGAGTTACACGCAGGGTTCCTACCTTGCTACACTCGTCGGATTTAAGCAGCTTTTGATCGGTGCATTCCTCGCAGCGATATTCATGCTCATGATCTACCAGCTTCCGGTAATCATGTCAGTCAGATATGGAATAGACATATGGATATGGCTTCGAAGCGTGTTCGGAACAAAGGGTGTTAAGATCGTAACGGTCATTATCATTATCGTTAATTTCCCTTGGTATGCGGTGTGCTGTGAACTTTTCGCGAGCTCGATGGAAAACCTGCTTGCGCTGTTCGGCGTGCATCTTTTTAACGGAGCGCATTTAGTGCTCAGTCTGTCCTGCGTGATAATCGGAACGGTCATCGCGTTAAGGGGTGTTGGAACGATCACATGGACCACGAGGATCCTTGTGCCGCTCCTCCTTCTCGTAGGTGTTGCAGTCGTTGTTGTCGGCTTTACTTCCGTGCCCATGGATGTCATCTGGAATTACCAGCCGGAGCTCGCCGGAGACGCTGACAAGACGGTTAATTATGTGCTCAATATCGAAGCGAATTTCGCTTTCGTTATAACGCTTGTCGGAGGCATGGCCGAGGTTCCGAGACTCTGCAAGTCAGAGAGATCAGGTTATTACGCGGGCGTTCTCGGACAGGGCGCCGCAGGATCCTTCTTCGTGGTTGTCGGTGCAGTTATGGCTATCGCGATGCAGTATGTAACAGGGCAGATGGTTGAGGACCCTACGCTCATGCTGGCTACTTTATCAACTCCGATCCTTGCGCTTGCGTCGCTTCTTCTGGTAGCTTTCGCGAACATCGGTACACAGGCTGTAGGTTCATATATCTATGGCGTAATGCTCAAATCAACATTCAAGAAATCTTCCTATAAAGTGCTCGTACTCGTACTTGGTCTTTATGTAGGCATCCTTTGCGTATGGGGGAAGATCGAAGAATATTTCGGAAGCTTCCTTACGATAAGTGCATGCGTTTATGCTCCTCTTGCCGCGCTGCTCTTCGTTGACTTCTTTTTCGTAAGAAAACAGAAGATCGACCTTAAGAGCGCTTATGAAGAGGAAGGCCACAACGCATATGTATATTCCAAGGGATTCAATATCGTAGGCGCAGTCTGCCTCGCGCTGGGCTTCGCGTTCTCGCTTATCATCTACGACCCGATCAAGAGCGTCGTTCACAACAAGATACTCTTCATGCTGACTCCCACGGGCGCGTCACTGTTCTTTACGGCGATACTGTACTATCTTCTCTGCAAGATCCCGGGTATCCGCCGCTATGTAAGAAGAGACACTTATGCAAGCCCGGATAAGAAGCCTTTTGACAGAGCGAAGGTTCCGCCGAGGCAGAACATTATCTTCCTGCCGATGATGTGGCTGCTCTGCAAGCTTGCCGTATCTCCTTATAAGCTCAAGATCGAGAAGAAGAACATGGAAGGCATCAAGCCTCCGTTCCTGGTATACGGCTCTCACAATTCCTTCATGGATTTCTACGTAACTCCGCTGGCGCTTAAGCCTTACCGCGCGAACTACATCTCAGAGCTCGAAGGATTCGAGAATTTCGGCGAGTGGATATACCGTCAGGCAGGATGCCTCGGAACGCGCAAGTTCATTAACGACCAGTCGCTCATAAGGAACATAGCGCGCGTCATAAAACGCGGCGACATCATGGTCATCTATCCTGAGGCCCGCTATGCGAATGTCGGTACGAATTCACACCTTACGCCGTCCATAGCAAAGCTCGCCAAGATGCTGAAGGTTCCCGTCGTCACATTGAACATGCAGGGCAACTATCTCCAGCAGCCGATATGGAATCTCAAGGAGAGAAAGGGTGCGCGTCTCCACGCCGAGCTAAAATGCGTCGTTACTCAGGATGAGATCGGTAAGCTTTCCGTGGACGAGATCCTGTCCCGCATTTCCAAAGAACTCACTTACGATGAGTATAAGTATCAGCTCGAAAACAAGATCGTCATCGATGACGAATGGAGAGCCGAAGGTCTGCACTATCCGCTGTACAGATGCAGGAAGTGCGGAACTGATTTCGCGATGAGGTCTGAAGGCAGCAGGATATTCTGTTCATGCTGCGGCGATTCATACGAGATGGATGAGCTTGGCGTCCTTCATTCTCCTGCGGGTGAAAAGATCCACATTCCCGACTGGTACGAGTGGCAGAGAGGTTTTGTCCATGACGAGATCAGAAACGGCACTTATAAGCTCGACATACCCGTAAGGGTCGAGGCTCTGCCCAATGCCGTAAACTTCATAGACTGCGGTGAGGGAAGGCTCGTTCATGATAAAGACGGATTTGCATTGTCGTTCAATAACTACAGGACCGAAAAGTATGAGACACTGAAGTTCCCGGCGAAGTCCATGGTGTCACTCCACACCGAATACGATTACAGGGGAAAGTTCGGACCGTGTGTCACGCTGTCTACCTATGATGACACGTTCTTCATCTATCCGACCGAGGAGAGCAGGGAAGTGTTCAGTCCGACCAAGATACAGTTTGCGACCGAGTTCCTCGGAGGGCTCTATAAGTAACTGTTCTATCTAATAACTTAATAAATTGTAAGGGGTTGTCTCAAAGTGAAAAGAGATAGCCCCTAACTGTTTTTGCAATTGCAGCAGTTGTTGTTGATTGCAGGATTCAGACCTTTAGAGGGAACAGGAAAGCTAAAAAACGAAGCTTCAGAAAGAATGAAAGTTTCTTCGGAATACAATCTTTTGTTAGCGATCAGCTTGATACAATCCCTGTTCGATCTTACTTTGCTTCGAAATTTGTCTCGGGATCCCAGTAGAGATCTTCGTGTTTGTGCATCCAGGCTGACAAAGCTTCGGTCATCTTGTGCGCATCATTGTCATAATCCTCGCCATGCATGGGCTCGCCGACGTAGATCCTTATCTTACGGCGGTGAAAGCCGTTGAGCGGGTGGGGCTTCTTGGATGTTCTGGGCCAGATCTGGTATGCGCCGGCGATATAGACGGGGACCATGGGAACGCCGGCCTTGATCGCAAGGTAAGCGGCTCCGTCCTTCATCTCGGCGAGCTTGCCCGTGTGGGATCTCGTGCCTTCGGGGAAGACGAAGCAGATATTGCCTTTCTCGACTTCCTTTTTGGCCTTGATGAGACCTCTGACGGGGTTGCCGTAACGGTCAACCGCGATGCCTCTGCCTACTCTCATTATGAGACGGCCGAGTTTGCCGTGATTGGTCTCAAGGTCGGAAGCTGCGAGGCAGCACATCCACTTGAAGTGGCCCTTGGGCAGATAATCGATTATAAGAACGCCGTCAGGATAACTCTGATGGTTGGAAGCGACGACGTATGGATTGCTCTTAGGGAAGTTCTCTTTGCCTATGCATTTCATGTCGCAGAGGATGTGAGTCAGGAGCAGGAAGCCGTCCTTAGCTACAACGTCCCAGAAACCGCGTTTCGTGGGGTATTTCTCGTCCAGATGCTTATGGTGATCCGCACGGGACATCTTGGACTCTGTGTCTTTGGATGTACTTTCTTCTTTATTTATTGCTTTTTCTTCTTCAGACATATATGCTCCTGAAAGGTTTCTGACTATAATCCGCAACTAATATAACACAAAATGTGAATTTAGCGACTTATTGCCATTTCATTCTCAAATATGATATATTTTTTTAGTTGCGCTGTTTCCCCGTAAAAGGGGAGGCGGGGCCGATGGAGGTAATGTATGAATCCTGTTCAGGGTACGCCTGTATTTACAGCTGAGAGATTTACGGACTTAAGGGATCTCGTTGTCCGTACCTGTTCCAAGTATTCTGAACTTGATGCGTTTATCTTCAGACGTTCGCCGAAGCTTTCCGAGGTCCACAGGAGTTTTTACGAGTACGGCAACGATATCAAAGGTCTTGCGACCTATATTCTTAACAGTCAGTATGCAGGAGAGAGATTTGCCGTCGTAGGCGAGAATGCTTACGAGTGGTTCGTTTCTTATAATGCAATCCTTTCATCTGGTTCTGTCGGAGTCCCTTTGGACAGGGCGCTTCCCGAAGACGAGCTGATCCAGCTTCTGATCAGGTCGAGGAGCCGCGTTATCTTTTACCATCACAAGCACCACAAGATGATGCTTTCGATCGCCGCAAAGATCAAGTCCGGCGAGCTCGATATCCCGCTCGACAAGTTCGTTATCTTCTATAAGGACGGTCTTTCGGGAAAGAACAAGGACGATACATGGCCTGAAGACGACAGCCGCTTTGCCGACATCTACGATCTCATAAAGGAAGGCAATGTCTTCATTGAGGCCGGCGACAACAAGTTCATGGATACGCCGATCGATCCCAATGCGGCAAAGATAATCCTCTTTACTTCGGGCACGACTTCGATGAGCAAGGGCGTTCTGCTCTCTCACAACAACATAGTCTCAAATGTTTATGCCATAGCACAGACTCTCGACGTAAGAAGAGGCGACAGGGCTTTTTCGATCCTGCCTCTGCATCACACTTTCGAGAACACGTGCGATTTCTTCATCCTCTCATGCGGTGCGTGCGTCTGCATGTGCGACGGCCTGAGATATATCGTAAAGAACATGGAAGAGTGGAAGCCGGATGTCTGTATCTCCGTGCCTCTGCTTTTCGAGAACATCTACGAGAAAATCGAAGACGGCATCAAGGCTTCGGGCAAAGAGAGGATAATTGCGGTCGCAAGACCCGTTACAAGGTTCCTTAAAATGTGCGGCATCGACATAAGACGCAATGTCTTTAAGGACATCCTTGATAAGCTCGGAGGCAATTTCCGTATGGTCGTTATCGGCGGCGCCGGCATCGACAAGAAGTATGTTGACGCTTTTACGGATTTCGGTCTCCAGTTCTATATGGGTTACGGTCTTACCGAGACTTCGCCCGTTATCTCGGTCAATACTGAAGTCTGCGACGTTCACGGCTCCGTCGGACGTCCTATGGCAGGCATCACTGTCGCGATAGACGCCGAGGGCACTGGCCCAAAGGCAGTAGGCGAGATCCTTACCAAGTCCGAGTGCGTCATGCTCGGTTACTATGAGAATGAGGAAGCCACAAAGGAAGCCATCGATGAGAACGGGTGGTTCCATACGGGCGACATGGGATACATCGATAAGACAGGTTCCATCCACATCACCGGCCGTGTTAAGTCCATGATCGTTCTTACAAACGGCAAGAAGGCTTTCCCCGAGGAGATCGAGGCAGTCCTTACAGAGATCAAGGGTGTTACCGAGGCTTTCGTCTGGGGCAACAAGAACGACCGTGAGGCCATCGACATCTGCGCCAAGCTTCTTATCAACCGTAAGGTTATCGGCGCCGAGCTTGGTCTTGCCACCGAAGCTGATGACGGTCAGGTCGAGGCATATCTGAACGATAAGGTACACGACGCAAACCACACGATGCCCCAGTACAAGATCGTACGCAACTACGTATTCTCCGAAGAAGAGATGATCAAGACGACGACGCTTAAGATCAAGCGTCCCAAGGAGCAGGAACACATCGAATCACGCCTTGCCGAGCTGGGTCACACCATGTATGACGTAAACGGCAAGAACTTCGATAAGCTCATCAAAGCGAACCGCTGACAGGTCCTATGTCGGAAATCAGAAAACTAACCCTCGGCAGTCGTGTTATCGGTGTCGAGTTTGAACGCAAACGCATAAGAAACATCAACGTACGCGTAAGGCGCGACGGCACCTTATACTGCTCGATCCCGTACGGCGTCGACATCAATGAAGCCATGAGATTCATAATCTCAAAGCAGGACTATCTCCTCAAGGCGATCGATGACACCGTGCACGAAGACCGTACCAGGGTCAGGGCAAGGCAGTTTGTTGATGGCGAGATCTTCGATGTTTTCGGAAAGCCCTTTATCCTCAAGGTCGAAAGCGGCGCGAAAAACACGTGCGGCGCGGAGAACGGCATCATCACGCTGACCGTTAAGGATGTGTCAGATTACCGCTCGAAATACATGACCTTCGAGAAATGGAGAAGGAACTGCATCAGGAGCGTGATCGTCGATCTGTGCGGCGAGGTGTATCCGCTGTTTGCCCAAAAGGGCGTGGCGCCGCCGAAAAAGATAACTCTGGGTGAATACAAGTCATTCTGGGGCGAGTGTTTCTCAAAAAGGGGAGAGCTCAAGTTCAGCTACAGGCTCTTTGAGAAGGACAGGGAGATCATAAGATACGTTGTCATCCATGAGTTTGCGCATTTCATAGAGCCTAATCATTCCAGCCGGTTCTGGGCCATTGTCGGCGAATATGTGCCTGACTACAAGGCTTTGAGGAAGAAACTGAACAACAAGTGACCTGCAGGTGATCCGGCGTCCCCAAAACGCTTAAATAACTCTGTCTTCAGGTTTTTACCCGTCTGAAATACTTCAAGCAACTTGTCCGTAAATAAGTTATAATTATTTGATAAAGCTTGATCAGGAGGGGTCACTAATGAGTGAAGTCAATCTTGAAAACACCATGGACGGGCAGCAGAACGTTCCGGAAGAAAAAAGCAGAAGCGTAATAAAGTTCGATCTTTGGGAACGCAAACTTCTTGATCTAAGTACACGCAATTCACTTCTTAACCTTAGGATAAAGGGATCTTCGGTGCCTCTCTTTGTGCCTGAATGCGCAAATATCGAAGACCTGATAGCCCAGGATAAGAGTTTCTCGATAATTTCCCGCGGCGCTGAAGAAGAGCCTGAGGAAGAAACTGAAGAAGAGTCCGGAACAAAGGAGGAAGTTGAAACTGCAGAGACTGCCGAAGAGACAGAAGCAGGAAAAGCAGCTGACGGCGCTGCCCAAGAGACCAAAGAACCTGAAGCAGCATCGGAAACTGCAGAAGCAACAGAAACATCAGACGCTGCAGCTGAGGCAACAGCGGTTGCTGAGCCAGCAGCTGAAACATTGCCGGCAACAGAAGTGTCAGCAGCAGATGCATCAGCCGAAGCAAATGATGCTCCCGTAAAGGAAGCTATACCTGAAGTATCAGCTTCCGCTCCTGCAAAGAAGGCAAAGAAGATTAAAGGTGTTCCTGCAAAGGATTACTCCATAGAAGATCTGGTTAATATTGAAGAATTCAGGGAATTCATCGAAAAGAAATATGAGAAGGGCGTGCTCGTTTCATCGGTCACTGATGCCGTTCTCGATAAGAATATCAAGACGCTCTACAGAGGCGCGAGGACTTCAATGGAAGAGAACGGCGCCAATACGCTGTTCCTCGCTTGCGGTTTCTTAAAGTGGTACGAAAAGGACAGGAAAGAGCCCTGTTATGCTCCTTTGCTCCTGATCCCGGTTGAGCTCGTCAAGAAGTTCGGCATCAAGTACACGATGAGAAGAAGGGACGAGGATGTCCAGTTCAACATCACCGTATCAGAGAAGTTAAGACAGGATTTCAAGATCGAATTCGATGAGTTCAGCAAGGCGCTTCCGGCTGACGGAAACGGCGTTGATGTAAAGAAAGTCTTTGAGCAGGTAAAGTCTGTCGTAAGCTCTCTCAAGGGATGGGACGTTATCGAAGCATGCGTTCTGGGATTGTTCTCATTCTCCCAGTTCGTCATGTGGAATGACATGCACAGCCACAGGGACTCCATTTCGAAAAACAAGATCGTAAGCAGTCTTATCAACGGAGATCTTGATCAGAGCTTTATCGAACAGCAGATAAAGTGGAGAGAAGAGGAGAATGAAGCCGGCGGCAAGGTAAACGAGGAAGATGTATTCCTGCCGATCGTTGCAGATGCTTCCCAGCTTGCTGCGATAAAGCGCGCCGGTGAAGGATGCAGCTTCGTGCTCCACGGTCCTCCGGGAACGGGCAAGTCACAGACCATCACTTCGATAATCGCCAACTGTCTTGCAAGCGGTAAGAAGGTCTTGTTCGCTGCCGAAAAGAAGGCTGCGCTCGACGTAGTTTACAAGAGGCTCGAAAAGATTGGCATAGCGCCTTTCTGCCTCGAACTTCATTCCAACAAAGTCAGAAAGAGTTATGTGCTCGATCAGCTGAAAGTCGCAAGTGAAGTCAGATCCAACATAAAGGTCGACGGCGATTATGAGAAGTCACTTGAAGATATCGCAAACAAGAGAAGGGAACTCGATAAATACGTAAACGAGCTCCATCAGGTCGATCCCGGATGCGGACTTTCTCTGTATGAGCTAATTAATGTTTATGCGGCTAACCAGAACGCTGCAGACTGCGGAGCTTTTGACGACGGCTTTATAGATCAGCTTTCTCCCGACAGATTGAAAGAGACGGAGACTGCATTAGGCGAACTCGTCGCATCTTCAGGAAAGCTTGAAGGAAAGCTCCCGTTTGTAAGATCATGCGATTATTCACAGGAAGCAAAGAATCAGCTCGTGCCGCTTGCAGAGGCTTTGATCACCGCTTACGATGAGTTTGCTTTAAGTATCGGCGAATTCGAAAAGCTCCTGGCAGGATATAACTGCAGGGCAGCAGGTGATGTCGGAACTATTAAGAGGATCTCGGGCCTTAGCTATTGCGGAATCTCTATCCTGAAACTCAAGAACCTTAACATACCGAAGGGACTCATTTGTGCCGACGATACCGAGAGTGCTTATCTTGCATTAAGAGACATGATCGTAAGCTGCAAGGACGCTCTTGCCAGAAGAGATGCACTCCTCGCGGTATGGCAGCCCGGGTTCCTTGATCTCGACGGAGCTGCGCTGCTCAGCGAGCTCATGACTGCCAAAGCAAAGAACGCTCTTATGCGCGGAATGGCAGAGGGCAACGTATACAAGAAAGTTAAGGCATACGACCTTAAGGGCAACAGGAAGGATGTACTTGAGCAGGATTTCAAAGCGCTCTCCGACTACAGGAATTCAGTCCAGAATGCGATGGCGTTCATAACATCCGCAAGAGGATATCTTGGAGAACTCTATAATCCTGGTGCTGGTTTCCCGGGCTTTGATGTTGCTGCAATTGAAGCGCTCAATGAGAGTGCTCATGCTGCATTTGCTGAGTTTGCCCCGGTCGATCCTACCGGTACTTTAAGAAAGTTAATTGGCAGCGGCGATGTCACGGCTGTGACCGCAGTCAACGATTTTAACCGCAAGGCAGCAGCTTATAAGGATGCATACGAAAAACTCAATGCCGTATGCGGTTTTGCATACGGAAGCTTTGAGCCCGGCGATGAGCTTTTCGAGAGTAAGAAGCAGATGGCTCAGACTCTCATCAGCGACAGCGAATACTTAAGAGACAGGATGCAGTTTAATCTCATGGCATCCAGATGCGGAGAATATAAGGTCACAAATCTCGTAAACGGCTACGACAGCGGTGCTGTTGCCGGAGACGGCATGATAAGCTCGTTTCGCAAGGCGTACAGCAGCCTGCTCATATCCGGGATAATCGATAACAGTGAAGTCTTAAGATCATTCTCGGGCCTTGTTTTCGAGAAGAAGATAGATGAGCTTTCAAAGGTCAACGATGAGTTCGAAAAGCTTACGAGACAGGAGATCTACCTGAGGATAGCAAAGAATCTGCCTGACCTCAGCAAGGACGCGAACGTATCGTCGGCACTCGGCATCCTGCAGCATGCGATCAAGTCAGGCGGCAGGGGCGTGTCGATAAGAACCCTTTTCTCGCAGATCGGCGACCTTATCCTAAAGCTCTGTCCCTGTGTCCTCATGAGCCCTCTTTCATGCGCACAGTATCTCGATCCGGATAAGAGCGGAATGTTCGATATCGTTGTATTCGACGAAGCGAGCCAGCTGCCGACATGCAAAGCCATAGGCGTTATAGCAAGAGGCAAGGAAGCCGTTATCGTCGGCGACCCGAAGCAGATGCCGCCTACGTCATTCTTTACGGAACAGGTCAGTGAGGAAGAGGATTTTGAGACTGACGACCTTGAGAGCATCCTGGACGACTGCCTTGCGATAAGCATGCCGCAGATGTTCCTGGCATGGCACTACAGGAGCCGTCATGAAAGCCTCATTACTTTCTCTAATAAGTCTTTCTACGAAGGAAGGCTCTTTACGTTCCCGTCGCCTGACGACAGGGAATCAAAGGTTACCATGGTCGACTGCGGAGGATCGTTCGATTCCGGAAAGACCAGGACCAACCGGACTGAAGCGCAGGCCGTTATCGATGAGCTCGTAAACCGTGCTCACGATCCCGTGCTCTCAAGATACAGCGTCGGTGTAGTTACGTTCAACATCCAGCAGCAGTCGCTCATTGAAGACCTTCTTGATGAGGCTGCGAGCAAGGATCCCGTTCTCGAGAAGTGGGCATTCGGCAGCGAGGAACCCGTCTTTATCAAGAATCTCGAAAACGTACAGGGTGACGAGCGCGACGTCATTTTGTTCTCGGTAGGCTACGGCAAGGACGAGACCGGAAGACTGATAATGAACTTCGGTCCTCTGAACAGGGACGGCGGATGGAGAAGACTTAATGTTGCCGTAACCAGATCAAGGATCGAGATGAAAGTGTTCTCGTCGATCTCGCCCGAAGAGATCCGCATCAACGATACATCTTCTGAAGGCGTTAAAGCGTTTAAGAGATTCCTGCAGTATGCTGCAGGCAGCACTGTCTGGGATCAGGATATCGCCGCTACTGGCAATTCGTCTGATAATTCGAATACGCCTCTTATCGACCGCAGCGCTGCCTTCACAGGCATAGCAGATGATATATGCGCGAGGTTCAAAGCCATCGGCTATGACACTGATAAGGGTGTCGGAAAGTCTGGTTTCAAGATCGACATCGGTGTCGTATCACCCGATAAGAACGGTTCATATTGTCTCGGTATACTTCTGGACGGCCCCGTTTATGCGGCATCCGGTACCACCACATCCAGAGAGGTGTCCCAGATGTCGATGCTCAAGGGCTTCGGCTGGAACGTTGTAAGGATATGGTCTCTCGAGTGGTGGGAGAATCCCGACAGCGTATTTGAAAAACTGGTGGCTCTGATAGAAGACGCGAAGAAAGCCTGTGAGGCGGAAAGCAAGTCTGATGAAGAAACTCTGGCAGCAGATGCGGATGCTTCTGCTGATGCACCTTCAGACAGCGCTGATGCTGTATCTCCCGAAGAGGACGGCAACGGTCCGACAGTAGTGATATACGGTCAGGATGAGCCTGAAGACGGAGCTGGAGAACAGGCCTCAACAGACAGCGCTGAAGATCAGACGCAAAAAAAAAACGGCTGACGCAGACATAACCTCAAACGGATGTCCTTCAATAACATATAAGCCTGCAGATCTTAAGCCGAGGTCCATGACTTCGGCGGAGTTCTGCGATGCTCTTAACACCAAGTATCTGCAGGAATGCGTAATGGCTATCGTGGAGCAGGAATCTCCTGTCAGTGCCGATGTCCTTGCAAAAGAACTCATCACTCTTGCAGGCATTGCAAAGATGACGCAGAAGCTGCGCGACCGCTGTTCCTATCTCGTAAAGAGCATAGAGAAGAACGTGAAGCTACATTACACGACGCAGAAGCTCGACCTGGCATCTGAAGATGATGATTCGGAAGTCATCTTCCTTTGGAAGGATGGTACCGAGATCGGTAAGGTCATGGACTTCTACAGGACGCCTGCCGAAGGAACGAAGCCCCGTAAAGCCGCTGATATCCCTGTTCAGGAAGCTGCGTGCGCAGCCAACTATCTGGCGAGGTCACAGTACGGCATGCCTTATGCGAGCCTTATTGTCGAGACCTGCAAGGCTTTAGGCTTTTCGAGAGCTCCGGAGGATTCCGATAACTACATGCTCGGCAAGAGGGCTGTCGATTACTGCATCCGTCAGGAACTGCTGGTAATGGATGACGATCTGTTCGTGAAGGGCGAATGACGGGTATCAGGTTTTTGGAAAACTGATAAGAAGGACCAGGGAAAATGTCCTTTGCGGAATTGTGGTATAATCACCGACATGGAAAACGAAAGCAACGGTTTTATCAATAGAAATGCGGAACAGACACCGCTTTACGAACGGCCGGGGAGACTTGATCCCGACCGTCATGTTCCCATTACCAGGCTCGACAGGGTGGATGTTAATATCCATTACGATGCCGAGCAGATGGCTTTCGTAAGAGATTCGGACACTCCCGAGTTTACCGAGCAGTCCGCCAATGCCATGAATCCGTTTGAGGATACGGCTCTCCTTAAGGGTGAAATAAAGCCCAGGGCGACAGGTATCAAGACGGGCGCTGCAAAGGTGGAGAGCAGGATATTCGTTCCTGAGATAGATACTGAGGAAGTCAGGGCAAAGATAAAGCAGCCTGTTAAGGAACCCGAACAGCCGTTTTTTATCGCCGAAGAGGATAAGGCGGCTTCATCTGATTACATAGCTGACGCGTTCAGCGGCGTCGAGACTGATTCCGCAGCTCCCCGGCAGACAGCTTCCGTTTCAGTCACGGATGTCGCAAAGCTCAAGATGTACGTGCTTCTTTTAGCAATCGTCATAGTGCTTGAGACAGCGGGGATCGCTCTCTTGGCATTACTCTGAATCTGGCCAGTACTTTGCTTTCGTAATATCAGGATCATGCAATCCGACGCAAAGCTGATCTTTGCAGATCAAAAGAAAGAGGCTGACTCATCCGTTTATGAGTCAGCCCCGAAAATTATCTGAACTGTTTAAGGAATTACTTCTTGTTTTTTCCCTTGCTCTTATCCTTTTCCTTGTCTTTGTCCAGTACAAGGAACTTGCCGGCAGGCTCAGGCTTGATGTTGGAGAACTTGGCTTCGGAAGCTTCGCGGTTGTCCTCGAAAACATAGTCCTTGCCGGGAAGTGCGGCGTTGAAGATGATGCCTACGAGAGAACCTACTGCGAGACCGGAAAGGGAGATCACGAAAGCACCGCAGGGGATGTTTATCGCACCGGCGGAACTGTATGTGACGCCGATGGAAAGAACGAGGATGAGAGCTGCGATGATGACGTTTCTCGTCTTGGAGAAGTCGATCTTGTTCTCAACTACGTTTCTTACACCGACAGCGGAGATCATGCCGTAGAGTACGAGCGAGATACCGCCGATAACAGGAGTCGGGATAGCGGAGATGCATGCAGCGAGCTTGGGTGAGAAAGAGAAGAGGATCGCAAAGAGAGCCGCAAGTCTTACTACCATAGGATCGAATACCTTGGAGAGAGTAAGAACGCCCGTGTTCTCACCGTATGTTGTGTTGGCGGGAGCGCCGAAGATGGAAGCGACTGTTGTTGCAAGACCGTCACCGATGAGTGTTCTGTGAAGTCCGGGATCCTGAATGAAGTTGCGTCCGACTGTCGAGGAGATGGCGGAGATGTCGCCGATGTGCTCAACGATGGTCGCGAGGGAGATCGGAACGATGGTTGCGATTGCGGTTACAAGGAGACCTTTGTCGAGATTACCGCCGGTGAAGATGGCGGGAACTGTATCCTGATACTTGAAAGGAAGTCCGAGCCATGCGGCGTTCTTGATGTTCTCTATGCTGGCTTCCGAGAATAACTGGAAGTCGGGATTACCCATGATTGCATAGTAGCCGTTTCCGTCAGGACGGCCTGTGGCAAGCATGAGAATGATGCAGAGTACGCATGAGCCGATGACACCGAGGAGGATAGGGGTGATCTTGACCATTCCCTTTCCCCAGATGTTGCAGATGACGATGATGATGATTGCTACGACAGCGACGATCCAGTTGGTGGAGCAGCTGTTGATGGCGGTGCCTGAAAGGCAGAGACCGATCGCGATGATGATAGGGCCTGTTACGATAGGCGGGAAGAACTTAAGTACACGGTTTACGCCGAATCCCTTGATGAGTCCTGCCAGGATGAGGTACATGAGACCTGCGCACGCAACGCCGAAGCAGGCGTAGGGAAGCAGTTCACGTTCGCCGTTCGGTGCAATGGCGAAGTAACCGGCAAGGAATGCAAAAGATGAACCGAGGAATGCAGGTACTTTTCTCTTTGAGATAAGGTGGAAGAGAAGTGTTCCGAGACCTGCGAAAAGAAGTGTGGCTGACACCGACAGTCCGGTGAGAGCAGGAACCAGGATAGTTGATCCGAACATGGCGAACATGTGTTGGAAACCGAGTACGACGATACGACCGGCACCCAGAGTTTTCGCGTCGTAGACCGCTCCATCCTGAAGGTTGGATTTACTCATAGACAAGCCCTCCGTTGTTATGGAATTTAATCTATCATAGCACTAATGCGTAAAATTCAAGCAATCAAAATGACATTTGTCTGTAATATTTACAAGTAGCGCGTGAGCTTTATTGACTTAAAAAATCATTCAACTAAAATAATCAGGAGATTATTCTTTCAGGCATTTTTGATGCGAAAAGGAGATTGCTATGCAGTACAAAGATTTTACGAATGTTCAGGTAATGGATCACCCTCTCATCAAGCATAAGATCTCACTCTTAAGAAACGTTAACACCGGCACTTATGAGTTCAGACAGCTCGTTGAGGAAATCGCCACGCTTGAAGGCTATGAGGCATTGAGAGACCTTCCGTTAAAGGATGTGGAGATCCAGACTCCTCTTGAGAAGTGCATGACTCCCATGATCGACGGCAAGAAGCTCGCCATCGTTCCGATCCTGCGTGCAGGACTCGGTATGGTACCCGGCGTTCAGGCTCTGGCTCCTCTTGCAAAAGTCGGTCACATCGGTCTTTACAGGGATCCTGAGACACACGAGCCTCACGATTATTACTGCAAGCTCCCTGATCCCATCGATCAGCGTCTCATCGTTGTCGTCGACCCTATGCTCGCTACGGGCGGTTCTGCAGTCGACGCCATCAATTCCATCAAGGCGCACGGCGGAAAGCACATCAAGTTCATGTGCATCATCGCTGCTCCCGTCGGTATCGAGAGACTTGCAAAGGCTCATCCCGATATCGATATCTATGTCGGAAACGTAGACAGGGAACTCAATGAAAACGCGTATATTCTCCCCGGTCTGGGAGATGCGGGTGACCGTATTTTCGGCACCAAATAATTAAGCCAAAACAAACGGAGGAAAAGTGTTTATGGTTATGAAGAAGATCGTGGCATCTGTTATGGCGGTTGCCACACTGGCACTTGCTTTTGCAGGCTGCGGAAAGAAGGATGACAAGAAGTTTGTCGTAGGTTTCGACCAGGAATTCCCGCCTATGGGCTTCGTCGCAGACGACGGTTCATATGTAGGATTCGATCTTGATCTCGCAAAGGAAGCAGCAAAGCGTATGGGACGTGAGTTCGTGGCACAGCCCATCGCATGGGATTCCAAGGATCAGGAACTCGCTACAGGCAACATCGACTGCATCTGGAACGGTTTTACCATCAGCGGCAGAGAAGACGGATACACATGGACAAAGGCTTACATGAGCAATGACCAGGTAGTTGTAGTAAAGAACGATTCTGCTATCGCTTCACTGGCAGATCTTGCAGGCAAGACTGTAGCTGTACAGAAGGATTCTTCAGGTCTTGCAGCTCTCGAAGACAATGCGGCTCTCAAGGATTCATTCGGTGACCTCATCGAGATGGATTCCTATCTCAATGCCATGATGGAACTTGAGATGGGCAGCGTTGATGCCATCGTAATGGACGAGATCGTTGCGCGTTATGAGATCCAGACATCAGGCAAGGCTTTCAAGGTCCTTGACGAGGCAGTCGCATCCGAAGAGTACGGCGTAGGTTTCCTCAAGGGAAATACCGCTCTCCGTGATGAAGTTCAGAAAGCCATGGATGACATGGCTGCTGACGGAACGATGGCACAGATCTCCAATAAGTGGTTCGGTGCCGATGTTACCATCCTCGGCAAATAAAGCTTAAGATCGGATAAGCTTATTCGGAAAGACTGCCGCGCTTTGCGGCAGTCTTTTTTAGTTTTGTTTTAAGTAGTCTTGCGAAAATGACCTCGATGATATTTTGTTTATGCTAAAATAGGTGCTATGTTCAAAAGAGTAATTTCATACATTCTGATAACCGTTATGTCTCTTGTTCTTTTTGCCGGTTGTTCTCCTGCAGAGAAGGATGAGAACAAGGCTTTTTCCGCCCCCGATTTTGTCGACGAATGCAGGATCTTAATGCCGGCAAGCAAGTACGGGAACATGAGCAGAGACGAATTCGCCATGAAATTCACGGTGACGGTTTTCGAGCAGTTCGGAAAGAGTGATTACTATAAGAACATGACCGATAAAGAGCGCATAGATGCTCTGAACGGTTTAGGAGGAGTCCTGAAGACATACAGTTACGGCGGTGTTGATGGAGGCTTTATCGACAAGTTCAGCGTTGATTCCTCCGCGCATGAGGTGACCTGGCACATCAAGGGCGATTCCGAGATAGAATCTTTATGGACCATGCCGGGGTATTGATATGGGTAATCTTCAGTCGACATTGATCCAGCTGTGGCAGGGCTTAGGATTTACATTCGGGATCTTCTTCTTTACGCTGATATTTTCGATCCCGTTGGGACTCCTCGTTTCAAAGGGCAGGATGTCCAAGATCAAGATCGTTTCTCTTGTTTTCCAGCTCTACATCTCGATATTAAGAGGCACGCCTCTCATGCTCCAGCTCCTGCTGGTGTATTTCGGACCTTACTATATCTTCGGAGTAAACCTCGGAAGCATACAGATCGGTCCTTTCAACTACAGATTTATCGCAACGATAATCGCATTCTCGCTGAACTATGCGGCATATTTCGCCGAGATATTCAGAGGCGGCATTCAGTCTATGTCCAAGGGCCAGTACGAAGCTGCGACGGTCCTCGGATTTACGAAGATGCAGACGTATTTCAAGATAATACTTCCGCAGGTCATCAAGCGAGTGCTGCCTTCTGTTTCGAATGAGGTAATCACGCTCGTAAAGGATACTTCGCTTGCCCAGGTCCTCTCGGTTACCGAGATGTTCACCAAGGCATCAGCTGCCGCATCCGCACAGGTATCGGTAATGCCGTTCATAGTTGCGGGCGCTTTCTATTACGCTATGAACCTGATCGTCGAGACGATACTGAACCGCGTGGAAAAATCCATGTCCTACTATTCTTAATGAGGTTATCCCGATGGCAGACGTAAAAAACGACATCGTTCTGGAGATGAAGAACATAAAGAAATCCTTCGGTGACCTTGAGGTCTTAAAAGGCATTTCGATGGAAGTAAAGCGCGGTGAGGTAGTGGCCGTTATCGGTCCTTCAGGCGGCGGCAAATCCACATTGCTCAGATGCGCCACGACACTCGAGACCGTCGATTCCGGCAGGATCGTGATAGGCGGCGACGTTTTGTGTGATGAAGGAAAATACTGCGACAAAAAGCTCGAAAAAGAGATCCGTTCCAAATTCGGTCTCGTATTCCAGAACTTCAATCTCTTCCCGCATTTTTCCGTCCGCAGGAACATAACGGAAGCCCTCATACATGTACACAAGATGAGCAGGGGAGAAGCCGACGTGATCTGCGACGGACTCTTAAAGAAGATGGACCTCGTCGAAAAGGCTGACGCTTATCCCTGCAATCTCTCGGGCGGCCAGCAACAGAGAGTTTCCATCGCGAGGGCCCTGGCCACAAATCCTGAGATCATCTTCTTCGATGAGCCCACATCCGCTTTGGATCCCGAGCTCACCAAAGGCGTTCTGACCGTTATCAAAGAACTCGCAAAAGAAAAGATGACGATGGTTATCGTAACCCACGAGATGAGCTTTGCCAGAGACGTTGCCGACCGCATCATATTCATGAGCGGCGGAGTGATCGTTGAGGAAGGCAACGCGTACGATCTCGTTACAAATCCCCAGCAGGAAAGAACCAAAGCTTTCCTGGCCGGTTACTGATACTTTTTCAGCTCTTACAAATACTTATTTTCGCCGGGTTTAAACTTTCGTGTTTTACCCGGCAGGGTATTCTTGACATGAAATCGAACTGGTAGTACGATAATCGTACTGATAGTTCGAAAATCGAATTAGCAGTACGAAAATAGGGGATCAAGTATATGTATTTGGGGAGGAAGATATGCGTAAAGACTTGGCGGTCGAGATCTATAATGAAGCCGTTTTGAATGCATCGGAAAAGCTTTTCGAAGCAAATGGATATGAGTCGACTTCGATAGATGACATAGCAAGATGCACGGGGATCAGCAGATCCACACTCTATGTTTATTTCGATAGCAAGCAGACGATCTGGGATTCCATCGTATGCAGGTATATGGAGCAGATCCTGGACGATGCGAAGAAAGCTGCAGAAAGCGACGGCAGTTTTGAGGAAAGGTACTACAAGCTCTGTTTTGACATTGCAGATAAGTTCGAAAAGCACCCGTTGTTCTGCAAGGGTACATTGGGAAAGATCTCTGTAGACACAGATAAAGAGCTTTATAAGAAGATCTACGATATCGGCGAACAGACCAATGAGGAGATTGCAAAGTTTATCAGAAGCGGCATAGAAGAGGGCATTGTCAGAAAAGAGATCGACATATATCCTGCGGTCATAATGATGTGGTCGTCGATATCGGGGATAATCTCGATGGCAAACGACAAGGAAGAGTACATTAAGCTCAGATTCAAAATGACTAAGGAAGAGTATCTGAAGAAAGCATTCAAGATGCTTTTGGACGGTGCTTTATGAATGCGGTCTACTTAAGCGGTTCCGGCAATACAAAGCATATAGTGACTCTGCTTCTGGATGAGCTTGGCGGAAACGGGATTGCGGTGCCTATCGAGTCAGAAGATGCAATGAAAGCTTTGGAAGGCGATGAGATCATCCTGGCTTATCCGACGATGTTTTCGAACATTCCGTATCTTGTAAGAGACTTCATAAACACTCATGAAGCATTATGGAAAGGGAAGAAGATATTCCTGATAACGACCATGGGACTGTTTTCTGGTGACGGAACCGGGTGTGCTGCCAGGCTTCTCAAAAAGTACGGTGCGGAGATCACGGGCGGCCTTCAGATAGTGATGCCTGATTCCATCGGTGACTGCAAGGCTCTTAAGAAGTCCAAAGAACAGAACAAATCGATAATAGAAAAGGCCGACAAACGCGTTGCCGAAGCAGCCAAACAGATGAGGGAAGGCAGCTATCCCAAAGAGGGGCTGTCATTTGCAGCGCACCTTGCCGGATTATTCGGACAGAGACTCTGGTTCTACAATAAGACGACAGGCTATACCGATAAGGTTAAGATCGATCCGTCAAAGTGTATCGGGTGCGGAATCTGCGCGAAGAACTGCCCTACGCAAAACATCAGGATAGAAGACGGCAAAGCGATTGCTTCTTCAAAATGCACGATGTGCTACAGATGCATAGATCATTGTCCGAAGCAGGCTATGACGCTTCTGGGAAAGACATTGCACGAGCAGCCGACCTACGAGAAAAACTCCAAGTGATAAATAAACCCCTGTCAGATGACAGGGGCTTTTTAATCTGCAATATTTTTAGAGAATTACTCCGGCTTATAAGAATCCTTCAAAGATACTGCTCTGTTGAATACCAGATGATCATGTGTTGAATCCTTGGAGTCGGCACAGAAGTAACCGGTCCTTAAGAACTGGAATCTGTCAGAGGGCTTCGTGTCAGCAAGGAAAGCTTCTAATTTGGCGCCCTTGATGATCTCCAGGGAATTGGGATTGATGAAATCGAGATAGTTGCAGTCAGCAAGGTCGGGCTGCTCTGTCGTAAAGAGCCTGTCGTAGAGTCTGATCTCGCCGTCAACGGCTGTCTTTGCGTCAACCCAGTGAATGGTGGACTTGATCTTTCTGCCGTCCAAAGTGTTGCCGCCTCTTGAATCCGGATCGTATGTGCAGTGGACTGCGGTTACATTGCCTTCTGCATCGTGATCGCAGGATACGCATTTAACGACATAAGCGGACTTAAGGCGTACCTCGTTGCCGGGGAATAATCTGAAATACTTGGGAGCGGGAACTTCCATGAAGTCTTCTTCTTCGATCCAGAGCTCTCTGGAGAAGGATACCTTACGTGTGCCTGCGTTCTCGTCCTTGGGATTATTCTCGACATCGAACTCTTCGGTCTGTCCCTCAGGATAGTTGTCGATTATGAGCTTGATGGGCTTTAAAACAGCCATTGCTCTCTGAGCGTGATCGTTAAGATCTTCGCGGAGGCAGTATTCGAGGAAAGCGAAGTCGACAACGGAGTTGACCTTTGCGACGCCGTTTCTAGCGCTGAAGTTATGGATGGAAGCGGGAGTATAACCCCTTCTTCTGAGACCGCAGAGTGTAGGCATTCTGGGGTCATCCCATCCTGATACGATGCCTGCTTCGATCATGGCACGGAGCTTTCTCTTGGAAAGGACCGTGTGTGTGATGCCGAGTCTTGCGAACTCGATCTGACGGGGCTTGCACTCAACGGAAATGTTGTTTACCACCCAGTCATAAAGAGGTCTGTGAGCTTCGAACTCCAATGAGCAGAGGGAGTGTGTGATGCCTTCCAAAGCGTCTTCGATAGGATGAGCGAAGTCGTACATGGGGTAGATGCACCACTCTGTGCCTGTTCTGTGATGTGGGAGATGATTGATCCTGTAGATAACGGGATCTCTCATGTTGAAGTTGCCGGAAGCGAGGTCGATCTTGGCACGGAGAGTCATCTTTCCGTCTTCGAATTCGCCGGCTCTCATTCTCTTAAAAAGGTCAAGGCTCTCCTCGATGGGTCTGTCACGATAAGGGGAGACAGCGGGAGTCTTTGTGTCGCCTCTCATGTCTCTCATCTGGTCGGGCGTAAGTTCGCAAACGTAAGCCAGGCCCTTGTTGATGAGTTCGATGGCGAATTCATACATCTTCTCGAAATACTCGGAAGCATAGAAGAACCGGTCATCCCAGTCGTGACCTAACCAGTGGATATCCTCCTTGATGGCCTCAACGTATTCCTCATCCTCTTTGGTGGGGTTCGTGTCGTCCATTCTGAGGTTGCACAGGCCGTTGTATGCTTCAGCTGTACCGAAGTCGATCTCCAATGCCTTTGCGTGACCTATGTGAAGGTAGCCGTTCGGTTCGGGCGGGAATCTCGTATGGATCTTCTTGCCGTAGACTCTTCCGCCTTCTTTAAGTTCCTCGTCAATGATTTGCTCGATAAAATTCTTGCTGTCAGCCATTTCTAGTATTCTCCCGATCAAAGTCTTGAATAAGCGTATTTAATTCTCTTAAGAGATTCTTCCTTGCCCAGAAGGAGCATGACCTCAGCGCATCCGCCGGGGGTGACCGCAACTCCTGCGGCAGCGATCCTTACAGGCCACATAACGACAGAGTTCTTGACTTCAAGGCTCTCTGCCAGCGTCTTCATAGCTTCTGTGATGGCATCTCTGTCCCAGTCCAGATCTTCTAAAACGGGGATAGCCTTTTCGAGCATCTGCTTTGAAGACTCCAGTGTTGACTTGCTCTTCTTGTGCTCGAAAAGCCCGAGCTCGAAATCGCCGTATTCCTTGATGAAGGAAAGCTTCTCGGTGATCTCAGTGAACTTTGCGATCCTGGGCTTCAGGAGCTCTGCGAGCAGAGCGTAGCATGAAGGATCAACGCCTGCCTCATCGTAGAAGGGCTTTGCGTGCTCCAAGAACTCCTCGTCGGACATGGCCTTGATGTGTTCCTGGTTTACCCATGAGAGCTTGTCGTAGTCGAATACGGCAGGTGACTTGGAAATGCCGTTGATATCAAATGCTTCGATGAGCTCGGGCAGGGAGAAGATCTCCCTTGTATCCTTGGGTGCCCAGCCTAAGAGTGCGATATAGTTGATGATCGCCTCAGGGAGGTAACCTTCGTTAACGAGATCCATGAAACCTGTGGAGCCGTGACGCTTTGAAAGCTTGGAGATCACTTCGTTGCCTTCCTCGTCAACCGACTTGCCCATGATGAGCGGCAGGTGGATGTATGTGGGGATCTCCCAGCCGAATGCCTCATAGAGGAGGTTGTACTTAGGTGTTGAAGATAAGTACTCGGATCCTCTTACAACGTGTGTAATTCCCATTGTGTGGTCATCGATAACGTTGGCGAAGTTATAAGTAGGGAAGCCGTCAGTCTTGATCAATACCTGATCGTCAAGATCCTCGTTGGGGAATGTGATGTCTCCGTAAACCAGGTCATGGTAAGAAGTAGAGCCTGTAAGGGGCATTTTCTGACGGATGACATAGGGCATGCCTGCGTCCAGGTTCTTCTGGATCTCTTCAGGAGATAAGTCTCTGCAGTGACGGTCGTAACCTGTACCCTCAGGTGCATTCTCCTTAAGAGCCTCAAGGCGCTCCTTGGTGCAGAAGCATCTGTAAGCCTTGCCCTGTTCCACGAGCTGCTCGGCGTAAGGCTTATACATAGAAAGTCGCTCGCTCTGGACATATGGTCCGAACTCTCCGCCGATATCCGGACCTTCGTCGTGCTCAAGGCCGGCGAGCTTCATCGTGTCGTATATTACCTGAGTTGCGCCCTCCACATAACGTTCACGGTCGGTATCTTCGATCCTCAATACAAAAGTGCCGCCTTCGTGCTTTGCGGTAAGGTATTCATAAAGCGCGGTGCGGAGATTTCCGACATGCATAAAACCCGTTGGACTGGGTGCGAATCTCGTTCTTATTTTCATACGTAACCTCTATTAATAAATTTCCTGAGCGTTTATTTTATCACTTTTGTGGTAATATACAAATTGACTTTTGCAGCGAAAGGAGCCTTAAAACCTTTGGACAGACTTGATTGCAACCGGAGCTACGACTGCTTTACCGGAAGCGGTATCGCAGACGAATTCGTGGCAGGTTTTATTCTCGAGCAATATGGCAACAAAGATCTCGGAGACCAGGAGATCAAGGCTGCGATAATATCCGACAGACAGGTCAGCGGCTACTATTATAACGCTTTTGAGAAACAGTTCGTCATAAGAAATGTCAAGACATGCCTTATCACTGTTGAAGAGGGTGAGCAGAACAAAAATCTCTCACAGGTCTATAATGTTATCAAGGAGTTCACGGAGTTCGGTCTCGGCAGCAACGACTGGGTGATCGCGTTCGGCGGCGGTTCCGTAATAGACATCGCTGGATTTGCTTCTGCGCTCTATTCGGGAGGTTCCCGTTTTATCGCTGTCCCTACGACACTCTCGTCAATGGCGGAGACATGCTGCGCCGATAAGGTTTATACAAATTCAGGAAGCCGCAAGAATACGGCTTCCGTTAAGGTTTCCCAGAGCGCTGTGTTCATCGATCCGGTCTTCCTTTCGACGATACCGAAAAAGTATATCCCCAACGGATATGCCCAGATAATCAGATATGCGCTGCTCGCTGATTTCGGTCTGCTTACGGATCTGCTCAACATAGCGGGTTCGAGCCCTTCCGATATCAGGGTTTTCCTTAACAGGGTCTATGCCGCGAGAGCCGCTATCGACAGGAAGAATCCCGTTCTCCTGACGCTCGGCAACGAACTGTCGGAGGCTATAGAGGGATACTTCAGGTTTATGAACTATTCGGAAGGCGAGGCCCTTGCCTTAAGCCTTTTCGCCACGGTCCCCGACAAGGCCAGGACCGCGCTTACCGCAATCTACACGAAGCTTAATCTTCCCACCGAACTGAAGGACGTAAGCTTCAATTCGATAATGAATTCCCTTAAGGATACATACGGCAAAGGCCATTCCGCCGGAAAACCCCTCGTTTGTTATGAGGAAGTGGGCGGCAAGGGTTCCTGGGCGATAAAAGATCCTTCCAGGGAAGAGGCTCTTGCGATCCTGGAGGAAAGGCTCGGACACATTGCTTCAAGCTCTTCTGCGATTGCCTCAAAAAACGGCGAGTCTTAAGGTATAATTAGCGGGTTATGAAAAGAGATCTTGGGAAAAAGATTATAGCTGCCGTCACATGCTTATTGGTCCTTGCAGAGCCGATGGCTTTAACAGCATGCAAGAAAAAGGATAAATCCTCGAATAAGCCCGCTGATTACGGTACTTACGGTGCCGATATAGCGCGTGAGATTGCAACGAATTTCCCCGGAAGAAAAGCATATTCTTCCGATGAGAAAAAGACCGGCGAATATATCGAAGAGAAGATAAAGGAACTGGGGTATACGCCTGAAGTGCAGACATTTCAGGGCGCTGACGGCGGGATATCGAATAACTACATAGTAAAGGTCGAGGGAACGGGCTTCTATGTCGCACAGGACGACGGCTCTTTTGAACTCGAGCACAGAACTGCCATAATCGGCACTCACTACGATGCATCACTCCTTCCTGATTATCTTGATGAACCCGGAGAGGAAGATGAGGAAGAGGAAGAAGACGAGGATGAAGAAGAGGGCGAGGAGACAGAGTCTACCGAGCCTGCAAAGTTCGTCTTTGACGGCATCTCCGACAATGCATCGGGAACTGCCTGCATCCTTACGGCCCTCAGGGCTTTCAAGGATTATAAGAACATCGCATACGACGTATGCTTTGTCTTCTTCGGCGCCGGTACCGACAACTTCACGGGCGCGGAAGCCTTTTATCAGTCGCTCAGTTACGACGAGAAGAACTCGATCGACGTAATGTACGATGTCGACAGCCTTTATGCCGGCGACAAGGTGTATGCATCTTCTGGCTTCAAATCCCTTATCTCCAGCAGGAAATACGAGATGAGAAGAAAGCTGTATCAGGCTTATGACGTATGCTTTTCGAATACTCTTTATACGAATTACGGATTCGATCTCTACTACAATGAATCCGGCGTTAAGTCCGATGTAAATGACGACGGCATCAGGGATATCTTCAATGAATTGCCGAAAACGATATCGGACTATAAGGTCTTCGACGACAGGATGATCCCGATAGTTTATTTCGAGAGTTATGAATACAATTTCACTTCCATGGACCAGATGAAGGAGACAAAGAACCTTAGCCTTCAGGATTACGGCGGAATCATAAGGGGAACCCCTGCGGACTGTTCGTTCTTCCTGGATTCGGTCCTCGTTGAGGAAGATTACGACCGTAACGGCGACGGAGAGATCGACTGCACGGGCGACAGGCTCCAGATAAGGATAAACTGCGTTGCATTCATCGTGATCGAATCGCTCCTTAAGGGTTCGGACAAGGGCATGACGCCGGCTCAGTATGAAGCCTACATGATCGAGTCCACCAGACAGACTTACGGTTCGTCCGAGACCACATAAAACAGGCCGCAAAAGAGCGGCTCCTTCACACATATTTACCAAATTGATTTTCGCGTCCTTATGTTATACTAAATAAGATAAGCATAGGGAAGAAGGTCCCGTTGATGTCCGATACATCTATCATCAGCCAGATATACGAGTTCTTATTGGAGCTTTTTAAAAGCCTTGACGAAGGCAAGCTCTTCTTTGGCTCTCCGTGGGACTTTGTCAGATATGCGATAGACATCATCCTCGTAACATTCCTTTTCTACACGCTCCTGATGTTCATCAGGCAGACAAGGGCATGGCAGCTTATCAAAGGTATCGTTCTGATCCTTGTATTTGTAGCTTTCTGCGGTCTTATCGGACTCGACATGGTCGGGTTCCTGTTTAACCGCCTTCTCTATATCATCGCGATTCTCTTCGTCGTATTGTTCCAGCCCGAGCTCAGAAGAGCTCTCGAGACGGTCGGACTCAGGACTTCGAATGCCGCAAACCCTTTCAGGCACAGCGAGTCCGTAATGACGAAGGAAGAACTTACATCGTTCATCAAGGAGATAAGCTCCGCGTGCAAAGAAATGTCCAGGACATATACGGGTGCTCTTATCCTCATAGAGAGACATACGAGGCTCGATGAGCTCCTTTCACAGGAAAACGTAGTCACTTTCGATTCTGAAGTTACCAGCTCGGTACTCCAGAGCATCTTCTATAAGGGATCTCCGATGCATGACGGCGGCCTGCTTATCAGGGACGGCAGGATCATCGCGGCAAGATGCCACGTCCCTCTCTCGGTCACGATGCATTCTCTCGAGCGCTCCGGAACAAGGCACAGAGCCGCAGTCGGCGCGAGTGAGATGGGCGATACGGTTGCAGTAGTCGTTTCCGAAGAGAGAGGAAAGACCTCCATCGCCGTTAACGGCAGACTTTTCGAGATGAGATCGACAAAAGAACTCGAAGCAAATCTGTCCTATCTTCTCGGTCTTAAGGAATACGGCGGAGAGCAGAAGACGGTCATCGGAAGGTTCTTTGACAAACTCCGCGGCAAAAAAGCCGACGACCAGGATGTATTGAGCCAGGAGGAAGTCGCAAAAGCAGGGAAGAGCAAGAACAGCGGTGTTTCCAATCCCGTTACTGCAACCACGCAGGTCGAGATCGCCGGAGAGACAGCCGTTCCCATTTCCATCAGCACCAGAGCGGCAGACCAGCTCCCGAATTCCAAGCGCGTGGGAACTGCCACAAGGATCATATTCTTTATCGTATCCCTCTTCCTGTCGCTGTTCCTCTGGATGTATATCCAGATAATCACGAACCCTGTAGTCACGAAGTCGATAACGGTTCCGATCACACAGGATATCAATGTCCCTGAGAATGCGGAAGTTTCCTATTCCATCAAGAGTGTTGATCTTGTCGTAGTCGGACGTGCAGGCACGCTGAATACGCTGACGGCAGATGACATCATCGCCGCGGTAGACTATCAGAGCCTTGAACCGGGATATACCGGAGTAGTGGAGCTCCCTGTTGAGATCATGCACGATGACGGAGTATATTTCCGTGTCGACAGCAAGCTCCCGGAAAAGGTATCCGTAACCGTTTATTCGGCCAACTGAGTATTTTATTGCCCGCATTTACAAGGTGCAGGAAGAAAGGATATAAAACATGTTAGAGACAAAAGACCTTATCGATTTGACACATACTCTTGCGGCTCCCATCCTGGAAGACAAGAAGTATCCCTGGGAGGCTTTGCCGCTCATCAAGGAGTTCATCCTTAAGCTCGGTCCCACGCTCGATCCCGAAGTATACGAGGAAAAAGGCGAGGGCATCTGGATCGCAAAGAGTGCGAAGGTATTTGATTCCGCGTACATCGCCGGCCCCTGCATCATCGGACCCGAGACTGAGGTCCGTCAGTGCGCATTTATAAGAGGAAGTGCACTCATCGGAAGCAAGTGCGTTATCGGAAACTCCACAGAGCTCAAGAATGTCATCATCAGCGATAACGTTCAGGTTCCCCACTATAACTACGTCGGAGATTCCATTCTCGGATACAAGTCCCATCTCGGCGCCGGAGCGATCACATCAAACGTTAAGTCCGACAAGACTCTCGTTTGCGTTAAGAACGGTGATGAGGTAATCGAGACAGGTCTTAAGAAGTTTGCTGCCATCGTCGGAGACAACGTTGAAGTAGGATGCCAGAGCGTTCTTAATCCGGGTACAGTTATCGGCAGAGGATGCCGTGTATATCCTCTCTCAAGAGTAAGAGGCGTAATCCCCGAAAAGCATATCTTCAAGGATAAGGACGAGATCGTTCCAATCGAGGAATAAATCACAGTAAAGACTTTAAAACAGGCTGCCTCAGGATGCGGTAATCGCTTTTGAGGCAGTTTTATTTGTCGTATTACATTAAAACAAAAGGACTGCTCCAATAGTGAAGCAGCCCCAGATCGTTTAAGTTGTTAACCGGATCAGACTACGCTGTCCTTGAGTTTGTCGAATGCGGCCTTTGCGACCTGTCTGACGTTAGGATCGGAATCGGCGAAAGCGAGCTTCTTTACGTATTCTTCGCAATGCTTTGCGTGAATGTCTGCTGCTGCCGTAGCTGCTGCTGCTCTTACCATCGGTGAAGAGTCACGGAGAAGAGGAATGAGAGCCATGCCGGATTCATAAGTGGGGATCATGCCCATGGCCATTGCAACTGCCATGCGGACGTCATCTTCGGAATTATCGGCATATTTAAGAAGTGCACCAAGCTTCTGCTTCGATCCGAGTTTCTGGATTTTATCTTTCAAAGCGTCAGTACGTCCCATATTAAGGCTCCCGATAAATCTAATTACTCAAGATTATTATAGAGTAAAATCGTGAAAAAAACATTAGGTTCACCAAAATATCCTGAAATATTAATAGTTTTTGGTATACTTTGCTCTATAATACCTTTGATTATACAATCAAAGTCAAAAAAAATGAAATGATTTTTTGCACTTTACGGTTGTTTTGATCGAAAGTAACGAGAGGATAATTTGGATGAAAAAAACTACTTGCGGCATTGCCGCTTCGGTCATATCTTTAGCTGTTTTATTCAGTTCCTGTTCAGCTAATCTGGGACCTGAGACATTACCTTCAACAACTCCTGCAACAGAGCCTACCGAAACGGAACCCACCGAGACGGAAGAGACCCATTTACCGGAAGAAACGGAACCTTCAAGCACCGCTGTCGTTACTGAAAGCATCGTTGAAAAATACGGACGCCTTCAGATCGACGGAACGAAGATAACGGACAGTGAAGGAGAGTCTGTCATACTCAAGGGAATAAGCTCATACGGTATTCAGGACTGCGAGAACTTTTTCACGCCTGAGATCGTTAAGACACTTGCGGAAGACTGGGGTGTGGATGTTCTGAGGATCGCTGTTACCGGTGATGAGAACAGCGAAGGATATCTGAAAGATCCCGAGAAGTATTTCGATCTGGTCTGCAAGATGTGCGACATGTGTATAGTGCAGGGCATATACGTCATAGTCGACTGGAATGTCTGTTTTGTCGAAGAGGAGGATGAGACCAAAGAAGCCGCAGTTGATTTCTTTACGAGGCTTTCAACTATATATGCTGATTCTCCGAACGTTATATATGAAGTTGCAAATGATCCGCTGTTGGACGATGAGGAAGATGAAGATGCCGATGAATGGAATGACATAATCGTGCCCTTCGTATCAGATATCATCGAAGTTACAAGAGAGAACAGTCCCGACAGCATAATCATAGTAGGCGCTCCCAACAAGGGAATCGATATCGATGTCGCTTCTGAAGATATGCTCGATTACGATAACATCGCATACGCATTCCGTTTTTATTCCGGATCGCAGGGATATCTTCTCAGGGAGAAGGCGAAGACTGCGATGGATAACGGTGCGTGCGTTATCGCAACGCAGTTCGGACTCGGTACAGAGAACAGCACAGACGGCATCAACGAGCTGATGAGCACGACATGGATGAAGTTCATGAACGAGTATGAGATCTCCTGGTGCAATTACGCCATCGGAAGCAATGCCGAAGAATCAGCAAATGCGCTGCTTCTTGATGCCGAAAACTATACTGACGAGCAGAAGTATTCAGGTCACTGGCCGGACGGTCTCATTTCCGATTCCGGACACTTTGCAAGAGACCAGTTCCTCTATGTGGAACCCGTGACGGAAGAGACTTCCGAGACCACTGAAGAGTAGGTTTTCATAAGTGCTTATGTCGCGTCCCGGTTACAGCGTATCAAGATCCAGATACAGGTGTGAGATGCTTGCTCTGGAGACTGAAAGGTTAAGGCTTTCGGTCCTGAGAAAGAGCGAAGCGCCCAGGGCTCTGGAATATTTTTCGCGCAACAGGGAGTTTCATAAGAGGTTTTCGCAGACGCATACCGACGATTATTTCACGCTGTCCACGCAGAAGAAGTATCTGGTTTATGACTGTGAATCCTTTCTGGACGGAAGTCTCGTGCCTTTGTGGATATCACTGAAGGAAGGCGGCAGACTGATCGGAAGGGTGTCGTATTTTAATTTCGCGTACGGCGGCATGATGTCTTGCGCATGCGGCTATCATCTCGATAAGGATCACACGGGGCATGGTTACATGACCGAGGCTCTCAAAGGTTCGCTCGCTTTTGTCTTCGACGAATACAAGATGCACCGCATCGAAGCTTTCATCCTTCCCGAAAACGAACCGTCGTTAAAGCTCATCAGGAATGTGGGGTTTCATTACGAAGGGCAGAGGAAATCCTATATGCACATCAACGGGAAATATAAGGACCACGAGGCTTTTTATCTGCTCGAAGATGACATGTGACACCTGTGCAGCGTGAAGTTTCAGGTCAGAAAACTCAATTTGCCTTAACTTGTAACAAAATTTCCATAATTTTACAGGCAAAGTATGTAATAATATGGTATACGATTATGCGGAGGTGATAATTGTGAACAGAAAGAGATTTACAACTGCGCTTATTGCAATGATGATGGTCAGTGCGATAGGACTCGGAGCAGTTGCCTGCAAAAAGACGGAGCCCACAGAGACTTCGATTGAGACTTCTGAACTAACAACCACCACAACAACCACCGTCCCGACAACGACACTTACCGAGTATACAGGCCCTCTTACCAATGATGTTGAGGTCTCCTGGACTGAAACCCCCATCGAGGAAAAGACTTTATATGCCAATGTTACCAAGGGTGAGTTCCTTAATGTAAGGAAAGGTCCCGCTACGACTTATGAGAAGGTCGGCACTCTTACGAGAGGACAGGCCATTAAGGTTGTTGCAACGTCCGGAGGCTGGTATAAGACAGTTGACGGATTCTATGTATCAGAGAACTATCTTGTAGCAACTCCGCCGAACTGATTTTTTTCTGTTGAAAAATTTTAAACCTTAGTGTAATATACATAGGCACTTAACAAAAGTGCCGACACGCGAGTGTAGTTCAATGGTAGAACTTCAGCCTTCCAAGCTGACCACGTGGGTTCGATTCCCATCACTCGCTCCAGGGTCATTAGCTCAGCTGGATAGAGCAACAGCCTTCTAAGCTGTGGGCCGGAGGTTCGAGTCCCCCATGGCTCACCATCAAAAAGCGCTTCGAGTGATCGGAGCGCTTTTGGTTTATTTGAGTATTTTGCATAAAAAGCTCCATTCGTGTTTTACTTTGACGATATCAGTTTCTCATTGTCCGCCGTTACAGTGTTTGGTAAACTTTATCAGGATAAAGGAGAATAGGATCATGAAATATTGTATTAATTGTTTTGCCCCGTTAGCTGATGATGATGATTTCTGCCGGAAATGCGGAACTAAGGTCGAAGCTTTTGAAAGAATTTCTGCAGATGAGAGCATATCGCTGCTTAATAATATCGGGAACAAATACGATGAGTGGGTTAACCTTAATAACGAGATCGAGCAGCTCGAAGGAGAACTTCCGCTTTATCAGGTTCCGGATAAGCGGCCCAGGTATTCCGCTTTCAGGTTCTTCTGGCCGTTTCTTATTTATGCTCAGGTAGCTGAGGTCTTTGTCGGTATTATTTTTCTCATCATTGCTTTTTCCAACGGCTTTGCAGATGTGGAATTAGATACCATCAGGTTTTACCTGTATTTATTTGCTTTCCTGGCAGCGGGCGCCACACTGATCACCGGCGGTGTCTATGCCACAAAAAAAAGATACGCGAAGAATCTTGTGCTGATCAATGCCGAAAACGATGTTGTGGAAAAGAAGCGTAAGATCGAAAGACGCCTCGGCGAACTGATGCGTAAGCGGAATGTACTGGAACGTGAGCTCGATCAGTATAACAGTTGTATTCCGCCAGCTATGAGGAGTTCTTTCCATGTGAAGATGCTGAGAGCCTGTATCGAAAACGGCGAGGCAAAGGATCTTTATGAAGCAGTCATGCTCTGTCACGGCAAATTAAATAATCTTGATCAATGATATAATCGGTTTGATCTGAATTCAGGGGGTAGATTACTATGAATTGTGTTAAGTGCGGCTCTTTAATAGCAGATGGAAACAATTTCTGCATGATCTGCGGAACACCTGTCGGAGCACAGGTACAGCCTCAGGCTTCTGCGCCTGTGGCAGGCACTGCACCGGCACCCGCACCTGTTCAGCAGCAGGCACCACTTGCGGCTTCGCAAACGCTTCCTTATGCGCCTCCGGCCATGCAGGACGGCAACATAATTATTCCGTTTGGGAGAAAATACAGGATCGTTTGTCCCGATTGCCATTCGGTCAGTGAAGACCTCAAGCGTGATCAGACTCCGGGTTTCCCATGCCGTTCATGCGGAAAGGCTTATGCATATGGCGGTCAGGTCCTGCTCTACAGATGCGGAATGGGAATGCCCAGCTGCGGCCTCCTTCATGTTGATATTACGATAGACGGTGTTGTATACGGGGAGATCACCAATACCGAATCCGTCAGGATCCTGCTCAGTAACGGAACACATATCATCGGCGCGGTAACCAAGCCGAATTGGCCGTATTCTTCCGTCACCAGCAATCAGTTCCAGATAGTTGTCGGACCTCAGAGCAACAGTCTGGCATTCAAAATGAATATCATATACAGATACAGGGCTTCGAACGGGGTTGAGCTGAAACAGTGCAACCCGGAGGAGATTCCTAACATTTAATCAAATGTATTTTAGTATATTGTGACAAGGTTGTCCGTTTTTGGGACAACCTTGTTTTTGCACCCCTTTAGGCTTGAAGGATATCGAAATCTTTGTGTTATAATCGAAAAGTCAAACGCATATATATTATTTATTTTAAGGAGTTGGGTAAGTTATGCCGGGTAAGAAAGATTACGGCAATGAGAGTATCTCGATGCTCAAGGGCGCGGACAGAGTAAGACTCCGTCCGGCTGTTATTTTCGGTTCAGACAATCTCGAGGGATGCATTCATTCCTTTTTCGAGATCCTGTCCAATTCTATCGACGAGGCCAGGGAAGGCCACGGCAATAAGATCATAATAACGAGATTTGCCGACGGTGCCATCGAAGTTGAAGACTTCGGCCGCGGTATCCCCATGGATTACAATGCCAAAGAGGGAAGGTTCAACTGGGAACTGGTCTACTGCGAGCTTTATGCCGGCGGTAAGTACAACAATAACTCATCAGGTGATTATGAGTTCTCTTTGGGACTCAACGGTCTCGGTGCGTGCGCCACACAGTATGCTTCCGAGTTTTTCGAAGTAACCGTTTTCAGGGATCACACTAAGTTCGAGATGTCCTTTAAGAAGGGTGAGCCTGTAACCGAGCTCATCCAGTCTCCTTACAGATTTAACAGAACAGGTACGATCCAGCGCTGGAAGCCCGATACGGGAGTCTTCACCGAGATACTGATCCCTCTTGATACATTCAAGGAGATCATCAAGCGTCAGTCGGTTATCAACAGCGGTATCGAGTTTATTCTTAAAGATGCAGAGTCCGGAGAAGAATTCTCGTTCATCTATCCCGAAGGTATCAAGGGATATGTTGATGAGCTCAATGCCATGAAGGGCTTTACCGATACATACTCCTTCTCAGGTGAAGGCAAGGGCAGGGACAAGGAAGACCGTGACGAGTATAAAGTCAGGGCAGAGGTAGCCTTCTGCTTCAATAACGAGGTCAATGTCCTCGAATACTTCCATAACTCAAGCTTCCTCGAACACGGCGGTTCACCTGATAAGGCCGTAAGGAATGCATTTGTTGCCGAGATCGACAAGCAGATCAAGCAGCGTGACAAGTACAAGGCAAATGAGTCAAAGATCACTTTCCAGGATGTTGCCGATTCGCTGATCCTCGTGACCAACACGTTCTCAACACAGACTTCTTATGAGAACCAGACCAAGAAGGCCATAAACAATAAGTTTGTTCAGGATTTCCTTACCCAGCTCATCAGAGATAACCTTGAGATCTGGTTCATAGAGAATAAGGATTTTGCTGCAAAGACCATAGATCAGATCCTCATAAACAAGCGTGCCAGAGAGAATGCCGAGAAGGCAAAGGTCAATATCAAGAAGACTCTCATGGGCAAGGTCGACATCAATAACAGGATCAAGAAGTTCGTTGACTGCAGATCCAAGGATGTTGCAAAGCGTGAGCTCTATATCGTAGAGGGTGATTCAGCTTTGGGTTCCGTTAAGCTCGGAAGAGACGCCGAATTCCAGGCTGTCATGCCTGTCAGAGGTAAGATATTGAACTGTCTCAAGGCTGATTACGCGACGATCTTCAAGAGTGAGATCATCACGGATCTTCTCAAGGTGCTCGGCTGCGGTGTTGAGATCAAGAACAAGCACACCAAGGATATGAGCGCTTTTAATCTTGATGATTTAAGATGGAACAAGATCATAATCTGTACCGATGCCGACGTCGACGGATTCCAGATCAGAACGCTGATACTTGCGATGCTCTACAGGCTTACTCCGACGCTTATCGAGAAGGGCTACGTATACATTGCGGAGTCGCCTCTTTTCGAGATCACATACAGGCCTAAGGGCAAGAATGCGAAGGAAGAGACTTATTTCGCATTCAACGAGAAGGAGAAGGCCGAGATCCTGGCAAAGGTCGATCCCAAGCTCTGCACGATCCAGAGATCCAAAGGTTTGGGTGAGAACGAGCCTGAGATGATGTGGCAGACGACGATGAATCCTAAGTCCAGACGTCTTATCAAGGCTTGTCCCGAAGATGCTCAGAAGACAGCTGAAGTATTTGATCTTCTCCTCGGAGATAACCTTGCAGGAAGAAAAACTCATATCGAGCTGGACGGCAAAAAGTATCTCGATATGCTTGATCTGGGGTGATTTAAATGGCACGTAAGAAAAAAGACGATAATAATTCCGATTCCCTGAAGGCAAGGCTTACCGACAGTAATGCCAAGGATATGCCGGCTATAGATCAGCCGATAACGGACATGCTCGAGATCAACTACATGCCGTATGCGATGAGCGTCATCGTATCGCGTGCGATCCCCGAGATAGACGGTTTTAAGCCTTCACACAGAAAGCTCCTTTACACGATGTACAAGATGGGCCTTTTGGGCGGCAACAGGACCAAGTCCGCGAACGTTGTCGGACAGACCATGAAGCTCAATCCGCACGGCGACCAGGCCATCTACGACACGATGGTAAGACTTACCAGGGGCAACGGTTCGCTCTTGCATCCTTTTGTTGATTCGAAGGGTAACTTCGGTAAGCAGTATTCGCGCGACATGCAGTGCGCGGCGCCGAGATATACGGAGGTAAGGCTCGAAAAGATTTGTGAAGAGATCTTCAAGGGTATCGACAAAGATGCGGTCGACATGGTCGACAACTACGACGGTACTCTTAAGGAACCCACGCTCCTTCCGACTACTTTCCCGGCTGTGCTCGTTAATGCAAACCAGGGTATCGCCGTTGGTATGGCATCCAATATCTGTTCGTTCAATCTTGCTGAAGTGTGCGCTGCCACGGAAGCTTACATGAAGGATCCGAACTGCGATCTGCTCGAAGTTATGCCTGCGCCTGATTTCTCGGGCGGCGGAAAGATCTTATACAGCCGTGAACAGATGAAGTCCATCTACGATACGGGAAAGGGTACTTTCTCCGTAAGAGCCAAATACAGGGTGGATAAGTCGAATAACCTCATAGAGATCACGGAGATCCCTTATTCCACAAGCGTTGAGGCTATAATCGACAACATCGCCGATCTCGTAAAGAGCGGAAAGGCAAGAGAGATCGCAGATATCCGTGACGAGACAGACCTTGACGGTCTCAAGATCACGATCGACTGCAAGAGAGGCACCGACCATGAGCAGCTCATGACGAAGCTCTTCAGGTTCACAAAGCTCGAAGATACATTCTCGTGCAATTTTAACATCCTGATCGACGGTTCGCCGAAGGTCATGGGCGTTGCGAAGATACTCGACGAATGGCTCAAGTGGAGAAGAGTCTGCGTATGCAGAGAACTGGCTTTCAACCTTGGCAAGATGAAGAAGAAACTCCATCTCCTCAACGGTCTTGCGGAGATCCTTCTCGACATCGACAAGGCGATCAAGATCATAAGGGAAACGGAACTCGAGGCAGACGTTGTTCCAAACCTCATGAAGGGCTTCTCTATTGACGAGGAACAGGCTGAATATGTCGCTGAGATCAAGCTCCGCAACATCAACAAGCAGTATATCCTTAACAGGATCGCCGACAGGGATAAGCTCAAGGCTGACATTGCCGATACCGAAGACTTGTTGAACAGCCCCAGAAGGATCAACGGACTTATCGTCAAGACTTTAAGGGAAGTCGCAGAGAAGTACGGACAGCCCAGGAGATCTGAACTGGTCGGCATGGAAGAGACCGAGACTTTCGTTGAGTCGGCGGTCATTCCCGATTACAGGCTGCATCTCATGCTCACGCGTCACGGTTACCTCAAGAAGCATACGATGAAATCGCTTCAGAGTGCCGGCGAACTCAAGACAAAAGACGACGATGAGATCTTCATGGGTTTTGAGTGTGAGAACAGATCGGACCTTTTGATCTTCACCGACAAGTGCAATCTCTATAAGACTCACGTATACGACTTTACTGATACCAAACCTGGTGAGCTCGGACATTTCCTTAACAGTGAACTCGAGATGGAAGACGGCGAGAAGCCGATGTTCATGATATCGACGACAGACTATAAGGGAATACTCTTTATCGCTTTCGAGAACGGCAAGGCTGCCAGATTCCCGATCGCGGCATATGAGACAAAGCAGAACAGAAAGAAACTCGTAAACGCATATTTCGACGGCAGCAAAGCGATAGGATTTATCCTCCTTGACGAGACGGAGGATCCCGATCTCATCGTTACCAACAGCCTCGACAAGGCAGCCGTATTCAAAGCATCTCTGATTCCTCTCAAGACCACGAGAACTACACAGGGTGTTCAGCTTCTCGTATCGAAGAAGGGTTCAGTGCTGAAGACGCTGGCGCGTCTTGCTGAGATCGAGGTACAGGATCCCGAATACTACAGGATCCGCAAGGTGCCGGCTATCGGCTACTACATTAAAGAAAATTCTCTGGAGGCAAAGCAGGTTAGCTTTGATGATCTGAAGTGACGGTATTTTCTTCCGAGTATCGCGTCGGAGAAGACGAGCGCAAGGGCGGCATCGGATATACCGTCGCTGCAGTCCTCTGCGCCGTTGCCCTGATAGCTCTGGGCATCGTGACGCTGTTTATCGGAAGAAAGACTGCTTATGAGATGGACACCGTTCCTAATTTCGAGAAGGCGATCGACGAAGGACGCTATACCGATGCGCTTGATATCTACAGAGGCATCCAGGATGAAGTGCTCAAAGCTTCTCCGGAGAACCAGGCATCGAATGCTGTAAGAGTGCAGATGCTCGATGAGATGGAGAGTATCGTAAGGGTCCGTGTAGACTCGCTTTGCGACCACATAATCGCGAGCAGATATGTTCTCACTTACAGCGACATCAATTTCCTTGATTCCATGAGAGAGCTCACGAGTTCCGTTGTCTCCGAGAGAATGTACGGCATCTGTGAGGAGTTCCTTCTGGGCAAGACCGAAAAGCCTGTCGTAATGTATTTTTTCGAGCAGCTCCAGCCTATAGGAAACTTTTCCGCGACTGCCAATCCTCTGCTCAGGGAACTTGATTTCATCGAGACTGCCACAGGTGACGTGCAGACGGCGGAGGAATCGCTCAGCAACGGCGATTATGTTGCTGCGGTTCAGAAATACACACAGGTCAATGACGGTTATGACGGCTTTGTGGGCGATTACTGCGACAAGCGTATCGCGGCCATAAAGCAGACGATGTATGTTCCCATGATGGAGGAAGGCGAGCATATGCTCCAGACCTTCAAGTTCTATTCCGCCGAGCAACTGTTCTCGGATCTTGCGGTTATCTTCCCGGAAGACGAGATGATAAAGAGCAATCTGCTGACGGCAACATCACACACGAGCGAGGTAAAGGAATACAGGGGTGCCATCGAAGTAATTTGCGTCAGGTCACTTATTGTGGATACGGATACTGCGTTTGCCGGACGTTTTCGTTCCGGAGATACGGGACTTTATCTGACGACATACGAATTTGAGAAGATCCTCGAAAATCTTTACGCCAGAGACTATGTGCTCGTTGATCCCGAGAACCTCATTGAGGCGAGCGATCCTACATTCCTTCTCGAAAGAAATCTCGTTGTGCCGAAGGGAAAGAAACCGCTTGTCGTTGTCATCGAGAATCTGCAGTACAACTGTTCCGCATACAGCTGCGGCACCTGCAGGAGACTGGTCCTTAACGATGAGAACCAGGTATGCGGGGAATATGTGAATTCTGCGGGCGAGACCATAGTGAGCAGGACTGCCGAGGCCATCGGAATGCTCGATGTTTTTGTTGAGAAGCATCCTGATTTCACATATGATGGCGCGAAGGGCATCATCTCCGTAAGCGGCTATGAAGCATGCTTCGGATATGTTGTTGCTGCCGACGAGATCGACGACCGCAACAGCGCTCTCTCGGCTGCCAATCTTCCGCAGATAAATCCCACCAATGATGATATTGATTTCAGCAGGAACAGGGTAATGGATATCGCAAGTGTCCTCTTGGACAACGGATGGAAATTCGCTTCCTGCACTTATTCTTATATTGCCGACTGCAGGAATACGGAAAAGGCTGATATCGAACTTGACACGATCAAGTGGCTCGACCAGATAGGGAGTCTTTTCGGAGATGTTCACATGCTCGTTTATCCGAACGGCAATTATATCTACGGTACGGACGAGAGAGCCGTCTATCTCAAGAACAACGGATTCAGGATCTTTTTCGGCGGCGGAGCAAAGCCGTATTATACCTACGGAGACAATTATCTCTATCTTGACCGTGCCATGATGAGCTATAACACGCTGTCCAGAAAGGCATATACGGAACTGTTTGACTATACCGAGATAATCGACCCTGCGAGGGAACAGAACAGTGAGAACGGTGAAGGCTAATATTAATATTACGTTTCATTTTCGATTTGTTTGCACAAAAAATCAGTTTTTTTATATAATGTAAGTTGTGAAGAGCTTTATGTTGCTTTCCCGAAGGGAGCTTTACTTATGGGTAGAATAGACAAACTTACAAATCTGACAGAGAAGGAAGAGATCCTCTGGCAGGACAGGAAGAGATATCTGGGTCTGCCGCTGTCATTTACCATCTACAGTTTCAGCAAGAACAAGTTCTACCTCAAAAAGGGTATCTTCAACATAAGCTCTGAGGAGATCCTTTTATACAGAGTCCTGGATCTTACGTTCAAGCAGTCGATCTGGCAGAAGATCTTCGGCGTCGGTTCGGTAATCCTTACCACGGCCGATAAGACGGCTCCTGTCCTTGAGATCAAGAATATCAAGACACCTGACAGAGTCAGGAAGGCTTTGAGCACACTGGTTGAACAGAGACGCGATGAGAAGCGTGTTACAGGTAAAGAGATGTTCGGTGCTGCCGGAATGTTCCACGATCATGGTGATCTTGAAGGCGTGGATCTCGACGGTGACGGCATAATCGATATTCATTGATAGAGGTTATTGTTTGTGGAGACGAGGATTGACAGATTCGGAAGCGTCCGTGATGACAAGATAAAGCAGCTCAAGGAGTTGATCGAAGAGTCCAAGTACATCGTTTTCCTTGGCGGTGCAGGTGTCTCGACTGAGAGCGGCATTCCCGACTTCAGAAGCGGAGCCGGTATCTATAACACTGAGAGCGGTACCAAGTACAGACCGATCGACATTATCGCCCATGATTTCTTTATCGAGCATCCTGAAGATTTCTATGATTTCTATAAACGTAAGCTCATATATCCTGACGCAAGACCGAATAAGGCCCACAAGGCCCTTGTAAGGCTCGAGAGACAGGGCAAGCTCAAGGCAATAATCACTCAGAACATCGACAATCTCCATCAGGAGGCAGGTTCCAAGTGCGTTATCGAACTTCACGGTTCCGTATTCAGGAATTACTGCATGAACTGCGGAAAGAAGTTCAATATCGAATACATAGCTGCACAGGAAGGCGTTCCCCACTGTGACAAGTGCGGCGGCATAGTAAGACCTGACATCGTTCTCTATGAGGAAAATCTCGAGCATGAGAATGTTGACAATGCCATCAAGGCAGTAAAGAAATGCGATCTCATGATCATTGCGGGAACATCGCTTACGGTTTATCCCGCAGCAACTTTCGCCCAGTTCTTAAAGCATGACAGGATAGTCATCATCAACAAGAGTTCCACATATATGGATCTTAAGGCACTGCTTACAATCCACGATAACGTAGGCGAAGTCTTAGACAAGGTCGTTCCAAAGAGAGTATCCAGAAAGAATACCGCTTCCAAGACAACTGCAAAGAAGACAACGGCTAAGAAGACTTCTGCGAAGACCACAGCCAAGTCCGCTGCTTCCAAGACAGCTTCAAAGTCTGCTTCAAAGTCTGCTTCAAAGGCAGATGCTAAGAAGGAGCCGAAGGCTGAGACAGCGAAGAAAGCACCTGCAAAGAAGGCTTCCGGTACGACCGCTTCAAAGAAAGCCTCATCTTCAAAGGCGAAGAAGGATGAAAGCTGATCTTAATTTCTACGAAGACAAACAAAAGGTTATAAATGCCGATCTTGCCCGATACGGAAGGCAGAGCGGCTTTTTATCTTTTTTTAGACTAATATCTTTTCTGGGCGCGGCTTCACTGATCGTTTGGGGTATCGTAAGCCAGGTTCCCGTACTCTTTTTTGCAGGCGCGTTTTTTCTTGCCCTGTTCGTAGTTCTTTGTTTCATACACAGCGGCATTACCGAAAAGGTGGAATATCTCACCGAGCTAAGTAAGGTCAATTTGTCTTATATAGCCAGGATCAACGGTGACTTCAATGAACTCCGGAACATTGCCGTAAAAGGACTCAAGAGGGCGGAAGACATCGGCTCTGCGAAGAGCAGGCTTTACGGCAAGGATTTTGACGTGCCTGATCATGATTACTGCGCTGATCTTGATCTGTTCGGCAAGAAATCACTGTTTTCGCTCCTGAACGTATCCGAGACTTCTTTCGGAAGAAGAAGATTTGCCGATACGCTCCTTTACGAACACGAATCAGGTATTACAAGGGATGAACTCAAGGCCAGGCAGGCTGCCGTCAGCGAGCTTTGCTCCAAGCCTGAGATACTTCTCGAATACCAGGCTACTGCCAGATGCGGAAAGATGACAAAAGATCCCAAGGTCCTTATGGACTTTGCTGGCACAGGCACGAAAACAAAGACCGCGGCAAATGTTCTTGGCATCTTTGGCTGTGTTGTCTGGCTCTTTGTTCCTGCTGCTTATATCCTTTTCCCAGAGTATGCTGCTTCTTCGATCCCTGCATGTTTTATCATCAACCTGATCATATGGGTTGCGGGACACAGATTTAACGACACATACATCAAGGCCTGCGAAGGAATGCCTACGCAGGTCAGAACGATATTGAAACTCTATTCCATTCTCGAGAGAGCCGGTTTTGATAATGCTCTCATCAAGTCGCTGATTAAAGGTGATGACAAGTCTGAGAGCGCATTTGATTCACTTAAGGAACTGGACCGCGCGCTGCGTGTGGCAGGCTTAAGGAGCCAGCCGCTTTTCGCTCTTATACTTAACCTGATCGCACCGCTTGATTATCTTATCGCTTATCTTTTGGGTAACTGGGCCGTAAAGCACGGAAAGAGCCTGCCGGCATACATCGACAGCCTTTCTGAACTCGAGGCCATGATGTGTGCGGCACAGACAGGACTTGTCTTTAAAGAGAGCGCTTTCCCGGAATTCGTTGAGTCGGATGAAGCTTCCGCGAATGCTTATTTCGAAGGGGAGAACCTTACGCATCCGCTTCTTGCACACGATACTGCGGTAAGCAATTCCGTTACCGTAAAGAATGATATAGCGATAATCACCGGATCCAACATGTCCGGTAAGACCACGATGATCAGAACGGTCGGCGTCTGCACGATCCTTGCCATGACAGGCGGTCTTGTACCTGCATCCAGGCTTACGCTCGGAAGGATGAGGGTAATGAGTTCGATGAGGATTGTCGACAGCCTTGAGGAGAATATGAGTACTTTCAAGGCAGAACTCATAAGGATATCCGGTATCGTTAAGGCGGCAGGAGAGGAGAAAGCTCTTCTGTTCCTGATAGACGAGATATTCCGCGGCACCAATTCCGACGACAGGACCGAAGGCGCGCTTACGGTATTAAAGAAACTTTCGAAGCCTTATATATGCGGCATGATGACGACACATGACTATGCCATGATCGATAAAACGACTGAAGGCTTCGACAATATCAGGTATTATCACTTCTCGGAGAACTACACGGATACCGGTATAACATTTGATTATAAGCTCACTTCGGGTATCAGCAGGCAATCTAATGCTAAATATCTAATGAAACTGGTCGGCATCGGCTGATACTTTGTGTGTATCGACATATTTTTTTCTTTGTGTTTGATTCATGGTAAAAATATCAAAATTATTGTTAGCGTTTCTTGATTTATAAATATCCATTGTATAAAATCATAATCGGGGGAGAGAGAAGGTTATAAGTAAGGTTATGTTCGAAGGACTGAGTAAGTATCTGTCGATCGTACTTGATTACTCTGTTGTCTTGGAGTATTCCAACGGAGTATGTTTTGATGAACTCATAAATCTGTTCAATGATTACGGCATTGAATGTTATGTCAATGATACCTTTAAGATCCTTCATAAGTGTGTTGTCGCACAGCAGGATCCCAAGGACAAATATGTCCAAACATCCATGCGCAATCTCATGCAGACTCTTCTTACCACGAACAGGCTCCATTTAGTCAACACCTGCAACACTGAGCATTTCATCGAGCAGGTTAATGAACTTAACGAGTCCTGTCTGCTTACCACCAGCAGAAGCATCTTCTTTAAGAGACTTTGCGAGAAGAAGATCGAATATAACAAGGATGTCGCTATCCTTTCGCCTAAAGGTTTCAGGATCTATCCGACACTTGCGGAGGCGATAGAGGATAATCCGCTCCCTTCAGTCAGCGGACTGGCTCAGAATGATACATTCCTTGATTCCGATGCCAGGGCAAACATCGATGATGTTGTCTTATCCACTGAAGGCGACAAGTTTACGCTCGTCAAGAGATTGAGCGGCGGTGCTGAGGGAATGGTCTTTACGACCGACAATTCCAGATACGTTGCCAAGATCTATCACAGCGGCGTCATCACGCCTTTAAGATGGGCCAAGCTCAAGAAGCTTCAGGCATTGGGTATCACGTCACCCGAATTCTGTGTTCCGAGACATCTTCTTTATTTCCGTGGTATGCCCGTCGGTTATACGATGCCTTTGGGCAAGGGTACGACTCTCAGCAATGTCTTCGACGGACCTGATGCAATGATCGAGCAGTTCCCTTACTGGACGAGACTCGATGTGTGCGAGACGCTCCTGTCGCTTATCAGCAAATATCTTTATCTTCATATGCATGATGTTGTCGCAGGCGACATTCAGCTCAAGAATGCACTTATCTATACTTCGGCTGTTCAGTATCTTATCGACATGGACAGTGTTCAGATAAGCAATCTTCCCTGTCCTGTAGGTACTGAGGAGTTTACCGATCCGAAACTCTGGGGAAAGGATTTCTCCGGTTTTGTAAGAAGCCTTGAGGATGAGGATTATTCGATCGCTATGCTCGTATTCTCGATCCTGTTCTGCGGCCTGCATCCTTATGCGACCAGGAACGGTGCCGAGACATTGAGGGAAGAGATAATCAACAAGAACTTCCCGTATACTCTCGATAACTCTGATACGGAACATATTCCCGTTGGAGGTTATGATCACATCTGGGAATATCTCCCGGAAAGACTCCGCGTCATGCTCTACAAGACATTCCGCGAAGGCAAATCCTATGAGGCAGTCTGCTGGAGAGATGCCGTTCAGGTCTATATGAATGAACTTGAGAATTGTGTCTATGACGATCCTGAAGCTTACAAGCTTTTCCCTTGTGAGGACTATAATCAGGCAAGCATCGACGTAAACGATGTCAGAGCACAGCTTGAAGCCAGGAAAGCAAAGGGCAATAAGGCTGTCGAGCCTAAGCCTGCAGCAGAGAAGAAGAGTTTCGCGAATGCGCCTACGGGCAGATTCGTATCTTCGAGCGTCGGTACGAGCAGCAGTTTCAGACCTGTCAGATTTGATGATGACAAGCCTGCCGACACGCCGCAGAAGAGCAACTCTCCGTTTGTTCCCGCCGGTACGACGGGTAATGCTGCTCCTGCAGCCCCTGCAGAACCTGCAAAGAAGAAGAAATTCTTCGGTCTGTTCTGACACTATTTTTGTTATAATCTCATAAGAGTATATTTTTAACTCACGATGAGTCGGAGGATTATTATGGCGAACAGTTTTTCGAGTTCCGATTTCGGTACGAGCACCAGACGAAGACTTCCAATTTGTTTTGCACTTGATACATCGGGTTCAATGATGGGAAACCCCATTAAGCAGCTTAACATGGGTCTTCAGAACTTCGTAGCTTCGATCAAGGCCAATGACGACACAAGGTCTTCAACGGATATAGCGATCATTACATTCGGTTCCAAGGTCGATATCGTAATGCCTTTCGGTAAGATCTCCAAAGAGAAGGGACTTCCCGAGATTAAGGCATCGACGACACTTACACCTATCGGTGAGGGCGTTCTTACTGCCTTAGAGCTTCTCAATGCTCGAAAAGAAGGCTACAAGGAAATGGGTATCAAGTATTTCCAGCCATGGCTCGTAGTCATTACGGACGGCGCTCCGCAGGGACCCAACGCTATGCAGAACATGGAGCTTGCAATCAAGGCCTGCAATGAACTCGAGAGTCAGGATAAGCTTGTTGTCTTTAACATCGGCGTAGGTTCCGGTGTTGATTTCGATATATTGAAGAGACTTTCCCTCAAGCGCGCAGAGCCCATCTCGGTAAACTCCGCAGACTTCGGAAAGCTTTTTGAATTCCTCGGATCCTCTTCATCTTCGATCGTATCTTCCGGTATGAGCGATGATGCTCTTTATAATATCGACACCACGCCGCAGGGCAAAGCTGTCGAGCTTGATGACTTTATGAAATTCATTAACGAGGACGAGTAATGTATAAGGGAATTACGGTCGGAGCGATTACGACCATCGGCAATAAGCATGTAAACCGCGGAACTCCCTGTGAGGACGCTTCCTATGCGACCACAAAGAACGGCGTTTCAGTGGTCTGTATAGCTGACGGAGCCGGCGGCAAGCAGTATACCGATGCAAGATTCGGTTCTGACTGCGCAGTACATGTCATCACTGACACGCTCTGCGATCATTTCGATGCGCTTTATGCTGAGAACAGGGAAGCGGCAGTAAGAGGTTATCTTATGGCCAAGCTCCGCGTCGCTTTTGCAGGCATTATGGAAGAGCGCACAATAGATGTCATCGACAGGCTGTCATGCACGCTCCTCTTTGTTGCCGTAAAGGACAGACGTATGATGATCGGTCATATCGGAGACGGTCTCATCGTAAGGATCTCACCTTCCGGTGTCAGCCCCATCTCGATGCCCCAGAACGATAAAGACGGCAAGACATATTTTGTCACCGCCGCCCATGCAGACAACTATCTGCGTTTCATAAAGACCACTGTAGACGATGTTCATGCCATCGCCCTTATGACCGACGGTGTCCAGGACAGTGTCTACAATGAGGAAGCAGGTCTCGTTAAGCCCGTGGTTGCCAAGATGGCCGAGACATTTGCAGAAGGCAGGGAAGAAGGCGAGAAGTCTGTTTTGGAGACAGTACAGAAGTTTATCGTCGGTTCCAGCAATGTCAGTGATGACGCAAGCTTCGGAGTAATGCTCTTCGAGGGTACAAAAGCTCCGGATCCTGATACTCTTGAGAGTTCAGCTGAGAAATTCGCTTCTTCTGCCGAGACATTCAAGGATCTGTCCATGGCAATAAAGCCGGAGCTTATAAACGCGCATGAGATCATAAAGAAGTGTGCAGGCGAGGAAACTGAAACACATGTTGCCGCAGCGGAGCCGGAGAATGTGCCGGAGGCCGCCTCTCAGGTTGCAGCAGAAACTTCTGCAGAACCGGAAAAGCAGGAAGAGAAGAGTCCTTCGAGGATAAGCAAGATCTCTATTGTATTGCTTATCATCGGTGCTATCCTCTGTATAGTAGGCGCAATAGAATTAGTACTTTCCGTTAAAGGATGATGTTATATGAGAGATGAGAAGAAATATCAGGTTTTGCCCGGCGTAGAGATCCCCGATATCAAGAAGATCCAGGAAGCTGCGTCAGATTTCAGCGTTTCCGAAGTAGGAGATGTTGAGATCAAGACAATAACCGTAAAACCTGTTGAAGCAGCAACGACTCCTGCGGTATCTCCGGAAGAGCTCGCGAGACTCCAGCAGCTCGGTGTCAAGGTCGCTGAGGACGAGGAACGTTCCAAGGCTGAGAGCCGTGCAAAGATGGATAAGATAATGACAAAGGCCGTACAGGCTCCTGAATCCATCGGTGATCTTAAGGCTTCTCATATAGCTCAGCTTAACGACGAGAAGCGCAAGCAGGTCGAAGAACAAATGCGCGAAGAGCAGAAGCAGAAGGCGGAGGAAGATGCCAAGAACAAGGCACGCGAAGAACGCCGTCAGCTCCAGCAGAAGATGATCGAAGAATCAAGAGCACGTGCAGCACAGGAAAAGGCGGCAGCCGAAGAACGTGCTGCTCAGGAGAAGGCCGCGCAGGAGCTCTCCGAAAAGGAAGCAGCCGAGCGGGAGGACGAAGAGATGAGAAGAGCAGCCATGGAAATGGCGGAAAAACTCGCTGCTCCTGTGGAAAAGCCTGTCGAGAAGCCTGTTGAGAAGAAACCGGAAGAAGAGAAGGCACCGGCACCGAGATTTGAGTTCACCGGCCCCGTTCATTCCGGCGTTACATTTACCAAAGCAAAGGTTGAAGACGTTAAGAAAGCTGAAGCTGCCAAGACAGAGGCCCCTGCTGAGACTAAGGTTGAGGCTGCCAAGACTGAGACTCCTGTTGCGGAGAACAAGCCTGCAGAAGCTGCCGAGGCGAAGAATGCTGCTGATGCCGGTGTTCAGCCTAAGGCACCTGAAGCTGCTGCTTCCGAAGCAAAGCCTGCACCTCAGGGCAGAAGACCCGAGAGACCCGAACCCGTTAAACCTATATGGGAGAGGAAGGAAGAAGAGCAGCCATCAAAGCGCGCGAAGATCGTTTCCGCCGAAGAGACATTTGCCGACTTCAAGGAATTCCTCGACGACGAAGACCAGTAAGTGCATTATTGCGGCAATAATGATAACTATAATGAGGCGTTTCGATGATGATCGGGACGCCTCAAATAATTAGAAGAAAAGCAGGCATAAGCAAATAAAGGCTGTCTCATCTGAGACAGCCTTCATGTTGGTGCACCTCCAGGGACTCGAACCCTGGGCCCACTGATTAAGAGTCAGTTGCTCTACCATCTGAGCTAGAGGTGCGTCAAGCAACGTCAGTTATTATAGCTATTAGGTATTTACAAGTCAACAGTTATTTTTCGCGATTTTCGTATTTTCTATTAATCAAAGAAACCTGTCATGTCGACCGAGTTGAAATCGTCTGTCAGAGGAAGCTGGACAGGGCGGCCTTCCTTGGCAGATCTGTAGATGCCGAGGAGCGTGTCGACGGATGAGAAACCTGAGTATGCGTCTGCTATGGGTGCCTTGTTTTCGATGATGGAATCGCTCAGGTCTTTGTATATACCGAGGTGTGGATTCAGAGCGCATTTGTAAGAGAAAAGTCCGCCTTCCTTAAACTGCCTTCGGATGTAATAACCGTTGAGTTTTTTGAGCTTTCCGTCAGGTTTGACGGAGAAGATGTTGAGATGGGGTTTTCCTGAGTCGAGTCCCATCGAGAGCTGACCGTTCTCGCAGAAGACCGAGAACTCTGCAGTGTGTTTGGAAGGAACCGTGGCTGTTGTGCCTTCGATCTGGGCAAGGGCACCGTTCTCGAGGCGGAGTACTGCCATACCGAGATCTTCGGCTTCGATGTTCCTTACGCGCTGTGCGATCATGGCGGAAGCTTCTTCAGGTTCGGAACCCATGAGCCAAACGAGAAGGTCTATGGCGTGGATCGTCTGGTTCATCAATGCTCCGCCATCGCTCTTCCATGTTCCGCGCCATGCCGCGCTCTTGTAGTAATCCTCGCCGTGTCCCCAGCGGACATAGATGGTGCCGTGTGTGACCTTGCCGTATTTGCCTGCTGCGATGTCCTCTCTTACCAGTCCCACGATGGGGAGATACCGGTAGATGTGACCCATGGCGAGCTTTAGTCCTGTCTTTTGTGAAAGCTCAAAGATCTCACGGGCTTCTGAGACTGACATGGTCATGGGTTTCTCGAGAAGGAGATTGCATCCGTGTTCCATGGCATATTTAGCTATCTGGAAATGAAGGCCTGAAGGGACCGTAACGGATACGATGGATGGTTTTACCTCGTCGATCGCGGTCTTGTAGTCGTTATAGAACTTTGTGCCGGCAAAACCTTTGACGGAACCTAAGAGTCTTTTTGCGGAGTCCGGATTGACGTCGACTACGGCTTTAAGTTCAAGGTTCTTCAGCTTTGAGATAGCTTTTAAGTGTTTCTCGGCGACTCTCCCGCATCCGATGATTATCACGGATAACGGAGCAGAAGCGGATGCTGTTGTATTCCCGGCCATTTATAGCCTCCAGTAAGATTTTATTTGAATAGTTTAGCACAAAATCATTTATATAGACCCTCAGATCGCAAAGGCGGCGTCTTACTGTATCTGACAAGAGGATGACAGTGTTTTCGGCAGAGCCACATAAAGCTTTGTTTAGGCTATAATTAATCAATAGATGAATACATTTTCCGGAGGTTATCTTCCATGAACATGCGTGACATAATCATCGCCAAGAGAGATAAGCACAGCCTTACAGACGAACAGATAAAGTTCTTCGTAAAGGGTGTTACGGACGGTACCATTCCTGACTATCAGACATCGGCGCTCCTTATGGCGATCGTCTTAAACGGCATGGATGACCGTGAGATGACCACGCTGACACTGGAGATGGCTGCATCGGGAAACCAGATGAAGTTCCCGTATCTTGAAGGCGTACCCGTTGATAAGCACAGCACGGGCGGAGTAGGAGATAAGATCACTCCCATCCTCATTCCTCTTATCGCCACGTTCGGCGTGGAGACTGTAAAGCTAAGCGGAAGGGGACTCGGGTTTACGGGCGGTACTGTTGATAAGTTCGAATCAATAAAGGGTTTTAACATAGAGGTCAGTCCCAAGGATTTCCATATGTATGTCATCCAGACAGGAATGGTCATCTCCGGACAGACGCCGGATCTTGCTCCCGCAGACAAGATCCTTTATGCATTAAGGGATGTGACGGGAACAGTCGATTCCATTCCGCTCATTGCATCGAGCATAATGAGCAAGAAGATAGCAGGAGGCGCTTCGGCAATTGCTCTTGATGTCACATGCGGTTCTGGAGCATTCATGAAGGATTACGGTATGGCCAAAGAGCTTGCCGAGGCCATGATCAGGATCGGAAAGCTCGCAGAGAGGAAGACGGTGGCGGTCATTACGGATATGGACCAGCCTTTGGGAAGGTTCTGCGGAAACATCCTTGAGATGCAGGAAGTCTACAACACGGTAACGGGCAAGGGCGAAGAGGATGTCATCGCAGTCGTTACCGAGCTTGCGTTCCAGCTCATCAAACTGGCTGGAAAAGATGCAGGCATGAGTGATGAGGTATTAAGAAATGAGATCCGCGCAAGACTTTCTGACGGAACGTGTTATGAGAAATACAAAGAACTCATCAAGTCACAGGGCGGCGAATGGAATGATATGACCGGTCCCGTTTATGTGGATAAGCCTTTCGACTGCATGCATGTTAACTCTCCTGAAGCAGGATACGTCACGGGTATGCGCGCTGATCTGATAGGACAGGCTTCGGTTCTGTTAGGAGCAGGCCGCCTTGCGAAAACGGACAGCATCGACTACGGTGCGGGAATAGGGTTCTTCGCAAAGATCGGCGATAAGGTCGAACGCGGCGATTCACTTTGCGCGCTCTATCAGGGAGAGAACAGCACGTTGCCTGAAGAAAGGCTTTTCGACGCCATGGACCTGATACTTGAAGCCTATGAGATAGGACCTGAAAAGCCTGAGACGAAGCCTGCCATATTGGACGTGATATCTTGATTTGTTCTTTTCTTATTGTATAATCAGAACAAATGTTTATACATGCAGAGGAGTACTATGGTCAAAGAGCCCGTTAAGAAGAGGATCATCGGTATCGACCCGGGTTATGCCATCACGGGATACGGCATCATCGACAAGGTCGGAAACAAGTTTGAGGTTATTGATTACGGCGTTATAGAGACGAAGGCCGGAGTCGATTTCCCGTTAAGGCTCCTTGCCATAAACGACAAGATCAGATTCCTTTTAGAGCAGCATAAACCCGACTTTATGTCCATCGAGGAGCTCTTCATGGGGCATAACCACACGACGGTTATCGGTACGGCGCAGGCAAGAGGCGCTGTCCTTGTCGAAGCCGCAAGAGCGGGTGTGGAGTGTTACGAATTCACTCCGGGTCAGGTAAAGCTTGCCATTACGGGATACGGCAAAGCCGAGAAGAAGCAGGTGCAGCTCATGACCAAGAACATCTTGGGTCTCAAGGAGATCCCGAAGCCTGACGATGCGGCCGACGCGCTGGCTCTCGCGATCACACTGGCAAACACCGGCACCGCGTTCTCCGGAAAGGCGGTATCGGGTTATCAGTACGGAAGATACGGATATTCGAAACGCAACGAAGGATTCGTCTGATCTTTGTTAGAATAAACGGATAAACAATTACAGGAGAGATTTAATGTACGCATATATCAAGGGAATGATGACAGAAAGAAACGATCAGCAGATAGTTGTCGAGAACAGCGGCATCGGATATCTCATAAACTGCCCGCTGGGGATATCTGCAGAGATCGGGGGGATAGGCGATAACGTTACGGTATATCTCTATCAGAGCGTCAAGGAAGACGACATATCGCTCTACGGCTTTATCTCAAGAGACCAGAAGGAGATGTTCTTAAAGCTCATCACGGTAAGCGGCATCGGTCCCAAGGTTGCCCATTCGATCTGTGCGACGCTTTCCGCCGAGCAGATCGCTGCAGCCGTAATGAGCGGCAATATAGCGCTTCTTACGAGCGTAAAGGGTCTTGGCAAGAAGAGCGCGGAGAAGATCATCGTGGAACTCAAGGATAAGCTCAAGACGCAGTTAGGGACAGCAGCAAGCGTAAGCGTTACTCCTGTTGCCGCAGCGGCTTCGGGCAAGGGCGATACGGTCGTCATGCAGGATGCTGTCGGAGCTCTCGTTGTGTTAGGATATAAAGATCAGGAAGCTGCTGAAGCCGTCAGCGCTGCTTATGAAGAAGGCATAGGTCTCGAAGATCTTATCCGCAAGGCTTTAAAGCTTGCAGCGGGAAAGAAGTTCTCATAAGGGACAGGATATACAGATGATGAATTTTAACGAACAGGATAATGAGGAAGAGCGCGTCCTGGGCAGGCTCAGACAGCCCGGTGATGCAGAGGAGAAGGCCTTAAGGCCGGTGACCTTTGATGAGTATTCAGGTCAGACCAAGGTAAAGACCAATTTAAAGATCTTCATCGACGCCGCCAAAAAGCGCGGTGAAGCTTTGGACCATGTTCTCTTATACGGCCCTCCGGGTCTTGGAAAGACCACTTTGGCGGGCATAATAGCGTCAGAGATGGGTGTTGCGATGCACATCACCACAGGTCCTTCCATCGAGAAGGCAGGCGATCTGGCAGCGCTCCTTACCAACCTCAATGAGAATGAGGTCCTTTTTATCGACGAGATCCACAGGCTCAATAAGAGCGTTGAGGAAGTACTTTATCCCGCAATGGAGGATTACTGCCTCGATCTCATGATCGGTAAAGGTCCCGCCGCGAGATCCGTCAGGCTCGATCTTCCGCATTTCACGCTTGTTGGTGCCACGACCAGGGCAGGCATGCTCTCTGCGCCTTTGAGAGACCGTTTCGGCATGATAAACCGTCTTGAACTCTATGAGACCGAAGACCTCATGCAGATATTAAAGCGTGACGCAGGCCTTTTGGGCATCGCCATTAACGACGAGGGACTACGCAATATCGCTTCAAGGTCGAGAGGCACTCCGAGAATTGCCATAAGGCTTCTTAAGCGTATGAGAGATTACGCTTCTTACATGGAAAAGGATACGATCGACAAGGAGGTATCCGATTTCGGACTCAAGGCTCTCGAGATAGATGAACTCGGTCTTGATAACGTTGACAGAAGGGTTCTTACTGCTATCGCAGATATATTCAAGGGCGGTCCTGTGGGACTCGAGACCCTTGCAGCCTGCACGGGTGAAGATCCCGTGACGATAGAAGACGTTTACGAGCCTTTCCTGCTGCAGAACGGTTTCCTTGCGAAGACCCCCAGAGGAAGAGTCCTGACTTTAAGGGCTTTCGAGCATCTCGGCATGACTCCTCCGCCTTCATTCATCGCAGGCATGAAGAATAACGATACCATACCCGCAAAATTCGAGAACATAACGATAGAGGACTGGCAGAAAGCGAATAAGGACGGTGAGGACAACTGATGGGGAAGATGCTTCTTCATTGCTGCTGCGGTCCGTGCGCGATGTATCCCGTTGACCTGCTCCTGACAGAGGGAAGGGATATCGACTGCTTCTGGTACAACCCCAACATCCAGCCGCAGTTTGAGTTCGACCGCCGTCACGAAAACCTTCAGAAAGCCTGTGATCACTATAATGTCAGGCTTATCTCCGAAGGTTCGGAATGCATGCAGGACTACTGGCTTTCAAAGGAATACCTTAATGAATTCGCCTCCAGATGCGAGATGTGCTACGACATAAGGATGGATCATGTCGCGAAGTTTGCGTCAGAGAACGGTTATGAGTCTTTTTGCACGACGCTTTTGGTAAGTCCTTATCAGCAGCACGACAAGATCGCTGAGATAAGCGGCGCCAAGGCATCGAAATATGGGGTAAAGTTCGATTACATGGATTTCCGTCCCGGCTTCAGACAGGGTCAGGACATGGCCAGGGAGATAGGTCTTTACAGGCAGAAATACTGCGGCTGCATATTCTCTTTGGAGGAATCCAAATTCAGGGACAAGATCTACAAGTCCTTTGAGTGAGGTTCTTTAGCCTCGACCAATACCGAATAATAACCTTCGTAAATGACCATGCCGGGCTTTGCTCCCGGTATCTTTTTTACATGTGAGACGGGGCAGTAGTCGACTTCGGCCTTGAGCATTCCCGGCTTTGAATCGCCGGAAGTCATATGCTCTTCCAGTATTATCGCTTTCGAAAAGAATGCCGCGAGGCTGGCGGCCTCGAGGACAGCGTTATCAGAAGGCATTTCCTCGTTCGGCTTGGTCTTCAGGATGACGTGTGTTCCGGGAAGGCCTTTGACATGGAACCACCAGTCGCGTCTTGAAGCTGTGTGGAACGTGAGCTGGTCGTTCTGGATATTGTTCCTTCCGGCGAGAAGCTCGTAGCCGTCGGATGTCATGTATCTGCGGCAGGGGAGAGCCTTATCCTTGTGCTTGTCTTTATTGCCTTTGCCCATGTTGGCTCTTTTTGCGGCTTCCCTGAGGGCTCTGGAAGATGCTTTGCCGGATTTGGCGACACCGACCATCTTGTTGGGGTCGCCCTTGTTCTCGTTGGTGTTTTTTGGGGCGGAAGGACATTTGCGGAAACCTGTATCTCCGCTTATCTCAAGTCTTATCTCCTCGTTTATCGCATCAATGTCTTCGGCAGAAGATGCGGCGTTAACGGCTGCGCTCAGTGACCTCAGATATTCGACCGCAAGTTCGTCTTCTTTGAGATACTGCTCTGCGAGCTCCATCTTTCTCTTGGCCTTGTGGAAGCGCTTGTAGTATTCCTGGGCATTTCCTGAGGCGTCGAGCGTTGGATTTAAGGGAATGGTGATCTCGGCCTGTGTCTCAGAAGCATAATCGGTGAGCGTAACGCTCGAAGCGCCCTGGGTGATCATGTACTTATATGTGAGTATGAGATCTCCGGAATGCTTGAGCTTATCTGCTTTTCGGCCTTCCTCGAGATCCTGTTCGTGTATCTCGCGCTTTCTTATGACTCTTGCGAGTGCACTGCCTATGATCTGGTTTAATCTGTCGCGGCCTTTATCGAGTACGAGTCTTGAATCCCTTGCCTGATAGCACAGGTCTATGGCTTCGGATATCGAATTTGCGCTCACGGTCTTCGCATAGCCTTTTAGTTCCGCGATGGAAGCGTCAGCAGGCTCACCGTCATCTCCGTAGAAGACGTGAGCGGAATATGTGCCGTTTACGATGGTCTTCAGAAAATCCTTGACGGAATCATTCAGCGCGCTCCTGTCAGCGTCCTTCAGCATCGCAAGAGTCTTTCTGCCGTCGATCCCGGCCATGTCTGCGATATAAGCCGCGAGAATAGGGGAAAGGCCCTTGATCGAGCCTACGAGTGCTTTTTCTATGGGGCGGGAGAGTTCCGTTTCGAGGATCGGCAGATCCTTGTTCCCGGCCATCTCAAGAGCCGTTGCGGCATCGAGCTTTTCCTGTGCCGGCGGATAAACATAGACTCTGGCAGGCATGACTTCCCTTACGCGCGAAACGGAGAAATCGACATGTATAGCCGAATCCAGTATCCTGCCGTTCTCGTTTATGAGGACGAGATTTGAAAAACGTCCCATGAGCTCGACCGTCAGTGTGTAGAATTTTCTGTCCCTTAACTCGTCGTTGTTGCTTACCGTGATCTCTATGATGCGCTCGTATCCGGGATTGGTGACCTTTTCGATCCTTGATCCTGCCAGGTACTTGCGGAGCAGCATGCAGAATGAGGGCGGTATGGACGGGTTTTCCATGGTGTTCTCGGAAAAGCAGATGCGAGGAGACCCCGGATCTATCGAGATCAGGAGTTTTCTGTATCCGCCCGTGAATCTTATGTGAAGTATTACCGTATGCCTGTCGGGCATGTAGATCTTGTCTACACGCTTGCCTTCAAGTTCGGTATTCAGCTCGTTTGCGAGAAGCTGACAGGTTATGCCGTCCAAAGTCAAGGCACTATACCTCGTCTTCAGACATTCCGTCCGTGCCGTTCTTCTTCCTGCTTGAGAATACTAGCGTCAAAACACCCCAAACAACGACAGCGATGAGTATTTCCACGCCGAGGATCTTAAAGAAGACCTCATATTTGTTCCAGCTGACGAGAAGGTCAATGCCGACGATAAGAAGAACCGCTCCTATGAAGATAAGCGGCATGGCAGCCCTTGATGAAGCGAACTTCTTAAAGAGGGATTCTGCGCCCGATTCCTGCGGGGCAGGGGCAGACGTCCTCCTTGAAGTGGAACGCTGTGCTGAGCTGCTCCTGGAAGAAGTGCGCTGTGAGGAACTGCGCTGGCCCGTCGTGCGGGCAGACCTGCCCGAGGAGCTGCTTTTCGTGCTCCTTGAAGAAGTGCCAGCCGAACGTGATCTGCCTGTATTTGCCATTATCAGGGTTTCAGCTCTTCAGGATTAAGGCCGATCTTCTCTTTCGTTGCGAGGAGATTCTTGATCTTCTCGGTAGGATTGATGAGATTGGACAGTGAAGCGTCGTGGTTGATGGCATCGATGAGGAGAGCAACGAACTTGCAGAGGTTAACATCCGCATACCAGGGAGCTTCGAGGAGCTCAGGTCTTCTGTAGATGAGGTTTGTTGCAAATACCTTGTTGATAATGCCTTCTTCGTATGCCTTGTTGAAGTTGTCGATACCTTCCGTGAAGAGACCGAAAGTAACGGCGCAGAATACTTTTCTTGCTCCGCGTTCTTTCATCTCGCGGGCGATATCGATCATGGAATCGCCGGAGGAGATCATGTCGTCAACGATGAGGATGTCCATGCCTTCAACGGATTCGCCGAGGAACTCGTGAGCTACGATGGGGTTCTTGCCGTCTACGACTCTTGTGTAATCTCTTCTCTTATAGAATGTTCCGAGAGGGACACCGAGGATGGAGGCGTAGTACATAGCTCTGCCGATACCGCCTTCATCAGGTGATATGATCATGAACTTGCCGTTGGAGAAGCAGAGGTCGGGGACCTGACGGTACATCTCCTTGATGATCTGATATGTGGTGGGAAGGCTCTCAAAGCCTGCAAGAGGGATCGCATTTGCGACTCTCTCGTCGTGTGCGTCGAAAGTGATGATGTTTGCAACGCCCAATTCGTAGAGCTCTTCGAGTGCGAAAGCGCAATCGAGGGATTCTCTGGCGTTTCTCTTGTGCTGACGGCTCTCGTAAAGGAAAGGCATGATGACGTTGATCCTTCTTGATTTGCCGGAGCAGGCGAGGATGACACGCTTGAGGTCCTGATAGTGGTCGTCAGGGCTCATCCTGTTGTCCGTGCCGAACATCTTGTAGGTGCAGGAGCAGTTCATGATGTCGCTGATGAGATACAGGTCATGGCCTCTGACCGTATTCTTGACTACCGCTTTGCCTTCGCCTGATGAGAACCTTGCGTTCTCAACGGGGATCGTATAATCCTCTCTGAAGAAGCCCGGATAGGTATTAACGATCTGTTCCTGCTGATACTCGGAACGTCTCTTGTTGAGGTAGAAGTTTACCTTTTCGGTGAAATCCTCACTTCCCCTGAGAGCGATGAGACCGATGGGTCCTACGGGCGCCATGGGGTTGTCGCCGTATTGGTCGTAGCGGGAATAAGCTCTTTCGTCAGATGCTGATGTCATAATTGCAGCCTGCCTTTCATGCCTTTTTTGATTTCTTATTCTTCAAATTCATCTATGATCTCTCCGATCCTTATCTGACTCTTGAGATCTCTTAATCTCGAAGTCGAATTGATAAGGTCGTAGATAGATTCATCAAGGTTTAAAGAGTCTATGATCTTTGCGACGTAAGGCACCATGTCAGCGGCCAGGTACCATTCGCGTGATCTGAGTTCCTCAGGTGCATAGATCAGATTGGTGGTGCAGATGCACTTGAAGATGCCCCTCTCGTATGCTTTGTCCAGTTCTTCGAGCCCGTCGGTGAAAAGGCCGAAGGGAACGAGACAGTAAACATCCTTTGCTCCGCGGTCCTCCTTGAGGAGACGTGCCGTATTGATGACGGTGGATCCGGAATTGATCATGTCATCTATCAGCAGGATATCTTTGCCTTCAACGCTGTCGCCCAAGTAGTGATAGGATCTTCCGCCGTTGCCCGGCATCGTTGACTTATATCGGTAGCAGAAGCCCAGAGGGAGGCTCAGGTTCGTGCTGTAGAAATTGGCACGAGAGACTCCGTTGATGTCAGGGCTTATTACGAGCGTGCTCTCCGCATCGAGCTTTATCGAGCCGAAACGGTTGAGCAGGGTGGATGTCATCTTGAACTGGCAACGCGGCATCTCAATTGACATGAGCGGTACCGCATTCGCGATTCTCTCGTCGTGCGGATCGAAAACGATGAGATTGGCTACTCCCAGGGAATAGAGTTTTTTGAGCATGTCGGCGCAGTCGTAGGATTCACGGTGTGAATCGAGCTTTTCGCGGCGGCCTTCATAGACAAAGGGCATAATGACGTTGATCCTCTTTGCCTTACCCTTAATTGTCGAAATGATCCTCAAAAGGTCTCTGTACTGGTCATCGGGGGAGATGACGTGCCTGCCTACGATGAGGTCATATTCGATATTGCGCGAAAGAACGTCCGTGATGATGAAGATATCGTGTCCTCTGACACTCTCACCCAGCGAGAACTTGCCTTCTCCTGTCTGGAATCTGGTAAGGGAAGTGTCGATAAGATAATCTTCGCGTGCGTAGCCGGGATTTTCCTCGAATTTATTGTCAGGGCTTGCAGCGCGTATCTTTCTTTTGGACGAAAGGACGTCGGAAACCCTTTTTACGAAATCTCTGTTGGATGTATGTGCAATGATGCCGATCGGACCGAAAGGTGTCAGATTACCGTCCTGATAGCCCGCATTGACATATAAGTCGCTCATGGCTGCACTGATCCCCCATAAAAGAACTAATTAAATAATATCGGAGTAGCAAAACAAATCAAAGCGCTATCGTCATAAAATTTGCACGAAAAGTTGGTGAATTGTTGTTGATTATTTGAATAGCTCATCAGAGATTGCCTGCTTGAGATCAGGTATTCCTGATTTTTGCGGGTTTGTCTCATTGTTTGAGATCGCGAAAACCCTTGCATCTTCAGCAAAATCAAGACAGTTTGACATCATCTGCAGTTGTTTTCTGACCTGCTGGGCTGACATCTTGTCGCACTTGGTAAACACCAGAAAATAGGGAAGTCCGGTGCTGTTCAGGAAATTAAGCATGCCGATGTCGTCGTTTGACGGCTCATGTCTTATGTCGATAAGGAGAAGGACCAGATCGATGCCTTTTCTGACCTTGAAATAATTGTCGCAAAGCTCCGAAAATCCTGCAGATTTCTGCTTTGAGGCCTTTGAGAAACCGTATCCCGGAAGATCTGCTAATATTGCCTGTGAATCCATGTCAAAGTATATGATCTGCTGCGTTTTGCCAGGCGTCTGCGAAACTCTGGCAAGTTTCTTCGATCCGCCGAGTGCATTTACGAGGGAAGACTTGCCGACATTGGATCTTCCGGCCAAAACAACCTCGGGAAGTTTCTCGTCAGGAAGGTCCCTGACGGATGCGCAGGTCTTTAGATATCTGATCTTTCCGTAATTAATCGCCATGTAGATAACTCTGTCCAAACTGTTCAACTTGTCGTTTTTGTCGGGTTTTGTCGGTTTTTGGGGCCAAAATTGAGACAGAAACCGACAAACGGCCGCACTAGAATTTTAACATGAAGAACTACTATGGCAAAACATACGGAAATAAAGAGCTTTTGGCGCTGCCCGAACGTATCTTTCAGCGTCTGAGGATGCTGCCTTGCTGGCTTGATCAGATGTCTTATGCTTTCGCGAAGCGTCCGTGCCTTCTTCCTGCTGTTGTTTTGGCCGCTGACTGCCTTATCAGTTACCGTTCAGGATCCATGATACCGCCCGTTTTTCTGAGTGTTTTTATAGTATTTTTTTATGCGGTGTTTTGCTGTTCTAACAGTAAGGAAAAGACCTTCAGGAAACAAGCATTTCAGCATCGGTTAGAATACGCTAACAGGTTTGCGGTGATGTCCTGCGGCCTGATCCTGGCCGTTGTTGTGACACTGCTCGGATATAAGATCGTTTCAAGACTCAATGCATCCTGTTATCAGTCCGAAAACGGCGGATATCCGTGCGTGATAACGTCTGTTACATATAAACTTTCGGGTGATACGGACATTACCGCATGCTTGGATGGCGGAGCTCTTGCAAAGATCAGGTACCGGGGTGATCTGTCCGATCTTGAAAGCCTTTTTCCCGGTGACTGCCTGACACTTTTCGGAACCCTTAAAGAGCCTGAAAAAGCTGGCAATCCGGGCGAATTCGATTACAGGGAATATCTGAGGTCTAAAGGCATACTGTACATCTTTTCCTGCGACCGTTTTGTGAAAAACGGGAATGCATTTGTTTTATACAGAATTGCGGGTTATCTTCAGCAGTTTTTCTTTGAATTCAGAAGGGAAGCAGTCAGTGCTGTCTCAGATACTTTTGATGACTCTTTTAAAGCATTGACTGCAGCCGTGTGCACGGGTGACAGATCACTTCTGGAAGAAAGTGTTCAAAGGGATTTCAAGATGTCCTGCTGTTCGCATCTTCTGGCTGTCTCGGGCACTCATTTTGCGGGTTTTCTGGCTTGCCTTCCTTCTGTGCTCGATCTGTTGGGCATCAAACGCAGAAAAGCGATGGTTGCCTATGTCCTGTTCTGCGTGACCGTGGGTTGTCTTACGGGGTGGGGCAGTTCCGTTACGCGCGCCGCTGTAATGAGCATCTGCGCTTTTGCTGCGCGTGACTGGCTGTCAGCTTTAAGTCTGGCTTCTGTCGTAATGGTCACTGCCGACCCTTTCTGTCCAATGTCTTCCGGTTTTCAGATGAGTTTCTGCGCCGTTCTGGCCATAAAGACCTGCAGCGGAAAGATCACAGAACTTCTTATGCGCTTTCAGCTGGGCGAGAAGATATCGTCTGTTTTGAGTGTCACCGTATCTGCATCCCTCGGAATGATGCCTTTCTGGTCTGATATCTCTATGAGACCCGATCTGGAACACCTTCTGATCCAGATCGGCGGCTCTTTTGCGGCCGGAGCCTGCTGCACATTCTTTATCCCGTGCGTTTTGCTGTGCATACTGCTTCCTTTCTGGTCAGGATATCTGTCTTCTCCGCTTTTTTTATGCCTGAAATGCCTGAAAAAACTGGTCAGCGCGGGAAGCGTCATGAGCGGAAACGGCGGTGCACCGGTTCATCTTAGCAACATGCTCCTGTTTATGGCCGGGATTACCGTTTTTCTGCTTTTTATGCCGCCCTGTCTTATCAGAAGGCTGTTTCTGAAGATTTCTGCTGCTGTCCTTGCGTGCCTGGTCGGCTTTGAAGCTGTTTCAGTCGTTAATAAACCCTTGTGCACCGTGGTGTTTGCAGATGTCGGACAGGGTGACTGTTGCCTGATAATGACTCATGAACTGAACTGCCTTATAGATGGGGGAACATATGAAGAAGGCGGCAGGACAGTCCGTGATCTGCTCGACTATTACGGTATCGGCAAGGCGGATGTCTGCATAATGAGCCATTGGGACACCGATCACGCAGGAGGGCTTGCCGCATTATGCTCTCAGGGCAGGACAGGACTGATCCTCACGTCATATGTTCCGTGTGCCGGTGAAAGCGATAAAGACGTGAATGAGTTCTTCAGATCTGCTGAGATCAGTCCGGTAAAAGAAGCTTATCTTTCATGTTTGGCTGAAATAACGGCCGGAGAACGAATCAGACTGTCTGATTCGGTATATATAGACGTGCTTTATCCTTCTTCCGGTATCGGCGGGGGAAATGAGGAAAGCCTTGTCGTAATGCTTGATATAGAAGGGAAGGAGGAGACAAAGATCCTGTTTACAGGCGATATAGGAACAAGGAGTGAATCTCTTCTCATCGGTTCGGATGCCGATATAGACTGCGACATACTTAAGGTTGCGCATCACGGATCCAAATATTCGACTTCCTGTGAGTTTATCGAAGCATGTTCTCCCGCGGTTGCCGTCATATCCGTCGGTGAGCACAACTTCTACGGGCATCCCGCGCCTGAAACGCTCGAACGGCTGGAAACTTACGGGTGTGAGGTGTTCAGGACAGACAGGGAGGGGGCGGTAGTGATGGCGTTTTGATAAATGAGGATTTGATTCTGCATTGTTTATCAGCAGTTACGACAGTTTAATTCGAATATAACCGCCATTCGCATTGAAATAAGTGAATTGGCGGTAAAGAATAATTTCCATGGAGCAATATAAACCGCCATCTGCATTGAAACAAGTGAATTGGCGGTAAGGAATGATTTCCATGGAGCGATAGAAACCGCCATATGCATTGAAATAAGTGAATTGGCGGTAAGGAATGATTTCCATGGAGCGATAGAAACCGCCATATGCATTGAAATAAGTGAATTGGCGGTAAGGAATGATTTCCATGGAGCGATAGAAACCGCCATTTGCATTGAAATAAGTGAAGTGGCGGTAAGGAAGGATTTCTATGAAACAGCAGAGACCGTCAATTGTATTGATTTAAGTGGTTTGGCGGTATTTGCAATGAGCATGTGTTTGGATGTGACCGTCAGATTTCTTATATCGACCATAATGGCGGTCAATTCAAGAAAAATAGAAACTTGTATTAGCAGTAAACAGCAATTGATATATAAAAGGAGGACCAAAGATGGAAAGCATAAGAGATTTGCTTCAAATGCGAAAAAACGAACTCGATAAATATAAATTGATTGTCGTTAAGCGTCTGGAAAAACTGAAGTACAAAGGAACGCCAAAGTACCATATCTGCGTTGATTCGAATAAAGGACAATGCTATCTGAAAAAAGACAATTTCAGTGCAAAGGGTAAATATGCAAGAGGAAGCGAACTCAGAATTGTTGAGCAGGTTGCAAATTACGAATATCTTAACAAAATGGTCAAACTGATAGATAAGGAAATCGAGAATATCGAAAGAATATCAAAAACGCTAGGCAAGACTTCAGCCGAAGACTATTATGGGACGCTCTGCAAAGGCCGACAGAACCTGATCATACCGATTAGGCAGACGGATGAACAATATGTTGAAGAATGGCTGTCAGAACCGTACGAAGGCGGTAGTTTCGGTGTTGGTGATGCTGAATACTATACGGAAAAGAACGAACGTGTCAGATCAAAGTCAGAGATACTGATCGCCAATGCTCTGAAAAAACATGGTGTTCCATATAAATACGAGTGTCCGCTATATTTGGAAGGACTGGGCGTCATACATCCGGATTTTACCGCGCTAAACGTTAGACGAAGGAAAATTCTTTATTGGGAGCATCTGGGCAAGATGGATGATGAGGATTATGCAAATAAAAATGTAAACAGAATAAACATTTACGAGAAAAACGGGTTGTTCAAGGGAGAAAAGCTCATATTGACATGGGAGACCAGCAAGACGCCTCTGGATGTGCTTCTCATGGACAGTGTTATAAAGCATTATCTGCTTGAATAATTGTCGTGTACAGGCATTTGCAGGCAGCCTCAAATGAGCATATAAAAACAGCCGAAAACACGGGATCAGTCGGGCTTGTGTCGGTCTTTGCCTTATTTTGTCCCATAAAGTGCGATAGAAAAGGAGCCAAGTTTGTTATAATCGAAAAATGATATGGGATCTTAGGAAAGGAATCAGCAGATGCTGAAGAATGGAGATATATGCTGAATAAACGTTTAAGAAAGATAAAGATGGCTGCTGCCGTGCTTCTTGCGGCTGCCATGATGATCACCCCGCTTGCAGGGTGCGGTGCGGATGTGCATCCGCGCGATACTGAAGGCATGAGAGACGGCGATGACATACAGCCGAGCCCCACGCCGACAGATACGCCTACGCCCACACCGAGCAATACTCCGACACCCACGCCTTCGCCGACACCGGCCATACCGCACATGGAACAGCCGGAAGAGGATACAAAGGCCCCGATGTTCCTCAACCTGCCTGAGAGCGCAAGTGTTGAGCTGGGTTCAGAGTTTGACATCAACAGACATATAGGTTTTATAGATAATTGCGACAGCGATGTCGAAGTAAGGATTGACGGCGAGGTCGACACATCCCAGGAGGGCAGATATCCCATTACGGTAACGTTGGTCGACGATGCGGGTAATACAAAGTCCGGCGAGATGACCATCAGGGTCTATGTGCCGAGCTCTTCGGGCGGCGGTGGCGGAGGAGGCGGCTCCGACGAGCATACGACTCTTGCGTTCAGCGATTTCATGGCCAGGTATCCTGACAGTGACATAGCGTACGGTATTGATGTTTCCAGATATCAGGGAGACATCGATTTCGAGAAAGTAAAGGCGGCAGGATGCGAATTCGTCATGCTCAGAGCCATGATCTACAACAACGGCGAGCTGGGCGAAGACCGCAAGTTTGAGGAGTATTACCGTGACGCCAAGGCTGCGGGCCTCAAGATAGGCGTTTACTACTATTCGACCGACAGCACCATTGAGATGCTCAGGGAGCACACCGCAGAGCTCCTGAACGTTCTTGCGGACAAGGAACTCGATCTTCCCGTCGCATTCGACTGGGAGAGCTGGTCACATTTCCAGAAGTATAAGATGAGCATTGTCGATATCAATAACCTGTTCTATGAATTTGCAGGCTTGATGGAAGCCAACGGTTACGGCACGATCCTTTATGCGAGCAAGTATTATCTCGAGATCATCTGGGAGCCTGCCGGTTATGATGTATGGCTTGCACATTATGTAAAACAGACAACATATGAGGGTGATTACACCATGTGGCAGACCGGATCCATAGGCAGGATCGACGGCTGTTCGGAAGACGTTGATACGGATATTCTCTTTAAGAGCAGATATCCCGAAGTGTTCGGAGGTCAGTAACAGATGGCAAAGCCGAAGGCTCTTCCTCAGGGAGTTCTGAATTCCAAGCAGATGCTGAACAAGATCAACAAAGAATCCGATTCTTTGGGTCTTGTGCTTTTGTATGGCACAGAGACATACATGATCGACGGAGCGGTAAACATGCTCAAGAAGGTATGCCTGGGTCCCGGAGCCGAAGATATGGATTTTGCTTCGATCGACACGAGGACGGGCGAGAAGTTCGACATGGGCAAGCTCGAGGAACTGATCTCCATGCCCCCGTGGATGTCGCCGAAAAGGCTTATTGTTGTCAGACAGTCCGGACTTCCGGGAAGGGAACTGTCAGATAAGGACCTGAATGTGCTGAAAAACATCCCGTCGTCTACCGTGGTCGTCTTCTTTGAGGAAAACGTAGACAGCCGCAAGAAAGCGTTTAAGGCTTTCGTGCAGTACGGCACGGTTGCTTCCATGGCCGGCTTTGAAGAGGATGAACTCCTGAACTGGATCGGCAACAGATTCGGCAAGGAAGGCCTGAAGGTTAACTATGATGCCGCAACTTCAATGGCTTCAAGGTGTTCGGGCAACATGATGGAGCTCGTAAATGAGGTCAATAAGGTGGCTCTTTACTGTCAGAGCAAGAATTATACTGTGGTAACACCCGAGATAGTCGAACTGTGCTGTCCGGCTGACCTGAGCGGAAGGATCTTCGATATCATGGATTCCTGCGGAAGCGGAAATGCGGCTTCCGCGCTTGGGACTCTTGATAAACTGATAATCAATAAAGAGCCTATGGTAATGATAAGGGCGTCCATCATGAGCCACATCAAGGCCCTGATAATGGCCAAGGAAGCCGGAAATCCGAACGTTCTGATAAAAAGGACCGGCATGAAGGAGTTCAGGGCAAAGAAGATCTGCCAGCAGGCAAATAATTTCAGCATGAATTCGCTCATAAAGCTCTATCTGACTGCGGCAGACCTGGACAGCGACTTCAGGCACGGCCTTATCGATGAGAGATATTCCCTGGAGATAGTCCTTGTAAAGGCAGCTGCAAAGACCGACGGTAATCCAGGCTCGTTTTCATGAGGTTTTTCCCCATTTTTTGATTTGACGTTAAAGGGTTAATGCCTTAAAATCTTCTAGTATTATTTATATGAGGGAGATCTTATGGCTAAGATTCAGATGAAGACCCCGCTTGTTGAGATGGACGGGGATGAGATGACAAGGATTATCTGGAAACAGATAAAGGAGATCATTATCGAGCCCAATGTTGACCTGAAGACCGAATATTTCGATCTCGGATTAAAGCACAGGGACGAGACGGCAGACCAGGTAACCATCGATGCCGCCAACAGGACAAACGAGCTCGGCGTTGCGGTAAAGTGCGCGACGATCACGCCCAATGCCCAGAGAATGACAGAGTATAATCTCCACACTATGTGGAAGAGCCCTAACGGCACGATCAGGGCCATCCTTGACGGAACGGTATTCAGGGCACCGATCCTCGTAAAGGGAATAAGACCTTTCGTATCATGCTGGGAAAAGCCTATCACGATCGCAAGACACGCATACGGCGATGTATACAGAGACACCGAGTTCCTTGTAGACGGACCTTGCAGAGCTGATCTTGTTCTCACTTATCCCGACGGAAGACAGGAGAGCCAGACGATCTTTGAATATAAGGATGCAGGTGTTGTCCAGGGTCTGTACAACACTGACAAGTCCATTTCCGCATTTGCGACTTCCTGCTTCGAGTATGCATTGGATACAAAGCAGGATCTCTGGTTCGCAACAAAGGATACCATCTCCAAGAAGTACGACGGACGATTCAAGGAGATCTTCCAGAATATCTATGACACACAGTACAAGGAAAAGTTCGAAGCAGCCGGCATCACATATTTCTATACGCTCATTGATGATGCTGTCGCAAGAGTCATGCGCTCTTCAGGCGGATTTGTCTGGGCGCTCAAGAACTATGACGGCGACGTCATGAGCGACATGCTCGCTTCCGCATGCGGTTCACTTGCAATGATGACATCCGTTCTCGTTTCACCCAAGGGCGTTTACGAGTATGAGGCAGCTCACGGTACTGTTACAAGACACTACTACAGACACCTCAAGGGTGAGCAGACATCTACTAACCCTATGGCTACACTTTTCGCCTGGTCCGGTGCGCTCAGAAAGAGAGCTCAGCTCGACGGTCTTAAGGATCTTGAGGATTTCGCAGACAGGATCGAGAAGGCTTCCATCGAGACCATTGAGGAAGGCACGATCACCGGAGATCTCAATAATCTCCTTGACAACGACAACAAGAAGACGGTTACTACCGAGGAGTTCCTCAGGGCTGTAGCTGCCAAGCTTTAATCAAGCTTTAATAAAGAATATTTCGGAGGATTATGAAAATGAGTTATTACAAGACCTGGATGGACAGATCCGAGGATGCATCCAACAGACAGGAATATGTTGAATATATCAACCGTTACTATGCACTCGAGAAGGCAGCTTACGAGAAGATCCTGGGAGCTTATCCCGACAATGAGGAATATCTCAGCGGCAAGGCTTCCGAGCTGGCTAAGAAACTGGACTTCCCCAAGGATGCAATGGATGTATTCGTAGGATTCATCGACGGCATCAAGTCCAGCCTTGTTAACGGTGATGACATCGACCTCGAAGCTATCGATGACGATTATGAGATCAAGCTCGTGATCGATTACGAGAAGCTCTACTACAACATGCGTGATGCAAAGGCTGACTGGCTCTATAACATCACCGCATGGAAGTCTATCCTTACTGACGAGAAGAGACAGGAGATCACGAAGGAATACCGCGATGCAAACATCGCACATTCCGATAAGATCGGACGTAACGATCCGTGCCCCTGCGGTTCCGGCAAGAAATACAAGAACTGCTGCGGCAAAAAGGGTTGATAATAAGCCCCGTACTAACGCATCAGGAGAATACTCTTGAAAAAACTGTTTAAGAATAAATGGTTCATAGCACTTCTCGTCATCCTCGTGCTGACGGCTTTTGCCGTGCTGAGTCTGGTTCCGGGGAGCCCTGTTAAAAAGTTGCTCCAGCCGGTCCAGCTTGTGACGAGTCCTGCCCAGTCCATTGTAAAGTCGGCAGGTGACACGTTGTCCGATTTCTGGTCAGCCATCACTGACGGTATCGCCATAAGGGAAGAGAATAAGGCCCTTAAGGAGCAGATCGCCGATCTGAGATACCATCTTACGCAG